>CBDDAJ010000015.1:0-771826 GCA_965224845.1 Wocania sp.
GATTAAGTGTTGATGCCTTTAAAAGTGTTAAAAAAGCACCCTTAATTATTGTACTTGATAATATTAGAAGCCTAAACAATATTGGTTCCGTTTTTAGAACAAGTGATGCCTTTTTAATTGAAAAAATTTACCTCTGTGGTATTACAGCAAAGCCGCCACATAAAGACATCCATAAAACGGCTTTAGGAAGTACCGAAACAGTAGATTGGGAATATGTTGAAAACACCCTCGATTTAGTTAAAAAACTAAAAGCTGAAAATGTGAAAATTTGTTCTATAGAACAAGTTGAAAATGCCACTATGCTAAACGATTTTAAAGTTGAATCTAACACAAAATACGCTCTTGTTTTTGGCAACGAAGTAAAGGGTGTTGCACAGGATGTGGTTAGCAATAGTGATGTTGTTATTGAAATCCCTCAATTTGGCACGAAACATTCTTTAAATATTTCTGTAAGTTGTGGCGTTGTGGTTTGGGATGTGTTTTCAAAGTTAGAAGTTAATATAAAATAGCTTTGCTGTTATTTCGGTGCAGTCGAGAAATCTCATAGATTATGTCAAAAAAAACCAAAACCCCATGGCCCACAAAAGATGTAATGACCCAGATTTACGACTTAAACCTTTGGGGTGGAAAAGGTTTTGATTTTTATTCCGGTGAAGGTTCACACCATCCAGAAATAATAAACCCTTATTTAGATGTTGTAACTGCATTTTTAAAATCTCAAAATAATGATTTAATGATTTGCGATTTAGGCTGCGGAGATTTTAATATTGGAAAGCACCTCACTAAACACGCCAAAAAATATATTGCTATTGATATTGTTGATACACTAATTGAAAGAAACAAAGCTCTTTTTAAAAGAGATAACCTAGAGTTTTATTGTTTAGACATTGTAAAAGATAAACTACCAAAAGCAGACTGTGTTATTATACGTCAGGTTTTACAGCATTTATCTAACACCGAAATACAACATGTTTTAACAAAATTAAAAACATACAAATACATCATTCTAACCGAACATATTCCGCTGGGTAACTTTATTCCAAACCAAGACATTATTACTGGGCAAGGCATTAGACTAAAACAAAACAGTGGGGTTAATATTTTAGAACCCCCTTTTAATTTTGAAATTAGAGAAGAAAAACAACTTGGAGCGCATATTCTAGAAATTAGAAAAGGGCGTATTGTAACGATGTTGTATAAAGTATTTTAAAAAGCCTTATCTCTTTAAATGATTCTAAACTTAAAAAATTCAAACTTCTTATACCTAATCATAAGGACATTTACAATTCAAAAAAAATTACGCTCTACAAATCTCTTGCAAAATCCACAAATAATCTGTTCTATTTTCAATAAAATCTCTATCAGATATATCAATAATTTTCACATTAAAATCTTTTTGAGTTTTTAAAAACTCCAAATAGCCTGCATTAATTTTTTCTAAATAATCATCAGCTATATTTTGTTCGTAATCGCGTCCGCGCTTCTTAATATTTTGTTGTAAACGCTCTGTATTTTGATATAAATACACATACAATTCTGGCTTAGCAATGTCTTTATACATTAAATAAAACAACTTTCGGTATAAACTAAATTCGTCTTCTGCTAAAGTGATTTTTGAAAAAATGAGTGATTTAAATACGTCGTAATCACTCACAATAAAATCTTTAAACAAATCGAGCTGCGATAAATCATCCGAAATCTGCTGGTAGCGATCTGCCAGAAAAGACATCTCTAAAGTAAAAGCATAACGCTGTGCATCATCATAAAACTTAGGTAAAAACGGATTGTCTGCAAAGCGTTCTAAAATCAGTTTTGCATTAAAATCCTGAGCCATTTTAGTAGCTAAACTGGTTTTTCCTGCGCCTATATTCCCTTCAATAGCGATATAATTATACTTTGAAAAATCGTATGCTTTACTTGGGTTTTTTAACCAAATATTAATAGGCTCTAAAACCGACTCATCGTCACATTCATCTAATAAAACCGACACTTCTTTATCAATCTTCGGGTGTTTCACTTTGGTTGCAATATCATTAAGTGGTTGTAATACAAACCTACGCTTCTCCATTTCCGGATGCGGTACTTGCAACTTTTTGGTTTCTATAATTTTATCTTCTGCAAAAATAATATCTAAATCAATGGTTCTTGCCTCATAGTTTGCTCCTTTTTTACGTGTGCGTCCTAAAGCCGTTTCGATAAACAGTAGTTCCTTCAGTACAGTTTTTGGCAGCAAACTGGACTCTAAAACCAAACAACAGTTTAAAAAATCATCGCTATCAAATCCAAAAGCAGGCGATTTATAAACTTTAGAAATGAGTTTAATAGTTCCTATTCTTGCATAAATAGCATCTATGGCATTTTGAAGGTTTTTAAACTTATCGCCCTTATTACTACCTAATGCGATATGAAATGTTGTTGGTTTTATCATAGAGAAAGCAAAATAACTAAAACAATTTTTAATCCTTTATATTTACAAGACGTATTTATTCACAATTTATATGACTTTAAAAGATAAACTTGCTGCACAGCGTATTTATATCCTTTTAGGAGCCTTATTTATAACGTCATTGGTAGTTTCGAATCTGATTTTCCAGAAATTCTTTTATTGGTATCCTTTAGATGTGGAGATTTTTGGAAGTAAACTTTTTGAGATTTCGGTTGGTATTTTACCTTATCCCATTACCTTTTTAATTACCGATTTAATCAGTGAAATATATGGTAAAAAACGTGCTAATGATATTGTGGTAGTTGGAATTTTTGCTTCGATTTTTTCACTTTTAATAATCTATGTAGCAGATAATGTTCCTGCAACCTCGTGGTCTCATGTAAATGATAATACATTTAATCATGTGTTTGGCAATTCAATTATTGCTGTTTTTGCAAGTATGCTTACCTATTTATTTGCACAATTTGTAGATATTCAAATTTATCATTTCTGGAAGCGTCTAACTAAAGGCAAACATTTATGGCTAAGAAATAATTTTTCAACCTGGTTTTCCCAATTTGTAGACACACTTTCAATTGTGACCCTACTTAGCTATTTTGGGATTTTAGATTGGGTAAATTTTAAAGGTTTATTAATAAGTGGATTTCTATTTAAGGTTATAGTAGCAGCTTGCGACACCCCATTTTTATATTTAGGTGTTTATTTATTCAGAAAACGTTTTAACTTAAAAGTAAATGAAGAGATTAACCTTTTAGAAGGTGGTAATGTAATAGATAACATGGGTAAAGATGCTCTATAACACACAATAATTAGCATTAGTTTCAACTTTTAGCATCATTTTTGCGTATATAAACTAACAACATCTATTTAGTAAAATTCTAGCCTTTGCTGGAATGACAAAATTTTGTTTATGAAAAAAGTTTTTAAAATTATTGGTATTACATTCCTTATTATCATTGCGCTTTTAATCGCTATTCCTTTCACTTTTCAAGGGCAAATTAAAGACATGATTAAACGTTTTATTAACCAAAATGTTAATGCCAAGGTAGAATTTAGCGATGTAAGCTTAAGCTTTATTAGTAGCTTCCCACAAGCAAAGGTTAGTGTTAGTGATTTGGTAATTACGAATTTTGAACCCTTTAAAGATGAAACTTTAGCTACCGCGAAAAACATTTCATTCACCATGCCTATAAAAGAATTATTTAAAAAGGCTGATGAAGCCCCTATTACAGTAAATTCAATCGATATAGACGAAGCATTGTTAACTTTAAAAACAAACAAATTTGGTGATGCTAATTACCATATTACTAAAGCAGATGAAACGACTCCAAACGAAACCGAAACGAGTAGTTTTTCATTTAATCTTGAAGATTACAGTATTGACAATAGTGCACTAACATATCTGGATGAAGCGTCAAACACCTTAATTCATGTTTCAGAATTAAATCACGAAGGGCATGGCATTTTTTCGGCAAAAAACTCAGAATTAGATACTAAAAGCAAAGCTAATATTAGTATTACCATTGACAGCACAAACTATTTAAGCAACAATCCTGTAAAACTAGATGCTTTAATCGGGTTAGATTTAAATAGCAGCAAATATACTTTTAAAGAAAACAGAGGCTTTATAAACGATTTGCCCCTAGAATTTCAAGGTTACTTACAGCAACTTGAAAACGGACAAGACATAGACATTACTTTTAAAAATCCAGAATCAGACTTTAAAAGTTTCTTAGCCGTTATCCCTAAAGCATATTCTAAAAATATTGAAGATGTACAAACCACCGGCGACTTTAAAGTAAATGGAATAATAAAAGGCTTAGTTTCTGAAGAAACCATACCTCATTTAGATATTAATATCGCTTCAAATAATGCCTCGTTTAAATATCCTAACTTACCAAAACGCGTTAGTAATATTTCCATAAACACCTCCATAAAAAACACAACTGGAAATGCTGATGACACTTATGTAGATATTCAAAAATTAAACTTTAAAATTGATGACGATATCTTTAAATCTTCTGCAACTTTAAAAAACATTACAAAAAACATGTTGGTTAATGCTAATATTGATGGGGTTTTAAACTTAGCAAATATTACCAAGGTATATCCTATTGAGTTAGAAAACGCATTAAGTGGTATTTTAAAGGGTAAAATTAATACGGCTTTCGATATGAAAGCTATTGAGACCAATGCTTATGAGCGCATTAAAAATACTGGCTCTGCTAGTATTACCGATTTTGTGTTTTCTTCAGAAGACATTGTAAACCCTATTCATATTTCCACCGCTTACATGACGTTTAACCCCGAAAAGGTCTCGTTAAATAGTTTTAAAGCAAAAACAGGTGATAGTGACTTAAATGCTACCGGAACTATAAAAAATTTATTAGGCTTTTTACTGAGTGACAACACCTTACAAGGTAATTTTAATGTAAATGCCAATATGTTTAAAGTGAGTGATTTTATGACAGAAGACAGCGAAGCCTCAGAAAATAAAACCACCTCAGATAGTGAATCTTTAAAAATCCCGGCCTTTTTAAACTGCTCTATAAATGCGAATGCAAAAACAGTGATTTACGATAACTTAAGCTTAAAAAATGTAAAGGGCATCCTGCTGATAAAAGATCAGCAAGCCACAATAAAAGATATGACATCTAACATCTTTGATGGGGCTTTATCAATAGCAGGAGACGTATCTACAAAAAAAGAAACACCCACCTTTAATTTAAATTTAGGCGCTAACGGGTTTGATATTGCGGAGTCTTTTAAAGACCTGGAATTACTTAAAAATTTAGCTCCGATTGCAAAGCTTTTAGATGGAAAGTTAAACACAAGCATTAATTTATCTGGAAGTTTAGATCAAACGTTTTCTCTAAACTTCAATAGTGTTTCTGGCGATGCCTTTGCAGAATTATTGGCCACAAAAATTAGTAAAAGCAATAGTGGTTTAATTCATAAATTGGAAAGTGCTATAACTTTTATAGATTTTGATAAGTTAGACCTAAACGATTTAAAAACTAAACTGGAATTTGCAAACGGACAGGTAAGTGTAAAACCTTTTCAATTAAAATACGAAGATATTATTATCGATATTTCCGGATCTCATGGTTTTGATAAAACATTAAGCTATAATGCTATTTTTAATGTCCCTGCAAAATATTTAGGCAGTGATATAAATCAATTAATTGGAAAAATTGATACCGAAGAGGCTAAAAACATCTCCATTCCTGTAACAGCAAGTATAAGTGGCACTTATACTAGTCCAACAGTAAAAACTGATTTATCCAGCGGCATTAATAACTTAACAAAACAACTTATTGAAATAGAAAAACAAAGGCTGCTAAACCAAGGTAAAGACAAGGTTAAAGATTTAATTGGTGATGTTATTGGTAATAACCAAACTAAGACAGACTCTTTAAAAAAAGAACAAGAAAATACCGTAAAAGATGTTTTGGGCGATATTATTAAAGGTAACAAAACACCATCAGATTCTGCTAAAACCAGCACTTCTAATGCCGTTAAAAATGCGCTTGGTGGCCTATTAGGAAATAAAAAGAAGAAAGAAGACACAATTAATTAGGTTTTCATAATAAAAAATCTAAACTTTGTCATCCTTTTTAAGAAGTCCTTAAAAAAGCAAAATAAGTTATATTTATGTTAAAGATTATAGTTAAAGATGGTGAAAACATCGAGAGAGCTCTAAAACGCTACAAAAGAAAACACAGAAATATTAAAGTGATGCAAAATTTAAGAGATGGGCAGTTTTTTACAAAACCATCGGTCAAGCGTCGTCGTGAAATACAAAAAGCTGCGTACATTCAAAATTTAAGAGATCAAGAAGAAATTTAGTTTCTTATACTAATACATATATATAAATCCCAATTACATAATATGTAATTGGGATTATATTTTTGTAAGCTTTTATAATCTTACACCACAAAAAGATTATGATTTTAGTTTACTTTCTTATAGGAATATTTGCTTCTATACTAAGTGCCTTACCTCTTGGCGCTTCAAACATTGCTGTAATAAACACTACATTAAAGCAGAATGCTAATCAAGCTTTTAAAATTGCCATAACTGCTGGAATAGCCGAAGTTATCTTATCATATTATGCTTTACACTGTAATGTGGTAGTTAAAGATTTTTTTAATAATAATGTATGGGTTCAGGTTTTTATAACTGTTTTATTATTAGCAATTGGCGTGTTTTTGTTCTTTAAAAAAGACACTAAAAAATTCCCTAAGCAAAGAAAGCTTACACAGTCAAAATACATCATGGGGTTTATACTTGGTTTGGTAAATCCGCCTGTACTAATTTATTGGGTTCTTGTTTATGGGTTTATAAATAATAACCATATTATGCTATCGCTTAAATCATCATTCGGGGTATTATTTTTATTCTTTACCGGTATTTACCTGGGCAAATTACTAACACTTTATTTTTACAGTAGGTTTAGTTTAATCATTAAGAAAAAAACTAAAAGCATAAATTTAGTAGTTAATAAATTTACAGGTGCCCTATTAGTTATAATTGGCATTGTTCAAATGATTAATATATACTCCTTTTAGTTAATAGAAATATTAACCACTAAACCTTCATTAGCACGAATATTAAAAACAGTTTCATCTTCAAAAATTAAGTACTGGCCTTTAATTCCAACAAGTTTTCCAGAATATTGCTGTTGCTTAACAATGTTTAAGCTTTTTGGCTTTTCCGGGTATTTATAAACAGGAAATTCCAAATTGGTTTCAGTATTGTTCTCAATAAAATAATCTATTGCTTCATCAGGAATATATTGCTTTAAGCGATCTCTCCATTCAGCTAAATTTTCATCCTCAATCTCATTTTTAAGCATTTTTCGCCAATTCGTTTTATCTGCTACATAATCTTTTAAAGCCACTTCGGTAATACCAGCAAGATAACGATTTGGCACCTCAACAATTTCAATAGCTTCATGAGCGCCTTGATCTATCCAGCGCGTAGGCACTTGTTGTTTTCTTGTAACACCAACTTTTACATTACTGGAATTTGCTAAATACACAATATGCGGTTGCAATTGTACTTGCTTTTCAAATTCTAAATCACGATCTTCTTTACCTAAATGAGCCGTACTTAATTCGGGACGCATAATCCAATCTGCTGCCTGTGGTACATCATAAAAACATTGCTTATCAAAACCTTGCCTGTAAATTGGTTTATCTAACCCGCAATTTAAACATTGGTATTTAACAAATTGTATGCTAATGCTTTTATTTAGTAACTGATTCATATTCAAAAAATCATTTTCAAATACTAAGAAATATTGAATAGGTTGCGAAAACTCAGTTTCCATTTTTGTTAAAACGCCTTGGTAGTTCATAAAAAAAAGTCTTATTTTTAAGAACTTTAAAGATAAAATAAATATGCCAATTCCTTTAGTAAATTCTATTGCTTCTTGGTTTTTAAAAAAACGATTTCATCAAATTGAATTGTTTTTAAAATACCCTAACGAAGTACAAAATGAATTACTTTTAAATCTTATAGACACGGCTAAAGACACCGAAATTGGAAAACAATACGATTTTGCATCTATCACAAATTACAAAACGTTTGCTGAACGGATTCCAATAAAAAACTACGAAGGTTGGCAAGATATCATAGAGCGCTCCCGAAGGGGGGAAACCAATATTTTTTGGCCAAGTCCTATAAAATGGTTTGCCAAGTCTAGTGGCACTACTAATGCTAAAAGCAAGTTTATCCCAGTAAGCTTAGAATCTTTAGAAGATTGCCATTATGCAGCGGGAAAAGATTTATTATGTATGTATCTTAACAATAATGAGGATTCGCAATTATTTACAGGAAAGAGTTTGCGCTTGGGAGGAAGCAAAGAATTGTACAAAGAAAACGGTACTATTTTTGGTGACTTATCGGCTATTTTAATTGATAATATGCCATTTTGGGCAGAGTTTAGCAGTACGCCAAGTAATAAAGTTTCGTTAATGAGCGATTGGGAATATAAAATGCAGGCTATTGTAGACGAAACTATTAATGAAAATGTTACCAGCTTTAGCTGGCGTACCTTCCTGGATGCTCGTTTTATTAAATAACGTATTGGAAACCACTGGAAAACAAAACTTACATGAGGTTTGGCCTAACTTAGAGGTTTACTTTCATGGCGGTGTGAGTTTTACACCCTATAAAAGATCAGTACAAAAAAAATACTACCTAAAAACAACTTCAAGTATTACGAAATTTATAATGCTTCGGAAGGCTTTTTTGCTATTCAAGATCAAAATAATTCAAGTGAGTTATTATTAATGCTGGATTATGGCATTTTTTATGAATTTATTCCTATGAATATTTATGCCTCATCAGAAGAATACGCTATTCCGTTGAGTGAAGTTAAACTTAACCAAAATTATGCGGTTATTATTACCACAAATGCAGGTTTATGGGCGCTATAAAATTGGCGATACTGTTAGATTTACATCTTTAAAAGCCATATAGAATAAAAGTTTCAGGAAGAACGAAACATCATATTAATGTTTTTGGTGAAGAGCTAAATTATTGAAAATGCCGAAGATGCATTAAAAAAAAGTTTGTAAGCGTACAAAAGCAGAAATAGTAGATTATACCGCAGCACCTATTTTTATGAAAGATAAAGAAAAAGGTGCACACGAATGGCTTATTGAATTTAAAACCCCTCCAAAAGACCTTAACTATTTTAATGAATTATTTGATAATGCTTTAAAATCTTTAAATTCAGATTACGAGGCCAAGCGTTATAACAACTTAACGCTTAATAAGCCTAAAATACATATAGCTCGACAACAACTATTTTATGATTGGCTAAAGCAAAACGATAAATTAGGCGGGCAACATAAAATACCTAGACTTTCTAATACCAGAGACTACATGGACGATTTATTAAGTTTAAACTCTTAATCTACAAACACCAAAAGGACATTGAAAAACAATTACTTAACGAATTAAACTGCGATTGGTCTAGTAAATTTCATTTTATCTTAGGGGTAACAATTATTTTTGAAAAACTAATTAATCTTAAACCTCTCTCATACAATGAAAGCTAATCTTTTCGTTATTATTTGTTTTATCTCAAACTTTATATTTAGTCAAGGGCCTTCAAATTTGATTGCAACAAACATGGATACTTCAAAGCCCACTTTAACCCCATTCTAAAACTTCTGTTTTGGTAAATGACATAGGTGCCAACGGTTTTGAATTTGAGCTTTTAGATGCTGGTGTAAATACTAAATACTCAGAAATCGGTACTGGTTTTTTTAGAAATAAACTAATTATGGTTTCATCTAAAAAACTTGGTGGACTTGCAAAAATTGATTTTAAACACCAAGGAGGCCTACAAAGAATTATTCTGTTTAGACATTGGCAAAAATGGAGCTTTAAGTAAACCTTTATTATTCTCAAGAATACTAAACACTAATGATAGTGAAGACCAGCTTACATTTTCACCAGAACGAAAAAACCGTTTATTATACAAGAAGTAGTAGAAAAAACTCACTCGAATATAAATTATACAAAGCCACACTTGAAGAAGGCTCTCATGGTAATTGGATAAAAGAAGAGCTATTAGATATTAACAAAGCGAATGTTTCTATAGAAACACCGTTTTTAAACAGAAAAGGCGATAAATTATATTTTTCGTCTAATATGCCTGGGTCTATTGGTGGTTACGACATTTATGTGTCTAACGTTAATGGCCGATGGTTCTTTAGAGGCTCCAATAAATTTAGGACATGCGATAAACACAACTTCTGATGAAAAATACCCTTCATTATCTATAGACGAAAAACACCTGTACTTTTCCTCTAAAGGACATCTAAATATGGGTGGTTACGATCTTTTTACTAGCAGAATTCCTTAACAATAGATATAAAGCTCCGAGAAATCTTGGAAACACCATTAATTCGCGCTATGATGAAATTGCCTATTTTTTGGCTACAAAAAATAAAGGATATGTATCATCCAACAAACCAAATGGAAAAGGTAGTTTTGATATTTACACAGCTGTTAATAATGAAATTATTCAATCTTTAAAAAGGTAATGTTGTAGACCTGGTAACAAAAATCAAGCTCCCTAATACGCTTATCATTCTTAAAGATGAAGACAATAATGAAGTAGCCAGACAAACTACTGATGAGTCTGGAGCTTTTAGTTTTAATAATGTTGAGGCCTTTTGAATTGTACACCTTAAGCACTCAAAAAGACGGGTTTAAAGATGCTGATTTTGAATAAAAAAATTCTTAGCGAACCGAAATTTCAATACAACATATAAAAAGAGCTTAGAATTAAACACTACCGAACCTATAATTGCTAAAGTTGATGATGAATTAAGAATTGTATTAGAAAATATTTATTTTGATTTTGCAAAATACAGCATTAAAGAAGAATCAACTATTTCTTTAAGACAAGATTATAAAAGTGCTTAAGGACAATCCGGAAATTACATTGGCTATAAATGCACATACAGATATTAGAAGGAAATGATGCTTACAATTTAAAATTGTCTAACAAAAGAGCTAAATCTGCATTACATTATTTAATTAAACATGGCATTGCAAAAAATAGAATAACCTCAAAAGGTTATGGAGAGACAAAACCATTAATTGATTGTAAAAACAAATTCATGTACCGATGAAGAACACCAATCTAATAGACGTATTGAATTTGTTATTTTAGATTAAAGCCTTTTAAATCGACTAAATGCAGTCTAAAAAAGTGTTTTAAACGAGTATTTCGTCTAATCATCTAAAAGCCTGAAAAACACTTTGCAGACTTTATAAATAAGTATACTTTTAAAAAGTATTAATTGCTAGACTACGTAAATTCAACTAATATTTTTAATACCCTCATTAAAAAAGTTGATTCTTATTGATAAAAAAATTAATCATAGTGTCTATTATTAATTAACATCCATAAAATAAAAAACCACGCTAAATTAGCGTGGTTTTTTTATAAGATAAAATATATATTATTTACGAAACTGCTTTAAGTTTCTTTATTGTGGTTTTAGTTAATTTGCTTTCTGCATACAGTTTGGTAACATTAAGCTTTTTTTCGTTACTACTTGGCAATTCAAACATAGCATCTGTTAAAATTTCTTCGCATAAAGAGCGTAACCCTCTAGCTCCAAGTTTGTACTCGATTGCTTTTCCTACTATAAAATCTAATGCTCCATCGGTAATAGAGAACTCTATCTTATCCATTTCAAACAATTTTTTATACTGCTTAATAATGGCGTTTTTAGGCTCTGTTAATATGGCTCTTAATGTTTTAGCATCAAGCGGATCCATATAGGTTAGCACAGGAAGACGTCCAATAATTTCAGGAATCAATCCAAAATCTTTTAAATCTTTAGGAATAATATATTGAAGTAAGTTATCTTGATCGACAACATCATCAGACATAGAAGCACTGTAGCCTACGGCCTGCATATTTAATCGCTTAGAAATGACACGTTCAATTCCATCAAAAGCACCGCCTGCAATAAACAAAATATTTTCGGTATTAACTTCAATAAATTTTTGATCAGGATGTTTACGCCCTCCTTTAGGTGGAACATTAACTATGGTACCTTCTAAAAGTTTAAGCAATGCTTGCTGTACACCTTCACCAGAAACGTCGCGAGTAATTGATGGATTATCGCTTTTACGTGCAATCTTATCAATTTCATCAATAAAAACAATACCCTTTTCGGCTTTTTCTAAGATTGTAATCGGCAGCCTGTAAGCAGTCGGGTCAGAATACTTTCCACGTCTTCGCCTACGTAGCCTGCTTCTGTTAGAACTGTTGCATCGACAATGGCCAATGGTACATTCAGCATTCTTGCAACCGTCTTTAGCCATTAATGTTTTTCCCGTTCCGGTTTGTCCAACCATAATAATATTGGATTTTTGAATCTCAATATCATCTTTTGAAGGGGGTTGTAACAGACCGTTTATAATGATTGTATACAGCAACGGACATCACTTTTTTTCGTCATTTCCTGCCCTATAATATATTCGATCCAGAAAAGCCTTTGATTTGTTGAGGCTTACGAAGCTTCAATTCTGCGGATAAATCATTACTGTCGCTTTGTTTAGATTCTTCCAGCACAATACCATGCGCCTGCTCTATACAACGGTCGCATATATGTGCATCTAATCCAGCTATTAATAAATTCGTTTCAGGTTTTTTTCGTCCACAAAACGAACATTCTAATTCTTCCTTTGCCATTAATCTTTATATTTAAGAAGATGAGAATTCTTATAATCCCTCAGTAATAATCTTATAAAACTACAAAAATTTATTTAATTACGAGCTAAAATCTCGTCTATCATACCATATTCCTTGGCCTTATCGGCTTTCATCCAGTAATCACGATCACTATCTTCGTATACTTTGTCGTAATCTTGACCTGAATGCTTACTAATTATTTTGTAAAGCTCTTCTTTTAAGATCAAAATCTCACGAGCAGTAATTTCAATATCACTGGCTTGCCCTTGAGCACCACCTAAAGGTTGATGAATCATAACACGAGAATGGGTTAAACCACTACGCTTCCCTTTTTCGCCGGCACATAATAAAACGGCCCCCATTGATGCGGCCATACCCGTGCAAATAGTGGCTACATCCGGCTTTATAAACTGCATGGTATCATAAATCCCTAATCCAGCATATACACTTCCTCCCGGCGAATTGATATAAATTTGTATATCTTTTGAAGCATCGGTACTTTCTAAAAAGAGTAATTGGGCTTGAACTATATTAGCAACCTGATCGTTTATACCTGTTCCTAAAAAAATAATTCGATCCATCATTAAACGAGAGAACACATCAAAAACTGCAATATTCATCTGGCGTTCTTCAATAATATTTGGTGTGAGGTTTGTTGGATACATACTACTTATAATTTTATTATAATATGTACTACTAATCCCTTGATCTTTTATCGCGAATTTTTCAAATTCTTTTGCGTAATCCATAATGTCTTTTATGATTTATTTTGAATAAAAAAGCGCTTAAACCTAATATTACTAGATTTAAGCGCATAAATATAATGAATTATTCTTTGATTTATTTATCTCCGTATACTTCTTTAACAAACTTTTCGTAACTCAATTCTTTTACTTTTATATTTGCTTTTTCTTTGTATAGTGATAATAATTTTTGACTTACTAATTGTTCTGAAATACGGCGTGCCTCATCTTGATTTGATAAAACACGAGCAGCGATATCATCTAACTCCTTATCAGAAGGATTCATTTGACCAAATTGAGCCATCTGACCTTTTATCATCTCACGTGCATGACCTTTAATATCATCCATAGTAACTTTAATATCGTTTTCTTCAATTAATTTCCCTTCAATTAATTGATAACGTAAGCTTTTTTCTGATTTTTCGTATTCTTCTTTAGCTTGTTCTGCATCCATTTCTTTTTCACCTGCAGTTTGCATCCATTTTGTAAGGAATTCTGCCGGCAAATCGAATTTTGTATTTTCAACTAAATACTCAGTAACATCGTTTAAAAGCTTTTGATCTGCTTGTTGCACAAATTGCTTTTCTGCATCTTCTTTTATTTTAGCTTTTAATTCAGTAACAGAGCTTACACTATCTTTTCCAAATAACTTATCAAACAATTCTTGATCTAAATCTGCTAATTCTCTTTCATTGATTTCAGAAATTGTAAAAGACACTTCAATATCTAAACCATGAGCAGCATCATGTTCTATTTTTAAGGCGTGCATTAAATCGTGATCATCTTCAAAAAGCCCCTTAGTTTTTAATACAATAACATCTCCTGCCTGAGCTCCAATAAATTGTTTAGCCGTTGCTTTACCCTTAAATTTATCTAAAGTTAAAGTTACTTTATTATCAATCTCGTGTGCTTCGTTTGTATATGTTCCAGTAATTTCACTGTCCTTTTCAACAGTATCTTGAGATACTAATTTCCCGTATTGCTTTTGAATACGCTCAATTTGCTCATCAATCATTTTATCATCTGCAACAATATTGTATCGTGTTATAGCCTTTTTACTTTTTAAGTTCACATCAAACTCTGGTGCTAAACCTAATTCGAATTCAAAAGAAAACCCTTCGGCATCCCAATCAATATCATCTTGTGGTTTTGGTAATGGTTGCCCCAAAACATCTAACTTTTCTTCAGTTAAATATTTATTTAACGCATCTTGTAATAGTTTATTTACTTCATCTACTAAAACTGCTTTTCCATATTGCTTTTTAACCATCCCCATTGGCACATGCCCTTTTCTAAAACCAGGAATATTAGCTGTTTTACGATAATCTGTTAGTATTTTTTCTACTTTATCGCTATAATCTTCTTTAGCAATATCAACTTTTACTACTGCGTTTAATGCATCAACGTTTTCTCTTGTAATATTCATTTTAATGATATAAAGCCTTAAATCAGGCATTTAACAAAAAAGGTTCTTTAAAAAACCCTAAAATTCATAGGTTTCAGCTTTCGCTGGAACGACAATTTTAATAAACACTCACGAGGCAAAACCTCGCAGCAATACGTGTTACTAAAATTGGGATGCAAAAATAATATATTTTTACATCCTAACAAAGTTTTAAATACTTGATTTTGAAGCTATTTTTTAGCTTCTTTAAAAAGGGAATGCAGTATGGATTGCAACACAGAAAGTAGAATACTAAATAAAACTGCTACCCAAATGCTACTTACAGAAAAGCCATCTATAAGTTTATCGGCTAGCAAAATAATTAGCGCATTTATTATAAGCAAAAATAAGCCTAGGGTTACAATAGTTATAGGTAGCGTTAAAATAACTAAAATAGGTTTAACAAACAGATTTAACACCGATAAAACCACGGCAACAATAATTGCAGTTACGTAAGTATCTACATTTACACCTTTTAAAAAATGTGCTATTGCAAATACGGCAACAGCATTTAGTAAAAGTTTAATAATGAGTTTCATGCTTTTTATAATTTATATAAATGTACAAAATTTATTGCCTCTTAAATATAACAATATCTTGATATTCTTTTTTAGAATAATCTCTTACTTTATCTTTCCAAAAACCATCAATAAATTTCACTCTTTTCAAACCAGCATTTTTTAACATTTCATCAAGTTTATCTTTATGAATTGCAATATTTCCAGATTTTACATTTTCATTCATTAGTCTATAACCATCATCACCTTTAAAAGGAAAATTAAAATCTTTTCTTGTCGCTATATAACTTTCATCTTCTGAGCTATACAAAAACAGTGTTGAAAAACACAACCCTTCATTAGTAATTACTCTTTGAATTTGCTTAAAATAATGCTGAATTTCATCCAACATCATATGTGTAAAAACTGAAAATGTAAAGATTTTATCAAAAGTATGATCTTCATAAGGAAATATAAAATCCAGGGCACTATTATTAGAAGTATTATATAAGTCATTAAAAAGTGAAACGTATTTAAAATTGAAATTTGGAAAATCTTTTCCCAACCCAGAATTACACCAATCCACACCTTTTTTTACAACATCAAACCCTTCGTATCTCGCCTGAGCATTTAGATAAGATGATAAAGCTATAGCCGTCCTTCCAACACCGCTTCCTATATCTAAAATAGTATCACTAGGCAAAAGGTTTATCTCATCTTTCAATAACTCTAGCTGATTAACACCCTCTTTTAAGTATTTTTTTGCACCAATTGAAGACCCCGTATAAATCAAACCTCTAGGAGGTACATACTTATTTGTTTTTCCAGTAAATTTATCAAATAAATCTGCTGGCAAATAATAAAGTCTTCTAATAAAAAACCTTTGATTAGAAGACAAACTGTACCACAAATCCCTTAATTTTCTTGTTTTTTTCATATAAACTTATAAAACACTATAACTTTAAAAAAATCATTTTACATATTGCATTACAGCATCAAAAAAATCTTTTGGGTTTTCGGCATGTAACCAATGCCCTGAATTTGAAATAGTTACTATTTTAGCTTTTGAAAAATGATTAGCAATGAGTCTTTCATCATCCACACCTATATATTCTGATCGGTCACCACGTAAAAACAAGGTGTCCTTTTCAAATCTTGAATAATCTGGTAATGCTTCACCAACTTCGGCAACTTCATTTTTTAAAACCTCTAAATTAATGCGCAAAGCCAACTTCCCTTTTTCAATCCAATATAAATTTTTAAGTAAAAATTGGCGCGTACCAAAATCTGATACATAATGACTTAAAATAGTATCGGCTTCCCCTCTACTTTTAATAGAATTAAAATTTAAAGCACTTAATCCTTCTAATATAGCATCGTGATGAATTGGGTAAAAGCGTGGTGAAATATCAGCAATTAACAACTTTGAGACCATTTCTGGGTTTTCAGTTGCAAACAACATCGCTGTTTTCCCTCCCATAGAATGCCCAAGTAACACCATATCTTTTAGCTTGTGGGTATCACAATAATGCTTTAAATCTCTGGAAAGAACATCATAATTAAAAGCATGACTCCAAAAGCTTCTCCCATGATTTCTTTGATCTATCAAGTGCAACTCGAAGCCCTGTTCGCTAAACTGCCTCCCTAAAGTTTTCCAATTATCACTCATGCCTAAAAAGCCATGTAAAATAACAAATGGTTTACCTTCTCCTATGATATTTGAATGTAACAGCATTATTTTAATTTATTCAAATACATTTGAATCACATTCTCCACACCTAAATATAAACTTTCTGATATAAGCGCATGACCAATTGAAACTTCTAATAACTCTGGAATATTTTCTTTAAAGAATTTGATATTATCAAGAGACAAATCATGCCCCGCATTAATTCCTAAGCCTAAACTATTTGCTAAATTAGCACAATCTACATAAGGTTTAATCGCATTTTTATTTCCTAAACCATATTCATGTGCAAAGGCTTCAGTGTATAATTCAATTCTATCTGTTCCTGTTGCTTTAGCACCTTCTATTTGATTTAAAACCGGATCAACAAAAATAGATGTTCTTACCCCATGCGCTTTAAATGCTGCTATCACATCAATTAAAAAACTTTTATGTTTTAAGGTATCCCAACCCGCATTACTGGTTATTGCATCAATAGCATCAGGAACTAATGTAACCTGAGTAGGCTTAACTTTTAAAACCAAATCAACAAATTTAGTTACAGGGTTTCCTTCAATATTATACTCGGTATAAACCTCTGGTTTTAAATCGTGAGCATCCTGATAACGAATATGGCGTTCGTCTGGTCTCGGATGAATGGTTATTCCTTCTGCACCAAATCGTTGCGCATCTTTAGCAAACTGTACTACATTTGGCACATCACCACCTCTAGAATTTCTCAAAGTGGCTATCTTATTAATATTTACACTTAACTTTGTCATCTGTCAATTTTAAAAAACAAAAATACAAAGTAGAACAAGCTTATATACTATTTTTTTGATTAATTTGCATCCATATAAAGTAAGGCAATGAGACTTTCAGAATACATTATTAACGACATAAAACCTTTAAATGGCGACAATAAGGTAAGCGATTTACAGTTGCTGTTTAATCAATTAACTTATTCCCATATCCCCATTAAAGATAAAAACAACAGCTATTTAGGGAGTTTTTCTGAAACGGATGCACACTGCTTTGATGGTGATAAGTTGATAAGTGAATACCTTTATTCCATTGAAGATTTTTATGTTAGAGATACCACCATATGGTTGGATGTATTAGAAGCTTTTGCAAAAAATGCCTCTAATATTATGCCTGTTTTGGATACCAGAAATGTGTATTTGGGTTATTACGAATTAAATGATGTTATTAGCCTCTTTAACGAAACACCTTTCTTTTTTGAAGCTGGTGGCATTTTAGTTATTGAAAAAGGAATTTTAGATTATTCGTTTAGTGAAATAAGTCAGATTGTTGAATCTAACAACGGAAAACTTCTAGGAGCATTTGTTTCTAAGATGAAAAACGATGTGGTTCAAATTACCTTAAAAATTGGCAACTCAAGCCTTAATGAGATTATCCAGACCTTTAGACGTTACAGCTATAACATTGTTTCTGGGCATGAGGAAGACAGCTACAATGAAAGCCTCAAAGAACGATCAGATTATTTGAAAAAATATTTAAATATGTAAGCTATGAAGGTTGCAGTTTTTGGACGATTTTACAATGAGCGCACAACAATTTCGGTTGAAACACTCTTTAATTATTTATTAAAAAATAATTTTGACGCCTATATAGAAACAGAGTTTTACAATCTTATAAAACGTGAAGAGCAAAACAAAAAAAATTACGCTTCATTTAAAACATTCGAAACTTTAGATACTTCTTTCGATTTACTTGTTAGTGTTGGTGGTGATGGCACTATTTTAAGAGCCATTACATTTGTTCAAGACCTGGATATTCCTATAATAGGCATTAACACAGGACGACTAGGTTTTTTAGCTACCATTCAGGTTGATGGTATTGAAAATGCCATACAAGATATTATTGATGGTAAATACAGAATCTCTGAGCGCAGTTTACTAGCTATTGAAACCACTCCAAAAAACGATAATATTACAGCATTAAATTTTGCTTTAAATGAAGTTGCAGTGAGCAGAAAAAATACAACCTCTATGATTACGGTTGAAACACATTTAGATGGCGAGTATTTAACGTCATATTGGAGTGACGGCTTAATTGTCTCTACACCTACAGGTTCAACAGGGTATTCTTTAAGTTGTGGCGGACCAGTTATAACTCCAGGCACAAATAGTTTTGTATTAACGCCAATAGCGCCACATAATTTAAGTGCACGCCCCTTAGTAATTCCAGATACTACCGAAATACATCTTAAAGTAAATGGCAGAGAAGAACAACATTTAGTATCGCTCGATTCAAGAATTGCAACTTTAGATAACGGCACTTTAATTAAAATTAAAAAGGCCCCTTTTAAAATAAAGATGATAGACCTTTTAAATGAAAGCTTTCTAATCACACTTCGCAAAAAACTACTTTGGGGTGAAGACAAGCGTAATTAAACAATATTTCGATAGAAAAACTGTTTAACATCATACAATTTAGCTCAAATTAAAGTTTAATTAGCATTGAGCTAATCTTATTTATTATATTTGCAAACTTTGAATATTTATGAAGCATTTAATCATACTGATGTTAAGCCTTTTAAGCTTTCAATTAAACCATTCGCAAATTAACGAAATCGGGGTATTTGCGGGCGGTAGTAATTTTATTGGAGATGTTGGTGCTACGAACTACATTTCACCAGACAGTCCTGCTTTTGGGTTACTATATAAATGGAATGCAAGCCCAAGGCATTCTTGGAGAATATCTATGATATACGCTGATTTAAAAGCAGACGATATTGACTCAGATGATCCAAGACGTATACAGAGAGGTTATAATTTTGATTCAAATTTACTGGAAATTTCTGCGGGTATAGAATTTACTTTTTTTGATTTCAATTTACATACAGGCGAAAAAATTGCAACACCGTACATATATTCAGGCATAAGTATTGCCAAACACGATAATTACTATTTTTTAAACGGTACACAGGTTTCTGAAAACAGATCAAATTGGGCATATGGCATACCCATGGCGCTGGGAGTAAAAGCCAACCTATTAGACCATGTTGTTTTAGGTCTTGAGGTAGGAGCCCGTTATACTTTTTCTGATGAAATTGATGGTAGTGTCCCTAATAACCAAGCAAACATCCAATACCGCTTTGGTAATATAAACAATAACGATTGGTATGTGTTTTCGGGCATTACTTTAACATACACTTTTGGTTTAAATCCATGTTATTGCCCCACAAATTAAATGAATTTAAAAGAACATATACAAGCTAAAACATTACCAAAGCACATTGCCATTATTATGGATGGTAATGGAAGGTGGGCAAAACAAAAAGGGATGCTACGCGCTTTTGGCCATGAAAATGGTACAAAAGCAGTACGTGAAGCCGTTGAAGCTTCTGCTGAGTTAGGCATAGAAAATTTAACACTATACGCATTTTCTACCGAAAACTGGAATAGACCTAAACTAGAAGTACAAACCTTAATGAAGCTTCTAGTGGCCTCATTAAAAAAAGAAATAAAAACACTTCAAGAAAACAATATCAAACTTTCTGCCATTGGTAATTTAAATACATTACCAAAAAAAGTTTACAAAGAACTTCAAGAGGTTATAGAAAGCACAAAAAATAACCAAAGAATGACTTTAACACTAGCTTTAAGCTATGGTTCTAGGGAAGAAATCCTAAATACTGTTAAAGAGATTAGTATTAAAGTTAAAAATAATATAATTTCGCCCGAAAAAATTGATGAATCGATTATAAATGAGCATCTTTACACGCAAAATTTACCAGATGTAGATTTGCTTATTAGAACCAGTGGCGAACAACGCATAAGCAATTTTTTGCTTTGGCAAATTGCATATGCAGAATTGTACTTTACCAGTACGCTTTGGCCAGATTTTACAAAGCAGCATTTGTATGAAGCTATTATTGAATATCAAAAAAGAGAACGACGATTTGGGAAAACAAGTGAACAACTTAGCTAATATTATATCTTTGACAACTCATATAAAACATTACTTAGTAGCAGTTCTTATTGCTTTAAGTTTTAATACACAAGCGCAAGATTTGCCATATAGCAATGGTAAAAAATACACTTTAGGGGGCGTTTCTGTTTCTGGTAATACAAGCTTTAGCGAGCAAACCATAGTTACTTATTCTGGCTTACGAAAAGGTAAGGAAATGAATATTCCCGGAGAAGACATTAGTAATGCTATAAAAAAACTTTGGAACTCAAAACTATTTAGCGATATAGAGATTTACATTACTAAAATTGAAGGAGACATTGCATACTTAGAAATTAAACTATCTGACTTACCTCAACTTAATGAGTTAAAGATTAATGGCGTTAAAAAAGGCAAGAAAGAAGGCATTATTAAAGAAACTGGTTTAAACAAGGGTACTAAAGTCACCGAAAACCTAATTACTACTACCAAAAACTTCTTAACTAAGAAATATAAAAAAGATGGTTTTTATAATTCAAAAATATTAATAAATACTATTGATGTAAAAGATTCTATAAAAACTGCCAGAGTTAATATGGTATTAAATATTGATAAAGGCGAAAAAGTTAAAGTTAAAGATATTGTATTTAGTGGCAATAATGTTTTAAGCGATAAAAAGCTTAGAAAAGCCATGAAAAACACAAAAAAAATAAATCGGTTACGCTTATTAAAACGTTCAAAATTTATTGATTCAGCCTATCAAGCAGATTTAAATCATATTATAGACAAATACAAGGAAAACGGCTATAGAGATGCACGTATTTTATCTGATAGCCTGATTGTTAATGACGATAACAAAACGGTTTCGCTTCATATAAATGTAAATGAAGGCGAGCTATATACCTTTGGGGATATTACATTTATTGGCAACACCGTATATTCAAACGAGCTGCTAAACAGGTATTTACGAATTAAAAAAGGCGACACTTATAATGGTGTTTTATTACAAGAACGTATTGCAGACAACTCAAAACCTGATGCCGCAGACATAACGAATCTATATCAAAATAGCGGATACTTATTTTCTACAATAAACCCGGTTGAAGTTAATGCCGATGGAAATGTTATCGACATGGAAATTAGAATATCTGAAGGAAAGCCAGCATATTTCAATAAAGTTTCGGTTGTTGGAAACGACAAAACTAATGACCATGTTATTTACAGAATGCTACGTACCCGCCCAGGGCAATTATATAGTAAAGAAAATGTTGTTCGTTCGGTAAGAGAACTTGGGCAATTAGGCTTTTTTGATGCTCAAGAAATTTCTCCAAACTTTAATAACCCAAACCCGAACGAAGGCACCATAGATATGGAGTACTCTGTTAAAGAAACAGGCTCTAGTCAAATAGAATTACAAGGAGGCTACGGTGGTGGTGGTTTTATTGGAACTCTAGGACTCTCTTTTAACAATTTTTCTATTAAAGATATATTTAAAAAAGAAGCTTATAAGCCAATACCAATGGGTGATGGGCAAAAATTAGCTTTACGTTTACAAGCAAGCCGTTTTTATCAAACTTATAGCTTTTCATTTTCTGAACCTTGGTTAGGTGGTAAGAAACCAGTACAGTTTTCAACATCGCTATCGCATACAAAACAATTTTTATATAACCCTATAACCAGAAATGCTGATAAATCCAGGCGTTTTAATATTACAGGGCTTTCTGTAGGCTTAGCAAAACGTTTAACCGTTCCTGATGATTATTTCACATTATCTCAAGCAGTAAGTTTTCAGCACTACGATTTACAAAACTATAATACAGGTTTATTTACATTTGGCGATGGTAGTTCGAACAACTTATCTTACACTATTGGGTTGAGTAGAAACAACACAAGAATAGACCCTATTTACCCTACTGGCGGGTCTAACTTTTCGGCTACAGCAAAGCTATCCATTCCTTACTCATTATTTAATAGTGTAGATTACAAGGCACTTAAAGACGAACGTGATGATTTAGAAATTATCATTGGTGACGCAACAAAAACTATTGATGAAAGAACAGAAGCATCAGATAGAGTTGGAGAAATAGACCAGGAGCGTTATAAATGGTTAGAGTTTTATAAAATAAACTTTAAAGGCGATTGGTATACCGAAATTGTAAAAGACCTGGTGTTAAAACCAAGTGTGGAATTTGGATTCTTGGGCGCTTATAATAACGATAGGGGTGTTATTCCTTTTGAGCGTTTCTTTGTTGGTGGTGACGGCTTGGGCAATTATAGCTTAGATGGTAGAGAGTCTATTGCGCTTCGTGGTTATCCAAACCAATCTTTATCAGATCAAGATGGGGGAACTATTTACAATAAATTTTCGTTAGAACTTCGTTATCCAATCACATTAAAAGCCTCTGCAAAAATATACGCATTAGGCTTTTTAGAAGGTGGAGCATCTTATAACAGTTTTAGAGATTATAATCCTTTTGATATTAAGCGATCTGCTGGTTTAGGGATTCGTATTTTCATGCCTGCATTTGGCTTATTGGGTATCGATTTTGGTCATGGATTTGACGCTTTACCAGGACAAACCACTAAAAATGGTTGGGAGACTCATTTCATTATTGGACAACAGTTTTAATCCATCAATATTATAGTAAAATTTATTTTGGCACGATATTTTCTAATAACAATTTGATGATTTGAATAAGAATTGAAATTTTTCAGATTAAATTTCGTTAATTTTGAAAATACAATTCAAAAAATTGACAGAATTACAAAAAAAAAATCATCTGTCTATTTTAGAGTTTATAGCTAATAAATTATAAAAATATTAAACAGATGCAAAACAAAGTTCTTTTTTTACTGGTACTAGTGTTTACATTAAGCATATCGGCACATGCACAGCGTGGAGTGCGTATTGGATATATAGATACTGAATATATTTTAGAGAACGTTCCGGAATACCAGGAAGCTATATCTCAATTAGATGAAAAGGCTCAAAAATGGAACAATGAGATTCAAACAAAACTAAATGCTGTTGAGCAAAAGCGCAAAGATTTAAGTAACGAAAAAGCGCTTTTAACAAAAGCGCTTATTGATGAACGCGAGGAAGATATCACTTTTGAAGAACAAGAAATATTAGATTACCAACAAAAACGTTTTGGTCCTAATGGTGATTTAATGATTCAGAAAAAGCAATTAATGCAACCTATACAAGATCAAATTTTTGCTGCAGTACAGGATTTAGCTGGAAGCAGAAAGTATGATTTTATATTTGATAAATCGGCTGATGTTGTTATGTTATATTCAGCCAAACAATTCGATTTGAGTGAGCAGATTTTAAGAAGTATTAAAAGAGCATCAAAACGTAAACAAGTTCAAACAAAAGCAGAACGAAAAGCCGCAGAAAAAGAAGATGTTGTCCCGGAGGTTAATTTAGAATTGGAAGAACGTCAAAAAGCACTAGAAGAAAAAAAAGCAGCACGGGAAAGTGCTATAGAAAAAGCGAGACAAAAAAAATTAGCAGCTCGTGAAGCCAAGGTAAAAGCTGCCGCAGAAAGGCGTCAAAAAATATTAGACGATCGCGCAAAAGCTAAACAAGCTAAGCTAGATGCTAAAAATAAAACAACAGAAGCAGGGAAATCTGCCGATGAAAAAACAACTGGAGAAACAAAAACAAGAGCACAACTTGTTGAAGAAAACAGGCAAAAGAAATTAAAAGAAAGGGAAGATAGAAAAAAAGCCCTGGAAGCTAAAAAGAAAAAAATATTAGAAGAGCGTCAAAAAATAAAAGACAGTATAAATAACAATTAACAAAACAATTTATAACACATTAATACTATTTAAAAATGAAACAAATTAAAACTATTTTATTAGCAACGGCATTATGTATAGGAACTCTTAGTTTTACACAAGCACAAAGTAAAGTTGCCCATATAAACACTCAAGAATTGATAGCTGCTATGCCTGAAATGAAAGCGGCACAAACACAGCTTGAAACCTTAGGCAAAACTTATGAAACTGACATCCAAACTATGGCTGCTGAGTTTCAAACAAAAATAAAGCAATATGATGCTGAAGCTTCTACCAAAACTCAAGAAGAGAATAATAAAAGACAGCAGGAAGTTGTATCTATGGAGCAAAATATTCGTCAGTTTCAAGGTCAAGCACAACAAGATTTACAAAAAAAGCGAGAAGAATTGTTAAAACCTATTCAAGAGAAAGCCTTTGCTGCTATAAATAAAGTTGCAAAAGCTCAAGGTTATCAATATGTTTTAGACCGAGCTGCTTTAATTGTAGCTGATGGCAAAGATATTCTTGAAGATGTTAAAAAAGAATTAGGTATCTAAACAAAATACTTTAAACTAAAAAACAAAAAGCTACCTTAAACAAGGTGGCTTTTTTGTTTTTATTACCTAAATTTATACACATGAGCAAACTTCCTATTGGCATTTTCGATTCTGGTGTTGGTGGCACTTCTATATGGAAAGAAATCCACCGTCTTTTACCAAACGAAAACACCATATATTTAGCCGACAGTAAAAATGCTCCTTTTGGACCAAAAGGGAAGGAAGCCATTATTAAACTCAGCATAAAAAATACCGAGCTTTTATTAAGTAAGGGCTGTAAGCTAATTGTTGTAGCCTGTAACACTGCTACCACTAATGCAATTGATTATTTGCGTAAAACCTATGATACCCCCTTTATTGGTATTGAACCCGCTATAAAACCTGCTGCATTGCAAACCAAAACAAATGCTATTGGTATTTTGGCCACTAAAGGTACTTTAAGCAGCACTTTATTCTCAAAAACATCTGGATTATTTGCGGGTAATGTTAATGTTATTGAACAAGTTGGTGAAGGTATTGTGCCACTTATTGAAAACGGGAAGCTACATTCTGATGAGATGAAGGCTTTGCTTAAATTGTATTTGCAACCTATGATTGATGCCAACATTGATTATTTAGTTTTAGGCTGCACCCATTACCCTTATTTAATACCTTTACTTATCGGTTTATTACCAAATAATGTGAAGATCATAGATTCTGGTGAAGCTGTTGCCAGACAAACAAAAGCCATTTTAGAGCAATATAAATTGCTCAATACTCAAAATTTAAATTCAAAGAGTACGTTTTTCACTAATGGGAATCCTAAAGTTATGGAGTCGTTATTAGATGGAATTGATACTGTAGATTATCTGGATTTTTGATTGCCCCTATGCTTTGTGTTGCTAGTTGATTACAGTAACATCCCTTTCCTTGTGTCTCAAAAAGGTATAACCTTTATGCTGCTCAAGATAAACTTAAAGTGCAAACTTGCTCGTAGCGCAGTCTGAATACCGTGGTAAGGCCCTACTCTTTAAACCAACCCGAATATTTTATATAATTATTAGCAATACGGTCTATCTCGCCAGAAATAAGTGCTTCACTAATATCTTTTACTTTTTTTGCAGGAACACCTGCATAAATACTACCCGCTTCTACTCTGGTATTTTGAGTTACTACCGCTCCTGCTGCAATAATACTATTACTTTCTATAATACAATCGTCCATAATAATGCTACCCATACCCACTAAAACATTATCATAGATCGTACAACCATGTACAATAGCATTATGGCCAATAGATACATTATTCCCAATAGTTGTGGGCGATTTTTGATAAGTGGCATGTATAACCGCACCGTCTTGCACATTTACTTTGTTACCCATTTTTATATAATGTACATCACCACGAATTACTGCACTAAACCAAATACTACATTGACGACCCATTTCTACATCGCCAACAATAGTAGCATTTTCAGCTACATAACAATCGTCTGGTATTTGTGGTGATTTTCCGTTTACCGGTTTTATTATTGGCATAATTAAATTGATTATTTGTTGAATTTTATTTTAAAAAATTATTATATTTTGACGACGCTCAATACAAGCTTGCTTCTCTCCTCATAATGACAAATCTATTTAAAATACGACAATAAATTTGATTTTTTTGATGCAGAAACCATAATCTCTTTTCCATTACTTAGTATAACGCTTCCGCCTTTGCCTTTTACATATTTTACCACTTCGTTTACATTTACTAAGTACGATTTATGCACTCGGGCAAAACTTGTGCCCTTTAAAATGTCTTCAAAATATTTAAGTGTTTTACTAACCAGCTTTTTTTTATTGGTATTAAGGAAAATCTCGGTATAATTATCATCGGCTTTACAGTACAATATATCTGCAGTATTAATAACCTCAAAACCATTTTGCTGCGGAATAGTAATTTTACCGTTTACTGTATTTGTTTTTGGAATTAACACCTGGTTTTGAAGGGCATTTTCTTTAGTTTTTATTTCGGTTACATAATCAACCGCTTTTATAAGCTCGTCTATAGAAATGGGTTTCATTAAATAATAGGAGGCATGTGCGTTTAATGCATCCATGGCGTAATGGTTGTAGGCGGTTACAAATACCGTTTCAAAATCTATATCGCCAACCTTATCCAGTAAATCAAAAGCATTGCCATAAGGCATTTCTACATCTAGAAATACCAAATCTAAATTGTTATTTCTAATTAATACGAGAGCCTCTTCTACATTAGCTGCCTCACCTAAAACCGTTACATTTGGACAATATTTTTTTAGGTAATTCTTTAGAATTTGCCTGCTTGTTTCTTCATCTTCGACTATAATTGAGCTTAGTTTCATGTTTATGAGTTTGTAGTTTAAAGCCAGCAACCAGAAGTAGCTTTCTTCTAACTTCCAACAACGAGCTTCAAGCTTTATTAATCCTTTTTAAGTGTTACTACAACTTTTGTTCCTGTATCTTCTTTATCCTGGAAATCATCAATAAAAACGTCTACTTTATCCTTGTACATTCTATTTAAAATAGATACCCGCTTTTTTATATTTCCCATCCCTTTTGAGTTTTGCCTTTGTTGATGCTCTGTTTTTAAAGCCTTTGATTTTTTCCTACCTATACCGTCATCAATTATCTCAATGCTTATTTCATCTGCTTTGGTTTGCACAATTGTAATACCTAAATGCCCTTTACTTTTCTTATATCTTAGTCCATGCCAAACTGCATTTTCAATATAGGGCTGTAATAACATTGGAGGAATCACAAAATCACTTACGTTTATATGTGCATCTACAGTAATATTATAATCAAATTTATCCTTAAACCTAAAATGCTCTAATTTGGTATATAGTTCCAACAGTTCTATTTCTTTTTCTAATGGAATAAAATCCTCTTCACTATTCTCTAAAACTGTTCGCATTAATAACGAAAAATCTGATAAATACTTATTTGCAGTTCGCTCATCGTTTGAAGCTATAAAACTGTTTACAGAGTTTAAAGCATTAAAAATAAAATGAGGATTCATTTGACTACGTAACGTTTTTAGTGCCAACAAGTTATTTGCAAATCGCTGTTGCTTTATATTCTTAAACATTAAAAACGCAGCAATTAACAATAACAGAACACCTCCAATTAATGAGTAAATAATTAACTTCTGTGTTCGTGCTTGCTCAATATTAAGTTGGTATTTACTTTCTGATAGTGCTCTATCACTTTCCAAACTTAAAATCCGGTTTTGTTTACTAATAATATCTTTACTAAATCGGGCGGCTTGCGATATTTCTTGTTCTCTTTTTATATAAACTTTGTCTAATAAACTTATATAATTTTCAAATGCAATTCGTGCTTTATCAAACTCGCCTGCATCACGTAATACATCTGACAATTTTTTAGTGGCATCTTTTTGAACAATTAGATCTTCTTTATCATCGGCCTCTTCAATACTTTTTTCAAGATAGGTTATCGCGTTTCCATAATCTTTTTGTAAGGCATAAGCATTTCCAATTTTATAGTTTTGCTTTTGTGGTGTTAAGGCGCTTTTATTATCGAAAACCGAATCGCTTTCTATTTCATTTATATCTTCTAAGGCTTCTTTCCGTAATTCTATTTCACTAGAATAATCGCTTAAATCGTTTTGAAAATCGGCCACTTTAATTTTTTCTTCAACACCTCTTCGTTTGTTTTCTTGATTAGCTAATTTTAAAGAGTTACTAAATCGGAGCTGCGCTTCTTGAGGTTCTCCGTTGTTAATATGTGCTTGCGCCAGTTTAGAATTTAAATCTGTAATTTTTGGAGTGATTAAATGCTTTTGGGCCACTTTTAAACCTTCGGTATAGGCATCTATTGAAGCATCAAAGGTTTTTGTATTTAAGTGTACATCTCCAAGCCCTTCGTAAAGTGTAACCAATTGCCAGTTAGAGAGTTCTTTTTTATCAATTTCATGATATGTATCAAGGCTCTCCTGGTAGTTTTTATTAAGCCTGTAAGCTTTTGCTAACTTAATTTTAACAGCATTACTAGATCTATTTTGAATACTTATTCTATAATTTGAAACAGCCAAATCGTACTGCTCCCAATACGTATAAATATCGCCCAAAACCTCATAGGCTTCACCATTTTCTTTAACCGATCTACTATCTTTTAATGCATCAGCTATAAATTGAATACTTTTTTCAGCGTCTTTTTTTAAATGTACCTCAGCAGAATCAATAAGTGATTTAAAGGCTTGTGTGCTTGCTCTAGATTTAAAAACTTTACTTTTATATTCTTCTATCTTATTGGGTTCTACCTCAACTTTAATGCGTTCGCCACTTTTAATAATGTAATAAACCGTTTCAAAATCTTTATGCCGTATAATAAGTTCGTCGCCTTTTTGTGCTACAATCCTAAATTCTCCTAAAGCATCGGTTGTTGTATAGGCCCCTCCGCTAACTTCTATATTTACATTAGCTATGGGCTTATTGGTGTCACTTTCTATTACAGAACCGCGTATAGTAAATCTTTTTTCTGAATTTACATCTTCACTTCTTTCTTGAGCAAATAAGATGCTTGTACAAAAAACAAGGCACAAAATACTAATATGTTTAACTATCAACCTCATGGTTTCTTTATAATAGATAAACTTACGTACTTTCTTTGTTATAATAAAATGACACTTCTAAAACGCTTCTTGTTTTTAAGGTAAAAAAGCTGTCTTTACGAATTCAGAAGTTTTGTTTACTCACTCAAGTTACCATTTAACTCATTCGTTGTTTTTTTAAAAAAAAGTTACATATAGTTTTACACTGTTAATTAAGAAATAATAATCAAATGAAAATTACGAATCTCCCTTTTTTTGCCCTTTTATTTACCATGGTGTCTTTCTCTCAAAATGGCCAAAAGAATTTTATTGACCAGCCCTATATTGAAGTTACTGGGCAAATAGAAACCGAGGTTATTCCCAACGAAATTTACCTGAACATCGAACTTGACGAAAATGACAAAAAAGGAAAACTAAGTATTGAGGAACAAGAAAATCAAATGCTTGCTATTTTAAAGTCTTTGAACATTGATATAGACAAAAATTTCTCCATCTTGAATTTTAATGGCTACTACAAAAGAAAGTTTTTAGGTGATGATAAAGTAACTAAAAAGAAATATTACGAATTAATTGTAAACAATGGTGAAACTCTTGGTAAAGTATATCAAGCCTTAGATAAAATTGATGTTTCTAATATGCACATCGCTAAAACGAGTCATTCTGATATTGAAAAAATAAGAAGAGACGCCAAAATAAAAGCACTTAAGGTCGCTAAAGAAAAAGCCAGCGATTATGCAACAGCAATTAATCAAACCATTGGAAAAGCATTGTTTATTCAAGAACAAACAACAAATAACTTTAACAGTTTAAACGGTAATGCAAATAGCATTATCATTAGAGGTCATAATAGCTATGGCACTAAGTTTAAACAAGAAAAAATTCAAGATTTAAACATTAAATCGATTACAATAACTGCCTCGGTCATGGCAAAATTCTCATTAAATTAAAAAAGGCCATAATGCATGTGGTAAAATGATCATGAATCAAAAAAAAACAATACTATTATGAAAACACATTTTAAAATACTTCTTTTTAGCATCGTGCTAATGGGATTCACAGCTTGCAATGCAAATAATAAAAAGGCCGCTACAGGTTATGCACAAACACAAATAATTGCACACAAACCTGGTAAACAATACATTAAAGTGGCTCTTTTATTAGATACCAGTAATAGCATGGATGGGTTAATAGATCAAGCTAAAGCTCAACTTTGGGATATTGTAAATGAATTATCGTACGCGAAATGCCATAACAGTAAACCAAATTTACAAATCGCTTTATATGAATACGGTAACGACAGATTAAATGGTGATGAAGGCTATATAAGACAGGTACTAAGCTTTAGCGAAGACCTCGATGAAATTTCAAAAGAATTGTTTTCGCTAACTACAAACGGGGGTGAAGAATATTGTGGGCAGGTTATTCAAACCTCGTTAAATCAATTAAAATGGGGTAACAACCCTGATGATTTAAAGCTTATTTTCATTGCAGGAAATGAACCTTTTACTCAAGGAAAAATTAACTATAAAGATGCTTCAACTCACGCAAAAGAAAAAGATGTTACCATCAATACCATTTTTTGTGGGGATTACCGACAAGGTATTTCGAATAATTGGAAAGATGGTGCTAGTTTAACCAATGGTGATTATATGGCTATAAATCAAAATAATGCAACAGTACATATTGCTTCTCCATATGATGATGACATTTTGATACTAAACCAAAAGCTAAATAAAACTTATGTTATTTATGGGCAATCTGGAAGGCAAAAAATGGCACTTCAGGCAGAACAAGACGCAAATGCCGGCTTGTACAGTAAGGCAAATGCTGTTAGCAGAACCATAAGCAAAAGCTCGCATTTGTATAAAAATAAATCGTGGGACTTAGTAGATGCTGAAATTGAGGCAGATTTTAAATATGATGATTTAGAAGAAAGCGAACTCCCGGAGGTTTTAAAAGGGAAATCAAAAACAGAAATTAAAACTTATGTTGCTAAAAAGCGAAAAGAGCGGGAAAGCATTCAAAAGAAAATCCAGGAACTTAACAATAAACGAAAGCTATATATCTTAGATCATAAAAAAGAAAACTCAAATGGATTGGAAAATGCTATGACCAAAGCCATAAAGGAACAGGCAAAGAAGAAAAAATACACTTGGAATTAAAAAAAGAGGCTCGTTTTACGAGCCTCTTTTTTTAATTTACGGCAGGACACTTACAATCGTACTGCTTTCTTCTACAGGCAAAATTATAGCCTAAAGTTAATTGATGAAAACCACCATTAGTAAATACCAACGAATTGGTTTGATAAGTATAAGTGTATGCAAACATAAATTGTTTGTAATCTACTCCTAATATCGGTGTAATTTGTTGTAATTTTTGACTCTTTACAGTATTTGAAGTCGTTAAATACTCGGCACCATCTGAACTTTGTCTGAATGATAAACCTCCCCAGATTTGACCAAAATCCATCTGTTTGTATGCCTTTGCATTAATATCTATAGACGCTTCCTGTGTGGCATCTCGGTATTGAAACATAACGGAGGGTTCATAACTCCAAGAACTCCCTAATTTACCAAACACTCCACCAACAGAAAGCAAATATTTCCTTAAATTACTAGTTATATTAGGGTCTTTATTTATTCCTGCATTTTTTAAAACGTTTTTAACTGTGGCATGTGCATAATAATCTAAATAATGGTATGAAAACCCTAAGTCGATATTAAAATTAGTTTCGTTTTGCACAATTCCATCAATAATATCATCTGGTCCATCAAATAAAAATGATGTTTCATCCAACTTATATTGAATAAACCCAGCACTCAAACCAAAAGACAGCATATTTAAGTCTACTTCGTTTCTAGAAAACAGCAGATGGTGTGCATACGTTGCATAAGCTCCTGTTTGCGAATGATAACCATTCCTGTCAGTATACAAAATACCTCCAATTGCAGAAGGAGTATCCCCTATTCTACCATTTAAACTTAAGGTTGTTAGTCTTGGGGCATCTTCATGTCCAAACCATTGCTGACGCGACGTTAGCCTTACTTTAGAACAATTAGCAATACCAGCCATTGACGGATGAATGAGATAATAATTATCTGTTAAATAATCTGTATATATTGGTAACCCTTCTTGTGAAGTTGCTATTTGAGTGCTCAACACCCCTATAATTACCATAAAAATATATTTTAATTTCATATTACTCTTTTATCTTTTCAAAGTGAAATGTGATCTAAACTCCTTTTGAGTATCATCAAGCGGTTCGTTATATTTTACTATAAACCAATAATCTCCTGTTGGAAATTTCTGACCATTAAATGTTCCATCCCATCCTATCCCTTTAGGATTTAACTGTTTTAACAGCTTCCCATATCTGTCAAATATATAAATTTCTGCATTAGGCTGCGTTGCTATGCCTCTAATATTCCATGTATCGTGTATCCCATCTCCATTAGGTGTGAAATATCTAGGGTAATCAATAACAATCTGCATTCCTGAAATTTCCTTACAATTTAGTAAATCGCGTACATATACAGTATGTTCTCCACCAGTTAATCGTTCAAATACATTAGAACTCTGCCACGAACCAGAATCTAACCTATATTCGTATTCACCAACACCTATAACTGTTACTTCTATAATATTATTGTCTGAAAAAGAAGTGCTTAATAATTTTACCGACATACTTTCCGGCGGATACGAACCAACTACCAAAGTACTTGCAGGAATTCTGCACCCTGTGGCTATGTTAGTAGCAAACACAGTATAATCCCCAACTACTGTTGGTGTATACTGAGCATCCGTAGCTCCAGCTATTGCTGTACCTATAGGATCTGCATTTACTTCGGCCTCTGTTCCATTATACCATTGAAATGTATAATCTGTAGTATTTAATTGCGTGTCAATTGGAGGCACACTCAATACTGTTGCGTTTTCTGGATTAACAACAGTATTACTACTGTTTAAACAAATAACATATTTTTCTTCAATTCCTATTTCCGGAACTGGGTTTACAACAAGGTTTATAGGAACTACAATAAAACACTCATTTGCATTTGGCAAAACCCTGGCATATATGGTTTGACTAACAGCTTGTGTATTTTCAAAACTAATACTATTAGGTACTGTATTATTATTACCTGCAATAGCATCTGCTTCACTTTCATAATATGTAAAACTAAAACCTGAAGCACTAAGTCCATTTAAAATTTCTGCTTCTCGCCTCGTAACATCGAAAAAATCAAAACCATCATTATCAACTTCACATTCTTCTATAGGAGAAGGGGTTTTATTTAAATTATCATAAATAATTGTTTTTAAGGATAGTGTTGTTGTAGAAGTACAGGTATTAGAACCCGTAGCTAAAACCAAAATATCTCTATCTAGAAGTGTATTGGTGTATAAGGCTGGGGTTGAAATTGGATTATTATTATCTAAATCTAATTGCGTTTCAAAATACGACAATACTATAGAGGTATCACCTCCGGTAATTTGATTTTCTCTAACCGTTAAATCGTAATCTGTTGTTACATTATCACTACAAATGCGAATAGCATCTGGTTGAAATATTGTTGGGTTAGGGTTTACAATTAGATTAAAACTCATATCTGTACTGTAGCACTCATCAGCATCTGCCATTCCATTTCCATTATCATCAAATTGAACACGAACAAATATGGTTTGCGGGTTACTTAAATTGGTATATGTGGTACTATTTGGTATGGGCGTATTATCAATAGCATCTTGCTCGGTAAGGTGATAACTAATTAAAAGAGCTTGCGTTTGTGTACCAATAACTTCGGTGTCTTTTGTTGATAAATCAAAAACAGTGAAATCTGTATCACTACACAAAACATAATCATTAATAGTATTTAGGGCTGGCAATGGATTTACTGTTAAAGTAATATGGTTTCCCAATCCTAAGCATGCATTAACAACATCACTATCTACGCGTACATATATTTGCTGTGTATTAGCTGAAGTATCATTTCTATGATTACTAATATCTGGAATGGCATTAGTTTCAGATAAAGCATCAGCCTCATTGGTATAATACGTTATTGTTGTGTTTTGACCACCACTGGGAAACAGATTTTTTATCTGTTGTTCGGCATCACTAAAATCAAAAGCAGCAATTCCATTTGTGTTATCATTATCTATAAGTTTATCATCACAAACCTGATAGGCCAAATTAAATGCTGAAGGTATTTGTGTTGCGCTAACTACTAAATCTATTCTTGCCGTACGGTAACATCCCTTAGCATTTTCAATTCTCGAGTAAACCACACTACTTAATGCTGTTGGGTTTGGATAATTAATAAAGTTTGTAATTTGATTTGCAACCAGACCACCTTGAGCATCAGCATCACTTAAATAAAAAGTAAATGTTTCGTTTACTGAATTATTTGATAGTATTGTATTGGCTTCGGTTAAATTAAACACTGAAAAACCATCTGTATCGTTATCACATTGGGTTAAAGTGATTATAGGGTTTACTGTAGGCAATGGGTTTACTACTAAATTAAAAGTAGTTGTATCATAACAACTTGTATTCCCTTTGTTTTCTATTCTCGCATAAATAGTTTGCGGATTACTTGTGTTTTGAATTGGTGATAAAATTTCTGCTCCAACAGTAGCTGCATCGGCATCAGCTTGAGAATTATAAAATTTAACCTCATAATCTATTGAGGATTGGGATCCAAGCACTTCATTTATTTTTGTAGCCAAATCAAAAGTTACAATTTCATTAGTATCATCGCCATCATTTGTGTCATCACAAAGCTCATAATCTATTGGTTTATTAGCTATAGATTCTTTATTTACGGTAATATTAAAGCTTGTAACTTCAAAACAAGTTTGTGTTTTATCTGCTATACGTATCCAAATGGTTTCATTCTGTGACGTATTGGTATAAGCATTTGGTGTTGCTATAGGGTTTTGATTCGTTTCAGCATCGGCCTGATTATGATGAAAACTAATAGGGAAATCTGCTGCAACTTGGCTCCCTAAAACTAAAGCTTGGTTTGCTGAAAAATCAAAGACCTCTGTTAAATCATTATCCGATTCGCACAAAACAATATTTTCTGGCGACGTCGATATTATTGGATTGGTTGTAAACTGAACTACAATTTCGTCGCTCGAGTTACACCCCGAAGCTTCTATTTGTACAGAGTAAACCCCATCAGTAGTAACATTATATACGGGGTTTGTTTCTCCAACAATCTCTACACCATCCTTAAACCATTTATAAGTAGTTCCAGATATCGTTAGTGTAGCATCTAATTCCAAAGGCTTTCCACTACAACCAGGATTTCCAGACTTTATAATTCTGTCTGGTCCTAAATTACCTCCAATATTAAAACTTCCTGCTTCTAAAAAAATAGCCGAGTCCCAAGCAGAATCACCTTGATCTGCAACTACAATCTTAATTTCATATATTGTATTTGGCACTACAGGTGCTGCGGCAGTTAGCACTTTTGTTCTTCCTCCATAATTGGTGTCTGGTATGTTGTACCCTTCAAAAAAAGGCGTATTAGCTCTACAGGCCGCCGCATTATTAATATTAGTAACACTTACAGGCGTTCCATCTGGTAAAACTGCTAGGTTAATATAGTTTGTAGTTCCTACTTCTCTTAATAAAAAAGCAAAACTGTCAGCAAAAGAACACTCCGTTACACCATCATATTCTTCAGATGCCATTAAAAAACGAAAACTTATTGTGTTTACTAAGGGCACAAAATTAAACTTCACAAATGTGGCATCGGCTGTACCTACCTGACCTAAAGCAGCTTGCAGATCTAAATCTCCTCCTAAATTATTATTATTATCAATTAGTGTTGCATTAACTGTATTTCCAGCAGGAAAAGCTCTTCCGGTAGTAAGTATTATCCCTTCATCAAAAGGAAAGGAGCTTCCTGCAGGTTTCTTAAAATAGCCATAGCTCTTTACGGTTGTCATATTTGGAGCACCAAATACCTGTGATGAAAAGGTATCAACAGTCGAGCAATCACTTGATATTAAAATCTCTTCAACTAATTTGTCGGGAGTATAACTGGATTCAGCATCAGAGGGATCATTTATGCTTATAATTTGCCCAAAACTTTTAGCTGATAAACAAACAATAAATATAATTAGTAAAACTTTTTTCATTAGGTCATTTTAAATTAAACACTATATAGTTATATAAAACAGCTCAACAGTATTTAACCCTAAAAAATAATTTATTTTCTCAATCAATAATATTTAATACAAAGCCTCAAATATATGTATATCTCAAAGTTTCTTTTGTATTTTTACAAAAAATTAGCTAAAATGAACAATTTTAAGGTTTCTGTGCAAGAAACAACCAATAAAGCCATCGTTAAATTTGAAGTAAATCAATTTATAACCAAGCATCAAAGCTTTGAATTTAACAATATTGATGAAGCGAAAACATCCCCGCTTGCACAACAATTATTTCACCTCCCCTTTGTAAAAAAAGTTTATGTTTCCAGTAATTTTGTTGCTGTTGAACGCTATGATATTGTTGAATGGAATGATGTTAAAGACGACGTAGCAGAACAAATTGAAACCTATTTAAACCATGGGGGTATGGTTGTGGAAGAAACTGCAACATTTAAAAAAACCCCTGTAACGGTTTACGCTGAAAGTACTCCAAACCCTTCTGTAATGAAGTTTGTTGCTAACAAAAAAATAGTAACAGCTCTTTTCGAATTCACTTCAATTGATGATGCTAAATTATCGCCATTAGCGACCAAATTATTCCATTTTCCATTTGTAAAAAGTATTTTTATTGACCAAAACTATGTCTCAATAACAAAGTACGACATAGCCGAATGGCAGGATATAACTATCGAGCTTCGCGAATTTATTAGAAGCTATATTGAAAGCGGAAAAGATATTGTATTACCAAATGCTGCTGAAACTTTAAAAAAATCGACCGCTCAATTAGATCATCAATTTGAACATATGGACGATACTTCCAAACAAATTGTAAACATTTTGGAAGAGTATGTAAAACCAGCTGTAGCTAGCGATGGTGGTAATATTCAATTTATATCTTATGATACCGAAAGTAAAAACGTAAGTGTTATGCTTCAAGGGGCTTGTAGTGGTTGTCCATCGTCAACTTACACATTAAAAAGTGGTATAGAAAATATGCTAAAAGAAATGCTTCCAGGTAAAGTGAATATGGTTGAAGCCATTAATGGATAACATTTTTTAGTGACTTATTAAATATATCTGTGTCAAAAAAAAAACAAATACCCTAAACAGGTAATAAAATTATAACCTAAAAAAAATAAATCATGGCAGTATTAAAAGTAATTGAAATTTTATCAAACTCGGATAAAAGTTGGGAAGATGCAACAAAAAAAGCGGTAAAACATGCTTCAAAAAGTGTAAAAAATATTCGTTCTGTGTATGTGCAAGACCAAAGTGCCAGTGTAAAAGATGGTGAGGTTACAGAATTTAGAGTAAACTTGAAGATTACTTTTGAAGTAAACTAAATTTACATTTCTTTTTAAAACATAAGCGTTCATTAAATGAACGCTTTTTTTGTGCTCAATTTTCGCTAACTTTGAAAAATGAAGTCCATTTTAACATCCATACTTATTATTGCATTAATAAGCTGCAAAGGTCAGAACTCTGAAACCATGACACACAAATATACTAACGACCTTATAAACGAAACCAGCCCGTATTTGCTCCAACATGCCCATAATCCTGTAAACTGGAATCCGTGGAGCTCAAAAACACTGGCTAAAGCAAAATCTGAGAACAAACTTTTACTTATTAGTGTTGGTTATTCAGCCTGTCATTGGTGTCATGTTATGGAACATGAAAGCTTTGAAGACAGTTTAGTTGCTCAGGTGATGAACAAAAATTTTATTAATGTAAAAGTTGATAGAGAAGAACGTCCTGATGTTGACCAGGTTTACATGAGTGCTGTTCAACTTATGACAGGAAGTGGCGGTTGGCCTCTTAATGTTATTGCTTTACCCGATGGCAGGCCAGTTTGGGGCGGTACTTATTTTAAAAAAGAACAATGGATGGATGCCTTAGAGCAGATCTCTAAGCTTTATATTGAGAAACCAGACAAACTTTTTGAATATGCAGACAAATTAGAACAAGGCATTAAAGCTTTAGATGTTGTTACCTTAAATACAGATGAACCCATTTTTGAAAAAAGTTTTATAGACGATGCTGTAGCAAACTGGTCTAAACAATTTGATAATAACTTAGGAGGATTAAATCGTGCTCCTAAATTTATGAGGCCTAATAATTATCATTTTTTACTTCGCTTTGCCTACCAAACGGATAATGAAACACTGAAAGACCATGTTAATTTAACACTAACAAAAATGGCATATGGTGGTATTTACGATCAAATTGGTGGTGGGTTTTCCAGGTATTCGGTAGACACCAAATGGCATATTCCTCATTTTGAAAAAATGCTTTATGATAACGGGCAATTGGTTAGCTTATATGCCGACGCCTATCTTATTACTAAAAATGAATTATATAAGGATATTGTTACCGAAACATTGGCTTATGTGAAAAATGAAATGACAACTGATAATGGTGCATTTTATTCGGCATTCGATGCCGATAGTAATACTCCGGAAGGCGAGCTTGAAGAAGGTGCTTTTTATGTATGGAAAAAAGAAGCCCTTAAAACGCTTATAAAAAATGATTTCGAATTGTTTTCAGACTATTACAATATAAATAATTATGGTTTCTGGGAACATGGCAATTATGTATTAATTAGAAAAGATGATGATAGTAAGATTATTGAAAAGTACAATTTATCTAAAGATGAGCTCGCGGAAAAAAAATCAAGCTGGAAAGCCATTCTGCTAAAAGAGCGTCTTAAAAGATCAAAACCCAGATTAGATGATAAAACACTTACATCATGGAATGGGCTTATGCTTAAAGGGTATGTTGATGCTTATAGGGTTTTTGGTACTGTCGAGTATTTAGAGATTGCAAAAAAGAATGCAAACTTTATTGTTGATAATCAGTTAAGAGAAGATGGTGGGTTATATCATAATTATAAAAGCGGAAAAAGTACTAACAACGGATATCTTGAAGATTATGCCACAGTTATTGATGCCTTTATCGCATTATATGAAAATACATTAAATGAAAAATGGCTAACAACTGCACGTGATTTGGCAAACTATACTTTTGATCATTTTTTCGATGAAAAAAGTAATATGTTCTACTTTACTTCTGATGAAGACCAAGCATTAGTATCTAGAAGCATGGAATATTATGATGATGTAATTCCAGCAAGTAATTCTTTTATGGCTAAAAATTTATTTAAACTTTCTCATTATTTTGACAATGAGCATTTTGGTAAAACGGCTATGCGTATGCTTAATAATGTAAAGCCTGAAATGTTAGAACACCCATCGGCGTATTCAAATTGGTTAGATTTAATGTTAAACTATGCACAACCATTTTATGAAGTTGCTATTGTAGGTAAAGATGCAAAACAAAAAATAAACGAATTGAATAAAACCTATTTACCTAATAAACTTATTGCAGCCAGTATTTCAGAAAACAATATGCCCTTATTGGAAAACAGGTACAACCCAGATAATACCCTCATTTATGTATGTGTAAACCGGGCATGTAAACTCCCTGTTACTCAAGTAAATGATGCTATAAAATTTATAAAAGAATGACCCTTTTAACAATTATTTTAATAGCTTTTGTGGCCTTAGAACACTTATACTTTTTAGTGTTAGAAATGTTTTTATGGACCAAACCAAAAGGCATAAAAACATTTGGATTAAAATCGAAAGCATTTGCAGAAGAAACTAAAGTATTAGCGGCAAACCAAGGATTATACAATGGCTTTTTATCTGCCGGAATGATTTATGCCATCATTCAAAAAGACATAAACATTGCCATATTTTTTCTTATTTGTGTGACTATTGCAGGTATATATGGGTCTTACTCTACAAAGAAAATGAAATTGTTTTATGTGCAAAGTATTCCTGCTATATTTGCCCTTATTACAATATTTATAAAATTAAATTAAAGTTAAAAAGTAAATGGATTTAGAAAAATGGATTGACAAGGGCTATGCCTTAATTATAGATTTTGGGCCACGTGTATTAGCAGCTATTGCTATTTGGATTATTGGTTCGTGGATCATTAAAATGCTTCTTAAAGGCATCACAAAAGCCATGAATAAAAGAGACTACGACGAGAGTCTTAAAAAATTCTTATTAAATCTGCTTCATTGGGTTTTAAAAATTATTTTAATTGTAACAATTCTGGGTACCGTTGGTGTAGAAACCACTTCATTTGCCGCTATTTTAGCCTCAGTTGGCTTAGCCATAGGCTTAGCCCTACAAGGGTCTTTAGGTAATTTTGCTGGTGGGGTTTTAATCATGATTTTTAAGCCTTTTAAAATTGGTGATTTAATCGAGGCTCAAGGAGAAATAGGTGTGGTTAAAGAGATTGAAATTTTCACAACTAAATTGACCGGGCTTTCTAACAAAGAAATAATTATTCCTAATGGCTCTTTATCTAACGGAAATATTGTTAATTATACCACTGAAGGGACTCGTCGGGTAGATCTGGTTTATGGTGTTAGCTATGATGCAGATATTAAGCAAACCAAGGCTGTTATAATGCAAGTTTTAACAGCTCACCCAAAAGTATTAAAAGACCCTGCTCCAGCTGTTACAGTACTTGAATTAGCAGACAGCTCTGTTAATTTTGCAGTTAGACCCTGGTGCAATACAGAAGACTATTGGGATGTCTATTTTGATGTTACAGAGCATGTAAAAGAGGCGCTTGATGCAGCTGGTATTGAAATTCCTTACCCTCACGCTGTAGAGATTCAAAAACAAGGTTAAGATTTTTTAGGCTTTAAAGCCACAAAATCTTTTAAATAATACGGTTCAAAATAAGCGACATCTTCGGTGTCGCTTATTTTATATTTATTATAAGCCACCAAACTCATTTCGTTAGCAGATGGTAATTTACCTTCAATAAAAATGGCATTAGGGTGATTTATAAGTGTTTTTGTTTTTTCAACTCCATTCCCTATAAAATATACTTTGCCTTTGTTTAAATACTCAGAGAAAGAATTTGCATCCAAAATTTGTGCCTGGACATCTCGTATTGGATTATAATCTGCATCAAAAATAGCTGAATAGACTTCCATTCGCCTCGCATCAAGCATAGGCACTACAATACCATCGTTACATTCAACCTGATGTGCCAAAGCTTCTAAAGTAGAAATTGAAATTAAAGGCTTATTTAGCGCAAAACAAAGTCCTTTAGCTGCCGAAACACCAATCCGCAAACCTGTATAAGAACCAGGACCTTTACTTACTGCTATGGCATCTAACTGCTTTGAATCTATCTTAGCTTCTTTTAAAACTTCATCAATATATACATGAAGCCGTTCTGCATGCGAATAGTTTTTATCGTAATCTTCTTTTAAAACTAAGGTCTCACCTTCATTTGAAAGAGAGACCGAACAATTAGTTGTTGCTGTTTCTATATTAAGTATTAATGCCAAATCAATCAGTTAAAGATTTACCCATGTAAAAGTCTAAAACTTTTGTCTTAAAAACAAAATCATATTTAGCATTTATTAAAGACGATTGAGCATTTATATATTGTACTCTGGCTTGTTCTAAATCAAAAGCAGTCATATTACCAATATCATAACGTTCTTTTGAATTGTTAAAAGCCAACTCCTGAGATGCCAATGACTTTTGAGCTGCATCATAGGCTTTAAATGCTGCCTGAGCATCTGTATAAGCTCTTTGTATGTTAGACTCCAGATCCAGCTTAGCTTGCTGTAAACGTAATTTACTATTCTCTTCCTGTATTTTTGATTTTGCTACTGCCGTTTTATTTTGAAATCTGGAAAAAATAGGAATGCCTACACTAAGATTAAAACTGTGACCTTTATTGTCATTCAATTGATCTAAAAAAGCTTGTTCATTGTTTATTAAATTAGAATAGAATGCATTAGTACCAAAGCCATAGCTAAATGAAACATTAGGTAAGTAACCCGATTTAGATATCTCAGTATTTAACATAGCATTTTCAATATTTTTTTCTGCTATTTTAATTTCATTTCTATTTTGTAAAGCATAATTTAAAACAGGTGTAACTTCGTTATATAATAAAGCTACAGATGGTGTATTAACATCAATAATTTCTACATCAAATCCATTAAAAGGCACTTGCAATAATTGAGATAGAGTTAGTAATGCTAAATTAAAATTATTTTCTGCAATAGTAACTTGCTGCGCATCTCTACTTAACGTAGCTTCAGTATCATAAATATTAGCTTTAGGCTGTACTCCGGCATCTACCAGATCTTTAACTTGTTCCAGTTGTTTTTGGCTAAATTCAAATTGCGCCTTTGCTGTTTCTAAATTTTCTTTATTGAACAACGCAGATAAATAGGCATCAACAACGTTTAAGGAAATATCGTCTTTTAAGCGCTTTAGCTCTAATTGGCTTAGCTCTGAGTTTAATTTAGATTGCTTGTAAAGATTTAAGGTTCTAAATCCGCTAAAAACATTTTGAGATACACTTAAGCCTAAACTTGTTGAATGACTTGTTCTATTAGCAAATATCCCTTGTGCAACCAAACTGGTTCCTAAGCTTAAGCCCTGAGAAACACTACCACTAACTGATGGTAAAAACTGTCCTTTTGCTGCTTTAATATCCTGCTCGTTTAAAAGCAACGAATTTTCGGTTTGCTTTACAGAGATGTTATTTTCAAGTGCATGAGATACACACGCTTCTAATGTCCACTTTTTTTGCTGTGCAAAAGATGCTACAGTAAACAGCACACTAAATAATAACACAGAAGACTTTACTCCTACAAAATTTCTACTTCGACCTGACTCAGCATAGGTAAACCCTTGCAAGAAACTGCTCATTGAATTAATCATTATCTTCATCTTCATTATCTTTTGATGCTTTATTCCACACTTTAATTTTGTCGCCTTCTTTAACACCTTCTGTTATTTCAACATTTATACCATCCGACAAGCCCAGAGTTACATTCTTTTTCTCGAACTTGCCCGCTTCTTTTTGTATTTCTACAAAAGGTTTTTCTGTTATTCTATTATACTGCAGTAATGCTTCTTTAATTGCTAAAACACTGTCTTTACTTTCAATATCTATTTCTGCATTAGCGCTATATCCTGCTCTAATATTAGTACTTTGCTCAATTTGTACATCAGCTTTTATAGTAAACTGTACAGCACCATTTTCTTCTTGTCCTTTTGGTGCAACAAAAGTTAATTTCGCAGGAAACTCTTTATCATTTATCGCACCAAGTAGCACTTTAATATCCTTACCTTCTTCAAGTTTACCAACCTCTGCCTCATCAACCTTTCCTTCAAAAATCATAAGGCTCATATCGGCAATGGTAGCTATGGTTGTTCCTGCGTTAAAGTTGTTACTTTGTATAACCTGATCGCCTTCTCTCACCGGTATTTCTAAAATGGTTCCTGGAATTTGAGCTACAATGTTAGTATTAGCAGAACTTCCTCCAGAAATAGAACCACGTCTTATAATTTGGTAATCGTTTTGGGCCTGGGCAAGCGACTCTTTAGCCTGATTAAATGATAACTCACTATTTTCAAAATCCTGTTTAGATATCACACCTTTTTCAAACAAGGCTTTATTTCTATTGTATAATGTTTTGGCATTATCATAAGATAGTTTAGATGATGTTATTCTACTTTTAGCACTTACTAAACTTTGCTCATTAGGTACCACTCTAATTTTTGCAATTAAATCGCCTTTTCTAACAATGTCTCCTTCCTCAACAAGAATATCATCAACAATTCCTGAAATTTGTGGTTTTAGTTCAATCTCCTCTTCCGGATTTAACTTACCTGTTGCGACTGCCTTAGTGTTTATTGATGTATAAAATGGTTCTTCTACCTTGTAATCTACTACATCTTTTGAATTGGCATCTTTAAAATACTTTAATACGAATATTAATGCTATAATCGCTATTATTCCAAAAATAATTTTTACTGTTTTATTCATTTTCTTGATTGTTTATTCTTCTCTTAATGCTTCTATTGGTTTTATACTTGTTGCTTTAAATGCTGGGATTAAGCCTATTAAAGTTCCTAAAATCACTAATATGATTAATGCTATAAATACTACAGCAATAGATACAGATGCGTTTACTATGGCAGCGTCGTCTCCTTGACCAAAAGCAGCATCTAATCCTATTAAAATCCACCCTCCGGATATAATTCCAAAAACTCCTGCTACAAGAGTTAAAAAAACCGCTTCAACAACTATTTGCCGTTTTATCTCAAAAGGGGTAGCCCCTAATGCACGACGTACACCTATTTCTTTAGTACGCTCTTTTACAGTAATTAGCAAAATATTACCTATAGCAAATACACCTGCTATTAAGGTGGCTATCCCCACAAACCATGTTAGGAACTGCATACCTATTAAAAAGCCTGTAACTTTTGCAAATTCTTTTCCTAAGTTAAAACTGCCAAAAGCGCGCTTATCTTTAGGGTGAATATGATTTAAGTTTTTAAGTAACAACTTAGCGTCATTCTCAATTTGTTTAATATCATACTCTGGCTTTCCTGTAATCATCATCCAACCAATTTGGTCGCCCTGATTATATATTTGCTGAAATGTTGTGAAAGGAATATGAATGTCTGCCGATGGCCCCATATTTACATTTCCATTTTCAAACAGACCAATTACTTTAAAACTAATGCTGTTAATTTGAATATATTCTCCTATGGGCTTTTCATCTTTTTCAAATAATTGCTTGTATATTTCATCTGATATAACAGCCACTTTTTTATTATCATCAATATCATTCTGATTAATAAACCTGCCATGCACCAGTTTTTTCTTTTGAACTTGATCTAATAATGGGTAATCGCCATATATTCCGAAATTACCAGTGAGAAACTTTCGAACAACCTGGGCTTGATTTACACTTCTTGGAACAACAAATTCAATACCTTCAACATTTTCCTCTACTTTTTTAGCATCAGACAATGTAAGTCTTACTTGTTTTCCTTCCTGAAAGCCTTTAAAGGGTTTACTTGTATTTTCTCCCCAGACAAAAACACTATTAGTAGCAAAACTTCCAAATAATCTATTAAATGAATTCTCTAACCCTCGAGCCGATCCTAGTAACCCGATCAATAATAAAATACCCCACCAAACACCTACCATAGTAAGTATTGACCTTAGTTTATTTTTACTAAAGCTATCGTAAACTTCCTGCCATGTGTCTCTATCGAATAAAAATTTAAACATCATTAATCGTTTCTTAATGCTACAATAGGTTTAATTCTCGATGCCTTTTTTGCCGGCAAATATCCCGCTATAGCGCCTGCCGTTATTAATGTAATGGTGGCTCCTATAACAAGGCTATTACTAACTCCCGGATCTTTAATAAAGTATTCCTTTAAACTGGGACCAACAAACTCTAAAACACCAACACCAACCAACAAACCAACATATCCGGCAATGGCTGTTATCAAAATAGACTCTATTAAGATTATGGATACTATAGATCGTGGAGAGGCTCCAAGGGCTTTACGAATCCCTATTTCTTTTGTGCGTTCTTTAACAATAAAGATCATGATATTACTAATCCCTACAACGCCAGCTATAAGAGTACCAAAACCTATAACTAAAATAATAACCGTTAAGCCGCCTGTCATTTGCCCAACTGCTTTTGTGCCTTCGGCCATATTACGAACTCTAATAGCTCTTTGATCGTTGCGTGCAACAGAAAAGCGGTCTTTAAGCTTTCTGGTTAACAAATTACTAAAAGCCAATGCCTGGTCGTAATCCATTTCAGGATTATACGTTAGATTTATTTGATCTATATAATCATTATTGCCATAAATATGTTGAGCCGTTGTAATTGGCATATATATTAGGCGCTCTTCATTATCGCCTCCATCATCAGTAAAAACACCAACAACTTTATATTGAATATCATTAAGGTTAATATATTTTCCTATGGCAGCTGTTTTTAAAAATAAATCTTCTTCAACCAACCTGCCAATTACAACAACTTTTGTTCTATTTTGTAAGTCGTTCTGATTGATATATCGCCCTTCTTTTATTTTTGTTTTTTCTAAGTATTGATGGTCTGGATGTACTGCTCTTAGCCTATAACTGTTCTGTTCGTTCCTAAAAGAGGCCTGGACATTTTTATAAATTCTTGCAGTAATAAACTCAACCTTATTACCAAAATCGTCTTTTACATAATCAAAATCTTCATTTTTAAACTGAATACGTCTTCCGGCTTGTAAGCCTTTATGTGCCTTGGTGGTCCAACCAGATCGAATAAAAATAGAATTATTGGCATCGTCAACAAAAGCTTCAGCAAATGTGTTTTTCAAACCATTAGCAATTCCAAAAAGAATGGTAAATAATAATATGGCAAATGCCACAGTAAAACCAGACAATAAACTTCTGGTTCTGTTCTTATTAATACTCTGGAATATTTCGCGCCAAAGGTCTATATCAAACATACTGTTCTGCCCTAACCTGTTCTACTTTCTTATCTTCCATAATAACACCATCACGCAACCTTACAATGCGCTTACACATATTAGCGATGTCTTCCTCGTGTGTTACCATTAAAATGGTTTTACCTTCATCATTTAATTGTTGTATAAACTCCATGATTTCGTAAGAGGTTTTCGTATCTAATGCCCCGGTTGGCTCATCGGCTAATAATAATTTAGGATTTGCAGCTAAAGCTCTTGCAATGGCTACACGTTGGTTTTGCCCACCCGAAAGTTCTTTTGGTAAATGTTCTGCCCAATCTGCTAAGCCAACTTTTTCAAGATGAAATAAAGCTAATTCTTGACGTTGTTTACGTTTCATACCCTGGTAATACAATGGTAATGCTACATTTTCAAGTGCATTTTTATAATTTATAAGATTGAAGGATTGAAAAATAAATCCTAAAAACTTATTTCTATATACGGCTGCCTTTTTTTCGGTAAGGTCCTTTATTGGTAATCCGTCTAAAACATAATCGCCTTCATCGGCCTCATCAAGCATCCCAATAATATTTAGTAATGTTGATTTCCCTGAACCTGAAGAGCCCATAATAGCTACCATTTCACCTTCTTCAACAGAGAGATCAATACCTTTTAAAACATGTAAACTGGAATCGCCTATTGGATAGGACTTGTGTAGTTGGCTAATTTTTAACATTACTTTGATGGGTTTAATAAAGCTAAGGCTTTTTAGTTAGACTTATAAGACAAAGAAATGTTACAAAAATTGTACCTAAAAATTTTTATTATTTATTTAACGTATTGAATTTCTTATAAATATAATACGCCAGACCTCCTACAAGTATATATGGTATCGCCATTAAATACACAATACCGTCATTAATGCCTTCTGCAGCAGTTTGCCCTTCTTCACTTTCTAAAACGGCTCGACACATGGCACATTGTGCATTCGTTTCCAGAAAAAAGAGAAGGAAAAAAACCAGAAATATTATTTTACGTTTCATATTTTTAAACATAATACGGTGAAATCAATATGTAAACAACAACGCCACTTACAGCAACATATAACCATAATGGAAATGTAATTCGGGCTATTTTTTTATGCTTTTCAAAATTATTTGTTATGGCTCTTACATAAGTGATTAATACAAATGGAATAACCGCAATAGATAAAACAATATGTGTTAATAAAATAAAATAGTAAACATATTTTATAACACCTTCTCCTCCAAACTTTGTAGAGTCGCTTGTCATATGATAGGCTACATACATAATCAAAAACACTACAGAACACCAAATGGCGGTAGTCATGAGGTTTTCATGAAGCACGATATTTTTCTTTTTAATAGCAAAAAATGCTATTACTAAAATAATGGCTGTTATACCGTTTATGGTGGCATAAATTGGCGGCAAAAAGCTTAAAGGCTCTACATTTGGTATTTTAACACTAAATAAAGCAGCTACAACAATTGGGATAATTATTGATAATACAACTATTAATCTGTTATATTTTTTATCGTCTAATATAGGGTCTTGATTATTCATGCTAATACATTTTTCGTTTCTTACTTCGGCTAACCAGAGCCGATACGAAATGATACATTTATTCGTTTAATAGTTTTTTTATATCTTCCTTTAACGCGCTAATCTGTTCTTCTGCGCCATCATCATCAACCTGTTCTGCTTCAGAGGCTATTCCTCTATAATAAATTATAGGGTTTCCAAATTGGTCTTTTCTTGAGCGTATAAACCCGTTTTTATCAATTAAAGCAAAATTTCCCGAATGCTCAAAGCCGCCTTCAGCCTCAGCATTTTCTCCTGTGTATAAATTAAACCCCTGGTTTGCTAGTTTATAAATATCGTCTTTATTCCCTGTCATTAAATGCCAATTAGGGTTTGTAACTCCATAGTGCTCTGCATAGGCCTTTAGGATTTCCGGTGTATCATAATCCGGGTTTATTGTAAAGGATGCCACCCCAAAATCTTCAAAGCCTTTAAAGCTATTTTGAATTTGAATAAGATTAGCATTCATACGCGGGCAAATGGTTGGGCACGTTGTAAAGAAAAATTCAATAACATAAACCTTGCCTTCGTAGTCTATATTGGAAATTGATTTTCCTGCCTGGTTTATAAACGAAAATGCAGGTACCTTTTTAGGTTGTCCATTAATTTGAATAAATGCCAGATCAGATTTTATTGATTGTTTTTCCTTAGCAGAATCGCTTCTACTTTCATGACGTATCACATCGTTATTGGATATTCTGTCTACTATTTTAGGAATAAACAGTATCCCAAAAACCAGTATAATAAATGCGATACCTATATACGAATAATTAGTTTTCTTGCTCATAACTTTTCCTTCCTTTTTTTAAAGGAGTCTTTCTTATCAATTTAATCTTTTTTGTCTGGGCTTATATCTTCAGACCTTGAGGGCCCGGGATTAAATTCGCCCTTTCGTTTTTGTCTATATTCTGTAAATAAAATGCGTAAATCGTCGCTCATTTTATTTTTAATTTCTGCAACCTCAATACAATCATAAGAGTACAAACCATAAACCGGTTTTTCTTTTTCCAGTTCATTATCAGTTCTGTCATCAAGCCTTCCGCGTTGGTTTAAATCTTTATCAACAATAAAAACATGGTCTGATGCTAAATCGTCGCTAAGATTTTGTTTTGATTTTATGCTATAAAACACCCTTTGAATATCCTTTGGTGCTCCAAAAACAAAATGCCAAAACCTTAAATCTTCGTATGATGCTATTTCTTTTTTAAGGTTTTCAACGGCAGGTTCTGTACCCTTAGGCACCACAATTACTATTTGGAAACGTTTAAAACCCTTAAACTTATCATAAACCAGTTCCTTTAAATTTAAAGCCGTTGTAGATTTGCTATTGGGGTCTTGACCAAAAAAACCCAGTACCGTTATATGGTCTTTTAAAATAATTTGATCTTTAGGCGAAGTAAACGATTGTAAGTCTAATACCTTTTTATTTACAATATCCAGTGGTTCATAATTATGCGTTGCCGGATATAAGAACAATAAAAATGTTACAGGAAGAAAAAATAAAACTCCTAAAACTACATAACGGCTAACTTTCTTATAATCCATTGAATACATGCATTTTTATTGAAAACTAATTAAGGCTTCAAAAATAAAAAAAGGCAGTTTAAAAACCGCCTTTATATCTCTATTTAACTAATAAAGTTTTAAAAATCTCTTTTAATAAATCCTTCTTTATAAACATCAAAAACGTAACCGCCTTCTTGTAATAATATAAATATTAAATACAGTATTAAGAAAATTGTTGTCCATACTACAGCACGTCTTAATCCTTTAGTTTCATCACGCATGTGCATAAAATCCCAGGTAATATAATAGGCTTTTACAATGGTTAAGATGATGAATATCCAGTTTAAAAGCTTCATGCCTAAAACTTGCCCCATTAAAACATCTGGTTTTATAATTCCCAATGCAACTTCTATAGCCGTTACGATAGAAAGTAAAATTAATACTCCCCAAATTTTTTGTGTGTTAGATTTAAACTTTATTAAACCTCTTAATATTGCTAGATTATGTGCGTGTGCCATTTTAAATACTATTATTAAATATTATACCAGGTAGAAGAATGTAAATACAAATACCCAAACTAAATCTACAAAGTGCCAGTACAAACCAACTTTTTCAACCATCTCATAATTTTTACGTCTCTCGTAAGTTCCTAATATTACATTAAAGAAAATAATGATATTAATTATAACTCCAGAGAATACGTGAAATCCGTGAAATCCAGTTATAAAGAAAAAGAAATCTGCAAACAATGGCGAACCGTACTCATTTACATGTAGGTTTGCTCCTTCTACAACCGTTTTACCGTTATCTTTTAAAAGTTTTAATGATTCACCTCTTGACAAAACTGTTTTTTCGCCAGCGTCGTTTATAATTTGTGTTCTTACTAAAACATTATCATGTGCTTCAAAACCATGAATAACTTCATCGACTGTAAAGGTTGGTAAGGTGCCTTCTTGTACAAACCACAATCCATTTTTTCTATCATGCTCTGTTCTATATGTTTGTTCGGCAACCGCAAAATCTCTTAATGCTACTCTTTTAAAAACTTGCTCCCCTTCTTTTTCAACATATTCTCCAAACTGTAAAATATTTCCTCCTTTGGTTTGAACAGCACCATAATCTCCTTTTATAAAAGTGTTCCACTCCCAGGCTTGAGACCCCACAAATATTAAACCACCAATAATGGTTAAAAACATGTAAATGGTTACTTTAGCCTTATTTAGGTGATGCCCTGCATCAACTGCTAATACCATGGTTACCGACGACATGATAAGTACAAACGTCATAAAAGCCACATAATACATTGGTGCATCTACCCCATGTAAAAATGGAAAGTGCGTAAACACCTCATCGGCTATTGGCCATGAATCTATAAACTTAAATCTTGAAAATCCGTAAGCGGCTAAAAACCCGGAGAATGTTAAAGCATCAGAAACGATGAAAAACCACATCATCATTTTACCATAACTTGCATGTAACGGCTGGTTTCCTCCGCCCCAAGTTTTACCTTCTGTTCCAGTATTTACAACTGTAGTACTCATATGTAATGGTTGTTATTTAAAAGTTGCACAAAAATAATCAAATTATCTATCTAATAAAACATCCTACAATAAATTTTAAAGACTCTAAATAAAGGGGCTTTTGGATGCCACACATCTCTATAAAAAAACAATAAAAATTATCCTATAAAATATAAAAACAAAAAGAGGTATACCCATAGTATATCTATAAAATGCCAAAATGTTGCTGCCAGTTCGAACCCTAGCATTTTTGCTGCACTATACTTTTGTTTAAAATGATTATAAATTACTACCAATAAACAAATTAAGCCAACAACAACGTGCAAAATATGCACAATAGCAATTAAATAAATATAAGACATGGTTACATTACTGGTAGGTCCTGTAAAATTGTAGCCTAAATCAATAATTTGCCGAAAGCCTTTAAACTGGTAAAAAATAAATGCTAATCCTAAAATTAAAGTCACCCATAAAAACAATGTTGTTTTTGATCTGTTTTCACTTTTTAATGCTTTTTTAGCCAGTAAAAATGTTACACTGCTTATTAAAATTATAACGGTACTTACAATAAAAGCATTTGGCAACTGAAAATCCTTTAACCAATCTGGTCTGGAACTGCTTACTACAAATGCACTTGTCCATCCTGCAAACGACATGACAAGTGAAATAATCCCAAACCAAAGCATCATTTTTTTTGCTCGGTTATTTTTTTCTTCCGGAGTCCCTTGAGTTAAATCCATAATTATCTAATAAATTTATCGATTACATAAACAATTTGTACTAACGAGATGTACGATACACTAACTAGCATAAGTTGTCTTGCTGATTTTTCAGTCATTAATTTAAATAAACGAATGGCATAATACAGCATCCATAATCCTAAAAGAAATACTATAACTGCTGATACTATTGACAATTCTAATTTACCGGTAAACCCAAATACAGGAATTATTGATACGATCAGGGTCCAGATAGTATACATAATGGTTTGTACTGCAGTTCCTTTATCTTGTTGTCCTGTTGGCAACATAAAGAATCCGCCTTTTTTATAGTCTTCAAATAAAAACCAGCCAATGGCCCAAAAATGAGGAAATTGCCAAAAAAACTGTAATGCAAATAATGTTCCTGGTTCTATACCAAAATCATCTGTTGCAGCAACCCAGCCTAACATAAATGGTATAGCTCCCGGAATAGCTCCAACAAATACAGCTAATGGTGTTTTGGTTTTTAAAGGGGTATAAACACAGGTATATAAAAATATTGAAATGGCACCAAACATAGCTGTTTGTTTGTTGATGGTATACAATATAATAATGCCTAATAATGTAAAAACAGAAGCAATTATAAAGGCTGTGGTTACCGACATTCTCCCTCCCGGAATTGGCCTGTCTTTAGTGCGGCTCATTAAAGCATCTAAATCCTTTTCAATAATTTGATTAAATGCGTTTGATGCCCCAACCATAAAATAACCCCCAAAAGCCAGTAAAATTAAAGTTTTAACAGATACCGTTTCTGCACCTAATAAATAACCGGCAAGTGAAGAAAAAACAACACTTAATGCCAATCGCATTTTTGTGATTTCTTTAAAATCTGAAATTACAGAATGTGTTGCTAATGAAGATTTTGAGTTACTCAATGTTTCCTTTTCTTGGTCGCTTTATAATGCGAGTGCAAAGATACTTTAATATACCAAATAAACTTCAAAATAACCGATTAAATCCGTTTCTTTTTCCTTTATATTTCAAAATAAAATAGAATCGTAACTATGGCTATGCTTATATTTTATTTTTCATCTAAAGAAAATATAATTCAAATTTATTATCAGTCATTTAAAAATTCATTTGGTATTAAAGCAATTTGAGCAATCCTTTTTAATGGTAAATTTATTTTCCTCATTAAGCCCTTTATATTTTGTATTTTTATTGAAAACAACCTTATCTCGATTTATTATGACATCTTTAAAATCTGTTTTACCGCTTTTTGCTTTTTGCTTTTCTTTACTGGTCTGCGCTCAAAATAATGATGTGGTTATTAAAACCCATAAACTATCAGAGCGCATATATATGTTAGAGGGGCAGGGGGGCAATATTGGCTTATACGTTGGTGAAGACGGTGTTGTTATGATAGACAGCCAGTTTGCACCATTAACCCCTAAAATTTTAGCCGCCATTAAAGCCATTAGCGATAAACCCATACAGTTTTTAATTAATACCCATTGGCATCACGATCATGTTGGCGGCAACGAAAACATTAAAAATGAAGGTGCTATTATTGTAGCCCATGATAATGTTAGAAAACGTATGAGTGTCGATCAGTTTGATAAATACCGAAACAGAACAACCAAAGCTACACCAACAAAATTACCGCTGGTTTCATTTTCAGAGAACATAACGTTTTATATGAATGGAGAAGCTATTATGGTGTTTCATGTTGATAATGCTCATACCGATGGCGATGCCATGATTTATTTTACAAAAAGTAATATCCTGCATATGGGAGACACGTATTTTCAAGGCAAATATCCGTTTATAGATCTGGCCTCCGGCGGAAGCGTAAACGGTTATATTCATGCTGCAAAGCGTGCTTTAATGCTAATTGACGAGGATACTAAAATTATTCCCGGGCACAGAAACCTGTCTAATAAAAAAGAATTAACCGCATATTTAAATATGCTGGAAACAATTAAAACCCGTGTTTTAGCTGAAATTAAAAAAGGAAAAACCGAAGAAGAGGTTACTAAAAACGAAGCCATAACCCGGGAATACAGTGCTTTAAATTATGGCGATTGGTTTATTAAAGACGCCCAAATACGGCAAACCTTTTACAGGAGTTTAAAAGCAGAGTAACCTATACCATTTCTAACTTGCTTTTTTAATATAAAAAAGATTAATTATCGAAATACCAATTAAATAAATCGGTTCTTAATCCAAAATTAAACCAAACGGTGTTGCTTTTAAATGTTGAAGTTGTTATGGCTTCCGGATTAAAGTTTCTAAAACTAATATCTGTAAATACCTTTAAGTTTGAAGCTGGGTTTACTATATATCCCGCTTGTAAATTGCCATTAAAGGTTTTTGTTTTTATACCTTGGCCCACTTCAACTCCAGTATCAAAAGGGCGGTCGTTATAATTTTTATAAAGATCTGCACCATAACTAAAGTTATCGGTTCCATTATTAAAATCTAACCCGCGAACTCCAAAAATAAATTTGGCATCGGCAAACCAACGTTTGTAGCGATAACGCCCAATTAAAATAGCTTCGCTAAAATTTGCACCCCATAAATGCGCCATAGATTGGTTATTATGCCCATAGTTTGTTGCAATGGTATTATGCGAATAGGTATAAGGTCTTATTCTGTTGTATTCTAACTGAAGCATTAAATTATCAACCTTAAAAGCATTAAAGTATTTAATCCCAATTTGGTAACCGTATTTATTTTTCCAACTCTTCTCCCCGCCTTTAATGTCACTTAGCGAAAATTCGTCTAAAATAAATTGGCTATATATATTTATATTATCGTTCCATTTGTATTTTGCCGAGGCTCCAATAATTGCATTTCCTGCATCCTGACCTGTTTCAAACTCAATGGCCCTGTAAAATATAATAGGGTTTAAATAATTAACATCAAAACCTCGGTTATTGGAATTTGTCCAAATAACCGATTCAAACAAGCCTAAATTAAATCGTTTAGACACATTCCAGCTTAAGTAATGATTGGCCATGTATTTGGTTAAAAATGCACCATCTTCAGTAACTTCAGGTCGAACATCTCTTAACCACATCCAGGTGTTCGTATATTTTATTTTCCAAAATGTAGTGTTCAATTTCAAAAAGGGATGCGGACTTGCTACATCGCTTAGTAATAACGATCGATAACCATCTCCTATAAAGTTTTTACCATGCCCAAACTGAACATTTATAAATTTTGCCGGTGCGTAAGACAAATACGCTTCGGCAACAGGATAATCGTAAGAATTGCTTTTAAATCGTTTTGCTATACCACGACCGGGAATAATTGCGGGATCTGGACCAAAAGCCTTTAAGCTTTCGGCATACTGATTCACGTATTGTGCAAAACGCCCCTGGCTTTCAAAAACAGAAGCATAAAAATTTAACTTCTTCCCTAAGCCTCCCTGAACCAAAAACCCCCGGGTATTATTATAGGTTGAACTAAATGTTGCATCGGTATCTTTACCAACTTGCAAATCAAAAACGGGGTCGATAGTAAACCAATAATCTTGTCCCTGTAATTGTACTAAATGCTCGTTCCATAGTTTTCTCCCTGCCCAGGTATCGGTTTCTTTTTTAAGCTTTTCTTTTTCGGCTTTAAAATCGTAATATCTCGAAACCTCTTCATAAACAAATGGTTTTGATGCGGTATGACTATTGGTGCCTATCAAATTCATTTGCCTGTCGAACTTTGAATAATCACTATGGGTAAAGGGAATATTTAACTGGCTGGTATAGCCTTTGTTTTCAAAAGCCTTTAAACCCGCATTTACACTATCAAACTCTGTTTTGGCTTCTGCTTCTAATTTAGAAATGGCATTAACCTTTGTAACCCTTTTTGAAACGGCTGATGGATGGATCAATGGTATTTTAATAGCTGTAGAATATTGCTTATAGGTTACTCTGCCGTTAAACGTTGCTGGTTTTATTTTTGGAAAAAGCTTAAAAACTCTTTGGGTTTCGTGCTTTAATTCTTTATAAATGGCATCTATATAAACGATTTTAAACACCCCTGTTGTATCTACTTCAAAAAGCACTACAACCTTACCTTTATAGTTTTCATCCAAAGCGTTTTGTGGCACTTTAAAGTGCTGGTAAATATGCGTGAATACATTCTTATCGAAACATTGTTGCAATGAGTCTATGTCTACCGTTTCGCAATTCGGAAAAACAGGCGGCTTTTCATAAAGAAAAGCATTTTGAGCATGTATGTGATATTGAACTAAAAGTAGAAATAGGACAACGAATCTCTTCATAAATGTAATGCGAATTTATTTTGAGCAGAAAGATACTATATTTTTTAGATTAGTAGGTCATTAATATCTTTTGACAGCTCCCTAAGATAGAAGCTAAATATATAAACCTGAAATGAATCCAGATCAAGAAAAACCGCTATCAGTTTCACTAATAACGGTTTTATAGGCTTTAAAGTATTTTGCTATGCTTAATTTTCTACCTTAAATATTATGGGCAGGGCATAAATAACCCCAACATTTTTATCGCGTTGTTTTCCGGGAGTCATTTCAGGAATTTTATTAATAACACGTTGAGCTTCTTTTTCTAATCTTGAATGCGGGGCTCTAACTTTAATATCGGTTACCTGTCCTGTTTTATCAATTTTAAACTGGGTACGGATAACTTGTTTTCCGGATAACCCTAAGCCATCACCGGCGCTTGTATTAAATTTTCTCTGAACCAGTTTCGTTATTTTTTCAGACATACATTTACGTCTCTCATCATTGGTTTTTTTCTTTTCGCAACCGGGATAGATTGGTACTTGTTCAACTCTAATAAAATCTACTGGAATATCATCAGGTTCTGGAGTAACATCAAGAACACCTGGATCTATTGGATCAGAAGATGTGTTTTGCTCTGGCGTATCAATACCCAAAGTTTTTATTATATGATCATCTTCAACAATCTTTGGTTCATCAATTAATAGTAACTTTTTTTTCATCTTTGGTTCATCCTTAGCTTTTGGTTCTTCATAAACTTTAAACTTATCAACTAATACTTCAATTGATTCTGGCGGCTCTTGTTTATAAACATATTCATTTGGGATAGTTGTTTTAAACTGCATTTCAAAGAGGCCATAGGCTCCCAGTAAACAAACAATTAGCCCAATTTGAAAGTAAAGGGTTGAGTTTTTTTGTAAATTTGCATCATGCTTTTGCGGTTTTTTCACGATTTTCTCATTTTGCCGAATGAGTTCGTGAGTTTTTTTTGAATTACTCATAATAATTATAGTTTATATGTTAATATTATGGTAAAATCACAATAAGCATACCAAAAAAGAAATCCCGTTACAAATTTTGTAACGGGATTTTATGCTTGAACTTCGCTCAGTAATCTAATCGCCTTAGATTAATGAAAAAAGAATTTTAATTTAATCTTGTACCTGGAAAATAATTGGTAACGAATATGGAACAGTTACTGCTTTACCACGTTGTTTTCCTGGTTTCATTTTTGGTAATTGACCAATAACACGCTTAGCTTCTTTTTCTAAACCTGGGTGTGGTGCTCTTGCTCGAATACCAACAATATTCCCTGTTTTGTCAATTTTAAAGATCACGTTAATACGCTGTCTGCCTGATAAACCTAAATCTCCGGCTAAATCTGTATTAAATTTTCGGTTTACAAACTTTGAAATTTTCTCAGACATACAAGCTTTCTTATCATTGTTTGTCTTTTTTCTTTCGCAACCTGGGAAAACCGGTACGTTTTCAATAACGGCAAACGGAACTTCTATATCTTCTTCTACTTCTTCTACTTCTACTTCTTCAACCTCAACGATTTCTGTTTCTTGATCGGCTTCTGTAGATTCAATTACTGTTTCCTCAACCTCTTCTTCATCTTCTACCACTTCAATAACTTCCGGAGCTGCTGGCGGTGGCGGTGGCGGTGGCGGGGTTTGTAATTGTTCTGTTAATGGAATTTCTTCATCATCAAGATCATCTAAACTTAGCTGTCCTATATCAATATCAGATTTATCATAGGTTTTATAATTAATCGCATAATTTGTTAAAAAAAGCATTAAAGCTAAGCCAATTGCAAAATATAGTGAGCTATTACGCCCTACATTTGCTTTAGGATTTTTTTTAGGTTCCATAATTTTATTGTTTTTGAAGATTGCTAAAATAACTATTTATTTGTCAAAAAAGCAAGCGTTTATAAATTTTTAATATGTGTTTTTTTGTTAATTAACAGTATTACCACAGTAATTAACACTCCAAAAGTATTCGCTATAGCATCATAAACATCGGTATGTCTCGATGCAGTAACACTTCCCTGTAATACCTCAATTATTATACCAAAGGCTATTGAAAATAAAGCAGCAAAAATTATGGCCTTTATTTTTTGATATTTAAACTTAAAAAAAAAGGTGTTAAACCATAAAAAGGCTAACACACTATATACAAAAAAGTGAAATATTTTATCGGCAAAAGATATACCTACTTCCGGTAAGTTATTAATTTTAATCAAGCTTACCGTTGCCAAAGCAGCCGAATAAAATACTGCAATTATAAGCGCATACTTTTTAAGCACCTATTAGTGCTTTATAATCCTCGGCAGACATCAGGTTTTCTGTTTGCGAAAGATCTGAGCATTTAAGCTTAATCATCCAACCATCACCATAAGGATCGCTATTTACTTTTTCCGGTTCGTCTTCTAAAGCTTCATTAAACTCAATAATTTCACCAGATAATGGTAAAAACAAATCTGATACGGTTTTTACCGCTTCAACGGTTCCAAAAACTTCTTCTACATCAAGGGTTTCATCAACAGTTTCAACTTCAACATACACAATATCTCCCAGTTCGCTTTGTGCAAAATCTGTAATCCCTATTGTAGCAACGTCGCCTTCAATACTAATCCACTCGTGGTCTTTAGTATATTTTAATTCTGATGGAATGTTCATTATAATATTTTAAGTTTATTTGTTTGTTTTGACAAATGTATCTATTCAAATTATAAATTCAAATAGATTGCCTGTTAATTCCCAAAATTATATCGAAGTGTTAATCCAGATCGAATTGTTGTTTGAGGAAATGCCGTTGAAATAGCATATTCTGAAAAGGCATAATCAAAATAGAAAATACCTGTTAAGTTTTTACTAAAGGCATAATCTGCCGAATATTTTATACCCCAAATGGTTTGACCAGACGTAACTTGATTATTCTCTAAGTCTAAATACCGGATAATGGTTTTATTATCTCTAACCGATATATCTGCTTTCATATTCAAATCGCTTACAATACGCTTTTTGGGTCCTGCAAGTTTTGAGCGAATGCGTACATCTTTAATTCTATAACCTAAGCCTATAATGTACTCGTTGCCCTGAATTTCTGTCAATAAATTATTATCGAAACTAAGCGACAACAATCTGTCTTTTTTAACTTCGGCAAGAATTTTTACTGAATTTTTCATTTCGAAATCTATTCGAATTAATGGACTGAATAACTCGGTTAAATTAATATTGCTAAACAAGGTTCCGTTTTTAAAATTGCCCGATTGATCTAATGATTCTGAAGGTTGATTTGCATAATCTAATCCAGGAATTGGAGCTTCATTATCAAGAGGGTCTAAATTCAAATTTAAATTGGTACTAAATTGATTAATGGTATATGTAGAACGATACCCGTGCGTTATAGAGAATCGTTTAAAGCGTTTTTTAAACCAGGCCAGCTTCATTAACCCTGTGTATTTTAAATCCCAGTTAGGAATGGGCACATCTCTAAAAGCACTGGTTTTAACTTTGCCAGCATCTTGCCCGGAATAAGCAGCTAAAAATGCCGGTAATAAAACAGCCTGATTGTTTTTACCGAAACCTAATGGGTAACCATCGGTATCTCTGGCATATGTTGAATTGCCATAAAACGTTTCTGCAAGCCTTTCAGCTACTTTTAATCGGTTCGCTCTAAAATCATTAAATGCCTCAGAAACACGCTCATCGCTTTTCCCAAATGCCGTTTTTATTAAAACAGTTGAGATATTAAAGTTCCCAAAAGTATTTGGTGTTAAAGAGTTATAAACTCCATTTTCTACTTTATAATTCTCATTATAGTTTTCGTAATGGGCTCTGTTAGCTATAAGATCAATTTTCAAATCTTTTATAGGCTCTAAGTTTGCCGAAACATCCAACTGCTTGGTATGTGTTTCTGTATACTGCTGGTTAAATTCCGGGAATACGGTTAACCAACCATTTCTGGCTGCTAAATGTCTTACATCGCTTTGGCTGCCAAAGGTGTAACCTAATGTTGGCCTAAGTGTACCAATAAATCCGGGGGTTTGCGTGTATCCTGGTAAAAATGTGCCGTTATTTTCTGAGTAATTAAATTGAATTCGTTTAATACTTGTTAAAATATCAACGCCTACATTTAATAGTTTGGTTACCGATTTATTTTTACTTTTTGCCGGCTTCTTATTTTGGTTTGCTCCCGGCGGTCTTCCTTTTTGTGGTGTTCTTGACCTGACTCTTCTTGTAGGTTTTTTTACTAAGCCAATATATCTATATAGCTTTTTCATATCTAAAGTTGAATTTAGACTATGCACATTTGAGTTTTGAATACTGTTAACTTCTTCCCCTAAAACTTCACCATATAAATCTGAGCCTTTTTGCCACATAAAATCTCCATCGTATCGGTACGTAGCTCTTAAAAAGCTAAATGTTGGAATTTTATGAATGGGCAGCTCATAATTAACCCCTAAACTTTGGGTTTGCCTGTTAGGGTCTCCAAAATCTAAAAACCCGTCCCAAACGTCTAAGGTTGGGTCTTGATCGCCATTTACAATATTATCTTTAAAATAATTACGAACAATATTATTATTTGCCGCCGTAAAATTAAAGCTTAGCGCCTTGGTTAAATTATAATTGATGGTATATTGAAAATCGAAAGTATAGTTTCTTCTAAATAATTCTTCGATGCCAATATTGCCTCCACCTAAGTCGATATCTCTAAATTTTTGTCTATTAAACTGACGATTAATATCTGTGTTAATTGTAAAGCTTGAAGGCAGTAAATTAAAATTAAAATCTTTTAGAATTTTCCAATATTTTCCTCTAAATAAAGAGTCGTTCTTTTTAAAAGGCTCAACCGTTATGGGGTTAAAATTAAAGGCATAGTTAGCACCAACTCTTACTGTTTTATTAACTGAGTTTTCTATTTCGAAATCTCGATGCTCTACCTTATTATAAGAATAGTTAAATGTTAAATTTTCAACATCATAAAAGCGTGGTTTAGACTCGCCTGTTCTCACTTTTCTAACGCCTATAAAATTGATACTTTGACGCCTTGTATAATCTTCTGATTGCTCTTTTATCTGCTCTCTTTCGGCGGCATCGTTAGCAGCATCTAATCGCGATTGCAAGGTTAAATCTTTATAAAACTGATCGTATTTTGGGGTTATTAATTCTTCGCTTTGCGCATAATTAAACGGTACTTGAATGCCCCATTTTTTTGGTAGTAATTGCCCAATATTAACATTGGTTACCACATCGTATTGCTTAACATCTTCTAAACTACGCTGACTCGGGCCTTGTTCGATAGTACCAAAACCAGACGTGCTTTGTCTTCCAGTAGCACTTATATTGGCAAAATCTGCAATATTAGTATCTAAACTTAATACAGCAGCCCAACCGCCTTCGTTATCTAAATCAGACAAACGCAATTCGTTAAACCAAACCTCGGCACAAACATCGTCTCTATTCGTAGCATTTTTAACCCCTACCATAAGTGTTCTTACATCTCCAAAATTAGGATTTCCTTTTATAGCAATTCGGTGTTGACCAGCCACATAATTAGAATATGGATCGCCGGTAATAGGCACAGCTTCTCCATTTATAACATCATAAAAAGTGGGATCTAAATTGGTTAAGGTTCCATCAGAGATACCCATTGATTTAATTTTACCTAAAAGCTCAATTGGTAAATTAATTTCGTTATTGGTTGGCCAAAGCCCTTCTCTTGTTGTAGATGTAGAAACTTGTAAAGGAATCTCAATTTGATAAAAATTCTCAGTTAAATCATTACCCATTCTAATAAAGCCTACCAATTCATCATTATCTAAAGCACTTCCAGATTCGCCAGCTTCTGCATGCATAAACATTCTTATACGTTTATATTGACGCATATCGATATTTATATTTTTATAAACGGCCTTAGAATCTTCAGACTCCAGGTTACAGACATTAACGACTAACGATTGCTCATTTTGTTGTACAACCGTATTATTGTTAAATAACTCTTCTGGTTCTATTCCCGGGGGTCTTTGATAGCTCCCTTCATTTTCTAGTGTGCCAATTACACCAACTGAAAAATCGGTTTGAGGGTCGTCTGGTGTGGCATCATTTTTATCTAAAGCCTGAGTGTATCGCCTCCAATCACTCCTTACCAAATCTAAAGTTCCAAAACGAAATACGGTATTTTCTGAAAACTCTTTAAGATATACACGAGCAAAACGCACAGACCTTAAATCGCTAATTCCACCAATTGAAGTAACATGACTTCCCTGAACCGGAATTCTAAATTGATACCATCGCACATCTTTGGTATCGCCATTTGGCAATAGCCTTGGTCGTATTTTAAAATCTCTTAAAAAATCTTTTATAGGATTACTCCCCGGTATATTGTTAAAATCGGCTTCCGTTTCCGGTAAGTTTTGGCGTGTAATATCTAACTCGTACTCAAAATAACTATTAATCGTGTTCATGGTATTATCACGATTAATATCTTCTGCATCGGGCTGGGTATTTGCAGCCCTTTCTGTATTTGTGAATGTATCTGGAGTATTCCCTTCAACTCCATTGTATTTTTTGTAGCGTTCAAAAATATCGCCTTCTGTATTTAAAAAGTATGCATAATTATCATTTGACGGGTCTTCTAAGGTTGAAAAAGCAGGAAACTTAAGCCCTTCGTCTGTATCATTTAAACCATCATATCCAATATCTTGAAGTACTCTGTCTTGACCTGTAGTATCAAAGGCATAAATTAAAGATTGATTTCCTGGTGTTTTTCCCCAGGATGTCTCTGTTGTAAAGGCATTATTTGAAGAATCCGGCAGTCCGTTTTCGTATTGTTTTCTTCCGTCAGAGAGGATGTCTTCGGAGATATTTCCTAAATTAAACACTAACTTTCCTCCTGGATTTGTTGGGTTTTCCTGAAACGGATCTTGTAACCAAAACTCAATATATTCTACATTGGCTTGCTCTAAATCTGTTGATGTTAATTGGCGTGTAATTCCTGCCCAACTTTGTTGTGGATTAGGAAGTATATTACCATTCGCTGCTGGATTAAAATTGTATGGGCCTCTTTCTGACGGATAATAGGCCAGATCTAAAGTAAAAATTACAGAATTTTGGCCTTGAACTAAATCTCTTTCTGGGAATAGCTCGTTTATAAATACACGACTTGTAAATAAATCTGAAACATCGTCGTCTGAGACATCATCTGGTCTTCTGGCACTGTAAAAAATAGGATCGATAGTATACCAGTTTAACAATGCTCTTTGATAACCGTTTTGTAAGTTTAAAGCATTGTTAGGATCTGTAACATCGATATATCCTAAAGATGTATCAAATGGTGTACTTGATAAAAACCAGGATTGCTGCGATTTTAAATCGATGCTGCCCTGAGAGCCTTCAAAATCATCAACATATGATGTGGCTTCGCCATTAAGATTTGTTCCTTTTGGTGCTCCCGGTGCTAAATAGGCAAACTCGCCGCGCAATGATAAATTAGATTCTACATCGGTGTCTATGTTTGGCAGTTTATTTGCTAGTCGGGTTAAAAAAGGAACCTTGGTTGAATAGTTTCCATTAAATCCAAAAATGGTATTATTTATAGGCTCTGAGCCATAATTTGCTTTTTGAGTTATGGGGCGTTCATTAAGGTTTAAAAGCGTAGCTCCTAAAACAAAATTTTCATTGAATTTATGCTCAACGTTTATACCTGTAAAACGTCTGGTTTGCTGACCAAAAACGGCATTATTCTCAGTAGAAACCTGAATAGGCGTATTGGATGCTTTTAAAGCTTCGTCTAAAATTTGAACACGTCCTAATTGATAATTCACGGTATAATCGACGCCTTCAACTAAAACACGTCCGCCTGCTGTAACTTTTACAGAACCTCTGGGCACATTAAAAGACCCGATAGGAATACCATCCCCTCCAGAAGATTTATAACGTCCTTTAAGTTTAAATTTATTCTTTTCAACGGCTTCTAGCGCCGCCGTTTTAGTGCTTTTGTATAGCACATCATAAACATATTTGGTTTGATTCTCGTTATAAGATGTCGTTATATCGTAATCTTCAGCGGCACTTAAGGATAGTTTATCAAAAAGATACTTTCCAAATGGCTCGACACTTGGAAATATTATTTTTCCTGTTTGTGGTAATACCGTTATGTTGGGCACAAAATCAAAAAAGCCATCGCCATTAGCTTGCGGGTCGTTGTTAAAATTTAACTTATCTAAGCTAAATACTCTTAACAGGGGGGTTTCGTTTAAAGGCACTTCATTTGGTCCGGGTGTAGGGAAAGGCGTTGTTCCTACGGGGGTAATAAAGTTTAAAGGCGATGCTTCATTATAAAATATATTGAGCTTAAAATCATCTTGACTTAAATTAAATGCGCCAGTATCATAAATGTTCTTCATCATCAGTTTCCAAACGGGTTGATTAACATTTGTAATACTACTTTTTAATAGTTTTAAAACTAAATTTTTATTTACTACAGAAGTTATCTCTCCCGAATTAGTGTCTGTAGTAACACCAGTAGCATCAACACCGTCATTTGCAAATTCACCTACTTGATATACTTTCCCTCCAATAGTAAATTGAAATGCAACGGCTAACACCTCATCATTATTTAAACGTTGATTTAATGAAATATACCCCAAATCTTTATTTAAAGTATACTCCTGATTAGCAATTAATTTTCTAGCATTCTCAAGTTTTGCATAATCAAAGCCTTCATTAACATTAGATACCAAAATACCAGATTGAACGGTTGCTACATCTCTAACAGCTTCTGTAAGCACACTTGTTGTTCCAATAGTTGTAGGGTCAAAATCATTATTACTATTATCTGGAATAGCCCCTAACCCAGCGTTTACAAAACCAGCTGGTGGTGTTTGTAAGCCAATTAAATCTGTTTCACCTAAATCTTGAAGTGCTACAATATTTCTAACATTATCTGTTCTATTACTCCTATTGGTTACCCAAACTTCTAATCTAGTAATTTGAAGCCCTTTATTATTCATATAGGGGTAAGTTTCCAAAGAAGTGTCGTAGGTGTCTCTAAAATATTGTGCTAAAAAGAAATGGCGGTTCTCATCGTAATCTCGAATAAATAGTTCAAACTCTTCAAGTGTTCCGCCTCCTTGGGCTACTACGGTATTGGCCTGCGATTTTTGTTCGGAAAACACACCTGTAACGGTTGTTCTTCCAAACTGCAATTGTGCTTTAACACCAAAAAGACTTTGGGCCCCCGTAATTAAAGAACTGTTTAAAGGCATACTTACATTACCAACTTCTATTTTTTGGATGATATCATCTTCAGTAGGGGTGTATTCTAATTTAATAATATCCTGAAAATCGTAACTCGCTTGTGTATCATAATTTGCTGTTACTTGCAGCCGGGTACCAACTTTACCTAACAAACTTAAACTGATACGCTGATCGAAATCAAAAGTAAAATTGCTTCTGTTTTTTGGTGAAAATGACGGATTATCCTGTTTTGAAAACAAGACGCCTAAATCCATTTCAACAGAACCTTGAGGTACAACACTTATGGTATCACTTCCAAAAATAGATGTGAAGAAATCGGACTTTACATAAAACTCAGGAATTAGGTTTTTTTGCCCGTCTTTGGTTCCTGCCTTTTTACCATCAAACGCATCAATTTTCTCTTTGTAATAGGCTTTTAAGTTTTCTTTAGCCACCAGAGCATAATACGCTTTTGGAGTTAAAATAAGGGGGTATTTAATATTATAATTTCCTATTTTTTCAGTATAAATATAACGGTTTGTTAGCGGATCAAAAGTGTATTTCGATTCTACACTATTAGGGTTTGGAGCCTTTATTTTCCCTAAATTAAACCCTGTTTTTACCGAATCTTGTTCTGTTTGCTGGGACCAGGCCATAGTAGAGAACAATACTATAAAACCTAAAAAAAAGTAATGTTTTTTTGATTTATAAAAATTTGGGTTAGTTATATTCAAAATCTATTATAAATTTTTTAAAGCTTGTTTTATAATGGTTTCAACACTAGCTTCGGGTTCGGACCTTATAATTTTATCCACAACACGTTCTGCCTGCTTTTTTGCAAAACCAAGAACTTCTAATGCAGATAACGCTTCTTCCTTATTGGTATTGCCTTTTGAAACAGAAATTTCGTCTATATCATAAGTCTTTAAAATTTTATCTTTTAAATCTATAATAACACGCTGAGCTGTTTTTGCTCCAATACCTTTAATAGACTGTATTAAAGCAACATCGCCAACAGCAATACCTTCTCTAACTTGCTTAGGTGTTAAAGACGATAACATGGTACGTGCAATACTAGAGCCTATGCCACTTACAGAAATTAATAATCTGAAAATTTCGCGTTCTGCTAACGACGAAAACCCATAAAGCGTATGCGAATCTTCTTTAACCTGAAGGTGTGTGTATAACTTTAATTGTTCGTTATCTGGTATTTGAGAGTACGTATGTAGCGAAATATTAAGCATATACCCCACGCCATTACATTCAATAACAACACTGGTTGGGTTTTTTTCAGTAAGCTTTCCTTGAATATGTGTTATCATAAATCCCCCTATATCTTAGTCAATCAAATGTAATAAATTTATTGGCATTAAAGCTATTTTGATTTAGCCTTTTCTTGTGCTCGCTTTTCTTTGTATTGAGCGTCAATAACAGCAATAGCTGCCATATTTACAATCTCATCTACATTAGCTCCTAATTGAAGAATATGTACTGGTTTACGCATACCCATCATTATAGGCCCAATAGATTGGGCATCATTCAACTCTTTTAATAGTTTATAGGTAATATTAGCCGAGTCTAAATTTGAAAATATTAGCGCATTTACTTTTTTACCAACCAGTTTAGAAAACGGGAATCTTTCTCGAAGCATCTCATCGTTTAAAGCAAAATCGGTTTGTAATTCGCCATCAACAATCATATCAGGAAAATGACGATGCAAATATGTTACTGCTTCTCTAACTTTTGAAGCTTCCTGGTTATTTGAAGATCCAAAGTTTGAATACGACACCATAGCGGTAACGGGTTCCATGCCAAATAATTTGATAATACTAGAAGTCATTTGAGCTATCTTAGCCAAATCTTTAGCTGTTGGATTAATATTGATAGAGGTATCACTTAAAAATAATGGCCCGCGCTTAGTCATCATAACATTAGTGGTTGCCACTCTTGAGATGCCTTTATCCATACCAATAAGTTCTAACATAGGCTTGACCACAGTTGGATAATTACGAGAGTACCCAGATATTAGAGCATCGGCATCACCTTCATTTACCATCATTGCCGCAAAATAGTTACGCTCGCGCATTAATTTTTGTGCTGAATAAAGTGTAACCCCTCTTCGTTTACGTTGCTCCCAATACACCTTAGCATATCCGTTTTTACGATCGGTTTCTTCATCTGCTTTAGGATCAATAATAGGCACATCGGCATCAAAATCAATGTCTTTCATTAAACGCTGAATAGTATCTTTTCGTCCTAATAAAATAGGGTATGCAATACCATCTTCATAGACTATCTGTGCTGCTTTAAGAACAGCCAGCTGATCTGCTTCGGCAAACACAACCCGTTTAGGATTTAGTTTGGCTCTGTTCATTAATAGCCTTACCAATTTGTTATCAGATCCCATACGCGACAGTAAGGTCTCTTTATATTTATCCCAATCTGCAATAGGCTCTTTTGCTATACCACTATCCATAGCTGCTTTTGCTACTGCTGGTGGTACTTCGGCAATTAAACGCGGATCAAATGGTTTTGGAATAATATATTCCTTTCCAAAAGTTAATCGAGTTTCTCCATAAGCGATATTAACTTGCTCTGGTACTGGTTCTTTAGCTAATCGAGCCAAAGCTTTAACTGCAGCCATTTTCATGGCCTCGTTAATTTTTGTAGCACGCACATCTAAAGCTCCTCTAAAAATAAACGGAAACCCTAATACATTATTTACTTGATTAGGATGATCGCTTCGTCCTGTTGCCATAATAATATCCTTTCGTGTAGCAATTGCTGTATTGTATTTTATTTCCGGGTTAGGATTGGCCATTGCAAATACAATCGGATTCTTTGCCATGGTCATAAGCATCTCTGGAGTAACAATATCTGGCATAGACAAACCAATAAACACATCGGCATCTGTTATAGCTTCATCAAGTGTATCTATTTTTCTGTGTGTAGCAAATTCTGCCTTTTCTGGAGTTAAATTTTCTCTATCATTTCTAATAACACCTTTGCTGTCTAACATAACCATGTTTTCTCGCTTTGCTCCACATGCCTGGTATAAACGAGAACATGATATAGCCGCTGCTCCGGCACCACTTATCACTATTTTTACTTGATCTAGTTTCTTTTCAGCTAGCTCAACAGCGTTTAATAACGCAGCTGCAGAAATAATGGCCGTTCCGTGTTGGTCGTCGTGCATTACAGGAATATCTAACTCCTCTTTTAAGCGACGTTCTATTTCAAAAGCCTCCGGAGCTTTTATGTCTTCTAAATTAATGCCTCCAAAAGTGGGTGCAATGTTTTTAACGGTTGCAATAAATGCATCAACATCTTCAGTATCAACTTCTATATCAAAAACATCAATATCAGCAAATATTTTAAATAGCAAGCCCTTACCTTCCATTACTGGTTTTGAGGCTTCCGGACCAATATTTCCAAGCCCTAAGACTGCTGTTCCGTTAGATATAACAGCCACTAAATTACCTTTAGCGGTATACCGGTAAGCATTATTTTTGTCTTTCTCTATTTCTAAACAAGGTTCTGCAACACCTGGCGAATAGGCTAAAGATAAATCTCTCTGGCTCGCATATTTTTTGGTTGGAACAACCTTTATTTTTCCTGGAGTTGGCTTTGCGTGATATATAAGGGCTTCTCTTCGTTTACTTTCTTCGCTCATTATGGATTAGTTTAAATATATCAAACCAACAAAGATAATAATCCTATAATAGGATAAGCTTAATCTTTTAAAAAATTGATATTTCTTTTTAATCCTGAAAACTTTGTGCGTTTTACAGCAGATTTTTGAAATACTTTTTTAAAAGTATCCTCAGTAACCTCTTCCCAATCCGTTTTTGTCATTGAAAGTAAATCTGGATGTGGATTGAATAACGGTTCGCTATGTGATTTAGAGAACCGATTCCAGGGGCAAACATCTTGACAAACATCGCAGCCAAACATCCAATCATCAAATTTTCCTTTAAATTCTGTAGGTATGTGTGTTTTTAGTTCGATAGTAAAATACGAAATACATTTACTACCATCAACCACATAAGGTTCGGTTATGGCTTGGGTTGGGCAGGCATCAATACAGGCTGTACAAGTACCACAATGGTTGGTAGTTGGCGTGTCGTAATCGAGTTCTAAATCAATAATAAGCTCCGCTATAAAATAAAACGAGCCTACTTGTTGGGTTAACAGGTTGCTGTGTTTCCCTATCCAACCTAAACCGCTTTTAGCAGCCCAGGCTTTATCTAAAACGGGGGCTGAATCTACAAAAGCTCTCCCGCTAACAGCTCCTATTTCATCTTGAATAAAATGCAACAGCGCTTTAAGTTTGTCTTTTATTACAAAATGATAATCGGTACCATAAGCATATTTCGACACCTTAAAAGTATTTTTAATTTGAGTTTCTTGTGGATAATAATTGAGCAATAATGACACGACGCTTTTTGAACCTTCTACCAGTTTAGTGGGGTCTAATCGTTTGTCAAAATGATTTTCCATATAATGCATTTCTCCATGCATATTATTATTCAGCCACTTTTCTAATCGTGGGGCTTCTTCTTCTAAAAAACCAGCTTTACTAATACCGCATGACAAAAACCCAAGCCGTTTGGCTTCAGCCTTTATGAGTTGAGCATATTTTCCATTGTTTTTATTCATTTTTTTAAATGTTCTACGCCTCCTTTCATAATTTGATATACTCTAACACGTTTAGACTCTTTTGTCAATTTTTCTAAATCACTTTTCTTTATAAAAATAGTAATAGAATCTTCTTTTTTTAAATGTTCATCTAAACGCTTATTGTTTGATAACAAATCATTTGCATCAATTACAAATTCGGCAGGGTAATTTGCCACCCAAAACTTATAAACATAATTATAGGTCGATCCTTTAAAGGTTTTAATTTCAGTGGCTAGTTTAACATTTAATTGGTCTAAACTACTTTTATCAACAGTTTCACTATTAGACAAAAACCTAATAACAAATACCGTTATTATTAAGCCTATTGTTAACCTAATATACAGTCTGCTTTTTATATTCACAATTTACACTTCTCTTTACCCATTCTGATTAGCCTTTTAAAGTAAACTTTAACTTTATATCTACTGGTTTTAAAGTAATTAAAGGGTTTATTTTAATGGTGTCATTATCGGTAGAAATACTAAACTTTTTTAGAATAGTATTTACCGTTAAAATCATTTCGTACATCGCAAAATTATTACCAATGCAAAGTCTTGGTCCTGCACCAAAGGGCATGTAATATTGTAATATTTGCTTTCTGTTTGCTTCTAAAAACCGTTCTGGTTTAAAATCTTCCGGATCACTCCAATACTTTTTATTTCGATGCAATTCGTAAATTGATGCTCCAACTATAGTGCCTTTTTTTAATAGATAATCCTCTATTTTATCATCTTCAATATTTACTCTATCGGTTATCCATGCCGGTGGGTATAACCGTAAGCTTTCTTCAATGCAGCATTTGATGTAATTTAACTGATGGATGCTTTGTAAAGGGGTTATGTTTTTATGTGTTGCTTTGTTAATTTCGTCTTCAGTCCTTATTAATGCCTTTTTATTTTGCGCCAAAAGCTTTAATGTAAATGTTAAGGCATTGGCAGTAGTTTCGTGTCCAGCAACAAACAAAATTAAAATTTCGTCAATTAACTGCTCGTTACTCATGGTTGTTCCGTCTTCATATTTAGCATGTAATAACAGGTCTAGCAAATCATCATGCGCTTCCTCAGAATTTCGCCTTTCTTCTATAATGGCATTTATTATAGCTCTACTTTCTCTTACCAGTTTCATGTGGTAAGCCATAGCTCCTTTTAAGAAATACCATAGCTTCTTATATGGCATTCTCAACTCTTTCACAATAAACAACTGTAACTTTTCAATAATTAACTGCAAGCGTTTTAAAGTATGTTTTGGGGCAGAAAAATTAAACAAAGATTTAGCTACAACCTCAAAAGCTAACTCGTTCATTATAGGATATAAATCTACAAAACCGTTCTCTTCAATTAAATTTACTTGTGTTTCAATAGCTTTATTAATGATTGAAACTAAATTTTGAATCTTTTCTTTATGGAATGCTGGTTGTATTAATCTGCGCTGTTTTAACCAATAATCGCCACTTGAGGTTAGTAGCCCGTATCCAACATATTTTGATAAGTATTTGGTTTGAATTTTTGATTTATGATAGACTTTATGATTTTTTTGAAGGATATGTTTAACCACGTTTATTTCTCGAGTTAAAACAATGTGTCCGTAAAAAGGGGATTTAATCGCAAACGTATCTCCTGCATCATTAAAGCATCTATTATGAAATGGAATTGGGTTTTTGGCTATGGAAGCCGACATTAATAAAAACTTACGAAATGGTATTTTATTTGGGTAGTTGTATTTAGGCATCGGTTTATTAAATTAAGAAAATAGATTTTATACCATTTCGCATGCTTTAAAAATACTATTTTACTTAGTAATACTAAACAAAAAACCGAAGCTTTTAGCATCGGTTTTTATAAATCTATTATGAGTTACTTTATATTAATTACAATTCATATCTAATGAGGATTGTGAATCTGCATTAGGAAAACAATAGCCTGATGGGAGGCTTTCTGGTACAAATCGTTTTAAATTATCATCATAAAGGGCGTGCTCTACAAATAGAGTAAGCAAATCTATTTCAGAATCTGTTAAGTTAAGGGGTACAAACATAGGAGAAAGTTTATCTGAAGGCACTTCAGTATTTTCGTGGGTAGCCTCATTTTTGTACCGAATAATATCTTTTATATTTTTAAAACTACCGCCATGGCCAAAAAAGCTAACATCTTTTAAATTATATAATTGTGGTGTTTTAAATTTATAATCGTCGTTACTATTACCTGTAAAACCTCCACGTCCTTTCTTTGTCGCTTCATCAACTACGGTTAAAACATTATTGCCTGCTAAGTCATTCATACCTAATGCATGAAAGCTCATACCATTTAATCCAGGTCCTGAATGGCAGGTATAACATTTCGCCTTATCAAAAAACAGCGTAGCGCCTTGTATTTCATCATGACTCATAGCCACACTTTCGCCTTGTAACCATTTTTGAAATGGTGCTTGGTTAGCAAGTAATGTGCGCTCGTAAGCTGCAATGGCTAAACCTGCATTTAACCTGGAATAACGTTCATTTGCATTAATATCGGGAAAAGCATTGTCAAACATGGTTTTATAGGATGAGTTTTTGATAAAATCTTCATCAATAACCAACCTGTGCACATTTAGTCCTGCTATAGCTTGAATCTCCACACCTTCAAAACCTAGTGTGTTAGATTCTTTTGGGGTTCCTGCTGTCCAATTCGCTTCTGTTCCTGCATTGGTTCCTGTAGCGCCGAATTGCCCATTCCACAACATCACATCTTGATAGGCTACATTTAATACACTAGGACTTCTAATAGGCTGAATATCTAAATTTTCTTCTGAATAATCTGAAGATTTAATACGGCCTTCTCCAAATAAACCAAATCCTAATCCGCCTTCACCAATACCTTGCAATATCCCACTTTGAAAACCAGCTCCGGCATGATGGCAACTAGCACAAGAATATGTGTTCATTCCTTCTGAAAGCTTTGGGTTTTTGGCTAAGCCAGTTTCGTGAAATAGCATTTTACCTAAATCAACTTTAGCTTCAGTAATCGGATTCTTTAAATCGTTTGGTATTGCTGCAAAATCGTTTGATGCCGGCAGAATTAATGCGTCTTTAGAACCATATAATTCTATAATTCTTTTTTCTAAGTTGTTTTGAAGTGTAATATCAACATAATCATCATTGTCTGTAGCACAAGAAAAAAATAAAGACACAGCACAAATTGCAAGCCCTTTAAATACGCGTAGGTTTTTCATTATAATTGGGTTATTATATTTTAAGCACCAAACATAATGACACTTTATAAAACCTTACAAATTTTTTGATAAAACAAACAAATAATTAGCTGATATGTTGAAAGGGCTTATTTATCCGTTTAATTGATTTTGCTTGAAATTAACAACAAATTTTAAAAAAGGCCTCCTTGAATGGATCCTTTAATTTTGCCAAGGTGCTTATAGGCTTGTTCTGTAACTTCACGCCCGCGTGGTGTGCGCATAATAAAGCCTTGTTGTATTAAAAAAGGCTCGTAAACTTCTTCTATAGTTTCAGGGCTTTCGCTTACTGCTGTGGCAATAGTAGTAATACCAACTGGTCCGCCCTTAAATTTATCAATAATGGTTGATAAAATTTTATTATCCATTTCGTCAAGACCATGCGCATCAACGTTTAAAGCTTCCAAAGCATATTTTGCAATTTTTATATCTATGCTTCCATTACTTTTAATTTGAGCAAAATCTCTAACACGACGCAACAATGCATTAGCTATTCTTGGTGTGCCTCTACTTCTACCTGCAATTTCAATAGCGGCTTCCATAGAGATTGGCACATCTAAAATAGTTGCACTACGTTGTACAATGGTTGTAAGCAAATCGGTTTTGTAATATTGTAGTCTGCTTTGAATTCCGAAACGTGCCCGCATTGGTGATGTTAATAATCCTGAACGCGTTGTTGCTCCAATTAAAGTAAATGGATTAAGGTTGATTTGTACTGTTCTTGCATTTGGTCCAGATTCAATCATAATATCGATTTTATAATCTTCCATTGCAGAGTATAAATATTCTTCTACAATGGGACTTAATCGATGTATTTCATCAATAAACAGCACATCTCTTTCTTCAAGGTTCGTAAGTAATCCAGCTAAATCTCCCGGTTTATCTAGAACAGGTCCGGAGGTTACTTTAATCCCTACACTCAGTTCATTTGCTAAAATATGTGCCAATGTGGTTTTTCCTAGCCCGGGAGGTCCATGAAATAATGTATGATCTAAAGCTTCTGTTCGTAAATTTGCAGCTTGAACAAAAATTTGAAGGTTTTCTAATACCTGATCCTGACCTGTAAAATCGTCAAACGATAGGGGTCTTAGTTTTTTTTCTACATCAATTTCTTCTGGAGAAAAATTTTCGTTGGATGGATCTAGGTTTTCGTTCATTTAATATACCCTTCAACTGTGCTCAGGGAGGTATTTTAGTTTCAATTTAAAAAGATTCTCACCTTCGTGAGAATAACAAAAAGTCAATACAAGCAAATATAATTAAAAAGCCTTTCTAAACAGAAAGGCTTTTTAATATTAATGTAATTTTATTTTAATTCAGAATTGTAAATTCACAACGCCTGTTAATATCGTATGCGTCATCATCACAAATCCCTTCTTTAACACATTTATTAAGGGGCTGCATTTCGCCATATCCAATACTTTTTAATCGTGATCTTTCAATCCCCTGACTCACTAAGTATTCTAAGGTTGAAGCTGCTCTGCGTTTAGATAAATCTAAATTATACTGATCTGGCCCTCTGGCATCGGTATGTGCAGATACTTCGACCTCCATTGATGGATATTTTTTCATCAAATCTACCAATACTTGCAAAGTTACTGCGGCATCTTCTCGAATATTAGATTTATCGAAATCGAAATATATCTTATCTAATGTAACTTGCACATCGCCTTTTTCGTTTTCTTTTACTCGCTCTTCAGCATCAGCAAAAGACTCTAAACTTAAATAGATATCATGCTGTACTTTTCCTTTACTATCAGTTGAAAACTCAACATCTTGTGGAATATAAGCTTTTCTGGTTCCTCTTACTTTATATTTTTTATTAGGTTCTATTTTGAAAATATAATAGGCATCATCTCCAACAATAGTATCCTGAATTACGGTATCAGATTCGTCAAACAGGGTCACTAAAGATCCTGCCAATAGTGCTTTACTATTTAAATCCTGTACAATCCCTTCTACTTGATATTTAGTTAAAGGGTTTTCTTCTCTGCCAAAACCAAATAACCGGTCATAACCCGTTCGGTTTGAAGACACATAACCTGTGTTGTCTTTTTCTCTAACCACATAAGCAAAGTCATCTAAATTACTATTAATTGAGCTTCCCAGGTTTACCGGTGTATCAAAACTATTGTTTACCTTATTGCTTCTAAACACATCTAAGCCTCCATAACCTTGATGGCCTATAGACGAAAAATACAACACATTAAATTCGCTAATAAACGGGAATTGTTCTCTGTGTTTTGTATTAATTGTTGCACCTAAATTTTCTGGTTCTCCATAAGTCCCATCGTCATTAATAGCGACTTTATAGATATCAAAACTTCCAATAGTGCCCGGCATATCGCTAGCAAAATATAATGTTTTTTCATCTTTACTTAATGCCGGATGTTCTGTACTATAGGCATTTGAAGTAAATGGTAATGCCTTAACGTTTGTCCAATTTCCATCTACCAGTTCTGCTTTATAAATTTTAATATGCGCAATTCTCTGCTCGTCTGTTTTTTTCCGAGTGGTGTTTGTTCTATTAAAGTACATGGTTTTACCATCTTTTGTAAATACAGCATTACTTTCATGCGAGCTTGTATTGATAGCCTCAGAAAAGGGAACAATATCTTCTAAAACATTATCATGAGTTAATGTTGCACTATACAAATCTAAATAAGGCAAATTATTCCAAGAATACGATGGGTTTTCACTATTTCTTGCAGAAGCAAAAGCTACTTGGTTATCACCGTAAAACGACAAGCCAAAATCGCTACTAGAATTTTGGTTTTCAATTTGTTTTAACTTAAACGTATGCGGTGTTGTTTTATCTGTGCTTTCAATAAATGCATTAGTATTTACTGGTTTATTATAATATAACCTTAAATGCTTATCTGCTTCTTTATAATCTTTAACACCTTTTAAAGCTTGTGCATATCTAAAATGATACTCAATATCAATTGAGTCGCCATACTCCACAAACAGTTCTCTATAAGTTTTTATTGCCTTTTGAAGACTTGTATTATAGTAATAGCTGTCTGCTAAATTTTGAAGTACTTCTTGATTACGTTCTTTAGTTTCATAAATTTCGGCAGCATCTTTATAAGCTCTCATTTCAAAAAGCTTATTCACGCGCTTTAAATTTTTCTTTTGGGCAAAGCCTATTCCACTAACTAATAAAAGGCTTGCAAGTATATATATATGTTTTCTCATGTTTTCCAATTATTAAATATTTAGAAGAATCTTGGTGAGCGGTCATACCCATTTTTAAATCCAAATAAATCGACGTTAAACAAAATGAATATTTCGTGAGAGCCTGAATTAAAATTCCCCAGGTTACTTGTTGTATAATCGTAAGCATAGCCTATTTTTAAATCTGGTGTTATTCTAAAGTTTACCAAAGCACTTACTGCATCGCCTAATCGATACCCTAAACCTGCTTCAAGTTTTTCATTTACAAGTATATTCGCTGTAATATCCATTGCCATAGGCGCTCCTCTTACTGCCTTAGCCATAAATGCGGGTTTTAGTTTAAGGTTTGCATTAATATCAAAAACATATCCTCCCGTAAAAAAGAAATGAATATCCTGGACTCCAGTTGCTTTTATACCATTTTCATTTTCAATATGCTTAGATGTAAGCATATTTGGTGCAGACAGTCCCAGGTAATAGTTGTTAGAGAAGAAAAAGGCTCCAATTCCTATATTGGGGAAGGCTTTACTAATATTTTCGTTAAATGCAACATCTGTGCTTACATTACCTGATTGTAATACAAAGTCATCAAAGATGGCATCAAAAAAGGTAAAACCAGCTTTAACTCCAAAAGAGATTTTGCTTTCAACGCCAACGGGTAATACATATGCAAAATCTGCAAACACATTATTTTCATTTACAATATCGCCAATATTATCGTTGGTAAAAGAAAGGCCTAACTCGATTTTATTATTTATTGGAGTATGTGCAAAGAAGCTCCCTGTTTTTGGTGCGCCTTCAAAGCCAACCCATTGCGTTCTATAAAATCCTCCTAAATTTAATATCCCTTCTTCGGCGGTAGCATAAGCAGGATTTATTACACTCATATTATACATATACTGTGTAAATTGTGGGTCTTGTTGGGCAAAACTTTGAAAAGACAGTAAGGTTATACTTAACAAAGCAGCTATTTTATATATATTTAATTTTTTCATGATTCTAAATTTTGCTTATCTATAAATTATCTGCTTAAGTATAAGCGACCTTCTTCTGGTTTATTTACACCGTCATTAAAATTGAAAATGTAGAAATACACTCCAACTGGCAAATCGCCATCTCCCAGTGTTCCTGATTGATTAGATTTTCCGTTAAACCTAGGCGAATTTGCACTTCCCTTATAAACCATGTTTCCATACCTATTATAAATTTCTATTACAAAGTTTGGATATAATATCTCTAAATTATCAACATTAAATGTATCGTTAACACCATCACCATTTGGAGAGAATCCGTCTGGGATTATCAATTTGCCACATGATGTTAAATCTGGTGTTATTGCCAAACGCACACTGCTTTCGCAACCTGTCGAAACATCTATTAATGCGGCATAGTATGTAGTACCGTTATTAAGTATTGTACTATTAGATATAGCAGAACCTCCAGTTTCAAGATCGTACCAAACTACACTAAACTGGGTTGAGTTTGACTCACTGATATTTGATGTTAATTCCGCAATTGTTGGCCCATCATTAATACATAATTCCTGGTTAGAATCAATTAATGTTGGTGTTGGTGCATCATTAATAGTCACTGTAATAGCTGAAGTACTCGTTGAAGATTCACAACCCGAACTATTGGTTTGACTTGCGTAATAATCTTCTCCGTCAATTAAGGCATCTGTAGCATTAGCTACAGTAGTTAAAGCTGCATCTTCATACCATATTACCGTACCAGTTATAGTTAAAGCGCTATCTAAATCTGAAACTATGGGATGGTCTATCGAACAGAATGCAGGATTCGAGTCAATTACTGTTGGAACGGGGCTATCATTGACCGTTACTGTAATTTGAGCACTCGAATCTACCGTACAAAACCCCGTTGCAAGAACCGTATACGTATAAACACCTGGGGCATCTACACCAGGATCAAAATTAGCAGTTCCGCTTGCTAAAGCAGGAGACCACGTTCCTCCGCTTTGCGCTCCGGAACCTAACAATGGAAATAAATCTGTAACACCATCAATAACACATATAGAAACAGAATCATCAGCTCCGGCATATGGCGCTTGTGTTATAGATACCACAACTTCACTTGTTGATGTTCCACAAGCATTAGTTAATGTGTATGTATATGTTCCCTCTACATCAACTAATGGGTCAAAAACACCTGTTCCGCTTGTTAAAGCAGGGGACCAGGTTCCTCCTGTATCTGGGCTTCCTCCTAAACGCGTAAATAAATCTGTTGTTCCATTATTACTACAATCATCTAAAGTTCCATCGGTACCTGCATCTAAAGGTGTATCAATTCTTACTGTTATTGTAGTGCTATCGTCAATACATGGAGATATTGCCGCTACAACATATGTAAATTGATAATCTCCAGCGGCAAGACCGGTAGCATCCAAAATGTTAGCAGATAATGCTCCTGTTCCGTCTGTATCTTGCCAAACGCCCCCGGTATCCTGAGTGCCATCTAAACCGGCATTTAAATCTATGCTATTATCATTATTACAAGCAGAAATTCCGGTTGCACTAGGGTTACCAGGATTTGGTGATTGATATATTTCGGCTATAACTTCAAATCTAACCGAAGACTCACAACTCGTCGTTGCATCTGTTTGAGTTGCATAATATGTTTCTCCATCAACCAAACTGGTTGTTCCTGTCAATGCAGTGCCTCCTGTAGCCTCATCATACCATTGTATATTGGTTCCTGTAGCTACTAAATCTGAAACTGTTGCAGAATCGCAAAAGTCTTGTGGAGTTAAAGCTGTTGGTGCTGCTGTATCGTTAATTGTTATACTTACTGTTACATCTACATCATCACAAGAACCAATAGCATTTACATTATAAGTAAAATTATAAGTTCCTGCACCCAATCCATCAATAGTTACAGTGTTGCCTGTTAGCATCCCTGACAATGAGTCGTCGTTCCAAACTCCTGATTGATCTTCTCCTTCTAATAGATCAAATAAATCTATCGATTGTGCCACGGTAATTTCAGCAGCACAAAATTCAGGAATACCAGCAACTGGTGTTCCTGATTCTGGAGCGGGTACAATAGTTATAGTAACAGTAGTACTATTGGTACATCCGTTTGCATCTGTAATACTATATGTAAAATTATAAACGCCTATCCCTAATATTGAAAGATTTATTTCGTTAGCAGTAACCAAAGTGCCTGTACCATCATCATCAGACCAGGTTCCTCCTCCATCAAAAGGAGCATTTAATATGGAGAACAAATCAAAGGAGGTATTTGTTAAAGCCGGATCATTTTCACAAAAAGGTAGCGGGTTATTTGCTGTTCCTGTATTTGGTAATGGGTTAATTATAACATCAACCGTAACCAACACATCATCACAAGATCCTATAGCATCTACATCATAAGTAAAACTATATGTCCCATTTGTTAGTCCGGACAAGTCTACAGGGTTTGCTGTTGTTGCTCCTAAATTATCTGTTCCTATATACCAGGTTCCTGTTTGATCTTCATTATCCAGTAAACCAAATAAATCAAAAGAAGATGGTGCTGAACCTTCACAAAAAGGAGCTGAACCATTTACTGTTCCTGATTCGGGGGCCTCTACAATGGTTATAGTAACAGTAGTACTATTGGTACATCCGTTTGCATCTGTAATACTATATGTAAAATTATAAACGCCTATCCCTAATATTGAAAGGTTTATTTCGTTAGCAGTAACCAAAGCACCTGTACTATCATCATCAGACCAGGTTCCTCCTCCATCAAAAGGAGCATTTAATATGGAGAACAAATCAAAGGAGGTATTTGTTAAAGCCGGATCATTTTCACAAAAAGGTAACGGATTATTTGCTGTTCCTGTATTTGGTAATGGGTTAATTATAACATCAACCGTAACCAACACATCATCACAAGATCCTATAGCATCTACATCATAAGTAAAACTATATGTCCCATTTGTTAGTCCGGACAAGTCTACAGGGTTTGCTGTAGTTGCTCCTAAATTATCTGTTCCTATATACCAGGTTCCTGTCTGATCTTCATTATCCAGTAAACCAAACAAATCAAAAGAAGATGGTGCTGAACCTTCACAAAAAGGAGCTGAACCATTTACTGTTCCTGATTCGGGAGCCTCTACAACGGTTATGGTTACTAATGCATCATCAGTACAGCCATTAGCTACAGTAACACTATATGTAAAATCATAAGACCCAATAGTTAGTAATGTTAGATCTACATCACTTCCTGTTAAAGCGCCTGTTAAATCATCATCAGACCAAGTGCCACCGGCATCATTTCCTGAAAGTTGCCCAAACAAATCGAATAAAGAACTAGCCGCTAAATCGTTTTCACAAAATGCTGATGGATTAGTTGGCGTTCCTGCTTCTGGGTCTTGCAATACCTCTACCTGAACTGTAGTTGATTCTTCAGGACATGGGTTAGGTGCCAGGTTTTGTGTATAAGTAAAACTATATATCCCAGGTGCAAAACCAGTTAAATCTATTGGAGAGTTAACTATTGGATCTGTACTTAAGGTTCCTTGAGTCCACTGCCCATTAGGATCTTCATTTTCTAATAGTGTGAATAAATCAAACGCTGCAGGTAAATCTACTTCACAAATGGGTGTTCCAGCTACAGCTGTCCCCGATGTGAATGTTTCATATATGGTAATTGTTACTGTAGCCGTTTGGTCTGGGCAAAACCCACCATCTGCAACGGTGTATGTAAAAATATAATCTCCTGGTGTTGTTAATGCTGAAATATTTACAGTTCCTAAATGGCCATTAGATGTTGTAATTGGCCCTGTCCAGGTTCCTGTATTTTCTGGTGTTCCATTCAGGTAATCAAACAAATCAAAATTGGAAGCAGGGATATTATTATTACAAAATTCTCTGATTCCCGGAGTTCCAGGGTCAACAGGGTCGTCTACATTAACGATAACTGCAACTGGATTACTAACACAAAATACATCATCTACTTGAACATAATAAGTGTTTCCATCTGTTAAAGGTGTTGAAAGAGGTAAAGCAGGTAAGATAGGATCACCAGAGCCATCTAAGTTTGCATACCAATTATAATTAGTTGCGGCTGTTCCTGGGTTTAAATCACCAACAGTAGGGTTTGAATCTATACAAAAGTCTTGTGGAGTTGGAGGCGTTGGATTCATTGGAGCAGCAAAAACACCTACCTGACCAATTTCCTGTTGGCTTTCGCAACCCCCATTATCAACAAATACTATATAGTAATTTGATGCGCCTATTGGAATTACGTCTGTAGGGTTAGCTAAATTTGTTAAATTAAAATCATTATAAACTTGCACAGATCCTCCTGATGGGATGCTTGATTGCAATACATCGTTTATATAATCTTGTATTGTCGCATTATCATTTGAACAATAAATACGATCTAAAACCTGCCCCGAAGGATCCACTTGAAAATCTACAACTATTGATGATCTTACGCCACAGGTTCCTGAATTATCACCTGCATAATAGGTGCCTTCTAAAACTAATTCACTGGCATTATATGCACTACCTCCACTAGCCGAATTGTACCAAACGATGCCATTTCCTGCATCGGTAGCATAGGTATTTAAATCATTAAAGGTAAAACCTGAGGCATCACAAATGGGTGGTGGTGTAGGATCACTTATGATGGGACATTGAGCATTTGCTGAAAATACGGTCCACAGAAACACCACAATAAAGGCAGGCATTTTTTTTGCATACCTTAAAAGGGATTTTGCTTTCATAATTTGGTTGGTTAAATTATTATTAATAACATTAATTTGTAATAAAATGTTCACATACAAATGTTTAAAATGTATATATAAACTATTTACGAATGCAATTTAACTGATTTTTTTGTATATCATCGATATTTTTCAATTTATTTTACGTTTAATCGATAAAAAATACGTTTAATCGTTGTTTTATGAGCTAAAAAGCTTGTTTTTGGGTTAAATCACTAACAATTGTTGCTTAATAGAAAAAAAATTATTATAAGAAGAAATAAAAAAAGCCTTTCTAAAATTTTAGAAAGGCTTTTTTAAAAAGTTATATAACTAAGAACAGCTAGTGCTGTAATTCTTCTTCTCCGTCTTTTAGAGGGATATTCTGAGGCACAAAATCATCATCATGACCTGGTTTACTATAATCGTAAGCCCATCTGTGTACATGAGGAATTTCTCCTTCCCAATTCCCATGAATATGCTTTATAGGTGCTGTCCATTCTAAAGTTGTAGAACGCCATGGGTTTTGAACTGTTTTCTTTCCAAAAAATATACTAGCAAAGAAATTATATAAATATACGATTTGAACGGCTCCTCCAATTAAAGCAAAAATGGTAATAATAACATTTACATTAGCCAAATCATCAAATAGAGGGAAGTTACTATTGGTATAATAACGACGTGGTAAGCCTGCCATACCTATAAAATGCATTGGAAAAAATACACCATAAGCACAAATTGCGGTTATCCAGAAATGAAGATATCCTAAATTCTTGTTGAGCATACGGCCAAACATTTTTGGATACCAGTGGTAGATTCCGGCAAACATACCATACAATGCAGATATACCCATTACCAAGTGAAAGTGAGCCACTACAAAATAAGTATCATGTACATTAATATCTAATGCAGAATCTCCCAGGATAATACCTGTTAAACCTCCTGTTATAAAAGTTGATACAAAACCAATTGAAAATAACATAGCCGGATTCATTTGGAGGTTACCCTTCCAGAGTGTGGTTATCCAGTTAAAAGCTTTGACAGCAGATGGAATCGCAATTAATAAAGTAGTAAATGTAAATACCGAGCCTAAGAAAGGATTCATTCCTGAAACAAACATATGATGCCCCCATACAATTGTAGATAAGAACGCAATTGCCAAAATAGAAGCGATCATAGCACGATAACCAAATATAGGTTTACGGGAGTTTGATGCCATAATTTCGGAAACTAATCCCATGGCTGGTAATATTACAATATAAACTTCGGGGTGCCCTAAGAACCAGAACAGGTGTTCGAACAATACCGGAGAACCTCCTTGATAATGTAATACTTCTCCTTGAATAAAAATATCAGACAGGAAAAATGATGTTCCAAAACTTCTATCCATAATTAATAATAAGGCAGCAGATAATAATACCGGGAAAGATACCACACCAATAATAGCGGTAACAAAGAATGCCCAAATAGTTAAAGGCAATCTAGTCATAGACATTCCTTTAGTACGTAAGTTTATTACTGTAACAATATAATTAAGCGACCCTAATAATGATGATGCAATAAATATAGCCATAGAAACTAACCAAAGTGTCATTCCCATTCCAGAACCTGCTTGCGCCATTGGTAAAGCACTTAAAGGCGGATAGATTGTCCAACCGGCAGCTGCTGGTCCGGCCTCAACAAATAATGAAATAACCATGATGACACTCGACAAAAAGAATAACCAATACGATACCATATTTAAGAATCCTGATGCCATATCCCGTGCACCAATTTGCAACGGAATTAATAAGTTACTAAATGTACCACTTAATCCAGCTGTTAACACAAAAAACACCATTATGGTACCATGAATTGTTACTAAAGCTAAATAGATATCTGCATCCATTACACCGTCTGGTGCCCACTTTCCTAGTAAAGCTTCAAAAATTACATTTGGTTCTTCTGGCCATGCAATTTGCATACGGAACATTAAAGACATTATTACACCAATAACACCCATAATAGTACCCGTAATCAGGTATTGCTTAGCAATCATTTTATGGTCTTGACTAAATATATATTTAGTTACAAAAGTTTCTTTGTGATGATGTCCGTGGTCCTCTTCGTGAGCGTGGTTATCTGCGTGTGCTGACATAATCTTATATCGTGTTTATCTTTTAAATTAATTACTAACTAGAGAGTTCTTAAATTCTTTTTGTTCTTTGATCCAAGCATCATATTCTTCTTGGGTTTCTACTACAATTTTCATTTGCATATTATAATGCGATTTTCCACAAATCTTATTACAAATCAACAAATAATCAAATTCATAACGTTCTAAAGCGTCTTCGCCTTTAGCAATAAGCTTTTTACTGTTTTCAACTCTAATTTCATTAATCCTCTTAACTTTCTCTTGCATTTGAGGTGTTTGCCTCATTGCCGCAGTAGTTACCGTTGGTGTAAATCCAAATTGAGTTATCATACCAGGAACACAGTTCATTTGTGCTCTAAAATGAGGCATATAAGCAGAGTGTAATACATCTTGAGAGCGCATTTTGAATAATACCGGCTTTCCAACTGGCAAGTGCAATTCTGTAGTTATAATATCATCTTGCGCATTGGGATCAGATTCATCTAAACCTAAAATGTTTGCTTTGTCAATATCAATTAAGCGCACATTTGCTTTACCTAAAGTATTATCATTTCCTCCATATCTTGCTTTCCAGTTAAACTGTTGTGCATATAGTTCAACCACTAAGGGGTCGTCGCTTTCGTCAACTCCCATAATGTTAATCCAAGTATTTAATCCATAGATGATTAATCCTGCTAAAACTATTACTGGAATAATCGTCCAAATAGCTTCTAATTTATTATTATCTGCAAAGAATAATGCTTTCTTCCCTTTTTCTCCTTTGTATTTAAAAGCAAAATAATGCAATAAAAACTGAGTAACGGTTTGCACAAAAAATATAATCACCATAGAGATAACCATTAAGTTATCAATAGTTGGACCATGTGCTGATGCAGAGTTTGACATTAATGGTAAATCGCCCCATTTAACTAAGCACACTATTGTGATGATGTAAATGAAGGCTAAAAAGCCCATCATCAAATAACCATTTAATGTGTTATCTTTATCTGTGGCAACGCCAGGAGTTTCATTTCCACTTTTAGCTTGAGCTAAATCGAAAATCTTTACCATTTGCCAAATGGCAATTAAAATAAATACTAAAACTATAATTGTTAATAAAGCAGTCATTGGTATCGTTCGTCTTTATTTATATCTTAATTAATAATGAAATTCTTCGCTTTCTTTTCTAAAAGGGTATCTTTTTACTAGTAATGGCGCTTTTGTTAAAGCTGTAAATACTACAAATATAAATACCCCTGCAAAAAGTAATATGGAACTTATTTCTGGAATTCCAATAAACCATCTGTCTCCTACAGTAGCAGGCATAATCATATTGAAAATATCTATATAATGTCCAAATAATATTACTAATCCTGCCATAACTACAAACCAAGGAATACGTTTGTAATCGGCATTCATCAGCATTAAAATTGGGAATACAAAATTCATTACAACCATACCTAAGAACGGTAATTTATAATCTGCAAAACGCGTTACAAAATACGTTACTTCTTCTGGGATATTTGAATACCAGATTAACATAAATTGTGAGAACCATAAGTAAGTCCAGAAAATACTAAATGCAAACATATACTTAGCAACATCATGTAAGTGATTTTCGTTTACAAACGCTAACTGTCCTTTAGATTTTAAGTATAAGGTAATTAAAGCAATTACGGTAATACCACTTACAAACATAGATGCAAATACATACCAGCCAAATAATGTTGAGAACCAGTGAGGGTCTACACTCATAATCCAATCCCAAGACATCATAGATTCTGTATAAATAAAGAAAACTAAGAATCCTGCTGAAATGCGAAATAATTTCTTAAAGTTTTTATTATCGTCTGCTGTATCTTGAGCTTTTGAGAATTTTCGTGAAAACTGACGGTATAAAACCCATCCACCTAAGAAAATTAAACCTCTAATAAAGAATCCTGTTTTATTAAGCCATCCAGATTTTCCAGCAACTAACTTATCATAATTTTCATGACCTTCAACAGTAACACCCTCTTTTAGCCAAACGAATAAATGACTATCGGCAAAAAATGCTATCGCTAAAACAATTAATCCTCCTGGTAATAAGTAAGATGTAATACCTTCCATAACTCTAAACAGTACCGGAGACCAACCTGCCTGTGATGCAATTTGAATGGCATAAAACGCTAAAACTCCTAAAGCAATCATCATAAAAAAGAATGCTGCAACATACAAAGCCGCATAGGGTCTGTTATGAATTTGGTGCATAACGTGTTCTGCGTGGGCATCACCATCGTGTGCCTCATCTGCTGCATGAGCAATTTCTGCATGTTCGCCATGAGTATCTATAACGGCATGTGTTCCTTCTTCTGCATGTCCTCCACCATGATGCGAAGCTTCATCTGCTAGCATTGTTTTTACATCGTCTAAAGATTTATGAGATGTCATAAAACCATATCCAACTCCTAATGCTCCTAATACCATTAGAATGATAGAAAATGTCTTTAACCTATTTGAAAATGTGTACATATCTATATAATCTTATCTTCTTACTTTTCTAAATCTGCTTTTAACTTTAATACGTATGATACTACTTGCCAACGCTCTTCTTCTTTCAACTGGTTAGCATAAGATCCCATCGCATTTTTACCGTAATAAATAGTATGGTAAATACTTCCTGCTGTAATAGCTCTCCCTACATCATCATAACTTGGTATCCCTAATATTTTTTCACGTTTTACTAAGTTACCTTGTCCTTTACCTTTATTTCCATGACATATCCCACAATAAATATCGTAAAGTTCTTTCCCTCTTACTAAATCAACTGCTCCGGCAGAGTCTAATGGATTAGTTAATGTTGTTTTTGCTAATTCAAACCCTTCAGCAGTATTATCTATATCAAAAGGAATAAAACCTCTTGCTACCGATCCTTCTGCTGGTAATTGAGCTTCCATACCATTTCTAAACGCCTTAGTTTCTTGATAAGTTTCATAACTAACAGGTTCGTACATGTTTGGCATAAATTGATAGTTTGGGGCTGTACTCTTATTACAAGATACAGCTACAAATACAACTGCTAATACAAATATTTTAATTAAGCCTTTCATATTAATGTCCATCTTCTTTATCAATAATATTAATCTCAACTGCTCCAGTTTCTGCTAGCAACTTTTCTAAATCATTCTCATTTCCATGTACAGCGATCTCCATTAAAAAATGATCATCAGTCGTTCTAGGGTCTGGGTTTTCAGCATTTTTAAATGGCCACATTCTACTGCGTAAGTAAAACGTAATAACCATTAAATGCGCTGCAAAAAACACAGTCATTTCAAACATAACCGGTACAAATGCCGGCATGTTTTCTAAATAACTAAAACTTGGTTTACCTCCAATATTTTGAGGCCAGTCTTCAATCATAATAAAGTTCATCATTACGATGGCTACTGTTAAACCTATTAACCCATATATAAATGCTGTTATAGCAATACGAGTTGGGGCTAAGCCCATAGCTTTGTCTAATCCGTGAACCGGAAACGGTGTATATATCTCTTCAATATGATGTTTTTCTGCCTTAACTTTTTTAACAGCCGACATTAATACATCATCATCGGTATAAATAGCGTGAATAACTTTTGAAGCTTCCATTGACTATATTTAGTTTATTAAATTTTTAGCTTGTCCAGACCAATCATCACGTTCTGCTCTTCCTGGGAAAGAACCTGTAATAGAATCTAACAAGTCGTATTCTTTTTTCGTCATCTTACTTACCTGAAGGAAGGTATAAATACCAATACTGTTAAGTGTTTCCTCCATTTTAGGTCCGATACCATTTATTTTCTTTAAATCGTCAGCCGTTTGAGTCGCAGCATCGAAAGATCCAATACTACCAAGTAAGTCGCTTACTTGAGCTGAATTATCTTCATTAGAAGGGGCATCAACAGTTGCTACAGGTTTAGAGGTTTGTCCTCCTGAAGTTCTGGCATCAACTCCTGTACCTACTAAACTATCGCCTCTTTCTCTAATTTTCTTATAACGTTCTCCTGAAGATTTTAAAATGGTTTTAACCTCTGCCTGTGCGATAACCGGGAATGTTCTTGAGTATAATAAAAATAACACGAAGAAGAATCCTATAGTCCCTATAAATATCCCTATATCAACAAATGTTGGAGAGAACATCGTCCATGATGATGGCAAGTAATCTCTATGCAAAGAAGTAACAATAATTACAAAACGCTCAAACCACATCCCTATATTTACTACAATAGAAATAAGGAATGAGAACATAATACTCGTTCTTAGTTTCTTAAACCACATGAATTGTGGAGAAAATACGTTACAAGTCATCATTGCCCAATAGGCCCACCAGTAAGGTCCGGTTGCTCTGTTTAAGAATGCGTATTGTTCGTATTCTACTCCAGAGTACCAGGCAATAAATAACTCTGTTATGTATGCTACACCAACAATTGAACCAGTAATCATGATAACTATGTTCATTAATTCAATGTGCTGTACTGTAATATAGTCTTCAAGATTACACACCTTTCTCATAATAATAAGAAGTGTGTTTACCATGGCAAATCCTGAGAATACCGCACCCGCAACAAAGTATGGTGGGAATATCGTAGTATGCCAACCAGGAATAACAGATGTTGCGAAGTCAAACGATACAATAGTATGTACAGAAAGTACTAATGGTGTTGCTAAACCGGCAAGAACCAAAGATACTTCTTCAAAACGTTGCCAATCTTTTGCTCTACCTGACCACCCGAAACTTAATAATGCATATATTTTCTTTTGGAAAGGTCTAATCGCCCTATCTCTTAGCATGGCGAAATCTGGTAATAATCCTGTCCACCAGAATACTAATGACACAGATAAGTATGTTGAAATCGCAAATACATCCCAAAGTAATGGTGAGTTAAAGTTTACCCATAACGACCCGAATTGATTTGGAATTGGTAACACCCAATACCCTAACCATGGACGACCCATGTGAATAATTGGAAATAACCCTGCTTGAACTACCGAGAAAATAGTCATGGCTTCTGCAGAACGGTTTATCGCCATTCTCCATTTTTGACGGAATAATAGTAGTACTGCAGAAATAAGTGTTCCTGCATGACCAATACCAACCCACCAAACGAAGTTAGTAATATCCCAAGCCCAACCTACGGTTTTGTTTAATCCCCAGGTTCCTATACCTGTAGATATTGTATAAATAATACATCCAATTCCCCAAAGAAAAGCTGCCAGTGATATACCAAAAACTATCCACCATTGCTTGTTCGCTTTTCCTTCAACAGGCTTCGCCACATCCACAGTAACATCGTGGTATGATTTTTCTCCTGTAACTAAGGGTCTTCTAATAGGTGCTTCGTAATGAGACGCCATATTTTATTGTTTAATTGTTTATGTGTTAAAAAGCTTAAAGCAAATCTCCTTTTAGCTTTTTAGCCTTTTACTTTATTACTTAAATTTATGCTTCTGTTGTATTTCTCACTTTGGTTTGATACTGCACATTTGGCTTAGTACCAACACTTTCTAATAAGTGATACATACGATTATCTTCTTTAAGTTTTGCAACTTTACTGTCTTTATCGTTGATATCTCCAAACACCATAGCACCACTGCTACAAGCCGCAGAACATGCTGTTTGTAAATCACCATCTTTAATTTGACGGCCATCGCGTTTTGCATCCAGAATCGTTTTCTGTGTCATTTGAATACACATAGAACATTTTTCCATAACACCGCGAGAACGTACAACCACATCCGGATTTAATACCATACGTCCTAAATCATCGTTCATGTAGTAATCAAACTCATCGTTTTCATTATACAAGAACCAGTTAAAACGACGTACTTTATAAGGGCAGTTGTTTGCACAATATCTTGTACCAACACAACGGTTATATGCCATATGATTTTGACCTTGACGACCGTGTGATGTTGCTGCCACAGGGCAAACCGTTTCACAAGGTGCATGGTTACAATGCTGGCACATTACAGGTTGAAATGCAACTTGAGGGTTATCTGCTGCCACTTCCATTTCTCCAAAACCTCCTAAGGAACCATTATCTCCAAATAATCCTGAGAAGCCTTCTTTTTTAGCATCATCTGCTTCAAATGTATCATCAGAAGAATAATATCTGTCAATACGTAACCAGTGCATATCACGACTACGACGAACTTCTTCTTTACCTACTACAGGCACATTGTTTTCAGCATGACATGCAATAACACATGCCGCACATCCTGTACAGGAATTAAGGTCTATAGATAAGTTAAAGTGATGTCCTATCGAGCGGTCAAATTCATCCCATAAATCAACTCTAGAATCTGTTACTTCAACAGGCTCATGATTTAAAGATACAGTTGGAACGGCATTCCACACATCTCTACTTTTAGTATTGAAAATCTCAAGAGTTGTTTCTTTAATAATATCACCACGCCCCATTAAGGTGTTTTGCAACTGAGTACAGGCAAATTCGTGCATCCCTGAAGCGGCCTCAACAGTTACATCTTGTACCGTATTAAAGTTAGCGTACAATGGGTATGCGTTAACTCCGGTTTGCATCTCAGTTTTCATACCTTCGGTTCTTCCATAACCAAAAGACAATCCAACACTTCCTTTAGCTTGACCCGGTTGAATTATTACTGGAACAGTTACTGATACTCCATTTACAGTTACATTTGCATAACTCCCGTTTAAAGCACCAGTTGCTACATTTTCATTTATCAATCCAAGAGATTCTGCATCTGCTCTAGAAACGGTTAAGTAATTATCCCAGGTACAACGTGTAATAGGATCTGGTAATTCTTGCAACCAGGCATTATTGGCTTGCTGCCCGTCTCCCATTGCTATTTTAGAATAAAGGGTTAGCTCCATGCCCTTTGAATTTGCAGAAGCTGCCAAAGTTCTTGCAGCATTTCCTGAAGGCGTTGTATCTTCATCCGTTTCTTCTACAACATCAGCTGTGTCTTCAGTTTCTGTTGCAATCGTTCCAACATAAACCCCATCATGTAATGCTTTATTGAATGAGCTTCCACCTAAGATATTTGTCCCCCAGGTTTCTTTAATATAATCATGATATGATACATCGTTACCATTCCATTTTAATAAAGCCTCTTGAAATTGTCTTGTATCAAATAAAGGACGAATAGCCGGTTGCATTAAGGCATAATGTCCTTTTTTAAGCTCTACATCACCCCATGATTCTAAATAATGAGGAGCTGCTGCTATATAATTTGTAAGCAATGCTGTTTCATCTGCTTTTAAAGAAAATGCTACAGACAAATCAACATTTTTAAGTCCTTCAGCAAACTCTGAAGCATTAGGCAAGGTATAAACAGGATTTACACCACTCATAATTACTGCACCAATGGCTCCTGATTTCATATCAGCAACTAATTTAGCAACTGCTTTATCGCTGCCTTGTCTTGTTTTTATAGGTGTTTTAGGATCGAAAGCCTTACTGTTTAAAGCTTCATTAATTTCTAAAGCTACTGTTTGTGCATTTACATCTTGAATTCCAGTAACCACAACACCATTACTTCCTGCTTTCTTTAATTGAGAAGCTGCTTTTTGAATCGCTACATTTATATGTTCTGGTAAATCTGTAGAAACAGATCCACCTACCACTAAACTATATAATTTGGCTAAAGCTTGTTTTTGCTGACTTGGTTTTAAAGGCACACGCTTATCTGCATTCGCACCAGTTAAAGACATATTAGACTCAAACTGAACGTGACGCGACATTTTACCATGGTCTGGCACTCTGTTTTTAGCATAACCAGCATCAAAGCCTCCACCTTGCCAGTCTCCTAAGAAGTCTGCTCCAACAGAAACTATGGTCATGGCTTTAGAAAAATCGTAACCTGCTAAGGCACGCTCACCATATTTTGCTTGAAAAGCATCTAATGCAGAAGATTCAGAAACCGTATCATAAACTACATGACGAACATTGCCGTATGTAGCTTTAAACTCAGAAATAAGCTTACTTGTAGAAGGGCTTGCAAAAGTTTGAGTTAGCAAAACAATCTCTTTGCTACCTCCTTTTAAAGCTTCTAAAGCCTTTGTGGTTTCAGCATCAAATTCATCCCATGAAATTGGGTTTTCTCCTTTTCTTGGACCTTGAACTCTTAAACTATCATACAATCCTAAAACAGATGCATTTACCCTGGCATTGGCATTACCATGAGTAACCGCTAAAGCATTATTTTCAATTTTAATTGGACGACCTTCTCGAGTTTTTACTAAAACACTTGCAAAATCAAAACCATCAGCAATGGTTGTTGCGTAATAATTAGCAACACCAGGAATAATTTCTTGAGGCTGTACTACATAAGGAATAGCCTTTTTTACAGGACCTTCACAAGCAGCAAGTGATGCCGCCGCCGTACTAAAACCTACATATTTTAAGAAATCGCGACGTGTTGTTGATGTGTCCTCTAATGTATCTTTATCTCCTAAAAATTCATCGGTTGGAATCTCATTAACAAACTCGTTTTGTTTTAGCGTCTCAACAATAGAGCTGTTTTCGTCTAGCTCTTCAACACTTTTCCAGTATTTCTTGTTTGATGACATATTATATAATTGAATTACTTCTTATTATTTATTTAAAGTTTTCCGCTTTCACTTCGGCTTCGCTCAGTGAACAAACGAAAAGAAAAACTATTCTATTTAGTAATGACACTTACCACATTCTAACCCGCCCATTTGAGCAACTGTTAACTTATCTACACCATACTTTTTAGAAAGCTCTTCGTGAATTTTAGTATAGTATGCATTATCCTTTACATTAACATTTGTTGTTCTATGGCATTCAACACACCAGCCCATAGTTAATGGTGCATATTGGTACATAATTTCCATTTCTTCAACAGGGCCATGACATGTCTGACACTCTAAACCTGCTACACTTACGTGTTGTGAGTGATTGAAATACACAAAATCCGGCAAGTTGTGAATACGCGTCCATTTTACTGGTGTGCCTTCATTTACATATTTCTGATCTTCGTCACTCCATCCGGCAGCGGCGTATAATTTTTTGATTTCTCCATCATAAAATTCTTTAGGGTATTCCGGAGTAGTTTCGCCGTTATACTCATAAATAGACTTATGACAATTCATACACACATTTAAAGATGGAATACCAGATGTTTTACTGGTTCTAGCTGAAGAGTGACAGTATTTACAATCAATTTTATTATCTCCAGCATGAATTTTATGTGAAAAATGTATTTCTTGTATTGGTTGGTATCCCTGGTCTATACCAATTTGCATAAAATACCCAAATGCAAAGTATGCACTAGCCAACAAAAAGAAGATTGCCACAACAAGCATTAAAAATTGATTTTGTACAAACGCTTTCCATAGTGGTTTGCTTTTTGAATCTTCAACTTCAATGCCTTGTGCAGAAGCAAAACGACGCAATGTTTTGTTTACCAAAAACAATCCTGCAGCCAATAGCACAAATAAAATAGCCAAAGCCCCTAAAATGATTTCGTTTGAAATACCACCTGTAGGCTCAGCTGTTTGTGTTGTAGTTTCAGAGCCTGCTACCGGAGCCGGCGCTTTCTTTTCTTCAGCCGTGTAAGCAAGAATATTATCTATATCTTCATTTGATAATTGTGGAAAAGCTGTCATCGCAGCACCTCCATACTCATTGTAAATCTTGTTAGCGTAAGCATCACCAGATTTAATCATGCCAGCACTGTTTTTTATCCAAGCATAAAGCCATTCTCTATCTAAGCCTTCGTCATCAGCTAAACGTTGCTCTACATGTCGTAAAGCAGGACCCGTCATTTTTTTATCTAAAGTATGACAAGCGGCACAATTGGCATTAAATAACGATTTTCCTTTTGCTGGATCTCCTTCCTGAGCCGAAAGAGATGTTGTAAATGCTAGTAAAATAACGAACCCGAAACGAAGAATATTTGAGGTTAGTTTACGGTATATTACCTGTATCATATTGTTGGTTAAATTAACTTCTAAACTTTGGTATGATTTTTTCATTTAATAATTGAAAAAAATACAGTTATAAAATCTCACGCAAAAGTAATATTAAAAGTCGATTTTAGAAATGTTACATAAGTGTTAATTGTTAATTTAGAGGCATTCTAAATAACAAAAAGAGCCATAATTAAGTTTATAACGTATACATTTGTATAAATATATTTTAAAAATGAACGTATTGAAAGTAAAAGTTAGCGCGTTATTTGTCTTTTGTTTTGCATTAGTATCTATAAATGCTTTCGCTCAACAAGGAGATGTTACTATAAATCAAGATAAAAACATTCCTACTTTATTAAATCTAAAAAAAGAGCTTAATAAAGACGAAAAAGTATCTGACAGGTATAAAATACAAATCTACAATGGTAATCGGTCTGGTGCTTCATCGGCCCAAAAAGAGTTTCATTCTATTTATTCAGATTGGCATTCTAAAATTGTTTTTGATACACCAAACTTTAAAATTTGGGCGGGTAGTTTTAGAACACGTTTAGAGGCTGACAGAGCTTTAAAAAGAATTAAAAAAAATTTCCCCAGCGCATTTATTTTTAAACCAAAATCTAAGAAAAACAACTAAATTTATATTTAACTACATGTAATATCAGGCTTTTATGGCTTCAGTATTACCCGCATTAGTTTGGGACCAGAAGTTATATACAAGGTTTCTTCCTTATCGTCCAATACGCAATTGGTGTTAAATTCATTGTTTAAGATTGTACCCAGATGTTTTCCTTCTGGATTTAAAATATAAACACCTCCAGGGCCTGTAGCGAATATAATCCCTTTTTTGTTAACCTTCAATCCATCTGGATGCCCCAGCTCTTTTGGAGCATTCCCTGTAGCATCAAAAAACTTTCTACCATTGGAAATAACACCATTATCATCTACATCTGCGGCAATCCAAATAGCATTCTTCCAATCTGCATTTGCTATATAAATAGTTTTTTCATCTGGAGAAAAAGCAATCCCGTTAGGGCTTGAAAGTGTATCGGTAACCACCTGTATTTTGCCTTTAGGTGTAATACTATATACAGCAGCTTTTAAACCATCTTCCTCAACTGGTGGCGGATCGGACATGATCATGTTCCCATTCGAATGAAATGCAGCATCATTTGTATTATTGAATCGTTTACCATTATAATGATCTACAAATACACTAAAATCATTTGTTGGATTGTTTATAGGGCTATTCATTTTTATGACCTGACCATGACCATATTGCAAGAGGAATAAATTTTTATCTCTATCGACCAAAAGCGCACTTGGCCCCGGTTTATTTGCGCCTTGATCCTTCATATCTAAATATAGCACAACACTATCTTTTTCAGTCCATTGAAATATTTTTTGATTTCTCACATCGGTATAAATCAATTTTTGCTCTTCTTTAATCCAGATTGGACCTTCAGACCACTTATGCCCTGTAGAAAGGACTTCAATAACGGCATTAGGTGAGATAACTTCATCTAATTGCGCATCAAGTCTTTCAATTTTACCAACTGTTTGAAATGTTTTAGGTTTTGGCTGTTCTCTTTTTTCTTTAGCACACGATATTAAAAATATTGCGACCAAGAATATTTTTAAAACTTTATTTAATATGCCCATATAGCTCATTTTATTTATTCAATTAATCTTTATACGGCCTATTTTTACAGGCATGTTTTCTTTTAGGGATTTATTAGCCGCTTCAGCTATTATCATAGCTTTCAATCCATCTTCTCCAGACACCGGCATGGGTTTCTTATTATTAAGCGCATCAATAAAACATTGTATTTCCTCCAAATAGGAAGACTCGTAGCGGTCCATAAAAAAATTTAAATGGCGGTCTGATTCTGTTCTATTCTCTGTTACGATCTTCACATTACTCTTTAAAGGGTTCTCAACTTTTATAACCCCTTTCGAACCAAATACCTCAAGCCGTTGATCATAACCATAATTCGTTTCACGACTATTCTCTATAGTAGCCATAGCACCATTTTTGAACTTTAATAAAACTGTAGCGCAATCAATATCACCAGCATCAGCAATAGCAGAATCGATCAAACAATCACCATAAGCAAAAACCTCAACAACTTCACTCCCCATTATAAATCGTGCCATATCAAAATCATGAATGGTCATATCTTTAAATAAGCCTCCAGATTTTTCAATATAAGATATAGCTGGTGGCTTTGGGTCTCTACTAATTATATGGAGGTTTCGTAAATCGCCTATCTTACCTTTAGATATTTCAGCTTTTACTTTCGAAAAATTTTTGTCAAACCTTTGATTAAACCCAATCATAACCGGGACGTTTAATCCCGAAATAATAGATATGGTTTCCTTTGCCTTTTCCAGCGACATGTCAATTGGCTTCTCACAAAATATAGCTTTTCCAGCTTTAGCAGATGCTATTGCATATTCAGAATGTGTGCTGCTAGGCGAACTTATTACCACAGCATCTATTTCCGGATTATTAATAATGGTATCAATATCATCAGAAACACTTTTAATGCCATAATTTAAAGCAAACTCTTGTCCATGCTTTCCAGGATTAACCACTGCAACCAAATCTGCACCTTGTATCTTTCTAGAAAGGTTTTTGAGGTGGATCTTGCCCATCCTTCCTATTCCAATAATTCCAATTTTAATCATACATTCTTGTTTGATCTCTTTACATTTAGTTGAATACGATCTTTAAGTTCTTATTTTCTTTTTGAATTAGAGCTACAACCTCACTATTGACATTAGACTCTGAAAGATAAAGTCTTTTAAGCTTAATAAGCTTAGGAATAACATCTATCAACCCTTCCGAAACATTGGTCTTATAGAGATTAAGTGATTCTAAGTTTTGTAGTTTATCTAGATATACCAAACCCTCATCTGAAATAACATTTCTGCTAAGATTTAGTTTTATTAGGTTTTCTAATTGTCCTATTTTTTCCAGTTGATCATCTGCAATATTAGAATTGCTCATATTCAACCAAATAATTTGATCTTTTAACTTAAGAAGGTAGTCCATACCATGAGCATCCAACTCTTTCTCACTCAAACTAAAATTTGCTTCCAAATAATAATTATCCTTCATAAGTTTATTTAATATAAACCCTTGCTTACTTAATGAATCGATAATTTCTTTTTTAGGCGGGTCCACTTTTTTATTAAAAAGGCTGTTTTTATCTAATCCAAGAATACTTTTCACCTTATCAATTATTTCCTTATCTGGATCCCATTGCATAAAATAACCGCTGGGTGGTGCATTGCTATTTATCCACCAGCCAATAAGTGCTACCTCATTTTTAGTTAAAGGCCGTTTGCCCTCCGAGGGCATAAAATCGTCATGCGATTCCGGAAGGGTTATTCGTCTATAAAAATCGCTAGCTTCTGCATCATTTGGAATGATAACATCCCCGTTTTCCCCGCCCTTCATTAAATTTGTAAAGCTAGTTAAATCAAGGCCCCCTTTCTTTTTATCTTGATTATGACAACTTACACACCTGCTATTCATGATTGGAGAAATTAGATCTAAATACACATCGGCTGAATCAATAACAGTTACTTTTTTTCGAGGAATTTCTTTTTTAGGCAGGCCTACAAGCGATCTAATAGGATTTGGAGCGTATTCGAATAAATATGTAGATCCATGTGTAAGATTTCCTCCTAAATGGCCTGTGTAAAAAATTGTAAATACTACAATAAATATAAGTATAGGATTACCATAAAATGGAAGTTTAATTTGCTTTTTTGAGATATAATAGCAGGTAAACGAAAATAAAAACAATGCTACACCGCTCCATTTATGAAAAAAAACAGTGCGCTCATTATAATCGCCTGAAAGGGAAAGAAAATAACCAAACAGTATTGCAAAAAAAGTGCTTATACACCCCAAACCCCATAGGTAATGGGTAAAATGTTTTAAAGGTTGAAATTTTTTCCATGCCGTCGCCATTTCAACCAAAGCTGCTAATATCAAAAACCCAATAGGAAAATGAACTACTAAAGGGTGAATTCTACCAAAAAAGATTAAAATATCGGAAGGATTATTATCCGTAACACCATTATTTATAAAAATGCTTAACTCCATTTATTTTTATTTGAGTGGAGTCCCCTTAACAGGTTTACCATTTGTTGTTAAAATTTGAAAATGATGTGCTCTAAAATTACTATAGGTCCAAACTATATTTTTATTCGAATCAACTTCAAAAATTTTAATTCCTTTTTGCGCGCCATAACTTGTAATTACTGTATTTCCGTTAGGCAATCTTTGAGCTCCACAGGGGTCAACTAAAGGATCTTCATCATACAAGGTATTATTTACTTCCCAAAGTATTTGCCCATTTGAATTTAGTTCAACAACTCTGTTTCCGTGAGTAAGCGTAACCAGAGTATTTCCATGCTTCAATCGAATGGCAGTAAATGGCCAAGTTTCTGCTTTTCGGCCTCCAAATTCCTCGTAATCTGTACTAAATATTTTTACTACAGTTCCATCGGGTTGATATTCCTTTACCGCAAATGCTAATAAATGCGGTACAAGGTAATTACCATTTTTTAATTTTCTTGCCATTCGGGTTTGCATATGAATATTATCTGTTTCGGGTTTAAGAGGCACGCTTTTAACTACATGCCCTTTTTTATTAACTTCAACTATTCTAGGTTTAGTTCCTGACTCTGTAATCATGGTATTTCCATTAGACAAACGAACCGCTGTTCCTAACTCCATTGATGCTTCAGTTTTCTTATAACTGAAAATAACTTCTTTTTTCTTATTGTATTCTCTTACTTCGTCTCCCCAACATATTAAAATATTTCCATTTTTAAGAACATACCCATCTCGTGCTCCAGCTTTTTTAGCATCCCAAACAACCTCTCCTGCTTCTCCAATTATTCCGGTAAATTGTGGACCAGCAATAAAAAAAGAATGGGTTATTTTTGATGTTGCCTTTTGAGACCATAAAAGGCATGGAATAATTAAGCATATAGTTAAAATCAATTTTGAAGTTGTACTTATTTTCATTTAATCCATGTTTAAGTTAGTATATCTTTAATAACATGCCCATGTACGTCTGTCAATCGCATATCACGCCCTCCAAACCTAAAAGTGAGATGTTCGTGATTAATCCCCATTAAGTGCATCATAGTAGCATGAATATCATGAACCGAGACTTCATTTTCGATAACCCGGTATCCATATTCATCTGTTCTTCCAAATATAGTTCCGCCTTTAATTCCGGCACCAGCCATCCACATACTACAAGCAGAAGGATTATGGTCTCTCCCATTAGATCCTTGTGCAAATGGTGTTCTTCCAAACTCGCCAGTCCAAACAACTAAAGTTTCTTCTAACAGCCCTCTCGATTTTAAATCTTTAAGCAATCCTGCAATGGGTTGGTCTACTGCATGTGCATTTTTTTCGTGCCCATCCTTAAGGTTTCCATGTTGGTCCCACCTGTCGGCACTTACTTTAGGGCAGGTTAATTCTATAAAGCGAACCCCTCTTTCAACAAGCCTACGTGCTAATAAGCATTGCGCTGCATAGCCTCTGGTATGTGGGTCATCAGAATCAAATCCATATAGTTTTTTTGTAGCCTTAGATTCTGCTTTAAATTCTGTTAATTCAGGTATTGAAGATTGCATTTTATAGGCCAGTTCATAATTTGAAATGGCAGATTCTATAGCATCAACTTCCCCCACTTCAGCAAGTTGTTTTTTATCTAAAGCTTTTATAAAACTTAATTTTTCCTCTTGCAAATTCGGAATACCTTCTTTGGGCTTAATATTAGCAACAGGTTGTGCTCCGGCTCTTAATATAGAAGCCTGATAAGAAGCAGGCAGAAACCCGTTTTTAAAATTGTCAAGCCCTCCAGGAGGAATAAGACCTCCATCCAGAACAACATACCCAGGAATATTTTTGTTTTCACTACCCAAACCATAAGTTACCCACGATCCCATACTTGGTCGCCCTTGCAGGCCACTACCTGTATGCAAAAAATAATTTGCATTTGTATGCTCTGGAAACTGTGATGTCATTGATCGAATTAAAGCAATATCATCAACACATGTTGCGATATGCGGAAAAAGTTCACTAACTGGCATTCCACATTCACCATACTGCTTAAACTCCCATGGGCTTTTTAAAATTTTGCCAACATTATCAAATTGAGTCGCATCTACCTTAAATTTTTTCTTTGGATCTTCTCCATGCTCCTTAATTAATCTTGGCTTAGGATCAAAAGAATCAACTTGAGACACTCCACCATCCATATAAAGAAAAATAATACTCTTCGCTTTAGGCAAAAAATGTGGACCTAAATTGAGATTTGAACTTGGGTTTATAATGGATTTTTCAGATGGCCCACATGACGATGCCAGAGGGCCTAGCAAGCTCATAAAAGCGAGCGATCCAAATCCTCCTTTGCAGATATCCAACATCTCACGACGTGAAAGTGGTTTTTGCATAAAATTATGGTACTTACTCATTATATTAGGTATAAAAATTCTTTTAAATTAAATATGCTATGGCAATATTCTTTCCATATTTCTAGATCAAAATCAGTTGCAGCATTAGTTTTTTTCATATCCTCAAGCTGTTTTATAAATTTTGATGCATTAGTAACTTCTTCTGCTGTTGGTTTTCGGGAAAATGCATGCATATAAATCCACTCGATTCTTTGATTAAAGGATAATCCTTTTTGGTTTAATAATTTTTGAGCCATAATTTTGGCTTGCTCTATAACAAAAGGATCATTCATTAAAATTAATGATTGAGCAGGTACATTGGTAACATCGCGTTTTCCAAAAGTGGTAAATGGTATAGGGCGATCAAAAACGGTCATCATTGGTTCTAAAAAATTCCGCCTCACTGATTGATAAATACTTCGTCTTCTATTCCCATCTAAAGGTCCGGATTTTGCAGGTCTTCCTCTACCTTGCATAAATTTTGTTAAATAGGTTTGTACCGGTGGCCCATATACAGTGTCATTTAAACTTTCAGAAGCTACTAAAATACCATCTCTGATCGCCTCAGATTCTAAACGCCTTACAGGAAAAGAAGCTAAATAAATGTTATTGGGGTCTTGTTTTGCAACTTCGTTATTTACTATAGTACTTCTTTTAAAAGCCTCTGAAGTCACTATATATTTTATTAATTTCTTAATTGACCAACCTTCCTTTTGAAATTTAATGGCTAAATGATCTAGAAGTTCCGGATGTGAAGGCAGCTTTCCCTGAAGTCCAAAATTATCAACAGTTTCAACAATACCTCTTCCAAAAAGATGATGCCATATGCGATTTACCATAACTCTAGAAGTTAAAGGGTTTTCTTTATTAAGCATGGCATTAGCCAGTTCTAACCGGCCACTCCCTTTTGATTTAAAAGGCACATCTCCTAATGGTAAGGCCGATAAAAACCTTCTGGGAATAGGCGTTTCTAAAAGGTCTTGATGCCTCCCTCTATTAAATACAGGGCTATTGATTGCAAAACCATCTGAAACACCATAAATAAAGGATTTACTCTTTAGCTTTTTTGCTAATCTCTGACTGCTGTCTATAACTGTTAATAGTTCGGGAAAGTACCATTTTAAAGGCCCTGTTTTAATTGTTTTATTAATCGCTTTAATTTGCCTTAATGAAGTATCATCTGTAAGCCTTGCTATTTTTGAAGGCCATGTTTTATTAAAAGAAATAGCGTATTGGGCTTCAACATAAGCCTTTTCAGGCAATTCAAAATTATGTTGTTTATACTCGCCCGATAGAATTTCAATATAGGCTTTATGACCTTTCCAGGCTTCAACATTAAAAGTATAGTTTGTCCATTCTGAACTGTTAACCCCTTTAGTTAAATCGCCATAGATAGGATTTTGTATTAATTGAAAATTGTCTATAATTATACGGATTGTACTTTGGTTTCCTTTGGCACGCACTCCTATAAAATTGGAATCTAAAACAAAATCGGGAGACCGTAAACTACCAAAAATGCCAACATCAAAAATTCTACTCGATGCTACGCCTTCATTTAATGCCATTAATTTTCCTGAGCTTTTGTTGATGACTGGAGTTCCTAAGCTTGTCTTTTCCCCAAATGCCATTCCATTTGTTCTCCAATTACCAAAATTTGAAGTTCTGAAATCACCAAGAAACTTATATTCATAAGGTGTTTTTATGGCTCCATTATCTTTAGCATTTATTGCTTTATCAACTTGATTACCCACTTTATCGAATACTAATTGCTTTATATAATCCTGAATTGCTAATAACGCTTTTGCTGTATTTTCTTTTTCAATAGACAGGTCTGAATCTAATGGCGTGAAACGGGTACTTTCCATTATCCCGTAAAAAGCATAATAATCTGCTGCCGTAATGGGATCAAATTTATGATCGTGGCATTTGGCACACGACACGGTAAGACCTTGGAACGTTTTTGACGTAACATCGATAATATTGTCTATTCGATTGGCTTCGTCCTGTCGTATATCTACTGGACTATGAGTGCCTTCCCCCATAGCATAAAAAGCTGTTGCTATTTGAGATTCCAGCTCACCTGTTTTAGTGTTATACCGCTTTTCTTTTAATAAATCCCCGGCAATATGCTCTTTTAAGAACTGGTTATATGGAACATCATTATTAAATGCTTTTATTAAATAGTCTCGATACTTCCATGCGCCAGTTATAGCATAATCAAATTCGTGACCTTTAGTTTCGGCATATCTAACCAAATCCATCCAATGTCTTGCCCAACGTTCTCCATAGCTTACCGAGTTTAAATACTTGTTTACCATTTTACTATAAGCATCTTCAGATGTATCTGCAATAAACGCATCTACATCTTTACTTAATGGGGGCAAACCGGTTAATAAATAAGATACTCTTCTTATTAGTGTGTGTTTTTCTGCTATTGGGGCTTTAACCAGTTTTTTTTGATTTAAATAGTTATCAATATAAAAATCGATATTATTAGCCTCTGCTCCTTCACCAGGTTTAATAAATGACCAATGCGGTTTCCATTCAGCACCTTGTTTGATCCACTTTTTTAAAAGATCAATTTCTCTTTGGCTAAGCTTACTGTTCATTTCCGGTGGCGGCATGATTTTATCGTCATGCTCATGCGTAATGCGATAAATCAATTCGCTTTCGCCTGGTTTTCCAGGTACTACAGCATGGCCTCCTTCTTTTAGTGCCGCCGTTGCCCCTTCATAAGTATCAAGCCTAAGATTGGCTTTTCTACTACTAGGATCCGGCCCGTGACACAAATAACAATTTTGAACAAGTATTGGCCGAATATCAAAGTTAAAATCTACTTTTTTAGGAAGTGATTCGTAAGGCTGATTAGAATTATTACATGATAACAGGATTGAATATAGCAGGATACTCAACACCCCTATTCTTTTTATTTTGTTATAAACGCTTATAAATCTAAACATAACGATTAAGTTAAAGTTTTCTTTTGATTTGCCATATTCTATATTAATTCCATCTCTATTAATCCATTTTTACAATTTGTAAAAACAAAAAATGCTCACGTGTGCTTTTTTGTTTAAAAAACTAAATGGATCCTCTAAAAATAATTTTTGGCTCAATTATTTTCTTTTCAAAATTTAACTTGTCATTTTTTATCTGTCCTAATAACAAGTCAAACGAACTCTCGACCATCAAAGGAATAGATTGCTCTACAGTTGTTAGCTCAGGTTCACAGGCAACACCCATTGGATCGTTATCGAAACCAATAACTGCAATATCCTCTGGCACACTAACACCTGTATGTTTCAAATATTTAATAACACCTATTCCTATTTCATCTCTAACCGCTAATATTCCATCTGGTTTATCTTCCAACTCCATTAATTTTTTCGCCTGAACAAATCCATCTTTCATAAAAAACCCGCCTTTAACAATCATTTCGTCTCGATAAATCAACCCATTATCCTTCAATGCCTGCTTATATCCTTCCAAACGATCACGAAATATTTTGTGTTGATAATGAGTAGAAATATAGGCAATCTTCTTTTTTCCTGATTTTACCATGGCATTCACAGCATCATAGGCCCCTTGAAAATTATTTACTAAAACCTGTGATGCTTCGGTTTGTTCTGGAGCACGATCAAAAAAAACATAGGGTATATTTTCATTTCTTAGCACATCAAAATGACTCTCTTGAACCGTATCCTTAGTAACAGATGCTATAACACCTGCAACCCGATATCCTATTAACGAATCAATAATCTCTTTTTCTACATTGGCTTTTTCACTGGATTGAAATATCATCACAGAGTACCCAGCTTCCTGAGCAATTTCCATAAAGTCTGAAACAAATTTTGAGAAAAAATATGGCCGTAAATCCGGAACCACAACCGCCAATACATTACTTCGCTTATTTCGAAAATTCTGAGCTAAGCGATTTGGTTTATAGCCCAGCTCATTAGCTTTCTTTTTAATCTGATCTCTTGTTTCCTTCTTAACCGAGCCTGTATTTCTTAAAGCCCTGGATACTGTAACATGATGAATACCTAGTTCGCGAGCAACATCTTTAATTGTAACTGTATTTCTATTTTCAATCATAATAATGATGTAAATATATAAAGCTCACGTGAGCTTTACAAAAAATATTTGAAATTTTAAGAAAAATAAAAAACCTCGCAATAAATATTGCGAGGTTTTAAAGTGGTATTTAAAAATTTTAAAACTTTATTTCAGTTTCTTTTTAACCTCTACTTCGTGGAAGGCTTCAATGATATCGCCTTCTTTAATATCGTTGTAGTTTTTAATTTGCATCCCACAATCGTACCCTTTAGTAACTTCTTTCGCATCATCTTTAAATCGTTTTAATGATGCCAATTCTCCTGTGTATACCACAACACCGTCTCTAATTAATCTTATACCAGAACTTCTGAGTATTTTACCATTGGTAACCATACATCCGGCAATACTACCCACTTTAGATACTTTAAAGATTTCTCTAATTTCTGCTGTACCTGTAACCTCTTCTTTAAGTTCTGGTGACAGCATCCCTTCCATAGCATCTTTAAGGTCGTTTATAGCATCATAAATAATAGAATAGGTTCTGATATCAATCTCTTCTTTATCAGCAATCATTCTTGCATTTCCTACAGGACGTACATTAAATCCAATAATAATGGCATCAGATGCCGTTGCTAATAATACATCACTTTCTGTTATTGCTCCTACACCTTTATGAATTATATTGACATGTATCTCTTCTGTAGATAATTTTTGGAATGAATCTGTAAGTGCTTCCACAGAACCATCAACATCACCTTTAAGAATAATATTCAACTCTTGGAAATCGCCAAGTGCAATACGACGGCCAATCTCATCAAGAGTAATATGGCGTTGAGTTCTAACCGATTGTTCGCGTTGTAATTGGGCACGCTTCGTAGCTATTTGCTTGGCTTCACGTTCGTCTTCAAATACATTAAACTTATCGCCTGCTTGTGGAGCTCCATCTAAACCTAATATAGAAACAGGTGTTGAAGGTCCAGCCTCAGCAATATCGTTTCCTCTTTCGTCGTGCATGGCTTTAACTTTACCACTGTGCTGTCCGGCCAAAACATAATCTCCTATACGAAGGGTTCCTGCCTGAACTAATATCGTGGACACATAACCACGACCTTTATCTAAAAAGGCTTCTACTACAGTACCAACAGCTGGTTTATTAGGATTAGCTGTTAGTTCTAATAATTCTGCTTCAAGCAATACCTTTTCTAATAATTCTTTAACTCCGGTACCTACTTTAGCCGATATATCATGAGATTGCACTTTACCCCCCCAATCTTCAACTAATAAATTCATATTAGCAAGGCCTTCTTTAATCTTTTCCGGGTTAGCAGCCGGTAAATCAATTTTATTAATGGCAAAAACAATAGGAACTCCAGCAGCTTGAGCATGTGAAATTGCTTCTTTTGTTTGTGGCATAATATCATCATCTGCTGCTGCTACAATAATAGCAATATCTGTAACTTGAGCACCACGGGCACGCATCGCTGTAAAGGCCTCGTGACCTGGTGTATCTAAAAAGGCAATTTTTTGACCATTCTCTAATTGAACACCATAAGCACCAATATGCTGCGTAATTCCTCCGGATTCTCCGGCAATGACATTCTCTTCACGGATATAATCGAGAAGTGATGTTTTACCATGATCGACGTGTCCCATTACGGTAACAATTGGTGCACGTGGTTTTAAATCTTCTGGTTTATCTTCAACTTCTTCAATCGATTCTTCAATATCTGCAGTTACAAATTCTACTTTATATCCAAACTCTTCTGCAACAATCGACAGGGTTTCAGCATCTAAACGTTGGTTCATTGTAACCATCATACCTAACGACATACAAGCAGAGATAACCTGTGTAACCCCAACATCCATCATGGTGGCTACTTCACTCGCAGTAACAAACTCGGTTACTTTAAGTATTTTACTTTCTGCCGCTTCAATTTGTTGATCAATTTCAGATTGTTCTCTATGCTGATCTCTTTTGTCTCTTCTATATTTGGCACCTTTACCTTTGTTTGATTTCCCTTGAAGTTTTTCAAGTGTTTCGCGCACTTGTTTTTTTACATCTTCTTCACTAGGCTCTTCTTTAACAATGTTGCGTCTGCCTTTGCCTGCTCCAGGTTTCCCTTTAAACCTGTCGTTACCACCTCTTCTTGAAGCATTTCCATTTCCAGAACCTGGCGCACCTGCTTTACTTATACGACGTCGCTTTTTCTTATTTGCAGCACCTTCTCCAGCTTTAGCTTCGGGTTTCTTGTCTTCTTTCTTTTTCTTAGGCTTATTAAACTGGGTTAAATCAATTTTATCGCCAGCAATTTTCGGCCCCGTGAGTTTTTTATATTGTGTGGCTACTTTTTCATCAGGAATAAGTTCTCCGTCTTCATTTAGCTTTTCTTTTTTAGGAGCAGCAGCCTTAACTTCAACTTTTTCTTCAGTTTTTAGCTCTTCTTTTTTAGCCTCTACAGGTGCTTTAACCTTTTCTACTTCTTTTTTTACCGGGTCTTCTTTTGGGCTTTCTTGAGATACTTTTGGCGCTGTAACTTCTTCTTTTTTAGCAACTACTTTTTCTTCTTTCTTTTTGGGTTCTAAATCAATTTTACCAACTGTTTTAGGTCCGGAAAGTGTTTTAGCGGCTTTTACAACTTCTTCTTTTTGGGCTACTAGCTTTTGCTTTTCTTCAAGTTCACGCTCACGTTGTTCGCGCAACAAATCTTTTTCTTTTTGTTTGGCTTCACTAACTTCTTTTGATGCCACTTTTTTATTAGCGTCTGTTTCAAATTCGTCTGAGAGAATCCTATAAGTTTCCTCAGAAATTTTTGTAGTAGGTCGCTTCTCGATTTCCACGCCTTTGGAATCTAAAAATTCCACGGCACGATCTAAAGAGATATTAAGTTCGCGTAATACTTTATTTAATCTAATTGTTTCAGCCATAAATTGCCTTTAAAATACTCAAATATATATTATACCTATTTAATCATACAAATTAAATTGGTATTTATTCTTCGAATTCTTCTCTTAGAATTCTAATAACATCATTAATTGTTTCCTCCTCTAAGTCTGTTCTTTTAACCAGATCTGCAACATCTTGTTCTAAAATACTTTTAGCGGTATCTAATCCTGCCTTACTGAATTCTTCAATAATCCATCCTTCAATTTCATCAGAGAACTCTCTTAATTCTACATCTTCTTCAGCTCCTTCTCTAAACACATCAATCTCGTAACCTGTTAATTGCCCTGCTAAACGAATATTGTGTCCTCCTCTACCAATAGCTTTACTTACTTCCTCTGGTTTTAAAATAACCTCAGCACGTTTAGTTTCCTCATCCAGTTTTATTGATGTTACTCTTGCCGGACTTAAAGCTCTGGTTATATAAAGTTGTAAATTATTTGTATAATTAATTACATCGATATTTTCGTTACCTAACTCACGAACGATACCATGAATACGAGATCCTTTCATTCCAACGCAAGCTCCTACCGGATCGATTCTATCGTCATAAGAATCTACAGCTACTTTAGCTTTTTCTCCTGGAATTCTTACTACATTTTTAATCGTGATTAAGCCATCAAAAACCTCTGGTATTTCTTGCTCAAATAATTTTTCTAAAAATACAGGAGAGCTTCTAGACATAATAATAGTAGGTTTAGCCCCTTTAAGCTCAACAGTGTCTATTACACCTCGTACATTATCGCCTTTTCTGAAAAAATCAGAAGGAATTTGCCTGTCTTTTGGCAATACAATTTCGTTACCTTCATCATCTAATAAAATCACAGCTCTGTGGCGAATATGGTGTACTTCGGCTGTATAAATCTCGCCTACTAAATCTTTAAATTGCTTATAGATGATCGTATTATCGTGCTCATGAATTTTAGAAATTAGGTTTTGGCGCAATGCTAAGATAGCGCGTCTTCCTAAATCTATTAGCTTAACTTCTTCAGATACATCTTCACCAACTTCAAAATCCGGCTCTATTTTACGAGCTTCGGTCAATGATATTTCCTGGTTTGGTTCTTCTACCTCACCATCTGCAACCACGATTCTATTTCTCCAAATCTCTAAATCGCCTTTATCCGGATTTACAATAATATCAAAATTATCGTCATCGCCATATTTCTTTTTTAAAGCACTTCTAAATACATCTTCTAAAATAGCCATTAACGTTACTCTGTCAATTAACTTATCGTCTTTGAATTCTGAAAAAGATTCAATTAACGCTACATTTTCCATAAATCTGAATTAAAATTTAATCATAACTTTTGCTTCTACAATATCTTTATAAGCAATATTTGCTTCTTTCTTTACAGTTATTTTCCCTTTACCTACCGGTTTTGGTTCTCTAACTTTCCATTTTAATGTAATGGTATCTTCTGTTGCTTCAGCAAGTGTCCCTTCTATCTTTTCCTGATGGGTTCTTACTTCCAGCACTCTATTTAAGTTTTTTTTATACTGTCTGTTATGAATCAATGGCGAAGTTGCTCCTGCCGACATAACTTCTAAAGAAAAATCTTGTGCTTCTCTATCCAGGTTATGTTCAATAGCTCTGCTAATAAACATACAATCTTCAACCAAAACACCATGATCTCCATCTATAACCACTTTTATGTGATTATTACCATCAACAGAAAAATCAATAAGAAATAAATTTGGCCTTTCAACTAATGCAGTTTCAAGTAAATCTGTAACCGTATTTTTAAACATTTTTAGTATAAAAAGAGGGGACTTCCCGTCCCCTCATTATCTTAATTTTGTCTTTCAACGCTGCAAATATATAATATTTTTATTGATTTATAAAGTATTAATTTATAAATTTATATGTATCTCAAATATAAAAACCATGAAAAAAATACTTGTACCTACCGATTTTTCCGAACAAGCCGAAAATGCGTTAAAAGTTGCTGCCCAATTAGCGAAAAAGCACAATAGTGAAATTCATTTACTTCATATTGTTGAAATCCCTATCCATAAAGTAGATGCTTTAAGCTCCTATAACAATTTACCTGAGGCTGTATATTTTATGAAATTAGCTCATAAACAGTTTGAAGCACTAAAGAAAAAAGACTATTTAAAGGGCTTAACAATACATGAGCATGTCGATTTACATGAAATATTTAAAGGTATTTTCCAAACCTGCAAAAAACATAGTATTGATTTAGTTGTTATGGGGTCAAATGGGGTAAGCGGCTTAAGAGAAATGCTTATTGGGAGTAATACAGAAAAAGTGGTTCGCACCTCCGAAACCCCCGTGCTTGTTATTAAAAACAACCACGATAATTTTAAGGTTAAAGATTTTGTTTTTGCTTCCGATTTTAAAGATGAAAGTAAATCATCTTATAAAAAAGCTATCGATTTTGCTAAAGTTTTAGATGCCAAAATACATTTACTTATGGTAAATACTCCTAATAAATTTATTACATCTACTAAGGCCATCCAAAGAATGAATACGTTTGTAGAAGCGTTTGAATTCTCAAACTATAATACTAATATTTATAACGATTTGAGCATAGAAAAAGGAATTATGAATTTTTCTCAATCCATACATGCCGATTTAATTGGTATGAGCACCCATGGCAGACAGGGCATTTCGCATTTTTTTAATGGTAGTATCAGTGAAGATTTAGTAAATCATGCGAAACGGCCAGTGATTACTTTTAAAATTTAAAAACTTCTCTTTAAGAGACATAGAATCAAAGCATCCTGGCTATAAAACATAAGCAGTATAATATTATGCCGACCTATAATTCGATTGCGCTCAGTATAAACTTCTCGCCCTACTTAAACTTTAACAAACAAAAAATCCCTACTATAAAAAAGTAAGGATTCTTCAATTTATGTTGGCCTACTAGGGCTCACTTCGACTTGCTATGCAAGCTACTTTCATTGAAAATATATTTTCAACTCAAGTAATGCTCAGCATAAACTTCTCGCCCTACTTAAACTTTAACAAATAAAAAATCCCTACTATAAAAAAGTAAGGATTCTTCAATTTATGTTGGCCTACTAGGGCTCGAACCTAGACTCTTCTGGACCAAAACCAGACGTGTTGCCAGTTACACCATAGGCCAATATGCAATTTAACGGCTACCGCTCGCTAAAGCAGGTGCAAATTTAGTACAAAGTTTTATTTGCACAAGCATTTTTTAAAAAAATATTTACTTGCATTAAGCGTTTATTTAAAAACCGCTTCATTTTTTATGGATTGGTTATTATTGTTTTATGTTAAGACTAACTAAATAGTTATGCCTCATTTCATAATTATTATTAAATTCGCCCAAGCAAACAAACATATACTTTATGGCACATTTAAACTTTAAAAAATGGAATACTATTTTAGGATGGTTCTCTTTTTTAATTGCTCTTATAACATATAGCTTAACTGTTGAACCTACAGTAAGCTTCTGGGATGCTGGCGAATATATTTTAACCTCAGCAAAATTACAGGTTGGCCATCCTCCGGGAGCGCCTTTATTTCAAATGATGGGAGCTTTCTTTTCCTGGTTTGCTTTCGAACCTTCTCAGGTTGGATGGATGATGAATATGATGAGTGCCGTAGCTAGTGCCTTTACTATTTTGTTTATGTTTTGGACCATTACTTTGCTATTAAAAAAGATAGTAGCTAACGGTGAAGCATTAAATGCACAACAAAACATGGCTATTCTGGGCAGTGGTTTAGTAGGTAGTTTAGCGTTTACATTTACCGATTCGTTTTGGTTTAATGCTGTTGAAACTGAGGTTTACGCCATGGCTACTTTAATTATGTCGGTATTGTTTTGGTTAGGACTACGTTGGGAACAAGACATGAACAAACCACGAGGAAACCGCTGGCTTATTTTAATTGCTTTTGTTATTGGCCTCTCATTTGGAGTCCATTTTATGGGTTTATTAAACCATTCCTGCCATTGGACTTATTTACTATTTTAAAAACTACAAAACCGTAACCGTTAAAAATTTCATTATAGCTAATGTTATTTCTGTTGGCTTTTTATTATTCGTTTTCAAATTATTAGCGCCTAATATTCTTAAGTTTTTTAGTGAATCAGAACTGTTTTTTGTGAATAAGATAGGGCTTCCTTTTAATTCCGGTTCTGTTATTGCAGGTGTGTTTTTAGTTGCCGTTATATTTTATGCTTTAAAGTACACCAGAAAAAAACAATATACACATTTAAACACAGGCATACTTTGCTTAACTTTTGTTATCATTGGGTTTTCCACATGGTTAATGCTTCCTATTCGTGCCAATGCTAATGTAGTAATTAACGAAAATAACCCCTCTAGTGCCAGAGAGCTATTAGCCTATTATAATTTAGAGCAATATCCAAAAACACACTTATTTTATGGACCGCTGTTTACAGAACAATACGCATATCTTGATGAGAACAACCCTTATGTTGATGCTAAGCCTAAATATGAAAAAGATAAAGAAAAAGGCGCGTACGTTATTGTAAACGATTATAAAAATGCTGATTATAATTTCAATGCTAAGCAAGCATCTATACTCCCCCGAATGTGGAGTGCAGAGCATGCCGAAAATTATATGATGTTTTCCGGGTTTTTAGATTTTAAAATAAAACCAGAATATCAAATGGAAAATGGGTTACGTGCATTGGTTTCTAATTTTAAAAATAATGTTGCCCAAGGTAATATCGATTATGAAGATTATAACAATTTTTTAAAAAAATACGGACAACAATTTTTAGAAGTAGAAAAACCTTCATTAGCATCAAATATCCTTTATATGCTGGAATACCAATTAGGTTATATGTACTGGCGTTACTTTATGTGGAATTTTACTGGACGACAAGATGATATTCAAGGGCGTTATGACAACCATGGTAATTGGATAAGCGGTATAAAACTTATAGACCAATGGCATTTAGGATATTCTCAAAACAATTTACCAAACGATGTAAAAAATAATAAAGCACGAAATACATATTATTTTTTACCTTTAATTTTAGGGCTTATAGGGATGTTTTTCTTGTTTAATAAAGACAAAAAAACATTTTGGATTATGCTGGTGTTTTTCCTGTTTACAGGACTAGCCATTCAGTTTTACACTAATGTTCGTCCGTTTGAGCCTCGTGAACGTGATTATTCCGTTGTGGGTTCCTTTTATGTGTTTGCTATTTGGATAGGTTTTGGAGTTTATGCTATTTATGATATGCTAAAAAAACACTTACCCTCAAAGCTTGCCGTTCCAATAATTACCTTGGCCTGCTTAATTTTAGTTCCGGGGATTTTAGCGGCAAACAATTGGGACGACCATGATAGATCCGGCAAATACACCGCAAGATCTATGGCTAAAAAATACCTCGATTCTTGTGATGAAAACGGTATTCTCTTTACTATTGGTGATAATGACACCTTTGCGCTTTGGTATGCTCAAGAAATTGAAGGCTACAGAACCGATGTCCGTGTAGTTAATACCAGCTTATTTCAAACCGATTGGTATATCGACCAAATGAAACGCAAAGCTTATGAGAGCGATCCTATTCCATCTCAACTCGAACACAATGATTATAAATGGGGTACTAACGATGCTGTTAGAATAGACTCTTTAATTAGTGATACTTTAGATATCAAATACGCATTGGACTTTATTAAAAGTGACAATCCAAAAACTAAGTATAAATATGTTTTACAATCTAACGGAATAGATACCTCGCAACATAGAAATCAAGATTTAAACGCGAGTTATTTGCCTACCGAGTTTTTACGTATTCCGGTCAACAAAGACCATGTTTTAAAATACGGGATCGTAAAACCTAAGGACGCAAACAAAATAGTACCCTATATAGACATTCGTATTAAAGGAAGTGCTATTTACAAAAACCGTCTTTTAATGCTAGATATTGTTGCTAATAACGATTGGAAACGCCCTATTTATTTTACAGGTGGTGCCTTTTCTGAAGACGATTACATTTGGATGAAAGATTACCTACAGTTAGATGGCATGTGTTATAAATTAGTGCCTATTAAAACGCCTGTTGACAGAGCAAATCCATTTGATATGGGACGTGTAGACAGCGATTTGATGTATGAGAAAGTTAAAACCTGGGATTGGGGCAATAGTGGAAGCCCAGACATTTACCACGATGTTGAAACACGCAAAAACTCAATAACTTACCGCGGAAACTTAGCCCGTTTAATGGAACAACTTATTAATGAAGATAAACTAGATAAAGCTGAAGAAATTGCAGATATCGCTATGACCAACATGCCTGTTGAATATTTTGGTTTTTACACCCTTTTAGAGCCTTACATTAGTGGTTATTACGAAGTTGGAAATAAAGAAAAAGCGCAACAACTATTTAAAGATGTCGCTAATAAATATCAAGAGAACTTAAGCTATTACAGTGGTTTAAAAGTAGAAAACCAGGAGCGCTTGTTCGAAGATATTTACACCGATATACAACGCTACAAAGGTCTTGTGGATGTTTTAGTAGAATATGATATAGATTTTGCTGAAACCGAAGGTGACATCTTTAACAACTACTTGAAACTATTCAGGCATTTTTATGGTGAAGATGAACTTGAAGAAGAGCAACAGCGTACTGATTTAGATGTTCCTGTAGATAGCAATAGTTTACAGATAGACACTGCTAATTAATTCGGATTAAGGCCATGACCTTAACACCTATTAAAACACCAATGCTAGTAAAAAGGATGTTTCCAAATTATATTTGGGACATCCCCACTACCAGTAAAACCATTTACCTAACTTTTGATGATGGTCCAACACCAGAAATTACAAGCTGGACTCTAAACATTTTAAAACAATATAATGCAAAAGCAACTTTTTTTTGTATTGGTAGTAATATTGAAAAGCATCCAAGTATTTTTCAGGATGTTATAAATAATAACCACGCTATTGGAAATCACACCTATAATCATATAAAAGGGTGGCAAACAAAAACTAAAGATTATCTTAAAAATATTGACCTATGTGAATCTGTTTTCAAATCACAAACCTCTAAACAAACAAAAATCGCTAATCCAAAAACGTCAATTAAAAAGTATCAATCAAAAAGTGTCAACCTATTCAGACCGCCTTACGGGCAGATAAAACCTAAACAAGGGAGAAAACTTATTGGTCTGGGCTATAAAATAGTGATGTGGGACGTATTATCTTTTGATTGGGATGCAACAGTTTCTCCAGAAACTTGCTTAAACCGCGTAATTACTAAAGCAACCAGCGGTAGCATCATTGTATTTCATGACAGTATTAAAGCTTCAAAAAATATGCAATATGCTTTACCTAAAGTTTTGGAGCATTTTAGCAAAAAAGGATATACTTTTAAAAGCCTGGAAGTTTAAACGTATTGCTGAATAATACCAATAAGCGTATTAGCATCTTGCTCTCCGCTTTGCCGCCATTTCATTTCTCCATCTTTATAGATAATTAATGTAGGCAAGCCTTTTACACGTAATGCTTCGGCAAGTTCTTCATTTTTTTCAACATCAATTTTAATCACCTTTGCTTTATCTCCTAATGCTGCGGCAACGTCTCGAAGTACTGGATGCATTGCTGTAGATTGTTCATTCCACTCTGTAAAAAAGTCTAACAGAACAGGAATATCTACATCGATAAGTTCCCCAAATTTTGACATATCTTAACGTTTTAAATCAATCTAAAGTATTACAAACCTACAATTTTTTATTTAGTTTGAAAATCAACAACTTAAACTCGGTCATATCTACTTAATTATAAATATATAAAAAAATGCAATAAACACAACATTTGTTAGGGTTTATGCCTGTTTTACCTCCTTTTTAAGTTCTATAACAGTTATTTCCGGCCAAATCCCCACACGCCCCGGAAAAGCATGATAACCAAACCCTCTATTTACATTTATAAACCTTCCAAACTCATTATACAATCCTGCCCATTGTTTATACACATACTGTGATGGACTCCATTTGAAAACCCCGGGAATTTCTATTCCCATTTGTAGACCATGAGTATGCCCACTCAGCGTTAAATGGTAATTAAAACTATCCTTTTTTACTTGATATTCCCAATGCGATGGATCGTGCGTCATTAAAATTTTAAAATCTTCCTTTTTTATTCCAGCTGTAGCTTTCTTTAAATCTCCTTTTTGATTAAATCCTTTTCCCCAGTTTTCAACACCAACAATAGCGATTCTTTGTCCATCCTTTTCTATGTAACGATGCTCATCTAATAATAAATCGAATCCAATTTTAGGATGAATCTCTTTTACAGCTTGGAAATTGTTTTTTTTATCTGCTTTAGAATCCCATTGTATATAATCTCCATAATCATGATTTCCCAAAACTGAGAATTTCCCCATTGGAGCTTCTAGATTTTTAAACACATCTATCCAATCGTTCATTTCTTCGGCCTTATTATTTACAATATCTCCTGTAAATAAAATCACGTCAGATTTTTGTTGGTTTATCATATCTACACCATACTGCACTTTTTCTTTACTAGTAAAGCTCCCCGAATGAATATCGGACACTTGGGTTATCGTTAGCCCATCAAAAGCTTCAGGCAAATCTTTAAAAGCTAATTGATACTTTAAAACTTTATAATTGTAACGCCCCTTAACAATACCATATAAAAAAGAGGCAAAAGGAATTGCTGCTAAACCTAAAGCCAATTTAGAAATAAATTGCCGTCTACTTACTAAAGCCTTTGTTTCTCCACCTGAAAAATTGGAAATTAATTTTTGAATAACGCGCAGCACATCTTCACCAAACATAACGGCAACTAAAACAAGTTTAGGAATTAAAAATGTAAGCACAAATCCAATAGCAAACTGAAACGATTTGGTTTGTCCTGCACTTCTTGGAGTAGTAAAAACAGTGTAAAATAAGTTTGCATAAATAGCTACGGCTATGCTAATCCAAATCCATTTTATATACTTATTTCTTGTAACTGTTTTTAAAGCTTGAAACGCATAAAACTCAACAAAAAAGAATATAAGAGATGCTATTATAAGAGTAATAATCCAACGCGACATATGTAGTGTTTAAAAGTCTAAACAAATATAGTCGTAAAAACATGGAGAAATTTTAAGGTGATGTTAAATTTCTACTGATTTAGGATTTTTATAATCTTTGAAATTTTTTCGGTATCCGAAAAGGATTCAATACGTTCATCAAAAAAAGAAGCACTATTCATTGGGATTTTTGGAGTTTCAATAACCAAATCTCTTGTTGATGCCGAACAGTGAATTTCATCAAACCCTTCCCGCTTAAATAACCTGACATTATCTGCGTTTATCCCGCCTCCTGGAAGTATCACAATACTATTATTAGTCTTTTCCTTTAATTTTTTAAGCAGCTCTATGCCTTTTTCAGCAGTTGCTCTCTGGCCTGAAGTTAGCACCCTTTCTGCTCCTAATTCTAAAAGTTGCTTTATAGCTTTATGCGGGCCTTCAACCCAATCGAAAGCTCTATGGAATGTAAACGGCAACGGTTTTGCTAAATCTATTAATGCTTTTGTTCTTTCAATGTCAATCGTATTATTTTCATTTAAAACCCCGGAAACAATACCATGACACCCTAAAGCTTTGCTTTGTTCAATATCCTTTTTCATGATATCAAATTCATCATCAGAGTAAGTGAAGTTTCCGCTTCTTGGGCGTACTAAAACAAAAACAGGAATTTTAAGTGTTTCCATCACCTTTTTTATCAATCCAAAACTGGGTGTTATTCCTCCTATTGCTAATTCTGAACACAACTCAATACGATGCGCACCAGCATTTTCTGCACTTATAGCAGAGCGATACGAATTTGCACAAATTTCTAGTAGCATTTTTAGTATATTAGAAGCCAAAATTAATCAAAAAAAATCTAAGCTGGTAGATATTCTAACCCATGTCTAAAGAAGATTTTTGCATTATTCTTATACAATGTCTTTATAATAATAAATTCATGAATCTAAAGATTTCAAGGTAATAAAATAAATATTTAAATGAAAAGAAGAAACTTTATTAAAAATACATCTTTAAGTACCGCAGGTCTAATTTCCGCTTCTTTATTAGCATCTTGTGAAGACAAAAAAACGGATACAAAACAAGAAGATACAAAAACAATTAAGCCTATATCTGTTTGCACATGGAATTTTGAAAATGCAAATTCAAAAGCCTGGGAGGTCTTGGCACATGGAGGTAATGCTCTTGATGCTGTTGAAAAAGGCGCCATGGCTGAAGAAGCAGATATAAAAAACACTACGGTTGGTATAGGAGCAACACCAGACCGTGACGGAAATGTTACTTTAGATGCCTGTATTATGGATAAGGATGGTAATTGCGGTGCCGTAGTATATCTGCAAAATATAGCACACCCGGTAGCTGTTGCAAGAAAAGTGATGGAAGAAACTCCTCATATTATTTTAGCAGGTAAAGGGGGGGGGGGGGGGGGGGGGGGGGGGGGGGGGGGGGGGGGGGGGGGGGGGGGGGGGGGGGGGGGGGGGGGGGGGGGGGGGGGGGGGGGGGGGGGGGGGGGGGGGGGGGGGGGGGGGGGGGGGGGGGGGGGGGGGGGGGGGGGGGGGGGGGGGGGGGGGGGGGGGGGGGGGGGGGGGGGGGGGGGGGGGGGGGGGGGGGGGGGGGGGGGGGGGGGGGGGGGGGGGGGGGGGGGGGGGGGGGGGGGGGGGGGGGGGGGGGGGGGGGGGGGGGGGGGGGGGGGGGGGGGGGGGGGGGGGGGGGGGGGGGGGGGGGGGGGGGGGGGGGGGGGGGGGGGGGGGGGGGGGGGGGGGGGGGGGGGGGGGGGGGGGGGGGGGGGGGGGGGGGGGGGGGGGGGGGGGGGGGGGGGGGGGGGGGGGGGGGGGGGGGGGGGGGGGGGGGGGGGGGGGGGGGGGGGGGGGGGGGGGGGGGGGGGGGGGGGGGGGGGGGGGGGGGGGGGGGGGGGGGGGGGGGGGGGGGGGGGGGGGGGGGGGGGGGGGGGGGGGGGGGGGGGGGGGGGGGGGGGGGGGGGGGGGGGGGGGGGGGGGGGGGGGGGGGGGGGGGGGGGGGGGGGGGGGGGGGGGGGGGGGGGGGGGGGGGGGGGGGGGGGGGGGGGGGGGGGGGGGGGGGGGGGGGGGGGGGGGGGGGGGGGGGGGGGGGGGGGGGGGGGGGGGGGGGGGGGGGGGGGGGGGGGGGGGGGGGGGGGGGGGGGGGGGGGGGGGGGGGGGGGGGGGGGGGGGGGGGGGGGGGGGGGGGGGGGGGGGGGGGGGGGGGGGGGGGGGGGGGGGGGGGGGGGGGGGGGGGGGGGGGGGGGGGGGGGGGGGGGGGGGGGGGGGGGGGGGGGGGGGGGGGGGGGGGGGGGGGGGGGGGGGGGGGGGGGGGGGGGGGGGGGGGGGGGGGGGGGGGGGGGGGGGGGGGGGGGGGGGGGGGGGGGGGGGGGGGGGGGGGGGGGGGGGGGGGGGGGGGGGGGGGGGGGGGGGGGGGGGGGGGGGGGGGGGGGGGGGGGGGGGGGGGGGGGGGGGGGGGGGGGGGGGGGGGGGGGGGGGGGGGGGGGGGGGGGGGGGGGGGGGGGGGGGGGGGGGGGGGGGGGGGGGGGGGGGGGGGGGGGGGGGGGGGGGGGGGGGGGGGGGGGGGGGGGGGGGGGGGGGGGGGGGGGGGGGGGGGGGGGGGGGGGGGGGGGGGGGGGGGGGGGGGGGGGGGGGGGGGGGGGGGGGGGGGGGGGGGGGGGGGGGGGGGGGGGGGGGGGGGGGGGGGGGGGGGGGGGGGGGGGGGGGGGGGGGGGGGGGGGGGGGGGGGGGGGGGGGGGGGGGGGGGGGGGGGGGGGGGGGGGGGGGGGGGGGGGGGGGGGGGGGGGGGGGGGGGGGGGGGGGGGGGGGGGGGGGGGGGGGGGGGGGGGGGGGGGGGGGGGGGGGGGGGGGGGGGGGGGGGGGGGGGGGGGGGGGGGGGGGGGGGGGGGGGGGGGGGGGGGGGGGGGGGCCGAACAATTTGCTTACAGTCAAGGTTTTAAAAAAACAAATCTGTTAACCGAAGAGGCTAAAAACCGATGGCTGGAGTGGAAAAAAACATCTAAATATGAAACTATCATAAACATTGAGAACCATGATACCATTGGCATGCTAACCATGGATAAAAATGGCGATATCGCTGGTGCTTGTACCACTAGTGGTATGGCGTATAAAGTTGGCGGACGTGTGGGCGATTCTCCAATAATTGGTGCAGGGTTATATGTTGACAATGAAGTTGGCGCAGCCACAGCAACAGGTGTGGGCGAAGAAGTAATACGCACCGTTGGTAGTTTTTTAATTGTTGAATTAATGCGTCAAGGAAAATCGCCTCAAGAAGCTTGCGAAGAAGGTGTAAAACGTATTATGGCCAAAAACAAAGGACGAAAAGATTTTCAAATTGGATTTTTAGCACTAAATAAAAAAGGAGAAACGGGCGGTTATTGTGTACATCCTGGATTTACTTACCGTAAAGCCACAGCAGCCGGACATACAAACGAACAGGTAGATTCGTTCTATAAAAAGAACGTATAGCAGCCTTTTTGATTCCTGAAAAATATAACATAGCACAAAATAATGAGATCTTGAAGCCCGATTACTTTTAAAATATGGCAAAATTATGGAATCCCGTAAAAAACTTTATATATATTCTCTTAGGTTTAAAGTTTTAAACCTAAGAGAATATATGCTGGCTTACAAAGCATTATTTTAATTCCTAAAACTAGGTTTCATTCTAACATAAAATAATTTCTAACCTAAATATTATGAAATATCTCTCTCTATTAATTCTTTTGTTTCTCTCGCTTTCTATTTCAAGTGCTTTTGCCCAAGATTTCGACTCAAAACTTGAAAACTTAGCAAAAGACCTATCCAATAAAATAGATGGTAAAGGCAAAAAAAAGATCGCTGTTTGGGGGTTTGTTACCGAAGGTGGAGAACGTACCGCTTTAGGAAATTATTTAACAGAAGACTTTTCGATTTACATGACAAATTTTGGTAATAATTTTGAAATTATTGACAGAAAACATTTAGATGTACTACTAAAAGAACACAAGCTCAACTCAGAAGGTTATATTGATAAGCAAACAGCTAAAGAGCTACAAAAAATTATAGCCGTTGATGCTATTATCACAGGTACTTATACCGTTTTAAGTACTACTATTAAAGTACGCGCAAAAGTATTAGATACTGAAACCGCATTGCAATTTGCTGCTAATATGGCTAGTTTGCCCATGAATGAAGATGTGAATTCTTATTTAGGCATTGCCGTTAACGGAGGCAACAGCCCTAACAAAGGGTTTAATAGACCTTTAGGCACAAACGAAACAATTAACAGCCCAAAAACAGTTAATCAAAATTGTAAAAAATTACAGACCGGAGATTTTTGTTTTAGCAATACTTTGAACGAAAAAGTAATTGTTAAGATTAAATTTTTCACTTCTCCAACAGATCATAGTGCCAATAGCCATAAAACTATAATCTTAGAATCTAGAGAAACCAAATGCTTTTACTCACTAATTAACAGGCCTTTTTATTTTTACGTTGCAACCTGGGAAAATTTTATAGATAGTGAAAAACTAAAAGCTAATGAATCCCATTTAAGTTACTCTCCTTACTATAAATATCTAAAGGACAAAGGGGAGCTAAAAGTAGAAACCTGCAAATCAAAAACCTACACCATTAAATAATTATTTTATTTGTTTGATTGCATTATTTAAAGCTTCCTGCTTTGTAAAACCCTGACCTGTATAAAGGTCTGATTTTGATAAATCTGGTAAACTAATACCTGATTTTGTATAAACCGTATAATTTAAATCTAAACTACAAATAATTATATCTGGGTGGTTATCACCTGTTCTAAAAGTGTGATTTACCTGACCTATACAAACATGACTTACATTTTCTAAGATAGATAAATTGCCCGATTTCAAATTATCCTCTAAAACATCTTGATTAATTGAATTTCCAGATATTACATTATTGAACACATCATAATCCTTAAACACCTGATTTTCCAACTTAAATTTAACTTTATTATTTAGCTGTAAATCCTTTCCTAAAACAAAAATTCCTATAGTTTTTTTAATTTCATTAGAAGTCCTTTTTTTGTCTAAAATAATTTTATCATCTTTTTTAGTATTTACAATTAATGGCAATTCAACTTCATCAGTTTTATTAATTAAAACGGTGTCTTCTTTTTTTTCTAACTCCTTTTTAGAGGTTTTTACCGGGGCTTTTAAATTTTCTTTTTTATGGAATACAAATGCCGAAATTTTAAATAGCACCCAAACACCAATCAATATTTTTACAATGGTAGTTATCCAGAATTTTATTTTTCTTTCCGTTTCTATATTCATTAACTTTATTTAACCGTTTTATATATAAAAATTAAATCATGTCTTCTAAAATATCATCTCCGTCTAAACCTCCGTATTCATCCATAAAACTATTTAACACATTTTTAATTGTAATCTCATTATAATCAATTGACACAAAAAACAAACCTATCGCACCAAAAAACCGGTAAAAGAAGCTTGCTCTTTTTCGTTCTTTTTTAACCCGAATTATTTCCTTCTTCAAATGCTTGATCATGTCATTTTGTAACTTAAAATCGTTATCTACTTTTTTTTGAAATGTCTCAAACCGTCTATTAATTTCAAAAAGTTCTTTTTTTAAATTTTCAAACTCCTTTTCTTTAGTTAAATCTAAAAGTTGCTTTAAATCCCTTTCTTTTTTATCTATAAAATTTATTTTTGGGGGGTTGGGTTTAAAAATCAATTTTAATATTTCATCAGAGGGGTAGTTTTGCTCACAATATTTTTCAATCTCTTTTTTGTATGCTCTTTTAAATGTTTTAAACCGTGTTGGGGCTTGTTTATCAAAATAAAAATAAGTAAGTGTGTTTAAAGTTTTTATTTGTGGCATACCACAACCTCTATACAACACCTTACCTGCTTTTAAATTTTTGCGAAAATCAAATGCTCTTCTGATAGTCCTCGCATGAATAGTTTCTCCATTTATACCAGAACCCTCAGTGGCTATAATTTCATAAATATTACCAGTTTCTGCAGCTTCAGAATTAAAGTCAGTAGCCAACATTTGATCCGCTAAATAAATAAAAGCTGATAAATCTTCTTTGCTAGGCTGGTTGCTTCTCATGGCTTAAAAATAGAAAAACTAATCTGTTTTTTTTTATTGACAGGCGTATTAATTCCTGACATAAGTCCTGACAAGTCCTGACAAGTCTCTAATAAACAAATACATACATAGTGCTTTGTGATATAAATCAATAAAATTTTATATCATGAAAAAAGCAATTTTAGCATTCGCCATTATTTTGTTAGGAATGAATTTTACATCTTGTACCGCCGAAAGTTTGGATGACGAAAATCTAAATCCAACCTCTACCGTAGGTGATGACCATCAAGTTCCGGCAGATCCAGAAGATGAAGACGATAGTGATGGCCATGGTGGCAATTAAGTAGTTTTTATAAAGGGTTGTATCAAAAATTACGACCCTTTTTTATACTTTTATTAAAAATATTCATTTTGAATAAAACACTTATTGTTCTTTTTTCGTTATTACTACTCTATTGTTGTAATGAAAAAGCGTCTTACAAAGAAGCTAATAATTCGAATTCGACAAAAGACAGCACACTTTATTTCTATAAACGTTCAAAAAACAAACAGCTTTCAAAAACTGAAAGGTTAAATGCTATAAACAATGCTTTTAAAAACAAAAAAAACGACTCTTTAGCATTAAAAATTATAAACAAAAAAATTTTACTTCACCTTTCTTTAAAACAGCACGACAGCTTTTTTCATTATAACACCCATTTATTAAAACAGGCAAAAGCTTTAAAAGATGAATTTTATTTAGGAAAACATCATTATTTAAAAGCCTACTACTACCACACCATTACAAATTTATACGATAGTGCCTTTTATCATTACAATTTGTCCAAAACACATTTTAAAACTATAGCCGATAGCAGCCAAATAGGCAAACAATTCCTTAATATGGCTTTAATTCAACAAAACAAAAGTGATTATATAGGCAGCAAAGAGAGTATTACTGAAGCTATTAAGTATTTACATCCTAAAAAACAGCACAAATATTTAGCATCGGCTTATAGTGTTTTGGCATCTAATCACAGAATGCTATTAAATCATGATGACGCTATAAATTATTATCGTAAAGCCATATTAAATACCAGATCAAAAAAAGATAAAATAGGGTATCAAAACAACCTGGCAGCTGTTTATATAGACCATAAAAAATTTAAGCACAGTATACGAATACTTAAAACCATTAAAGAAGATACTATTCTTAAAAAAGACTCTAATCAATATGCCAGAATTATAGATAATTTAGGCTATGCCCTTTGGTTAGATTACAGCCCTAAAGGGAAACAACTCTTACTTAAAGCTTTAGACTTAAGATTGAAAAACAATGATATTCGAGGACAGATATCAAGCTACCTACATTTAGGAGATTACTTTTTAGAGACAAATACACAAAAATCTTATTACTACCTTAATAAAGCGATAAAGATTTCAAAACAAATTAAAAGTATAAAAGGAGAGCTAGAAGCGTTACACTTTTTAATGAAGTTAAAACCTCAATCTACCACTTTTAAAGATCGCTATATTTCTATAACCGACAGTTTATACAAACACGAATTAAAAGCAAAAACGCTTTTTGCAAAAATGAAATATGATGATAAAACAAAACAACAAACCATTTTAAAACTAGAAGCCGAAAAAACAAAACAAGCTTTAATAGTTTCTAAACAACGTACACAAAAAACAATTTACCTCTTAGGTGGAATAATATTGGTTATTCTTGGAATATTTATATTCTATATTTTAAAACAACATCATAAGGAAGAAAAACTTAAAGAAATTTACAAAACAGAAACCCGCATTTCTCAAAAAGTTCATGATGAAGTTGCAAATGGTGTTTACCACATTATAAATAAAATGCAAAATAGCACAACCCAACAACAAGACGATGTTTTAATCCAACTTGAAAATATTTATAAGGTAACCCGTGATATTTCACATGAAAGTAGCTCTATTAATTTAAATGACCATTTTTTCTACAGAGAGTTAAACGACATATTAAGCGCATATCAAAACAACAAAGTAAAAATTTCGACCATTGGTTTAAACAAAGCGCTATGGACCTCTGTTAATGACTACAAAAAAATTAACATACTAAGAGTGATACAAGAATTAATGACAAATATGAGTAAGCATAGTCATGCAACCCAAGTTGTTGTTAAATTCAAAAAAGAAAAAAAACGAATAACAATTTCTTATATAGATAACGGGATTGGTATAAAAAAAACAACACCATTTAAATTGAGTGGATTACAAAATGTGGAAAACCGTATAAAAAATATAGGGGGAAACCTTATTTTTGATATCAACAGAACATCGGGAGTGGCATTAAACATCTCCTTTCCTATATAAATTATTACAATGTTTAAAAATGTTTTAGTAATAGATGATCATAACAGTGTTAATTATGGTATTGTACAAACATTAAAAAAAAATACTCAAATTCAACAAATTGTATTTGCACAAAACTGTGATGATGCTTACATAAAATTTCAAAAAGCAATTTTAGATGGAACGCTTTTCGATTTAGTAATTACAGATCTTACATTTAAAGAAGATTACAGAAAACAAAAAATAAAATCTGGCGTAGATCTTATAAGACTCTTAAAAGAAAAACAATCTGGAATTAAAATTATAGTATATTCTGTAGAAGACAGGAAAGCTAAAGTGCAGTCTTTAATAGAAACCCACAATATAAATGGCTTTATTTCTAAAGGTAAATATGGATTAAAAGAACTTTTAGAGGCTATTCCAAGTGTATGGAATAATATACTTTACACTTCAAAAGCATTAAAAATGAATACACAAAATAGCATTTTTGAAATCGACGATTTTGATATTTTAATACTTGACAAACTATCAAAAGGAGTTAGTCAAAAAGAAATAGCTAAATTATTTCAATATCAAAAAGCCAAATCTACTAGCTTAAGCTCTATTGAAAAGAAAATCAATAAGCTTAAAGTTCATTTTAAAGCAAAAAACACAGTACACCTGGTTGCCACCTGTAAAGATTTGGGTATTATTTAACCGTTAATCTTTATTTATTTAGCATTCATCTAATTTCTAGTCTGTTTTTAATTTTTTTACGGATTCCCGTAAGGAAATAATTTGTTATGGGCTTAGGTTTGTCTAGCAATTTAGTAAAACCAACAGTATGAATAGTTTAAAACTCTCAAGGATACTTATACTTTTTCTTTTAACATCTATCTCTTTGGCTTCTCAAAATAACAGTATTGGCTCATTATTTAACGAAAAATGGAGTAAAATAACTTATATGGTAGATAAGCAACCTGTGTTTGACATATCTAATATTAAAACTGTAATAATTTCTGAAATAGTAAATAATATAAACGGAATAGACAACCATGCTTTTGACATTTATGATGAATTTGCCAACAACATAACAGATATAGAAGGCCTTACACTGGTAGATAGAAGCAAAACACAATCTCTATTAAAAGAATTCAAATTTCAACAAGCCAGTGGGTTAGTTGATGAAGCGCAAATTAGAAAACTTGGTGACTTTTATGGATCGGGGCTAATTATATTTGGAAGAATTCAAACAGATAATTTTGCACAAAGTATTGAACAAGAAAAATCGTTATTTGGAAGCTCTAAAGAAAAAAAAATAGTTGGCTACTATAACTTAGATGTAAATTTAAAAATTATTGATTTAAAAACAGCTGCCATACTTTTTTCAAAGACTTTAAAGTCTAAAATAAAGCGTTCTGGACCAAGTTATGAAAACGGAATTGTACCTAATTTAGATGCAACAGACTTTTACCGAATGGCTAAAGAAGATATTGGGTTACAGTTTAAAGAGCTCTTTACCTTACACCAAAAGGAATATGAAATAGATTTTCAAACGCACAGAAAATTTAATACGGATTTAAAAAAAGCTATAAATCTATTAGAAATAGATGATTTTGAAGGAGGGTATGCAAAAATTAAAGACATAGCAAAAAAAACCCAGGATGAAAAGGCTAGATCTTTTGCTCTATACAATCTTGCTAAAATGCAATTGTTTAATGGAGAGCTTAAAGAAAGCTTAAAAAATGCTAAAGAAGCCTATATGCTAAACCCGAAAAACGATGAATGTTTAGCTATAATAAAAGAGCTAAAATGAGCCTTTTACCAAAATTACTTCCAAAAATTCGTCCCTTTATAGAAAAGGCAAAGCATAAGGTAAAAACAAATTTTCTTTCTACTACCAATACCGTAATTGGAATTCTGGTCGGGATTTTTACTTTAATAGTTTATGGCCTAGATATAAAAGGAAAATTCTCTAATCCCGGTACAGAGAAAGAAAAAAAAGATAGCATTGAAATCGTTTACACAAAACAAAAAAGTCACCCTATTAAAAGTAATGACAAACCTATTTCCAAAAGGGATCAAAAGCATAATAAAAAAACAATAAAACCTAAAAAAATAAATTATTTCAACAATAAAGAATTTTTACTTGAAAGGAACGGCATTGCTATTTTTATTAAATCATCTAATGGTAATATTAATTCAGAGTTTCAGAACAATCTAAGCAATGCTTTTCAATCTAAAAACATACAAACAAGCACATCATTCTTTACAAATCAATCTTTACCTTATTTTAAAAATTTTTATACCGCCAATCCAAACTGGTTAGAAACTATACATATTAAAACACATGTTAATACCTATTTAATTGGCAACATTAAAATAAATAAATCAAATAGTTCTGAAGCTAGTGATATTACAATTATTAATATAAGCTTTCAAGGTAAAATAGTAAATATAAAAAGTAAAAAATCTTTACCTATAACAAAACAAATAAGAGAAACAAGCTATCAAGAATTTAAAGCTTTTGAAGCAGCTTATAATCGACTTTGCAAAGATATAGTAACCGCTTTTCTTAATTTTTAAGGATAAATCATTATTAAAAAACATGATACAATTTTAAACTCTTTCAAGCTAAATTCCTGTATGGAAATAGAAAATTGCTTTAGCAACGCGGCGTTTTGAAAACTACACTTTTGCCCTTTTAATAAAGGTTATGGCGTTACTTCCTAAAAAAGAAAAATTACAAACCTAAAACTCACAAATAATGAAAACTCTTTTATTGAACAAGCTATTTATTATCTCTTGTTTCTTACTAAAAATAATGGTCTCCTATAATTCTATACAGGCACAAATTTCTACAACTGATTTTGTAACTACATGGAAAACAGATAATTTAGGAGACACTATAAACAGTACTTCCATTTTAATTCCTACAGACCCCAATAGTAGCTACAATTATGATATTGATTGGAACAATGATGGTGTTTTTGATGATTTAGGTGTAACGGGTGATGCTTTACACGATTATGGTACAGCAGGGACATACACTATACGAATTAAAGGAAACTTCCCAAGAATATATATTAATAGAAATAAAGATGCTCAGGATAAAATCATCTCTGTCGAACAATGGGGAAATATCGCTTGGACTTCTATGGTTTCGGCTTTTCAGGGGGCAAAAAATTTAATTGTCAATGCATCAGACACTCCAAATCTTAGCCATGTATCAAGTATGTTGGCTATGTTTAGAGAGGCTTCATCTTTCAACCAAAACATAAACAATTGGGATGTAAGTAACGTTACAGATATGAGATTTATGTTTAATAATGCGATTCGGTTTAACCAACCACTAGATAACTGGAACGTTAGCAATGTAACCGATATGCGATATATGTTTGCTGGAGCCGTTTCTTTTAATCAAAATATAAACGATTGGAATGTTAGTAATGTAACTGATATGAGAAGCATGTTTAGTTTTGAGAATGCTAGTGACCCATTTGGATTAATTCAACCTAAAGATGCTGCTTTCAACCAACCCCTTGACCAGTGGAATGTTAGCAATGTAATTAGTATGGAAAAAATGTTTTTAGGTGCAGTTCGCTTCAACCAATCTTTAAATTCTTGGAATGTTGGCAGCGTTACAGATATGGAAGCCATGTTTAAAGACGCACAGGCTTTTAATCAACCCTTAAATAACTGGAATGTTGGCAATGTAGTTACTATGAAACAAATGTTTAGCTATACTGCTCCACCTCCATTTGGCGGAGGACCAGAAAACCATTTTAATCAGCCGTTAAATAATTGGGATGTTAGTAGTGTCACAGATATGCAAAACATGTTTAGCTTCTCACAAAAATTTAATCAACCACTAGACAGTTGGGATGTTAGCAATGTTACTACAGTGGCATTTATGTTTAGTAATGCAAAAAAGTTTAATGGAACTTTAAATAACTGGAATGTTAGTAATATAACTGATATGGGGGGAATGTTTCAAAATGCCAAAGAATTTAACCAGCCCTTAAATAACTGGAATATCAGCAATGTTCAGTTAATGGACTCTATGTTTTGGAATGCAAATGTTTTTAATCAACCATTAGACCATTGGGATATTAGTAAAGTCACAGACATGACTAATATGCTTTTGGGTACCATACTATCAACTAAAAATTATGATGACACTCTTATTGCTTGGTCCACGCTTTCGCTTCAAAATAATGTTACATTCCATGGAGGCGGTAGTACTTATTGTAATTCAGAATCGGCTAGAAATACTCTAATTAACACTTTTGGATGGACCATAAATGATGGTGGACTGGATTGTTCAAGTTTAAGTTTATCTGATCCTTTTGAAAATAAAATAACAGTATTCCCCAATCCAATTAACGATATTCTTAATATCAATACACGTGGAATAAAAATTGAAAAGGCTTTACTTTATTCAATTGATGGAAAACTTATTAAAGAAGTTAAAGTAGAGAAAAATAGTCAAATAAATTTTAGCTATCTGCTATCTGGAATATATCATTTGAAGCTAATAAGCAATCAAGGAGTCGCTATAGAAAAAATAGCAAAAAAGTAACCTTATAAAAAGAACTCCATTTTCAATAGCTTTTAATTTTTGTTAAAGCTCAGACAAACTAGAGTTTTAATTATTCAAAACTTACTTTATACTTCTAAAAAAACGTTTAACTTTTTGTAGCTTTGATTTTCTATCAAAACAAACAAAATGCCAGAACAAAAACGTCTTTTTTTAGTTGATGCTTACGCTCTAATATTTCGGGGCTATTACGCCTTTATAAAAAACCCGAGAATTAATTCCAAAGGTACCGACACCTCTGCAATTATGGGTTTTATGAACTCGCTTTTAGATGTCATTAAACGTGAACGACCAGACCATCTTGCTGTGTGTTTTGATAAAGGAGGCAGTGCTGATCGGGTTGAAATGTATGCCGAATATAAAGCTAACAGAGATGAAACTCCTGAAGCTATAAAAATTGCAGTGCCATACATTTATAATATTTTAAAAGCCATGCATATCCCTATAATGGTTAAAGAAGGCTATGAGGCAGATGATGTTATAGGGACCCTCTCTAAGCAAGCTGAAAAAGAAGGCTATAAAACCTTTATGGTAACACCAGATAAGGATTTTGCACAATTGGTTTCAGAAAATATTTTTATGTATCGCCCTGTTTTTGGAGGCGGTTACGAAACATGGGGCATCCCCGAAGTACAGAAAAAATTTGAAGTTGAAGACCCACTACAGGTAATTGATTTTTTAGGAATGATGGGAGATTCTAGTGATAATATTCCAGGGTTACCAGGAGTTGGTGAAAAAACAGCAAAAAAGTTTTTAGCGCAATATGGCAGTATGGAAAACCTTCTTGCTAATACGCATGAACTTAAAGGTAAAATGAAAGAGAAAATTGAAGCTAATGGTGAGTTAGGTTTGCTATCAAAAAAGTTAGCCACTATTATGCTGGATGTGCCTGTAACTTTTGATGCAAAAGATTTTGAGCTAGATCATCCAGATATTGAAGCAGTAAAACATATTTTTCAAGATTTAGAATTTAGGCGTTTAACCGATAATTTCTTAAAAACATTTTCTGCTGACACTTCGACTTCGCTCAGTAATCAGAAAATTTCAAATTCAACCGATGCTTCTAAAGCTTCAGAAAAAACGGAAATAAAAATAACACCAAAAGAAGCTAAATCTGCCGGGGCCGGACAATTTTCTTTGTTTGACACTTCAACTACTCTCAGCGACCCGAATTCTGAAGATATTGTTTCAGAATACACACGAAAAACTATTAAAACCACATCGCATTTTTACCAAAGCATAGCTCCCGGAATAGCAACCAAACTATTCATTAAAAATTTAATGAATCAAACATCAGTGTGTTTTGATACCGAGACTACTGGTTTAAACCCGCTTACTGCCGAACTGGTTGGTATTGCTTTCTCTTGGGAGGCAGGAAAAGGGTTTTACATGCCTTTCCCTGAAAATAAAAACGAAGCTCAAGAACTTATAGAGCAATTACGTCCATTTTTTGAAAGCGAATCTATTCAGAAAATTGGTCAGAATTTAAAATACGACATCAAGGTTTTAGCCAAATATAATATGACCGTAAAAGGTAAGTTGTTTGACACCATGCTGGCACATTACCTGATTAATCCAGATATGCGACATAATATGGATGTCTTGGCAGAAACTTATTTAAATTACACTCCAGTTTCTATAACCGAACTCATTGGTAAAAAAGGTAAAAACCAACTCTCGATGCGAGAAGTTGATCTTGAAAAACAGACCGAATATGCTGTTGAAGATGCCGATATTACATTGCAATTAAAAGAACATTTCGAAAAAGAATTAGGAGAAGCTAATACTCAAAAGCTATTTGACGACATTGAAGTTCCCTTATTACGTGTTCTAGCCACTATGGAATTGGAAGGCATTAACTTAGACAAGGGGTTTCTCAATTCGCTATCGGAACAACTAGATAAAGACATTAAAACGCTTGAAGCTAAAATTTATGAGACCGCCGGAGAAGAATTTAATATTGCTTCACCAAAACAATTAGGAATTGTCCTTTTTGAAAAAATGAAACTGGTTGATAAACCCAAAAAGACCAAAACCGGGCAATATTCAACCTCAGAAGATGTATTAAGTTATTTAGCTAAAGACCATGAAATCATCAGAAATATATTAGACTTTAGGGGCCTATCAAAGCTAAAAAGCACCTATGTTGATGCTTTACCTACTCAAGTTGATGAAACCACAGGAAGAGTACATACAGATTATATGCAAACAGTAGCAGCCACTGGCCGTTTAAGTAGCAATAATCCTAATTTACAAAATATCCCAATTCGTACGGAGCGCGGAAGACAAGTACGGAAAGCGTTTATTCCACGAAATGAAGATTACATCTTGTTAGCTGCCGATTATTCGCAAATAGAACTACGCATCATTGCGGCTTTAAGCAAAGAAGAAACCATGATTGAAGCCTTTAATAAAGGGGAAGACATTCATGCTTCAACAGCTTCAAAGGTTTTTGATGTACCATTAAATGAAGTCACAAGAGAGCAACGTAGCAATGCAAAAACCGTTAATTTTGGGATTATTTATGGGGTTTCTGCTTTTGGATTAAGTAATCAAACCGATTTATCTAGAAGCGAATCTAAAGAATTGATCGACACATACTACGCAACATATCCTAAATTACGACACTATATTAGCAAGCAAGTTGATTTTGCTCGTGATAATGGCTATGTACAAACCGTTTTAGGGCGTCGTCGTTATTTAAAAGATATTAATTCCAGAAATGCTGTAGTTCGTGGTGCAGCAGAACGAAATGCTGTAAATGCCCCCATTCAAGGTAGTGCAGCCGATATTATTAAAATAGCCATGATTAATATTCATCAAAAACTTATAGCCGGTAACTACAAAACCAAAATGCTTTTGCAGGTGCATGATGAATTGGTTTTTGATGTTTATAAACCTGAACTAGATTCTATAAAGGCTCTAGCAAAAACCGAAATGGAAAATGCTTATAAACTTGACGTTCCTCTAGATGTTGATTTAGGTATTGGCAATGATTGGCTGGAGGCACATTAAAATTTCCTAAAACAAACACATGAGCTTTATTGTTTTGAAAAACAACTTATTAAGGATTTTAGTTTGCCTATTAATATTACAATCTGCAAATACAAATTCTCAACAAAAATTTGAGGTTATCAAAAAAAACAAGAATACAATTGTTAACCAAATTAAATTACTCAGGGAAGAAGCTGCTAAACTGCACAATGTAGATAATGCTCAAAAAGCCATCAACAAGTTAGAGCATGGACTAGAGCTTTACAATAAAAATAATATTAAAGACAACACCATCCTTTTTGGCCTCTATGTCGATTTATCTAATACCTATAGCATAGAATCTGTTCGCAATGAAGCTAAAACTTTAGAATATGTTAATAAGGCTAAATCTCTTGCAAAAAAGACCGATCTAAAAACATCTGATTTAATTAATTTTTATATTTCTTTAGGTGCAAATAAAAACGACGAGTCTAAATATGAAGAAGCCTTGGGTTATATTAATATTGCTTACAACACTCTAATTAATAAAAATAAAAAACTAATAAGTGAAACTGGTTTTGATGCTGAAAAAAAACTTAGGGCAACCCTGCTTGAATGGTTTGTATCATTAAACTTTTCCTTAAATAAAGAAGACGAATTATTATACTCTCATAAGAGGTTAGAACATTTCTTTAATGAAAATAACGACAATGAGAATGCGAAGTATTATTATGCATTAGGTAGTTTTAGGGTGGGTCGTTTTTATCAAAATATAAACGTAGCTAAGGCAGAATTTTATTTTAATAGGTCTGAAGAAAAGGGAGATAAAAACATAGGATTGTATTCAATTATTTGCAAAGGTTTTGCGTTTTTAAGTGCTAAAGAATATAAAAAGGTACCAAAGGTTATAAAAAAGTTAGAAGCGTTTAAAAACTTAAACATGTTCCAAGAGCTTAACCTTCATGAAATTGCTGCAAGATATTATTCAGAAACTCAAAATATTGATAAGCTTATAATACATTCTAACAAAGCATTAACTCTTCTTAATTCGGAAGATAAAACAATGGATGTATTATCCTTTAAGCGTGAAGATTTTACTCCTATAATTCAACTTAAATACCCTATTTTACTTAATCAATTTGCACAATTTCTAGAACAGACAAAACATCCTAAGCTAGTTGCAACCTCTTCAGAGCTTTTTAGGATAAGTCTTAAACAATTTGATGAACGAATAGATCGTAAGCCTGTAAATAATCATTTAGCTAATTATGATATTATTAGAAATAGAAATTTAAAATGGCTTATTGCAACTGATGCTCCTTTAAATATTAAACAAAATATATTATCTCAAATGGAGCGTATTGATAATAGAGCAGCTTTAAACCGAATAGCATTTAATAGGGCCCTAGCCAATAACAAATCTGTTTTAGATGATTTACTGGCTAAAGAAAATAAAATTAGAGAAGAAATAACATTACTAAAACAAAAACAAATAGAGTCTGATACCTCTATGAATCAGCAACTATTTGAACTAGAACTCCATTTAAAAGAATTAAACAATCAACTAATTGCTGAAAACCCAACATTTTTTGGATTAAATTCCACTGAATTTGATTTAAGTAAAATTACTTTAGATTCTGATACTAAAATTATTAAATACCTAAAAACTGAAGATATCCTTTTCAGAATAGTAATTTCTAATTCAAATATTTTTATTAAAAACTTAGGTAAATATAAACCTATAGAAGATAATGTACTGTTATGCTTAAAGCATATTAAAAACTATAAAAATATTGATAATTACAAAAAAATTTGCGATACCTTATATAGAGAGCTTATAGGTGATGAAACATTATCTAAACACACAATAATAATAACAGATGCCAGCTTAAGGTATTTATCTTTTGAATTATTAACAAATAATAATGAATACCTTATCGAAAAGACAGCTATATCCTACTCATCTGGTCTAAGTTATTTAAATCAAGAACTATATAACAGTAAATCTTATGAGCAAAACATAACTCTTTTTGCTCCATCTTACCAATCGTATATTCCCAGCGAAACTGAACTCACCGTTAGAGGAGAACCATATGATTTAAAAGGAGCTACTGAAGAAGTCAATATTATAAATGATATTATTTGTGGTGTCGCTTACCAAAATGAAAATGCTTCTAAATCTCAGTTTTTTAACTTACCCAATAACACGGCTATTTTACATTTAGCAGGTCATGCATTTTTAAATGATAAAGACCCTGAACTGAGCAATATTATTTTTTCAGACATTGAAGAAGACAATAAACTCTACATTTCTGAATTATATGGATTTAAAAGTAATGCAGAATTAGCTGTTTTAAGCGCATGTAATACTGGTGTTGGTGGTTATGACAATGGTAATGGTATTGTATCACTATCTCAAGCTTTTATGTATTCTGGAATACCGTCAACAGTCTCTAGTCTATGGAGTGCTCCTGACAATTCAACAAAGGATATTATGGTCAATTTTTATTCTAACCTAAGTAATGGCTTAACTAAATCAAGCGCACTAAGAAATGCTAAATTAGACTACCTAAAACAAGCGACAAACCCCAAATTAAAACATCCTTACTACTGGGCAGGGTTTGTGTTGTACGGAAATGACGCCCCTTTAGTTTTAAATAAACCTATTGAGTTTATGTATTATCTTATTTTCGGCTTTATAGCATTATTGGCTTTAGGATTAATACTTAGAACTATAAAAAAAAGACCTAACCAATAAAAAATACATTGTATCCCATTATGTATTTGTAATTATTAGAGCCCCTAAGATTTATAAATTTATTTTCTTTTATCCCAGGAAGTCTTGCCTTAGGACTATTTTGAGCTTACCAGTAGCGTTTGCATAATTACAGTTCTCACAAATAAGCAGAATGAATAAAAAAACAGCCTAAAATTTAGAATCAATGTTATTTCTATTTAAAATTAACCTAAACCTCAAATTATTCAACATATCTTAATTGAGATTTGCTATAAAACATACTCGCTAAGCAACTCATTGTAACTAATAATTAGAGATACTAATAATTTATAGTTTTTCAATTATAAAGGATACATACAGTGGTAATTGTCCGCCGTCTAATCCAAATTCATGACTTAACTTCATAAAATACTCTTTACCTAACTTCAATTCATCTATTTTGAATTTTATTCGTTGCCATTCATACTTTACATCATGAGTAATCAGTTTGTAGGAAAGATTAGTTTGAATATCAAAAGTCAAACTCTCATTAGCAGCTTCTCCAGCAATTTTAAACTCACGAACCTTATCAACTTCAATGACTCCGTCAACTTCATCTGTTCCTGATTTCATAGCATAATTTCCTTGGCGTACCCAATTAATGCTTTTCTTTGAGATATCTTTTACCTTCTTTGGATGTGATTTGCTAAAATCCCACACTCTACTTTTTTTATTGTTAATGTCTATTATTTGGTTTTTACCTGATTTTGTTTTTGAGCTAACATAAATTCCAATAGTACCATACACATCAAGAGAAGTCATTAGATGCCTGTTATATTCTCTACTTGCATATAATTGTTTAACTGTTACTCTATAGGTCCCAGAGTAATCTTTCTGAGACTCCGTTCTATTCTTATCATAATAATAAATAGACTTATCTGTAGCTATTGCCCATATTTCACCATTGTGTACCGCGACATCTTTAAAATCTTTTCTGGTGCCTTTAAGCAGGTCCCAATTTTTAGAACGCCCATTCCATTTGTAAATACCTTTATTTCTGCCTACAGCATATACATTACCTGTTTTATCATCTATAGTAATTTTTAGCGGACTACCGTTTAATGTTATCCATTTACCATGAAACTGCTTGAAGTTATTATTCTTAAATCTAGCATATAGTATTTTAGAATCCTGACCTATTAGTTGATTAAAACCTGACGTGTTTTTATTGACTAAATTCTTTAGCTGCCATTTTCCTTGATACAAATTATAAAGTTTTCCTGATAAATTTAATGCTCTTACATTTCCTTTTTTATCAATATCAACTTCATTTGTTTTTATGCCTGGTATTTTATTCCAACGCCCATTTATATCTATATAAACTTCATTGGACGTAGATACCATATAAAGACTTCCATTAGAATGAATACTTATAGATTTTACATTTTTAGATTGTTTGCCATATGGAATATACTTCTTAGTTCTTGCATTATACTTTTTAACATTACCAGAAGCATTTACTACATAAACACTACCATCCTTAGGGCTTATTACTATATCTGTGGCTTGCCCAGAAACCTTTACAAAACTTTGTGAATTAATTAATTGGCTAAAACAAAGCAATACTATGAATGAGGTTCTAATAATTATTTTCATATTTATTTTTTATTAGGTATTAATATTTTGTTCTTCCCGGTCTTTTTCTTAGAATGAAATTAAATGCTACTAAAGACACCTCCCCTTTTATATTGATGGGTTTAGCACTAAGGCGAATGCTGTACTTTCCTTCCGGCATTACACCTATCATTTGATCTATAGGTTTATCGTTTTAACTGGATTTGTTGCTAAAATGCTTACAAAATCAAATGCTTCAGCAGGTATATTCATTTCTCCAGGGAAGTACGGTATGGGTTGTTTCCTAATAATATTTTTAACTAATTTTCCATCTCTAAAAACTTCCGTTTTAAACTCGAAAAAAACGATTTGTTCTTTATAAATATTGGTTGGCAAATCTTTTCCATCAAAACTAAATTTTAGTTGGTATTTACCAGTTTTAAATTCCTTAAAAAGTTGTACTGCAGAATTGGTTTCTAGGTTTAATTCTGATTTTGGCTTGCCATTTAATGTAAGTTTGCCTTTAATAGTTTGTGCATGTATTGTAAATACTGTACTTAACAATAGTAAAGCAATGATTGTTCTTGTTTTTATCATAATCTCTTATAATTTATAGTGGTTTGCAATTTCTACGGCGATTGCTTTGGTCTCTTTCCCCGAACTTGTTCTATTACCATTATTGGGAGGTGTTATAGTATATAAAACACCGTCTTTTAAAATTTGTAATTGAGACATATTTGAAATAAAGACTGCTTTGTCTCCTAGCTCATCTATCTTGTGGTATAATGTTGCATTTCTTTCCGGATTGTATTGCCAAAAAGGGTTCTCCTGCATATTCACCCAGGCACTAACTTGACCTTTCCAAAACTCATAGTCTTTTTTACCATAAAATAGTTTAACATCACAATGCAATATGCCTCCAGAGCCATTATCTATAGGTTCTATAACAATGTTTACAGCTTCCGGGTTATATTTTAAAACAAGGTCTTTAGGAAATTCACTGCACAACCTGTTCTTAATTGCCTCAATATCTATATCGTTTTTTTTAGTTTCTTGATTGTTAGTAGCTACGTCTTCTTCTACAAGCCTATTTTTAGATTGCTTTTGTTCTCCTAAACAGGATGCTAACAGTAAAAAAGACAATATTAAAGTGTATTTTAAATATTTCATTTTCAATATTTTAGTTAATATAACCTGCTGCTTTTGCCATTTCTATGGCTATTTTTTTATAATTTCTATTCGTATTGCCCTCAGCTTTATTAAGCTTGTTTTTTAAAGGCAGAATTTCTAGTGTGTATCCGTTAAACTTAATTTCTAACTGTTTTTTACTATCATACCAAAGCGCTGCCATTCCTATATTTGGAATCCATTCTGCTGATTTGGATATCGATTTTTTTAAAGCCCAAGCTTCTTCCCAATTTTCTCCTATACCAGTAGCTGCGGCTACATCGCCCATATATTCATCTTTAGCTATATCACGCTTAATACCTATTGCCCCTCTTAACCACTCAAAATCATTATCCCCTGTTTTTACATATAGCATACATGCTGGCGACATATCTTTTCTATAACGATCAGATTTTGTTGGGTCTTCAATATGAATCTTATCGGCACTAACGTCATAGAGTTTCGCGATTTCTGATGCCGAAATTTTGTCGCAGGCACTCATTCCTTCAACATAGTTAATACGATTGCCTTTAAAGTTTTTGTTAACAAAACTTATATCCCCTATTTCGGATACGTTTACTGCTTTTTTATCTCCTAAGCATGATGCTAAAAGCGTGATTATAAAACTCAAAATTATTAGCTGTTGTGTTTTCATAATTGTATTTATTGGATTACTAGTTTTTTTGTTATTGTTGTATTTTCACTTTGCATCTGAACGAGATAAACACCATTTGTTAAATCTTGAATATTGATTTGTTTTTCTTTTGAATTAATGCCTCGAATTGCTTTTACTTTTTTACCAGTAATATCAAATACAAAGACACTTTCAATGTTTCTTATTGATTGCATAGTAAAGGTGTTAATTGCTGGATTAGGATATAAGCGTAAGTCTTTAGCTATGTTTTTTAATAAATTGGTGCTTAAAATTGCTGGTATATCAGCATATACTGCAATTAAAGGAGTTTTGAATTCATTATTATAAACACCAAAATCACCGGCTACCAGTAAGCGACCAGAATCTTCTAAGTGCAAATCTGTTACTTTGCTAAACTCATTAATACCACTATACGATTCTATATTATTATTAATAACTTCAGGATTAAAGGTTGTATCTAAGGTGCCGTCACCATTAAGTCTTGCCAATCCTCTTATAGTTCTACTTTTTATAGTAGTGAAATTGCCCCCAATAATTATCTTCCCATCTGCTTGTAGTTCAATGTCATTAATAACACCATTAGAATTAGCAGTTAGCATTATATCATCTACATTAAACGAGTTATCTATAGATCCATCTGAATTTAATCTTAAAAGTGAAGGTTGAGGATTGGCTATAGACCCAAAAATTCCACCTATAAGATATTGTCCATTAGAAAGTTGCTTAAAAGTGCTTACTTCTCCACCTAAAATTCCCGAAGCGTTAAATGTGTTATCCAGTGAACCATCTGAGTTAATTCTTGCAAGTTTACCTAGAATAGATGTACCATTATAATTGGACACACCTGAAAGTAATATTTTTCCATTATCTAACAGAAAAATAGCATCTGCATTATTAACACCAGAGCCTGTATTAAATGTTGTATCTATACTACCATTGCTATTTAAACGTCCAAAGTACTCTAAAGGAGAGCCATTAAATTCAATAAAGAAACCGCTGATAAGAAATTTACCATCTGGCTGTAGTACAATAGTTTCTATTCTCCTGTTATTTGACGTATCTACTCCGCTTCCTACAATAAATGTGTTATCAATACTTCCATTAGGGTTTAATCGAATTATACCGCCTGTTGCTACTTGATTATAATTTTCAAATTCTCCAACAACCACGACTTTCCCATCTGCTTGAACGACAAAATCTAATACCTCATCATCAAATCCATTAAAAATATCTGTTCCAGTTGTAAAACTAGGATCATAGCTTCCATCAGAAGTTAGTCGAGCAATATTTCTGCTAAAATTATCATCGTATTCTATAAATTGACCTGCAACATAGAAACCTTGCGTTGGGTGTGGCATTATTTTATTCACTATAGTACTTGTTGTAGTTGCCAAACCAGCTGAAGGTCCAATGGTAGGGTTAAAATTTACATCGATGGAACCGTTTGAATTTAATTGTGCTATTCTTGATAACCTTCGTTGCTTTAAGTATTTAAAAGCACCTCCAACTACTATTTTTCCATCAGATTTTACCAATGATGAAAACACAGCTCCAGTTGAAAAGCCTTCATCATCTACATTATTAAAGTTAGTATCTAAAGAGCCATCAGCATTGAGACGAGCCACTTTAGAAATAATTCCTCCATTATATCTATTAAAATTACCACCTATAATGATTTTACCATCAGATTGTAACGAAACGGTCTCAATATCTCGGATAAATGTACTATTAGAACTTGGAGAATACCGCCCAGGTCCATTACCGGAAGAAAAACTTGTATCTACAGTCCCATCTGTATTTAATCTTACAATCTTATTCTGAGTAGCTCCATTATAAGTTGTGAAATCTCCAACAACTATAAGCTTTCCATTAGATTGTAATGCTATGCTATTAACAGCATCGTTAAAACCTGTACCAATATCAAAAGTTGTATCTAAAGAGCCATCGGGATTTAACCGTGCTAAACCCTCTCTTGACACACCATTAATATTAGAAAAAACGCCGCCAATAATAATTTTACTATCATTCTGCAGAAGTACTTTTTTAACATTAAATCCATTGGCTTGTACTTGAAATGAGTTATCAATAGTACCATCTGTATTTAGGCGTAAAATGTTTTCGTTATTATTAATTGTACTGCCAACACAAAATGTAATATTACCTACAATTATTATTTTTCCATCTGGCTGTACAATAATATCCTCAATATCTCCACATGGTGTAGCATTTACAGCAGCAATGAATGTTGGGTCTCTAGTACCATCTGAATTTAAGCGTATTATATCCTCTGCGAGAAGATCATTATTAGGTAGCCCTGTATCTACTCTATAATTGCCTCCTACTATAATTTTACCATTTGGTTGAAGCGCAATAGCTTTAATTAAAGGCGGTGTACCACTTATACCTCCAACTTTAAAAAAGGTTTGATTAAACCCAGAATCCATACTCCCATCTGCATTAAAACGCACTACGCTATTACGATCTATTTGGTTATAGCTATCAAACTCACCAACAATAAGTACTTTGCCATCTGTTTGTTCAATAATATCGTAAATAGGTCCTTGGGAACCTTTTACACCCGAATTACTCGATAAAAATGAATTATCGATAGTGCCATCGACCTGTGCAAAAAAAGACGTGCAAAAAATTGCAAAGAGATTAAAAAACAAATATTTCTTCATGATTTTTTTATTTAGGTTAAAGGTGATTTAAAACATTTTTTTATAATCCTTTGGATTAATCTTTTTAAGGATATTATCCTTTATGGCAATAACCTCACTTTTCATATGTCCCGTATTAGACTTAACAGTATATTCCATAATATGCCCTTTAAGCACGTCTTTATTTTGAACAAACCAATTAGGTAAATTTATGTCTGGAGCCACCCAAAGATTTATTTTTGTATTGGCATCAAACATTGTATACTCATAGCATATTGCTCCTAATATGGTTTTAGTTTTACCTGTTTTAGTAAGTTTAGTATAATCGTAAGTTGCCATTTGATCTGTTGGGTTTTCCTTTTGTTTTCCTTCCATCATATTCTGCGACATTTGCATTTTCATGCCTTGGGTATCAACAAATATGTGTGTATTACCTTCATCCATTACTATAATAGATTCACCTGCCATCTTTTCATCTGAGTATTCACTCATATCTGTTTTTATAGCCATATAGCTTGCATTTGGATTTAATAAATAGGACATATTATATGAACGATTTTGTTCTGGCACTGTAACTTTTACAACCGTTTCAAAAGTGAATTGATAAACTCCCGGTTTATCAACCGGAATCCTATTTTCTTTTATCATATTATCCCGAGTTGTTACAGCCTCCCTCTCTTCATCATTTTTAGAAATTGATTGATTATCTATAAACTCTGGAGTATTCCCATCTATACCGCCTTTAATTGTTGCTTCAAAAAAGCTTTCAGAATAATCTTCAGAGTTTTTGCTGTGTCTAACAACTTTTCGTAAAGTCACTTTTCCTGAAAATGAAATTTGAATGGCCTCCTCAGACAGGACATCTATTGTAACCTCTCCCTTAGATACATTGTAAGTTTGGTATTCGTCTGTAACAGCTTTTTTATAATTATTTCCTGTTTTTGTGTAATATGGCAACATAGGATCATAAGACAGTTTTAGTGTAGCTTCTTCAGGAATTTTAAATGTGCGTTTTACATCTTCTTCACGATTTGTATCATGCCTTAAATGATCTGTGGTTTTTAAGGTTAAAAAGAAACCGTCATGAATATCTGCTTCATGAGACCACCAAGAGCCTTTAAAACTCCATTCTGTGTTTGATCGAATGGCTTTAATTTTACTAATTTCAGAAATCTGAACAGATTTATATGTATTGGAGTGGGAGATAATAACATCTCCAAAGTCAGCGTTTTTAATCGATTCATTTTCAGAATTATCTGTTTTTTTAGCTGTTTCAGTTAAGACTTCATCAATTTTCTTATCAATTTTTTCTTCAGCCTTTTGTTCTAATTTTTTTTCAACTTTATTTTTTAATTTTTTAAAAAGTTGCGCGTCTACGGTTTGATAGTTTATTAAAAACACCATTAGAAGCCCCCATTTAATTATACTCTTCATTTATTTATGTTTTAAGGTTTTTCTTTTAGTTTCAGAGTTTTAATAAATGTTAACAGCTGATTAAAAAAATTTATATTTGTAACTATTGTTAACATATTGCCCTTACCAACAACTAATGATTAAGAATGAATCTGAATTGCAATTACAATCGCGTTTAAGAAACGATGATAAAAAAGCATTAGAGGAAGTTTACTTAAAAAACAAATTAGCTTTTATAAACTATGCTATTGGGTTTGATATTTCAAAGAGTATTGCTTTAGATATTTATCAAGAAAGTATTATAACTCTTTATCAAAATTTTATAACAAATAAAATTGTACTTGAAAAAGGCTCTATAAAAACTTATTTATTTGGTATAGGAAAGAATAAAATTTACAAGTTTCTTAAGGAGCAAAATAAATTAATTAGGAAAACAGTTAATCAAGATGAGTATGTTGAAATAAAAATAGAAGAGAACCAACCTACAGATTTTCAAATTAAACTTTCTAAGAACTTAAAATTAATTTCTGAAAGCTGTCAGAATATTTTAAAGTTATATTATTATAGAAACTTAACAATTGATGAGATTGTAGAACAAACAGCATATAAAGATTCTAATACTGTTAGAAGTCATAAATCTAGATGCATGAAGCGGTTAAAAACCTTATTTAAAGTTGTAAAATGAATCACGAAGAGTTAATTTTAAAATACTTTAATAAATCTTTATCTAAAGATGAAGAGGCTATATTTTCAAATCTTTTAGACAAAGATTCTAACTTCAAAATTTTATTTGAAGAGCATGATAATATGCATATGGCTTATAAAATTAATGAGCAGCAAAATCTAATAAGCTATTTAAAAACTATAGAGCAAAAGAGTACATTTAATTTTAAAACCAAATTAAATCAAAAAATTATTGGTTTTGCAATTGTTTGCTGCTTGGTTATTGGTGCTTTTTACTTTTTAAATAATAACAACAATAATTCTTTAAATATTTACAATACTTATTTTGAAGTTTATCCAAATGTTTTAGAGCCTGTTATACGGGGTAATGAAACAAAAACCTCTAATGGCTTTATATCATACGAAAATGCTAGGTATTTAGAAGCTGAAAAATATTTTAAGGACCTATTAAAAACTAAAACAGACTATAATATTGAGTTTTATTACGCCATGTCGCTTTTAAACCAAAATAAGACTATAGCTGCCCAAGGCATTTTGAATTCGTTAAAGTCTAAAAACCATGATTTTATACCAGAAGTCTACTGGTACTCTGCATTAATCTCTATTAAAAATGATGATTTTGAATCAGCAAAAAAAGAATTAGCAGCATTAAGTTCACTTAACTCTGATTTTAAAAAAGAGGAACGAATAAAGTTGTTAAATCAGCTAAAGTAATACCGTCAAACATTATAAAGAAATCTACCTCCGCTTCTTCTTAGTCCTAAACTTAGCTTTACGTTCTCTTTAAAATGGCACTGCGTCATCAAAAGTAGGTTTATGTATCAACTTTAAAACTGGGGCACTTGTATACTCTGGTGCGACTTTGAGTTTGCTAGAAACATGTTTTGTCATCGCTCCTTCTGTATTATCATCAACAGCTTGATATAACTCTGTTAGAGGTTTGTGAGATCTATCTAACAGCGTTACAAAAACTAATAAAAACAGGAAGGTATTACACATTTATCACTCCAATAATCATGATGTGTTACACGATGTAATGAAGCCTCAATTACACCAATTAATACAGGAATATTTGGTTAATATTCTTATAAAATATTGCTAAGAACTTTATTGTGCCGAAGTAAGAAAAACGTTCCAACAAAAATAAATTAAAGCTTCAACTCTGTTAAAATTAGTAAGGACAATCTTTAATTAACGACACTTCTAAGAGTTAATAAGTTTGTGCTATGACATTTAGAGTCTTTTTTACTGTTCTATATTGCGCCCTATTTTCATTAACGCAAGCACAAACTTGTTGTTCCGGCGGCATTCCTTTATCAAATAGCTTAGGTTTAGAACCCACTGAAAAAGGAACCCTTCAAATCGCTTTAAATTACGACTACAATAATTTAAACACTTTAAACTTTGAATCAGAAAAACTAAATGATAATGCCAGATTACGTATAACACACTCTGCCTTAATGAATGTTGGATATGCTATAACCAATAACTTTTCTGTTGAAGGCCTGTTCTCTTGGGTAAATCAACGTAGAAAAATATCGCAATTTGGCAATGTAGATTTAGATCAGTCTTCAGGCATTGGTGACGCCGTTGTTCTTTTTAAGTATCATTTTAAAAACACCCTGGGAAAGAACACCGAATTGAGCTTAGGTTTAGGCTCAAAAATCCCTTTAGGATCTTCAACTGAAAAAGATGAAAATGGTATTGTTTTAAATGCCGATTTACAACCTGGAAGTAACGCTTGGGACATTATTTATTTATCCTCTTTTTCAAAACGTTTTAACTTTAGACCCACATTTACTTTATCGTCGAGAATTATTTATCGAAGTACAGGAACAAACAATTCCTATTTTGGAAATAGCACCTATAAGTTTGGTAACGAATTCCAGGCCTTTATAAATTTCTCAGATCAATTTGTATTCTTAAAAACCCTTACAAACCCTAGTATTTCATTAAAATACAGGAATGCAAAGCAAGATAAAATTGGTGGTTTTAATTTAAACAACACTGGTGGAAACTGGGTTTTTATAATTCCGAATTTCACAATTAATTTAACTCCAAATTTAGTGTTTTCAACCAAGGCAGAACTTCCTATTTATAGTAAAGTAGATGGCACTCAACTAACACCAACTTACAGGATAACAACTGGTATTTTAATAACCTTAGCTAAAAAAGAAAATGTTATTAATTTAAATTAAACACTATGAAAAAAAATGCTATATACGCTCTGGTTATTATAATTACAATAGCTTGTAGTACCAGTCAGGAAGGAACTAACTTGCCTGAAAACGGAAATAATGAGGCTGGCAATTGGTCAATTCCAATAGCAGAAGTTAAAGATGGTGGCCCAGGTAAAGATGGCATTCCATCAATAGATAATCCAAAATTTTTGAACATTAATCAAATAGATTTTTTAAGTGACGATGATTTAATTGTTGGAATAGTAAGCGGTAATGTTGTTAAAGCTTACCCTCACCCTATTTTAGATTGGCATGAGGTTTTAAATGACGAAATAAACGGAGTGTTTGTAACTATAAATTATTGTCCGTTAACAGGAACAGCTTTTGGCTGGAAAAGTAAAGTAAATGATACTAAAACAACTTTTGGTGTTTCTGGCTTATTATACAACGCAAACCTAATTTTGTATGACAGAAATACTGGTAGTAACTGGTCTCAAATGAAACTTGAGTGTGTTAATGGTCCATTAATTGGAGATAAGCCTGAACTCGTTAACATTATAGAAACCAATTGGAAAACATGGAAAGCTTTATATCCCAACTCAAAAATATTAAGTACAGATACCGGGTTTTCAAGAAACTATAACAACTACCCTTATGGTCCTTATAAAACTAGTAATACCTATTTTATTTTTCAGCCATCTATTTTTAATGACGCACTACCAAACAAAGAACGGGTGTATGCAATTATTGATAATAACGAATCTAAAATTTATCAATTTACAAGTTTTGAAAATGGCAATGTTATAAAGGATTCATTTAATAGTATTGACTATTTAGTTGTGGGGAATCAAAATATTATAAAGGCATTTAAGCTGAGTGGAGAATATACTAACCTTACTTTTTCTTATGACTTTAATGACTCTGAATCTTTCTTTAAGGATAATGAGGGTAATAAGTGGTCTGTTTTTGGTGAAGCTATTGAGGGGCCTCGGGCCGGCGAAAAATTAACAGCAGCAAAGTCAGTTGTAAGTTATTGGTTTGCTATAGCAACATTTTACCCCGATCCAGAAATTTATAAACCCTAGAATTTATTATTATTTTTAACTACTTATTATAATGCGACATACGATTCATTTTTAATGAAAAATAATCTCACTTCACTATTTGGTAATCAAATATATAATCGTAAATTTGCAAACTCTTTTTGAGAGAGGAATGTTTAATTAGAAAAAATAATACGTGTGGACACATTAAGCTACAAAACGATTTCAGCAAACAAAGCTACTGTAAATAAAGAGTGGGTTTTGGTTGATGCTGAAGGTCAGGCGCTTGGTCGTTTAGCTTCTAAAGTTGCAAAACTTTTAAGAGGTAAACACAAGCCAAACTTCACACCTCATGTTGATTGCGGAGATAATGTAATTATTATCAATGCCGAAAAAATCACCTTATCTGGTAACAAATGGAACGACAAAACGTACATTCGTCACACTGGATATCCTGGAGGTCAAAGAAGTTTAACTGCTACAGAATTGTACGGGAAAGACCCTGCAAGAGTAGTAGAAAAATCAGTTAAAGGAATGCTCCCTAAAAATAAATTAGGTGCAGATTTATTCCGTAATCTAACCGTTGTTGTTGGTTCAGAGCATGCACATGCTGCTCAAAAACCAAAAGCAATTAACTTAAACGAATTCAAATAATGGATGTAATTCACAAAATTGGTCGTAGAAAAACGGCTGTTGCTCGTGTGTATGTAGCCCCAGGAAAAGGGAACATCACGATTAATAAAAAAGACGTAACTGCTTACTTTACAACTGCAACATTACAGTATAAAGTAAAGCAACCTTTAGTTATGACTAACAATGATAGCAACTTTGATATTACAGTAAATGTATTTGGAGGAGGTATTACAGGTCAGGCTGAAGCTGTTCGTTTAGCTATCTCTCGCGCTATGTGCGAAGTTGATGCAGAGAACAGATTAACATTAAAACCAGAAGGTTTATTAACTAGAGACCCAAGAATGGTAGAGCGTAAAAAATTCGGTCAGAAGAAAGCGCGTAAAAAATTCCAGTTCTCGAAACGTTAATTTATCCTCAACTGGATTGGGGATGTATTTCTCAATCTTGTTGAAATTTAAACAAAAAATTAAACAGTTATTGTTGTCCTAGTTGTAAAAACAGGATTTAGTTTAGCATCTAAATGAAGCCAAGAGCTGAAAGCTAACAAGCCAAAAGCCAAATGGAACATTGCTAATTCAACAGAACGTAAACTATTACAAAATGGCAGTAGAAGTAAAAGAATTACTTGAAGCAGGTGTACACTTCGGACACCTTACGCGTAAGTGGGATCCAAACATGGCACCTTACGTATATATGGAGCGCAACGGCATCCATATTATTAACCTTTACAAAACAGCAGCTAAAATTGACGAAGCTGGAGCAGCATTAGCAAAAATTGCAGCTTCAGGACGTAAAATTTTATTCGTTGCAACAAAAAAGCAAGCAAAAGATATTGTAGCTGAAAAAGCAGGAGAAATTAACATGCCTTACATTACTGAAAGATGGCCAGGGGGTATGTTAACTAACTTCGTAACGATTAGAAAAGCCGTTAAGAAAATGGCTTCAATTGATAGAATGAAGAAAGATGGTACTTTCATGACTTTATCTAAAAAAGAACGTTTACAAGTAGATCGTTTAAGAGCTAAGTTAGAAAAAAACTTAGGTTCTATTAGCGATATGACACGCTTACCAGGAGCTTTATTTGTTGTAGATATCAAACGTGAGCACATCGCGATTAAAGAAGCTCAAAAATTAAACATTCCTATTTTTGCAATGGTAGATACTAATTCTGACCCACGTCAGGTCGATTACGTTATCCCTGCAAATGATGACGCTTCTAAGTCGATTAATAAAATATTGTCTCATGTAACATCTGCAATAGCTGGAGGTTTAGCTGAGCGTAAAGCTGAAAAAGAAGCCAAAGATGCTCCTAAAGCAGAAACAGCAAAAGCTAAAGCTGCACCAGCTAAAAAAGCTGAGGTTGTTGCTGAAGAAGAAGAATAAACAACATTAATACAACACATTTAAGTCGTTTGATTCTTTTCTTTATTGAAAATATATTGAACGACTTTTTTAAATTATCATAACTATGAGTACTACAGTAAAAATTACAGCCGCTGAAGTAAATAAATTAAGACAAGCTACAGGTGCAGGAATGATGGACTGCAAAAAAGCATTAGTTGAAGCTGAAGGAGATTTCGATAAAGCTATTGAAGTGCTTCGTAAAAAAGGACAAAAAGTTGCAGCGAAAAGAGCAGACAGAGATTCTTCTGAAGGTGCTGCTGTTTCTAAAATCAATGCCGATCAAACTGAAGGTGTTGCTATTGTATTAGGATGTGAAACTGATTTTGTTGGTAAAAACGAAAACTTTTTAGCATTAGCTAATCAACTCGCTGAGGTTGCTTTAAATTACAACTCTAAAGAAGCATTTTTAGCTGCCGATTTTGGAGGTATGACTGTTGCAGAAAAATTAACTGAGCAAACAGGTGTAATTGGTGAAAAGCTAGACGTTACTGCTTTTGAAAAATTACAAGCCCCTTTTGTTGGTTCTTATGTACATATTAATAAAATTGCAGCTTTAGTAGGTTTAACCAGTAAAGTTGATAACGCTGAAGTTTTAGTTAAAGATGTAGCTATGCAAGTCGCTTCTATGGGAGCCACTACATTATCTTATAAAGATTTTGATCCAGCTTACGTAGCCTCTGAAACAGAAGCAAGAATTGCAGTTATAGAGAAAGATAATATTGAATTAGGACGTTTAGGTAAAACACTTAAAAATGTTCCTCAATATATTTCTATGGCACAATTAACTCCGGAAGTTTTAGCTCAGGCAGAAGAAAATGCAAAAGCCGAATTAAAAGCTGAAGGTAAGCCAGAGCAAATCTGGGATAGAATATTACCAGGTAAAATGGAACGCTTTATTTCTGATAATACTACTTTAGATCAAGAACAATGTTTATTAGATCAAAAGTTTATAAAAGACGAAAAGAAAACTGTTGCCGAGTATGTGTCTTCTTATGGTGAAGTTGAAATCTCAGGTTTCAAACGCGCTACAGTAGGATAAAATAAAGTTTTCGCTTTTTGCGAAACATCTTATATATCAAACCACTATTCTAATTAGAATGGTGGTTTTTTTATTCTATAAAATCCTGATTTATATAAATTCAAAAAATAAAAAATTTATGTAGCTTTGCTAAACTTTTATTTCCACATCTGTGGAAACCACATAAACATCCAATGAAATACAAAAGAATACTCCTCAAATTATCAGGCGAAGCCTTAATGGGTGAACGCCAATATGGTATTGATCCAGAACGTTTAGCTGAATATGCTCAAGATATTAAAGCCATTACAGAAAAAGGCATTGAAGTTGCCATTGTAATTGGTGGTGGTAATATTTTCAGAGGTGTAGCCGGTGCGAGTAAAGGCATGGATAGAGTTCAAGGAGACCATATGGGTATGCTGGCAACCGTAATAAACGGATTGGCCTTACAAGGCGCTCTGGAAGATGCTGGTATTCCTACAAGGCTTCAAACGGCGATTAAAATTAATGAAGTAGCCGAACCTTTTATAAGAAGAAAAGCCATGCGTCATTTGGAAAAAGGGCGTGTAGTTATTTTTGGAGGTGGCACAGGAAATCCTTATTTTACAACAGATTCGGCCGCTGTTTTAAGAGCAATTGAGGTTGAAGCTGACGTTATTTTAAAAGGAACACGGGTTGATGGTATTTATAATACAGACCCTGAAAAAGATACTTCGGCCATAAAGTTTGAACACATCACGTTTGATGACGTTTTAAGAAAAGGCTTAAAGGTTATGGATACCACAGCTTTTACTCTAAGTCAAGAAAATAAATTACCAATAATTGTTTTCGATATGAATACTAGAGGAAATTTAATGAAAGTGGTTTCTGGAGAAAAAATTGGAACAGAAGTAAACATTTAATTTTTGGCGTAATTTTTGAAATATTTATTGACATAAAAGTTTAAAACAATGAATGAAGACATACAATTTATATTAGACACAGCTAAAGAAGCCATGGATAATGCTATAAAGCATTTGGAAAAACAATTGGTAAACATTCGGGCCGGAAAAGCAAGCCCGTCTATGCTTGGTAGTGTTATGGTAGATTATTATGGGTCTCAAACGCCATTAAGCCAAGTGGCTAACGTAAACACACCAGACGGTAGAACCATAACTGTTCAGCCTTGGGAAAAAAGCATGCTACAAGAAATTGAGCGCGGTATTGCTTATGCTAACCTTGGTTTTAATCCTATGAATAATGGCGAAACTATTATTATAAACGTACCTCCTTTAACAGAAGAACGCCGTCGTAACTTAGCTAAACAGGCAAAGTCTGAAGCCGAAGATGCAAAAATAAGTGTTAGAACAGCACGAAAAGACGCCATGAACGATGTTAAAAAAAATGATGATATCTCAGAAGATCTTAAAAAGAATGCTGAAATAGATATACAACAAATGACTGATAACTACGTTAAAAAGATTGACGACGTCTTTGAAAATAAAGAAAAAGAAATTATGACCGTATAATTTAAAAAGCGACTAAAATGTCGCTTTTTTTATAAAACCCTCGCTTTTCATCGCTCATATGCTAAAACATTGTACAACTTTATTGTTTTTTATCTTTACAATGTTGTCGCACTCACAATCTTTCTCTAATAATAATGTAGAGCCTAAACAGGATTCTATAAAAAAAAGAGCTTTTGTTAAACAACTTGGAAACGGTTTTTTACCAACTAAATACTTTAATTTCGACCTACGCTATTTAATAAAATACAATCAGTACGAAGCTATTAGAACAGGTCTTGGTGGTATAACAAACAAGGCCTTTTCAGAAAAATTTCGAATCAATGGCTATACCGTTTATGGTTTTAAAGATCATCGGTTTAAATATAGCATAGGTGCTGGCTTTAGAGTAGCAGAAAAAACCGATACCTGGATAAATGCCTCATATACAAACGATTTACAAGAAACAGGGAGCACGAAATTTTTAACAGACAAACGCTTTTTTCAGTTTTTCGAACCACGCTTATTAAATATTGATTTATTTCATAAGCACATAACTAAAGCTATTTCTTTACAGCATCAATTAGCCCCTAAACTATTAACAGAAACACAATTTGCAGTAAGTAATATAAACCCAACTTATAACTATCAATATGTATTCAATAACAATATGCTAAGCGAGTTTCATTTAAGTACTGTTACTTTAGCATTACAATGGAGCCCTTTTAGTCGTTTTGAATATGAAAAGAACAAATTAATTGAAACTAAAGAAAGCTACCCGAAATTTACACTTCAGTATACAAATAGTTTTAAGGGTTTATTTAATAGCAATATTCATTTTTCTAAATTAGACTTTAGAACCATCCATAAAATACAGCATAAAAACGATGCCCTTTCAGAGATTACATTAGTATCTGGTATAACTTCTGTAAATGCTCCTTTAACGCATTTATATCATGCTTATCCAAATAATATTAGAAAAGAGACCATTATGCAACGCTTTTCTGTAGCTGGTTTAAATAGTTTTGAAACCATGTTTTTTAATGAGTTTTTTTCAGACAAATTCACCACATTTCAACTGAAGCATTACATCGCTCCTTTTAAAATTTCTACGCGCTACCAACCACAATTGGTATTAATAACACGTTATGCTATTGGCAACATTAAAAATCCCGAAAGGCATCAAAATGTAAGCTTTAATTCGCTTAAAGAAGGGTATACCGAATCGGGTTTTGAGCTTAATAAACTCTTATTTGGCTTTGGTTTGAGCTTTACTTACAGATATGGAGCATATCATTTACCAGAAATCGCTGACAATGTTGCTCTAAAATTCACTTTTAACGTAACATTATAAGTCAATTAAAGCTAGTTATCTATAGCTTTTTTCTACCTTTGCCCATCTTTAAAACATAGCATGTTTAAACTTTTTACAACAAATTTTTGGGATCTAACCGCAAGACTAATTCTACGCAATAAAATTGCCATTCTTATCGCTATAATTGCGGCTACCATAATTTTTAGTTTTCAATGGAAAAACATGCGATTTACTTATACTGAAGCTAATCTTTTACCAGACGACCATGACGTAAATATAAGATATAATGATTTTTTAAAAACCTTTGGCGAAGAAGGTAATTTAATTATCCTAGGTGTAAAAGACTCCACTTTTTTTACGGTCGAGAAATTAAATGCCTGGAATAAGCTTTCAGATGATTTTAAACAATTTAAAGAAGTAGAAACTGTTGTTTCTATTAAAGATCTGCAAAAACTTATTAAAGATAATGTTAATGAAAAATTTATACTTCAACCCTTTATAAAAGATTCTGTTTCCTCTTTAAAACAAATAGAAGAGCTCCAAGACGAGCTTTTTAATAAGTATCCGTTTTACGATAATTTCTTATTCAATAAAGACACTAAAACGATTAGAACTGCTATCTATTTAAAAAAAGATATTGTTAATACATCGGCTAGAAAAGATTTTATTATTAATGTTTTAAACCCGGTTATAGAAGATTTTCAGGAAGCAAACAATATAGATATTAGGGTTTCTGGAATGCCTTATATCAGAACCCTTAATGCGCAACTTATTGTTGACGAGATCGGCAAATTTATTGCTGCAGCTTTACTTGTAACCTCACTTATCTTCTTTTTCTTTTTCAGATCGTTTCGTGCCACTTTTATTTCACTTATTGTAGTATGCATTGGTGTTATGTGGACGCTTGGTTTTCTTGGTTTATTAAATTATGAGATTACTGTATTAACTGCATTAATTCCGCCTTTAATTATTGTTATAGGTATTCCTAATTGCATCTTTTTAATTAATAAATATCAACACGAAGTAAAATTACACGGTAATAAAGTAAAATCGCTACAACGTGTTATTACTAAAATTGGTAATGCAACACTAATGACTAATGTTACTACAGCTTCTGGTTTTGCAACATTTATTTTAACAGAAAGTAAACTTTTAAAAGAATTTGGTATTGTAGCATCGCTAAGTATTCTTGCAATTTTTATTTTATGCCTGCTTATAATTCCTATTATCTACACGTTTTTACCCTATCCTAAAGATCGCCATTTAGAGCACTTAAACAAACGGTGGATTGGTGGTTTTGTTAATTGGATGGAATATATGGTAAAACAAAAACACATTGCCATTTATGCAACATCTGTAGTATTACTTATTGTTAGCATTATTGGTATTTATCAAATTAAAATTTCTGGTAGCTTAATTGAAGATATGCCCCAAGAATCAGAGTTTGTAAATGATATTCGCTTTTTTGAAAATGAATTTAACGGTATCATGCCTTTGGAAATTATGATTGACACGAAACGCAAAAAGGGTGTTATGAAGCTTGCTACGTTAAAACGCATGAATGAGCTAGAGGATTTAATTATTGAAACCCCGGAATTATCAAAGCCCGTTTCGGTTGTTGGTCTTGTTAAGTACTCGAAACAAGCTTATTACAATGGAAATCCAAAACATTATCAATTACCAACATCACAGGAAAATAGTTTTATTTTATCATACGCCAAAAACTCATCATCTAATGTAGATTTGCTTAAAAACTTTGTAGATAGTACTGGTCAATATGCACGTATTACAACTTTTATGAAGGATATTGGCACCGATAAAATGGAACGTATAGAAGAAAACCTTCAAGCTAAAATAAACAAAGTTTTTCCGAAAGAAAGATACCATGTTAGTATGACGGGCAAAGCTTTGGTATTTCAGAAAGGAACAAAATATTTAGTAAAAAACTTAGCCATATCCTTATCGTTAGCCATTTTTCTTATTTCATTATTTATGGCATATATGTTTAGGTCTGGCCGAATGATTATAGTATCTCTTATCCCCAATTTATTACCATTACTTGTTACTGCTGGCTTAATGGGGTATTTAGGGGTCCCTATAAAACCATCAACTATACTTGTATTTAGCATTGCTTTTGGAATATCTGTAGACGACACCATTCATTTTTTAGCAAAATACCGTCAAGAATTACAAGCAAACCACTGGAAAATTAAAAAATCGGTTTACGCAGCATTACGCGAAACGGGCGTAAGCATGTTTTACACCTCCATCGTTTTATTCTTCGGTTTTTCTGTATTTACCATTTCTAGTTTTGGTGGCACAGTGGCTTTAGGCGCATTAGTTTCGGCCACGTTACTTTTTGCAATGCTTTCAAACCTCTTATTATTGCCATCGCTTTTACTCTCTTTAGAACGCAGTATTGCCAATAAGGAAGTTTTAAAAGAACCTTCAATAAATATTATTCCCGAAAGTGACGAAACGGAGTAGAATTCCAAAATCATCCTTTTTAAAATTTAAATTTTGAGGTATTAATTTTCATTATACTTTCGCTTTTACGGAAAACCCATAACTTATTTTAAACTTTTCGATGAATGGACAATGATTTGTAAGAAAAACTTGTGTTTTGTTATAATCTTTTTTTTATATTTGAAATGCCTAAGATTAATTTTTAACTCTTAAGCCGATTAAAAAGTGATTTTAGGCAAACCTGTTGCAACAAATCAGCGCTGATTATTTTCCACCTTAAAATTAATTTATCAGCATAACAAAAAACAATATGGCTTTTATTGTTTTGTTTTTTTCGGCTTTCTTTTTTCGGCTTAAAATTCGGCTTAATAGTTATTTTATTAACCAACCTAATACACACTAAAAAATATCGGTGTATGGGTTTAAAATTTTAAATTATGAAAAAATCAATTTTAACATTGTGTTTAATTTTTGTCGGAACAACGGCCTCTTTTTCTAATAATTTTTCTTTGGAAGTAATAACTAAAGACTGTTATGAAGAAGCTTTTGATATGATGGAAGATGCTGAAAATAAAGGATTGAGCGAAGAAAATATTAAAGCTGCTGGCGAATTTGCTTATTGTGTTTGTGAACCAAGTTGTGAGTGGGAATAGCATCAGTTTAAACCTAGCGGGGAAATGAAATACTTTCCCCTTTATTAATATATGATAACTTATGAAAAACCTAATTCAAACCTTACTCTTTCTCTTGTGTTTTCAAGTTGTATGTCAAGAAGTTAAAACTTTATCTGGAGTTACTATATACAAATCTCACCCAAATAAAAAGCACTTAGAAGGACTAAAGAAGGGCAAGAAATCTGATGTTTTTATACAAATGTATAAACTAGTAGAACACACAAAGTTTATACTTAAGTTTAATGATAGTGAATCATTTTTTGAAGTTGAAAAAAAAATGGATAGCGATCTTAACCCTATGGGGTTTAAAATAGCTAAGACAATGGTTGGAGGAGGCAGTTATTATACTAATTTAAAAGATACCACACTAATAAGAAAAACAGAGACAGGAGGGGAAGACATATTAATATCTATGAATCTACCTCCCATAAGCTCCTGGAAGATTACTAAAGAAAGTAAAACAATTAAGGGCTTTAAATGTTTTAAGGCCACAAAAACAAAAATAATCACAAACCCCAAAGGAACATTTAATTTTGAGATCATTGCATGGTTTGCTCCAGAAATACCAGCTAGATTTGGACCTAAAGAGTTTAATAATCTACCTGGCTTAATTTTAGAACTACAAGACACACACCATACTTTATATCTAGACACAATAAAGTTTTTAAAAAAAGCACCTAAAATCAAACCCTTTAAAGGAGACATAATAACAGAAGAAGCGTATTTAAAAATTTCTCGTCAAAATTTAAATAATTTTAGAGATCGCATAAAGAAAAACTAAATTATTTTAATGGTAGCTAGACTAAAAATTAAAATATTAATATGTAGTTTATTTTGTTTACAATATAACTTTTCTCAAAACATAAAGCTTAAAGGTAAAATCACAGATTCTATTAATACCCCTTTAGCTAATGCAAACATCATAGCAGAACCTCAAGAGAATATTCCTCTAAAATTTGCAATATCCAATGGAAAAGGGCATTATGAATTGATGTTAGAAAAAGATAAACTATACAATATTACTATTAGTTATTTAGGTTACACGCCATTATCTTTTAGTTTAAAAAGCTCTGAAAATATTCAAAAAGATTTTGCTTTAAATAAAAGCATAGAAAACCTGGATGAGGTCGTCTTAAACTATACCCCTCCTGTAGTTATAAAAAAAGATACTATTACATATCGTACAGATGTGTTTAAAACCGGAGAAGAACGAAAATTAAGGGATGTTTTAAAAAAACTTCCGGGTGTAGAAGTAGATAGGGCCGGTGTTGTTACCGTATTAGGTAAAAAAGTAAATAAAGTTTTAGTAGAGAACAAACCGTTTTTTACTGGTGATAGTAAATTAGCAGTTAATAACATTCCGGCTGATGCCATTGATAAAGTAGAAGTGCTTGATAATTATAACGAGGTTAGCATATTAAAAGGCTTACAAGACACTGAAGATATGGCTATGAATATTACATTAAAAGAGGATAAAAAAAAGTTTGTCTTTGGAGATACCGAAACAGGTGCTGGGATTAAAAATCGGTTTCTTTTTCATCCTTCATTATTCTATTATAGCCCAAAGACCTCTGTAAATGCTATTGGCGATTTTAATAATATGGGGCAAAAAAGTTTTACATTAAAAGATTATATAGGCTTTAATGGAGGAATAAATAAATTATTGGCAGACAGAAAATCGTATACTTCTATATATACAGATGATTTTACAAAATTTTTAAGCAACAAAGATTATAAGTTTAGTCAAAATCAATTTGGAGCTATTAATTTAAATAAAACTTTAAGTTCTAAAACCAATATAACAAGCTACACTATTTGGTCGAATTCAAATAATAAAACGCAAACTCAATACCTTAACAACTACATATCAAATAATAGTAATCTCATAGAAAACAGAACCAATACAGGGCATATTAAAAGTAATTTTGTAATTGGCGAACTTACATTAAAAAACAACCCAAATAAACACACAGATTTAAGCTTTTCTACACTAATTAAATTATCACAAAACAAGTCAAATAACAATATCACTACTGTAACTAATGAGAACAACAACATTATTAACACAATTATAGAGGGTAATGATATTTTTATTAAACAAAATTTAGAGTTTCATAAACAACTCAAAAAGGCTCATACATTAAGTTTTATTTTAAATTATAATTACAAAAAGGAAAAACCAAACACGAATTGGAATACAGACAATGCCTTTTTTGAGGGTTTAATTCCTCTCGAAGAAGAGGAAACTTACAATATTGTAAAAAACAAAAAAGCGTTATCTCAAAACATCGATTTGGCAATCAAGCACTATTGGGAGCTTAATAATTTTAACCATATTTATACAACCTTAGGAGCTTTATTTGCTTTTGACAATTTTAACACCTCAGAATACCAAAGGCTAGAAGACAATAGTATTAAAGATTTTACAGGAGCTAATTTTGGAAACCAAACTAATCTAAATTTTAGAGATTTCTTTTTAGGGCTGCATTATAAATTTAAAATAGGAAGTGTTACTTTTAAACCCGGGCTTTTTTATCATAAATATTTTTGGGATATCAACCAAGATAATAAAAGCAAAGACCTGTTACTTCCAGAGTTAAGCATAACATTTAGATCAAAATTAAAAAATAGGGTCTCCATAAAATATGCTCTTAAAACACGTTTTCCACAAATACATCAATTAGCTAATCGTTTTACTCTTCTTAATTTTAATAATATATATATAGGAAATCAAAATTTAGAAAATGAGCGCTACCACGCTGCATCCATTAATCTAAACAGGTTTAGCATTTTTAGAGATATTTTTTACAACTTCTCAATTACGCTTAAAATTAAAGAAGATAACTTTAAAAATGCTACAACAATTGAAGATATTAATTATGTTTCTACTCCATTATTATCAAATTTTGAAGATAAAACCTGGAGGTTTTATGGTAGTTTAAAAAAGGGGATAGGCAACTTTATGTTCTCATTAAAAACAAATACAATTTTTGCAAATCATGAGAATCTCATTAATAACGAATTGATTAATAACAAATCTAAATCCTATGCATTTGGTACAGGTATAGAAACAAGATTCAAAGATTTTCCAAATCTCGAAATAACCTATAACAAAAAACATACAAAATATACTACAAATAGTATTTCAAAGTTTAAAAGTAATACCCTTTCTTTTTTTCTTGAATACGACTTTCTTAAAGATTTTATTTTAAAAGCAGATTATAGTTATAATAACTATGAGAATAAAAATATAGGTTTAAAAAATATTTTTGACACCGCTAATACTTCACTATTCTACCAAAAAAAAGATAGCCCCTGGGGTTTTGAGGTTACTGCAAATAATCTTTTCGATGTAAAATTTAAACAACAAAATTCGTTTAATGGCTTTTTAATTAGAGATAACAAAACGTTTATCCTGCCCAGAATCATCATGTTTAAAGTTATATACAAGCTATAATTTTATTCCTTAAAAGTTAAATTTGAAAACGATATTCAATTTTTAGACTTACTACTTCTTTGTATTTGAAAACTAAAATCTCAAACACTTAAAGTCTTAAATTTACTGCTTACAGCAACGGATTACTGTTTACTAAATATTATATTTGCACTTTAAAATTTAATACACATGCAATTACGTACCGTTTCAGAATTATTATCGCAAAATATTTCCATCCCCGAAGTAGAAGTTAAAGGTTGGGTAAGAACGTTTAGAGCGAACCGCTTTATCGCTTTAAATGATGGTTCTACAATAAACAATATACAATGCGTAGTTGATTTTGAAAATACAGATGAGGCCTTATTAAAACGTATTACAACTGGTGCAGCCATGCATATTAAAGGCGAGTTAGTAGAAAGTCAAGGGAAAGGACAAAAGGTCGAGATTAATGTAAGTTCATTTGAAATTTTAGGAGATTCTGACCCTGAAACGTTTCCTATTCAACCAAAAAAGCATTCGTTTGAGTTTTTAAGGGAACATGCTCATTTAAGAACCCGTACCAACACCTTTAGTGCTGTGATGCGTTTGCGATCTGCGCTTTCTTTTGCTATTCATAAATACTTTAACGAAAATGGGTTTTACTACATGCACGCACCAATTATTACGGGTAGTGATGCAGAAGGTGCCGGCGAAATGTTTAGAGTAACAAACTTAGATGATAAAAATCCACCACTAAATGATGAAGGCAAAGTTAATTATAAAGAAGATTTCTTTGGAAAAGAAACCAACTTAACCGTTTCTGGACAACTGGAGGCCGAAACTTATGCCATGTCTCTTGGTAAAGTTTATACTTTCGGGCCAACGTTTAGAGCAGAAAACTCTAACACTTCACGTCATTTAGCAGAATTTTGGATGATTGAACCTGAGGTCGCTTTTATGGATTTAGCTGGCAATATGGATTTAGCTGAAGATTTTATGAAAGCTGTAATTAGCTATGTTTTAGAAAATAACCCTGAGGATTTAGCATTTTTAGACAAACGCTTACAAGACGAAGATAAAACAAAGCCACAAGCTGAACGTAGTGACATGAGTTTAATTGAAAAATTAAAATTTGTTACTGAAAACAACTTTAAACGTGTTAGTTATACTGAAGCTATAGACATTTTACGTAACTGTAAACCAAATAAGAAAAAGAAATTTAAATACATTATAAACGAATGGGGTGCCGATTTACAAAGTGAGCATGAGCGTTTTCTTGTTGAAAAGCACTTTAAATGTCCCGTAATTTTATTTGACTATCCAGCAAACATTAAAGCTTTTTATATGCGTTTAAATGAGGATGGAAAAACGGTTCGCGCCATGGACATACTATTTCCAGGTATTGGAGAAATGGTAGGTGGATCGCAACGCGAAGAACGCTTAGAGGTGTTGAAAGAAAAAATGAAAGCCTTAGATATTGATGAAAAAGAATTATGGTGGTATTTAGATTTGCGTAAATATGGTACTGCAGTACATTCTGGTTTTGGCTTAGGCTTTGAACGATTGGTTATGTTTGCAACAGGAATGAGCAACATTAGAGATGTCATTCCTTTTCCAAGAACACCCCAAAATGCAGAATTTTAATGTCTCGATAAAAAAGAATGGTTACTTGGTAACTAAGAAATAAAAGTTTTTTTTACTTTTATCTTAAACCAAATCGTATATATGCTCAAACAACACTTACAATTTAAATTATCGCAAAAACTGTCGCCGCAGCAAATTCAATTGATGAAATTGATACAGTTGCCTACACAGGCTTTTGAGCAACGTTTAAAACAAGAGCTTGAGGAAAATCCGGCACTTGAAGGTGGAAAAGAAGAACATGACAGCGATTACGATTCTGATTTAGATAATACTGCAGATGATTTTAATGATAATGAAACGATAAATACGGAAGACATTAATGTGGATGAGTATTTAAGTGATGATGAAATTCCTGATTACCGCACGCAAGTTAATAACTATAGTAGCGATGATGAAGAGAAAACCATTCCGTATGCTGCAGGAACTTCATTTACACAACATTTAATTAACCAGCTAAACACATATCGCTTATCTGATGAAGAACGAGATATTGCTGAGTTTTTAGTAGGGAGTGTTGATGAAAGTGGTTACATTCGTCGTTCGCTATCTGATATTACAGATGATTTAGCCTTTACTCAAAATGTATATACAGACGAAGAAAAAGTAGAATCTGTTTTACATATTGTACATCAATTAGATCCTGCCGGAGTTGGCGCAAGACATTTACAAGAATGTTTAAGTATTCAATTGCATAGAAAAGAAAAAACGCCAGACTGTGAGTTAGCTATAAATATTATTGATAATGCTTTTGACCAGTTTACAAAAAAGCATTATAAAAAACTGCTCCAAAAGTTTGATATCACTGAAGATCAATTAAAAGGTGCTATTTCAGAAATAGAACATTTAAACCCAAAACCGGGAGGGTCTTATGCTGGGAACAATAGAATTGTTGAACATGTTGTACCAGATTTTGCTATTAAAATTGTTGATGGCGAATTAGAGCTTACACTTAATGGGAGAAATGCTCCAGAGCTCCATGTATCTAGAGAGTATAATAATATGCTTAAAGGTTACAAAGACAGTAAAGAAAAATCGAGCACACAAAAGGACGCTGTTATTTTTATCAAACAAAAATTAGATGCCGCTAAATGGTTTATTGAGGCCATTAAACAACGACAGCAAACCCTGTTTATAACCATGAGTGCTATTATGCATTATCAAAGCGAGTATTTTTTAACTGGTGATGAGCGCACTTTAAAGCCTATGATTCTTAAAGATATTGCAGATGAAATAGCTATGGATGTTTCAACAGTATCAAGAGTTGCAAATAGTAAATATGTAGATACCCCTTACGGAACAAAATTAATTAAAGAATTCTTTTCCGAATCGATGAAAAATGATCAGGGTGAAGACGTATCGACTAGAGAAATAAAGAAAATACTAGAGACGGTTATTGAAGAAGAAGATAAACGCAAACCCTTAACTGATGAAACTTTAGCAGGCATTTTAAAAGAAAAAGGGTATCCTATTGCAAGACGAACCGTTGCTAAGTATAGAGAACAATTGGATATTCCGGTAGCACGTTTACGCAAAAAAATATGATAGATCGTATTTTAAGAAGCATCTCATTTATTTTTCACCCTTTATTAATGCCATTGCTAGGTGTTGCTTTTTATTTCATAAAAACACCAAGGTTCATTCCAAATGAAATTATTCAAGCCAAATTAATTTCCCTCTTCATTTTAACTGTTGTTTTACCCATATTGCTTTACTTTTTACTAAAAACTTTAGGTAAGGTTAAGTCTATTTATTTAGAAAGCACACAAGAGCGTATTTTTCCACTAATACTCAACAGTATAGTTATTACTTTAGTGCTACAACGCATCATTACACCAAACCAAATTATTGAGCTTTATTTCTTTTTTGTTGGCATGCTAATTTCTACTTTAGCTTGTTTAATTTTGGCTATCTTCAAATTTAAAGCTAGTATACATATGATTGGTGTATCTGGCTTATTTATGTTTTTTATTGCCTTGAGTATCCATTTTAATATAAATATTAATGGCACATTAGCTTTAATGTCTATTATTACCGGAGCTGTAGCAACCTCAAGATTACATCTAAACGCACACACTTATAAAGAATTAATTATTGGTCTTTTTGTTGGTATGTTTCCACAGCTAATTTTAATTAACTATTGGTTGTAAAAATTTGCCCTTTATTTTTGGAATGAAGAAATTATTTATAAAATATAAAACATTAAACCAAGCTTAACAGCATTCATAGCTATTTTATTACCATCTACTTTAGTATCACTGGAAAATATTGGGTTTATAGCATAATATAAGTGCAGATTCCATGTCCCATACCCGATACTTAGTGTTACCCCATATTGAAAATCGTTAAAGCCACTAACATTACTGTATTTAAGAGCTCCTAAATCGCCAACATGCTTAGTTGTATGCGTAAACACATATCCTAACTTAAAGCCCGTGTAAATGCGCCAAAAATCGTAATTGCTAGCTGTTGATGTTCGCCATCTAAACTCAATTGGCAGCTCAACCAAATGCATTGAAAATTTATTTTTAGAATAGGTATCACTATCGGTTAAAATGCTGTATTCAAAATTTCTAGATCCATCTCTATTAACAAGTAGATTTTGATTAAAGGAGTTAGCAGAATACCCAACACCTATACCAATAGACACATTCCTGTTTTTATTAATAGGCATATCTTTAATATATCCTAAATGGAATCCAGAAGAAAAACCACTCTGTTTTAAGCTTTTTGGGATGTTTCCTAATAAATTATAGGTAATTCCTATATAAAAATGATCCTCCTTATAAAGAGAATCAACAGCTTTATTTTGAGTGTCTTGAGAAAAAGCACATTGAAAACCCAACATTAAAAGTACAATAAAAAAGCCGTGCTTCATTTTATTTAAATCTATCTATTATAGTAACTATGCAAGTATAATTAAAATTGTACTGTAATTAAAAAATAAAAGCGTTTTGAATTATCAAAACGCTTTTAATTACAATATAAAATTAAGATTTTTTTATTCCATGTTGCTCAATGCATCTCCAGCGCCAGTGGTATAATTTATTTTTAATGCATTTACCTTTCTTAGCTCTTGTTTTACATCACCAACAATGCCCATATTAGCTTCTTTATCTACTTTTAAAGACACTGTTAAATAAGGTATTAATTCTTCTCTTATAGCTAATCTTTCTGCTTCAATAAATCGTCCAACCTCAGAGACATCAGCAAATTTATCATTAAGCTGAATTCTTGCAACATTACCATATTTCTTATAATTAGCACTTGGCTTACCCATGTATATATAACTAATAGGGTATTTTTTGTCAAGTTTTTCAACTTGATCCGCTAATGGTAACTGGTTTTGTATTTTAAGTGTATCTTCTCTCATTACAGTGGCTACCATAAAAAAGAATAATAACATAAATACAATATCTGGTAATGATGCCGTATTAATTGGAGCTAAACCTCCATCTTTTTTCTTTTTAAATTTAGACATAATCTTTAATCTATTTAATTCTAAATTATTCTACAACTTCTGAAAGTTTTTGAGGGATTTCAAGCTTGATTTGATCAATAACCTCTTTTAACTTTTCTTTATTACCAGTCCATCTAACATCTTTACTATTAGCTTGCATTTCAACAAAATTCATGTCCCTAAATCCTTTTTGAGGACCCAGCTCTAATGCTCTTCTATTTCTTAATTCATTATAAGCTGCAACCAATTCGTTTTGAACAGATATATAAGCTGCATAAGATGTTTCACGATCATTCTTTAAAGATATAATAGCTTTGTCTGGATGGTCTGACGATGTTGGATCCTTTTTGCCCTGGCAGTAATCACATTTATTACCATTAGCATCAGTTCCGCCACCATTGTCTAAAAATTCAACAGCTGCTTTTCTTAAGTCTTTAATATTCATGGGTTCGTCTTCAACCAATAACTGATCGTTTTTGTTCAATAAAACAGTAAAAATATTTTTCTGTTTTATAATAGGCGGTTCTACTTCACTATCATCGATAGGAGGTAGTTTACGGTTAATACCAGAATCTTTCTCAATAGTGGTAGTCACTAAGAAAAAAATTAATAGTAAGAAGGCAATGTCGGCCATTGAGCCTGCATTAACTTCTGGTGCTGCTCGTTTTGCCATATTACTTTATCATTTTTTTAATTCCAAAAAACAGCATAGAACCTCCTGCAATAGCGAGTAGGAAATAAAACAAATATAATCCTGATCCTAGTAATTTTGATCCTCCTGCAGACAGTGTGTCTCCATCTTTTAATGGTGTTTCTACCCCATTTGCAAATCCAAAATAGCAGATAGCTGCTAATATAGCGAATGCTCCAACACCTTTTAATGTACTCTTAAGTGTTTCTGGGTTAGTAAATATGTTTTTTAAACTAAATATAACAACAAAGGCTAAAGTTAAAATTAAAACCAAGTATCCAATGTACATAAATGTGTTTACTGTACTACTAGACTCTCCAGCCTTGATAGCTTCATCGCCTGTTGATATTATCATTGCCAGAAATACAATAGACAGTACGCCTACTATCGCCAGCAATATGGTTAATATTTTTTTCATAATACTTACAATTTTAAATTATTACTTCTTTTGTCTAATTAGCAAATCCATTAACGTAATAGAAGCGTCTTCCATATCGTTAACAATGCTATCAATTTTCGCAATAATATAATTGTAAAAAATTTGAAGTATAATTGCTACAACTAAACCAAATACAGTTGTTAAAAGTGCTACTTTAATACCACCAGCTACTAATGATGGATTCATATCTCCGGCAGCTTCAATTTTATCAAAGGCTTGAATCATCCCTATTACAGTTCCCATGAATCCTAACATTGGTGCCAAGGCTATAAATAAAGATATCCAAGATACGTTTTTCTCTAATTGTCCCATTTGTACTCCACCATAAGCTACAACAGCTTTTTCGGCAGCTTCAAGACCTTCATCTGTTCTATCTAATCCTTGATAGAATATCGATGCAATAGGTCCTTTTGTATTTCTACAAACTTCTTTTGCAGCTTCAACTCCACCTGATGATAAAGCGTCTTCTACGTTTTGAGTTAATTTTTTTGTGTTTGTTGTAGAAAGGTTTAAAAAGATAATTCTCTCGATAGCAATCGCTAACCCTAAAATTAAACATAATAATACAATTCCCATAAATCCAGGACCTCCTTCAACGAATCTCTTTTTCAAATTTTGATGGAAACTCTCTTCTTTAGCAGGTGCAGCTGCTTCAGGTTCTTGAGTAATACTTGTAATAGTTGTTGTTGCTGTAGTTGCAGTTGCATTTGTTGTTGCATTAACAGTTCCGAACGCCATTAAACCTGTAATGGCTAGGATAGAAAATAATCTTTTCATGTTCTCGATCTTAATTTTATTAGTTAAAGTGTTAAAGATATAAAAAAAAAGCAATTAAAAAATAAAAATAACAGCAGAGAGGAAGGGATTCGAACCCTCGATACGCTATTAACGCATACACGCTTTCCAAGCGTGCGCCTTAAGCCACTCGGCCACCTCTCTGTATTTCACGGTATTTTTAATTACGGGGGCTCAAATAACAAAAAAAAATCAAGCTGTTAAAATTTTAACAGTTAATTTTAAGATATTTCTCCTCTTAAAGCCATTTCATAACTAGATTTAAAGGTTTTGCTCGATATATTTTGCCCTAATAAGTACATTAATTTACTTATTGCCGCTTCTGTTGTGATATCTTTTCCCGAAATAACACCTATTTTTTTGAGCTGATTACTCGTTTCGTAATGCCCCATGATAACCCCTCCTCCTGAACATTGGGTTACATTTATAATATGTATCCCTTTTATTATTGCTTTTTTTAGCAAATTAACAAACCAATCTTCAGTGCTACAGTTTCCAGCGCCGTAGGTTTCTAAAATCACCCCTTTTATATTGGGGGTATTAAGAATACTTTGTATGACTTGCTCTGAAATTCCCGGAAATAGTTTTACCAGCGCTATATTTTTATCTAAATTTTTATGAACTATTAATTTTTTTTTCAAATTAGGTTTAAACAAGTATTCATTATTCACTTTCAAATGCACTCCAGACTCAGCTAAATCAGGATAATTTAATGATGCAAAAGCTTCAAAATGTTCTGCATTAATTTTTGTTGTTCTATTGGCACGGTACAGTTTATATTCAAAATACAAACACACTTCTTTAATTACCGGCTTCTTTCGGTACTGTAATGATGCTACTTGAATAGATGTGATTAAATTTTCTTTAGCATCTGTTCTCAAATCACCAATAGGTAATTGAGACCCTGTAAAGACTACTGGTTTGGCTAGGTTTTCCAGCATAAAACTCAATGCCGATGCTGTATAGCTCATGGTATCACTGCCGTGTAATACAACAAACCCATCGTTCTTCTCATAATTTTTTTCAATTATTTCTGCAATATGCACCCAATATTTAGGATTCATGTTACTAGAATCAATTGGTTCTTTAAACGATATGGTATCTATATTACAGTCTAATAAGTTTAACTCCGGAATTCTTTTTAAAAGGTTTTTAAAATCGAAAGCCCGAAGTGCTCCTGTTTTAAAATCTTTAATCATACCTATTGTACCGCCAGTATATATAAGTAATATATTAGGTTTAGTGTTTGCCATAATCTCAAATTTTAAAAACAGATTTTGAATTTTCGGTCGTAATTTCAGCTATATCTTGTTGAGACATATTATATATGTCTGATAGTTTTTCTAACACTTTTATTATATAAGCACTTTCGTTTCGTTTACCTCTATAAGGTACAGGGGATAAATAAGGAGCATCGGTTTCTAAAACGATATGTTTTAAATCAATTTGACTTAAAAACGTATCAATCTTTCCGTTTTTAAAAGTCGCTACCCCGCCAATCCCCAATTTCATATTGTGAGATATAGCCCGATGTGCTTGTTCTAAAGTTCCTGTAAAACAATGAAAGATTCCGAACAAATCGTCACTTTTCTCTTCTTCTAAAACTTCAAATATTTCATTAAAGGCATCGCGACAATGGATAACAATTGGTAACTTATATTGCTTAGCTAATTTAATTTGATGTTTAAATGCTCTTTTTTGAATTTCTAAAGTAGATCTATCCCAATACAAATCAATGCCAATTTCTCCAATAGCATAAAAGTTTCGCTTTGCGAGTAAATCTTCAACATGTTTTAGCTCTTCTATATAATTATGCTTTACATGAGTTGGGTGTAAGCCATTCATTAAAAACACATGTTCCGGATAATCCTTTTCAAGCTGAAACATGGCATCGGTATATGTAGAATCTATTGCCGGAATAAAAAACCGTGTTACACCTAACTCAATGGCGCGGTTTATCATCTGATCTCTATCTTCATTAAAAGACGCACTATATAAATGGGTGTGGGTATCTGTTATTATCAAATTTTTATTGTTTTAAATGGTATCGTTAACACTATTTTGTAAAAATAATTGTTTTACATCATTATATTTGTTTAAAACTAAATTAGATGCAATCTCATCAACAATTTTTGCTTGAAAAAGGCTATACAAAAGTAAAATTGAAGCTTACAAAAACAAATCATTTTGAAGTTAAAGCTACTATTAATGGTGTAAAAGGTCTTTTTATTTTAGATACCGGAGCATCGAGTTCTTGTGTTGGTTTTGAGGCTGTTGAAAATTTTAATTTACTGGCCGAAGACTCTTTAATTAAAGCTGCCGGTGCTGGTGCCATAGATATGGATACCAAAATGGCAAAAAAAAACAAAGTAAAAATTGGCAAGTGGAAACATAATAAAATTGTATTGGTTTTATTTAACCTTACGCACGTTAACACCGCTCTAATAAATCATAATGCAAAACCTGTTGATGGCATTATTGGTGCCGATATTTTAAAAAAAGCAAAAGCCATAATTGATTACGAAAAGAAATATTTATACTTAAAGTTATAAGAATCTATAGTTTTAATTCTTACTTTTATAGTATAATTATATAGCAAAATAATCCCTACTAATTAATTAATGAATCACAGTATTGTAATTGCAGACGACCATCCGCTTATGCTAAGAGGTCTATCCGATTTTTTAACCTCGAAAGGTTTTAATATTGTTGGTAGTGCTCAAGATGGCAATGCAGCTTATAATCTTATTGTAAAATTAAAGCCAGAAATTGCGATCCTAGATATAAGGATGCCTCATAAAACGGGCTTAGAAATTGCCGAGGCTTGTAAAAAAAACAATCTTAATACTAAAGTTATTTTAATAACTTTTGATAAAGAAGAAGAGGTTTATGATAAAGCATTAGCCTGTGGTGTTTATGGATATATTTTAAAAGAATTTGCTATTGAAGAAATTGAGACCTGTATTAAACATGTTATAAATAACAAATCTTACTTTAGTGAAGAAATTGCAGATTATTTAAATACGAGTCACCAAAAACCCGAAGCATTAGCATCCTTAAGCAGATCTGAACTTAAAATTGTTAAACTTATATCTGAAAATAAAACCAGTCACGATATCGCTAAAGAATTAATCATTTCTGTAAGAACTGTAGAAAAGCACAGAAGTAATATAGTAGCAAAATTAAGGCTGGATAATAAGCCTACCTCACTTTCTATTTGGGCAACTTTAAATAAAGACTTTCTTTAAAAATACGTAGAACTACGTATTTTTTTTATCAATTCTATATTATACTTTTACAGTGCTATTAATTAGTTCTTAGGGAGAATTATTTGGAGGCTCTAAATTGTAATAATTTAGAGCCTTCTTTTTTTAATGAAAATATCTGTTTTGATAAAAATACGTAGAACTACGTATTTTTTTTATCAATTCTATGCTATACTTTTACAGTGCTATTAATTAGTTCTTAGGGAGAATTATTGGAGGCTCTAAATTGTAATGATTTAGAGCTTTCTTTTTTTAAAGAAACATCTGTTTTGATAAAAATACGTAGAACTACGTATTTTTTTTATCGATTCTATACTATACTTTTACAGTGCTATTAATTAGTTCTTAGAGAGGATTTTACCAAGGCTCTGTATTTTAAAATACAGAGTCTTTTAAAAGAGAATTAATTTACCCCAAACCTGTCTTATATATACAAAATGGAAAGAAACAACATTCTTGAAAAGTTTTTTGCAATAGGACTAATCCTATTAGTTCTAATTGTAATTTCAATTAATATTTTTGTTACCTTTTTTTAGTTTTAGTTAGTCTTAAAAAATTGATTGAAAAAAAAAGCCATCTTAAAAAGATGGCTTTTTTTTTCAACAAAGAACAACTAAAGCTCTAGTGCCTTTTTAATATCATTATTCATTAATAATTCTATAGGATTTTCTAAAGCTTCTTTAACGGCTACCAAGAATCCTACGCTTTCTTTTCCATCAATAATTCTATGATCGTATGATAGCGCGACATACATAATAGGTCGTATCTCAACTTTTCCATTTATAGCTACCGGTCGCTCAACAATATTATGCATTCCTAAAATACCGCTTTGAGGCGGGTTAATTATTGGTGTAGACAGCATACTTCCAAAAACTCCTCCATTCGAAATAGTAAATGTACCTCCTGTCATTTCATCAACAGTAATTTGCCCATCACGAGCACGAATAGCTAATCTTTTTACTTCAGATTCAACACCTCTAAAGCTTAAATTCTCAACATTTCTCATAACAGGAACCATAAGTCCTTTAGGGCCGGAAACCGCTATACTAATATCGCAAAAATCATAAGAAATCATCTCTTTCCCATCAATCATAGAGTTCACTGCCGGATACATTTTTAATGCTCTAACCACGGCTAAAGTAAAGAAGCTCATAAATCCTAAACCAACACCGTGTTTTGCTTTAAAGGTTTCTTTATATTCACTGCGTAATGCAAAAATGGGCGACATATCAACCTCATTAAATGTGGTTAACATAGCTGTTGTGTTTTTAGCCTCTACTAAACGTTCTGCCACTTTACGACGTAGCATAGACATTTTGCTTCTTGATGTTCCTCTGCTTCCTCCTGTTGGAGTGCCCATACTTGGCGTAGCTTTTACAGCATCTTCTTTAGTAATACGTCCATCTTTTCCTGTTCCGGAAACGGATGCCGCATCAATGCCCTTTTCGGCTAAAACTTTTTTAGCTGCAGGACTTGCTGTTCCTGTAGCATAAGTAGCAGACTGAGGCTTCTCGACTGCGCTCGAAGTGGTATTTACATCTTCTTTTGCTTCCGCTTTGGCTGGAGCATCTCCTCCTTCAGGTTTTTCTGCACTGGTATCAATTAAACAAACCACTGCCCCAACAGCTACAGCATCACCTTCTTCCGCTTTAAGCGTAATGGTTCCGCTAACCTCAGCTGGTAATTCAAGGGTTGCTTTATCGCTATCTACTTCAGCAATAGCCTGGTCTTTTTCTACATAATCTCCATCTTCTACTAACCATGTTGCTATTTCTACTTCTGTAATAGATTCCCCTGGTGATGGTACTTTCATTTCTAAAATCATGCTCTATAATTTGAATTGTATATGCGTTATATATCGTTTTTTAATTGTCGTTATTGAAAACAGCATTTATAACTCGCTGTTGCCTTCTCTTATCTCTGGCACTAGATCCTGGTGCTGGCACAGAGTTATATGGTCTTGCACAAACATCTAATTTAACTAAATCTATGCGTTGCATAATATGACTCCAAGCTCCCATGTTTTTTGGTTCTTCTTGAGCCCAAACGTAATTTTTAACATTCGGATAGCGGTCTATTACCTGTTGAATTTTATCTAAATGCAGAGGGAATAATTGTTCTATTCTTACCAATGCGACGTCTTCTTGATTCAATTTTTCTCTTTCCGTTAATAAATCATAATAGAATTTACCTGTGCAGAACACTAATTTTTTTACGCTTTCCGGGTTTACAGTATCGTCTATAACTTCTTTAAAAACACCTGTTGCCAATTCTTTTATTGACGAAACCGCTTTTGGATGACGTAATAAACTTTTTGGTGTAAATACAATTAAAGGTTTTCTGAAATCGCGTTTCATTTGGCGTCGCAATAAATGGAAAAAATTGGCAGGTGTAGTACAATCTGCTACAATCATATTGTCTTCTGCGCATAATTGTAAATAACGTTCCATTCTTGCAGATGAATGCTCAGACCCTTGTCCTTCATAACCATGTGGTAACAATACAACAATACCGTTTTGCGCTTTCCATTTATCTTCTGCTGCCGATAAATATTGATCAAAAATAATTTGAGCCCCATTACTAAAATCTCCAAACTGCGCTTCCCAAATGGTTAAAGTATTAGGATTGGCCATAGCATATCCATAGTCAAAACCTAATACGCCATATTCTGATAAAAAGGAATTGTAAATATCCATTTTACCTTTATTTTCCGGATTTGTATTCAGTAAATTTATACGCTCTTCTGAAATTTCATCTCTTAAAATAGCATGACGGTGGCTAAAGGTGCCTCGCTCTACATCTTGACCAGAAATGCGGACATTAAAACCTTCTTCCATCAAACTGCCATATGCTAATGTTTCTGCCATACCCCAATCCAGCATATCGGTTTCAAAAACCATTTTTGCTCTGCCATCTAAAATACGTTCGGCTTTACGTAAAAACTTAACCCCTTCTGGTACAGTAGAAACTACTTTTGATATATGCTCTAGTTTATCTTTAGGGTAACTTGTACTAACCGTTTCCAGCAAAGCGTTAATTCCTCTACGCTGAAATGCTGTCCAACGTTCTTGCATAAACTCTCTAACCTTGGACGAATCGGCTTCTTTCGATTTTGAATATTCGCTTTCTAAAGTTTCCTTAAAGCTTAATACTAAACTGTTTAAATATGTTTTATCTATGGTACCTTCTTCAATAAGTTTATCTGAATAGATCTTAAAAGGATTTGAATGCTTTGAAATGTTTTTATATAATTTTGGTTGTGTAAACCTGGGCTCATCACCTTCATTATGCCCATACTTTCTATACCCTAATAAATCTATATACACATCTTTTTTATAGCGCATCCTGTATTCTAAGGCCATTTCTACAGCATGTACAACAGCTTCGGCATCATCAGCATTTACGTGTAACACAGGAGACAGTGTTACTTTAGCAACATCGGTACAATAGGTACTAGAACGTGCATCTAAATAATTGGTGGTAAACCCAATTTGATTGTTTACTACAATATGGATTGTTCCTCCGGTTTTATAACCATTAAGTTGACTCATTTGTGCCACTTCATAAACAATCCCTTGCCCAGCGATTGCCGCATCGCCATGTACAATTATCGGGATGATTTTAGAATCATCGCCTGCATAATCAGAATCTATTTTTGCCCTGGTAATTCCTTCAGCAACAGATGCAACAGTTTCTAAGTGCGATGGATTAGGAACTAAATTCATCTTGATATTCTTTCCGTTTTGGTAAGTTTTATCAAGTGTTAATCCTAAATGATATTTTACATCACCATCAATGTTTTCGTCTTCAAAATCTTTACCATCAAACTCACTAAAAAGTTCTCTTAATGGCTTCCTGAAGATGTTTACCAAAGTACTTAACCGACCTCGATGTGCCATGCCTAACACACATTCTTTTACACCATATTTTTCAACAGCGTAATAAAGCACATTACTTAAGGCTGGGATTAATGATTCACCGCCTTCTAATGAAAATCGTTTTTGACCAACATATTTTGTTTGCAAAAAGCTTTCAAAAGAAACTGCTTGATTTAATTTTGAAAGAATATATTTTTTTGTTTCAACCGAGTAATTGGGTTGATTATCATTTTCGTTTAATTGATTTTGCCACCATTTTATAACTTCAGGATTGCGTAAGTACATATATTCTATACCAATAGAACTGCAATAAATATCCTCTAAATGCACCACTATTTCACGCAAAGTTTTTGCGCCTATCCCTAAAATATCACCCGCATTAAATACAGTATCTAAATCGCCTTCAGTTAATCCAAAATTACTAATATCTAAAGTAGGCGTATATGTTCTACGCTCTCTTACAGGATTGGTTTTTGTAAACAAATGCCCTCGCATTCTATAACCATCAATAAGTTTTACTACTTGAAATTCTTTTTGAACCTGTTCTGGAATTTGGGTAGAAACCCCTTCAACAATTTCACCATCTAACCCGTAATTTTCTGATCCAAAATCGTAGCCTTGAAAAAAGGCTCTCCAACTTGGTTCTACTGCATCAGGATTTTGTAAATATTGCTCGTATAAATCAGCAAAATATGCTGTGTGTGCTGCGTTTAAAAATGAAAATTTATCCATTATTATTTTTAATACCGTAATGGTTAGTCAAAATATTTTTCAAAAATACAACTTTTACTAAAATTAGATGTTTCTTTTATTATATTTATAAGAATTATCAACCGTTTAAAAAATAAACCGTTAATCTGTATTAAATTTTTGACTATTTCTTATTACATATGGGTTCCTATTTATTGATAAATAAAAAAATTAAGCTAGTTTTCTTAATGCTTGTTGTAAGTTCAAATATTTTAATTGCACAACAACAAAGTAGTGAATTTTGGAACCATGTTAGATTTGGTGGGGGCATAGGGTTGAGTTTTGGCGATGGCTATTTTAGTGGTACCATTGCACCTAGTTCTATTTATGAATTTGATGATAATTTAGCACTTGGCTTGGGGCTTAATGCTACATTTAACAAACAGACAAATGTTTATAAGTCTACCATTTTAGGGGGCAGTATAATTGGATTATTTAATGTTTTAACAGAATTGCAGCTTTCTGCCGAGTTTGAGCAACTTCATGTTAACAGAACCTACGATGTTAACTTAAGTATAGATAAAGAAAATTATTGGGTTCCTGCTTTATTTGTTGGAGCAGGTTACAGAAATGGCAATGTAACTTTTGGTGTTAGATACGATATTTTATATGATGCTGATAAAAGTATTTATGCAGATTCTTGGGCACCCTTTGTTAGGTTTTATTTTTAACACATAAAAAATAAACCTATTTCGTTTTATAAAAAGCAAAGCCCCTGATTATAAAAACAACCAGAGGCATTATGAAAAAAACTAACTCAAAATAAAAATGTTATTTTGTATACCCCATAATTTCTGCCATAGCTGCATTATCGGTACCGTCGTGTGATGCTTTTATTATAACCTTAAGATATCTGTATGTTTTTACTGCTCCAAAATCGATGTCTTGCTCTGTGGCAATATTTTGTAGAGTAAAATTACCCATACTTTCCCAGGTCGTATTATCAGAACTTATTTGTAGTTCAATATCTTTTACAGCTCTGGATAATGTTTGCCTTTGAGCAAACCGTATACCTTCTACTTCTATTTCTGCTCCCATATCTATAACAATATGATGTGGTGCTGTAGCTGTACAACCACTCCAGCAAGAATGCCAGTAAGTTTCCAGATTACCATCTAAAACATCGGCAGCTCTTCCTGTATCCCCTTCGCCTCCATTATCTTCTTGAGTACTAAAATCTGAAATTGTCCAGGTACTTCTGTCTAACAATGTTACCGGAGTAGGAGGGTCTGGAAGTGTAGGGACTTCCAGAGCAGTAAAATCTATATCGGGAGCAACACCTGATGCTGTTCTAGTAAAAGTTGTATTGGGTTGTACACTGGCGTTAAAGAAACCACAATTCTTTAAAAAGAATGCATTACCATTTGTACCACCTTCAAAGTCTAGCCTATCGCCATTAGTCGCTGTAGCATCTGCCGTAAATGTACCGTTTGTCATTTCTACCCAAGTATTATCGGTAGTATATGCCCATTGGTTGCCATAATTTACTTTTCTGGAAAGATACCCGGTACTAGGATTAAAGTTTTCCAAAAACGAGTGCATTCTTGTTAAATAAGTATCTGTCTTGGGTCTTCTTAAGCTAGCTATCAATTGCCAATCTCCAACCTCAGGATCATAAAAATACCCTGTATAGTCTGTAGATCCAGAAACGCCATTAGAAGGCTCTCCTTTTAGTAAAAACTTGTAGGTTACACCCGTTTTCCAACCTACATCAATAAAAGATTGTATACCTGATCCTTCATTTCCAAAATCCTGAACAGTTACACCTGTCCCGTTTCCTAAATTAGTAACCTTATAATCTTCTGGGATTTGATTAGGGTCATCGGTACTAAAAGCACTCCATATTGAAAATAAAACACGCCTTTCTGTAGCTGAATTAACCTGCATCCCGAAATAGCCCTGAGCATGACCATTTGCCATAAAAAATGAACCTAGCTGATCTTCTCCTTCCGGAACCGTAACCTCGTTGTAAAACCATCGCACATCTTTTCCTTCTGGCTCTTCATATCCCATATGTACTGAAGGGCCTCTTCTTCCGAAGTAAAAATTACTTGTAGGGTTAAACGTTATCCCGGAAGATATGGCAGCACCTCCAAAAAGAATATCATTAATATCCGCTATATAGTTTCCAGATTTTTCTAATCCTTGAATTTTAATAGTGTGGTATCCTTCTGGAACTGTGAATACTCCAACCTCTTCTGTTTTATACGTGCTATTAGAAATGGTTATTTCCTTTGAAACGTTACCTACAGTGACCTTTATTTTAGATGTTTGTGCTGATTTAATTTTAAACCCTATGTTTAATTTACCTGCACCAGTTTTAACATAGGTGTGAATAACATCATCTAAAGAGGTCCAGTTATGTATTCCTGAATCAGAAACCACAGACATATCTTGAGTTAAATTATTAACCACCCAACTATTTGCTCCAATTGGAACTGTTTTTGTGAGCTCTAATGCTTCTGTTTCTTCTTCTAATTCTGTTTCTGTATTATCATCATGTTGAGAACATGAGCTACAGGAGATTAAAATATTAATCAAGAATATTAAAAAGAGATTAGAGCTTAAAAAGTTTACGTGTATTTTAATTATATGCATATTAAAAATGGTGTTATAAATTATTAGAAATTCTATATAATTGATGCTTATCGTTATTGTTGCAAATCAGTACAAGATTAGCATTTGCTGTTTTTAAATAGGTTAAGCCTCTAACATCAGAATTGGCATAAAAACCTATTTGCCTATTAGGCACATGTTTGAATCCTTTATTATCAGTTCCATTTAAAAACACGCCTATTCCTGCATCGGCACGTGTTGTCTCAACTTCTGAATGATAATTATTCCCTGCCATTAAAAGGTCCTTCACATGATCTCCATCAAAATCTTTATAAATAATACTGTTAATAGGAGCCGTTTGAGCCTCTATTGGAAAGGCAGAAAAGCGGAATTGGTTATTTCCTTCATTTAAAAAAATACCTGATCGAAATTCAGTAACCTCGTAATGCAATGACGAATTAATTCCCTCTCCCAGAATGCCTGCCAAATCTGAATTTGCAAAATCGGTATATGTCTTAATTTTTTCTTTTAAAAATGGCATTTGTTCTGAAGTACAAGATTTACCTCTTACAGGAACTTGTTTTGAATTATAATATTTAGCTAAGACTACATCTTCAGTTCCATTATCATCAAAATCGTTTGTATAAACATGAAATGGTTTTTCTTTTGAAGCATGGAATTTATAATTAAGCCCTAAGTTACCTGCAATAATGTCTTGATCTCCATCTCCATCAACATCTTCAATTAGTATTGTATTCCACCAACCTTTTGCTAATGCCAAATCAGAAAAATTAGAACCTCTTGAAAGCTGTCCTTGATCATTTACAAAAACTTCAATTCCCATCCATTCGCCTGTAATAATTAAATCTAAATCATTGTCATTATCTATATCATTCCATTGTGCGTCTGTTACCATTCCTACTTTTTCAACATCTTGAGCATATTGCTTGGTTCCGTCTGTAAAAGTTCCTTTGTTATTAATAAGAAGGTAGCTAGAGGGTGCGTATGGGTATTTCCCAGGAATTACACGACTGCCAATAAAGAGGTCTACATCGCCATCATTATCATAATCTGAAGCTTTTACAACCGATCCAGACGATTTTAATGCTGGTAACTTTGAGTTGGAACGTTTAAAGTTGTAATTTCCATGATTGATATACAGCCTGTCTTGCAATAAACCTGAACCTTCTTCAAATTCGTAGCTACCGCTTACCACATATAAATCATCATCACCATCGTTATCAGCATCAAAAAAACAAGCAGAAACATCTTCATACACGCTATCTTTTATAAAACCTGATACAGATATTGTTTTAAAATTACCGTCTCTACTTCCTATTAATAATTGAGCGGGTTGCCGATGTGCGCCTCCAATAAAAAGATCATCTACTCCATCTCCATTTAAATCGGTAGATGCAATAGCCGGACCTGTTTGTGATAGTTTGTGTGGTAGTAATAATTGCTTATCGTAATCTTTATAAGATATTTCTTGATGTGAAAAATCAAAACTTTGCTTAGTAAATAATTTATTATTTTTAATTGGCTTTGTATTTTCTGCAAGCTTAATACTTTCAGAATGGCTTACTGTTAAGGTTTGATTAGCCTCAACATTATTTAAGGTTTGTGCTTTTCCATCATTCCAAATAATCTCTATTTTAGGAATTACAGTGTCTGCTCCTAAACCAAAGTGTAATGTATTAGGCATTGAAGACAAATAGCCTCTAGCATTTACTAGTTCTCTGGTTAATACCTGCCCATTATTTTGATGCACTTTAACTAAAGTGCCAACTCCAAATTTATTTTTTGCAGTGCCTTTAAACTTAAGTTTTAAATAACTGTTTTTTGTTAAAGCTGTAGCATTATTGCGAAGTATAGTGGCATATTCATCTAAATTATTGGTAACAATATCTAAATCGCCATCGTTATCTAAATCTACATATACCGCTCCATTTGAGAAGGTTGGTGTTTCATTTGCCCAATCTTCAGACTTATTTTCAAATTGGGTATTACCCGTATTTTTAAAAAAATAGTTGGTTAGCTTTTGTTGTGGTAGTTTTTGAGTAAACCTGTAAAAGTCCTTTTCTTTTAAACTTGCTTTATTTTTCTCAATATATGCATTGATTTCATTATTTACATCTCTATCTACAACATCTCTATAAACACCGTTGGTGACGTACAAATCATTATAACCATCCAAATCGAAATCGGCAAATAATGTAGCCCAGCTCCAATCGGTTTTTGCCACTCCAGACATGTTTGCTATTTCGCTAAACGTACCATTACCATTGTTTACCTGCATAACATTATGCATGTATTGATAATGATAACCATTGTTAGTCATCGCATTAAACCTATCTATAGACATCATTGACATGGTAGTTTTTGAACGCACATAATCCTCTGGGCTCATATCGGCCACCATCAAATCTAACAACCCATCGTTATTGATGTCTGCAAAATCTGCTCCCATACTATAGTATGAGATATGTTTAAAAATCTCTTCTTTTTTATCGGTAAATGTTCCATCTCCATTATTTATATATGCAAAGTCTGGCATAATAAAATCATTACTAACATAAATATCTGGCCAACCATCATTATTTAAATCACCAACTTGGGCATGTAGTCCAAAACCTAGATCAGGAATAATACCAGCTGTTTCAGAAACATCTTCAAATTGGTCATTTCCATTATTTCTGTAAAGTTTATCAGCACTTTTTGATGCTTTTATTTTTTCTTTTTGCTTTTGAATTTGCTCTAAATCCAATAAAGCTCCCGATAAATTAAAATCTGAAGGTGCATTAGTGATATAAACATCTAAATCGCCATCTTTATCATAATCAAAAAAAGTAGATGATATCGATCTATTTGAATCAGCTAATCCATATTCAGCAGCTTGCTCTGTAAAGGTTAAATCGCCATTATTTATATAAAGCATATTTGCCAAACGCTCATCTCCCTTATACCAGCCTGCTCTATTAATATAAATATCTAAAAGCCCATCATTATTAACATCAGCAACAGACACGCCGGTATCAAAACCTGTTCGTTTTACAATACCTGCTTGCTCTGTGATATCTTCAAACTTAAAATTACCTTTATTTAAAAATAGCTTATTGGGATATATATTAGAAGTAAAGAAAAGGTCTTGCAACCCATCATTATTAAAATCGGCTGCTGCTACTCCACCTCCTATATATATATACTGGTATCTGTAGTAATGCAATTTCTCGGATTCCAAAATTTTATTTTCAAAAGTTACTCCAGATATTTGAGTTGGTACTTTTGTAAATAACTGATCTGGTTTTATACTATCTATGTTATCACCACATGATAGTAAACAAAGTAATAATCCGTATAAAATATATTTTTGCATTGAATCCTTATCACTAAAAATTAGAACTACAACTGTTTTTTCATAGTTGTAAAGCCCAAAATAGAATACTCATATTTTGGGCTTATTGTATTATAATACTGTTTTAAAAATAAGGTGCTACTTCTGCTAAAGCAGCATTATTTGTACCATCATAAACTTTAACTACGGTAACTCTAAAATAGCGTGCATTAACAGCTTCTTCTAAAGGTCGGTCTTGAAATGCCTTGGATTTTTCCAAAGTAAACTCTCCTAAGGAAGTCCAACTCGAATTATCGTTACTAATTTCAATAGATAAAATTTCAATATTTCTAGAAAGGGATTGTCTTTGTACAAAATTAAACCCGTTAATATCTCTAGGTTCTAACATATCGATAACAAAATAATGTGGCGGTACTGCTGTACATCCTACCCAGCATGTGTGCCAAAATGTATCAGGGTCTCCATCAATTGTATTAAATACCCTACCATTACCGGCACCTTCACCATCATTGTCTTCTTGACTGGTATAATCTACTACTGTCCACCCTGTAGTATCTAATGGTACTGGTGGTAATTTAAGACTCGTATCTATAAGTACTTTATCTGGTGTACATGAATAAACTGCTGCCAAAAACGTGGCTATTGTAAAAAAAGTAGCAACTCTTAATGTTGTCTTTTTATGCATTATTATTAATTTTCTCATAAAATATTTGTTTTGATTACTCAAGAACAGTTTACTTTTCCAAATAAACTGTTCTTTGGAGCTATTATATATTAATCATTTTGAATCAACGAAGGTTGCAGTAATATCTGTTGTTCCGGAATAAATTCTACAATAACGTTACTGTTAGGATCGATTTCTGGAAATGGATTTGAGTTATTCAAATGTGTACCAGGATACCTTCTATTCATAGTTCTTCCATTTCTAAAGACATCAAATTTTCTATGTCCTTCGAAAGCCAACTCTAACTGACGCTCTTCCAAAACAACATCTAAAACAGTATATCCAGCCGGTAATGTTCCCAGAGTATATGGAGGGACTTGTGCTCTATTTCTTAAGATATTAATATTATCAAGTGCAGCCTGACCAGAACTTTGTTTAGCCAGAGCTTCAGCTTTGTTTAAATACATCTCAGCCAAACGAGACACAGTAGGTGACCAAAGGTGCAAATCATTTTCCTGCTGTGATGCTTTTAATATATAAAACTTTGGGTATCCATTACGCTTATCCATGTCAAAATCAAAGGTTACGTCCTGTCTTCCGTTTGGTCCGTTAAAATAGTAAACGGTTCTTCCGTTAACATCTTCAGATTCTAGTGTATAGTTACTTCCATCATAATCAAAGGTTATTGTACCTCCACTATCTGTAGTTCTGGCAAATTCATATTCGTAACCATCTTGATCACTTCCTTCTACCCAATATACTGCAGGTATTTTTTGCCCATTGGCATCTTCTAAATATTGCGGTTCTATAAAGCTTTCTCGTAAATCGCCTTCATTTTTATCTAATAACTCTAAATAGGTTTGAGACGCATACATTTCTCCCCAGCCTACACCATCAATTTTGGCATAAAAAGATCCTATTGTAAACCAATCTTCAGTACCAGGAATATCAATACCTTTTGTTAACGTAATAGAAAATATAGCTTCTTCGTTCTCCGAAGGCGGCAACTGATTCATAATTGCAAATCGGCTACTTGACAATAGGCTATAGCTGCCCGAGTTAATTACTTTATCAGCATATTCAATAGCCTTAGCATTGTCTCCCATGTATAGGTATACCCTGGACAATAATGCCTGTGCTGCTTCTTTAGATGCAAAAGAAGGGCCTTTGTTTTCATTCATTAATTCTTCAGCTTTTAGCAGATCTGAAAGTACTTGGTCATAAACCTCTCCAACAGTATGTCTGTCTGGAATATCATCCAAATCTGCTGTTAATTTGAGTGGTACCGACAAATTAGAAGTCCCTTGATTATATGGTCGTCCAAAAACATTTCCCATTTGAAAGTATACTAACCCACGTATATAGTAGTTTTCTCCTAATACCTGGTTAGCTTCAGGCGTCCCTTCTTCAAGTAATTCTAACACTTTATTAGCACCTATAACGGCTCTGTATGAATTTCTCCAAAATCTATCATTCCTACTGTTATTAGGTACTCTTTGATAGTTATAAAAAAAGAATAATGGATCGGTTGTTCCTCCACTAATCATAACATTATCTCCTGAATATTCAGACATTCTATGTAAATCATCTGACCATCCATCATAACCTTTATCCCCTTTCAAGAACAGGTAATTCCCTAATGTTGCTGATTGAGCAGCTCCGGGATCTGAAAAAAGATCGTCGGTTGACACTTCAGTAAATGGTCCTCTATCTAAATCACATGAGGTAACAACCAAAGTGATTAGTAATAGTATTAAAAAGTTTATTTTTTTCATCATCATAATTATTTTATTTAAAACGAAAGATTAAGACCTAAAACAAAACGTCTTGGTACAGGATACCCTAAACTAGTAGTCCCTACAATCGTTGTACCGTTACTGTTATCATTAATTGTTGGATCAACACCTGTGAATTTCGTAAAGGTTACTAAATTATCTCCAGAGAGATATACGTTTGCACCAGACATACCAACCTTATCAACAATAGATTGTGGCAAGTCGTAAGATAATCTTACATTATTTAATCTTAAATAACTCCCATCTTCTAAATAACGTGTTGAAACCTGGTTACTTCCCAAGTATCCGCCTTCTTTTGGCTTTGGGTGTGTAGCTATATCTCCCGGCTGCTCCCATCTGGTCCAACCGTCAGGCAACACCATCTGATTAAATTGGACATAGAATCCATCCGAATCAAATAGATTTCTAGAAGCGTTATATAATTGCCCGCCATGAGCAAAGCTCCAATTAGAGCTTAATGTAAAGCCCTTATACCTAACATTAGTAAAAAACCCGCCCGTAAAATCATGATTAGCTGAACCTGCCATTTGTAATGTAGCAGCATTATAATCAAACGTGGTAGATCTGGTACCATCATCATTAACGACTTCATAAACCGGTTCTCCATTTGCTGGGTGAACTCCAAGCCATTTTCTCATATAAAACGTACCAAATTCTTCACCCTCTCTAATAATAGTATTGCCACTTCCAAAAATATCCGATCCATCTGGAAGTTCTGTAACTTCATTATTATTGAAACTAATGTTTCCTCCTACACTTACACCAAAATCATCTTGATTAATAATATCTGCAGAAATTCCAATTTCTATCCCTTTATTAACAACAGATCCAATATTTTCATATCTCCCTGTAAAACCCGATAAATCTGGTAGTCTTCTAAAGAATAACAAATCAGAGCTTTCTTTGTTGTAATAATCAACTGTTAAATCAACAGTATTAAACAATGTCGCATCTAAACCAATATTTGACTCTGTGATTTTTTCCCATGATATATCTGGAGTTCCTAATCGGTTAGGTTTAGCTGCTAATACACCTGCATATTGAAACTCTACATTATACGTTGTTAAATAAGCAAAGCCGCCTATTAAATTACCAACAGAACCATAACTTCCTCTTAATTTTAAAACATTGATTTTATCTGAATTGAAGAAATTTTCCTTGTGAATATTCCAACCTGCAGCGGCAGAGTAGAATGTTCCATAACGGTAATCAGGAGCAAAAGCTGAAGCACCATCAACTCTAACAGATCCTTTCACAAAATATTTATTCTTATAATCATAATCTGCTGAAAACAAAAATGATTGCTGTGCAGACTCACCTGCGTTACCATTAATTTGTGCCGGCTCAAGAGCTACATTTTGAACTTCTCCATTAACCAAAACATTTTCCGATGTCGCAGAAAAATTTCTTTGTTGGTAATCATTATACTCATAAGCTGCCAATACATTTACTGTGTGATCCTCGTTAAAAGTATTAGAATATTTAAGCATTTGATTAGTAAATCTGTTTAAAGATCTAAAGTTATAATCCCTAACCGAACCATTAGAAGACCTTCCTCCATTAGATCTAGGATCAACATAATTAAAACTTTCAAAATGCCCCCATCTAAAGTTATTTGTAGATAAGAATGTTAAGTTGGGTAATAGCTTATATTCAAAATCAAAACTAGCAAATAAATTGAACGACCTAGAATCAGAATAATTCCATTGACGGTCAAAAAAGAAATTTCTCTTATCTCTACCCAACCAGTCGTCACCTTGAGATTGATTAGCATTTATAACGGACCCATCTTCTGCAAAAGGCAAATCCCAGGGCATATTTAAATAGGCCTCGTATAACGATGCCTGATTTTGTCTTTCTCTTCTATCGAAAACGAAAAAAAGCTTTGGCTTAATAGTTAACTTATCAGTAATTTCATAATCTAAATTCAAACGAAAATTATATCTATCAAGATCATTTCCAATTACTGTACCCTCTTCACCGTAGTAACCAGAAGACAATAATAGATTGTGCGTTTCTGTAGCTGAGGTAAATCTTATAGATGCATCTTTTACCAATCCATCTCGAGTAGCCCCATCTATCCAATCGTAATCTCTTTCCAATAAATCTTCGGTAAACCAAGGGTTTGTATTTCCAAGTTCTGAGTGAAAATCATACAATTGCTGAGAATTCATAATTTCGAAATTCCCAGTATTAAATTGGTTAATGGCAGTCTTCAAGAAAATTTCCATTTTAGGCTTTGCTCCTACAGTTCCCTTTTTAGTCGTTACAATTACTACACCATTTGCTGCTCTGTTTCCATACAAAGCTGTAGCAGAAGCGTCTTTTAAAACAGATAAGCTAGCTACGTCATTTGGATTTAGTTTCGGATCAGAATTACCAAAAATCACTCCATCAACAACCCATAATGGTTGGTTATTACCATTACTTATAGAAGATCTTCCTCTAATGAGTATGGATGGCGAAGACCCAGGAGCTCCAGTGCTAGGTAAAATTTGAACACCCGCTACCTTACCTTGTAACATAGTTGCTACTTCAGGAACAGTAACATCCGTTAGTTTTTCTGAACTAACTTCAACTACTGAAGATGTTAGTGTTTCTTTTTTCTGTGTTCCATAGGCCACAACCACAACTTCATCTAAAGTCGAGGTATCCGTTTCTAAGGTTACATTAATAGTGGTTTGATTACCAATAACAATCGTTTGGGTTTTAAACCCTAAAAAAGAAAATGTAAGTGCGGTTCCTCCATCTGGTATTTTAATAGAATAATTCCCATCAAAATCAGTTGACGTTCCTGTAGAAGTTCCTTCTACAACAATGTTTACACCTATTGCCGGCGTATTGCTATCATCAAATACGGTTCCTGTTATTGTTTTGCCGCTACTTTGTGCATGCGTCTCAAAACAAAAACAAGCCATAGATAATAACACTAAAAAAGTAAATAGTTTTTTCATAAAATAGTTTTTAGTTTTAGTTATATTTAGTTGTTAATTAATTTTAGAAAGTTTCTTTCATCCAATTATAGGGTTTGCGTTTTACCCACATCCCTCTTGTAAAGTCCGGGAAATCTTGTGGCGCTCCATTATTCTCAATCGATAATTCTGATAATGGGGTAACTGCACTCCATGCTGCGGCATCATAGGCATCCATTGGTGGGGCGATCTTCTCTTTTGCCGACTCTACAAAGGCATTTAATACAAAAAAGTCTATCCCGCCATGACCTGCTTCTGTAGCACTGGCACCATATTTTTTCCATAACGGATGATCGTACTTCTCAAACCAGGCATCCATAGTTTCCCAGCCATGACCTTTGGTAGTCCCTTCTACATGTATACGCTGGGTGTGGTAATCAAAATCTGTAAGCCCTTGTACCCCCTGAACCTTAAACCCTAATGAGTAAGGATGTGGTGTATTTGTATTATGAGTAACAATAATGGTCTCTCCGTTTGAGGTTTCTATCGTTGATGTGATAATATCGCCTTGTTTCCATTTCAACTTGGCATTTGGATGGTCTTTCCCGCCATGGTCTACTATGTATTTATTTAAGCCTATAGCTTTTGTGGCATGCGAGGTTAAAGACACAAATCGGTTCCCTCTATTTACATCGGCCATAACTGCTATCGGACCCAAACCATGTGTGGGATATACATCGGCATTTCTTAATAACGAATGCTGCGTTCTCCATGCAGATTCTGAGATCCCCTTTTCGCCAAACTCAACCCCTTTTCCATAGGCCGTCTTACCATCATTAAACTTTACACCTCTTAAATCATGCTCGTAACCACATCTAAAATGTAACAGCTCGCCAAAAACATTTTGCTTTACCATATTTAATACGGCTAGAACATCTCTGCGGTAATTTACATTCTCTAAAATCATTAAATGAGAACCTGTTTCCTCATGGGTGTTTACCAAATCCCAGCATTCTTCCAGTGTATTTGCCGCTGATACTTCCAGGCCTGTATACTTTCCTGCTTTCATCGCATCTACTGCCATTTTGGTGTGCCATAACCACGGAGTGGATATGATAACGGCGTCTACTTCTTTTAATTCTAATAAGTTTCTGTAATCGTAATCCGATTTCCCAAAAACCTGAGGCTTTGAAAAACCTGCCTTACTTATTTTATTTAAAGCTATTTTTATTCGATTGGGATCGATATCGCAGATAGCCGTGATCTCTACATCTTTTCTTAATAATGCATTATCTAAATGATTGGTCCCTCTTAAACCAACCCCTATAAAAGCTAGTTTTAATTTATCTTTTGCTAAAACACTACCAAAAGACATCCCTGGAAGTACAGATAATCCTGCACCAGCTATTGCTGTTTTTTTTACAAAGCTTCGTCTCGAATTCATATATTTTTTAAGTAAACGTTAATTAAAAGTCAAATTAACATATAGAACCGGATAGTTACCTGTGCCATTTTATGCATTTTAGAGGGTTTTCTATGTCAAACCCGGGATTTTGATTAAATAATACACCTTTTTGGCGAATTAGGCATATGTCGCAAAAATAGTTTGAATAAGTACGTAAAATGAGAGTGATTTTTATTAATATATTTACATTTCATCTAAAAGAAACCGTCTTGCTTAAGTTTATTTTCTTTGAAGGGATGCGCACTTGAATGATTTATGTATTGGTTATGAATAAATTGAAGTTTTATATTTTCCTTGGGCTTGTTTTAATATCCTTATCTGTTCTAAACGGGCAAAACCATACGGTTTTCAAGCATTTATCTCCAACGCTTGATAACAGGTCTATTCATATATCAAGTACGTCTCAGGATCATTTAGGAAATATCTGGATGGAAGGCGGTGGTGGTGTACTTATATATAATGGCTACGATTATAATTTTGTAAGAAGCTCAAGTATTTTTAAAAGCCTTAAAAAGAATGACGGTCTTGAAAAAATTATTGCTGACAGCAATAAAAACATTTGGCTCATCTCTAAGTTTGGTTTAGTAACCAAATACAATGCTAAAAATTCTAAGTTTGAAGATATTACACCATTATTAAAAAAAGATGATGGCATAATTGATATAATCATAAAAAAAGAAAGTGTTTGGTTAGCTTCTAAAAATGGAACTCTATACCAATTCAAAAACTCTAAAATACATGATACAATTTCAAGCCAAAACATAAATATTTCTTCAAATACTATTTATGATTTTGAAATTGGCACTGACGAATTTTATTTAAGCACAAATACTGGAAAGGTTTTTAGTTATAATATTAACTCTAAACAAGCCACAGAAATTGTTGGTCCATTCACCGACTATCCGGAAAGCCTTACCTTATTAATAGATCCTAATAATAGGCTTTGGATTGGTACAGAAACTTTTGGTCTTTTTGTATATGATTTAAAAAGCAGGCAATTTATTCAAGATTCATTTTTTAAGGAACAGAAGTTCAACATAAACAAAGAAATGTTCTTGAATTTATTCTATAGTAGTAATGGTCATATTTACGGAGGAACCGATGGAGGAGGTTTATATAAAATAAATGTAAATACTGGTACCATAGATCTATACACCCGACAAGCATCTAACGAGTCTTCAATTAATAGCAATACGATTATGAATATTAGTGAGGACAATCATAAAAACTTATGGATTTCTACAAAAAATGGCAATCTTAACATCATCCCCAACGCTAACAATAATATAGGATACCATCAGGGTTCTGAGAATAATGCACCACTACGGATACTATGTATTTACAAAAGTTCTAATGGTGCTTTATGGGCAGGAACCGATGGGTCTGGCTTAACAAAAATTACTTATAACAGTGATGGTACAACCAATGAAACGCAGTATTTTAATAACACTAATTTAAACAAAGGGTTTTATGTTCAATCTATAACCGAAGACAATAAAGCAAATATATGGTTTGGAACATATAGAAATGGTTTATGGCATTACAACACCCAAAAAAATACTTTCAAAAAAATTAATGTAGTCAATTCAAAAAAACAAGAAGCTACAGATGTTAGAACTGTTTTTAAAGATTCAAAAGGTAGAATTTGGGTGGGTTCAAATGTTTCATTAAATGTATATAATTCAGATTTAATGCTTTTGGCCTCTTTTAATAACTCCTCAAACGGGTTAAAAGGGTTTATTTTGGAAAGTATGACAGAAGATGTTAATGGGACATTATGGCTGGGAATATATCACGGGGGGTTATTTGAATTTGATGAAAATCAAGACAATCTAAGCGCATCTTCATTTATCAATTATTCCTATACAACTACAACCAAAAGAAATGAAAACGAAATTTATGCTGCCAGAAACTTATGCCCTGTTTCATTAAATGAGCTATGGCTAACTAATAACGACTGGGAAGTATTAAAATTTAACACAAAAACTAAAACTTACCGTAACCTAAATTATTTAGAAGTTATAAATGGAAAAACGTTTGCTACAATCATTAAAGAAGATGACGATAATTATTGGCTAAGCTCCAGTAACGGAATAAATCATTTAAATATTAAAGATAAAACTTTAAAAACATATTATACGTCTGATGGTCTTCAAGACAATATGTTTTTATCCAGGAGTGCTTTTAAAGATAAAGAAGGCATTATATACTTTGGTGGCATAAAAGGATTAAACTATTTCGATCCAAAAAAATTGGAAAAAAAGGCCTCAAATGCAAAATTGTTTATCAATACTATTAAAGTATTAAACCAGCCAGCTGATTCATTAATAGCTCCGCAAATAACTTCTGGGATACACAACGTCAAAACATTGAACTTAAGTTATAATCAATCTTCTTTCTCATTTAGGTACTCAGCAATAGATAATTTACTTAGTCCAAAATACTATTACGCTTACCGCCTTAAAGGTTTTGACAAAGACTGGATTACAAGTCCAGAACGTATTGCTAGTTATACTAATATTCCATCCGGCAATTATACGTTTGAGGTAAAAGCGGGCACTAAAAAAAATGTTTGGGATATCCCGGTAAAACGTATAGAAATTAAAATTGAACAACCCATATGGAATAAACCCATTGCTTACCTGGTTTATTTTTTAATCATTGGTGGTATTATTTATGGTATACGCCGTTGGTATGGGTTAAGAAAAAAATTATTTCTGGAAAAAGTAAGCCATAAAAAAGAAAATGAAATTCATAAAGCAAAAATGAATTTTTTCGCTAAAATGTCTCATGAAATACAAACGCCTATTACTTTAATTTTAGGCCCTATTGATGATATGCTTAAACGCTCTGAGCAAAACGGCAATTTATTGTTAAAACAGCGTTTAAGTATTATTTCCCAAAACGCAAAGCGGCTTTCAAAAATTGCACGGGAGCTAACCCTGGTTAGAAACAAAGAACTAGACAAATTGCGCTTAATTGTTACCAAAAATAATTTACATGAAGACATCGAAACTATAGCTTTATCCTTTAAGGAACTAGCCAGAAAAAAACAAGTTGATTTTGCTGTAAACTGTCCAAAAAACTTATCTGAAGCCTGGTACGATAAAGAAAAGCTAGAGCATATTGTGTATAACCTTCTTTCTAATGCTTTTAAATTTACTCCTAAGGAAGGGAATGTACAATTAAATGTTATTCCCATCCATTCCAAGAGAAGCATTAAACTATCGGTAACAGATTCTGGCCCTGGAATTCCCAAAAATGAACTAGAAACCATTTTCGAGTTATTCTATCAATCTAACATAGGTAAAAAAAATAAGGGCTCTGGAATAGGGTTAGCACTTACCAAAGATTTAGTAGACTTACACAAGGGAGAAATTGAGGTAAGCTCTAAACCTTCAGAAGGTACTACATTCACTATTACACTACCAATTAAAGAAGACGGTTATGATGAAAACGAAAGAATTACAACTAGTGAAAATCATGACTCTGAGACCATTTTAACTACAAATAGTATTGAAGCCGTCGAACAAGACGATTTAGACATCTCTAAAAAAACCATCCTTATCGTAGAAGATAACTATGACTTGCAAAACTTTTTAAAAGAATTGTTAATTGACAAATACAATATTTTATTAGCCGAGAACGGAGAAGAAGGCTATTTATATGCAAAAAATAATTATCCTGATCTTATTTTAAGTGATATTATGATGCCAAAAGTGGATGGCATAGAAATGTGTCGTAAACTACAAATAAATCAATTAACTAAACATATCCCAATTATTTTACTTACAGCTAAAAACTCCACCAATTCTAAAATTCATGGACTTAAATCTGGTGCAATAGAATACATTAACAAACCTTTTAACACTAAAGAGTTATTGCTAAAAGTTAAGAATATAATGGTTTCAAAGGAGCGCATCATTTCCAAATACAGAAAAGAGGTTATTAGCCATCCCGAAGTAACACAGCAAAAAACTCATGATGAGATTTTTTTAGAAAATATGATGTCTTATATAAACTTAAGATTAGATGATCCTAATTTTAAAATGGAAGAGCTGGCAGACGCACTTAACTTAAGCTATTCTAGTTTATACAGAAAATGTATGGCATTAACAGGGCAAAGTATTGTTGATTTTGTTAGACGATTACGTCTTAAAAAGGCAGCAATCTTAATTACAAAATACGGCTATACTATATCAGAAACTGCATATATGGTTGGTTTTAACGATCCAAAATATTTTTCAAAAAGTTTTAAGAGCCAGTTTAATAAAACACCCAAGGACTTTAAAAACAAAGCTTTATCTTCTAAAGACATTGAAAGCTATTTAAAACAATACAAAATAGATTCGGCTGCTTTTAGCAATTAACTAAAATCTGCACTTTTTTGACAAAATTGTATCCTTCCTCCTATTTATCTTTGATGCTTTATCTAAAATCACAATTAAAAATGAGACCTCTTTTTTTTACTGTAATAAGCGTTTTTATTCTTACCTTTTTTTACAATTGTTCTAAAAGTGATAATGGATTAAATAATGAAGATCATTCTACTCCAAAAGAAGCCCCAGAAGAAACATTTAATTACACATCGTCGGCCAAATATAATTTGAACATTATCTATTTTGTTCCTAAAGGTTCAAAAAGCAGAAAAGATTCACACAGAAGACTAAGTGAAATCCTCTTACAGGGCCAAGAGTTTTATAAAAAAAATATGGCAGATTATGGCTTTGGAAACAAAACATTCAATTTACTTGTCGATGCACAAAAAAAGCGTGTTAAAATAACGTATATAGATGGAAACCTAAGTGCGTCCGGCTACCCATATGAAGGAGGAGGAAATAAAATGATTCCAGAAATAGAGGCTTATTACAACGCAAACCCTGATGAAAAAAACAGTGATCACTATTTAGTTTTATCACCTGTAAGCGATCCTACTACATCTGATGTTCCTTACTACGGATTAGGAAAGTGGTGTTTTGCATCAGACTATGATGATATGGATATAAAACATTTAGGAACGGGTACTACCTTAGGTACAAGAGCAACCACATATATTGGAGGGTTACTGCACGAATTAGGGCATGGCTTAAACTTACCTCACAATAAAGAAAAAGTATCAGATTTTTCAAACTCAAGTAAAGGCACTTGCTTGATGGGCAGTGGAAATTACACCTATGGCAGTGCACCTACTTTTTTATCAGAAGCCAGTTGCTCCATACTAAACAACAACCAAGTCTTTAATAATTCAAGTAATATGTTTTATACAGGAGCATCTGCAAGTATTAAAAACTTAAAGGCGTCTTTCGAAAATAACAGTATAAAAATTTCCGGTACTGTTGAAACCGATGTCGCTGTTAACAGTATAAGTATTTATAATGACCCTGCTGACGACAATGCCGATTATGATGCGGTAACATGGGCTACAAAGTTAGACCCGGACAATATCTTTAGTATTGCTATGCCCATAAGTGAGCTTCATAAAAAAGGGAATACAGAATATGTTTTAAGGCTTTTACTAAATCACATTTCTGGAGATATTACGCGAATTTCATACGCTTACAAGTTTGTTAATGGTACGCCTGTAATCGATTTTGGAGAAAAAGATTACTTAAACAAATCTAATTGGGTTATAGAATCTTTTAGTACTGAAGAAAGTAGCGGACAAGAAAATACGGGGCTAGCATCGGCCATTTTAGACAATAATGCTGAAACCTATTGGCATTCTTGCTGGAATGGATCCTGTGCTAGTGCAAATTACCCGCACTCCATTACCATTAATACAGGTGAAACTATAACCGCTGAAGGTTTTGCCTTTGCACAAAGAAAAACATTATCCAGAGCTATAAAAGATATCGAAATTTTTATTAGTGATGATAATATAACCTGGACTAGCTTAGGTAATTTTACATTAAAAAATGTAAACACAACACAAAATATTCGATTAGATAATCAAGTTACTTTTAAATACTTTAAAATAGAAGCCAAATCTTCATATGATGGAGATCGATTTGCAGCACTAGCTGAAGTATATTGTTTCTAACGCTTTCAATAACATTCTTTTAACCCGATAAAACCCAATTGCTTAAAGCAATTGGGTTTTAACATATAGTAAAGAAAAATTAACAGGCTTGCCTTATACCTTAATCCTACATTGTATTTAAAGTTTAATGCTTCAAGAAAAAAGGTACTTACTAGTTTTTGTTAGAGCTAAAACCCGGTAAACTTTAATTAAACATAAATTAAGACAATTTTATCTTAAATATGATAAATATCATGTTTTATCTCTTTGTTTGATTATAATTTTGTGGACTAAAACAAAGTTATTTATGAAAACAACACTAAAACTATTAACAGCAATATTTGTAACCCTACTTATAAGTTGTGGAGGCAAAGAAGAAAAGAAAAAAGAAGGGTTCTCATACGAAAAAAAAGCTCCTACTGAAAAAACAGCAGCAACAAAAGCTGAAAAAGTTCCTGCATCAAAAACTGTAGATTTAAAAAACAAAGGAATTGGTCCGGTAACATCACTTGTGCTACCAGCAGACATAGATCAAACTATGGTAACCCACGGGGCAGATGTATTTAAAAAAATGTGTACAGCTTGTCATAGAGCCGACAAAAAATTTATTGGCCCGTCTCCAGCAGGAATTTTAGAAAGAAGAACTCCGGAATGGGTTATGAACATGATTTTAAACCCAGACGAAATGACACAAAAAGACCCTTTAGCCAAAGCTCTTTTGATAGAGTTTAATGGTTCTCCAATGGCAAATCAAAACCTTTCAGAAGAAGATGCCAGAGCTGTACTAGAATACTTTAGAACGCTAAAATAATTGAATATATGAAACTAATTAAACAACTATTTTTTGTTTTTGCCTTTTTAGCCTTGGCTTTTTCGTGCAAAAATGAAAATAAAGAAGCCTCAACGACCTCTACAGTAAAACATACTGAAAAACCGTCAGCTGAAAAAACTGGTCAAGCTTTTATTCAAGATGATGAAGGCACTCCAAATTGCTTACAAATTGCAATAGGCTCTCCAGACCATAAAACATTAGTTGCTGCTGTTCAAGCTGCACAAGTTGAAAATGCTCTAGTAAATGTTGGTCCTTTAACCGTTTTTGCACCAACAGATGCTGCCTTTGCTGCCTTACCAGAAGGTACCGTTGAAAATTTAGTAAAACCTGAAAACAAAGCAACTTTAGCTAATATTTTAAAATACCATGTTACCCCTGGTAATTTAAGTGAAACTATATTAACAAAGCTTAAAAAATTAGGACAAGCTAATAATCAATACGTTCAAGTTGAAGTCAAAGACGGTAAGCCAGTTATTGGTGGAGCTAATATTATTGCTAGTGTGAAAGCAGGAAATGGTATTGTACATGTTATTGATAAGGTACTACTCCCTCCAACTGAATAAAAGCAAACTAATCAAAACTTATATAAACAATGAAAAATATAATTAAATCAACAGTTGCAATTTTAAGTGTTCTCGTAGCATTTACAAGTTGTAATAATGCATCAAAATCAGATAGTAAATCTGGTGCCTTAGCAGGAAATGTTGCAGAAAAAGTATATGTGGCTCCCGGCGAGCACGATGAGTTTTATGCCTTTATTTCCGGAGGATTTAGCGGGCAACTTTCTGTTTATGGTCTGCCTTCTGGTAGGTTATTTAAAGTAATCCCTGTATTCTCACAAGACGCCGAAAAAGCTTGGGGATATAACGAAGAAACAAAGCCTATGCTAAACACATCTCATGGTTTTGTTCCTTGGGATGATTCGCATCATCCAGACATTTCACAAACTAATGGAGTCATAGATGGTCGTTGGGTATTTATCAACGGGAATAATACACCACGTATTGCAAAAATAGATTTATCCACCTTCGAAACTACCGAAATTATTGAAATCCCTAATAGTGCAGGTAACCATAGTTCATCATTTGTAACAGAAAACACAGAGTATGTTGTAGCTGGAACACGATTTTCTATTCCTATTCCACAAAAGGATATGCCAATTAAAGATTATAAAGGAAACTTTAAAGGGGCCTTATCATTTATATCTGTTGATCCGGAACATGGACATATGGATATTAAATTTCAATTAATCATGCCTGGTTTCGATTATGATTTATCGCACCCTGGACGTGGAAAATCACATGGTTGGTTCTTTTTCTCAACATACAATACGGAAGAAGCAAGTACTTTAATGGAGGTTAACGCATCTCAAAACGATAAAGATTTTATTGCTGCTGTTAACTGGAAAAAAATTGAAGCCTATGTAAATAATGGCGGTGGTACTATGATGCCTGCTAAATATGCACACAATGTTTATGATGAGAGCACGCATATGGCAACTTCTACTATGAAAAAAGAAGTGCTTACTGTAAACCCTCTAGATGTGCCTGGAGCCGTTTATTTAATGCCAACACCAAAATCGCCTCATGGTTGTGATGTTGATCCAACTGGTGAATACATCGTTGGTAGTGGTAAATTATCTGCTAACCTAACGGTACACTCATTTACTAAAATGCTTAAAGCTATTGAAGACAAAAAATTTGCTGGTGATGCTTATGGCATTCCTATTATAAATTTTGATGCTTCTTTGGCTGGTGTGGTTGAACAACCAGGTTTAGGACCGTTACATACCGAATTTGACGGTAAAGGAAATGCTTATACAACTTTCTTTATTTCTTCTGAAGTTGTAAAATGGAAAGTTGGCACCTGGGAAGTATTAGATAGACAACCTTGTTATTACTCTGTAGGTCACTTAATGATTCCTGGAGGAAACTCGCAAAAACCATTTGGTAAATATGTAGTAGCTATGAATAAAATTACTAAAGACCGCTATTTACCTACAGGGCCAGAAGTAACACAATCGGCGCAACTCTATGATATATCTGGCGATAAAATGGAACTGTTATTAGATTTCCCAACAGTAGGTGAGCCACATTATGCTGCTGGTTGTCCTGCAGATTTAATAAAACCTAGGTCTAAAAAATTATTTAAGCTAGAAGACAACAAACATCCTTATGTAGCAAAAAGTGAAGCAGACACTAAAGTGGTTAGAGATGGTAAAACAGTACATGTTTATATGACCACGATACGTAGTCACTTCTCACCAGATAATATTGAAGGTATAAAAGTTGGCGACAAGGTGTATTTCCACATTACTAATTTAGAACAAGATTATGATGTGCCTCATGGTGTAAGTATTATTGGAGCAAACACTTCCGAATTACTTATTATGCCTGGACAAACAGAAACATTCCTTTGGGAACCAAAAGAAGTTGGCGTATGGCCATTCTATTGTACAGATTTCTGTTCTGCATTGCATCAAGAAATGCAAGGCTATGTACGTGTATCTCCAGCAAATTCTAATACACCATTAAAGTGGTCATTAGGTGAGGATATAGAATAAAACAAGTTAGGGAAATTTTGTTTTAGTGTTTATTTTCCTATAAAAGGCGAGAGCTGTCTTTTCGCTCTCGCCTTTCTTTTTAAAACATAATGCTACCCGCTTAGGCAGGAGAATTTCAGAACTTAAGATCAAGCATTCTTAAAAAAGAAAATGACGGCTATCATATGATTTAGAAATGACTCATATTTAATTAATATACAGCTAAATAAAGATTTAATAATAATTAAAAAAACTCGTTTTCGAGGGAAATAATACAATGAAAAAGTCTAATATTATCATGCTAATAGCGGCCTTATTGCCACTGGGTTTATTTCTATTTCCTTTATGGAGGATAACATTAGAAGCTCCACAATATCCAACTCCCCTGGCCATGAACATTCATATCAATGATTTTTCAGATGTCCATCCACACGACATCAAAAACATCAATTTAATGAATCATTATGTTGGTATGAAGTATATTCCTGAAGCCATCCCTGAGTTTAAAATATTTCCAATAGGAATTATTGCTACTTCTATATTAGGACTTTTAATAGCTTTTAAAGGGAATTACAAATGGTTTTTAGGCTGGTTTATATTAATGATCGTTTTAAGCGCAGCAGGATTATACGATTTTTATCTTTGGGAACATGACTACGGTCATGACCTAGATCCAAAGGCCATTATGAAGTTTACCAATCCAGATGGGTCTGTAATGGGCTTCCAGCCGCCATTATTTGGCAGTAAAGATATTTTAAACTTTAAGGCGCACTCATACCCAAGATTAGGAGCATTATTTTTAGGATTAGGTATTGCGGCCTCGTTATTTGCTTATCTTGTTGGCAAAAAGAATGGTAGAAAAACTTAAGTTTATGTAGAGCAGGCACTACACTAAAACACTAAAATTATGAAAACACTAAAACACTACCCCATACTGGGCTTATTTATATTGCTTTTAAGTTGCAATGTGTCGCCTAAAAAAATTGATTATGGTAATGACGGTTGTCATTTTTGTAAAATGACTATTGTAGACAAGCTTCATGCAGCAGAAATTGTCACAAAAAAAGGGAAGGTCTATAAATTTGATGCAACAGAATGTATGATTAATTTCATGGATGAATTTGACACTGCTCAAATAGCGCTTTACCTATCTAATAACTATTCTGAACCCGAAGCACTTATAGACTCAAAGCAAGCTACTTTTTTAATCAGTAAAAATATACCAAGCCCTATGGGTGCTTACTTGTCTGCCTTTAAAGAAAAAGCAGAGGCTGAGAAAATGCAGGCTAAAAAAAGCGGAACATTGTATACCTGGGATGAACTTTTAGCGCATTTTAAAGAACGGAGTAATGAATAAGCTACTGGTTTTTATAAATATATTTTTAATACCCTTTTCAAGTACCTCTCAAACCATTAAAGTTTGCGAAAGTTGTCCAATAAAATCTGTTAAAGAGGCCATAATTATTGCAAAAGATTATGATACCATTGTAATAAAAAAAGGGACTTACAAAGAGCATAATATTCTAATAAATAAACCTTTAGTGCTAGTTGGAGAGAATTATCCAGTTATTGATGGCGAATTAAAAGGCGAAATCATTACTATAACTTCTGATAATGTTACAGTAGATGGTTTGTTTATTATTAATGTTGGTACAAGTTATACCGAAGATTATGCGGCCATTCGCGTTCGAAAAAGTAAAAATTTTGTTATTCAGAACCTCGTACTAGAAAAACTGTTTTTTGGTATTTATATTGAAAAATCTAGCTACGGTAAAATCTATCATAACAAAATAATTGGAGATGCTGTTGAGGAGTATAATTCCGGTAATGGCATACAATTATGGTATAGCAACCATATTGAGCTAGAACATAACTATGTTGAGCATGTACGCGATGGCATTTATTTAGAGTTTTCAGATGATTGTATCATAAAAAATAATGTGAGTGCCGAAAACTTGAGGTATGGATTACATTTTATGTTTTCTAATGATGATCTTTATCAAGATAACACCTTTGAAAACAACGGTGCAGGTGTAGCCGTTATGTTTTCAAAAAAAATAAAAATGCTCAATAACATTTTTAGAGAAAATTGGGGTACAGCTTCATATGGCATGCTTTTAAAAGAAATTAATGATGCCGAAATTATAGGTAACACTTTTGAAGAAAACACTATAGGTATTAATATTGAAGGCTCAAACAGAATCACTTATAAGCACAATAACTTTAAAAACAATGGATGGGCCATTAAAGTTCGTGGTGCCTGTTATACCAATCATTTTTTAGAAAATAATTTTTTATATAATTCATTCGATATTGCTTACAATAGTAAGGTTAATGATAATGTATTTGACAGAAACTATTGGAGTAATTATACCGGTTACGATCTTGATAAAAATGGGATTGGCGATGTGCCCTACAGGCCTGTTAAACTCTTTTCATATATTGTGAATCGTACGCCGGAAACCATTATTTTATTACGAAGTATGTTTATAGATATTATTGATTTTTCAGAAAAAATATCTCCAGTCTTTACCCCAGATAATTTATTAGATAATAATCCATTAATAAAAAAAGCTTCATGGTAAGTATTCAAAATCTACATAAAAGATTTGGCAAAAACCAAGTGCTTAAAGGCATTGATTTAAACATTAAAAATGGCGGAATATTTGCCATTCTTGGACCAAATGGCTCCGGAAAAACAACACTTATTAAATCAGTTCTAGGAATGGTTATCCCTAATAAAGGCACTATTTCTGTATTAGGAGAAAACATCAAAAAAAACTCAGACTACAGGCATAAAATTGATTATTTACCACAAATTGCCAATTTTCCTAGCAATTTAAAAGTAAAGGAGTTAATCCGTATGATAAAAGACTTACGCAAAAACACTAATGAAGATGAGCGTTTAATTGAACTGTTCAAAATACAACCTTTTTTAGATAAAAAATTAGGAAACCTATCTGGAGGTACTAAACAAAAAGTAAATATTTTATTAACCTTTATGTTTAATAGCCCATTAATAATTTTGGATGAACCCACTACAGGCTTAGACCCCATTTCGTTAATTCGATTAAAAGAACTTATTCAAGAAGAAAAAGCTAAAGGAAAAACCATTCTCATTACATCTCATATTATGAGTTTTGTTGAAGAAGTATCAGATGAGATTGTATTTATACTTGAAGGCAAAATTTATTTTAAAGGCCCTATTTCAGAATTAAAAAACAAGACCAGTCAACCAGATTTCGAACATGCCATAGCATCAATACTTACAAAAAATCATGCTTAAAATATTAAAATATAGTTTTTTCGATTTAATGCGTAGTCGCTGGAGTTATGTATATTTTGCATTTTATCTATTGCTTGGTATTATTCTTTTATTTTTAAATAACGATTTATCAAAAGCAGTTATTACATTAATGAATGTTATTATTGTTTTAGTCCCTTTAATAGGTACCATTTTTGGTGTGATGTATTATTACAATTCTAAAGAATTCACAGAACTGTTATTAGCACAACCATTAAAGCGATCGTCTATTTTTTTAGGGCAATATCTAGGCGTTGCCTTATCATTATCAATGAGCCTGATTCTTGGTTTGGGAATCCCTTTTGTGTTTTATGGACTATTTAAAAGTAATGCCATCTGGGATTTTTCTTTATTGTTAATTACCGGTACTTTTTTAACTTTAATATTTACCGCTTTAGCTTTTAACATTGCACTATCAAACGAAAACAAAATTAAAGGGTTTGGCTATGCTATTTTATTATGGTTGTTTTTAGCCATTATTTATGATGGTATTTTTTTAATGACCTTAATACTCTTTGAAGACTACCCTTTAGATAAATTATCACTAATTGGTACCATGCTTAATCCTATAGATTTATCGAGAACACTTATTTTATTAAAATTAGATATCTCTGCGCTATTAGGATATACAGGAGCTATTTTTAAACAATTTTTTGGTACTAGCTTCGGGTTAATTGTGTCTTTTATAATGCTAACGGTTTGGGTTGTCTTACCCATTTTTAGAATAGTATTTAAATCAAGGAAGAAAGATTTTTAGTCAAAATTCGCATGTCCTTATAATGAAAACAAAAGTTATACCACTGATACTTATATTAATAGCAACGCTAAGTTGTAAAAATGAAAGACCGGCTGAGCGTATTTCTGTAGCAGATAATTTAGAACTTCACTTAAATAATGGAGATAAATGGATTGTAAACCCTGAAACCCATGAAGGTATTAAAATTATGGACTCTATTATTTCTGCTTTTAAAAAAGAAAATAAAAAGGACTATAACGCTTTAGGTAAAGCCCTTTCTAAACAAACTAGTTATATTATTAAAAACTGCTCAATGAAAGGCGAACCACATGATCAATTACATGTAGTGCTAATACCTATGTTAGACGAGATTTTATTCTTAAGAGCATCAGGTAATACTACAGATAGCTATAAAGCCTTAACTACGTTAGATGCTTTAATTGATACCTATTTCAAGCATTTTAAATTATAGAATATGTGACAATAGTCATGTTTTGTCTTCTTATTTTCCTATAAATTTGCCTTATGCTAAAAGCACTAACTCATAAAATAACAGCTTTTATTTTAGTACTTATATTATTTGCTCATAATATAAATACACTAGTTATTATTGGCGATTTTATTATAAATCAAGACTTTATAGCAAAAACTTTATGCATTCAAAAAGATGAGCAAAAGGGGTGTCATGGTAAATGTCAATTAAGCAAAGAACTTTCTAAAAGTGAAACAGGTTCTAATAATTCTGAAAACCCTTTACAAGAAAGTAAACGTATGGCGCTAGATGCGTTTTGTTTATCGGCAATAAGCAAAGTTGAAAACGCATTTGTTTTTTTAAGCCCCTTGACCTTAAACACAACTTTAAAAACTCCAAAAATCAACAAAATGTATCTGGATATAGATACGCCTCCACCAAACTTCAGTTAGTTTTTTCGATTTATAAAATCACTTAGATTTTACTCCTATTCCTTGCTTAACTATTTAAGCGAACAGGACGTTTTCAGCATATTTTAAAAATAAAGCAGCCATGACTACATAATTTAGTCCTATAAAATCAATGATTCTAATGGATGTAAATCAAATTAGTAAAAAACAATAAACAAATGAAACTTAAATATATATTACCTATCCTACTTATTACATTATTTAACACATCATGTTCAACCGATGACAATGATACTCCAATAGTAAATGAAATTAAAGACCTTGTAAAAATTCAAGATATTGCTAATGCAACGCATACCATCGAGTTATTTAATACTACCGGAGATTTTAAAACAGGCTATAATAATATCAGTATCAGAATAAAAGAAAATGCCTCTGGTAGTTACATAAAAAACGCATCCCTTTCTTGGATGCCCATGATGCAAATGCCTACAATGCAGCACTCATGCCCTAAATCTGAAATCGCTAAAGCACCAGGAAAAGAAACCGTTTATGAAGGTTTTGTTATTTATCAAATGACAAATGCAGATGGTTCGGGCTGGTCTTTAACAGTAAATTACACTATAGATGGAACAGATTATACAGCATCAGGTGACCTTGTGGTTTTACAGTCCGAAAAACAGAATACAACCAGTTTTATGGGAAGTGATGATAACAGATATATTATTGCTTTAATAGCACCTAACGAGCCTAAAATTGCCATTAACGCTCTTAAAGTTGGTCTTTTTAAAATGAAAAATATGATGACTTTCCCTGTGGTTGAAGATTATACCATTACACTAGATCCCAGAATGCCAGGAATGGGCAATCACAGTTCTCCTAATAATACCGATTTAAGCTATAATGCTCAAGACCATATGTATCATGGTGATTTATCTTTAACAATGACTGGGTATTGGGTTCTCAATTTAAAATTAATTAATAATCACAGTGAGGTTTTAAAAGGTGAAGATGTAACCGAAGAACACACTAAAAGTTCATTGTATTTAGAGTTAGAATTCTAAATTATTCTTTAAAAAAAGCAGGCGTATTGCAAACCATAATACGTCTGCTTAAAAACACTAAAAAAATGAAAAAGTGCATCACATACGGTATTATATTGCTTTTTAGTGGATTTACATTTGCTCAAGAAGCTGTTACCATAAAAAAAGACACAACTAAATTAGACGAAATTATTGTTTTAGGGCGGCGCAAATTAAGTCATTATAGACAAGAGAAGACCTTATCTAGTATTGACACATATTTAGAAAAAGCCAATAAAGTTACTATGATAAAACGAGGTAACTATGCCTGGGAACCTGCAATGCATAACATGAATAGCGATCGGCTAAACATAACTATTGATGGGATGCAGATTTTTGGAGCTTGTACAGATAAAATGGATCCTATTACATCCTATGTAGACGTGTCTAATTTAGATAAAGTAAGTGTTGGTTCTGGTCAAACCGGCACAGAAAACGGACACTGTGTTGGTGGCGGATTAGATTTAAAACTACCTGCTAGTAAATATTATGAGTCTGGCTTGAAAACAAGTATAGATCTAGGCTACGAAACCAATGGCAACTACAGAACCGGAGGCTTGGATATAGAATATTCCAGTAGCCGTTTTTATATTAATGCCGATGGTATTTTTAGAAAATCTGATAATTATAAAGCCGGAAACAGTCAAGAGGTATTATATTCTCAATTTCAAAAATATAATATATCATTACAAACAGGCTATAAACTAAGTAATAATCATTCTATTGATGCAAATTTAATTTACGATAAAGCTACAGACGTTGGCTATCCTGCATTACCAATGGATGTTTCGCTTGCCGAAGCTTTAATTACATCGGTAACTCATAATTATAACAGCCATGCAACATTTATAAAAACCTTAGAAACCAAATTGTACTTTAATACCATTACCCATATCATGGATGACTCAAAGCGACCCGATGTCCCAATTCGTATGGATATGCCTGGTTGGAGCGATACTTATGGGTTTTACAGTAAAGCCACAACAAATATTAACAAACATAAGTTAGTGTTAAACGTCAATGGATTTTACAATAGATCGTTAGCAGAAATGACGATGTATCCAAACGACTCTAATCAACCTGCTATGTTTATGTATACTTGGCCGGATATTAGAACACTTTACACAGGGGTTTTTGTAAAAGATGATTTGCCCTTAAATCATAAAGAAACCATTTCAACCTCCATTAGATTAGGTTACCATAGTAATAAAATTGCAAAAGATGTTGGGTTAGAAAGCCTTCAAATTTTTTATCCGGAAATTGATGATACTCAAAATAGATTTTTAACCAGTATCGCTTCAAATTATACTTTTAAAAAGAAACATTACGATGTTAGTTTTGGTCTAGGTTATGGAGAAAGAGCACCTGCTGTTAGTGAAGGTTATGGATTTTTCCTCTTTAATAGTTTTGACAGGTATGATTATATAGGAAATCCAACCTTAAAAAATGAAAAAGCAATGGAAGCAAATGCAAAAGCTAATTTTCATAATAGCAAATTACATGTCGGAGTAGAAGCTTCATATTTTCATGTTATGGATTATATTATTGGAGACATTGATACAACACTCAGCCCTATGACCATTGGTGCCAATGGGGTACGAGTTTATAAAGCTTTAGCTAAGGCCTCTATTTTTGATGTATACTTAAATTCATCTTATAAATTTTCAAAGTCATTTTCAGTTAACGGAACCCTGGGATATAATTATGGAACAGGCAGTAACAATAAAAACCTGCCCCTAATAAAGCCTATATCCTATTTCGTTGAATTTAGTTATAACACAACAAGGTTTAATTCAGCAATTCAATTAGAAGCTAACGGAAATCAAAGCAATTACAGTAGCTTTTATGGTGAAGACGAAACACCAGCGTATGGTGTTTTAAACTTTAATTTAGGACATGTTTTTTATACCAATACTAACAAATGGGTTTTAAAATATGGTGTTGAAAATATTTTAGATGCTAATTATTCTACCTATGCAGATTGGAATAATATCTCAAGACCAGGGCGTAATTTTTATATGAATGTGTCTTTTGTAATCTATTAAATTCAATTGTAAAATGGTTAATTTTTAAATTTATAGTTCTTTTTTTTTAGGGTAATATAGATTTTTAAGGCCTTACAAAACAATCACATGACAAATGTCATGTTTTAAGACAATCTTAACAATTAATTTTGTTTATCCTTAAAAAGGACAAAAAAGTCCTCTTTAAAACCATTAACTAAATTAAAAATTATGAAGGTAACCCAAAAAGCAACGATGCTGCCATCAGCATTATTAATTGTTATGTTAACACTATTATTTACAGCCTGTGTTGACAATGAAAAAAAAGAATATGCTGATACTGCAGATATTCCAGTAAGTAAAGAGATGATTGCAGAACTAACATCGCCTCCAAACGTACCGACCCCTGTTGGAAGACGTAAAGCAAAGAAACTGATTGTAAACATGGAAATTCTTGAACAAGAAGGCACTATGACTGATGGTACTACGTATAATTATTGGACTTTTGGAGGGTCTGTTCCTGGAAGTTTTATTAGAACACGTGTTGGCGATGAAGTAGAATTTACTTTATCTAACCATCCTGATAATAAATTACCTCATAATATCGATTTGCACGCCGTTACTGGTCCTGGTGGTGGAGCAACATCTTCTTTTGTAGCTCCCGGACATGAAAAAAAATTCAATTTTAAAACATTAAACCCCGGCTTGTACGTATACCATTGTGCTACAGCTCCAGTAGGTATGCATATTGCTAATGGTATGTATGGCTTAATTTTAGTTGAACCTGAAGGCGGATTGCCTCCAGTTGATAAGGAATATTATATAATGCAAGGTGATTTCTATACTAAAGGCGAAAATGGAGCGCCTGGATTGCAAGCTTTCGATATGCAAAAGGCAGTAGATGAAGATGCCGATTATGTTGTCTTTAATGGCAAGGTAGGGTCTTTAACAGGAGATAATGCTATTACTGCTAATGTTGGCGAAACAGTGCGCTTGTATGTTGGTAACGGAGGTCCAAACTTGGTCTCATCTTTTCACGTTATTGGTGAAATTTTCGATAAAGTAATGGTTGAAGGCGGAGACCTTATAAACGAGAATGTACAAACCACTTTAGTTCCTGCTGGTGGTGCTGCTATTGTTGAGTTTAGAGTAGATGTCCCTGGTACATTTATATTGGTAGACCACTCCATATTTAGAGCCTTTAACAAGGGTGCCTTAGGCATGTTAAAAGTCGAAGGCGAAGAGAATAAGAAAGTTTATTCTGGTGTAGTTCAAGAAGGCATTTACCATCCGGAAGGAGGGGGCATACAAGAGATGCCAGACGATGAAAAAGCAAAAACTCCAGCAGTAACTTCAGGTAAAACCTTAGCCGAAAAAATGGAATCTGGAAAGCAAATTTATATGAAAACTTGTTTTGCTTGTCATCAAGCAGAAGGTCAAGGTATTCCAAATGCATTCCCTCCACTTGCTAAGTCAGATTATTTGAATGCAGATGTAAGAAGAGCCATAGAAATTGTTGTAAAAGGAAAAACAGGAGAGATTACTGTTAATGGTGAAAAGTACAACAGCGTAATGACAAGGCAAGCCATAAGTAATGACGAAGTTGCCGATGTTTTAACTTATGTATATAACTCTTGGGGAAATAATAAAACAAACGTTACCAAAGCGCAGGTTGATGCCGTTAAAAGCGGGCATTAAAGAATTTAGCTCTAAAAATTGATTAATAGCAATGAAACCTATTTTAAGACTGACATTGAGTATTATAATGATGTTCTCCTTAACAGTAACTCAAGGTCAGTCTAAAATGGCTTCAATTAAAGGTGGTACTTACATTCCCCTATATGGCAGAGATTCTTTATTGGTAAGCATTTCTGATTTTAAAATGGATGTATACCCCGTTACCAATGAAGAATTTTTAGACTTTGTAAAAAAGACCCCTAAATGGCAACGTTCTAAAATAAAAAAGCTTTTTGCAGACGACAACTATTTAAGAGCTTGGAAATCGGACACAACCTTAGGGGATAATCAATCTCTAAAAGCGCCAATAACCAATGTATCCTGGTTTGTTGCAAACGATTATTGTGAATGCCAAGGCAAGCGTTTACCAACAATTGATGAATGGGAATATGTGGCTATGGCAAATAAAACTTTAGCAGATGCCAGAACTTTAGAAAGCTATAACAAATATATTCTAGGTTGGTACGAAAAACCTAAAACCTTTAATAATGATATAGGCTCCACCTTTAAAAACTTTTGGGGTGTATCCGATTTACATGGGTTGGTTTGGGAATGGACATCAGATTTCAACTCGGTTTTAGTATCTGGAGAATCTAGAAAAGATGTGGATAACGACAGTAGTTTATTTTGTGGAAGCGGAGCTATTGGAGCTACAGATTTAATGAACTATGCTGCCTTTATGCGTTATGCTATTCGCGGTAGCGTGAAAGCAAAATACGCTATGAAAAACTTAGGCTTTAGATGCGTTAAGGATATAATCAAATAAAAATGAAGTACACAAACAACATACTTGTTCTGTTATTTTTTGCGCTATTGTTTACTTCGTGTAAAAATGACAAATCAAATTTAAAGCATGATGATTTAGCCCTTTATCAGTGCCCAATGAAGTGCGAAGGAGAAAAAACATTTCATAAAAAAGGGAGTTGTACTGTTTGTAAAATGGATTTACAGCCCATTGCAGAAGCGTCTTCAAAAGGAGTTGATGAACATGGTATTTCTGATGAATCTATTTTCAATTTAACCTCTAAATGGCATACAGAAGAAGGCAAAGACATTGAGCTTAAAGATTTAAAAGGCAAAACTTTGGTTATGGTTATGATTTATACAACCTGTAAAGCTGCCTGCCCAAGATTAGTAGCAGATATGCGAAACATTGAAGCAAAAATCCCTAAAGAAAATTTAAAAGATCTCAATTTCATTTTAGTGAGTATTGATCCTGAAACTGACACTCCAGAACGCCTAAAAGCATTTGCTATCGAAAATTTTATGGATGGAGAACAGTGGACATTTTTACAAGGGACCACAAATAGTGTGCGTGAATTTGCTAATGTTTTAGCTGTAAAATACAAACAAATATCACCAATGGATTTTTCACATTCAAACATAATAAGCGTGTTTAATCCAGAAGGAGAATTAATACATCAACAAGAAGGTTTAGGAGTCGATAACAAAGCGACTATTCAAGCCATTCTTGATTTAACAAATAAAAATTAATACTAATCAAAACTAAATAATATGTTATCAAAAAAACAAGCACGTGCCTTCTTTCTAGGCGGAACTGTTGTGACGTTTCTGATATTCATTGGACTTACCATTTACTCTTTTAGTAAAGCACAAGACCAAAGTAATGATGAAAACATTACAGAAGCTGTTGTAAGAGGAAAAACCCTTTGGGAAGAAAACAATTGTATGGGTTGCCATACTATTTTAGGAGAAGGGGCGTATTACGCACCAGAACTCACTAAAGTATTAGACAGAAGAGGTGAAGGCTATGTTAAAGCTGTATTAACAACACCTGTAGATTGGGCGCCTAACGGAAGAAAAATGGTGGCTTATGGTTTTTCGCAAGAAGAAACAGCCGATTTAATTGCCTTTTTTGACTGGATAGATGATATCGATTTAAACGGATTTGATACCGTTATTTCACCATTAGCAAAAGACGAATAACTAACCAAAAAGAAAAAAAATGAAATATAAATCACAAAAAGTAGCCTATTGGTTTTTTGCCCTATCCATGTTATTGTTTGGCTTACAAATTATATATGGCTTTATAATGGGATTTGCGCATGCTGGGTTTGATAATTTACACAGTATTATTCCTTTTAATACAGCCAGAGCAGTACATACAAACCTATTAGTAGTATGGTTATTATCAGGTTTTATGGGAGCAGCCTATTATATTATCCCAGAAGAAGCACAACGCGAATTGGTAAGTGTAAAACTAGCATATGTTCAATTAATAAGTTTAGCTGTAGTAGGTGTTATCGCTATTGTAGGATACCATTTTAATTACTGGGAAGGACGTAAATTTTTAGAAATTCCCAGACCTTTAGATTATTTAGTTGTAGTAAATGTTCTTCTGTTTTTAGGGTTAATTTTAACAACTCTATTTAAAGGAAAACGTAAAACAACAACAGCTTTAGTCCTTTCTATGGGGCTCTTATTTGCTGCCTTGTTATATTTACCAGGAATGCTTCCGTTTGATAGTCAAGTAAAAGATTCTTTCTTCAGATGGTGGGTAGTTCACCTATGGGTAGAAGGTGTTTGGGAATTGATAATGGGTGGTATTTTATCATTCCTATTAATAAAACTAACAGGTGTTGACAGGGAAGTTATTGAGAAATGGCTATATGTTATTGTTGGATTAACTTTCTTATCTGGAGTTTTAGGTACAGGTCACCATTACTATTACATTGGTGTAAACAAAATTTGGTTAATTGTTGGAGGTATTTTCTCTGCACTAGAGCCTTTAGCCTTTTTAGCCATGGCACTATTTGCAGTTAACATGTACCGAAAAGGTGAAAAGAAACATCCTAACAAATTAGCATTGTACTGGACACTTGGTGCGGCTATTGTTTCATTTATAGGAGCTGGTTTACTAGGTTTCGCTCACACATTACCACAAACCAATTTATATACTCACGGAACCTTAGTTACTGCTATGCACGGTCACCTTGCTTTCTGGGGTGCTTATGCAATGATTGTTTTAGCAATTATTAGTTATGCGTTACCAAACATGACAGGTAGAAAACTATACGAAAGCACACGTGGCAGAGCAGCCTATTGGATGTCGAATATTGGTATGATTGGTATGACAGTTGCCTTTGGCGTTGCCGGAGTAGCTCAAGTATATTTAGAACGTAAATTTAAAATGGAATTCATGGAAGTTCAAAAAGAAATTGAAATTCACTTTATAGTACTTATTATTTGTGCTACCTTATTTATGACAGGTATTATATTATACTTCATCGATTTTTACAAACACGGAAAACCAAACGATGAAGCTTTAGAAGCTGTAACTAATTAATAACGACTAACTCAGTTACAAATACCCGCATTACACTATATATGCGTAATGCGGGTTCTTTTTAAAACACTAAAACAAGATGAATATTCCTTATTATCATGCTATTGGTAAAGAAGTTCAGGTATTTGAACACACCTACAACTGTAAAATTCCCTTCTTACTAAAAGGCCCTACTGGAACAGGAAAGTCTAGATTTATTGAGCATATGGCTCATAAGTTAGATACAAAACTTATTACTATTTCATGCCACGAAGAAACCTCTTCAACAGATTTGATTGGTAGATTTATTATAAAAGGTGCCGAAACCGTTTGGTTGGATGGCCCATTAACCACTGCTGTTAAAGAAGGGTATATTTTATATTTAGATGAAATTGCTGAAGCCAGACCAGATGTTATCGTTGCGATTCACTCGTTAACAGACCATAGGCGTGAATTATTTATTGACAAGTTAGGAAAAACCATAAAAGCTCACCAAGATTTTATGCTGGTAGCGTCTTTTAATCCAGGGTATCAACGTGGGTTTAAAGAACTAAAACCTTCCACAAGACAACGTTTTGTTGCTATTTCTTTTAATTATCCCGAAGAAAAAATTGAAGCAGAAATATTAGTTTCTGAAACAGGTATTGATCAAGATATCTCTAAAAAACTAGTAAATATTGCCACTAAAATCAGGAACCTTACCGAATTGGGTTTAACCGAAACGGTTTCAACAAGATTATTAGTAGACGCTGCACAATTAATACATGCCGGTTTACCGAAACGGTTAGCCGTTCATGTTGCTGTAATAGAGCCCTTAACTGACGATTTAGAAGTTATTCAAGCCTTAAAAGATTTAAGTGATTTAATGATATAACCCAGTCATCAGTCATCAGTACTCAGTTTCCAGTCAATTAAATTTGATTAATAAACTGCTTACTGCCAACTGAATGCTGAATACTAAACAAGATGTTCGAGTTTGAACCAGACGAATATATTTTTACCAAGTTTGCCTTCTTTTTTAAAAAGCGTAAAAAGAAAAGAGAAGCAAAGCTTAAGCATGCTGTTGGCTTAAATGACATTAAGCCAAGGTTAACCATATTTGCTCGTGCTATAACAGGTGAAGCTATTGAAATTTATGAAGCAGAACGTGAAGGCGGGTATAGAAACAATAACTTTTTCCTGCCAACTAAATTTTATGATTTTCAATCGGTCAAAGACAATATTTCATTTTATTTATTCAGAGTTTTATATCTATCTGTTCAAAAAAATTTAAATTTAAATTGGAATGATAATACCGAGCACGACACTTTAGAGTCTCAACAGAAAGCACAGGAAACATCAAAAGAAGTTTTAAAAGTATTATTCGAGCAATTTCCAATTACAGAAACCTATCATCAAAATTTTGTTTCCCTATACAAGCATAAGGCTACCGAAAAAAAACCAGCAGATTTTTCATTTATCTACGGAAAATGGATGCGTAACGACATCAAAGACAATGCGGTAGAAAAACTGGAAAACTTTACAGATCAAGTTAAAAAGGCTAATGAGGAGCAATCAAAAACACTTATAAAATCTAAAGCTGTTGAAGAAATAATTTCAGTACAAATCGATCAAAAACAACTAGAAGATGCCGTGTTACAGCATCAATTTGAAAAGGTTGAAACTGCCGAAGAATTTGGAGGAAACTTTAGGGATATGGATGGCGATGATGATTTAGAAGATCACTCCAACGCATTAGACGAGGTAAACATGAAACATACTGTTCGGGTTGACGATACAGCACACTCGGTATATCAAGCTGATTTCATTGAAAATACAACCATTGCCGAAAGTGCAGAAAATGAAAGCAATGGCTATTTTGTAACTTACGATGAATGGAATTATAAAGACCGAAGTTATAAAGAAAACTTTTGTAAAGTTTTCCCAAAAGCTCCTATTGTTTCAGATTCTACTTTCTACAAAAAAACATTAAGCGATAATCGATCAACCTTAATGGGTTTGCGAAAAATGCTAACCACAGTTAATAATAAATACCAACAACAACGCAGACAACCACAAGGTGAAGAATTAGATATTGATGCGGTTACCGATTTATTTGTTGATGTAAAATCTGGACATACGCCATCTGAAAAAATATATTTATCTAAACGCAAAAAAGAAAAAGATTTATCTATTTTATTACTGTTGGATATTAGTTTATCTAGCGATGGATATGCTGCTGGGAATCGGGTTATTGATGTAGAAAAGCAAGTATCCATTTTATTTGGTGAAATTTTAAACGAGTTTAATATCGATTTTTCTATTGATTGTTTTTACTCAAAAACCAGAAACCATTCCAGTTACATAACACTTAAAGGCTTTGATGAAAATTGGGACACTGCAAAACATAAAGTAGGTGGCATTGAACCTGGGGGCTACACCCGTATTGGAGCAGCCTTAAGACATTCTGGTGCTTTATTAGACAAGCGAGACACAAAAAACAAATGGGTAATTTTAATATCGGATGGCAAACCAAATGATTACGATAAATACGAAGGCAAATATGGTATTAATGATGTGAAACAAGCCTTACGCGAATTAAATGAACGTCAAATAAATTCCTATGCTTTGGCCATAGAAGCTCAAGCTAAATATTATTTACCACAAATGTTCGGGCAAAATCATTATCAAATCTTAACAAACCCGGTTGAGTTATTACAATCATTAGTAAAACTTTATGAAAAAATAAAGCACCAGTCTTAAACAGATACAATACTATTGTAGCTCCGCTTTTTGTGGCGTCTTATAAACATTGAATAAAACACAAAATACCCCCAAAGGCAAGAGTATACTGGTAATAAATAACAATATGCTGTAATTAGGTAGCAGTATACCTCCAAAAATTAAAAGCACACCTTGGGTGCCCAATAAAGCTTCAAGAAAAATAAACCCAAGAATAAAAACAACAACACCAAAAGTCAGTATTTTATTATAAGTAACTAGTTTAGTGTCAAGAATAAATGCAAATAAAAAACCGGTAATCGTTCCTAGCATGATAAGATGTATAAAACCAATTACAAGATTGCGATGCGTGTAATCAACTAAAGAAAACTCTGGAATAAAAGTGACCAATGGTATTAATAGTTTTAAAGCAAAGCAAAAAACAGAAAAGTTATAAAGGTAAATTTGGAGTTTAGATTTTTGCTTTAAAACTTCACTAAGTTTTGGTTTTATAAGTTTTAAAAAATAGCATAGACTTATAACTTGCATTACAATTCCTATTTGGTTTAATATTGATAATGCTTTTATTGATGTAAACCAATATATTGGTAAAGCTACCGTAAGTACTGTTCCTGCTATTAATGTATATATAAAATATCTAAACCATTTAGACGCTTCAACCTTTATAAGGTAAAAAAAGATGGCCAGAGTAGCTATTAAAAACCAGCCGTTAAATTGAAAATGCAAAAAAAACTGAATAGCAATTTGGTAGAATGCTGATGCCTTACCAGCCATAGTTACTGCTGGACCTAAACACCAAACCCCAATGGTAGATAATACCATGAATACAAGTGCTGTTTTAAGCAAACACCGTAGCATAAAAGATTCTATTGTATTGTATTTCCAAACCAAATACACAAAATAATAGCTGCACAAGATGTGTAGTGTTGAAAATGTAATAGAAACTGCAGCATAACCTTGATATGGAAAACTTAACATCATCCCAACAACAGCAAACTCGGTAACCCAAAATAATGTATTGAAAAGTGCTTTTTTATTAGGGATGAAATAATGAACAATTAGCGCAAACAGCATCAAATAGACCCAACCTAACATAGCTACATGCGAATGTGCATGTGTAAAAAAGCGATAATTTATGCCTATGTCGCTTATAACCGAAAAACGTAAGGCTAACCCCATTAAGGCAGCAACGAGGAAATTAATTAAACAGACTACGACAAGTTTTTTAAACATGCTATGATTTCTCATGTTAATGTAGTCATTTTAAACAAAACTCCAGAATATATTTAAGGTAATATTCTAGAGTTTTTCTTAGAGTATATTAGGGGAGCTATTAACCAAATTGTTGCTCTAGCTTTATAGCCTTAGGGAACAAAATATTATTTTCTAAGTGTATATGTAAATGTAAATCCTTTTCAAATGCTTCTAACATAGCAAATGTTACTCTATAGGTATTACAAGCATCAGCTGGAGCCTTATAATAATCAGTAAGTTCTGCTATCTGTCTAAATCGTTCCCCTTCATTATCATGTTCATGCCTCATCATTTCAATCGGGTTTTCTACCGTTCCAAACTGTGGGGATTGTATTGCTCCTTGTTGTAATTTAGCATTAACCATTTTCTTCACAAAAGGGAACAATATAAGTTCTTCTTTTTTCATATGCGATGCTAATTCGCCTGCCGATGCAGTAAATAGTTCATTTATTTTAAATAATTCTGGATGACGCTCACCATGAACACGGCATAACTTATTTAAAAACTGAAGTAAAACCGGGATTTTTTCTTCAACATAACGGTGGTGTTTTTTTTCAATATAGTCAATCAATAAATCTAGTGGCCAGGATTTATAATCTATAGACTCACCTCCTTTTTCATTTAAAACGGCTTCAAGTTCATCTAATAAAATATGGCTGTCTATCCCCTTACTCTTACAGGCTTCATTAATGGTTCTACCTCCATTGCAGCAAAAATCTATTTTATATTTTGAAAAAACAGCTGCAGTTCTATAGTCTTCGGCTACAAATTGACCGATTTGTTTTTGTGAATTTTCTTGTAATGTTTCCATACTAATCATTTTATTTCGGATAACTTTATCCTATTTATATTTAAATTTTTTTAAATCTTTAAAAATGAAGCTCCAGACTTAATATTTAATGCTAGTTCTTCTAAACTTGTCTCTTCAAGCATCTGCTTTAAACCTTCTCTTATCGCTTTAAACTTATCGTGTACCGGACAAGGGTGTGCTGCATCACATTTATGTAAGCCTAAGCCACATCCACTATAAATAGAGTCGCCATCAATGGCATTTACAATATGAGCTAACTTTACGGTTCGTATTCTATTTTTATCAATTTCAAAACCTCCGTAAGCGCCTTTTACAGAATTGATAACATTATTTTTTACTAATGCTTGTAAAATTTTTGCTGTAAAAGCTTCTGGCGAGTCAATTTCTTTGGCTATTTCTTTAGGGCTAACACGTTGTCCTTCAAAAGAATTTATAGCTATAAAAATTGATGCTTTAATACCATATTCGCAAGCTTTAGAAAACATATAGTCTTATTTATTTAATGCAAATGTATAACAATATTTTTAATTAGGATAAATTTGTCCTAATTAATATTTATTTTTATACCATACTTTTTGCCATTCACGTTTTAAAATTAAAAAAGAGACATCTTCTGCTAATTTCAATGTATCATTTCCGTCCAGGGCTTTTACTTGTTTTTCTGACACATCAATAATATAGAGTAAATTAAGATACGCCGTAAATTTTTCTTGAATAAGTTTATAAATGGTTTCATGAAGTAGTAACTTTAAACTTGTTGGTAAAATAGCTTCATGAAAATCTAAATCGATGTTGGCCAATAAAAAATCTTTATTGAGCTGTTTAACCAACTTCCTATACAAATTCTGTTGATTTGCTTCTTCAATTAATATTTCAAAAGTAGCTGGTAACTGCATTATACACTTCTATTCATTAAACCAGTTCCAAAGGCTTTTAAACGCTTTTTTTTATCCTCTGAAATATGTAATGCCTTTAAAACCTGAAATGCTTTTTGGGTATAATCTTTAATGGCATCTTTAGTGGCTTCTGCTGAACCAGAGGATTTAAAAATTTGCTTTACTATTTCAACTTTATGCTCAGCACCATTTCCATTATTACTAAATAATTGTTGTAATTGTAGTCTGGTCTTCTCATCAGAAAACTCAAGGGCTTTTATATACAAATAGGTTTTTTTATTTTCGATAATATCACCACCAACTTGCTTTCCAAAAGTTTCAGGGTTACCAAAAGCATCCAAGTAATCGTCTTGCAGTTGAAAAGCAATTCCTAAATTTTTACCAAACTCATATATACTATTTTGATCTTCATTAGAAGCTCCAGCAACAATGGCACCCATTTTCATTGCCGCACCAACTAAAACAGCTGTTTTGTATTCTATCATTTTTAAATAGTCAAACACAGCTACATCTTGGCTGGTTTCAAAATCTATGTCATACTGCTGTCCTTCACAAACTTCTATAGCTGTTTTACTAAATAGTTTTGCTAAAGCCTGAAATGTATTAGCTTCGTAATTTTCAAATAATTGATAAGCCATAATTAACATGGCATCACCCGACAGAATACCTGTATTGACATCCCACTTCTCATGCACCGTTTTTTGTCCGCGACGTAAAGGGGCATCATCCATAATATCGTCATGCACTAAAGAAAAGTTATGAAATACTTCTATACTTAATGCTGCATTTAATGCCTTTTGATAATCATTATTAAAAATATCGGCAGTCATCAATGTTAAAACCGGGCGCAACCTTTTTCCTCCTAAATTTAGGATATACTGAATAGGATTATATAATGTCTCCGGTTCTTTTACAGTTGAATATTTGTTTAAAAATTCAACAAACTCTTTTTGGTATTCTTCTATTGAAAGCATCAAACAAAAATAAAGTAATTCATTATAATTAAAAACTCCAATGTAAAGGATATGTTAAAAAATTATTAAAACTACGGAAACTTTTTAGGTTTTTAAAGTTTCCTGTTGTAGTTTTGTGCCTTATTATGAGAGAAAAAATATTATTAGGCGCTACAGATTTGTTTTTAACCTATGGGTTTAAAAGCGTGACAATGGACGATATAGCTAGTGCTTTGGGGGTTTCTAAAAAAACCATATACCAGCATTTTGATAACAAAATAAAGTTAGTTGAAGCTACTACGCTCAATTTGTTTGAATCTATTTCTTGCGGGATAGACCATATTTGCTCCTTAGAAAAAAACCCTATTGAGGAAATTTATAGCATCAAACAGTTTGTCATGGAGCATTTAAAAGATGAAAAATCTTCACCTCAATATCAACTACAAAAATATTACCCTAAAATATTTAATACTTTAAAAAGTAAGCAGTTCGAAGTTATGCAAACCTGTGTTACAGATAATTTAACTAGAGGAATAGCACAGGGCCTGTATAGAGATTCTATTAATGTGGAATTTATTGCAAGAATATATTTTAATTCAATGCTTGCAATAAAAGATAAAGATTTGTTTCCATTAAAGAAGTTTTCAATGAATATGCTAATGAGCAATTATTTAGAATATCACTTACGTGGTATTTGTACTCCAAAAGGACTTGACATATTAAATCAATTTATAACATCAAATCAATCATAAATAAACACTAAAATGAAAAACAAACTAATATTAATTTTTAGTTTACTATGCACTTATGTGTCTTTTTCACAAGAAAGCATTCAAAGTTTCACATTACAAGAAGCCATAGATTATGCCATAGAAAATAATCGAACATCAAAAATTGCAGCACTTGATATAAAAGCAGCAGAAAAACAAAAATGGGAAACAACAACAATCGGGTTACCTCAAATTAATGCAAGCATAGATTATAATAATTGGTTAAAGCAACAAGTATCTTTGTTGCCAGCATCCATACTATCAGATGCAGCCAGAGCCGATTTAGGGCTAGGAATTAATGATCAATTCCCTGCCACTTTCGGAACAAAACAAACCATGAACGGTACGGTAACATTAGAACAATTAATTTTTGATGGTTCTTATCTTGTTGGATTACAATCGGCAAAAGTGTTTTTAGAAATATCAAAAAATGCTAAAGAAAAAACCAATTTAGAAATTAGAAAAGCCGTAATAAATGCTTACGGGAATGTACTTCTCGCAGAAGAAAGTGTAAAAATTTTAGAAAGAAACATTGACGTTTTAAAGAAAAACCTTAATGAAACAACTAAAATTTACGAAAACGGATTAGGAGATGAGGAAAGCGTGGAACAGTTACAAATTACTCTTTCTGGTGTAGAAAGTAATTTAAACAATACTACTCGTTTAAAGACTCTGGCTTATCAAATGTTAAACATAACATTAGGAGCCGATTTAAATGCTAACACATTATTAGCAGATAATCTGGAAAGTTTAACTGCACAAAACATTAATTTACAGTTATTAAATTCTGAAGAAAATGTAGAAAATACAATTGACTATAGGATTTCTCAAAACGACAAAAAATCAAAAGAGCTCCTTTTAAAATTAGAAAAAAGTAAAGCATTACCAACTTTAAGAGGTTTTGTTAATGCAGGTTATTCTGGTAATAATAACAATTTTGATTTTTTAAAGAACAATCAAAAGTGGTTTGGCTCATCACTTCTAGGTGTAAGTATGAACATTCCTATTTTTAGCTCTGGCCAAAGAAGTGCGGCAACTCAACGTGCTAAAATAAATCTTGAAAAAGCTAAAGAATCTTTAACCGAAACTGAGCAAAAAATAAAGCTTCAAATGGCATCTGCAAAAAGTGATTATCAATTCGCTATTGAGGATTATCAAAATAAAAAGCAAAATTTAAACCTAGCTGAACGTATTGAGAAAAAAAATCAAACAAAATTTTTTGAGGGTATTGCAACTAGTTTTGAGTTAAGACAAGCGCAAACTCAATTGTACAGTTCTCAACAAGAATTTTTACAAGCCATGCTAGATGTAATTAACAAAAAAGCAGAACTAGAAACCGTATTAAACACTATAAACAACCAATAAAATATCAATCATAAAATGAAAGTCCGTAATGGACATTTGTTAAACAAAAATTATAACTAGATGAAAAATATATATTCATTATTAATCGTAACAATTATATTGACTTCGTGTGGAGGCGATAATAAAAAATCTGTTGAGGATATTATAGCTACAAATAATTTAGAACAAATTAGAAAGCGAAAAACCCAGTTAGATAGTGAGCAACATGCCATTGCAGCTCAACTTAAACAACTTGAAACTAAGATTAAAGAATTAGACCCACAAGAACGCGTACCATTAATAACAACTTTTGATGCGAAAGAATCTGTTTTTAATCACTATGTTGAACTTCAGGGAAATGTAAGTACTAAACAAAATTTAGTGATTTTTCCTGAGTACTCAGGAATCTTAACTCGCGTTTATGTAAAAGAAGGTCAAAAGGTTTCAAAAGGGCAAACTTTAGCAAAAATTGACGACGGTGGTTTAAGCCAACAACTAGCACAATTACAGATACAAGCAGATTTAGCAAAAACTACCTTTGAGCGTCAAGAGCGCCTATGGAACCAAAAAATAGGTAGTGAGATTCAATACCTTCAGGCAAAATCTACTTTCGAAGCACAACAAAAAGCAGTTAATCAATTGCAACAACAAATTGGTAAAACTGTAGTTAGAGCACCGTTTTCTGGCACCATTGATGATGTGATTACAGAACAAGGCAGTGTTGTTGCTCCAGGTCAGTCACAATTATTCAGAATTGTAAACCTAAACGACATGTATATTGAAACCGATGTGCCTGAACGCTATATTTCTAATGTAACTCCAGGTAAAGATGTACAAGTAGATTTTCCAATTCTTGGAAAATCTATAGATGCAAAAATTAGACAAGCCGGAAACTTTATTAATCCTGCAAATAGAACCTTTAAGGTTGAAGTTGCTATTGATAATAAAGAGAATACTATCAAACCCAACTTAACAGCAAAACTTAAAATAAACGATTACACGAACCAAAAAGCCATATTAATTCCGCAAAGTATTATTTCTGAAAATGCTGAAGGTCAGCAATATGTCTATACAATTGCAGATAAAGTTGAAAACAAAGCTAAAGCAAAACGTGTTATTATTACTACTGGCAAAACACAAGGCGATAATATTGAAGTGCTTTCTGGCTTAGAAAATGGAAACGAGATTATTAAAGAAGGGGCTCGAAGTGTTAAAGATGGGCAGGATGTAAAAATACTTGTTGTAGAATAATCAAACTAATTTTTAATACTAATGACAAAAGATAAAAAACAAAAGAAAGTAGATAAAGAGTTTGGTTTATCATCCTGGGCAATTAACAATAAAACAACTATGTATGTTTTAATTGCCTTAATACTTTTTCTAGGTGCTGGTGCATATTTTAGTATGCCCAGAGAAAACTTCCCTGAAATTAAAGAAACCAAAATTTATATTAGTTCAGTATATCCTGGAAATACTGCTGAAGATATTGAAAAACTTATTACCGATCCTATTGAGGACAAGCTTAAAACTGTAAGTAATGTTGTTGAAATTACCTCAACATCGCAAGAAGATTATTCTATTATCATTGTAGAATTTGATGAAAACATTACTGTAGACGCTGCAAAACAAAAAGTAAAGGATGAAGTAGACACTGAAACTTCTGGAGAAGATTGGCCAACTTTTAATGGAGCTAAAGTAGAGCCCAATATTTTCGATTTAAGTATGTCTGAAGAAATTCCTATTCTAAACATTAATATCTCAGGAGATTACCCTGTAGATAAATTAAAAGAATATGGTGAATACCTGGAAGATAAGATAGAAAGTCTACAAGAAATAAAACAAGTTGATATTCGTGGTGCTCAAGAAAAAGAAGTAGAAGTTGCTGTAGACATTTATAAAATGATGGCTGCTCAAGTGAGTTTTGACGATGTTATTAATACTATTAGCAGAGAAAACATGACCATGTCTGCAGGTAATTTAATTACAAGTGGGCAACGACGTACCATTAGAATTCTTGGAGAAATTGATGAACCAAGTGAACTTGAAGATTTTGTTGTAAAGTCTGAAATGGGGAACTCCATTTATTTAAAAGATATAGCCACAGTAACTTTTAAAGATGAAGACAAAACAACATTTGCCAGAGAATTTGGAGCACCTGTAGTCATGCTAGATGTAAAAAAACGAGCAGGAAAAAACATGGTTGCTGCAGCAGAACAGATTGAAGTAATTATTGAGGAAGCCATAGCCAATGTATTTCCTCCAGACTTAAAAATTACAGTGGCTAATGATCAATCTTCGAAAACTATTGGACAAGTTGATGATTTAGTTAATAATATCATATTTGGTATCATTCTCGTTGTTACCGTTTTAATGTTCTTTTTAGGATTTAAAAACGCTTTGTTTGTTGGGTTCGCCATACCAATGTCCATGTTTATGTCACTTATGATATTGAACATGTTTGGTTATACTATGAATACCATGATTCTCTTTGGGCTTATTATGGGGCTTGGAATGTTAGTAGACAATGGTATTGTTGTGGTTGAAAATGTGTATCGCCTTATGGATCAAGAAGGGTTGAGTCGTATAGAAGCCGCAAAAAAAGGTATTGGTGAAATTGCTTTTCCTATCATCATTTCAACAGCTACAACGGTTGCAGCATTTATTCCACTAGGATTATGGCCTGGAGTTATGGGGCAATTCATGATTTATTTTCCAATCACCTTATCAGTAGTTTTAGGCTCATCATTATTTGTAGCGATCTTTTTCAACTCAGTTATGGTCTCTCAATTTATGACCACTGAAGATAAAGATATGCCTCTAAAAAACATTATTAAAATCTCAGCAATTGTTGGTGGCATTGGCTTACTTATTATAATTTTTGGTGGTAGTTATAGAGGTTTAGGGACCTTAATGGTAGTAACTGTTATTTTACTTTGGATGTATCGCTTATTCTTAAGAGGTTGGGCTAATGGGTTTCAAAATAACATTTTACCGCGTTGGGAACGTTTTTATGAAAAAACACTTCGTGCAGCATTAAGTGGAAAAAAACCTCAAATTATAAGTATCATTACATTTGTACTTTTATTTGCCGCAATTGTTGGCTTTATAGGGTCTGTGGCTACTCAACGTACTAAAGTTGAGTTCTTCCCTGATAATACACCAAATCAAATTATAGTATATATAGAATACCCCGAAGGTACCGATATTAAAAAGACCAATGCCATTACTAAAGATATAGAGCAACGTGTTTATAAAATTATAAATGGAGAAGCTTATATGCATGGAGACTTTAACTTTTTGACGGAAAGTGCTGTATCACAAGTTGGTGAAGGCGCAGGAAACCCTCAAACCGATGGTGGTTCTGCTGCAGAAATGCCACATCGTGGAAAAATTACTGCGACCATGCGTGAATATAAATATAGAGATGGAGCTGATAGTAATGTATTGCTTAAAAAGGTCCAAGAAGGTTTAAAAGGAATTTATCCAGGTGTTGCCATTTCTGTTGAAAAAGATGCCGTTGGCCCCCCTGTTGGTTATCCTATAAACTTGGAACTAAAAGGTGATAACTATTCTGAATTAATTGCTACCGCTGAAAAATTTCGCGATTTTATCAATTCTAAAAACATTCAAGGTATTGATGAATTAAAAATTGATGTTAATAAGTCTAAGCCTTCAATGCAAGTTCAGGTAGATCGCAAAAAAGCCGGGGAGTTAGGTGTTACTTCAGGACAAGTAGGTCAACAGCTGCGTAATGCTATTTTTGGATCTAAAGCAGGTATCTATAAAGAAGATGGCGAAGATTATGATATTTATGTACGTTTTAATGAAGAAAACAGATACAACAAAAGCGCTCTTTTTAATCAGAAAATAACGTTTAGAGATATGGCATCAGGACAAATAAAAGAAGTTCCTGTATCTGCTGTTGCAAAACAAAGTAATGCCTCTGGTTTTAGCGCTATAAAACATATACAAAGCAAAAGAGTAGTTACTGTATATTCTGCTTTGGCACCAGGTTTCACAGATGCTGGAGCTATCGTATCGCAAATTGAAAAAGAAACTGCTGATTATATTGAAAATGAAGTTCCTAAAACTGTTAAAATAAACTCCACTGGTCAAATTGAAGAACAAGAAAAGCAAATGACCTTTTTAATGGGTGCTTTTTTCACTGGCTTAGGTTTAATTTTCTTTATTTTAATATTTCAATTTAACTCGGTTTCTAAACCAGGTATTATCATGCTAGCTATATTTTTAAGCTTAATTGGCGTATTTGGAGGTATTGTTATAACCGGTAGCGCTTTCGTTATTATGATGACCATGATGGGTATTATTTCGTTAGCAGGAATTGTAGTAAATAATGGTGTAGTACTTTTAGATTACACGCAATTGCTAATTGATAGAAAGAAAGTTGAACACAATTTAGAAGATGATCAATATCTTGAAACTCCAGATTTATTGGAAGCCATTATTAAAGGCGGGAAAGCACGTTTGCGCCCTGTACTATTAACAGCAATCACTACTATTTTAGGATTAATTCCGCTGGCTACCGGCTTCAATATTAATTTCTTTACACTTTTTAGTGAGTTTAACCCACATATTTATATGGGTGGAGACAATGTGATTTTTTGGGGACCATTGGCATGGACTGTAATTTACGGTTTATTTGTTGCTACTTTCCTTACTTTAATTGTAGTGCCTATTTTATTCTTTTTAGTGACTAAATTTAAAATGTGGTTATACAACAATAGAGTAGCAAAGTATAGTGAGGTTGTCTCTCAAGAAGCCTTTAATATCAATAAACGAATTGATTAATTGATGACTAATTCGATTATTAGCAGAACCCCAGATTTTCAATTAATTGAAAATCTGGGGTTTCTTAATTATCTCCATTCAAATTCTCCTGTCTCAACAGACCAATCATTACCAAAAAAACCAGCACACTTTACGGCAGGCATCCCTTCGGTTAATACAGAATTATCAAACAATAACACATCAGGGAAAGTAGTCCCATTTACCAAATAATGGTTCATATAAGCAGCTTTCATCCCTTTACTCCCTGTTGCACTAACTACGCCAACACTAGCAAAATCACTATCTCTTCTAGGCACAATAAAGTACATGCCCCATTGGTTACCAAATAATGATTTCCCGTTAAAGTTTACCCCATAATCTTTTACTTGTATTGGACTATCCTTTAAAAGCGTATTCCAGGCCAAATTATTGTCGGCATTACCATATATAACCACATTTCTATCCGGATACTTTTTTAAAGAAAAATCAGAGTCTTTTACAATTTCAATATGCCCGTTGGCACGGTACCAAAATGTTTCTGCATCAAACCTTGCCCTGTTGTAATACCATTCGTTTTCTGTTAAAGAGCCATTTGTAGCATAAACAAGCACTACATTATTATTAAAAGCATCTTTAAAACCACCATTTCTATGCGGCCCTTTTTCTTTTAAACCTGGCGATGGTACTATTTGCCATTTCTCATTTATTCTCTTAAAAAAGACGCTTTTATCATTTTGAACTTCTAGTTGAGTATCATCAATGTTAATTATTTCCTTTGATTCTTTTAAAGCAGAAAAATCGACTTCAATCAAAGCAACATTATCCGTTTTTAATTTGTAATCTTCTTCTTTTAAAAACTTAAAAGAACTGGTTTTAAAAGGTTTTTCTTGCTGATGAATTGTTATAAAATGTGATGAGGCAGATACCCCTGGCGATCCTGTATAAAATTCAAGTGTTTTTACATCGTTATGCTCTTTAATTGTTCTTTGCTTAAAAAAATCAAAAATAGGCTTCCAATCTACACTGTGATTCCCATACCAATGGGTTCCACCTGGATATTCGTAATATGTGAAATCCGGATGAAACTTCCCCAAGCGTTCCCGCATATCGCGAGCAATACTTGTTGGCACCACATTGTCAATTTCGCCATGTAAAACATAAATACCATGGTGCAAATAGTTTCGAATAAGCTGCAAAGTTCTACTGGGTGTACCAGCTCTTTGTATCATGTTTTCGATAGCGGTAGGAACACGTTTTGCAGACATTAGCTTTACTATTTTGGGAGTAATACCAAATCGTTTTAACTGTTCCTCTGGCATACTTAACATGCTATTTATAAAACCGTCTCTGTATAAAAGCAAATCCGGATAACCAGCACATGGCGCAATAGCGGCGAAATAATCTGGATAAGTAGCTCCAAGATACCAAGTACCATGCCCCCCCATAGAATGCCCCGTTAAATATATTTTTTTGCTATCGGGTTTATAAATTTCTTTAGCATCAGCTAAAACTTCTAAAGCATCTAAACGCCCCCAATCTTCCCATGCAAAACCAAACGGGCGGCGATTTGTTGGTGCAACCAAATGTCCCCAATCTTTTTTCTTATAAGCATTCGCCTGGTTTACTGCTTCAACCGAAGCACCATGTACAGATAAAAATAATGCACCTTCATTTAAGGTTTTGTTACTTGATGGTGCCACACTGTAATATTGAATACTTCCATCTATATTACTTTTAAGCGTACGTTTATGATGCTCATGCTTCGATTTTACTTGAATCTGAATTATTTTAGAGTCGATTAATGCTCCTTTTTTATCATTTAAACTTAATTGTAAATCTGTCTTTTCAAGTCTTGTATTATCTACAACAGAAGCTATTTTAAATGGTATTTTTTGAACACTTAATGGCGGAATATCAGGTATATCTTGTGTTTGGCCTTTTCCATAAACCTTAGATGTAATAACATAATTTTTAATCCAATTTTCAGAAGCATTTACAATTCTAATAGCACCGAGATAGGTTTTATTTTCCTCCACTAATACATCTGGCAATGTTAAATCTCTAGTTGTAAATTGAACCTTAGCCTGTGGTTTTATTAAACGTGCTCTAACTCTTGGAAAACGCCCTACCTTTAAAACAAACTTATTCAGCCCTTTTTTCAATTTTAATGGAATTAAATTCCATCCAAAATCGTAATGATCGCCTTCATGAGGCAGACCATTAATTAATACAAGGGAATGCCCTGAAGCTTCAAAAAGAACGGTTTGTTCTGTGTTAGATTTATATGTTAAATACACATAGCTCGATCTTAAATTTCTATCATTAAAGCTATTGGTTGTATCGGTAGTAATCGTTTTCCATTGTAGTTGATTTCCCAAAAAATCTATATCAAAAACATCTTCATGTTCTGGGTTATAATTCGGCTGTATTAAAAATCGGTTAAAAACGGGGTCTTTAGGAAATGCTGAAGAGTTAAACCTAAAATTCTGAATTTTTAAAGCTAAGCCCTTTTTAAAAACGTGCAAAAGTTTCCCTTCGTTTATATTGTTAACTTTTTCTTTTCCAAAATACTCAACAATATTACCTGTTCTTTGTTGTGCTTGCAGGTTAGAGAAAGTGATTAATAAAAATAACAGGAGGCCTTTAATCTTAATTTTCGTTAAATACATGGTAACTAATTTTTAATAAAATTAGGTATTTCTAGTTATCTTAAAATATTTTTCGACCAACAACAGCAAGTCTTCTTTAAATAAATATATAAATTGGTACAGACTTAAAAATGATTACATAAAAAAACCCAGAGTTAAAAAACTCTGGGTTTTTGAAAAGCATAAAGTTTAATAGTTTAAAATTTATAGTTTAAACCAATGCTATAGTTAGTTCCTAATTGCCCTAGCTGTTGCACTTCTGATGAATAAACAAATCGGCTTCCAGCTTGAGCTGTTCCTGTAGAAGCTAAAGTAACATCTGGATACACATCAAAAATATTATTAATAATTCCTGTTAGGCTTAGCTTATCTGTAAAGTTATAACTTAAACTTAAATCTGTTGCGAGTTTAGACGATAGGTCTTGATCATTGGCAGGACCATTTGGAGAAGTGATGGTAACTTTACCAAATAACGTATTATAAAGTCCAACATTAACTTTTTCAGACTCATAATCTAAGCCTAAAATAATTTTCGATTTTGGTCTCGCACTTGTAATTAACCCTTTTTCTATTCTTGCAAAAATATCATACCCTTCGGCTGCTAATGCAGCAGGGGTATTAATTGCAGAAATGGTAGTTTTGTTAAAGTTAGCCGCTAAATTAGCATGTAACTTACCAGAACCCATATCTATATTTCTATAATTTAAAACAAAATCGGCTCCGGTAGTTTTTGTATCACCCGCATTAATAAATACTTGAACTGCAACCACATTACTATTATCTAAAATAGTCTCAACTGGATTTGTTGGCGCTCCTGGTGCACCATTAGTATATCCAATTTGGGAAGAAAATAATATACGATCATCTACTTTAATATTATAAAAATCTAAAGATGCAGAAAAATTTCTATCAAACTTATAAGTAATTCCTGCTGCAAAGTTTTTAGACGTTTCATAAGTTAAACTAGGAACGCCTAAAGCCTGAACTGCTGGATCATCATTTGCTAGAGTTCCTTGTTTTAATGGTTCCGGAGAACTTGCCACAATAATAAATTGGCTATTGGTTAAATGGCGTTGGTGTAATGTTGGAGCTCTAAACCCTGTACTATAAGATGCTCTTATAGCCCCTTTATCTCCTAGCTTCTGACGTCCAAAAAGTTTCCATGAAAAATTAGAATCATCAACATCAGAAAAACTTTCATAACGTCCTGCAACACCTAATAATAAAGCTTCAGATACATCAAAATCTAAACCGGCATAAGCAGCAAAGTTATTTCTATCCCATTCACCAGCTTCATTAGGCTTTACTCCGGCAAAAGAATCTGATCCTGCTCCAAAATATGATAACGGATCGCCCTCATTAGCATCAAAATACTCTACCTTATATTCAAAACCAAAAGAAGCACTTACCATCTCAGAAAATAAAGTTGAAAAATCTAAATTTCCAATCACATTACTTAAACTGTATCCGCCTGGGTGAAAGGTTCTTGGCGAAGTACCATTAAGTGCCAGGTAATCTCTATTTACCGAATTATTTACAGTATAACTAACACTGTTTTTTCCATAAGTAAGACTAGCATCTGCATTCCAGTTGTTCCCTAAGTCCATTTTCAATCCAACTGCATTTAAATGATCCTTAATTCTAGCTTCAAATGTAGGTTGATACCCTTGAAAATCTTCTGGAGGTGTTATAAATCCGGCATCAGCCACATCTCTTCTCCAATAAGGTGCTCTGTAATATGCAAAACTTTTACCGGTACGAAGGGTATATCCATGGAATGAGTAAAACTCTGAATTCTCACCTACCGGATGCGACATGTTAACAAAAACATCGCCTTTTTCCAGGTCTGGCTGGCCAACATGCATTCCTAAATCCGGGTTGTTTTGAGCCCAGGCAATCTCATTTGGTCTGGCATCTCCTGGCAAATCAGCAATTCCCGGAGTTCCGGCTCTATTTGTAAGTCCCTGGTTATAATATCCTAATGTAAGGTTTATAAATCCACCATCTCCAAAACCAAGTGTTGTATTAAAGTCTGTTGCAAAATTAAATCCGTCGCCTTCAGAAGTAATACCTGTTTTTGCGCTAAATGTAGAAAATTGTGCATCTTTTTTAAGTACCATATTAATTACACCTGCAATGGCATCTGATCCGTATTGTGCCGATGCTCCATCACGTAAAATCTCTACACGTTCTATAGCTGCAGTTGGTATACTTTTTAAATCTACACCAACTTCGCCTTTACCTGGTGTTCTGTTTAAGTATACTTGAGCACTTTGATTTTTACGTTTACCGTTAACTAAAACCAAAGTTCTACTTGGTCCTAAGCCACGTAAATCTGCCGGATCGTAATGTGCAGTTGCATCAGAAATGGCTTGGTTTTGCGCATTAAATGACGGAACTTTAAAAGTTAACATCGCTTCAATTGTAGGTTGTCCCCCGCTTGTTAATTCTTCAACACCTATATTATCAATAGGTACCGGAGAGTCTAAAATAGTTCTTGGTTTTGCTCTATTTCCTAAAAGAACAACTTCATCTAAAGCAACACCAGCTTGCATAGCAATATTTAATGTGCTTCCAGAAACAACAGCTTCTTGTGTTTCAAAACCAACATATGAAAAAACAAGGGTGTCTCCATTGCTGGCACTGATGGTATAATTACCATCAAAATCGGTAGTTGTTCCTGTAGTCGTTCCTTTAACAATTACTGAAACTCCTGGTAAGGGTTGAGAAGAATCATCGCTAACAGTACCTGAAACTTCTTGGGCTTCAGAAAAATGAAATGCTCCAAAGAGCATTAAAATCATAATCAAGTTAAGGTTTAAAAATTTACTCATAATTTTTAGTTTTTGAATTAGTTATTGCTAATATAAATATATCAAGAGAGTTTTACAATGGAAAATTCAAAAATATTATGCATACATATAATTTATTCACAAAATATTTCTTAATTTTTTAAACATTTTAATACATAATAAGTCAAAAAATATCAATAATTTAAAATTTGATCATTCTCCTTTTTATAGCTCATTACAATCACACAATAAACCCCTACTAAATAATTATATAAAAAAAACGATACTCCATTGTATTTCTTTAAATTTGCACTTCAATTTTACAACCATGTACAGAAGTCATAATTGTGGCGAATTAAATGCCTCTAATATCAATACAGAAGTAACCCTTGCAGGATGGGTGCAAAAATCTCGTGATAAAGGATTTATTGTTTGGGTAGATTTGCGTGACCGCTATGGTATTACTCAATTGGTTTTTGACGAGGAAAGAACATCAAAAACCATGCTGGAACAAGCTCAAAATCTGGGTCGCGAGTTTGTTATTCAAGTAACTGGAACTGTTATAGAACGCGCTTCAAAAAACCCCAATATCCCTACGGGAGATATTGAAATCTTAGTCTCTGAATTAAATGTTTTGAACGAAGCCAAATTACCTCCTTTTACTATTGAAGACAAAACTGATGGCGGTGAGGACTTAAGAATGAAATATCGCTATTTAGATATTCGTCGTAATCCTGTAAAAAATAGTTTAATTTTTAGGGCAAAGGTTACTCAAGAGGTTCGGAATTACTTATCAAAAGAAGGTTTTATAGAAGTTGAAACACCATATTTAATAAAGTCGACTCCCGAAGGGGCTCGCGATTTTGTTGTCCCTTCTCGTATGAATGAAGGTCAATTTTATGCCCTTCCACAATCGCCTCAAACTTTTAAGCAATTGCTTATGGTTGGAGGCATGGATAAATATTTTCAGATCGTAAAATGTTTTAGAGACGAAGATTTACGTGCCGACAGACAACCTGAATTTACACAGATTGACTGTGAAATGGCGTTTATTGAGCAAGAAGATATTTTAAATGCTTTTGAAGGTTTAACACGCCATTTGTTAAAAGAAGTTAACGGCGTTGAAGTTGATACATTTCCACGACTGCTTTATGATGATGCCATGCGTTTATATGGGAATGATAAACCAGACATTCGTTTCGGGATGGAATTTGGTGAGCTTAACGATGTGGCACAACATAAAGCCTTTAATGTTTTTAACCATGCTGAATTAGTTGTTGGAATTGCAGTTCCCGGAGGAAATAGTTATACCAGAAAAGATATTGACAAATTAGTTGATTGGGTAAAACGTCCGCAAATTGGTGCTTTAGGTATGGTGTATTGCCGCTGCAACGATGATGGCTCGTATAAATCGTCTGTCGATAAGTTTTACGATCAAGACGATTTAGCAAAATGGGCAGAAGTTACAGGCGCTAATGCCGGTGATTTAATTTGTGTGTTGTCTGGTGAAACAAATAAAGTACGTGCGCAATTAAGCGCTTTACGTATGGAATTAGCAGAACGTTTAGGATTAAGAGACCCTAAAGTTTTTGCTCCACTATGGGTAATTGACTTTCCTTTATTGGAATTGGATGAGGAAACAGGGCATTACCATGCCATGCATCATCCATTTACATCGCCTAAGCCCGGACAAATAGAATTATTAGACAGCAAACCTGGAGAAGTAAAAGCTAATGCCTACGATTTAGTTTTAAATGGAAATGAAATAGGAGGCGGTTCTATTAGAATACACGATAAAGCAACACAGGCTATCATGCTAAAGCATTTAGGCTTTTCTGAAGAAGAAGCTAAAGCACAGTTTGGGTTTTTAATGGACGCCTTCGAATATGGTGCCCCACCTCATGGCGGGCTGGCTTTTGGGTTAGACCGATTGGTAGCTATTTTAGGAGGGCAAGAAACCATTAGAGATTTTATTGCTTTTCCAAAAAACAATTCAGGACGCGATGTGATGATCGATGCTCCTGCTCCAATTGATGACGAGCAACTAACAGAGTTAAGTTTAAAACTTAATTTAAAATCATAAAATCTAAATCCTGCTTTTTGCAGGATTTTTTAGTAGTTTTATAACATGCCTATCAATGGTAAAAGTCTTTTAAGAAAATTTCTTATTTGGAAATACAAACATATTTCCGAGAGGAACTTCATCTATATTTTAAGCGTTCTTGTTGGATTTTTAGCAGGAATAGGTACCGTTTCACTTAAAAACATAACCCATTACATTCAGCTTCTTTTTGAAATAAATATTTTTAAAAATTATCAAAACTCTTTATACTTTATTTTTCCTATAATCGGCCTCTTACTTGTTTATATAATTAAGCAAAACTGGTTAAAAAAACATATAGGCCATGGGATATCAACCACATTATATGCCATTTCAAAGCTCAACGGAATTATTCCAAGGTATAATATTTTTGCAGCATTAATAACAGCACCTATTACTGTTGGTTTTGGGGGTTCGGTAGGACTACAGGGGCCAGCTGTAAGTGTAGGGTCTGCTTTAGGCTCTAACGCCGCCCGGTTGTTCCATATGAACACAAAAACCAGAATGCTACTCATTGGCTGTGCATCGGCTGGCGCTATGGCATCTATGTTTAAAGCGCCTATAGCAGCTATAGTTTTTGCTGTCGAAATTTTTAGTTTAGATATTGCTTTTGCTTCATTAGTTCCCCTGTTATTAGCATCTGCTTCTGCAGTTATCACCTCTTACTTTTTTTTAGGAACCGATGTTTTACTGCGGTTCGAGTTAACTGATAAATTTGAAATTAACGACATCCTTTTCTATATTGTTTTAGGTTTGGTAACAGGACTTTCCTCTGTTTATTTTTCAAAAGTATTTTTCGGAATTACCAATTTTTTTAAGCAATTTAAAAGTAGAGCAAAACGCCTTTTAATAGGCGGTTTAGCTATTGGTAGTTTACTTTATCTCATTCCCCCTTTATACGGTGAAGGTTATGGGATAATGAACAATCTATTAAAAGGGGACCATATGAGTGCGATAGGGGCAACACCTTTTAACCTTGATTTAAGTAATATTTGGATTGTTATCGGGTTGTTAATTGGTATTGCCGTTTTTAAAGCAATTGCAATGACAACCACATTTGGAGCCGGTGGTGTTGGTGGTGTATTTATTCCAACCCTGGTTATGGGAAGCACTTTAGGAAATGCCTTTGCAAAAATAATTAATAATATAGGGTTTGGCTTTCAGGTTTCAGAATCTAATTTTACCTTAATAGGAATGACAGGCTTAATGGCCGGAGTACTTCATGCGCCCTTAACCGCTATATTTCTTATTGCTGAAATAACTGGAGGCTATGAACTATTTGTACCCCTCATGATAGTTTCGGCCATATCTTTTGCTATTACAAAATATTATATTTCACACTCTATATATACTTTAAAACTTGCCAAACGCGGAGAGTTAATAACCCACGACAAGGATCAAAATGTTCTAATGGTTTTGAATATCGACAAGGTAATCGAAACCAATTTTATTGTTCTTACTCCAGACATGATGCTGCGGGATATCTTAAAAAACGCGGTTGCTAAATCATCAAGAAACCATTTCCCTGTAGTGAATGATGCTCATGAGTTTTTAGGGGTTATAAGATTAGATGACATCAGGCATATGATGTTCGACTCAGAGCTTTACGATAAAGTAAATGCCGCAAGTTTAATGCATGCCGATGCCGGAATTATTAATTATGAAAACGATTCTATGAATGCCATTATGAATAAATTCAAAACCAGTGGTGCCTGGAATTTGCCTGTTATCAAAAACGGGAAATATTATGGTTACATCTCAAAATCAAAACTATTAACGGCTTATAGGCAACAATTAATTAATTTTACTAAATAGATTAGAAAACCATTAATGATTTTGTACAAATGAAATACCTCATTTTAATATTAACAATAATAGCACTAACCAGTATCATTTTAGGTTTTACACTTCATTTAGAATACTCTCAAAAACTAATTGGCTTTGGTGTAGCAGGGCTTTTTTTTATTGTATTCCCTTTATTTTCTTATTACCGCTGGAAAGATAAAGATGTAAAAGATTATATGCTTACCAAAGAAAATCTTGACAAAATGCGCAAACGTGAAGGCGATACACGTAAATAATTTGGCCTTACCTTACAGATCGTGCTTTCCGTTTTATCTTTTTTAAAGCTTTGCTTCGGTATCTTCAACCAAAAAATATTTTGGTCTCGATAATCTCAAAAAAGGATGCCACTGCAATCACTAACGCAGAAAATGACTCACTATTTACCGAGTTCAAACTAATACTTAAACAGATTGCCACGTCGTACCTGCCTCACAATGACAAGACAAATTATATCAATTCAAATTTCGCTTTTCAATAAAAAACCGTTTTAAGATTTCAGAAGCGTCATCGGCCAACACACCGCCTTTAATAATTGTTTTAGGGTGTAATTTGGTTTTTAAATTAATACAGCCGCGTTCGGGGTCTCTAGCACCAAAAACAATATTAGAAATCTGACTCCAATACAAAGCTCCGGCACACATTTGACAAGGCTCTAACGTAACATACAAGGTGCATTTTTGCAAATATTTCCCCCCTAAAAAATTAGCTGCAGCGGTTATGGCTTGCATTTCGGCATGAGCCGTAACATCATTTAAGGTTTCTGTTAAATTATGCCCACGAGCAATAATTTTATTATCAATAACAATAACAGCGCCAACAGGAACTTCTCCTTTTTCAAAAGCCGCTTCGGCTTCCTGAAGGGCGCGTTTCATAAAATAAGTATCGTCAAATGGTTCTATCATATTGACAAAAATACAATTTCAAAACTTATCTTTATAGCTTCTGGATAATGGAATTTGTTCTTTGTTTATTAACATCAAAGACGTAGAATTTACTTGTTTTATAAAATTAGAATTTACAATATAAGAGCGATGGCACTGAATAAAATTAGGGGGCAGTTCTTCTTTTATTTGACTAAGCTTACCTCTAACGGTGTGCTTTTTATCGTTCTGTGTCACCACTTCCAGATAATGATCATCTGATTTTATATACATCAAATCTGATATATAAACTTTGGTTTTATCCTTTAAAACAATATGATTTTTAATGACGATACTTTTAAGTTCATCAAGCTTTTGAAGAGTTTCTGATTGTTCTTCTTCTAAAACTATACTTTTCTTTTTGTAACGCTTGTAGAGGTAGAAAATGAAAATTAGGATAAGTGTTAATACGCCTAACATAGGAATAATGGTTAACAATGTAGATTTGAGCTCCCTTTTTTCTCGATTCTCTTTTTCTAAATTCTTGACTATTTCATCATAATCATATTTAGTTTCCATAGTAATAATTTGGCGAGTGTTTTCGATTTGCTTTAACTCATCTTTTACCTCTGTCATTTTCTTAAAATAGAATAAAGCACTATCCGATTGTTTTAAGTTATTGTAGCATTTATATAACCACTCATTGGTAAACATTTTATATAACTGCTTTTTATCTCTGATTAAACTTTTTTTAAAATACGGAATTGCTTTTTCAAACTCTTTTTTCTTAAAATAATTGATTGCTATATTATTTTCTAATGTCGCTACGCTCCTTCTTGCTTGCATATTGCTTATATCGTTATATAAAGATTTAGATGCTAAAAAACTTTTATTCGACTCATTATAATCTCCTAACCAATCCCCCTGATAAATACCAAGCATAGTATAATATTTTGCTCGATGATGTTTATTTGAATTTGATTGATTTAGTAATTGATCGAATAATAATTTCATTTCAGCTTTCCTAAAACTTTTAGCAGTAGAATCTTTATCGAACAAAAAGTCCTTTACAAAAAGATTATATTGAATTTTATAGTATGTTGCCCAAAAATGGTCAACAATCGAGTCTTTTTTATATCTGTTTAATTGACTAACATGATTTTTTAGTCTTATAGTGTCATTTCTTGCGTTATAAATAATATAATTGCATAGCCGTTTCAAGGACTCATTTATTGATAAAGTATCTTTATTCTTCTTATACCACTTATAAGCTTGAAAATAACTATCATATATTTCTGCTTTTTTTGATTTTCCTAAATGATAGATATCAGCTATCAAATACTTAAATAAAATAGAATCCTTATTTTTAGGGGCTTTTAGTTTATACAACTCTGTGGTATCAACCTTATTGTCTTTTAAATAGTAATTGATTTTCTTTAGAAAAAGGAGCTTTAATTCTTCATTTTTAAGTCTATTTGTAAAATCAAGTGCTTTATTGTAATCATCTAATTTTAGTGCATAATTTATACTGTCAATAGTATTTTGTGAAAAAACATTAACAAAATATAAAGATAGAATTGCAGTAAGAATTATTTTGTCTTTTTTCAAAAGATATATCAATTGTTTGTTTTTCAAGGTCCCCCAGGAGGTACCGGTTTTCCGTTACATTCATAGCCCCCGCCTGTATTCACATTGCTTGGTATTAGGTCATAACAACCCATAGATTTTAAATCTTTACCTTTAGTATCTTCAACATAAAAACTTATAGTAGCTTTTTCATGATTACTTATTAGTATTGGATGTTCATCATTGTGAATTCCATAAACATAATCAGACTCATTTTTGCCTGATTTCCCTTTAACTAATTTAAAAGATATCTGAACATGTTTACTCGTACTCGTTGGTAAGGTCTTTATGCCCCCTATCTTAAATTCGGGATAGTTTCCAGTAGCCTTTAAAATATTAAAAAAGAACAATTTTACTTCAAGTGTATTTATCGCATATACTGAATCATTATGTTTACTACCATTAAATCTTCCAACTACACTATACATATTGTTATTTGTATCATCATCACTTTCAAAACATGGTTGAAACAGAAGTGTTTGAAAATTACAATGATCATCAATTTTATAATAAAGATGAGTATCGACTAAATTTTCTATTTTCGGAATTCTTTGTTTAGAGGTACATTTTTCAGTATGTCTCTCTTTTTTACAACATTTAGCAATACCTCTATTATTGTTTTTAAAAATAAGTAAAATAATAACAAAGATTAGTGCTGCAATTATTATTGTTAATGAGCTTTTGTTTTTCATGATTGTTGTTTTAATTATTTAAATGGGTAATATGCTATAGCTCCTAAGCTATCCTTTTGTGTGAATTTAAGTTTGTGAGTACCGATACCTTCACAGTAGTAATGCATAACGGACTTGGGATCATAATCTGTTACAGAATTGGTCTGATAAGATGATGCTTCTCGGCAAAAATCTTCATCTAACAATATGTGCTCGTGTAAAAAACCCAAAACATGTCCAAGTTCGTGTCTCAAAATACCTGTTTTATCGTAATCACTATTAAAATGTACCGGGGTGATTTTGATTTTTCTTAATTCTTTAGCCTGATCAGGAAAGAATGCCCTTGCATTATAAGTTCCTTTAGCCTTTCTAACTACAAATGTTAAAGAATCAGGATTGTCATTGGTATCTATAAGGTCGTCAAGTTCAGCAATGTAATTAAATTTCACATTACACAAACCCATCCAGTCTTTAGTCGCTTTAATCATGTTATTTTTCACACTATCGTATTGAGCAATATTATTAAAAGAAGATTTTACAATGGCATATTTCATATTTAAATGTTCTGGTTGTTTAATAATCTTATTGCCGATTTTATAACCTAAAAGCTTAGGAGCATTTAATGATACAGGTAAAAAATCCCTTTGATTCTTATATTGATAATATTCCATCTTTGTCATTAAAAGATCCCCTTCAATTATGTAATAAGGTATTCCATTTACTGTATCAATACTAAAGTTTTTTAAATGATTTTCAAAAACTGAATCGTTTAAGTTTTCAAAATCTATATCCTCCTTATTAAAATCGATAAACTGAAAAACTGAGGTGTCTGCAAATTTTAATTGATTTATCTCTTTTTTAATATTGTTTTTTTTCTTGTCTGAAGAACACCCTACACAACATAAAATAGCAAAAATGAATGGAATAAATAAATTTCTCATATGTAGACGTTTAAATGAAACACTGTAAAACCTTTTTTTGGTTATTTTATTTAATAGGAATTTTTGTTTTTTTTAATTCATTTACATACTTGCTTTCTTCACTATTTAAAATATTTGGGATTAAGCGTTCACTGAAACCTGAAACAATAGCAATAGATAATGATAATAGAGTTCCCTTTGATGTATTAAAGGTAAGTTTAGATGAATCTAAAAAGCTTACAAAACCTGATTTTAAAAACCAATATATCAAAACCCCAAAAATCATTGCTAAAACTATCCTTATTATGGCATCTAACCTTGTTCTTCTGTATGGGAGAAACGGATCTATTGGAATTGTGCTAATTTTTAAGGTTACAGAAATAAAGCCTCCAACCGCCCCAGCAGATGCTAAATATAACATGTTTATAAAATCCAGACTAAAATCTCTAAAAAAATAAGTGCCCGAAATAGTGGTATTATACCACCATAAAACCAAGATTTGAACTATCGTTGCAAACAAAAAAATTGAACAGAGCTTTAGATATTTTAATCTGGCAATAGATAAAATATTTCCAACGATATTTTTTTTTAGCGTCTCAAATAATGGTTTAAAATCCGTCTTTTCTTCAGAATCAAAAACATTTCGTATCAAATTTGCTAGAAAAGGATTGTATCTTTTTTTTAGTTCTGGATTAATATTTAAGGATGATTGTATATCTACTATTATCGATGAATAATTAACCAATTTTTTAGCTAATACAGTAATTGCGTCAAACCTTAAATCATTTTCATTTATCTCATAAATCAAGTAGTCCACCTTTTTTTCATCAGCCGTTTTTCTATAGAAAATTTTGCTTATCTCATCTCCTAAAGAATCTTTATCTCCTTTTTTTAACTTTATTAATTCCATGTCTTATTCAATCTCTATATTATACTTTTTCAGTATTGAGTTTCTGTCTACTTCTGTCATTATAATGCTTTTTAGGGAATCCTTTTCGATGTTATGGAATAGGACATCATTAAAGTCTAAATTAATGGTGTTATTTGATTCTCCTGTAAATTTTAACCCAACATCTAAATTATTGATTTTAGCAAAGGTCCCTATAACTCTTCCAATTGTTCTTTCTTCATTTTCGACTACTTTAATCGTTTTTCCTTCCTCATTTAAATTCTCTTTTTCTTCAAGCTTTTTAAGGACTTTTAGTAGTTCCAAAATAATTTTTTCAATAGTTTCTTTATTTAAGTTTTCCATAATTATTTTCTTTTTTAATCTATGCTATTTATTGCCAAAACCGGCTATAAACGACAAAGCCGCAATCAAGTTTCCATCTTTTGAAATAGTTCCGTCAAAATCTCTACCAAACGAAAATGTTAATTTTTGGTTTTTTAATAGCGAATAATCTGTATTTAAAATCATTTTCCATGAAGGATCAATCGTATCACTTGACAGTACACTTCTGTATATACTTTCAAAGCTAAAGCTGAACTTTGATTGAGGTTTTGAGTATGCTAAACGCGCTCCTGCATCAAACGTAGCAATATTATCAATGTCATTTATCTGATTATCTAAAGCAAAAATTTTATCTGGGTTATATAAATATCTTGCTAAACCAAGTAGAGCAAAACCTTTTTTAGTAGTGAACCCAAAATTGGTCCAAAGTCCTAAATTGTACACTTTACTGTTACTAAAGCTTTTATCTCTAAATTCAGTACTAATACCACCATTTATATCCCATGAAAAGCCAGTTCTCTCTATTTGAAAAGAAGAAGCCATTGTTTTTATTTCATTTTTAAGCTCACTTTTTTTCGATTTCTCATATTTTTCATAAAAAGATTTTAGCATATCACTCATTTTTTGCTCTAGTTTTTTATATTCGCTACCTTTTTGAATTCTATCATACTCTATTTTTGTTAACCCTGGTTTTAACAGTTTTTTTATTTCTTTATCAAGAGCTTGATATTCTTCATTGTTTTCTTCTAAATATTTCTTTACAGATGAAATATTAATATCATTTATGAGCTTTTGAAAACCAACAATTTTTTTCAATTCTGTTTTTGTAGTGTCTGAATAATTACCTCTGCAAATAGAAAACTTAAATCCAAAACCAACATATGTGCTCTCGGAATTTAATGTAGTATTAGTGTTAGTATTATCTGAATTAACTACAGCCATAGAGACTACAAATGTTTGTTTGAAAATGTCTTTGGGTTTTTTACTTTCTAAACCATTAGTTGTAAAATCAGTTCTTTGAGTTGATTTATCTTTAAACAATAAAAAAGGTGCTATATCAACTGCATAATTGGAAGGCAATTGTGTAAATGAGTTGCTTGCTGATTGTAGTGATAGCATAAATGATGATATGTCTGTAGGTTTATCTATATCTGTGTTTGCAATACCTAACAAATTTGAAGCTGGAGATGAAGGTGCTCTTAAAACATCAAGATCAATACTATTTTCTTGAGCAAATGCTCTTATAATGATTAAATTAATTAATATTATAAACAAGGTTTTACTTTTCATATTTTTAGAATTATGGATTATAAAATTGGATTAAACAAACGTAGTCTACAGAATCACCTTCTTCTTCTACATTTTTAAATAATGTATATTCTCTAAAAGAAATCCCTCCTTTAATACGCACTACTAATTCAGTATAATTTGTATTTCTAGAAGTATCAGCAATAGTACATGCAATGATTAAAGTTTTACCATTTAATTCTTTATTGTTACCAATAATAGTCTCTGGGAAATAACCATTAATGCCATCTACGATTCTTTGATTATCTAACTCAGCTGTAATTGTACTCGTCTGTTCAATCCCTCCAGTTATAATTTCTATTGATATTTTTTGGTTAGTCTTGTTAACAAGATATAATGTATCTAATGCAGTTTGTGCCATAGTGAATCCTTTTTTATTTATAGTTAAGCGATTTTAATTATACCCCTCAAAACTACCAGTAAATCAAACGCTTATCCAAAAAAATGTCGTGAATAACAACACAAATAGCGTGAATGGCAAACTGGTTTTTACTACTTATACAAATTCTTTTAACTTAAGCATGAAAAGAAGTACTTTTGCCTTGTGCAAAACAACTTTTTAAATCGTATTAATTCTCCAAAAGCACTTCGTCTTTTAAAGCAAGAAGAGCTCCCTGAACTTGCTAAAGAGCTACGTGAGTTTATAATTAATATTGTCGCCACTAAAGAAGGCCATTTAGGAGCCAGTTTAGGCGTTGTAGAGCTCACTATTGCTCTACATTATATATTTAACACTCCTGAAGATCAACTTATTTGGGATGTTGGCCATCAAGCCTACGGACATAAAATTATAACTGGGCGAAAAGCTGTTTTTCATACTAACAGACAGATTAACGGTATTAGCGGTTTCCCTAAGCGCAGTGAAAGTATTTACGATACTTTTGGTGTGGGACATGCCTCTACTTCTATATCGGCAGCATTAGGAATGGCTATTGCTTCGCAACTTAAAGGTGAAGACAAACACCATATTGCCGTTATTGGAGATGCCAGTATTGCCAGTGGAATGGCCTTTGAAGGCTTAAATCATGCCGGTGTAACCGATGCTAATTTACTCGTTATTTTAAATGATAATGCTATTGGTATAGACCCTAGTGTCGGGGCCTTAAAGCAATACCTAACTCATGTAAAAAAGGGCACTCAAAAACAAGATAACATTTTTGAAGCTTTAAATTTTGATTATTCCGGGCCAATTGACGGGCATGATATTGATGCCATTATTTTAGAATTGAGGCGTTTAAAAACTGTAAAAGGCCCTAAGTTTTTACATATCATCACTACCAAAGGTAAAGGATTAAAGCAGGCTGAAGAGGACCAGGTAAAATATCATGCTCCGGGTAAATTTGATGCCAAAACGGGAAACCTTATTGTAAAGGGAGAAATAATTGAAGCCCCTAAATATCAAGATGTTTTTGGACATACCATTTTAGAGCTCGCCAGAGCAAATAAAAACATTGTAGGTATTACCCCTGCTATGCCAACCGGAAGTTCATTAAAATATATGATGGACGAAATACCAAAGCGTGCTTTTGATGTTGGTATTGCCGAACAACATGCGGTTACATTGGCAGCAGGCATGGCAACTCAAGGCCTAATCCCGTTTTGTAATATTTACTCTACCTTTTTACAACGTGCTTACGATCAAATTATACATGATGTGGCATTACAAAAACTACCTGTTATTTTTTGTTTAGATCGTGCTGGTTTGGTTGGCGAAGATGGAGCAACACATCATGGTGCTTTCGATTTGGCTTACTTGAGATGTATCCCTGATTTGATTGTGTTCGCACCAAGAAATGAGATTGAATTACGTAACATCATGTACACAGCTCAATTAGGCTTAGAGCAACCCATAGCGATTCGATATCCTCGAGGAAGAGGCCTTACCATAGACTGGAAACAACCTTTTAATACAATAAAAATAGGAAAAGGCGAACAACTTAAAACCGGAACTAAATTAGCTGTTTTAAGTATTGGAAGCATTGCCCGAAATGTTACTGAAGCAATTCAAGAACTCGATAATACTAAAGCAATCGGGCATTATGATATGCGTTTTGTAAAGCCTTTAGATGAAAGCTTACTCCATACCGTTTTTGAAACTTACAATACAATTATTACCATTGAAGACGGCACTGTAAAAGGCGGCTTTGGCTCTGCTATTTTAGAATTTGCTTCAACCCATAATTATAAAAATACGATTAAGGTTTTGGGTATCCCGGATAGGTTTATAGAACACGGAAGTGTTAATAAGCTACAACAATCTGTTGGTTTGGATGCTGAGCATTTAAAAAATTACTTTGATTTATTATTGCAATACTGATTTAGTTTTAGTTAAAAGCCAACTTGACTTTGTCAGAAAAAATGTCGAAATTCGTTTAACAACCGATAAAGTTCATTGAAACGGCACTTTATCTTTGCATTGTGCTGCTTAAAAAAGAACTTTACGTGACAAAAATTGCAAAATTTCATATCGAAGATATTTTTGAAATAACTGGTAGAGGAATTGTCTTTGCTGGAAGAATAGTTGATGGAATCATTTCAACAGGAAATCAAGTGGAGTTTAGTCTTGAAAATAATTTATTGAGAAGAGAAATAGCAGGTATTGAAGGAATTAGACACGAAAACCCTGATACAGTCAATGTTGGATTGGTAATTAAATGTCTAAACGAAGATGAAATAAAAAAAGTAAATGAGTCTAAAGAAATCCTCGCGACTGTAGATATTTACACCGAAAAATTAAAGCTAAGCGAATTGATAAAATGGTTGTCAACAAAATCAATTAAAGACAAAATATTATTTAATGAACTATTTCTGTCAGATTTGACCGTAATGAATCGAGCAATAGGGAGTGATGAAAATTTAGGTGACCAATCAAAAGTAAAATCTCTAAAATGGTCAAATGAACTTGCTCACAGAATTTGGAATATTCTTTTTGATTTAAAACGGAACGAAGATAAAGAATCAGAAAAGAGTTTAGGCGAAAACATAAATTTTTATGCGAAACAATCAAGAAATTTGGCTGGACATTTAGGAGCAATTACTAAATCAACTGTAAATAGATTTTATTACTTAAAAGAAAAGAATAACGACACCACAACACTGTATATGAAATCATAACCGCCTATCGGCAGGCTACACTTCATATACTCACCATTAAACGACCCCCCTAAAAAACACCTAAACAGGCCTTTAAATTTCTATCCCCTTTATCTTTTTATATTCCAGAATGGCCTTGCTGTCTGATAGTAACGAGACGTAGTAACACACACTCATTAGACGCTGGTATAGGCTAGATGTATTTGTTTTAATCGTTTTTGGTAAACTTTTTAAAATAAGCTTGTCGTAATTTGAAGCCGTATTATTAAATGCATTATTTATAGCATTAGTATAGGTGTTTAGCAAGGTATTAATGACGCCATAACCAGCAATTTCTTTATCAACAACTTCGGTAGATTGATAGATGTTTTCAACACTTATTTTAATAATATCATGTATTTGAGCATCGTACTTACTTTTATCTAACAAGGCACAATCAAAATTACCATTTAAAATAGCTTCCTCGTTAGCCATAAAAACATCAACAGCTTCACTTATAAGCGACCCTATGGCCAAAGCCCGCAAATATCCTATTCGATCTTCTTTGGTTGAAAGCGCATAATAGTTTTCTGGTTTTATATTATCTCTAATAATTTTTGACAGGTATTCAAGTGCAAACTCTTCCTGGATTAACCCCAGATTAATCCCATCTTCAAAATCGATAATAGTATAACAAATATCATCGGCAGCTTCAACTAAAAAAGCTAATGGGTGACGAGAAAAACTAAGATGTTTTTCGCTTCTTTTTAATAAGCCTAACACGTTAGCTACATCGGTAAAGGCCTCTTTTTCACTTTGAAAAAAACCATATTTTTTATCGGCAATATGCTGTGTGGGCTTTTTAGGTAATGATTCCTTAGGGTATTTCATAAACGCACCTAAGGTAGCATAACTTAAACGCAGTCCCCCGTCTCTTCCTGCCCTGCTTTCGGTTAAAATTTTAAAGCCATTGGCATTCCCTTCAAAATCACACAAATCTTGATACTCTTTATCGGTTAACCGAGTTTTAAATGGTTGTCCCTTACCTGTTTTAAAAAATTCTCCAATAGCCTTTTCGCCTGAATGTCCAAAAGGTGGATTACCAATATCGTGTGCTAAAGCAGCTGCAGCAACAATAGCACCAAAATCGTTAGTTTGATAGCCGTATACACTTTGCAAATGCGGATGCTTTTCTAATAGTTTTTGCCCCACGCGTCTCCCTAAAGAACGCCCAACAACACTTACTTCTAAGCTATGTGTTAATCGTGTGTGTACAAAGTCTGTTTCAGATAAAGGAATAACTTGCGTTTTATCTTGAAGGCTTCTAAACTCTGATGAAAAAATAATACGATCGTAATCAACTTCAAAACCTAAACGTGTTTCATCCTGTTCTTTTCTAATGCGTTTATTAGTATCGCCAAATCGTTTTAAAGATAGTAGTTGTTCCCAGTTCATTATACTTTTTTAAGAGCAAGCAAGATAAGTAAAATCGATAAAAACAAATCTAAAATTTGATAACATTAAGGTAACCTTTTAATCACTCTTGTTTAATGTTTACATAACATTGTGATTATAATAAATATTTTTCTTTGCAACAGATTTTTAAAGATTATTCATGAGACCTATTTTATCTATCGCTATCTTTTTTGTAACAGCTTTTTCTTTTGCTCAGCAAACAGGCTCTATACAAGGTCAATTATTTGATGTTGAAGCCAACAACAAGCCTTTACAATATGCAAAAGTTATACTAAAAGAAACGGGTACTGAAGTTTTATCTGATGAGAAAGGTACTTTTAAGTTTAAAAATTTAAAAGCAGGCCATTATACTTTAGTAAGTAGTTTTGTAGGTTATAAAGCCAAAGTATTAACTGTAAAAGTAACAGGTGGAAAATCAATTAACATAAAATTACATTTAAAAGCAGACTCCATATCTATTGACGACCTGATGCTAACATTAGCAAGTGCCGACAAAAAAGACACTTCTATTAATAAATAGCAACAGCAGCGTCTTTGATACGCTAAAGCCTTAAATATAGATTAGCAGCTTTCAGTTAACTGAAAGCTGCTTTTTTTTATACAATAATGCAACTGCAATTCTATGTTAATTAAACGTAAAATAACCTCTAAAATCAACCTCTTAAAGTAACATTAAGCTAACACTTTTATCATGGTTCTTTAATATTTAGGTAACACAATGTTTACAGTCTCATAGTTTCTTTGCGGCAACAAACAAAACAAAAAAACACCTAAAATTAAAATCATGAAAAAAATATTTTTAACGCTTTTAATAGCTTCTTCTTTAGTTTTTACCGGATGTCTTAAAGATGATGATACGCCTATAATAATAGAAGAAATTACAATCATCCAGGATGGAGGAGGCAATAGCAGCACCCCTGTTGTTGCTGTTACCGGAGCGATTTCTGAAAACACAACATGGACAAACGATAATATATACGAATTAAACCAAAAAGTTGTAGTTGAAGATGGCGTAACACTAACCATTCAAGCGGGGACCATTATTAAAGGAAAACCAGGAACGGGTTCTTTAGCTTCTGCTTTAATTATAGCCAGAGGAGCCAAAATTAATGCTGAAGGGACCTCTACAAGCCCCATTATTTTCACCTCTTCAAGCGATAATATTGATGTGGGACAAACCGCTGGAACCAATCTTAACGAAAGTAACAGAGGACTTTGGGGAGGCCTAATTATTTTAGGTAAAGCGCCTTGCTCATTTAAAGGCGATTTAACCGAGGTACAAATAGAAGGGATTCCTGCCGATGATACATTCGGATTATATGGAGGAGCTGTAGCTGATGACGATTCCGGTGTGCTTAAATACGTCTCTATTAGACACGGTGGTGCTTTAATTGGAGAAGGAAACGAAATTAATGGTCTTACCCTTGGTGGCGTTGGTAACAAAACTATTATTGACAACATAGAAGTTGTTGCTAATGTTGACGATGGTATCGAGTTTTTTGGAGGAACGGTTAATGCTACTAACTTATTAGTTTGGGCTCAAGGAGATGATGGTTTAGATATAGACCAAGCTTATTCAGGCACTATTGATAATGCTGTAGTTATATTAGGTGATGCCTCTGATCATGCCTTAGAAATTGACGGAAGAGAAGGTACAGCAACCGGAGCTTTTACTTTACAAAACCTAACTTTAATAGGAAACTTAAATACTTCTAATGGAGAATATGCAGATTTTAGAAGTAAAGCAACAGGTACGGTTAAAAATGTATATGCCAAAGGCTTTAAAGATAGTTCGGATGTTGAGTTAGATAATAATGCTGTTTCTCAAAACTTTTTAGACGGATTAATCACTTTTGAAAAATGGGAAATTGTAGGGTTTGATAACAGTATTTTCATAGAAAAAGTAGGCTGTGCACAAAACTGTGATGATACCGATGAAACAAACGATATCCCTGAAGACAAAATCATTTTAGCACCAACTTTTACCGAAAGAGCTGCAAACTGGGCAAAAAAAGTTAATGAAGGGGAGCAAACTGTAGGAGCAACAACGTCTAACCTTAGCTGGACCTACGCCAATAATGCAGGTAGTTTAGGCTTTTAAGAATCTATATTAAAAAAATAAATGCACTACTGCTTACATATTGTGAGCAGTAGTTTATAAATTATATATGAAAAATATTTATATAATTCTAACTCTGTTTTTAAGTTCATTGTTTAGCCTTTATGCACAAACAGGAACCGTAACTGGAAATGTACTGGATGGTGAATATAATAACGAGCCCATGGCATTTGCCAACATTTTAGTAAAAGGAACTACAACTGGTACAACATCTGATTTTGATGGTAAATATCAATTAAATCTTGACGAAGGTACTTATACGCTTATCTTTTCTTTTGTAGGCTATCAATCAAAAGAAATAAGTGATGTTATAATTAAATCTGGACAAGTCGTTAATTTAGATGTTGTTTTAAATTCAAATGCCCTAGATGAAATAATTATTACTACAAGTGCCAAGAGAAATACTGAAAATGCCGTTTTAAATATCCAAAAAAAATCGGTTACACTTTTAGATGGTTTATCGGCACAAAGCATAAAATCTAGCGGAGCGGGTAACCTTGCCAGTGCTGTAAAAAGTGTTCCCGGAGTTTCTGTTGAAGGAGGTAAATATGTTTATGTTAGAGGGCTGGGAGATCGCTATACCAAATCTACTTTAAATGGCGTTGATATTCCTGGCTTAGATCCAGATAGAAACACCATTCAAATGGATATTTTTCCAACTAATATCTTAGATAATATTATAGTAATAAAATCTGCGGCAGCAGAATATCCAGCAGATTTTACAGGAGGAGTGGTAGATATAGTAACCAAAGATTTTCCAACAAAATTTGAAGCTGCTATATCTGTTGGAGCTGCTTTCAATCCGGATATGCATGGCAAAGACAATTATTTAAATGGCACTGCTAGCAGTACAGATTTTTGGGGTTATGATGATAACTCAAGAAACAGACCTATACATCGGTATCAAAACATTCCTGGAACTTTCGAGAATCGAGGATTATTAACCACGCTTACCGGACGTTTTGATGGGGAACTAAGAGCTAAAAAATCAACGAGTAATCCAAACTTTGATTTTGGTTTTACGTTAGGAGATCAATTTGAAGTGGGAGAAAATAATAAACTAGGGTATCTGGCATCATTCTCATACAAAAACAGTACAACTTTTTACGAGAACCGTTTAGATGGAGCATACTCGATTGATGCTAATGATAAATCGAACAACCAATTGGTTACAGATAGGGTGTCAAGTGGTAGCGAAGGGATAAACAATGTCCTTTTAAATGGTCTTGTTGGACTTACATTTAAAACTCAAAATTCAAAATATAGAGTTAATGTATTACACATCCAAAATGGAGAGTCTACCGGTGGTTTTTTTAACCAGCTTGTTGCTCAAGGCGGATCGGGATCGGGATCTGGTTTCGAACCACTAACAAAAGATGCCATTACTTATACCGAACGTTCGGTAACCAATATCCTTTTAAATGGTAAACATGCATTTGGATTTGAAAATGATTGGACTTTTGATTGGAAACTATCTCCCACAATTTCAAAAGTACACGATTTAGATCATCGGGTAACACCATTGCAACAATCGCAAACAGGCGAATTCTTTATTAGTGCATCTGCAGCTACTTTTCCAATTCGCATTTGGCGCTTTTTACAAGAAGAAAATTGGGCTGGTAAATTAGATTTCAGCAAAAAATATGACTTATTTGGAAAACCTGCTAAAGTGAAGTTTGGAGGTGGACACACTTATAAATTTAGAGACTTTAGTGTAGATGATTGGACTTTTGACAACAATGGTACCCCTGTTGCTGATGGAAATCCAAATAATTTATTGTTAGCTGAAAATATTTGGAGTAGAGATAATAATAATGGGACCTATCTTATTTCAGGAGACATATTTAACCCAAACGATGCTTATGAAGGCGAGCAGCATATTTCTTCAACTTATATATCAAACGAATTTAATATTACTAAACATTTAAAATCCATTTTAGGTTTAAGAGCTGAAGCCTTTGTTTCTTATTACACGGGGCAAGACGGTACAGAAATATACAATCGGGTTAAAGTATTAGATGAATATGATTTGTTTCCTTCTGCAAACTTTATTTATGCCGTTACAGAAAAATCTAATCTGCGTACATCATATTACAGAACTACTGCAAGACCTTCTTTTAAAGAGGCCTCATTATCTCAAATATTCGACCCAATTACTGACAGATTATTTATTGGTAATATTAATTTAAAACCAACTTATATAAATAACTTCGACTTAAGGTTTGAAAATTTTGGAGAAGCAGGACAAATGTTTGCTGTTAGTGCTTTTTACAAAGATTTTACAGATCCTCTTGAAAAATCGTTCTTTGCTTCTGCTCCAACGCAATTAACCATTGGAAATTTAGGAAGCGCAAAAGTTTATGGAGCTGAAGTTGAATTTAGAAAGCACTTAGGGTTTATCTCAGAAGGATTAAAACATCTTAAATTCTCTTTAAATGCCTCTGTTACAGAATCTGAGCTAACGATGTCTGATGAAGAATTTAATTCACGACAAGCCAATGCCAGGACAGGTGAAACTATTGACAGAAAAAGAAATTTACAAGGGCAGTCTCCTTTCTTAATAAACACAAGCTTAAACTATTCAAATAATGAGCTTGGTTTGCAAGCAGGCTTATTCTTTAACATGCAAGGTAAAACACTTGAAGTGGTTGGTTTAGGAGGTGTTCCTGATGTGTATACAAAACCTTTTGAAAGCTTAAACTTTACGTTAAATAAAGCTTTTGGAGAAAACAAAAAGTCTTCTATAGATATTAAAATTTCAAATATTCTAGGAAGCGACAGAGCAAGCGTATACCAATCATTTAGAGCTAAAGATCAAATTTTTTCTTTAAGAACTCCAGGAACAGAGTTTTCAATTGGTTACTCATATAAGTTCTAAAACTTAGCAAAGCTTAAAATAAAAAAATCGCCTATACTATAGGCGATTTTTTTATTTCAAAAATTGGAATGATTTTACAAAGAAGCAACGTTATTGTCATAATTAACTACCTTTTTTTTACCTTCAATCCAATGAATCCATTTGCCGACTTTTTTACCATTATCATAATTTGCAGAAACGATTTTTTCACCTTTTGTGTTAAAACTTAGCCACTTTCCATGTAATTTACCATCCGCAGTAAATGACCCTGTTTGACTAACAGTACCATTGTCGTGATAATAAACCACATCAATCAAGTTTGTTTCTTTATTAAGTTTTAAATCTCTCTTTTGCTTGTCTTGAGCAAAAGATACCACAGTAATTAAAAAGGTGAAAAGTAATAAAATTAATTTCTTCATAATTATGGGGTTTTAAACATTATAATCCAAAGATACAAATCACATAACATTAAATCAACCTTGAGTTAACGGTAAGTTAACATTGAAATTGTAAATATTTGAATATCAATGAATTAAATTATTAATTTTTCTAAAAATTTAACATTGGAAATCTTAATAATTACTTAATATTAGGGTTACATTCACATTAACTTAAACCTAGATATTTGTTATGTCTTATAAGACAAACAATTAGTATTTCATTATAATCAATTAGTTTTTGTCGACTACATTATTATGATTTCTAATGAGACTGCCTTGGCCAGGGCAGTCTTTTTTGTTTAAAAATTAATCATTAGGAAACATTAAGTTAACATTGGTTTTAGTTCTTTGCAAGCGACAAAAACTAAGAATTATAATGAAACTTAAATTTACTTTACTAGCCATTGCTTTTTTGGTTATAGCACCATTATCTTCACAAGAAATTAGTGATACCAAATTTGGTAAGGGATTAATAAATTTTACAGCTAAAGACAGTTCTTTTAGTGTTAAATTTGCACCTCGTTTTCAAGTACGTTCTGTCTCATCTTGGGATCACGATGGTAACCAATATGGAAGCCCGGAACATAACTTTATTGTAAGACGTGCTCGTTTAAAATTTAGTGGTTTTGCATACAGCCCTAAACTAAAATATAAAATAGAACTAGGCCTTTCAAATCGAGATATATCTGGTGCCAATCAATTTAACAGAAATACACCTCGTTATATCTTAGATGCCGTAATTATGTGGAATTTTGCCGGTAATTGGGAATTATGGGCAGGTCAAACCAAGCTTCCGGGAAATGTTGAACGTGTTGTATCATCAGCTAATCTTCAATTAGTAGATCGTTCATTATTAAACAGCCGTTTTAATATTGATCGTGATTTAGGAGTTCAACTACGTCATAAAACCAATCTAGGAGGTGATTTTTTAATGCGCGAAAAATTTGCAATATCACAAGGAGAGGGTCGTAATGTTACTGAAGGGAATGAAGGAGGTTTACAATACACTACCCGCTTAGAGTTTTTACCTTTTGGTACCTTTACATCTAAAGGCGATTATAGCCAATCGGATTTAAAACGCGAAGTGAAGCCCAAATTAATGGTTGGTTTTACTTATAACTTAAATCAAGCTGCTGTTAGAGAAAGAAGTTTCTCTGGTGATTATATGTTTAGAAACGATGGTTCTTTATACGAAACAGATATTACTACATTTTTTGCTGATGCTATGTTTAAATATAATGGCTTTTCATTTATGGGAGAATATGCTAAAAGAACCGCAGATAATCCTGTAGCTGTAGAATTAGATGGTATTACACCAACCGGTGATATTGTGTTAACCGGTAATGCTTTAAACTTACAAGCGGGTTATTTATTTAAAAGCAATTACGAATTGGTTGGCCGTTTTACAACTGTAGACTATGAAACCGTTACTAACACACTACCAAGAAAACAATATACCTTAGGTTTTAATAAATTTGTTGTAGGTCATAAATTAAAGGTGCAATCCGATATTAATTATACGACTACAAACGGGAATAAAGACAATATAACGTTTAGACTAGGATTTGATATTCATTTTTAAAATAAATAAAACATAACATTAACATAACATATCTGACCTAAACAGTCTAGATATTTGCAAAATCAAAAATATATGGAGAATATGTATTTATTAATGGTAATAGCAATTACAATTTTAGCAATTGCCGATATTATTGTAGGTGTAAGTAATGATGCTATTAACTTCTTAAATTCTGCTATTGGCTCTAAAGCTATTTCTATAAGAACAATCATGATTGTTGCTAGTTTAGGAATATTTATAGGTGCCGTGTTTTCTAGTGGAATGATGGAGGTTGCACGAAAAGGGATTTTTGTTCCGGCACAATTTGAATTTGGTGAGATCATGCTCATTTTTATGGCCGTAATGATTACAGATATCTTACTTCTAGATTTTTTTAACACTTTAGGCTTGCCAACATCAACTACCGTTTCTATTGTATTTAACTTATTAGGGGCAGCGGTTGTCATGTCTTTAATAAAAATTGGGGCTTCAGACACTCAAACATTTGCAGATTTAGGAAGCTACATAAATCAGGAAAAAGCAATTACCATTATTAGTGGAATTTTATTATCTGTATTTATAGCTTTTACTGTTGGTGCCATTGTACAGTGGATTTCACGTGTTATTTTCACATTCAATTATGAAAAGAAAATAAAACATTTTGGAATTCTTTTTGGGGGGGTAGCATTAACCGCTATTACCTATTTTATTTTCTTAAAAGGATTAAAGGGAACGCCTTACTATAAAGAGTTAAAAGGGCTCGTAGAAGGAAACGAGGTTTTTATAATTCTGGGAAGCTTTGCCTTTTGGACATTATTTTCGTTTATTTTCGAAAAATTAACAAAAAAAACAATACTACTTGTTGTTATAGCTGTAGGAACATTTGGTTTAGCATTAGCGTTTTCTGGTAACGATTTAGTTAATTTTATTGGTGTACCAATGGCAGCTTACCATTCTTATGAAGCATGGATAGCTGGTGGTATGGATACCTCTATGTCTATGGCCGTATTAGATAAAAAAGTTCCAGCAGAACCTTTATTACTTTTTATAGCCGGCGGTATTATGGTAGCCACTTTATGGCTTTCTAAAAAAGCAAAAACCGTAGCAGAAACAGAGATAAGCTTATCTCGCCAGGGAGATACACATGAAAAGTTTGAGCCTAATGTGTTGTCTAGAGCAATAGTAAAAGGATCTTCGGCTTTGTCTACCTATTTTGGTGCAATTTTACCTAAGTCTTTGCAAAACAGCATTAACAATAGTTTTCAAAAAACAGGTGTTGTTTTAACAAAAGATCAAAGTATAGATGCCCCTGCTTTTGATATGATTAGAGCTTCTGTAAATCTTATGGTAGCCGGTGTACTTATTGCCATTGCAACATCAATGAAATTGCCATTATCTACAACCTATGTAACGTTTATGGTGGCTATGGGTACCTCTTTAGCAGACCGTGCATGGGGAAGGGAAAGTGCCGTATATAGAGTTGCTGGTGTATTAAACGTTATTGCTGGTTGGTTTGGTACTGCTCTTGGAGCCTTTATTGCTGCAGGCACAGTAGTATTTTTAATCAATTGGAATCCACAAGTGATGACTCCAATATTATTACTTATTACAGCTTTCTTATTATATAGAAACTACAAATCGCATAAAAATGCGTCTAATAAATCTACCGATGAAGACCGTTTAAAAGAAACCGGAAGCAGATCTGTACAAGGTGTTATTCATGAAAGTGCAGATAACATGGCTAACGTTGTAAAACGTGGAAATCGAATTTACAGCAATGCAGTAAAAGGCTTAGGGAAGCAAGATTTATCATTATTAAAAAAGAACAAAAAACAAGTTGCAAAACTGTCTGATGAAGTGGATAACTTGCGTGATAATATCTTTTATTTTATTAAAAATTTAGACGAAACCAGTTTAAGAGCCAGCAGTTTTTATATTAATATTCTAGGCTACTTAGAAGATATTGTACAATCTTTAGAATACATCTCTAAAGTAAGCCATAAACATATTAATAACAATCACAAAAAGCTTAAGTTTAGCCAAATTAAAGAGCTAAAAGAAATTGATGATGCATTAGAAATTTTATTTAACGATACTAAAGACGCTTTTAATTCTCGCTCTTTTGAGCAAATAGGGTTAATTATTAATCGTAAAAAAGAGATCTTTGATTTAGTTACTGATAAAATTGTTAAGCAGGTTTCCAGAACAAGAACGGAGGAATCTAGTCCGAAAAACACAACACTTTACTTCGGGTTATTATTAGAAACTAAAGATTTAATAACCGCTACAATGAATCTTTTGGAAGAGTATCATAACTCACATGATGCGTCAGTAGAACCTGCAACTATTAATGTTGTGGATGACGTTACACAAAACAGCGACAATTCTAACGAATAAAATTAAATTCATGTCTTAAAAAAACACCTCGATTGAGGTGTTTTTTGTTTTGTATATTTAGCAAAAATCATTTTATGAAACCTGTATTCTTCTTTAGTTTTCTGTTAATAAGCCTATATTCCTTTAGTCAAAATATAAATGGCTCAGAGCTTCTTAATAAGGCTATACAATTCCATGATCCTCAAAATAACTGGAAAACATTTAATGCAACATTTAATGTTACTATGGAAACACCCAATAATTCAAATAGAAACTCTAAAATCATTATTAATTTACCTGAGGAGTTTTTTTACTTAAAAGCAAAAAGAGATACGATAACAACAGCATATAGTTTAAACAAAGATGTATGCACTATAGCCCTAAACGGAAATACAGATATCTCTGATGAGGCTTTAAAGGCTAATCGTTTAAGCTGTGAAAACGCTAAGCTATATAAAAACTACTATACCTATTTATATGGCTTGCCTATGAAACTTAAAGACACGGGTACTATAATACATGATAAGGTTGAGCAAAAAACTTTTAAAGGAAAAGACTACTTGGTTTTAAAAGTAAACTACGATTCTAATGTTGGAAACGATGTTTGGTATTTCTATTTCAATCCCGAAAACTATGCTATGGAGGTTTATCAGTTTTATAAAACGGATGCTAAAGGTTCTGTTAAAAAAAGTAGTGGAGAATATATTTTACTTACCGATATAGAAGTTATTAATGGCATAAAAATGCCAAAAATAAGAGCCTGGTATTATAATAAAAATGACAGCTATTTAGGTACAGATATATTAAAAAAGTAGAAGTAAATACCCTAAAACGGCACCAATAGCAATAACCCACATGGTGCTTACTTTAGTTCCAAAAGTAAGATAACTACACAGCAAGGCAATAAGTACTGTTTTCCAATCGACTATAGTATCTATGGTCATAACGACTAATACCGATAACATTATCGCAACTGCAGCAACATTTACAGCATCAAGAAAATATCTTAATATTTTAGATTGCCTCATTTTTGGTATAAACGGATTTAAAATAAGAACAAACAAAAATGACGGTAAAAATATACCTGTGGTAGCAGCTAAGGCTCCATAAAACCCAGAAAGCTGGTATCCGATAAATGTTGAAGTCGATAATACAGGTCCTGGTGTAAACTGTCCTACTGCAATGGCATCAATAAGTTCGGGTCGGGTTAGCCAGCCTCTAGAAACTAATTCGGCATCCAGGTATGCAAATAATACATAACCACTACCATATAGAATAGCACCAACCTTTAAAAACACTAAAAACACTTTTAAAGCCGACAGTTTTACAATGGTTTCACCAATCCCAAAAAACAATAGAATTGGAGAAAGACTTAATGTTTTATTTTGAATATGTGTTCTTAAATAAAAATAGGCCATTCCTAAAACACCAGCTAATAATAAAGCCATAACTTCATTTACTCCAAGCAAACTAGCCGCTAAAACCAAGGTTCCTAAAACAGCTAATTCGGTATTTTTAATCGCTTTTTTACCCAGCTTAATTATTGCAGATGCTATAAGCGCTAATACTGCAGGTTTAATACCTATAACAAATGGTTTTACTTCAGGCAACTCACCATACTTAACATATAAAAACGCTAAAAATCCTGTAATTACAATAGCGGGTAAGATAAAGCAAACTCCTGCTACAAACAGGCCTTTTCTTCCAGCGCGTTCGTATCCACAATGCATGGTCATTTCGGTTGAGTTTGGTCCGGGAATTAAGTTCGTTGCTCCAATAATATCAAGAAAATAATCGCGTGTCATCCATTGGCGCTTTACCACAACTTCTTCTTCCATCATAGCGATATGGGCTGCAGGTCCGCCAAAAGCAAAACAGCCTAATTTAAAAAAGACCTGGGCGACTTCTTTTAGTTTGTTTTTTTGACTTTTCACTTTAAAGCTTTTAGTCTACTTCTTGTAATATCCCAATTTGATCAAGTTCGCTTTGAGCATTCTTTTTGGCTTTAAACTTTTTTTCATCAACCACATAAGTATTTGACATTGAATCGTGCCAACCTCTTCCTTCTGCTCCTAAAAAAGAAAACGCTTCAAAAGGAATTAACCGACATAAACTTCTTAAAATAATATCTGATGCTTTAGGTTTTGCTCCATCTTCCATCACCACCAGTGTTTTTGTTATATACTTTCCTATCGTTTTACCTTTAAGTAAAATCTCAAAAATCATATATAAAATACAAAATATTATACCTGTTATCAGTCTATCCATTAACCTACTCATATTTTCAATATCATATAAAAACGCATCAAAAGCTGTTGTATCTGTAAAAAAAGAATAAACTATAACACCAGCAAGAAAACCTAAGCCTAATATTAAAGCATAAAACACAATTCTATCAATAATATAGTTTGCAAAACGGTTTCCTTTAGTTGCATACAAATCTGGAGTAACTCTAAAATTTTGATTGGTCATAAATATTTTGTCTTAATTATTTTCCGTTTTCTAAAAGGGTATCTTTTTTACCATAAAGTAGTTCTGCTACTTCAATAAGGTTTTTAACAATATCATTTACATTATCATTATCATTTACTAACGAAGACGCCATATCTACGGTTATTAAATCTTTCCTTATTAGTTCTTCAATTTGTTTGTTGCTATTAGCGATCCTGCTTTTTAATTCCTTCTTTAATTTTAACAGGGTTCTATAATATTTCTCATTATCCTTTTCTGTTCTAAACAGATAAATTATTCGTAAAACTTTAACCACTTTTCTTCTAAACTTATCATACTCTTTTTGTATATATTGATTTTCAGAATTTAAGTACTGTGCTACATTGCGGCTTAACTCATTAATATCTTTTACAATTTCTACCATTTTTCTATTAGCAACTTTTATATTGTCTATTTGATTATTTTGATATTCTGTTAATCCTAACTTACTTTGTGCTTTGGTTGCATAATTAATTATCTCGCCATAAATTGACTTAACTTTAAATGTATATAGTTCCCGAACATTAGTTTGAAAAGGAACATTCGATTTTTTAATAAGCTTTTTTAATTTTAAATCAGATTTAATGTCTTCTCTATGAATATTTAAAGCATGCGCCACAATTTCAAAAATTGTTGTTTTATACAAATATTTAGATTCCTTAATTAATGTGGCTATTGCAGTTTCTGGATAGTTTAGCCCTTTCTTAGTTAAAAATTTAGGTTCGTCTGCAGTTTTTTCTGGTTCGGGTTTAAATGGTACTACTTTTTCTACCAACTTTGAAATTGGGTTTATAAACCATACCAATAAAAAAGTATTGGTCACATTAAAAACGGTATGAAATAATGAAATTGCTACCGGAATTGCAGCGGCACTAACATATGGAGAACCTGAACCTAAATAAGTAGTTAACCCGTTTATAAGATTCAAAAAAGGATAAAAAAGAATAAGCATCCATACTACTCCCATTAAATTGAACACCAAGTGAGCTCTAGCGGTTCTTTTTGCTTGGTAGTTTGCAATTATTGCTGCCAGGTTAGCTGTGATCGTTGTTCCTATGTTTTCTCCTAAAACCATGGCTGCTGCTAATTCAAATGGAATCCATCCTTGGGCAGTCATAATTAAAGTTAATGCCATTGTAGCAGAAGATGATTGTATAATAATTGTTAAAAGGGTTCCTATTAAAAGGAATAACAAAACAGATAAAAAGCCAAGGTCTGTATACTGAGATAAAAAACTCAAAAGCTCTGGATTGCTTTTCAAATCTGGCATAGAATCCTTTAAAAACTGAAGACCAATAAACAATACGGCAAATCCGATAATAAAGTTTCCTAAATCTTTAGTGCGCGCTTTCTTTATAAAGGTACATGCAAAACCTAAGCCTACTAATGGCAAAGCAATAGCACTCATACTTACTTTAAACCCTAAAATTGTAATTAACCAAGCTGTAATTGTCGTACCAATATTAGCTCCCATAATAACACTGATTGACTCAACCAACGTAAGTAATCCAGCGTTAGAAAAACTAACTACCATAAGTGTAGTAGCTGAAGATGATTGTATAATTGAAGTAATTAAGAATCCTGTAAAAACTCCTAAAAATCTATTAGAAGTCATGGTTGCCAATATAGAACGCATTTTATTTCCTGCCAACTTTAAAAGTGCGTCACTCATTACTTTCATTCCAAAAAGGAATAATCCTAAAGCACCTATTAGCTGTAGAACATCATAAAAGTTGTATTGCATCTATAACTTTATTCTAAATATCGTTGTTAAATTAGTTCAATAATATTAAATGGCAAAAAAGATTGACCCGATAATCGAGATTAAATGCTCTGAAGCTTGCTTCAAATTTTTACTACGCTTCCCTTACAAATACCTCGTGAGCTTCCTCTAAAGTTGTTTACTAAGGCCTATTATAAACTTAAAAAACCACCTCAACTAAGGTGGTTTTTAAAAATTTGGGGTTCCCTCTTTCGAGGGAACAAACCCAATATTTTATTTTTTTATGATCCGCACATTAAACAATCGTCACCTTCGGCAGCTTTTGCTTGTGCGATAAGGGCCTTCATTTCCTCAGCAGACATAGGCTCAACTTCTGGCTTACTTTGTTGTGCAAATTTAGCTGCATTTTGAGCGGCTAACTTCTTTTTCTTTGCTTTTTCTTGTTGGGCTACTACATTATCAACCTCAACTGTTTCGGCAACAGGTTGTTCTTTTTTCTTGGCATCTAATGTAAATTTAATAGCATCAACCGCACTTTTAGTACGTAAATAATACATGCCTGTTTTTAACCCACTTTTCCATGCGTAAAAATGCATTGATGTTAATTTTGCCATAGTAGCACCCTCTAAAAACAAGTTAAGTGATTGAGATTGATCTATAAAGTACCCTCTTTGACGAGACATATCTATAATATCTTTCATGCTCAGTTCCCAAACGGTTTTGTATAAGTCTTTAATCTCTTGAGGAATAATATCAATGTGCTGTATTGAACCATTTGCTCGCATAATAGCTTGCTTTAAGTTGTCATCCCAAAGCCCTAATTCGACTAAGTCTTCTAATAAATGTTTGTTAACAACTATAAACTCTCCCGACAGCACACGACGTGTATAAATGTTTGATGTATAAGGCTCAAAACATTCATTATTTCCAAGAATTTGAGACGTTGATGCCGTTGGCATAGGGGCAACCAATAACGAATTACGCACCCCGTTTTTAAGGACTTGTTTACGCAGTTTTGCCCAATCCCAATTACCACTTAATTCATCATCTTTAATATTCCATAGGTTGTGTTGAAAATCTCCTTTACTAATAGGAGAGCCTTCGTAAGTTTGGTAAGGTCCATCTACTTTTGCCTCTTCCATACTTGCCGTAACGGCTGCATAGTAAAGTGTTTCAAATATATCCTGATTTAATTTCTTAGCTTCATCACTCGTAAAAGGCATACGCAATTGAATAAACGTATCTGCTAAGCCTTGAACACCTAAACCAATAGGCCTATGACGCATATTTGAGTTTTCTGCTTCTTTTACAGGGTAGTAATTTCTATCGATAACTCGATTTAAGTTTTTAGTAACCCGCTTTGTAATACGGAACAGTTCTTTATGATCAAATGCTCCATTTTTAACAAACATAGGTAATGCTATGGAAGCCAAATTACAAACGGCTACCTCGTCTGGAGCGGTATATTCTAAAATCTCTGTACATAGGTTTGACGAACGAATGGTTCCTATATTTTGTTGATTAGATTTACGATTTGCCGCATCCTTATACAACATATACGGTGTTCCTGTTTCAATTTGAGATTCTAATATTTTTTCCCAAAGCTCACGGGCTTTAATGGTTTTACGACCTTTCCCTTCGGCTTCATATTTAGTATATAAAGCTTCAAAAGCTTCGCTGTGTACCTCATCTAATCCCGGGCATTCATTAGGGCACATCAAGGTCCATTCTCCATCTTCTTGTACACGTTTCATAAATAAATCAGACGTCCACATAGCATAAAATAAATCACGAGCACGCATTTCTTCTTTACCATGATTCTTTTTTAAGTCAAGAAATCAAAAATATCAGCATGCCAGGTTTCAATATAAATAGCAAAGCTTCCTTTACGTTTTCCGCCACCTTGATCTACATAACGTGCAGTATCGTTAAAAACTTGTAACATGGGTACAATACCATTTGATGTCCCGTTTGTACCGGCAATATAACTTCCTGTGGCACGTACATTGTGTATTGCTAAACCTATTCCTCCTGCAGATTGCGATATTTTTGCAGTTTGCTTTAAGGTATCGTAAATCCCATCAATACTATCTTCCTTCATGGTTAAAAGAAAACATGATGACATTTGAGGTTTTGGTGTTCCTGAATTAAATAATGTTGGTGTAGCGTGTGTAAAATATTTTTTAGACATTAGCTCATAAGTCTCGATGGCTGCATCTAAATCGTTTAAATGAATCCCAATTGAAACACGCATAAGCATGTGCTGTGGGCGTTCTGCTATTTCTCCATTAAGTTTTAATAAGTACGAACGCTCTAGCGTTTTAAACCCAAAATAATCGTATCCAAAATCGCGATTATAGATAATTGTAGAATCCAATCTATCTTTATTATCCATAATAACCTGATAAACCTCGTCTGATAATAATGGGGCTTTTTTATTGGTTCTTGGATTTACATAAGTGTAGAGATCCGTCATAACCTCACTAAATGTTTTCTTAGTGTTTTTATGTAAGTTAGACACCGAAATTCTGGCTGCTAAACGCGCGTAGTCTGGATGTGCTGTTGTCATAGTTGCAGCAGTCTCGGCAGCAAGATTATCAAGTTCGCTAGTTGTAACCCCATCATATAATCCTTCAATAACACGCATGGCTACTTTTAGAGGATCTACTAATTCGTTTAATCCATAACATAGTTTTCTTACCCTAGCGGTAATCTTGTCGAACATTACTTGCTCTTTTCTGCCATCTCTTTTTACTACATACATAATTTTACACGTTTTTATTTTTTTCTGAACCACCAAATTCAGAAAAATGGTTAGTTGGATATTCTAAATTTGAAACTAGTGGTTAATTAGCCTCAAAATCAGTTAATTAAAAATATTTACTTATTAATTGAAAATCGTTTCTCTTCTAGGGTTCAAAGATTGTGAAACGTTTTTGTTTTAAATTGATTTCTTATTTAGAAATCTTCATCAAAACTAAATTTATTTTCATCGTCTTCTTTATTAAGAACACCTGCTTTTTGATATTCAGAAACTCGCTTTTCAAAGAAATTAGTTTTTCCTTGTAACGAAATCATATCCATAAAATCGAATGGATTAGTTGAGTTATACACCTTATCACAACCAAACTCTACTAATAGTCTATCGGTTACAAACTCCAGATACTGTGTCATTAGTTTTGCATTCATCCCTATTAAGCTTACAGGAAGCGACTCGGTAATAAACATGCGCTCAATATCTAAAGCATTTGTAAGGATGTCTGTAATTCTTTCTTTTGGAACTTTGTTTACAATATGGTTTTGATGTAAATGCACCGCAAAATCGCAATGTAAACCTTCATCTCTAGAGATAAGCTCATTAGAGAATGTTAATCCGGGTAATAAGCCTCGTTTTTTAAGCCAGAAAATAGAGCAGAAGGCTTCCTGAGAAAAAGATGCCTTCAACTGCTGCAAAAGCAATTAAACGTTCTGCAAAACTTGGAGAGTCTATCCATTTAAGTGCCCAATCTGCTTTTTCTTTAATGGCTGGAAAAACCTCAATGGCTCTAAATAATGCATCTTTTTCTTTATCGTCTTTTACATAGGTATCAATTAATAACGAGTAAACTTCTGAATGGATATTTTCCATCATAATTTGAAACCCATAAAAGAATTTTGCTTCTGTGTATTGCACTTCAGACACAAAGTTTTCAGCTAAATTTTCATTTACAATCCCATCAGAAGCGGCAAAAAATGCTAAAACATGCTTGATAAAATAGCGTTCATCATCAGTTAATTTTGTATTCCAGTCATTAATATCTTGATGTAAATCAATTTCCTCAGCAGTCCAAATACTTGCCTCTTGCTTTTTATACCATTCCCAAATATCATGATGTTGAATTGGAAAAATAACAAACCGATCTTTGTTTTCTTGTAAAATGGGTTCAATAGCTTGAGACATTGTTTTTTGTTTTTTTAATGAAAATTGGACGAAAATTTTGCTTTGATTTCGGGATAACAAAGATTGTAAAATGATTGCTATCTTTTTAAAGATTTCACGAAACCTTTTCAACAAGTTTTTAACAAAGAAAAAATCTCACAAAGAAAACGCACTTTTTTTGTTATAATTTTAACTTATTGATTATCAGTTGTTTAAAACAATAATATCGTAAAAACAAAATGATTCAACTTTGAATTTATTTATAATAAAACCTCAGATTTTACGGTGTTTTACAACGATATTTCAGCAAAAATTTAATGCTCTTTAAGAGACGTAAAACTACTTTTTAGGAATAAACAAAACTTAATGAGTTTTTACTAAAAAAAATGTCTGTTCTTTAGTAATTTGATAATTATTATTAAAAAAAGGGACTACTTGTATTTATTGGCAACTTTTTCTAATTCCGTATACCAATCTTCACCAAACTTTCTAATTAAAGCTTCCTTTACAAATTTGTATACAGGCACCTGGAGTGCTCTTCCAAGCGTACATGCATCATCGCAAATCTCCCCATTTATTATAATTTACAGCAGAAAATTCAGAATACTCCTTTACTCGAATGGGGTACAAATGACAAGACACCGGTTTTTTCCAAGAAACCTCTCCTTGGTTATAAGCTTCTTCAATACCGCAAAGTGCTGTATGTTTATCATCAAAAATCACATAGGCACAATCGGCATTATTAATTAAAGGCGTTTCAAGCTCACCAAAATCTGTAGTAATATGGGTTCCTTGCTGTTCAATAGCTTCAATACCTTGCTTTCTTAAAAAGGGTTTTACTTTTGGATAAATATCCTTAAGAATTTGAGTTTCTTCTTTACTAAGTGGTGCTCCGGCATCTCCATCAATACAACATGCGCCTTTACATGCGGATAGATTACAAACAAAATCTTTTTCTATAATATCTTCTGAAACTATGGTCTTACCTAATTGAAACATGCATCTAAACTAAAAAGGTTGGAGCAAAAATAGATAAACTTTACACGATAATTGATATTTAAATGTCTCTAAAATTTTAATACCTCTTCCTCTCAATCATCGCGTTACTTTACTTTAATATAGTTTACTTTAATTTAATGTAATAAATCGGTAATAATCATCTACTTTTGCGAAAAAAAACTAAGAAGCTCTATTTCTAGAGGTTATTAATTTTTAAAATTTCTGCTATCGCGAGCATAGCAAATCATTATAAAAACGTAGCAAGCTACGAGGTGTTTTTTTTTAATTTAAACTTTTAAATAATGCAACTTAACTTTAAAGAAATTTTTACTGCTTTTATGGTATTATTTGCGGTAATAGACATTATAGGAAATATTCCTATTGTTATTGATTTACGTAAAAAAGCGGGACACATACAAAGTGAAAAAGCATCAATAATAGCTGGTATTATTTTAATTTTATTTCTCTTTTTAGGAAAAAGTATATTAAACCTTATTGGTATTGATGTTAACTCCTTTGCGGTTGCAGGGGCCTTTATTTTGTTTTTTATTGCTTTAGAAATGATTTTAGGCATTACACTTTACAAACAAGAAGAGCACAATTCAATGACTACTGCCGTTTTTCCCATTGGCATTTCCGCTTATTGCCGGCCCGGGAAGTTTAACTACTTTACTCTCTTTACGTGCAGAATTTAGAACTGAAAATATTATTATTGCTGTATTATTAAATGTAATTATTATTTATATTGTACTAAAAACTTCTGCTAAAATTGAGCGTCTTATAGGGCAAAATGGAATTAATATCATTCGAAAAGTATTTGGTGTTATATTATTGGCTATAGCTGTAAAATTATTTGCTCATAATATAAAAGCTTTATTTGATATGGCTTAAACGCATAATGGGCATTGAATCAGGCCATGGGCAATACCCACCGAAATAATTGAATTACTGAAGAACACATTATTGCAAAAATTTAAATAAATGAAAATATTAACCATATTGCTTAGCGTTATTGCTTTAGGACTCATTATTTTTAACCTTACAAAAGTAAATTTTAATGCCCCTTTTGAAGGCGACAGCATAATCGCTTTAATAACCATTATAGCCTCATTGTGTGTTATTATAATGATGCGTATTTTAAGGGTTTCTAAACGCATTGAACAAAAAGTAAAAGAAAACAAATAATGCTTGATGCTATAATTATTGGTGGCGGAGCTGCGGGTTTATCCTGTGCTTTGGTTTTGGGGTCTGCAAAAAACAAACCCTTTGCTAAAAACAAGCAAATTGCCATTATAACACATCAAAAAACATCGCACTTACAAACGGCTTTGTTTAATAATGTTCTGGGCTTAACCCCTAAAACCACCGGGGCTTCTATTTTGGAAAGCGGCAAAAAACAATTGCACGACTTGTATCCGCATGTACGGCATATTGAAAACGAAAAGGCTTGTGCTATTTCTAAATCTGCAAGCGGATTTAAAGTTGAAACCAACAAAAACACTTATTCATCTAAATTAGTCGTTATTGCTGTTGGCTATACCAATTTAATAACGATTAAAGGCTTAGAGTCATATATAGAACCGCACCCAAGAGCAGCTATTGAAAAAAATCGTATATGGTTAAAAAATACGGATCATGTAATTGAAGAAAATCTATATGTTGCTGGCACCTTAGCCGGTTGGCGCAGTCAGTTTGCCATAGCTTCCGGAAGTGGCGCACATGTAGCTACCGACATTTTAACACTTTGGAATGATGGAAAGCATACTAAAGTGCATGACAAGGTGGTTTAAAAACTACGATCACTTCCCATCACTCAACCTAATCACCTCATCAATCATAATATCGCGTTGATTGAATACTTCTTCAAAAGCACCATTACCGTAAAGCTGATCTGCCAGTGTTGCTTTTATATATTGCTTAACTTCGTTATGGTAGGCTACAAAAGTTATTTTAGAGTCTGTTCTTAGGTTTAAATAATCTTGAAAAGCAAAAACTAAATCTTCACCTACCTCATAACTATCTATAAAGTCGCGCCTAGAAATCCCATCGTAAACATGACGGTCTTTTTCTAATTCTTCAAACACAAAATAACCAATAAATCCACGGCGTTGCAAAAAAGTAAGTGTTTCGTTATGCATACTATTATCCACAGGCACAAATACGTCTGGTATAATACCGCCACCGCCATAAACCACCTTACCTTGTGGCGTTTTAAATTTTAACGAATCGGCAACTTTAATTTTTTCAGGGTCTAAAAGCTCACCACTTTCTAACCTGTCAAAATACTCATCGTAATAATCTTTATGCCCGTTTTTATACGGCCGCTGTATCGATCGCCCTGTTGGCGTATAATAGCGCGACACGGTTAAACGTACTGCACTGCCATCTCCCAAATCCATTTCGCGTTGCACGAGCCCTTTCCCGTAAGAGCGGCGTCCAACTATAGTCCCTTTATCGTTATCCTGTAATGCACCAGCCACAATCTCACTTGCCGAAGCAGAGTTTTCGTCAATCAACACATAAACGTTGCCTTCTTCAAATTCGCCTTTACTAGTAGCAAAGCTTTTTTCTATATCACCACGTTTATTTTTTGTAAACAAAATAAGTTTATCGTCTTCTAAAAACTCATCTACAATTTGCTCTGCTATACCTAAAAACCCACCAGGATTATCCCGTAAATCTATTGCTAATTCGGTAGCACCAAGATTAATGAGTTTTTTCTAAGCCAGCTTTAAATTCTTTATACGTAGATTCTGCAAAACGATTAATTTTTATATACCCCAGTTTTTCGGTAAGCATGTAAGCTGCATCAACACTTTTTATAGGAATGGTACTGCGCTTAACGGTAAACTCCAGAAGCTCAGGCTCTCCTTTTCTAAATACTTTTAATTTTACCTTGCTATTAATTGGCCCTTTTAGTTTTTTAACCAATTCTCCATCGTTTAAGCGTTCGCCATAAAGGGAGTCGCCATTAGCCATAATAATGCGGTCGCCGCCTTTAATACCTGCTTTTGCACTTGGTCCATTTTCTATGGGTCTAATAACAGTAATGGTATCTTTATAGGTATAAAAGCTAACACCAATACCCACAAAGTCGCCTTTCATATTTTCGGCAACACGCTCCATATCTTCTTTTGGGATGTATACCGAATGTGGATCTAAATTCTCCAGAATTCCATTAACCGTAACATCTACAATACTATCTGTATTTATCTCATCTACATAGTCATAATCTATATAATCAATGAGTCTGTTGAGCTTATCTTTTTTACTGTTTGTTGAAAACAAACGATCTGGCGAATCGGAAAAATTTAACTTTCCCCCAATAAAAATACCTGCTGCTATAGCAACACCTAAAACCAGTGGTAAGTATTTTTTTTGATAACCCATTATGCTTCTATTTTCTCTATTAACTTAAGTTCTATCCCTGCTTTTTCTAAAAAACGTAATCCGGAATCATCTTTATATGCTTCATGATACACCACCTTAACAATTCCTGCCTGGTGTATTAGTTTGCTACACTCCTTACATGGAGACATGGTAATATACAACGTTGCTCCTTTTGCAGATTGCGTTGATGATGCTACTTTTAAAATAGCATTCGCTTCAGCATGCAACACATACCATTTGGTGTAACCTTCGTCATCTTCACAAAAATTTTCAAATCCAGAAGGTGTTCCATTATATCCATCCGATATTATCATTCTATCCTTTACAATAAGCGCGCCAACTTGCCGGCGCTTACAGTACGATAATTTCCCCCATTCTTTGGCAATTCTTAAATAAGCCTTATCGTACTTAAGTTGTTTATGTTCTGGCATTAATTTATTTTATAATTATGGCGTTACCCTCATTTTAAAATTTTAGAAAACCTATTAAATTTTAAAGGTATTCGGGTCAGGCTTTTTGTTACAATCTTTTGTTCTCGATACAATACTTTGTCGTCGAATCACTCAGAAAGACATTAAAATAATTAATTTATCCTGAGTGCTGTCGAAGGACTTCAATTCTTAACGCAAAACAATTGTTATAACGAATATACTCCGTTAGTATTTTAATTACAACGCAAGTTCGTTAAACTTTTCCGAAAATTTAAGCTTAGCTACCCATTTAGCTTTAGGGATAATAATGGAAAGCCCACAGTGAGGGTCGCTTGTACCGAGCCGAAGTCGAAATAAGCCAAAGGGGGTAACCCCCAAAAGGGTTATGATAAAAAATCGCTACCTAGTAGCATAGGTATAACCAAGCCAACAACGATGGCCGATACTACCATAATCCAATCACGCCTGGTAAACCTAAATATGGTTTGCACCACATAACTTAAAAACAGTACAATAAATACAATAATTACCTGTGCCAGCTCTATCCCTAAGGCAAATTCTAAAAGTAACACTAATTTATTATCGGAATCGCCTAAAAGCATCTGGAATTCTCGTGCAAAACCTAAACCATGTACCAAACCAAAAAACAGGGTGGTTAAAAACAACACCCCTATTTTTTCTTTTTGAGCCCCTTTACCAGCTGTAAACACATTAAACAGGGCTACTATTAAAATCGTTACCGGAATTAAAAACTCTACAACCTCACCATTTACACTAACTACATTATAAGCTGCCAAAACAAGCGAGAGCGTATGCCCTAATGTAAATACAGAAACAAGTAACAAAACACGTTTCCAGTCTTTAAAAACATAGGGAATGGTTAGTACTATTAAAAATAAAACATGATCGTAAGCATTAATATCCAACACGTGGTTTATGCCATACTTTACATTAAAGAAAAAATCATCAAGCATCTTAATTTAAGATTTAGGGTTGTTCAAATATACAAATAAAACCTGTTGTGCATTTTGATAAAATTCTGTCAATTCGAGTGAATTTTACGATTGAAATGAGCAAAATTTGTATCGAGAATAAGAATTTTTGCTTATTAACTAGTTCTCGATACAATTTTTCGTGCCTCAAAATCACTCGAACTGACATATAGTTACTATTTCGATTAAAATGCACAACGGGTAAATAAAGACATTTTACACTTTTATTTTAACAAAACACCGTATTTTTTACCTAATTGAAAAAGCATTTCTTTCGTTATCTCTTCTAAATTATAGGTATGTTCCCAATTCCAGTCATGCCTTGCCGGGTCATCATTTATACTTTTAGGCCAGCTATCTGCAATGGCTTGTCTATAGTCCGGTGTATAACTTATTTCAAATTCCGGAATATACTCCTTTATAGATAAAGCCACATCCTTAGGCGTAAAACTTATAGCAGATAAGTTATACGACGATCTTATTTTTATAGCATTATCGTGAGCACTCAATAATATCTACTGTTGCTTTTATAGCATCGTCCATAAACATCATGGGCAATTTGGTACTTTCTGCTAAAAAACAATCATACCTTTTGTCGGTAACAGCTTTATGATAAATATCTACAGCATAATCGGTAGTTTCCGCCACCTGGTTGTGTTTTCCAACTAATTATTCCCGGGTAGCGTAAGCTCCTAACATCAACACCGTATTTTTGGTTGTAATACTCACACCAACGCTCTCCTACCTGTTTGGTAATACCATAAACCGTTGTGGGTTCCATTGTGGTATATTGCGGCGTGTTTTCTGTTGGTGTTGTAGGTCCAAAAAACCGCAATGCTAGAGGGCCAAAATACTTTTTTAATAAATTTTGCTTTTGCCAAATTTAATACATGAAACAGGGAACTCATATTTAAATCCCAGGCTTTCATGGGGTATTTTTCTCCAGTAGCACTTAATATGGCAGCCATTAAATAAATAACATCTATATTATATTTTTCAACACATACTTTAATACTAACATAATCCTGAGCATCAACAATTTCAAAAAGTCCGGAGTTAACAATACTTAAATTGCTATAAACTTATATCGCTTGCAATAACATTTTCATCACCATAAATACTTCTAAGTTTAAAAGTTAATTCAGAACCTATTTGTCCGCAAGCACCAATAATCAATATTTTTGGATCCATTTAAAACACTATTAATAAGAATTTATCAAAAATAATAAGATTATATTGATAATATTACATTCATAATACATTTAATAATACAGCTGTTTTTAATTGTTAAACTTCAATAATTCATCAAAAAATAACAAAGAATAAACTATTCCTATATCTTTGTATGGTACCTAGAATACGTAACAGCATGAATATAAAACTTTTAAGCATCATAAGTATTTTTATCCTGATATCATCATGTAAAAAAACAGAAGAGGATACCTCTATAGATTCTGTAGAAAACACAAGCCAGGAATTAGCTGAAAAAGAAATTTCAAAGCTTGATTATCTTGATTTTGCTTTAGACGAAAAAACAGAACAGGTTATTGAAAACTGGGGAGAGTATTATCAAATTCAAGATGCTGTTAACCATGTAAAAAAAGGGGATTTAGTTTTTTTTAGTGATGGTGAAGCCATTAAAACCTTATTAACCGATTTAAGAAAAAACATTCCCGAAGCTGTAAATACTCAAGCAACTCTGGCAAGGATACAAGTTTTAGAAACAAAAATATACAAATTAGAAAGCTTATCTGGCTTATCAACTACTACCAAAGAGGCTCTTAAAAATAGTATCAAAGAGTTTTTAGTATCTTTTTCTAACCTAAACTTTCAAATGAATAAAAAGTTAGAGAAAGACAGTAATAACATTCAAAAGCCTCAATAAAAAACCCGCCTCTTTTTCTTAATTTTTTGTTAAGGTTATTATAAAACTCATTTTGCAGGTACTAAATAGTAGTACCTTGTAACACAATTTTTTAACTAAAATCAAAAAATGAAAAACAAATTAAACTTTTTATTCCTACTAAGTGGGTTTTCTTTTTTAGGGCTTATTGCCTGTAAAGAAGATGCAAAAAAAGAAACTGCGCAAATAGAAAAAGTGCCAGGTATTAATATCGAATACATGGACACTAAAGTAAAACCAAGCGACGATTTTTTTAGGCATGTTAATGGTACATGGCTGGATAATAATGAGATCCCATCAGACAGAACACGATGGGGAAGCTTTGATGAACTTAGAAAAAAAACAGATGAAGATGCTTTAACCATCTTAAAATCTGCAATGACCACAAACAAAGATTTAGATAATATTGAGGTCTTACCAGGTTCAGATCAAGAGAAGGCTGTATTTCTTTTTCAATCTATAATGGATACCATTACAAGAGATGCTCAAGGCATAAAACCCATTGAGCCTGTATTAGCAAAAATTGATAATATTAAAACCATTAACGATTTGCAAAATCTTATTATTGAAGCTGAGCCAAAAGGAGGCTTAGGCTTTTTTGGTTTTGGTGTAGGTGCTCACCCAAAGAACAGTAGTATAAATGCTGGTTATTTAGGCAATGGAGCTTTAGGATTAAGTCGTGATTATTATGTTGATGAAGATGATGACACAAAAGCTAAGAGAGAAAAATACCGTGCTCATATAGCGCGAATGCTACAGTTTATTGGTGATTCTGAAGAGGAGGCTAAGGCAAATGCTGATAAAGTTTTGGATTTTGAAACCAGAATGGCCAAACCAAGGATGACTAAAGAGGATAGAAGGGATGCCAGAAAAAGATACAACCCAAAATCAATGGACGATTTAGCAAAAATGACCCCTTCCATTAATTGGGAAGCCTATTTTAAAGGAATTGGAGTTAAAGAGCTTGATACTGTTATTGTAACCGATCCGGGGTATTTTAAAGCCTTAGAAGTGCTTTTAAAGGAGCACAATGTTGAGGATTGGAAAAATTATATGCGCTGGACCTTAATAGATGGTAGTGCCGGAGTGCTTTCAACAGAAATTGATAAAGCCAATTGGGAATTTTACAGTAAAGTTTTAAGAGGTTCAAAAAAGCAGAGAAACAGAGAGGAGCGCGCTTTAAACATGCTAAACGGAACCATTGGTGAAGCTTTAGGTAAACTTTATGTAGATAAAAAATTTCCTCCTGAAGCCAAAGCTAAAGCTGAAAAAATGATTAAAAATATCATGCTAGCTTTTGAAAAAAGAATAGATAATTTAGAATGGATGACTCCAGAAACTAAAGAAAAAGCAAAGGAGAAATTAAAGAAAATGAATGTTAAAATCGCCTATCCAGACCAATGGAAGGACTATTCTGAACTTAAAGTAGAATCTGTTGAAAATGGAGGGTCTTACTTTAGTAACATTCAAAATGTAAGAGCCTGGAATTATATGGACGACCTAAATAAACTGGGGAAACCTGTAGATAAAAGCGAATGGTTAATGGCTCCACAAGTTGTAAACGCCTATTTTATGCCGCCATACAACGAAATTGTTTTTCCTGCTGCCATTTTACAACCGCCATTTTATAATTATCAAGCAGATGAAGCTGTTAATTATGGTGGTATTGGCGCTGTTATTGGACACGAAATATCGCATTGTTTTGACGATTCGGGTTCGCGTTATGATGCTAATGGAAATTTAAATAATTGGTGGACCGATAAAGATTTAGAGCAATTTACAGCGCTTGGCAAAAAACTATCCGATCAATACAGTACTGTTGAAGCGTTGCCAGAAACTTTTTTAAATGGCGAATTTACTCTTGGTGAAAATATTGGAGATTTAGGAGGTATTAATGCCGCTTACGATGGGCTACAATTGTATATGGCTGAAAATGGCAGACCAGAAAATATTGATGGTTACACCCCGGAGCAACGTTTGTTTTTATCATGGGGCACTATTTGGAGAACAAAATATACGGATGATGCCTTACGTAATCAAATAAAAACAAATACACATTCGCCGGGAATGTATCGTGCTGTTATGCCGCTTAAAAATATTGATGCTTTTTACGAAGCTTTTGATATTAAAGAAGGCGATGAGATGTACATTAAACCGGAAGACCGCGTAAAAATCTGGTAATAAACAATGCGTTTTAAATAAAAAAGTGCAGGTTTCTAAATTTAGAAACCTGCACTTTTTTATATGGCTTTGCAATTAATTTTTGGGTTGAGCAGCACCTTGTGTTTGTACTTGTTTTTGTCTTAACAACTCTGTTTTTGTTAGCTGAACCAAATTAAAATTAGGAGCAACTTTTAAGGTTTCATCCAAAATATCTACTGCTTTGTCAATATTGGCTTTTGTATCTTGATTATAAATAACCAATGCATTTAAATACATAAAGGCTGCTTTTAAAGAGACCTGATAAGGTTGTTGTGTTTCATAAAAAGCTTTTGTCATATCGTCTTTAGCATTTGCAAGTCCGTAAGTAACGTGCTTTAATGCTTCATCTGTTTTTTGAGTTTGTAAATTCAACTCTGCCAACTCATAAGCAACAAGTGCATTTGGCTTTCTTTTAAACAGTTCTTCAAAATGGCCAATAGCCAATGCCGGTCTTTTAACCGATTTTAACGATAAGGCTTTAACTTCAACTGCAATATCAGAATCTCCAACATTTTTTTCAATACCAATAGTATTTAAAGCCTGAATATATTTGCCTTCACTCATATAAATATAAGCTAAAGTATCTTTTCTAGCCACCGATGGCGATAAGACATTTAAATGTGTTATTGCACTAATTATTCCCTGCATATCTCCTTGAGCCCGCATTTGCTTATAATAAGCCTCATAATGCTTTACTAAATCTGAATTATTCTGTGCATTTAATTGAAAACATCCAGCTAATAAAGCTATTATTAAAAATCGTTTCATCTTTATTTTTTTAAATTTTGCTAAAACTATAAAAAATTAACATGTTATGTCTTAAAAGAATGCTAATTATTTTAAGACATAACATGTTTGCAAAATTAAATGTATTTATAAGACAATCAAACTTTTAGGAAAACTCAAAAAAAATAAGTATATTTAAAATTACTAAATCTTTTAATTATTATGGGAATAAAAAGTTTTCAAGGTGCTAGAAGACAGCAATCCAATACTGCAGACACAACACCATTAAAGGTTAGTGATTATATGACTACAAATTTGATTACGTTTACTCCTAACCAGACCATTGAGAGTGTAATGGAAGCTATTATTAAGCATCGAATATCCGGTGGCCCTGTAGTAAATGAGAAAAATGAATTGGTTGGTGTTATTTCTGAAGGCGATTGTATTAAACAAATTAGCGAAAGCCGTTATTACAATATGCCTATGCAAGATAAAACCATTGAAAAGCATATGGCTGTAAATGTTGAAACTATTGATGGCAATATGAATATTTTTGATGCTGCCAATAAATTTTTAAATGCTAAAAGGCGTCGTTTTCCTATTGTAGAAAACGGTAAATTAATTGGTCAAATCAGTCAAAAGGATGTGCTTAAAGCCGCTATGACATTAAAAGGTCAAAACTGGAAATAATTAGTTTTTTCTGTTTTCTATTATACCTGCCTCCGGTAGATCTGTTATTATAAGCTTTTGCTCGTTATTACTCTCTAAAGCTGCAATTTTAGAATAGTTATAACCCTGTACAGGTACGTTTAACACTTTCCATTTAGCCACACCTCCAACGGTTATCGTTTCGTTAATTTCTATTATCCTTTCAGAGTATCTTAGCGTTTTATTAAATCCTAACCAGTTCTCACTTTCAATACCAAAATCGTCTAAAACTTTTCGAAATTTTGGAGTTGGATCATTAAATGTTCCTGATGAAACACTACTATCTTTCACCATATAACTATAAAAATTATTTGCTTCATAGGATGGTTTTACCATAACGAGCTCGCCATTTTTTTCAATAAAAAAATCTTGAATATCTTCTTTTTTAAGAAGTGTTTTCCAATGCGAACTTTTTCCGGTATTCACTTTTTTCTCAATTTTAATGATGTAAGCAACACATTTTCGCTCACTAAATGGTACAACAAACGGCTTTTCAACTTCTAAAACCTTACCAGATATTTTGGTTAATTCATTTGTTCTGAATTGAGTAATTTGTTTGGACTGAAACTTTTTAAGCTTCCTAAGAATGATCTGCTTTCTGCTAAAATAGTAAACGCAAAAAATAATTATAGTAATAGCAATAATAATTAATACAGGCACTAAAGAGGTCATGGTTGATGGTGTTTATAATAATAGGTAAAAATTTTATTGAAAATGTTACATATTAACCCTCTCTTTTTACCAACGCATAATAATCGCCCTCTAAAGGCAAATAGCCCTGATTATAAACAAAGTAATACACAGTGCCTGCTTTAGTAGTATAAATACTTGTAAAATAATTAAAATCAAATCCCTTTTCAATGAGCTTTGCTCTGGAAGTTTTGGTTTTAGTATTTGGATTTAGAGCTTCTAAAATTCTGTAGTTTTTTCTAAGCCTGTTATTTGTATTGCGTATTAAGTTCCTGTGGTCTTTATTAATGTTATTGTTATAAGCATTTCTGCAAGCATCACTACAGAATTTTTTATCAATTCTTCCAACAATTTTATCACCACATTCTAAACATTGCTTATCCATAGTTTTTATTCTTTAGTTCGTACCATCTTAAATCTAACTGTTCTTGTTCAAAATAAAAATCTTCAACATAATGTAATCCTATTTTTAAAAGGGCATTATGAGATGCCTGATTCCCTTTTTCTGTAATACCATACACTTCAGGCAGTTTTAAAACATTAAAAGCATAATTTACAGCTGCTTTTCCAGATTCGGTAGCATAGCCTTTTCCCCAGTATTTAGGGATAAGCCTGTAACCAACATCGTAATATCTGGTATAACCATTCATATGGTATTCGGTATTTAAACGTATTCCGGACCAGCCAATAAAATCTCCTGTGGTCTTTTCAATTGCAGCAAATCTGCCAATACCACGTGTTTTATATTGATCGATAACACCTTCTAATATCTTTTGAGATTCTGCTTTAGTTTTAACAGGTTTGTTTCCTAAGTATTTATGGACTTCCGGGTTTGAATCTAACTCAAACATGCCCTCTAAATCTGTTGTTCTTAACTCCCTTAAAATAAGTCTTTCAGTTTCTATGTAAAAGGTCATGATATTATTTATTTAAAATAGGGATATAGGCTTCCCAGGGGCCTACTTCACTTTTATATTGTTTAGCCATAACCCTGGCAATCTGTGCGATATGTCCTAAATCGTGAGTTACCCATGTGGCAAGTAATTGCTTTAAAGTTACTTCGCCTAGTTCTGGATGCATGCCTTTTAAGTTCAAATCCATTTCGCTAAGCTTAAGGGCCTTAAAATGTCTTAAATTTTTAGTTCTTAATTCCGAAAACTCTTCTAATAATTGGGAAAGTGTTTTTCCCTTAGAATTCTCAAATTGAGCAAAACGATCAAAAGGCTCAAAGGCCTTGTTTTTTGAATGGCTTAAAATAATTTTTAACCGCTGCATCCAATCGGTTTTTTCACCATGAATTAGATGGCCAACAACATCAAAAACACTCCAGGTGTGATCACCTTCATTACAAAACGTCCAATCATCCGATACATTTAATAGTAATGCGTTAAGTGTTTTTGGGGTTCGTTCTAAAATCTCTAAAGCCTTGTTAATGTTATATTTCATAGGGTGTGAAATAGCTAACTATATACGACATTACACTGTACATAGTTTTGTTGAATTTACGGAAAAATTTGAATATGGATATATCTGATTGTAGTATTAGTATTTTCTCATTACATATATAATTCATGTTAGAAAGAGAGTCTTTATAAAATATTGTACTTGTAAGATGTCTTTAGCTAAAAAATTAAATACACCGGACAAATTGATGAAGCTACTCTAAATGTTTTAATAAATAATCTTTTGCTTTTATTCCTTCTTTAGTTAGTTTAACTTTTTTAGAAGAAACAACTTCAATATATCCATACAATAACATAGCCTCTCTTACTTTTTTATTATTCGGTTTACGGCCTATTGAGCTCCCTAAAACAGAACGTATAGAGAAACTTTCTACCTTAGGTGCTTTTTTTAAAACAATGGTTACATAAACGCAAATAGCGTCATTTTTATCCATAATTATTAAAATGTAGTCATAAATCTACAACAAATAAATAAAAACCTACATTTTAGATAAAAAAATACACTAAAATATTTGAAAAATAAGACTTCCTTGATATTAGCGAGAATTAAGGAATATCTACAACGTTCCTATACAAGCAATAGTTTAATTAGGTTTTGAATAACCGGCAAGAGCTGAATTTCGATACTATAGACTTAGATATAGTTGGTAAACGGTTAAATGAATGGCATACCAGAAAAAAGAGATTATGATATCTCGTTCCCTTAGTTTTCTTTTTGGTGTAAAGTTGTATGTAGTTGCCCTTACAATATACAAATTATCCGTTTACAAACGACTACAAACATTTACAAACGATTTTAAATAAGTAATAACCGACTATTTTTTGGAAACCCTCACATATTTGCAGTGTCGAAACATAAGAACTCGATAGTATTAACTGTTTAACACGAAAAACAAAAATTATGAACACACTTAGAAACAAAGTACAGTTGATTGGTAACTTAGGAAATGATCCGGAAATCATCAATCTGGAATCAGGAAAAATCCTTGCAAAATTTAACATAGCAACAAATGAAAGCTATACAAATAATAAAGGTGAAAAAATTACAGACACGCAATGGCACCATGTTGTAGCTTGGGGAAAAACGGCTCAAATTATTGAAAAATATGTCACCAAAGGGAAAGAAGTTGCTATTGAGGGCAAACTAACATCGCGGAGTTACGACGACAAAGCGGGTAACAAACGTTATATAACCGAAGTGGTCTGTAATGAATTGCTTATGTTAGGAAAATAAGTATTTTTACTCGAAGTGATATGAACGATTCACCACATATTAAAACACAACCGAGGCTTAATAAATTAAGCCTCGGTTATTTTTTTACATTATCGACATTAAAATACCCCCCTTTATTTTCTTTCCTATCTATGGATTGATTGATGATTAGGTGAGACACATTTATCATATTTCTCAATTCACAAAGTGATGTAGTTATCTTAGATTCCTTGTAAAAATCCTCAACTTCTTTATAAATTAAATCGAGATGCTTTATGGCTTTCTTTAATCTGTTATTATTTCTAACTATTCCAACATAATCGCGCATTAAAGCTTGTAACTGCCTTAAATTATGTTGTATTAGTATGTGCTCTTTTGCTATGCTTGTCCCATCGTCATTCCAATTTGGAATATCTACCTCAACCGGTTCGCGATTATGTGCGCTTTGATATTTAAAAATATTATGAGCATACACCAAGGCTTCTAATAATGAGTTTGAAGCCAGCCTGTTGGCGCCATGTAACCCCGTTCTGGTACATTCTCCGCAAGCAAATAGATTATTAACCGATGTTTTTCCGTCCTTATCTACAACAATCCCACCACATAAATAATGCGATGCCGGCACTACAGGAATCCAATCGGTCTCTATTGAGATATGGTGTTCTTTACATTTTTGGTATATGTTTGGAAAATGGGTTTTAAATGCCTCAATATCTAAATGGGTGCAGTCTAAAAAAACATGGGTATCTCCGGTTTTTTTAAGTTCATTATCAATACTTTGAGATACGATATCTCTGGATGCCAATTCTGCTCTATCATCATAATTGAGCATAAACCTATTTCCTTTTTTGTCTCGTAAATACGCTCCAAAGCCTCTTACGGCTTCTGATATTAAAAATGAGGATGCGCCTTCTGGTTCATATAAAGCCGTAGGGTGAAATTGAATAAATTCCATGTCCTTAATTTTAGCTTTGGCTCTATAAGCCATAGCAATCCCATCGCCTGTAGCGATAACCGGGTTTGTAGTATGTCCATACACCCTGCCAATACCTCCGGAGGCCAGCAAAGTAGTATCTGCTTTTATAGTAAAGATGGTTTCTTTTTTCTGATTAAAAACATAGGCCCCAAAGCATGTGTTTTTTTTAGATGTTTTATTAACCAAATGATGATTCGTAACTAAATCTATTGCAAAATGATGAGGTAAAATAGTAATATTTTCTAACTGATGTACTCTAGCTAATAAAGCCCGTTCTATTTCTGCTCCGGTAACATCTTTATGATGCGCTACCCGGTATGCTGAGTGGCCTCCTTCTCTTCCTAAATCAAAGTTTCCGCTTTTATCTAAATCAAAGTTAGCGCCCCAAACTACAAGCTCTTTAAAACGTTTAGGCCCTTCTTTTATAACCATTTCTACCACTTCCTTATGGCATAATCCATCACCGGCGATTAAAGTGTCCTGAATGTGTTTTTTAAAGGAATCCTTTTCAGCATCTAAAACAATGGCAACGCCTCCCTGAGCATATTTAGTATTAGATTCATCTTCATTGGCCTTTGTAACGATTACAATTTTTTTATCAGGATATTTTTCGGCCATTTTTACCGAAAATGTTAATCCGGCAACGCCGGATCCAATGACCAAATAATTTGTAGTAATCATTTTATTTAGAAAGTTCTAACATACGCTCAATGGGCAATAAAGCACGTTCTCTAATAGATGCCGGAACATCAATTTGCGGAGATTCATTTAGCATACAATCATAAAGTTTTTGCAGGGTATTCATTTTCATAAAATGACACTCGCTACACGCACAAGTATTATCTTCTTTAGCTGGTGCCGGAACTAATTCTGTATTAGGCATTTCCTGCTGCATTTTATGAAGTATCCCTGCCTCAGTAGCCACAATAAATTTTTGGTCTTGATTTTCTTTTACATAGTTTATCATTCCGGAAGTAGAACCGATGTATGTAGCGGTATCTAAAATATGTGTTTCAGACTCTGGGTGTGCTATAATTTTATAATCGGGATATTTTTTATGAAGCTCTATTAGCTTATCCATTGAAAAGGCTTCGTGTACAACACAACTACCATCCCATAACAGCATGTCTCTCCCTGTTTCATTGATAATATACCGGCCTAAGTTTTTATCCGGAGCGAAAATAATTGGTGTTTCTTTTGGAATAGAATTCACTATTTTTAGGGCATTAGAAGATGTGCATACGATATCACTTAATGCCTTAATTTCTGCCGAACAATTAACATAAGTAATAACCACATGCTCAGGGTGTGCTTCGGTAAAGGCTTTAAAAGCCTCTGGCGGGCAAGAATCTGCTAAAGAGCATCCTGCTTCTAAATCCGGTAACACAACTGTTTTATCCGGACTTAAAATCTTAGCCGTTTCGGCCATAAAATGTACCCCTGCAAATACTATCATATCGGCATCTGTTTCGGCTGCTTTTTGCGACAAGCCTAAACTATCTCCTACATAATCTGCTATATCCTGAATTTCCGGAACCTGATAATAATGCGCTAAAATAACAGCATTCTTTTCTTTTTTAAGTTGAGCTATTTTCTCTTTCAAATTCATTTTAAATATCTTGTAGCTTTCTAAAAGTGTTAAAAATTAAGCAAATATCTTAATTATATTTTTATTGAAGATTAAAACATCTTTTTTTCTTATGTTTGAAGATAAAAAATAATTTATGCTTTCCAACGCTTGTAAATATGCCATTCGTTCTATTTTATATTTAGCCATTCAAACCGATGAGCATCATAAAGCTAGTGTTAAAGTTATTGCTGATGCCGTAGAAACACCACAGCCTTTTTTGTCGAAACTATTACAGCAACTAACCCGAAATAAGTTAGTTTCATCTACCAAAGGTCCTAACGGTGGTTTCTACTTATCTAAAACCGATAAAAACAATACGGTTTGGGATATTATTAAAAATATCGATGGCACTTCAAAATTCGATCAGTGTTTTTTAGGCTTATCAAAATGTGGCGACGAAAACCCTTGCCCTGTACATTTTATTGTTTCCCCTTTTAAAGAGCAGATTTTAGGAAATTTTAAAGATAAAACCATTGCTCAATATGTTGAGGAAATTAAAAAAACAGGAAAGGTCATTTCGTTAAAAGATTTTGATATTCTAACAAGACAATCTTAACTACTAAACTTTAGCATTAACTAAAATTAGGTTTTCTATGTCTGCATGTATTTGCTGTAACACTTTAGCATTAACTTCCAATTCATTTAAAAGCGTTGCTTTGGCACCTTCAAAACTATGTTTTAAACTACTAAACAAATGCTGATAATATAAAATACCTGTTTTCATATTTTTAGTAAATGTTAGTAAATATTTCTCTTCTTTTTTAGTCATTGATACTTTAGCCTCTTCAAATTTCTTTTTAAGGTAATCGATATAAATCTGTAATTCTTTAATAAATAAATTAGGACGATCTGTTCGTGTTATCACATTTGCTCTACCATAGATATGATCTGTTATATTTTTTAAACTCATTATTTTAGAATAGTATGCCATATTTGGTCCCGGGCAAACTGAAACGCCTTTACCTTCGGTTTTTGTATCTAAATTATAGGCCAATAAAGCCGATGTTCCTAATCCAACACAGGTACAGGATTTTTCGGTAATTTTATTAAACTTAGCCTGGTATTCCTTTAAAGGTAATTCCTGACTTTTTAATTCCTTAAGTTTCAAGTGCTGGTATTCTCTTGATGCTGTACAAATTCCTGTTGCTTTAAATTCTTTATTTAAAGCAACAAATTTTTTAGGGCAGGAGCTTCCTGGTCTCCCTTTATGAATCCGTTCTTCTTTTTCGGTATCTTTAGTATTATCTTTTAGGTTATTAAATGGAATGCCTAATGGTGAAATATCGCTTAAGTATAAATCTTCTTCTTTGGCTTTAACCAATTTTTGAAGTGTATTATCATCTACGGTGGTGGCTTCCGGAACCAATAAAAATGGGGTACCCCAGCCTACCGAATCTAAATTATAATGGTGCATTAAAAAGGCATGTTCTTCTTTTGTACCAACACCCCCTTGGGCTGTAATCTTAATTTTTAAAGGGGCTTTGGGTATTAATCGGCCTTGATTTAAAAGTTCCTGATTTAATAAGTCTTGAATGGTTGTTTGTAATGCATCACGCTTGTCTTTAAATTCTTCTAAAACCGGTCCTAATAAATACCCATCTGTTGCAAAAGCGTGACCACCACAATTTAATCCGGATTCAATTCGATATTCTGAAACCCAAAGTCCTTTTTTTGCCAAAAACTTACCTTGTATTAATGCCGATCTGTAATCACTTACTTTTAAGATTATTTTTTTCTTTATGAGGCCCTTCTCATCCGGATAAAAATCGTTAAACTGAGACATATAAGCATACAGCCTTGGATTCATCCCTGCCGAAAGTACTACTGAAGATTTTAATTTACTCTGAGCAAATCCGCGAAGTGCGGCATGTGCATCGTTATATGCTACAGGAAGCTTATCATTTTTAATATAATTGTCTTTATCAACCTTGGTCATAATATTAACGTCTATACTACCCATTTTCAGGTTTTTGGAAGCCCAATTTTTAATCTCAGAAAAATGAAACCCGTTAGCCGTTATTTTTTTAAACTCGTTCTTTATTGAAGAGCCATCAGGAAGCATATTTACATAGGCTTTAATCTCGTCGCTCTTTTCGGCAGTTACATGTTTTAAAGCTTCAAACTTTTTCTCGGCCAAATCGCTCATTAAATTTAGATAAGAGGTGATGCGTTTGGCTCTAAAATCATCTATTTTATTGGAGATTTCCTGATAAGGTACTTCAAATTTCTCACTGTACATTTTTCGTAGTTTCTCTAATAAAATATCATCTACTAAAGAAATTACCGAGTCCATACCGTATTGCGCTACTTTTAAAGGCGTGTCTATGGTAAACCCTATTCCCATTACCGGAATATGAAATGAATGTGTGTTTTTCATCTATATTTTTTTAAATGATTATTAAAAGCACTGCTGAAAACAGTGCTAAAAAAATTAATATACTCCCTTTCCAAAAGGCATTGGCTTGTTTTAGTTCCATGAAGTAGAACGAAACGCCTATAAATTTTAATCCTGCTAAAGCTATAATACCAAAAGAGGTATGAGGGCCTTTAACACTTGAGACCATAGCTGAAAATAAGGTTAACAGCACTAAAGCCATTACTGTTATAATTAAAGTCTTATTCATCTTAAAAAAGCAAATAAATTACCGGGAATATTAACAGCCATATTAAATCGCACATGTGCCAAAATGCGGCGCTGGCCTCAAAATCTTCCAAGGCTATGGTATGCTTTCTTAGCTTTATTTGTATGAAAAGCAAAATAACCAGTCCTACTAATACATGAATTACATGAAAGCCCGTTAGCAGCCAGTAAAAAGCAAAAAACGTATTATGTCCTAGGGTTAAACCCGTTTCAATCTTATCGTAATACTCAAAGCCTTTTAAGCCTAAAAACAATAGCCCTCCTAAGATGGTGAGCCATAAAAACCGTTTTGATTTTATACTATTTCCCTGTTTAAAACGATCAAGCGATAGCGCCATAAAATAACCACTAACAATTAAAAATACTGTATTAACAGTTCCAATTGTTGCATTTAATTGTAGCCTTGAGTGCTGAAAAACATCAAGCTCTTCTTTGCTATAATACACCATAGCAATTAATGCCATCCCAAAAGTGATGAGTTCTAAAAAAATAATGATCCACATTAAAATACCTCCCGGCGGATAGTAAATGCTTTTGTGGTTTATTTTTGTTAGCTCCATTAAAATTGTGTTGCTGTAAGCTGGCGAAGATATCCTATCCTATTAAACGCTAATATGATATTTGTCATATTAGCGTTTAATTGTAGAAGAAACTTTTTTACAGTTGAGCTTTTACCAGGTCTGTCTTGTCTTTAATTTCAGACAGTACTTTTGCTCTGTTTTTAGCTAAATTAGGTGCTGGTTGTTCTAAGTGATAATGTCTTAAATGATGCTCTTTTTGCCTTCCAGAGCTAAAGCTAGATACTCTTTTTAAATACCCAATAACACGTGTAGCATGGTCTACGTCTTCAGATCCACAAGCAGAACAGGTATATTTGGTTTGTTTATCAATGTGCTCGCAAGCATTACAAATAGTAATTCTAATATTAAAGCAGAAGTAATTACATCCTGCTTTTGCTGTAGCATGAATTAGTTTTACAAAACCTTCTTTATTTGGTGCTTCTTCTAAATTAAGATGTAATGCCGATCCGCCATCGAGATATTTTATGAGCTCGTTTCCGTGTAAAATTATTTTATCTAAGGTATTGGTTTGTGTATCTTCAACTTCATAGAAATAAGAGTTATAGCAGTTTCGAGATACCTTTAAACCATCTTCTCTGTCCCATTTAGCATTTTTAACTCCTAAATTTTCGGCAGGAACAAACTCTGTATTAAACATATAGCCATATTGTTTTTTTGCGAGTTTGTTTTCATCATAAATCGTTTTTAAATGTTTATTGACAAATTTTTTATACGCTATATTATTTCCTGCCTTTAAGCCCTGGCTTTCGGCAGCTTCAACCATACCGTTTATTCCAATGGTTAAAAATTGTTTGTCTAATGAAATAAATCCTGCCTGATACACCGGTAGCAATCCTGCTGCTTCATAGGCTCCAATTAAAGCTCTATAAGCCACCTGATATTTATGAATTTTGCGCACTTCTTCTACAATATTTTTGCCTTGCTGAACAAGCCTGTTCATATTTAGGGTGATTACGTTTATTGAGCCTGTAGCCACCCCTCCGGCTCCTAAAGAATAGCTAAACGTATTATCACTAATTTCATTACGTAACCTACAGCACGACGCTAAGCTATCGGCATTTTCAGATTGATAGATAAAAAACGAATTGCCTTCACTTAACTCCTGAGCACACATATTAGTAAATGCTGTATCTACCGGTTTTCCTTCATGAGTTAACATAGCAGCTGTAACTACAGGAAAGGTTAAAACGGCTTTTGTACGCTCTTTATTAAACCATTTCATAAAAAATGTTTGGAGCCTTTTTACACTTTCCCATTGAGGTTTGGTCATATCCGGAAATACAAAGCTTCCAAACATGCTATTAAAATAAGCTTCATCGTACAGCGAAATATTCCAGAATACAGATTGATATCCGCGTGCCGCTGCTGGCTGATTAATGGCATACACAACATGTTGCAAATGATTTGCTATTAATTTTTCATGGGTTTCTAAATAATTCTCCCCGTAGTCTTTTAAGGCAAAATGATCAAAATACATCAAAAATTCAACAGTAGCCAGAGCTCCGGCAAATTGCGAGCTTACTGCAAAAACAAGATTTACAAACTCCCCACAAAAACTTTCTAAATGCTGAGGCGCCCTGCTTTCTCCTCCTAACTTTGTTAATCCGTCAAACAAAAAAGGATACATACTAATAGAAACACAATAGGGTTTTAAAGAGGTTTCGTCATGCACATATATTTCATGACTTTCTATTTGTCTTGAATATTCCTTTGCTAAGGCATCTCCAAAAAGAGAGGCTATTTTACGTTTTACTAAAGCGCGATTCACCTGAATATTAATATCTTTATTCAACTCAGCTTCCATGGTAGCAATATTTTTAGATGTTACGTTGGCATTGGCATCTACTTTAGAACCATCGGCTGCATTTTGTGAATTAATGTATTGATCAATAAAATCAATTTTTTTAATAACTTGATTTTCGGTAAGTCGTATCATAAGCTTTAGTTTTTAATAAATAAGTGGTTTAATGTGTTTTGTGTTTTGGTTTCAATAAATTTCTGATTTGTTGCCCTGGAACTTAAGCCGCCTAAGGCTGGTTTCCATGAGCCTGTTTTAACCCAGGTAAGCGCATTTAAAAGCGGCGCAGAAATTTGGTCTTCCCCTGTGTAAAGGCAGGTTTTATAATCTTTTTTTTGGGCTTGTTTTAATAAGTCTATCAATTCATTCTCATGCCATTCACCACCCATAAAGAGCACACAGGTAGCCAGGTTTTTATACTGTTCAAGTATATCGTTATATCGCTTTTTAGTGAGTTTAAAGCCCGTTCCTTTTTTCCACAAAAAAGGAGCATGGCAGCCTTCACATTGAAGCGGACACCCGGTAATTGAAAAGCAAAGGCTAATTTCTCCCGGTACCTCCTGCAGTACTATTTGAAAGCTATGATAATTCATTGAATAAATTAAAGGATTAAAAGGTCTTTTAATATTCAATAAAAATATAATGTTTTACAATCCGATTAAAAGTGGCTCTTAGAGAGTTATTAAAAATGTTATTAACAATGCCATGAATCGTTCTTTCTTATAAAGAAATTATATAGCGTTATGGGTTTAAGTTTTATTTTTTAACCAAAGACCATTATAAAGATTCATGTTTCTAAGCTATTTTTTTCAATTATTCATAATTAGAGTTAAGTAAACTTTAAAATCAACAAAAGTTTTGGCACCTCTTCAATCATTAAATTATCCTTTAGTACTTTTATGGTTAATTTTCATTAGATTGATATCATGTCTGTAGAACCAAAATTAGTCCGCTTTAAGCAAAACGTACTGTCTAAATATCAAATTTACAACAGTATATTTATGACACTGCCATTCGATACTATTACAAAAACAGGAGTGCTGCTTCCTTTATTTCACGAAACTTGTAAAAAAGGATTTGAAAAAGGCGATGATCCTACCGTTATTGTAGAAACCTTTTTTAAGAAATACCAAGCAAGAAGAAATAGCCAAAGCCAAATAAACTTATTATTTCGTTTTATTCAATATATTGAAAGACAGGTGGTATTATTTGATGCTATTGAAGATGCCGCTTTCCCTATTGTAAATAATATGGAAGGTATTGGCACATTAAGAAACCTTAAAGAGACTGCTATAGCCGAAAACAAATTAGAGGATTTACAAGCCTATCTTGAAGAGTTTAAGGTACGTATCGTTTTAACAGCTCACCCCACTCAATTTTATCCGGGGTCGGTTTTAGGAATTATTACAGACCTAACAGAGGCTATAAAAGACAATAACCTGTCTGAGATTAGTAATTTATTTGCTCAATTGGGAAAAACACCTTTTTTTAAGCGTGAAAAACCAACGCCATATAACGAAGCCAAAAGTCTTATTTGGTATTTAGAAAACGTGTTTTACACCTCGTTTGGAGAGATCTATAATTACATTCAACAAAACATTTATGATGATGGCAAAAAGCACAACGAAATTATAAATATTGGCTTTTGGCCTGGTGGCGACCGAGATGGAAACCCATTTGTTAAGCCAAAAACAACTATAAAAGTTGCTAATAAGCTAAAGAAAGCCATCCTTAAAAAATACTATCAAGATCTAAAAAATTTAAGACGTAAACTTACTTTTAGGGGTGTTGAGGAAAGAGTTATTAAACTGGAAACCATTTTATATCATTATAGCATCGATTTAAACACTAAAAAAGCTATTTCTTTAAAAGCACTGATTAGAGAATTACTTAGTATTAGAAATCTAATTGTTAAAGAACACCAGTCGTTATACGTTAGTGAAATTAATAATTTGATAAACAGAATTCACCTGTTTGGATATTATTTCGCCACCTTAGATATTAGACAAGACAGCAGAATTCACCATTCGGTATTTACAACTGTAATAGATCATTTAATTGAACATGGCAGCCATTCGTTTCCAAAAAATTACAATACATTATCAGAAAAGGAACAGTTTAAAATACTATCTGAAGTAAAGGGAGAATCTATAGATATTGAGGCCTTTGAAGACGAAATGGTATATAACACATTAAAAACCATTGAAGCTATAAAAGACATACAAAACACCAATGGCGAACGCGGTGCGAACCGATATATTATTAGTAATAATCAAACAGCTTTAAACGTGATGCAACTTTTTGCTATGCTTAAAATTGTTGCCTTTGATGAAGCGCTAACCGTTGATGTTGCGCCGCTTTTTGAAACCATTACCGATTTGGAAAATGCCCCATCTGTTATGGAGCAGCTATATACAAATCCGGCTTATAAAGCGCATTTAGAAAGCAGAGGGAATAAGCAAACCATTATGCTTGGTTTTTCAGATGGCACAAAAGACGGTGGTTATTTAATGGCCAATTGGGGTATTTTTAAAGCTAAAGAATTACTTACCGAAATGTCTAGAAAGTATGGTATTACGGCTATATTTTTTGACGGTCGCGGGGGCCCACCGGCAAGAGGCGGAGGAAAAACACATCAATTTTACTCCTCCTTAGGTCCAACTATTGAAGATAAGGAAGTACAGCTTACCATCCAGGGGCAAACCATAAGTTCGAATTTCGGAACACTGGATTCTTCGCAGTATAATTTAGAACAATTAATTAGTTCGGGAGTCTCTAACAGAATAGGTAAAGATCAGCACGCCATGTCTGAAGCAGATAAGCAGGTTATGAATGATTTGGCCGAAACAAGTTATCAAACTTACAAAAGCTTTAAGAGCCACCCTATGTTTATTCCTTACTTAGAGCGTATGAGTACCTTAAAATACTACGCAAAAACCAATATTGGAAGCCGGCCTTCAAAACGTTCTAACAATTCTGATGGTCTCGTGTTTTCAGACCTAAGAGCCATTCCTTTTGTAGGGTCCTGGAGTCAGTTAAAACAAAATGTTCCAGGCTTTTTTGGAGTTGGAACCGCACTTAAAAAGTATGAAGATGCCGGAGCGTTTAATAAAGTAGAACAGCTTTATAATAATTCTAAATTCTTTAAAACCCTTTTAGAAAATAGTATGATGTCTTTAACTAAATCGTTTTTCGATTTAACCAAGTACATGTCGAAAGATGAAGAGTTTGGTGATTTCTGGAATATTATATACGACGAATATATTTCTACCAAAAGGCTGCTTTTAAAACTTACAGGGTATGATGCATTAATGGAAAACGAACCTTCCGGGAAAGCCTCTATTGAAGTGAGGGAGTCTATTGTTTTGCCATTATTAACCATACAGCAGTATGCCCTTAAAAAAATTCAGGAATTAAATAAAGCTGAGATCAAAGACGATGACCAGTTAAGAATTTTTGAAAAAATAGTAACACGCTCTTTATTTGGTAATATAAATGCAAGTAGAAATTCAGCCTAAGTATTGTAATAACAGGTATCTATGCGAAGTTTAAAACTTCGCATTATTATATAAACTATAAAAGCCACATTTGTACTAAGTGCAGCTTTTGACTATTTATTTTCTATACTTTTTTAATATACTTCGAAGTGTCTTGTCCTGAAATAGGTTTACACAAAAGTGTAACAAATGGAAAGATATACTAAGACATCTTCATCAAAATTTCAAAATAGATATAGTGAAGAGTTCAAACAATTTTTATGTAATGAATTTCTAACGGGGAACTACAACTAGAAAATCAATCGAAAAGAAGTATAATATAGGTAATAACCAATTGACTGTTTGGTTAAAGAAATTAGGATATGACTATTCAAAACCCAGTATTGTACCTTTGCCCTCAATGGCAAATCAACCGGACAAATTATCAAATAAAGAAAAAAACTCTTTATCTCAATTAGAGAAGGAACTTGTAGAAGCTCGATTATTAGCTGAAACTTATAGGAAAATGATTGAAATTGCAGAGAATGAATTTAAAATAAAGATTGTAAAAAAGTCCAATACCAAGTAATCCAAGAGATGAAAAACCTATATCCAAAGGTAAGCTTAGGCAGGTTCTGCCGATTACTTGGTGTTACCCGTCAAGCATATTATCAACATTTTTGGTATCGTGAACAATTATCTTTTGAAGAAGATTTAATTGTGTCCGAAGTACATAAGATTAGAAAAAATCATTGCCATATGGGAGGCAGAAAACTATATGAACTATTACAACCATTTTTATTAGCACATCAAATAAAAATGGGAAGAGATCGGCTATTCGATATTTTATCAGCTAATTATCTTTTGGTTAGACGTAAAAAGAAACAAACAATAACTACAAATTCTTTCCATAGGTTTAAGAAATATTCAAACCTGATTAAGAAGTTTATTCCTGATAAACCAAATCAATTATGGGTAAGTGATATCACATATTGGAAAATCGAAACTGGTTTTGTTTATATTAGTTTTATAACAGATGCTTATTCTAGAAAAATTGTCGGTTATCATTTAGCTGATAGTTTAATGACCTCAGAGACAATCAAAGCATTACAGATGGCAATATTCAATCTACCAGAAGGCTTAATAGATAAGTCTAAATTGATACATCATTCAGATAGAGGAACTCAGTATTGTAGTAACGAATATGTAAAATTGTTGCAAACCAATAACATTGAAATTAGTATGGCTGAAAACGGTGACCCGCTAGAAAATGCAATTGCAGAACGGGTTAATGGAATTATTAAGGAAGAATATCTCAACGATTATCAATTAGAGAATATAAAAACAGCTAAAGAATTACTTGATACTGTTGTTAATCTATATAATAATGAAAGACCACATATGAGCATAGGTAATCTTACTCCTAATCAAGTACATCAAAACAATATAAAAAATCGAAAAACTATGGAAAAATTATTATCTAAAAAGCCCTATTATTGTAAACCGATAATAGGACTAAGAATGAATTGTAAACCTATTTTAGGATTAATGTAAAACATGTAAACTTTTTTTAGGACGAGACAATCATAACGGCACCCGACACAGTCGAGCGCTAGCGGGGAGATATTATCGGGCGTTACGAACGTGATGAAGTAAACCCATCAGTTGAAGTGGCTTCTAAGATTGCTGATGTGCTTGAAGTGTCCTTAGACTATCTAACTGGTAAATTAAATATTGAAGTGGATAATACCCTGCTCAAAAGGGTTATTGAGGTGCAACAGATGAACGAAGAGGATAGAGAACACATTCTTTATACTCTTGATGCTTTAATTAAATCTGTAAAGCTTAAATCGATTGCTTAATATTTACCCAATAATTACTTTCTTAAAAATGCTGTATTTCTCCTATAACATATACAGCTAGGTTGCACAACTGCAACCTTTTTGAAGCTAAACTGCTCATTTTAAGTAAACTAACTTTTTTAGACCCTTGAAAAACATAATTTATTGATTTTTAGATAGTTAATAAAATTGACTTTTTAGCGTTTTTACACTTAAAACCATAAAAAAACCACCTTGTTAAAAGTGGTTTTATTTCTATTATTTTAAATTAGTATTGTTCAATAAATATTAACTAATTTGGACTATTACCCTTCTTTTTTAAGAACAAAACCCAATATCCAATCAATCCTATTAGGGCTGTAAAAAAGTATACTATCTCAGTATAACCCACATATTCTATATGTTTTTTGAAGACTTCCTGATTATTTAAATTTTCATATAAATTCCCCGTTAATTTATTTAATAAAAAATATAATGATAGTATAATGAAAAACAAAAACATAGATTTAATTAAATTAAATCTAGTTGCCTCAACATTTTCGATAAGCTTTTTGTATAAAAAACAAATTACTAGTAATGTCACTATCCCTGAAAAGATAAAACCTAAAAAATAGAGCTTACCGTCAGGATTAAATTTTATTAATATTATATTATTTATTGAACATAATGAATAATATAACTTTTGAAAAATTAAGTATATAAATATGCTCTTAATAAATAATAGGTTATTTTGAGATTTCATCATCATAAGTTTTAATTTGTTGAAAAAGTTGTCTTTGTTATATTTCCATTTTGTTTAATTTTCTATAATTAAAGGTATTGGTCTTTCTGAATAATTATAAGTATTGCCCCTTTCTGGTGCCTTATTGACTTTTACACTATTACTAGCAGCAGTATTCGTTAACTTTGGTTCATAAGCATGCATCCTTCCTGCCTTTCTATGCATTTCTCCCCGATTGTGTCCCATTGCTCGAGAGCTACTCCCGACATTTACTGAAGATGTCTCATATATAATTTCATCAGCTAAGTCATTATTATCGTAAGCGATATTATAACCCATCCTAAATTGCTCTTCTCTCTCTCCACTACTTGAATCAGCACCATAACTACCATATGTCATCTTACTACCAAGACCTTTGTCTACATTCTCAATATGATCTTCAATATTATAGCCATATTTATTACCAAGATCTTTATTTTTCTTAGCATCTAAATCATCTTTGTTCTTAACATTCTCTTTTAACTCTTTAACAAAGTCTTCTTCATTATCTTTGTTTATCACATAAGTTTCATCATTGCCATCATCAGTATCAGCAATTGTCTCTCCACTTTCTGTCACAAATTTAGTAGGGGGTTCTTCTTCATTTTCTTCCCCATTAACCTCATTAGGTGCCATCCCATCTGGGTCTATAAACCTAATTGGGTTATCAAATCCATAGTTATAAGGGCTATGCCTTCTCATCTGTTCCGCCAACGGGTCTAAATTCATCCATCTACCTAGAGCAGGGTCATAATTACGAGCTGTAATATCATACCACCCCAGACCTAGCTCGTCTTGGTATTCCTTACCACCGAACTTTCTTTTAAGAGCTATGTTGGTTGAAGTTACTGTATTATTGTACCCTTTATGACGTAAACCAAAAGGATAGTAGTTGTTTTCTTCCAGTATTTCAGAAGCTGTTACACTACCATTATTGTTACTATCCTTATAACTCAACCTTATATTCCCTAAATGATCTTTGTATTGATAAACATAATCATATCCAACAGGAGGTACTCCAACCCAACCACCATAATCAGGTGTTACATATCCTTCAACATGGTTAAAAAATTGTAATTGTTCTCCTCCTAAAGATATACATTGTGCATTGTCAGTATCTAAACCACTACATGAGCTTGATGATTTATACACAAAATTACCAGCATAATTAGTCTGAGTAGTAGAACTCGTTGAACTTGTTTGTAGAGACACTATTTTACTTAATTTAACTCCGTTAGCATCGTAAATGTAAGAAATATTTTCTGAATTTGAATTAAGAATTGTTGTTGGTAACCCCAAATGGTTATAGCTCGTATTGTTATAAGTACTTATAGTTAACCCTTTATTGGCATCATAAGTTAAATCTCCATTCGGAGTATAATAATAATCTTTTTGTCCGTCTGCAGCTTGATTTATAGCATCATCTTTAAAACCAAAACCATCTATAGTCGCAACATCTTCAACTTTTATTAATAAATTACTATTGGCTTGATATGTATATATTAAATCGTCCATAATTCCAAAATCAGAACTATTTGTTGCTACTGGATTTGCCACGACATGACCTTTTCGTTTTAAAGCTTTAATATTTCCGTTTTTATCGTAAGACATATTACTTAAACTATATCGATCTAAATTATCTGTAGCCGAAGTTATTCTGTTTAAAGCATCATAAGTATAATTGTATGTTTTTAAACTAGTATCTGTATTATTTGTTTTCCATTGGGTAGAGCTTATATTACCATTATATAAAGCTGCTACACCTTCATTATAACCAATTTTAAAACCAAATAGATCGTTACCCAGGGCAGCAGGGTTGTTAATTTGCTTGAGCCAACCCCGAACGTTATATGTATAGTCAACGTTTTGTAATCCATTCCCGTTATCTACAATTTTTAAATCTTTAATTTTCCCTGCAGTATGATTAATGCAACCATCACCAATTAGGGAACCAGATGATGCTGTTAGGGATGTATAGAATATTTCACCGTTTTTTAAATAATTAATGGTGGTACCTATGCGTTCAACCTTAAGGACATCGCCTGCTTGACAGGTTGCTTTAAGCCCTTTACTAGAACCAGATTCATAAATAAATATATTAGCAGATGCATGGAATATAGCATAATCAATGGTATTAAAACTAGCGCTCGAGTTATCTGTAGATAGCCCAACCATAACACTTTTATTGGTTTGAGGTATGGTATACTCTATATAACCATCGGCAGAAAAACTACCATTAGTGGCAAAACCACCATCCCAACCATCGGCTGCTGATTTGCTTAACTCATCATTGATTAGCGAAACGCCAACCAAATCTTTATAACCATCTTGTGTGCCATTATCAATAAGTTTAGATTCTAGCTGCCCTAATGCATCATAATTGTTTTTTACCAATCGCCTGGATATTTGATTATCTATTTTTTGTGATTGTTCTATTAAGCGTCCTGCAGCATCATAGGTAAAATAATCAATGGTTGTTATAGTGATTTGTCCTGTTTTGGCATGAGTAGTTGTAGTTTCATCTACAGCCCCTGTAAAATCTAATTTGCTTTTTACCTTATCGGTTGTATTTAAATAATCGTTAAAGCTATATACATAAACAGGCCTGGATTTATTATCATAATAGCTTACGGTGGTAATCCAATCATTAGTATCTAAAACACGCACCTTAGTGCCTGTTGCTAAACCTTTAACATTTGTAGCAGGAGTGACTCCATAAGCTGTTTCAGAACTTCCAGAGCCTATATCAAAATTATAATCATCATAATAATTGATCGTTAAAATTTCTACAGGCTTATTGTAGCTAACAAGATTAGTAGGGTAGGCCTCATCACTGTAATAGAGTGTAGTGCCCCCAATAGTAATAGGGTTGCTAGATAATTTTGCTACATAATTTGTGGTTGCTAGATTAGCTTGGTGTTGATGATACTCTCTAAAGTAGCCTACATCAGGATTTGAATCCCCCTCCATTAGTCCAGTATAAGCCACACGACCAAAAGCATCGTATTTAGTAAATAACCAGTCTTTATTTTTATTGGTATTATAATCTTGGGTCATTATAATTTGATCCAAATTATTATATACAAAATATTCTCCTTCTTTCCCAGGTATTTTCTTTTCTACCAATCGGTTTCTACCATCATAGACATATTGATAACATAGCAAATACATTTCACTAAGTGACTCAGGGAAACTGTTGTCGGGTTTATCAATATGTGCCTCAGCTTTTGGTGGGAGTACATAACTTAAATTACCAAACTTATCGTATACATAATAGGTGTCGTGTGCTACTTCTGTTTCACCAGTATCATTTGTATCGCCATCGTCGTTCAAGTCCATATCAGCATAGGTGCGTTTTAAAACAACACGTCCCTGCTTGTCTTTAAACTCTTCAGTGGTATGGTTCTTCGTACTGGTACCATCATGGTTTTCGTCTTTGGTTACTGTTTTATAAAGCGTATTGGTATTATAATATCCATTATTGTTTCCTGAACTGGTATCTAAAACTAAAGTTGGTATATAAGTGATAACAGTATTAACGACTGTTTTATTTAAGCTTACTTCATAACGTCTTACTTCGGTTGCCGTATTAGTTTGGTAGTTAAACTCTATCTCCCGGCCATTACCTAGTTTCCAGTCTTTTCCCGGAGCGGCTTGTTTTAATACCCTGTTAAGGGGTGAGGCTTCAAAGGCTTTTTGCGAATATGCATTAATATCGTTAACCGCTACACTAGGGAAATCGGCTTCGTATTTTGCAGCATCATAATAGGTGTTTGTCGCGTTTAATCCATCGGTTCTAAAGCTTCCATCTGTAGTACTGGCGGTATACGGTAAGTATTCTTTTGCCTGCCTGCCATAGTCATCATAAGCCACATGGGTTATAATATCTTCGCCATTGCCTCCGGCTCGTATGCTCACACTTTGCATGGCTCTGCCTAAGCCATCAAAATAGGCTATAGATTCTATTTTTTTGTCGTTAGCCAGTTGACTTACATTGGTAGTAGCTATCCTTGGGGTTTTTGTATGGATATAATTTTGGTTTTGTGAGGGCCCTGTAGTTGGTGCCGGTACCGATATTACAATATTGGCCAGGGTTGACAGTACAATTGTTTTTTTTCTGAAAGTTACCGAGCCTGTACCTGCGCCTGCCCAGGCTACATCTACATAGTAATTAGTACCTGTATTGCCTTTGGTGGCGCTTGTATATGGCCCTGAAACCACCCAATTGTTAAAGGCATAAGAAATGCCATCATCATAGTAATACCTGTGGGTACTATGGGTATCTACCGCTGTGGGTCCTGTAACCTGTGCTTGTGTAAAGGAACAAAACAAGAAAAGCATAAATACACTTAACCTTATTTTGTTTTGCAAAAACATATTAAATAATCGTATCATAATTTTAAGTTGTATTTTATTGGTAAGACATAGTATTGATGTAAAATGTATAGATTTCCCGATCGGTCTCGCTTAAATGAAACGTTAGGGTGGCATATTGGTTTGCCGGAGTTCCTTTTAGAAACAAATCGCAGCGGTAGCCGTCTGTATTCATTTCATAAGCTATTGCTCCTGTAGCGCTCGAAACCTCCCAGGTGTTTTTAGAAATACCTGCAATAGTAAAAGTGGTTGTATCGGTTTTGCCGTTATTTACCTGTGTCCATGTTATGGTATTCCCCGCTTTTTTAATGGTTGATGTTATAGAAGTGTCTTGCCCGGAGATATGAGCCTGAGTACTGGTTATAGTAAAATTTAAAGGCGCTGTTTGTGCGCTTGAGTATAAAAAACTTAACAGGAGTATGATACTCGGGATGATTGAAAATTTGTATGTCATGATTTCTAAATAGTTAAGTTATTATTGGTTTTTATAGTAGTATGTGTTTTCGCTTAACACATAGCCTGCATCGTCTTTAACCTGTTTTAAACGATTAAACTCATCATACAGATAGTACATGGTATAGCCTTTAGGATCGGTGACACTGGTTACACCTACTAAAGGATCGTAAGTATAGGTAGTTACCATGGCATTGGGGACAGAATTTCTTAAAGTTGTTAAGGCAGTGCGCAGGTTTTTTTCGTCGCAACTCCCGGAATCTAAACAAGTATCGTCATCTAAGTTGGATTTAGACTGCAAGTTTGAAACCTGGCCGGATACCTGACTGTAAGTGGCATGCTCTATTTTAGCAATCGGGTATTGCTGCTCATAACCCCAAATGTAAACGATGGTGGTGCCATCGGTTTTTTTAACCTCTTTTACATTACCATTGCTATAGTAGCTTTGAAACTGGATCCTGTTTTCCAGGGTGTTCGATTCTAATGCCGTTTGTACATATTCAGGTAATATAATATCGGTATTAGTAGGAAGCCCTAAGGATGAATCCCAATCTCTATAATTAGTGCGCTGCCTGCTTAATAGTTCTCCGGCATCTGCTACACCATTTTTGTTTTCATCTTTATAAGATTCGGTTTGTACAGCTTCTGCTATACGGTGTTGCACACCACTTTTTAGCTTGTCGATCGCTGCTTTTTCCGAACTTGTTAAAACATCGGCCCCTAAAGCGCTGGTTGTTGTAACATCATCAGGATAAAATGTTTTTGTGATAATAGACTCGCCATCGCTTGTAGTAGCAACAGATTGATTTGGCTGATAATGATTTATATAGTCATAGTAATATTCAGTTTCTGTAACTACAGGCAAACTATTATAATATGAAGTAGTCTTACTGGAATACAGGTGCTGTGTGCCACCAGATAGGTTATATACTTTATAGCCGTTATGATCTGAAGCTACAGGATTTGTTTCATTAAGTTTAAATCTTATTAAAGGAATATGAAACTGTAAATTGTCTTTGCTATAAAGCATATAGCTTTGTGGAGGAAGAGGAGGGTTTGTTATGCTATATGGCGTTGCTGTATTTGCATACTTATAAATATTCTCAACCTCATTAACAACCTCATATCCTGATACTGTTTTCTTATATGCTTTAGATGTTAACAATTTTCCTCGCATCCATTCGTTATCCATAGAAATGTTATACGGAAATACATAAAAATCACCCATATCTGGAATTAAAGTAAAACTATATTCGTTTTTTCCACCATCACCAACGGTATTACCATTTATATATTCTGTAACATGGCTATATCCGGCATGATTACCTTGCTCATATGTAAGTGGAGATCCTGGTCTAGCACCTTTACTTACCAGACCTGGTACTCCAGAAACAATTGCTTTTATAAAATAATAACTAGGCAATGAAAAAACTAAACCGCTTGACTCATTTAAATCCGTAAGGTATTCATATGATTTTTCAATCACACCATTATCAGCACTGTTTAAAATAGTTTTCTTTATTCTATTACCGCCACTATAAATAGCTTTAGTATCATCTAAAGATTCTTTCCATGATAAAATTACAGAAAATGCATTGATGAAATCGTTAGGATCATCTATACCTGTTAATTGCTCTACAACAATTTTATAATCTCCAGGAGGTAGAGCCACAAAATTATTATTCGTCCCCATAAAAATCTGGTGATAAGAGCTAGAACTAACTCCTTGTATAGTTACTCTATATTTACAAGTTGTTAGTGGTTGTGTCGTACTGCACGTACCATAGTCACCCATAAATTGCACAGTTGTTTTTATATTTCCAAAAACATCATTCTCAATTGTGAAAGGGGCTTCATATGTTTTATTACCAATATAAAAATCTGGTCCCTTTAGCATTGCTTTGCTTTTTGCGTATGTTGGGTTAATTGTTTTAAAAAACAAATCTTTAAAATACGTTGGTACATAAGCTTTATTAGCTTCAAATTCAAATTCAGTTGTTCCTCCTGTAGGAAGTGTTATTTTATTTAAAAGCCCTTTTTGTGCCAGAAGAGTATCTACAGTACGATCTGTGATTTCGTTTCCGTAATCAAAGAATGTTAGGAATTCCCCATTGGATTTACCATTGTAATAGCCCCACACATCTTGAGAATTACTAAATCTATTTGGTAAGTCTTGTATATCGATATAATCAAAACTATAATATGGCTGTATAGTCCCTAATCTGCTTATTTTTTCAACATTGTTTAAAAACAAACGTTTCTTTGCTTTTGAATCATAAAGTAATAAAAAAGGATTGGTGTTACTAGGATTATTATCGTATGCATAACTATAATTAAGCCTGTACTTTACTACAGTGTTCGTTTTTAAATCTTTTACTTCTATTTCCTTTAGACTATATCCAAAATTAACATCCTCTCTTTCTACGGTGTCTTTTATAAATGTGATACTTCCTTTATTAAAAGTTATCTCTTTTATTTTATATTCTTTGGATCGTATTCTTGAAAAGTAAGACGCTACGTTAAATCCTCCACCGCTATCTTCTTTTTGATCATAGGATCTCCTGTAAAACTGAGTGCTTTCTATTTCATAATCAAACTCTATTTTATTGCCTGTCGGGCTTTCTATGGCAACTAATTGCCAGCTATTGTAATGTGTAGAAAGTGGAGGGTTTCCTAAGTTTATTAAACCATTATTGGTTGTATATGCAAATGAGGCTTCAGTATCATCTAGGTTCGCTATAATAGCAGATCCATTATACTGTCCAAAATAAAATTTAAACCCATTTTCATTTGTAATTACCCAAGCTTTTATTAGTGTATAATTTGTTGCATTGGTAAAAATAGGTTCAATTTTAAAGTCCGCATAGTCTTGTAATAAAGGTAATTTGGTTTTTTGGTCAAAAATGAACTTCCCAGAATATCCTAAAAAATTAAACAAGAATTGATCAGGAACTAAATCAGCTTTATTATTAACATCATCATTATACACACTTATTCTAGTTGATTCATTAGTTTCAAATGTATCATAGTAGTTTTGAGTTAAATAACCTTTTGTATCAGTATTTAATTTATCATCTAATTTTCCTCTTGTTTGACGAGAAATCATACCACCGTAATTTAAAGCCCAACCTAACCCTACTCTGGGAGCTAATTCTTCAACACGAATGCCTCTTGCATGATATGAAAGGCTTATAGGTATTTGTAAGCCATCTAAATCAATGGTATAGAATGGAACACTAATATTTGGCAATCCAGTATAATGAGAAACAGGCACCTCTACAAATTTAGACAAAGAGGTTGCTTCTGGACTTGGAGGGACAATCTCAGGTAAATCCTGAGATAAAACATGCTTTGAAATTAGAAAGAGACATGCTAGAATTAATGATCGTGTTTTCATAAGGACATTATTTACGGTTTGTAATGTGCTTATAAAACTAGAAAGGAGTTTCCGATTTGGAGTAAGCTAAAACCTTACTTTTGGTAAGTGTTTATAAGTTTTTGTAACACCTTGTTTTTTAGTTAAATACAGTTTTAGTAATTGTAGTGTATATTTTTACTTTTCTAAACTAAGGCCAATTACCATACAACTTTAGCGGTTGTTAATAACTGCAGATTTTAAACCCTTACCAAAAGTAAGGTTTTAGCTTAGCGGGATCTCAAAAATATTTTGTATAGGCGTATGGCTTTTTTGAAAATACATTCCGGAGCAATTTATGGGGTTACTTTGGGGCTTATTTTGGTTGCTCTCAATACAACCCTTCTCCTTTAATTCTAATATCCACAAAAAAACCCGATACTTTCGTATCGGGCTTTTTTTGCTCCTTCTCTTGGGCTCGAACCAAGGACCCTCTGATTAACAGTCAGATGCTCTAACCAACTGAGCTAAGAAGGAGTGTTTTTTTCGCCTAAGCGAGCGCAAATATATATTATTTTTTAATTACAACAAATATAATAATTAAAAAAATTAATTAAAAATAGCTTTATAAATATCATTCCCGTTTGCAAACAAAACTAAAGCTATTAATATAAAGAATCCAACCATTTGAGCGTACTCCATAAACTTATCTCCCGGCTTTCTTCCGGAAATCATTTCATACAGTAAAAACATCACATGACCGCCATCTAAAGCGGGTATGGGCAATAGGTTTAAAATGGCTAACATAATTGACAAGAAAGCAGTAATTCCCCAAAATGCTTCCCAACTCCAAGAGTCTGGAAATATATCAAAAATGGCCTTAAAACCACCTACGCCCTTATAAGCTCCGGTACTTGGGCTAAAAATAGCTCCCAATTGGTCCCAGTAAGACGTAATTTGATTTATAAACTTATTATAACCAACACCAAAGCTTTCGCCAAAAGAATATTTCTTTCTGGTAATAGATAAATACCCTAATGCTTCATACATATTATACGAGCCCGTAGCAATAAAACCAAACGCGCCTTTATCGTCAATTTTTAATTGGGTTTTAAATGCATCTTTCTCTCTTAAAACATCCACTGTAACGACCTGCCCCTTTAATGAGTCCAGAACAGGTTTAAACTGATCAAAATATTTGATTTTTATGCCATTAACCCCGGTAATAACATCCCCTTTTTTTAAATCGGTGTTTTTGTTTAATGACGAATCTCTTACCTTACCAAAAATAAAAGGTCTTCTTATTTCAAAAAGACTCCGGTCTTTACTTGTTGATAATTGTCCTAAAAAATCTTCAGGAAATGGTATTGTTTTTTCTATACCATCTCGTTTTATAGTTACCGATTCTGCACCTATAATATTTCCTTTAATATCAAAATAGTTTTCAACCTTAACGTCTCCTACTGCCACAACCTCATCCCCTGTTTTAAAGCCTAAATCTATTAATAATGGATTGCTTACGTGATATCCATCTTGAATACTCGCTGTAGAAATATCGGTATCGCCATAAAAAAACGATGCAAAAATGTAAATTATTAAAGCCAATACAAAGTTTACTGTAACTCCACCTAACATAATAATTAAGCGCTGCCATGCCGGTTTAGATCGAAATTCCCATGGTTGCGGTTCTTGCGCCATTTGCTCGGTATCCATACTTTCGTCAATCATTCCGGAAATTTTCACATAACCTCCCAATGGTAACCAACCTATCCCGTAAACGGTGTCGCCAATTTTCTTTTTAAATAGCGAATACTTTACATCAAAAAACAAATAAAACTTTTCTACTCTTGTTTTAAATGCTTTTGCAGGAATAAAATGCCCTAATTCGTGTAAAACAATTAGTAGTGAAAGACTCAATAAAAATTGAGATATTTTAATAACAAACTCCATATATCTTCTGTCTGATTTTTATAATCGCACAAAAGTAAGCTTTTAAACCAACTTTAAAAAAACAAATAGCTTTTAGGGTTATTTTTAACATGAATTTAAGTGACTTTAAAACTCTGTGGCTTTAAAAAACGTTGTAAATTTGCAATAACTTAATTTTCAACATCTATAATGTTATCGTTTTTCAAGGCATATAAAGGGTTTGCTATTGTTTTTGGAGTCATTTCTATCATCATAATTTCTATAATTTACAATACCTTAAATGTATACCAACCGCTTCCTGTTTATCAGCCAACTATGGTTAGTACTGAGTTAGTAGACAGTACCATTCAGCATCAAAGAAAATACCATAAAATAGCTAATTTTTCTTTAACAAATCAAAACGGTAAAACCATTACTCAAAATAATTATAAAGACAAAATTTATGTTGCCGATTTCTTTTTTACGACCTGCCAAACCATATGCCCTATCATGACAGGACATATGCACGACATTCAAAAAGAAATTATGAACGACCATGAGGTTATGCTACTATCACACTCTGTAACACCTGATATTGATACTGTAGCTCAACTTAAGCGTTATGCTATTAAAAAAGGGGTTAATGATGCCAAATGGAACCTGGTAACCGGTGATAAGAAACAAATTTACGAGTTGGCCAGAAAAAGTTATTTGGCGGTAAAAGATCATGGCGATGGCGGACCTTTTGACATGATACATACTGAAAATTTTATGCTTATAGATAAAAAGCGTCAAATTCGAGGATTTTACGATGGTACTAACTCCGAAGAAATTGATAGGCTATTAAAGGATATTGCTCATTTAAAAAAAGAAAAATAGTGTTTTGCCTTTTAAATATTTCTAATAGAATCCATCTAAAAACAGTTTAGATTCAACTTTTTTAATTTCCATAAAAACTTTAAACCTTAAATCTTTATACTTCTAAACTTTTAGCTTATTTTTGGCTCTTTAAAATCAATCTAAATAAGCTTGAAAGACACTTTAGCACATTTAAAACGTGGAGAAAGAGGCGTTATTAAAGACGTTTCGTCTATACACATCCCCTTAAAGCTATTAGAAATGGGCTGTTTACCGGGCAATACGGTAGAGCTGGTTCAGGTTGCTCCTTTTGCAGACCCTATGTATTTAAACATTAACGGAACGCATTTAGCTATTAGAAAAGAAACTGCTACTCATATTTTAATCGAAAAGTCAAACCATGAGTAAACAGATCAATGTTGCATTAATTGGGAATCCAAATACAGGAAAAACCTCAGTCTTTAATGCCTTAACAGGGCTAAACCAAAAAGTAGGTAATTATCCGGGAATTACCGTTGAAAAAAAAGAAGGCATTTGTAAGCTCCCTCGTGGTGTTAAAGCACATATTATTGATTTACCCGGAACCTATAGCTTAAATGCTTCATCGCTTGATGAAAATGTTGTTATAGAATTACTTTTAAATAAAAACGACAAAGATTTTCCTGATATAGCTGTGGTAGTAAGCGATGTTGAAAATCTTAAACGCAACTTACTGCTTTTTACACAAATTAAAGATCTGGAAATTCCAACCATACTTGTTATTAATATGGCAGATCGTATGGATTATAAAGGGATTTCTTTAGATATCCCTTATTTGGAGGAACATCTAGGCACTAAAATCGCATTAGTAAGTACCAGAAAAAACAATGGTATTGATCAATTAAAAGATTTAATTGCTAATTATAAAGACATTTCAATTGCGCCATGTATTGATGCTTCAAGCATTGATGCCGAATATTTTGGAAATTTAAAGCAGGCCTTTCCCAACCAATTGCTATATAAACTTTGGCTGGTTATAACACAAGATGTAAACTTTGGGAAAACAGACAGAAATGAGATTGATGCTGTTGCCAATTTTAAAACTAAGAGTAAAGCCGATTTAAAACGATTGCAGCAAAAAGAAACCATTAAACGCTACCAGTTTATAAATAATGTGCTTAAACACGGGCAAACCATTGATGCCTCTCAAGCCAAAGATTTACGCACTAAATTAGATCGTATTTTAACCCATAAAGTTTGGGGCTATCTTATTTTTAGTGTCATTCTACTAACCATCTTTCAGGCTATTTACGATTGGGCTGAATTACCAATGGATTTTATAGATGCCACTTTTGCTTCATTAAGCGAGTGGACAAAACAAGTTTTACCTGCCGGGGCTTTTACAGATTTACTGGCAGAAGGTATTATCCCGGGACTAGGTGGTATCGTAATATTTATTCCTCAAATAGCATTCTTGTTTTTGTTTATAGCTGTACTGGAAGAAAGTGGTTATATGAGTCGTGTGGTATTTTTAATGGATAGAATTATGCGTCGTTTTGGATTAAGCGGAAAAAGCGTTGTGCCTCTAATTTCTGGTACAGCCTGCGCTATCCCTGCTATTATGGCAACCCGAAACATTGAAAGCTGGAAAGAACGCTTAATTACCATTCTAGTAACACCATTTACAACCTGTTCGGCACGATTACCAGTATACTTAATTATTATTGCTTTAGTTATTCCCGAAGGTCGGTTTTTAGGATTAAGCTATCAGGCTTTAACACTTATGTTGCTTTATTTAATTGGATTTGGTGCCGCAGTTATTTCGGCATACCTTTTAAATAAGGTATTGAAAATAAAAAGCAAATCGTTTTTTGTAGTAGAAATGCCAAACTACAAACTGCCTTTGTTTAAAAATGTAGCAATTACTGTAATTGAAAAAACTAAAGCTTTTGTGTTTGGTGCCGGTAAAATTATTCTTGCTATATCTATTGTACTTTGGTTTTTAGCCTCTTACGGTCCCGGAGAAAATTTTAATAATGCAGAAAATATTGTCACTACAGCACATGCTGCTGAAAACTTAAGCGAACAAGAGTTACAGCAAAAAATAGCATCACATAAATTAGAACATTCTTTTATTGGGCTTACAGGAAGAGCTATAGAACCTGCAATAAGGCCATTAGGTTATGATTGGAAAATTGGCATAGCCATAGTAAGTAGTTTTGCCGCCAGAGAAGTGTTTGTTGGCACGCTAGCAACTATTTACAGCGTTGAAAGCGATGAAGAAGAAACCATTAAAAACCGAATGGCAGGAGAAATAAACCCTGTTCTTGGTGGTCCATTGTTTAATTTTGCCTCTGGTATCTCGCTGTTATTGTTTTATGCTTTTGCCATGCAATGTATGAGTACACTAGCTATTGTAAAACGAGAAACCAATAGTTGGAAATGGCCAACATTACAACTTGTTATCATGAGTGCTTTTGCATACTTAGTAGCATTAATAGCTTTTCAGTTATTAAAATAAGCCATAACATTTCTTAAATGAAATAATTATATTTGTAATACGACTAAACACTTATGAATACCATTATACAAAATATCTTAGCTTTTACTGTACTTGCTTTAGCCCTGGGCTTTATCGTTAAAAAGTTTATTTGGAAGCCAAAGAAAAAAACCGCCAAAGCTTGTGGTGGAGATGATGGCTGTGGATGTCATTAAATCTAATCTATAATAATTTTTGTCTCTAATTGTAATCTTAATCGCTTATTATTTTGATTATAAATCTGAACCGGATTCGTTTTGGTCAGATATTAAAGGAGGCTTAAGTGTTTTTGGTATTTTGATCGCATCTGCTTTAATATTAAAATACAAATTTAACATTGGATATGTATATATAATATGCGCCATTGGAATTGAAATCCTCCTTCTTTTTGTTCTCAAAGGCCTTTTAAAAAAATAGAGGCTTTATCACTGCTCTAAAATCGTCTTAAAGTATGTTATTTTATTTACTGCTTTATCTGTTAAGGCATTATAACTAAATAAGCCTTCAATTTTTATATCACTGGATATTCGTTTCTTTTTTTTTTAAAAAATCATCATCATATTTATTTTTTAGTTACATTTGAAAAATATTTAAGCTTGCTTAAATTTAAAATTAAACAAACATAAATGTCTGTCGCTATAGAAAATTTTGTAAAGGCCATTTACAAAAACGAAAAGAACAACAGCAATGATACCAAACCGGGTAACATTGCTAAAAAGCTAGGTATATCTAATGCTGCAGCTACAGATATGGCAAAAAAGTTAGCCGCTAAAAACTTATTGCATTATGAGAAATATCAAGAGTTAAAACTTACGGAAAAAGGCACAAAAATGGCCCTTAATGTGGTACGAAAACACCGCCTTTGGGAATCTTTATTGTTTAGAATGTTCGATATGTCTTTACATGAAATCCATAGAGAATCTGAATTATTAGAACATCAAACATCCGATTTTTTAGCCAATAAAATAAGTGATTATTTGGGCAATCCTAAATTTGATCCTCATGGAGATCCTATTCCAAATGCAAAAGGTGAAATTACTACAAAAGACATATCGATCGCTTTATCAAGCACACAAGAAGGTAAAACTTATATAATCTCCAGGTTAATGAGCGACGATAAGGAGTTTTTTGATTTTTGTGCACTAAACGGATTGAAATACGGAAACACAATTGTAGTAACCAAACAGTTCAGTAAAAATAAAATGACTCAACTTTTAATTAACAATAACACCATTCTTTTAAACGAAGATTTTACTAATATTATTTATGTCAATGAAAAATAAAAATTACATCTATTTGTATACCATATTATTTACCGCTTTATCCTACTCTCAAGACCAAAACGATATTGGAGCTTTAGTAACCGATAGACCGGATGCTACAGAAGCCTCTTCAACTGTTGGTAAAGGAATTTTACAAATTGAAACAGGAGGATGGTATGAATCGTTTGAAGAGAATAATATTAAATCTGAAAATTATACCTATAATACAACTTTAGTTCGTTATGGTATTCTGGATCATTTGGAACTTCGTATGGGTTGGGATTTTACAGAAGGCACTACTAAAATTAATGGCAATAAACTAAATAATGTTTCCAGCGGTTTTTCTCCACTTTTATTAGGCGTTAAAGTTGATATTGCTGAAGAAAAAGGTGCCATGCCAGAAATAGCATTAATAGGACATGTCTTTCCTCTTTTTACTGCTTCTCAAGATTACAGACCAGAATCAACAGGAATAGATTTTAGATTCTCTTTTTCGCATACCCTAAGTGAAAAATCTAGTTTAGGATATAACCTTGGCGCAGCATGGGGCAATGATTCTCCCGAAGCATCTGCTATTTATACCATAGCTTACGGCTACAGTATCTCTGATACATTTGGTTTATATGCTGAACTTTACGGTGATTTTCCTGAAGATCATTCTGCCAATCACTATTGGGATGCAGGACTCACCTATTTAGTTTCAAATAATTTACAATTAGATGCTTACGTTGGAACAAGTATCACCAAAGGTCAAGACTTACTTATAGGACTAGGAGCCAGTTATAGAATTCTTAAAGCCCATAATGGGCAATAAATTATGTATTAGCAAGTATAAAACGAAACAATAGTTATGAAAAAACAAATAGCCTTACTCTTATTAATTATAACTGTTTTGGGTTGTAAGAATAAAGAACAAACAAACGGTAAGCTTAACGTAGTAACCACAACTACTATGATTACCGATTTAGTGAAAAATATTGGTGGCGACGCAGTTAATATTCAAGGCTTAATGGGAAGTGGTGTAGATCCACACTTATACAAAGCCAGCGAAGGCGACGTTACCAAATTAGTAAATGCCGATATCATCTTTTTTAACGGACTGCATTTAGAAGGAAAGCTTGTAGAGGTTTTTGAAAAAATGAGCACCAAAACGCCTATTGCTTTAGCCCAGGAACTAGATCAATCTACATTGATTGGATCAGATTATTTTGCGTCGAATTATGACCCGCATGTTTGGTTTAACATTGATTACTTTAAGCAATTTGCTAAAAAAGTTACGGAAGTATTATCTGAAAAAGATCCTAAAAATGCTGTTAACTTCGTGGAAAATGAAAAGCATTATTTAGCAAAACTGGACGCGCTTCAAAAAACCGTAAATACAACTATTAAAACACTACCGGAAGAGAAACGCATTCTGGTTACGGCACACGATGCCTTTAATTATTTTGGGAAGAATTACGGATTTGAAGTCGTTGGTTTACAAGGGCTTTCAACCGCAACAGAAGCTGGTGTTCAAGATGTGCAAAAACTAGCGGCTTTTATTATTAAAAAAAAGGTAAAAGCTATTTTTGTAGAGAGCTCTGTACCTAAGCGAACTATAGAAGCTTTACAAGCTGCTGTAAAGTCTAAAGGTCATAACGTAACTATAGGGGGCACACTTTATTCTGATGCCTTAGGAAATGCCGGAACAGTTGAAGGAACCTATATTGGTATGTTTGAATATAATGTAAATACTATTGTAAACGCACTTAAATAATGGATAAAAAAATAGCGGTTCAAGTAGACGATTTAACCGTTGCTTATAATTACAAACCTGTACTTTGGGATATTGATTTAGAAATCCCGGAAGGTGTTTTAATGGCTATTGTTGGACCAAATGGAGCAGGAAAATCTACGCTAATAAAATCCATTTTAGGCATCTTAAAACCTATTGCCGGCAGTGTTAGTATTTATGGCAAACCCTATGATGATCAACGCCAACTTGTAGCCTATGTGCCTCAAAAAGGTAGTGTAGATTGGGATTTCCCAACTACAGCTCTTGATGTGGTCATGATGGGAACTTACGGGAGTTTAGGCTGGATTAAACGCCCCAAACAAAAACAAAAAAAAGCGGCCCTGGAAGCGCTTGAAAAAGTAGGTATGCTCCCTTTTAAGAACAGGCAAATCAGTCAGTTATCAGGTGGGCAGCAACAACGTATATTTTTAGCAAGAGCACTCGTGCAAAACGCAGCCATTTACTTTATGGACGAGCCTTTTCAAGGTGTTGATGCTACTACCGAAATTGCTATTATTAATATCTTAAAAGAATTGCGTAAAGCTGGAAAAACAGTAATTGTAGTACATCACGATCTACAAACTGTCCCCGAATATTTTGATTGGGTAACCTTTTTAAATGTAAAGAAGATAGCAACCGGACCCGTTAAAGACATTTTTAATGACGATAATTTAACCAAAACCTACGGAATTAATTATAAAGTAAGTATTCAGGAGTAATGGATTTGCAAGAGTATTTTTCTTTAGTTTTTAGTGACTACACATTACGCACTATCACACTAGGAACAGCTGTTTTAGGAGCTGTAACCGGTATGCTTGGCAGTTTTGCTGTATTACGAAAGCAAAGTTTACTTGGAGATGCCATTTCTCATGCCGCTTTACCAGGAATAGCTATTGCTTTTTTAATTACTGGAGCAAAAGACAGTAATACATTACTTCTGGGAGCGCTTATAAGCGGACTTATTGGCACCTTTTGGATTCGTGGCATTATTACAAAAACACATTTAAAATCTGATACCGCTTTAGGTTTGATACTATCCTTATTCTTTGGGTTTGGTATGTTACTGCTTACATTTATTCAAAAACAACCAAATGCCAATCAAGCCGGTTTAGACAAATACCTATTTGGTCAAGCCGCCACTTTAGTAGAAAGCGATGTTTGGATGATGGCCACAGTTACCGGAATTTGCTTAATTGTTTTATTACTATTTTGGAAAGAGTTTAAAATCCTTTTGTTTGATGCAGACTATACTAAAACATTGGGCTTTAATACAAAGATTATTGATATTTTAATTACATCTTTTATTGTTTTAGCTATTGTTTTAGGACTGCAAACAGTTGGTGTTGTTTTAATGAGTGCCATGTTATTGGCACCAGCAGCAGCAGCAAGACAATGGACAAACAGTTTAGCCAAAATGGTATTTCTAGCTGCTTTATTTGGTGCTTTTTCAGGAGTATTCGGAACTGCAATTAGTGCCAGCCAAAATAACCTGTCAACAGGACCCGTAATTGTTTTAGTTGCCGGTGTTTTTGTGATATTCTCTTTTATATTTTCGCCTAGCCGAGGCTTATTATTTAAACAAATCCGATTTATTAAAAATCGTCGCGATTTACAGCTTCATAAAACTTTGGCTTTTATGCATCAAATTGCCGAAACCCATGAAGATATATCACATCCGCATGCCATTAAAATCCTGAATAACTTTCAAGGGTTTACCAAAGGAACACTTCAAAAATTAGTAGAAAAAAATTATGTAACGCTTCAGGGTAATATGTGGAGTTTAACAGAAGAAGGGTTTAATACAGCTTCAAATTTATATAACCAACAAGCAAATAATGAATAGCGCTCAAATAGAAATACAACTCATTGCCAGTTTAGTGGCTATTGCCTGTGCCATTCCTGGAAGCTTTTTGGTGCTACGCAAAATGGCAATGATTAGCGATGCCATTAGCCATTCTATTTTACCAGGTATTGTAATTGGCTTTTTTATCACACACAATCTTAATTCGCCATTGCTTATTTTATTAGCTGCTCTAACAGGGATTATTACGGTTGTTTTAGTTGAATACATTCAAAAAACAGGGCTGGTAAAAGAAGATACAGCCATTGGATTGGTCTTTCCTGCCCTATTTAGTATTGGTGTTATTATGATCGCTAAAAATGCTAACGATGTGCATTTAGATGTCGATGCTGTATTACTTGGTGAACTGGCTTTCGCTCCTTTTGATAGATTAATTGTTTCTGGTGTAGACATTGGACCAAAATCCTTATGGATTATTGGAACAATTCTTATAATAACAATTGTATTATTAATTGCATTTTTTAAAGAATTAAAAATAAGCACCTTTGACAAAGGATTGGCTGCATCGTTAGGTTTTTCTCCAGCAATTATGCATTATGGCCTCATGTCTGTGTCGTCTGTAACTACTGTTGGGGCTTTTGATGCTGTAGGTGCCATTTTAGTAGTTGCGCTTATGATTGCTCCCGCTGCAACCGCTTATTTATTAACCACCGACCTTAAAAAAATGCTCGGGCTCTCCATTGGTTTTGGCGTATTAAGTGCTATTTCCGGGTACTGGTTTGCCCATTGGTTAGATGCATCTATTGCAGGGTCTATAACAACCATGCTTGGGCTAATCTTTTTATTAGTCTATCTGTTTGCGCCTAGCAAAGGGGTTATTGCTGTTCTATATAGAGAAAAACAACAACGTACTGAAGTGTCTTTATTAACTTTTTTATTGCATTTAAAAAACCATAACGAAGAAGAAGAGCGCCATGTAAATCATTTAAACGAACATATTAATTGGCAAAAAGTACGTTCGAAATCTGTATTGGATTTAGCACTTAAAAACAATATGATTTCAATTGAAAATAATATTGTGTCTTTAACCGAAAAAGGAGATGCATTTACCTCACAAGCTATTGATTATATTATAACTAACGAAGACGCTAAAATTGAACATATGAAAGACGATTTCTTTTTGTTTAGAGGCTAATGCCATTACAAGTTTCTGTCATTTCTCAAAACAGGCAAAATACAAATGTTTTTATTTGATTTATTACAGACATTTTTTTGAAATCGAAGATGCAATAGCAAGGGAAAAATAAATTAAAGGTTGGAGTCGGTTAAAGAAGGAAATATTAATATCAAATTTAATTCTAATTGGACATTTTTAAATGATGATATATAGTGAGATTCTTCAGTCGTTCCTCCTTATGAATGACACAAAATCATAACTTTGTAATATGGCCCGACACAACGAACTTGGTAAAAAAGGCGAACAATTAGCTGTTGATTTTCTATTAAAAAACGGATACAACGTTCTTGAAAGAAATTATCGCTTTGATAAAGCTGAAGTTGATATTATAGCAAGATTAAATGATATACTTGCTGTTATTGAAGTTAAAACAAGGTCGTCTGCAGATTTTGGAAACCCTCAGGATTTTGTGAAGCCCAAACAAATACAACGTTTAGTTAAAGCCGTTGATGCATATATTATAGTAAACGGGTTAGATGTTGAAGTCCGATTTGATATTATTGCTATTGTAAAAAAAGGTAACGCTTTTAATATAGAACATCTGGAAAATGCATTTTATCATTTTTAACATTTTAGCCATCCTGAGATTAGTTCAGCAGGCTAAAAATTTTCTTTAAATGAATCTATTCTTCTTTTTTAAAGATCGCTTTTAAAGCTTCAAAGTCTTCTGGCTTTGCAATAATTTCCTTATTCTTATTTAAAACAAAATAAGTTGGTGTTGCCGTTACACCATAAGTATTCCCAATTTCATTATCCCACTTCCCTGCACCATATACATGAATAAAATCAGGGTAGTTATAAGTTAGGTCCTTCCATTTATAAGGTTCTTCTTCTAACCCAATAGCAATAACCTGTATTTTATTTTCTTCCTGTGTTTTTATAAAGTCTCTTAATTGTGGGATTTCATCCAAACAATGCGAACAGGTACTACTCCAGAATACAACAATATAGTTCTCGGCTAAATCTATGCTACTTAATTGTTTTGTAATTGTTTTTTCTTTTTCTATAACTTCAAAAGAAAAATCTGGAGCTTTATTCCCTATAGAAATACTTTTAAATAGCATTAGTCCTTTAACTAATTCATCATCATTTAATGTTTTTGCAACATGAATTAAATAATGTTCGGAAATATAATTTGCTACATTTTCAAATCCTAAATCAGCCATTTGCTGCCATAAATCTACCAATAACACCCTTTTTGTTTCTTCTGGAGCATTTTCCATAGCCTTGCAAAAAACATCAATATTGTTTTTATAATTTGTAACTTCTTCTACATCATTCGACGACATACCAAAAACATAATTTAGCATTCGCTCTTCAAAAAAATTAGAGCTTTGCAACGTCTCATTATTAAAATCTACGTGATCAAAATAATGTGTTTTTAGATTATCTACATAGGTTTTTACATCCTCGTAGGTTTCCGGTATATAAGGTTTATTCGCTTTAATAAATTCTAAGGCAATAGTTTCTTTGGCTAAGGCTTCAAAACTAGATTGTGCTTCGCGTTGTGTTTTAAAAATAGACTGTAGTGCTAAAGTGTCTGTGCTTTCTTCTCTAAAAAAATTACCAATACTATGGGTTATCATAGACATGCTATTGGTATAAGAGGCTAACAGTTTATTTTCGGACGAAGATTTAAAATCGACGCCGGTTTCTGAGTTAAACGTAAGTGCGATATCCTCTTTCCCATTGTAAATAATATCAAAATTATAATCTTCCTGTGGAATTGCATAAACAATTCTATACATCCCTTTTGTAACTGTAGAATCTAATTTGAGTTCAAGCCTTCCTTCTTTTATCTCAGCATTTGTGATATATTCTGAAACTGTTGGAGTCACTTTATATAATAATGCGATATTATAATCTTCTGCAGGCGAAAATGTGCCCTTAATGGTGTGCTGCCCCAAAAAAATATTTGGTAGTAGAATGACCAGAGCAACAATGTGTTTTAACATGAGTACTAATTTATTTTTTAACAAAACAATAATTAAGCCATAATAGGTTTTAAGACTGCTAAGGCTTGCTTTACAGATTTAATAGATTCAAAAGTAAGTAATAATCGTAAACCATTACGGGTTTGCTTTTCTTTCATTTTGCAAGCTTGTGGATTTTTTTGAACATACTGTAATACTTTAGTAAAACTATTACTTTGATAAAAACCACTTTGCTGATCGTTTATAAAGTATCCTATTAACTTACCTTGTTTCATTATTATTTTTTCAAACCCTAATTTCGTGGCCATCCACTTTATTTGGACACTATTTAATAAATCGGTCACTTGCATTGGCAATTCACCAAAGCGGTCTATTAATTCGGTTTTAAACTTTAGCAATTCAGCTTCATTTTTTAAACCATTTAGTTGGGTATACAGGTTTAGTCGTTCGGCAATATTGTTTACATAGTCATCAGGAAAAAGTAATTCAAAATCGGTATCAATCGTAACCTCTTTTATATAAACTTTATCGGCTTCATTTTCATTATACAATTCTTTAAACTCATTTTCTTTGAGTTCTTCTATCGCTTCATTTAATATTTTTTGATAGGTATCAAAGCCTATTTCATTTATAAACCCGCTTTGTTCTCCACCTAATAAATCGCCTGCGCCCCTTATTTCTAAATCTTTCATGGCAATATTGAACCCACTGCCTAACGCTGTAAATTGTTCTAAAGCTGTAATACGCTTTCTGGCATCATCGGTCATGGCAGAATACTCCGGTGTTATAAAATAGCAGAATGCTTTTTTGTTACTACGCCCCACACGACCACGCATTTGATGTAAATCACTCAATCCAAAATTATTGGCATTATTTATAAAAATGGTATTAGCATTGGGTACATCCAGCCCGCTTTCTACAATGGTAGTACTCACTAAAACATCAAAAGCACCATCCATAAACTGCAGCATCAATTGTTCAAGTTTTTTGCCATCCATTTGCCCATGACCAATACCTATTTTGGCATCTGGCACTAAACGCTGTAACATACCGGCAACTTCTTTAATGTTTTCTATACGATTATGAATAAAAAATATTTGACCCCCTCGTTGAATCTCATAACTCACAGCATCACGAATAGTTTCTTCGTTAAAACGAATAACATGACTCTCAATAGGGTAACGGTTAGGTGGTGGCGTGGTAATAACCGATAAATCTCGAGCAGCCATTAAACTAAATTGAAGTGTACGCGGAATAGGAGTAGCTGTTAACGTTAGAACATCTACATTTTCTTTTAAGGTCTTTAGCTTTTCTTTTACGGCTACACCAAATTTTTGCTCTTCGTCTACAATTAAAAGTCCTAAATCTTTAAACTTTACATTTTTATTAACCAACTGGTGGGTACCAATTATAATATCTACTCTTCCTTTTTCTAAGCCTTCTAAAATTTCACGTTTTTCTTTGGCTGTTCTAAACCGATTTACATAATCTACCGTAACAGGAAAATCCTTAAGCCGGTCTTTAAAGGTTCTTGAGTGTTGGTATGCTAAAATAGTTGTTGGCACTAAAACAGCCACTTGCTTCCCGTTATCTACGGCTTTAAAAGCGGCCCGAATAGCCACTTCTGTTTTACCAAAACCAACATCACCACAAATCAAACGATCCATAGGACGTTCGCTTTCCATATCGGTTTTAATATCGGCCGTTGCGGTACTTTGATCTGGTGTGTCTTCGTAAATAAAAGAAGCCTCTAGCTCATGTTGCATATAACTATCCGGATTATACTGATAACCTTTTTGAGTTTTACGCTTTGCATAGAGTTTTATTAAATTAAAAGCAATATGTTTTACGCGCGCCTTTGTTTTTTGTTTTAAGGTTTTCCAGGCATTACTCCCTAGCTTATATATTTTGGGAGGTTTACCATCTTTACCATTAAATTTGGTAATTTTATGTAATGAGTGAATACTTAAATACAGGACATCGCGTTCGCCATAAACCAATTTAATAGCTTCTTGTTTTTTGCCTTCCACATCAATTTTTTGAAGCCCGCCAAAACGCCCAATACCATGATCTATATGGGTTACATAATCGCCAATATCTAAATTTGTTAACTCTTTTAAAGTGATGGCTTGTTTTTTTGCATAGCCATTTTTAAGATGAAATTTATGATAACGTTCAAAAATTTCATGATCGGTATAGCAAACCATTTTGCTATCGTGATCAACAAACCCTTGGTGTAGTGATAAAATAATGGTTTGATATTCCTTAACATCAAGGTTAGAGTCGTTAAAAATATCTTGGAATCGTTTAGCTTGTTGCTCGCTTATGCAGGCAATATAATTGGTATATCCCTTTTTGTTATTTGCATTTAAATCTTCAATTAAAAGATTGAATTGTTTGTTGAAAGCGGGTTGTGGTGTGGTGTTAAAGGCTATTTCGTGACTTCGGCTCCGCTCTGCTATCGCTAAATCCTGGTTGCTGAGCATAGCTGTAGTACCAAATTCAATAATTGAAAAATCTAATACTTGTTTTTTTAGTAAGGCTGAATTAGAAAATAATTCATTAGGTTGAGCATGCTTTATTTCTGAAGAAAGTGCTTTAAAAGCCGCTTCTGCCTTTGTGTAAAAAGCATCTATTCGAGAAAAAAACAAATCTGCATTTTTAAAGCAAACCACTGTTTTTTGAGCAATATATTTTAAAAAACTTTGTCTTTTCTCTTCTAAAAATTTATTTGCGACATTAGGGATGATATTGATTTTTTTAATCTGCTCTACCGAGAGTTGTGTTTCAACATCAAAGGTTCTAATACTATCTACCTCATCACCAAAAAATTCAATACGGTAAGGCTCATCGTGCGAAAACGAAAACACATCCACAATACCACCGCGTACTGAAAACTCTCCGGGTTCGGTTACAAAATCGACACGCTTAAACTGATATTCAAATAATACTTCATTAACAAAATCGATAGATATTTTATCATTTGTCGATACTTTTAAAGTATTTCGTTCTAATTCTTTTCTGGTTACTACCTTTTCAAAAAGCGCATCAGGATAAGTAACGATTATCGCTGGCTTTTTTTGTGAATTAATACGATTTAAAACCTCGGCACGAAGTAGCACATTAGCATTATCGGTTTCTTCTATCTGATAAGGCCTGCGATAACTTCCCGGATAAAACAGTACGTCTTTATCGTTACATAACTGTTCTAAATCATTTAAATAGTGTGCCGCTTCTTCTTTATCGTTAAAAACAATTAAAAAAGGTTTTTCGGCTTGTTTAAAAATACTTGAAATAATAAAGGAAAACGACGAGCCAACAAGTCCTTTTAAATGTATTTTAGGTTTGCCTTGAGCAGCGTTTACAGGTTCGGTTTGGGCAATAGCATTTTGCAGATTTTGCATTTGCAAAGTCTGTGCATAGGTTTGCGAGATAATAGATTTACTCACCTAATTATTAAATTTTAAGATTGCAAATATACGGTTTAGAATCATTTTTATGAATGTTTGCAGGAAATTCAAAAAAAACATTTGGTATTTTGATTTAACATCAGCGATTGTGGCCGTTCGGCTTCACTCAGGATAAACTACAAGCATCACATTTTGTTGTGGCTCAGCGAAGTGGAAGTTCAACAAAATGTGATGCCCAAAAAAAGCTGAATTTTAATTTAAAAAGGGTTGAAGTTTATTTATATTTGCAGCACAAAAACAAAAAATATATGTCGTTTTCAGATTTATTCGATAGTGGGTTTAAAAAGCGTAATGAAGATCATTTTGCTTCTATTGTTCGTGTGGCCATGGATGATGGTATTATCACTTCAGAAGAGCAAGCCTTTTTAGACAGATTAGCTCGTAATTTAAGTATTAGTGAAGCTGATTATAAAATAATTTTAAAAGACTATAAATCACATCCAATAAATCCACCAATGTCTTACGACAGGCGTTTAGAGCGTTTATATGATTTGGTACGCATGGTATATGTTGATCAAATTAATGGTGATCCTGAGCATAAACTTTTAAATAAAATAGGGGTTGGTCTTGGCTTTCATGCTATAAACGTAAAATATATTGTTGATAAGGCTTTAACATTAGTACATAATGGAGTGGACTTAGAAACCTTTATGGATCAAATAAAAAACATGAATAGATAATATTCTATATCATTTTTGATATAAAAAAAGCGAACTTTAAAAGTTCGCTTTTTTTATTTGTGTAGTTTTAATTGTATTCGCTTTCGCGGAACATCAACCTCTAATACTTTTACAATAACTTGTTGATGCAAACTAATATGCTCGTTTACATCTTTAACAAAACTATCTGATAAATTAGACACATGGATGAGACCACTTTCTTTAATACCAACATCTACAAAAGCTCCAAAATTGGTAATGTTATTTACAATTCCGGGAAGTAATTGCCCTTCGTGTAAATCGTTAATGGTTTTTATATTTTGATTAAAAGTAAATACTTTAGCTTGTTCTCTTATATCTAGCCCCGGTTTTTCAAGTTCTTTTATGATGTCCTGAAGTGTAGGTAAACCAACAGAGTCTGTACAATAATTTTTTAAATCTATGCTTTCTAGCAAGGCTTTGTTGGCTATTAAATCTGAAACGTTTCTACTCAAATCTTTAGCCATTTTTACAACAATTTTATAGCTTTCCGGGTGTACTGCAGAATCATCCAATGGGTTTTCTGCATTCTTAATTCTTAAAAAAGCAGTGCTTTGCTCAAAGGCTTTATCTCCTAAACGTGGCACTTTTTTTATCTCGTTCCTTGAAGAAAATGAGCCTTTTTCATTTCGGTAATTAAAAATATTTTCAGCGAGCTTTGGTCCAATTCCAGACACATAGCTCAGTAAGCTTTTACTTGCTGTATTTGCATTTACACCAACTGCATTCACACAATTTTCAACAACAGTATCTAATGCTTTTTGAAGTTTTACTTGATCGACGTCGTGTTGATATTGTCCTACACCAATTGACTTAGCATCTATTTTAACTAATTCTGCCAATGGGTCTTGCAATCGCCTGCCAATAGAAACTGCGCCTCTTACCGTTACATCATAATTTGGAAATTCTTCGCGGGCAATTTTAGATGCCGAATATATACTTGCACCTGCTTCACTAACCACAAAAACCTGAATATCATTTTTAAAGCGAATTTTTCTAATGAGTGCTTCGGTTTCGCGAGAAGCTGTACCATTTCCTATAGCTATAGCTTCAATTTTATAGGCATCAGTTAAAGCGCTGATTTTTTTCATCGCACCAGTCCTATCGTTTTTGGGTGGATGCGGATAAATAGTTTCGTTATATTTTAACTGCCCTTGAGCATCTAAACACACCACTTTACAGCCTGTTCTGAATCCTGGGTCGATAGCCAGCACCCGTTTTTCTCCTAAAGGCGAACCTAATAATAATTGCCTTAAGTTTTTAGCAAAAACAGTTATAGCCGACTCGTCTGCCTTTTCTTTTGCATTCTGTAAAGCTTCATTACTTAGCGATGGCAATAATAGCCGTTTATAAGCATCCTTTATCGCAAATTTTATTTGTTCTGCACAAGCATTATCAGAGCGAATCATTCTATCTTCAATTTTTGCCAGCGCTCTATCATGGTCTATTTCAATTTTTACACGAATATAGCCTTCATTTTCTGCCCTCAAAATAGCTAATAACCGGTGGGAAGGTATGCGATTTAAAAACTCTTCCCAATTAAAGTAATCTCTGAATTTTTGAGCTTCTTCACTTACTTTTGTCTTTACCACCTTTGTAGAAATCGTTGCAAAACGCTCTAATTGATAGCGAATGTTATTTCTAATATCTATGCGCTCATTAATCCATGCTGCAATAATATGTCGTGCTCCTTCCAGGGCTTCATCAACTGATACTACCTCGTTTTTTACATATTTACAGGCTATAGATGCTACATCATTTGCATTTTGGGACATGATGATTTTGGCCAATGGCTCCAAACCGTTTTGTCGTGCTTTTTCTGCTTTTGTTTTCCTGCTTTTTTTATAGGGCAGATATAAATCTTCAAGGGTTATTAAGTCTTGAGTTGATTCAATCTTTTGTTTTAATTCCGGAGTTAAAACTGCCTGTTCTTCTAAGGCTTTTAAAATGGCCCCCTTACGTTTTTCTAAGGTTTCAAATTGCTCTTTAAATGTTACAATACTTCCTATTTGAACCTCATCTAAATTGCCTGTACGTTCTTTTCGGTATCGGGAAATAAACGGAACAGTACAATCCTCATTTAATAATTCAATCGTGTGTTTTACTGATTGCTCAGGGAGCTTTGTATTAGATATTATAAATTGTATAAGTGTGGTCATCTGCCCTAATAATTATGAGAAACGAATGTAATTAACTTCATAAACTTTTTATAAGCTAATTCACTTTTTTATTTAAATATATAATTTACCATTTTAAATCCCGTTAACATTAAACCCGCTTTTCTTATTACAAATCTATTAGTATGGAAGCCTAATGAGCATTTAGCTGATAAAACTACACCAACCAATCTAAATAAAGTTTGATTGTCTATGGTTTATACGGTTTTTAAAAAGATGAAAAACGCATGCTTTACGGTTTTAGTTTTATTAATTTGCAATCTGTCTTTTGCTCAAGAAAAAATACCCGATTCTATTAAAAAAAACAATACAAAAAGAGTAGATACAATTTCTGAAGTACTCAAAACAAGTGTGTTTAAAATGCATCCTAACCCTGCAAAAGACAAATTGTTTATTTTAGGAACGCATAGTATTAAAAGTATTGAACTAATCAATGTTTTAGGCAAACAAGTAGCGCTTTACCATTTTAATAAAAGTATTATAAAAATGGATGTGTCTCAATTTAAAAAGGACATTTATATTATAAAAGTAATTGATGAACTTGACAATATAGAAACTAAAAGATTGGTTGTTGAGTAAAGCAATAGTTTATTACTTTATTCATTTATTGCTCATATGGCAAATGACTTATAGCCATCATTAATTCTCCTAAAAAATAACAATACACTAAGCCAATTATTAAAATCAAAAGAGCTCTAAGAGAAAACTTTGTTTGTCTTATGTCTTTAAAAATTGTTTTAAGGTTTTCTTTTTTAACAACAACAACTTTAGTATTTGCTATTATATCACCCAACCTTCTTGCAGGGCTAAACAAAGAAATCAATACTTCTAAAGGCCAAATTGGGATTAATAAATTCCTTATAAAACATTGTAAAGCATTAGCAGGCAAATTTGTTGATCTGTTAATTACTTGCAATCCAATAACTCGTTTTCCAATACTTTTCCCTCTGTAGGAATCTTTTAAAAAATAGGCCACAAAAGGAGTAAAAAGAATTGTGTTTCCAATACTATTTGTAAAAAACGTTAAATCTGGATATGATGAATCAATAAAAATTATCACAAAAATAAAAGCAAAAATCATTAACGGAAATAAAACAATTAGCATCGTAATATGATCCAATAACATTGATGCTAACCTATTGATCCTTCGCGTCATGTCTTTAACTTATTTGCAACCCATTTCCAACACTAGCATCATCAGGGTTTACAAATACCAATTTACCATCAGGGGTTTCAGTCATTAAAATCATACCTTGGCTTTCAACACCACGTAGAGCTCTTGGCGCTAAATTCACTAAAACTGTTACTTTTTTACCAACTACTTCTTCAGCAGTAAAATGCTCAGCAATACCAGATACAATGGTTCTAACATCTATCCCCGTATCTACTTTAAGCTTTAAAAGTTTTTTAGTTTTTGGCATTTTTTCGGCGTCTAGAATAGTTCCCACACGTATATCCAGCTTGGTAAAATCTTCAAATGCAATGGTATCTTTTTGAGGGTCTACAACGGCATTAGCTATTTCGTTGGCTTTTTTACTGGCTTCTAATTTATCTAACTGTGCCTGAATGGCAACATCTTCAATTTTAGAAAACAGTAGTTCGGCTTTCCCTATTTGATGACCCGTTGGAATTAATTCAGATTTATTTGAAATGTCGTTCCAGGAGTTCTCGATATTTTTCGCCTGCGTCGAGTCACTCAAACTGACATTTAGAATATTTTTAAGTTTATTTGATGTAAACGGCAAAAACGGTTCACTTAATGTTGCCAGAGCTGATGCTATCTGTAAGGCAACGTACATAATTGTTTTTGTACGGTCTGCATCTACTTTAATAACTTTCCATGGTTCTTCATCGGCTAAATACTTATTCCCTAATCTTGCTAAATTCATAAGCTCCTGTCCGGCTTCTCTAAAACGATAACGCTCAATAGAGCTGGTAATCACATCCGGATAGGCTTTTACAGCAGATAAAGTGTCTTCATCTACCTGAGAAAGCTTATTAGCTTCAGGTACAATTCCGTTATAATATTTATTAGTTAACACTACCACACGATTAATAAAATTCCCAAAAATGGCAACTAGCTCATTGTTATTTCTTGCCTGAAAATCTTTCCAGGTAAAATCGTTATCCTTTGTTTCTGGGGCATTAGCCGTTAAAGCATACCGCAATACGTCTTGCTGATTTGGGAAGTCTTTTAAATATTCCGGCAACCAAACCGCCCAATTTTTAGAAGTTGATAGTTTATTCCCTTCTAAATTTAAAAACTCATTAGCAGGTACATTCTCTGGTAAAATATAAGAGCCCTCTGCTTTCAGCATTGCCGGAAAAATGATGCAATGAAATACAATATTATCTTTTCCTATAAAGTGTACCAACTTGGTGTCTTCACTTTTCCAATAAGGTTCCCAGTCTTTTCCTGCTCTAGCGGCCCATTCTTTAGTTGAAGAGATATAGCCTATTGGTGCATCAAACCAAACGTATAACACTTTGCCTTCGCCTCCTTCGGCCGGAACAGGAATTCCCCAATCTAAATCGCGGGTAACTGCTCGTGGTCTTAACCCATCATCAATCCAAGACTTGCATTGCCCATATACATTGGGCTTCCAATCTTTTTTATGCCCTTTTAAAATCCACTCTTTTAAAAATGCTTCGTGCTTGTCTAAAGGTAAAAACCAGTGTTTTGTTTGCTTTAAAGTAGGAACATTGCCAGTAATAGCAGATTTCGGGTTTATTAAATCGGTGGCATTATGACTGGTTCCGCAATTTTCACATTGATCGCCATAACTCTCTTCATTTCCACATTTAGGGCATGTTCCTATTACAAAACGATCTGCTAAAAACTGGTTGGCTTCTTCATCGTATAACTGTTCTGTTATTTCTTCTACAAATTCCCCTTTTTCATTTAACCTTGTAAAGAACTCTGATGCTGTATCGTGATGAATTTTCGCTGATGTACGCGAATAATTATCGAAAGTAATTCCAAATTCTTCAAATGAGTTTTTAATGATTGCATGATATTTGTCTACAATATCCTGAGGGGAAACGCCTTCGTTTTTTGCTTTAATAGTAATGGGGACACCATGTTCGTCGCTCCCACAAACAAAAAGCACATCTTTACCTGTTAAACGCAAATAGCGCGCATAAATATCTGCCGGTACATAAACCCCTGCCAGATGACCTATATGAATGGGTCCGTTAGTATAAGGAAGGGCGGCAGTAATTGTATAGCGTTTTGGTTGATTCATCTTTTTATAAACTATTGTCAGGTCGAGCGCAGTCGAGACCTAAATAAAACCTCTCGACTGCGCTCGAGGAGACAAATTAATACGTCATTGCAAAGGAGGTACAGCTGTGGCAATCTCATAAACAAGAGATTAAATTAAACAGATTCTCATACTTCAACTGCGCTCAGCACAGACTAACTTTGTTTTACTCGGAATGACGATTTATTTCGAAGCCACAAAAATACACAATTACACCGCGATTTAGAAAAAAAATGTACATTTACATTATGTCTAAAATCTCACTAATTATTATCTTGTGTTGTAGCCTTCTTTTCTTAGGAAAAGAAACTGTTTCGGCACAAGAACCATTGTCAAAAAAAACAACTACATTGATACAACCATCATATTTAAAAACTGGAGATACCGTTGCCATTGTTGCGCCTTCGGGCGTTTTAAAAAACAGAACTAAAGAAATTGAGCAAGCTAAAACACTTCTTAAAAGCTGGGGATTACATGTTGTTGTTGGAAAGCATGTTTTTAGTACCGCCAATCATTTTGCAGGAACTGACGATGAGCGTTGTGAAGACTTTCAAAATGCTTTAGATGATCCAAAAATTTCTGCCATTTGGTGTGCTCGTGGAGGTTATGGAACTGTTAGAATTTTAGATAAATTAGATTATACTAAATTCAAAAAAAAACCTAAATGGCTGATTGGATATAGCGATATTACGGCTTTACACAATCAGTTTCACAATCAGGGTTTTGAAAGCATTCATGCTCTAATGTGTACCAGTTTACAGGATGATTTAAGCACTATTGACAAAACAATTTCTACTTTTAAAGCTGCGACCTTTGGAAAACCTTTAAGCTACACTTTAAAAGGTTCGAAATACAATAGAACAGGTAGCAATTCAGGGCAACTTGTAGGTGGCAATTTAACGATGTTACATACCATGCTAGGTTCAAAAACCAGTATTGATACCTCAGGCAAAATATTATTTATTGAAGAAATAGGTGAATATAAATATCATATAGACCGTATGTTACAAAGCTTAAAGCGTGCCGGCTATTTTGATAATTGCAAAGGTGTTATTGTTGGCGATATGAGCAAAATGCGAAAAAACACAACCCTTTGGGGAACCTCTGTAGAGCAACTTATTTTAGATGCGCTTGCCGATTACGATTTCCCTATTGCTTTTAATATGCCTGCAGGGCATGAAAAGGATAACCGTGCTTTAATTTTAGGACGAACCATTAAATTAAGAGTTAAAAAAGAGCTGTCAACTATTACGTTTGAATAGATTAATAGCTTTTAACCAATCTAAATCCAAGAGTTTCTAATCGTAAATACTCATCTCTACCATTCCTGTCAATAACTCTTATGCTTTCAACCCTATTTCCAAATGTTCCTCCTCTCAAAACTCTAGATTTAAACTTTTTCCCAATAGAATCACAAGGGTAAGGGGTTTTGTAATTGCTACACCATTCCCAAATATTTCCGCTCATATCATAAATTCCAAGCTCATTTGGTTTAAGAGTTCCTACTGGATGCGGTTTGTTTTTTGAATTTAATGAAAACCAAGCTACCTTTTCAGCTTTATTGCTTCCGCTATACATGTAATTTTGGCTTTTCTTCCCTCCTTTGGCAGCAAACTCCCATTCTTCTTCTGTAGGTAGACGATAGTTTTCTTTATCTCTTAAATTCAAAATCTTAATAAATTCTTGCACATCCCGCCACGACACTAGGCTTACTGGACAATCGTTACAGTCACTATTTTTGTTTGGGTTAACACCCATAATTTCTATCCAATCATTTTGAGTAATTTCATATTTACCAATATAAAAATCACTTACTTCAACAAAGTGAGGGCATTCATCAGCTATTCTCAACTCTGAAGGGCCTCCATCATTTATATTATCATTTCCTCCCATAATATACTTATCTCCTTTAACTAATATCATTTCCAATCCAGACTTTTTTTTCTCAATCTTCTCTTTCATCTTTTCATTCTTACAACCTACTATTAAAGGCACTGCTATAATTAACAACCTCATTAAAATTTTAATGCTTTTATATTTATTACTCATAAGTTAATTTTCTAATCTCAATGATATTATTATTCTTATAAAGTTTTATAAAGTCTTTAGGGTTTCCTATTACTAAACTCCCTTTTTTATCAAATAAAGCAAACCCATTATGGTTTAATGGAACTAATTTTAAATACTCTTTATAAAACGAAACATATACCACATTGTCTTCTACGATAGTTCCCTTTTTTTCAACCACAATTGGTTTTTTACTAATCCATTTTAAATTTTGAATACTCTTAAATTCTGTTTCTAAAACTTGGGATGCTTTTCCATTTTTATTCCAAATATGTATATTTTTTTCATAACCAGCTACGGCTATTTTTTTATCGTTCGGGCTCCAAACCACTGTGTTTAAATTATGTTTATGTCCCTTTAGTAATATTGGATACGTTATTTGGTTTTTCTTTAGCCTCCATATAGAAGCATTCCCATCATTACTACTAAAAGCTACTTGCTTTCCTGAATGACTCCAAGCAATATCTGTTATAGATCTAGAGTGTTTTTTATAAGTATATGAAGTCATTGAGGTTAAATCGTATAATCTAATATCTCCATCAGAAAACCCTAAAACGAACAATGTGCTGTCTTTTGAAAAACTTCTAGCAGTCACTTCCGTCGAATGACCATCAATAATAGAAAGCAGTTCTCCGTTAGTATCCCAAATTCGTACTTTACCATCGTTGTGTCCCGAAACTAATTTGTTTCCTTTAGAATTCCAATCAAGAGACCAAACAGGACTAGTATTTGTTTCAAAAACACCTAAAGGTTTACCTTCTTTATCCCAAAGCCTTATGGTTTCTCCTCCTGTTGCCAAAATAGTCCCTTGGGAATTCCAAGACAATGCTCTAATCTCTTTAGTGTGGGGCGTCATTTGTTTTAATAAAGCGCCTTCAGGAGACCAAAACCTAACATTATTAATTGGATCGCTACTATTTCCATAATCACCTGAAGTTAAAAACTCACCAGATGGATGCCAATCCACAGACAATACTGCTTTTGTACTTTGTAATCCATTTGCAAAAGTTAACTTCTTATCGGTTTCTAAGCTAAAAACCCTTACTGTATTATCCCAACAAGATGCACCAATTTCATTATCATTTAACCAATCAATACCTACACATCCACCTCTAGGAACATGAATATCCTTAATCAAATCGTGATTGATGTTCCATATTTTAATAGATCCATCATGACTTGTAGTTGCCAAAAACTGTCCGTTAGGGCTCCATCTAATATTTCTTACTTGACGAGTATGTCCGTTCAAATTTTTACGCTTTGAGGTTTTTACATCCCAAATTATTACCTCTCCTTCTGGTCCAGAAGCTGCAAGCTTTTTACTATCAGGACTCCAATCCAGACTATTGACAGTTCCTTCAATTCCGTACAAAATTTTATATAATGCCAATGTATTGGCTTTGTAAATTCTAACCAACCCTGTTCTATTCCCAATGGCTATAAATTGATTATCCGGACTCCAATTTAAAGCCCAAATTCTTCCACTTCTTGGCAATACAGTTTCAATTTGATATGTTATACTATTTTTGTCTACAACCGCATCTGAAAGTAAGCCTTTAAGTTCTTGCGCATTGCTTATAGCTATACATAAAATTATTAATATCCTTAAAATATGATTTAACATTTGTCTTCCCCAAAAATGACAATAACATCAAACTCAATAGCGTCAGATATCGCATAATCTTTTACCTTAACCACGCCTTTAGCTCCATAAATAATATTCCAATCGGTTCTATCTATCTTAAATTTGGCTTCCAGTTTTGTGCTATCTGAATTTAATTTAGCTTCAAACAAAATAGCTTTTGTAATTTCTTTTATGGAAAGATTTCCATGCAGCTTTAACTGACCATTTTTCTGATACTCAACCTTGGTTACTACCAATTTTGCCGTTGGATATTCTTTTACATTAAAAAAATCTTCGCTTTTTAAATGACTCACCAAATCCTCACTATAACCGCCATCTGTATTTATTAGTGAGTTCATATCTACAGTAAAAGTGCCTCCGGTAATTTTATTATTTGTTTTAATAATTTTACCTGCTTTAAAATTTACTGTACCGTTATGCCCTCCAAAACTAAAAAGCATAGAGCCTTTCCAATGTACAATACTTGCTTTGGTATTGATTGCGATTTCTTGTTGACTAAAACTAATTATTGAACAAAGAAGGCATAATAAAATTGTTACTTTTTTCATCGGTTTATATTTTCCTGTAAAACTAGATGCCATACGCTTCTTTTTTGTGAAAAAATTGTGAAAGAAATGTAAAACAGGTGTGAAAAATTGAAATTTTTTATCGGTTTATATTTATTGTTTATAAATTGTAAGCTATAATCTAACAACAACACAAACATTTATTTTTTTGTCTTAAACCTTATCATGAAAAGCGCCTTTTTTGTTTTATTAATACTATTATTTTTTGCACCTGTTGGATGTACAAATGATACGTCTAAAGATCATTTTTCTGAAACGGTTAAAGTTGCTTTAAGAGATGTTGGCAATAAATTAATGTTGGCAAATAACGATTCTACCTCTTTAATATTACCTATAATTAAAACTGGCAGTAACCGTTACGAGATTTCTTTTCAAAATACTTTATCAATTACCCCAGATAGTTTAGTGGCTTTTACCAAACAAAGTTTAAACAGGGCCAAATTACCCAAACGCTATATTGTTGAAGTTGTTAATTGTAAAAATGAGCAAGTATCCTATAGTTATCAAATTACCGGTTTAACAGAAAATGATATTATTCCGTGTTTAGAAAGGAAACTCCCTACAGACTGTTACACTATTAAGGTGCTTTTTATTGAAAATAAAACAACTCCTGTTTTCAAAAACCCTATTTTCATTTTCCTATTATTACTTGTTATTCTTGGAAGGCTTTGGTGGTTAAATAAAATGAAATCTTTTAATAAGACAGACACCTCTAACAACAATTTACCTTACTCAAAAATTGGACATTATCGATTTTATAAAGACCAAAATAAACTAATTAAAGAACGTGTTGAAATAAAACTATCGGTTAAGGAATGTGAATTAATGACTATACTTGGCGAAAACCAAAACCAGGTGGTAAAAACGCGAAGTACTTGTAAAAGAAATCTGGGAAGATAATGGGGTTTTTGTAGATAGAAGCCTAGATACTTTTATATCTAAACTTAGAAAAAAGTTTAAAGATGATGCTTCAATAAACATCATTAATATTCATGGTGTTGGCTATAAGTTAGAAGTTAGAAGTTAGAAGTTAGAAGTTAGAAGTTAGAAGTTAGCTAAAATAGTATTATACGTTTTCTAGCGGCTTATTAACTGAATTTCGTTTGGTTTTTATACTAATCCATTAAAAATACGACCAGCACCACCTACTAACAATGTCCTTTTACAGCAATCTTACCGAAGATTATTGCGCTTTATGGGTTAAGTATTTTTTTAACGGAAAATACGGGCAATCAACCAATATTTTTAAACATGAATAATGGGTAATATACTTTTGTTTCTTAATAAGAATCTTAAAAATACCCCTAAATGATGAAAAAATTACAATTATTATTCGCGATTACAATGCTTTTTATTTCTGTTGACATGAGAGCCGATGATGTTATCGTAAATTCAAGCTTAAACTTATACAATCCAGACGTTCGTAAATGTTTATTAGATGCTTCTAAAAAAGAAGGATGGGAATTAAAATCGGTTTACCTTAATTCTAAAAAAGAATTAGTAATGATTTTTGATAAAGGTGATACAAAAAAAGTATACAAGACTAGATAATCACAATGATTTAAAAAATTAAAAACCAATGAATTAAATTTTCGTTGGTTTTTTTTTTATTCTTTTTTCGATATTTTTATCTAGAAAGTTTTATAAATGGCATTTTACGATTTATCAAAAGAAGAGCGAACGGTTTTAGTTGAAAAAATAAATCAAGACATCCAAAATGATTTGTTTTCCAATGCAACTGAAAAGATTGTTACTTATTTTTCTGATGACGACACCTATATAAGAAAAACGGGATATTTAGCCATTGGAAAAATATTTTATGCTAAACCAGAGTTACAACAACCTATACTTTCAACTTTAAAAAGTTTGTTAGAGTCTGACACTTCGACTGCGTCCAGTGCAAGCAAAATAAGGCAAACGGTTGTGAATGCAGCTGGCGAAATTGGCAAATTTCATTTTAATAAGGTGCAGCGCTTTTTTGATGTTGGTTTATTCGATAAACACCACTCGGTAAGGAATGCCGTCATTGGTTCGGTAAAAAAAATGGGGGAGCGTAACCCTGTTCCGGTTTTAACTTGGGCTAAAACCTATTTAAAGCACCCTGACAAAGAAGTTCGAAGAGAAATTTGCCATGGTATTGAGTTACGTGGTCGTACGCATCCGCAGGATATTTTGCCCTTATTAAAAAACTTTAGAATTTGATGAAACCAAACGTGTAACCGATACGTTAATTCATGTTATAGGTCAAATTGCCTATAAAAAAGGCTGTTTAAAAACTGTAGTTGCCCACCTTAATACCTGGGAAAACAAATCGCTTGTACAAAAAGCCTTAGATGAAATCGTTGATGTACACAACCGTTATAAAAAGTTTGCAGTTTTAACGCAGCAAGAAGCTATTGATTATATTGATGGAAATTATAATAACTAATCAATAAATAAGATTGACCTTATTTGAGATTTATTTACCTTTTTAAAATCTATTTTTAAGTTCTTCTTTTTTCTAAATCTAACAGATTTTTTAAACCCATAAATGTTTTCTCCTATTACACCAATAGCGATAATACTAAAACTTCTGTTTATTGGTAAATCAAAATCATTGTTGTAAACATTTAAAACGGTGTTATTGCTTTCGTCTATAATATAAACTTCTCTATGGTTTGTCTTTATATTAAAGTCAAACCTAACATTTACCTTTTCTTCATTTAAAGCAAACTTATCAATGTTTATCCAGCCCAATTTAGATACTTCAACAGATCGATATAAATTATCTGCTATACTATCTAAATGCTTAGCTTCTTCAACACCCATATAGTATTTTGACCTTTGCTTATCATATTCAGTTCTAGAAAAAACATTTTTCAAAGTATCATGTTCCTGTTTTGAAATCTGTATACTTTTCTCACCCCATATCTCTCTACATTCTGAAGCAAAGTCAATATCTAAATCAATTAAAATAGAATCAATTACCACTTCTTTTTTCTGATATAATGAATCTAAATTCTCTGTTTTAAAAGTTTTTTTACTGTCAATCCAAGATGAATCACAATCATATTTGCCATCAATAATTTTTACATGTTCTTTTAAAAACCTTAAAGTATCTATATTATAATTATAAAAATTAACCCTAGGGAATCTCACATTTATATCTTCGACTCTCATAAAACCTATAGTGTCACAAACATAAACCTCTTTAAAATAATCTACACCGTATTGCTTGGAAACATCAGCATCAACCACATAACTCTGTTCTATTGAAATTATATAAGGGCTAAACTTTAATTCATCTCCAACGGGTTTCCAATTCATATAACCTCTTTCGCCTCTTTCCCCATAAAACAATTCCATTTTGGATTCATCACTGATTCTAGGAAATATTACTTTCACTGTTTTTCCTTCCTTTAAAACTAAAGATTTCCCTCTTTCCTTAATATCTATTTTAAAAGCACCACCAGAGATTAACCATTTTTTATTAGAAGCAGTTTGTGCATTTGCTAAAAGTAAATCTTGTTTTGTAGTCAATTCAATTAACTCTACTTTTAAAGAATCTCCTACAAAAGGTTTTTTTGAATTAGTTTCTAAATCTTTTGGATTAAATTGAATTACTGTACCTTTTTCTCCAACTATTTCGATAATTGAATCTGTTATAACTTGAAAGCTTTGAATATATTCTGACTCGAAATTTAATTTACCTTTTAAATATTCTTTATCTGGGTTGAACCCGTTAAAATAAATGATGAGCAATAAAACCAATACTAATGCAGAAATAAGCCCTAAATATTTAAGCCATTTATTTTTAATATAAGATTGCTTTGCTTTTTTAATTTCTCCTTTTAATTGTTGGCGATTTAATCCTTCTAAAAAAAGAACATGTGTATCAAATTCTTCTGCAAAAGGGTCATCTGTTTTTAGACGATTTTCAAAATCTTGAATTTCTTTTTCAGAAAGTCTTTTATTCAAGTAATCATTTATTAACTCTATGTGTTGTATATAATTTTCCATGATTTCTTGAATTAAAATTGAACCGTTTTACTGTTTCGATAGATCTCTTTTGCTTTTGTTAAGCATTTATACTTCTGGTTTTTCGCAATTTTTTCAGATTTAAATTGCATCACTTTAGCGATATCCTTAAAAGACATCGCTTTGAGATAAAACAGTTGTAACAATTGCCGACATCGTTCTCCTAATTCAAGGAATGCGCGTTCTGCGAGTTGGTATTTTTTTTCTTCTAAAACACTATGAAAATGTTCTACTTCTGTATCGTTTAAATTATGTAGTTCTTGTTTTGAAATTTTTTTTTGAGTATCCTTCCAAATAAATCGTGATACGGAATATAAATATGTGTAAAATGAAGATGATAGTTTAAAATCTGATTTTTCCAGATTTCTGTTTAGTATAATCAATGCTTCTTGAAAAACATCTGAAGCATCTTGTTTGTTTCCTCCTTTTGATAAAATAAGCGCTTCAATTTTAGGGTATAAGCGATATAACTTTTTAAAAGCTTTTTCACGTTGACCATCTTTGAATAACTCTAAGATTTTTTTATTGTTCATAAAACAGGTTTATTACTTAATGGTCAATTTGTAAAAAGGTCTCCTTGTTATTTTAAAAAAATAAAAATTTAGATTAATTGAATAAGATTTCTGCCTTTGCAGAAATGACAAAATCATTTAAAACCCGCGCTCCTTCTGCAACTGCTCATAAGCAGCCTGGACTTGCCTGAATTTTTCTTCGGCGCCTTTTTGGTGCTCTTTACCTAAATGAACAACTTTATCCGGGTGGTATTTTTTGGCCATTTTTCTGTAGGCTTTTTTAATCTCGTCGTTTGTAGCACTTTTATCAATTTCTAAAACTTTATAAGCATTATCTGTACTGTTATAAAACATGGCCTTTATGCTCTCGTAATCTCTAGAGCTTATCCCTAAATAACCTGCTATAGTATAAATTTGTCTTTCTTCGTCATGGGTTACAGTGCCATCTGCTTTGGCTATTCCAAATAAAAAAATGCATGAGTTGCAAACGCGATGGGTGGTCCATCATTTGACGAATTTGCAAGCACACTGGCCTTACCGAAATGTTTTGCTTGCTTATATTTTTAAATAATTTAAAAGCATGATTGGCTCTTTCTTTACCATACATATTCAAAAATTGTTGACGAACAAAATCTAACTCGCGTTGGTCTTGTTTGCCATCGGCTTTTATAACAACTGAAGCCAAAATGAGTAAACTCACTTCAAAATCGCCCGATTGGGTTTGCGGCCGTTGCCTTTGGCGTGTTCTGTAAGTCGTTCTTTTTTGGCGACTCGAAGATGGTCTTTCACCTAAAAGTGGATTATCATTTCCGTTTGCCATAGCATCAACAATACTGCCTAATGCCAACCCAATTATAGCACCTATTGGTCCGCCAAACGACCAGCCTAATGAAGCACCTATCCATTTTGAAAAACTCATACTATTATAAATTTTATTTATCGGTAAATATAATATTAGTTAGTTGATAATTATATCATATTGTTACACAATTGGTATCTTTGCAATCTAAAATTGTTAATTATAAAAAAATTTAAGATATGTATCCAGCAGAATTAGTAAAACCCATGCGTGAAGATTTAACCAATGTTGGTTTTGAAGAGTTACAAACTGCCGAGGCTGTAGATGCTGCCCTAGCTAAAGAAGGTACAACTTTAGTAGTTGTAAACTCGGTTTGTGGTTGTGCAGCAGCAAATGCCCGCCCTGGAGCTAGAATGAGCTTACAAAACGCTAAACGCCCTGATAATATAACCACTGTTTTTGCAGGTGTTGATAAAGAGGCTGTAAATAAAGCAAGGGAATATATGATTCCGTTTCCTCCAAGTTCTCCTTGCATGGCTTTATTTAAAAACGGCGAATTAGTACACATGTTAGAGCGCCATCATATTGAAGGTAGACCAGCAGAATTAATTGCTGAAAACCTAGTTGATGCTTATAATGAGCATTGCTAAAAAGCAGTGAAGATTTCAAGGGATAAATGTATTATTGAATCTCAGTATAACAATAAAAAAAGCCAACTTAAATAAGTTGGCTTTTTACATGTAAAGTAGGTGCTTTTAATTAGTCTAAAGCGGGTATACGTAATACCTGCCCTGGGTAGATTTTATCTGGATCTGTAAGCATTGGCTTATTAGCTTCAAAAATTACTGGATATTTCATAGCATTCCCATAATAATTTTTAGCTATTTTACCTAAAGTATCACCACTCACCACAGTATGAAATTGAGCTTCCGGCTCTACATGCTCAACAGTCATTTGATCATCAACAGTTGCAATTCCATTAGAATTGCCTACTACTAAAACTACTTTTTCTTTTGTAGCTTGATCGTAAGCCATTCCTGAAATTGTTGCAGCATCGTCATCTATATGAACATGTAATCCTTCAACTTGTAATTGTAAATCGTTAATTGTTTCTTCCAGTTTTCTTGCAGCGGCTTCTTCTAATTTAAGCTCTGCAGCAGCAGCTTCGGCGGCTTCTTCTGCATCTGTTTTCCCTATTCCAAATACTTTTGCTCCTGCATTTTTAATGAATGAAAATAGTCCCATGTTTGTTATGTTTTTTAAGTGTTACTAATTAATTTTTGTATGGGTTAAAATATGCCATTTAATCGATACATGGGTTTAGACACAGGAATAATTAAATAGTCACATTTAATATAAAAAAAAACGACAGGTGTTTTCAGAAAAGTTTGTTCTCGATACAATTTTCTATTGAAAATTACTTGAACTAACAATCAAATGAATCAGATATAACAAGTAAAAAAAGAAACTGCCTAAAGCATATTGCTTTAAACAGTTTCTAAACTAAATAACCAACCAAATTTTTGTTAAACCCTAGTGTTTTCTCTTGGGTTGTCTACTTTATTTTTTCTGTGCTTACGCATTTCATTTCTTTTTACTGACGCTTTTCTTTTCGTATCTCCATCTTTTAAATACTGAATATATCCTCTGCCTTCAAAACTCATATACGGTTTCAGATGTTGGATGATACAGTTCTATCGTTCCGTCATCTATAACGCTTAATTCAAAATGTTCATTGTCAAAGAAATCATAATCTAATGTTAAAGTTTTAAGCTTAGCATCTCCGGTAATATTTCCAACGCCATAAACTCCTGTATAATCCCAAACAAGGTTATTTACACTTAGCTCCACTATTCATCTTGCGAACTTCTAAAAGTATCATCGCTTCCGCCTGCTAAAAACTGTAAATAGTTTTCGTTATCAAACTCATTTATCGCTCCAATTTCACTGGTATATGTTTTTTCCCAAGCTTCATATTCTTGTAAGAAATAATGAATATTATCATAGAACACAAAATCGTAATCAAAATTGCTTCGTTGGTATCCATCTAAAAAGTATGATGTATCATTATTGCGGGTTGTATAAGCTCAATGGTGTATTATTATCTATTTGATACACATCAAAAGTTTCAAACCCATCAATATCATGTTTACATCTAAAATCATATTATAGGCATCATAATCTGCAACTGCAATACCATAACCATTTCCGCTACTCCCAATACCAACTAAATTATTATTGGCGTACATAACACCATTTCTAAACGATATTGTAAAAGCTTTTTGCAAAAAAGGTGTTTCGCCATAACCACTTGTACTATTAATATCTACATACCATAACTCATATGAGCTAAGCAATTGGTTTATTGAAATTCTTGGCCGGTTCGTCATCAATAATATTTGTTTCTACATAGCATGATGTAAACAGAGTTGTTGATAAAGCAAAGCTTAAAAGTAATTTTACAGTCTTCATAATCAAACATTTTTAGGGTTTCTTTTAATATGATTTCAAAACGCGTGCCAAAAAAGAAGTCTTAATGTTTTATAGCGGTAACATTGATTAAAATTTTATGTATTTTTGAAGCTCAAGCAATTTATGTTTTTTATGGATAAACCTTTAAAATATGCGGTTTTTGGAGCAGGAAGTTGGGCAACGGCTATTGTAAAAATGCTTTGTGAAAATTTAGATGAAGTAGGTTGGTATATGCGCAGTGTTTATACCAAAGAGCATTTATTAAAAGAAAAGCATAACCCTAATTATTTAAGCTCGGTTGAATTTCATTTAGAACAACTTAAATAAGTAATGATATTAATGAAATTGCTGATTACGCCGATGTTTTAATTTTTGTAATTCCTTCGGCTTTTATACATACCGAATTAGAAAAATTAACCACTCATATTGAAAACAAAACCATTGTATCTGCTGTAAAAGGAATTATCCCTGAAACGGGGTTACTTGTTGGAGAACATTTTCATGATGCCTATAAAATCCCTTTTGAGGATATTGCTGTAATTGCCGGACCTTGCCATGCTGAAGAAGTAGCCTTAGAGCGTTTATCATACTTAACGATCTCTTGTGCCGATGCTAAAAAGGCTCAAAATATAGCGAATGTACTATCAAGCCGTTATATAAAAACCAAAATTAGTGATGATATTATTGGTACAGAATATGCCGTTATGCTTAAAAACATTTACGCCATTGCAGCAGGAATTGCACATGGTTTAGGTTATGGAGATAATTTTCAAAGTGTATTAATGAGTAATGCCATTCGTGAAATGAAACGTTTTATTAAGAAAATGCATAAAATGAAACGCAACATTAATAATTCGGCTTATTTAGGCGATTTACTGGTTACGGGTTACTCGGTTTTTTCTAGAAACCGTATGTTTGGCAATATGATCGGGAAAGGCTATACTGTGAAGTCGGCTCAAATGGAAATGAATATGGTTGCTGAGGGGTATTATGCTACAAAGAGCGCCTACTTGCTAAATTCCAAAAACATAAAAAAAACCAGATTACCTATTATAAATGCTGTTTATGCAGTGCTTTACGAGAATAAAAATCCCAAAAAAGTTTTTAAAAAATTAACTGAGAAGTTAGATTAATTTATTTCATCAAAACCCCTTTTACATCCATTAACGGAAGTTGTTGCATTGCCTTTAAGTTAATAGTGTTTTCTCTAAACAAATAGGTTTTATCAAACATGGTATTCCCCTCAAAAAAAGTAACTTTAAAGGTATTGTTTAATGCAAATAATGGTTCTTGCATCAATTCTATTTTAGCATAACTCTTTTTAGGAAGCTTGTCTAATTTTTTTCTAAAAACAGATGTTGTTTTCTTTTTTGAGTATCCACTGGTTACTATAAGTACCATATCTAAATCAACCGCCTTATCATTAATTATATAGGCGTTCCAATCTTGAGTTTTGTAAATATCATTATACTCATTTACAATAGCTATGTAAACACCTTCTACTTTAGGAATTTGAATATCTTTCTTCATTTCGTACTTAGGTTGAAAAGCTCTAAATTAGTTGCAAAAATAAATCATTTGCGCTTTTAAAAACAAATTTAGATGAAACAATCAATTTTATGGATTCTGTGCTTCGTAACTTCATTTAGTATCGCTCAAACTAACAATCAATCACAACTTACTATCGATCAAATTATGCAGGGTGAGAATTTTATAGGTTACTTACCAACCAGCATTAATTGGTCGGAAAACAGTAAAGACATCTATTTTAGTTGGAATCCGGATAATGATACCATACGCTCTACCTATAAAGTAAACATTAATTCGGAAAAGATTGATAAGCTTTCTTTTAATGCCCTTAAAGAAAGGCCCAATAATGGTAATTATTCTAAAGATTATAAATGGAAAGCATATGATAAAGGCGGGGATTTGTTTTTAATGAATACTTTAAACTATACTACTAAACGTATTACAAACACTACTGCCAGAGAATCAAACCCCCAATTTTCTGGTGATGAGAAATCCATTATTTACCAAAAAGACAATAACCTTTATCAATGGAACATTAAAAGCGGAACTACAAAACAGCTTACCGATTTTAAAAGCGGGCATAAGAAACCCGAACGAAAACCTAGCGATCAGGACCAATGGTTAATTGACGATCAATTAAAATATTTTAATATTCTTGAAAAACGTAAAAATGAAAATGATGCCCAGCAGTACAGGCAAAAGCAATTAGAATTTGATCGCCCTAAAACAATTTATTTTGGGGATAAACAATTTTTTGGAGGACGTATTTCACCCGATTTAAACTATGTTATATACCGCTTATTTACGGCGCCAAATAGTAAAAATACTATTGTTCCAGACTATACTACCGAAAGTGGATATACAACAGATTTAAATGCAAGGTCAAAAGTTGGAAGCCCGCAATACACTTCTGAATCTTGGATTCTGAATTTAAAAACCGGAGATACTTACCAAATTAAAACAGATTCCATTGAGGGAATCTTTGATAAACCAAAATATTTAAAAGAGTATGCTGAAAATCCGTTAGAATATGAAGATAAATATGATGCAGCAAGGGTTGTAAGTATTGGTGCCCCTATATTTTCAAATGATGGTAAAGCTGTTGTAAATATTACTTCGGCTGATTATAAAGACCGCTGGATTATGACTGTTAATTTAGCAGATGGAAGTTTAAAGCTAATAGATAGACAGCATGATGATGCCTGGATAGGGGGTTCTGGAATAGGCTGGTTTTCCAGAGGCGTAATAGGGTGGCTTGACCACAATACTATTTGGTTTAAATCTGAAAAAACCGGATATGCGCATTTGTATACTGCCAATGTTAATACGGGCAAAATTAAAGCTTTAACCAAAGGTCATTTTGAAATACTAGACGTACATTTATCTAAGGATAAAAAAACATTTTATCTAACAAGTAACAAAGTAAGTCCGCACGAACAGCATTTCTATCATTTACCTGCCAAAGGAGGGAAACTAATTAAAATTACGACTTTAAAAGGAGGACATCAGGTAAGCGTTTCTCCAGATGAAAAACAGCTTGCCATTCGGTATTCATACACCAATAAACCATGGGAACTATATACTATGCCTAACAAGGCTGGAGCAGACATGGTACAGCTTACAACATCTACATCCGATGCTTTTAACACTTATAAGTGGATGGATTCAGAAATAATAAACTTTACTGCAAGAGATGGCGCTAAGGTTCCTGCCACACTTTATAAGCCCGCTCCTGATAAGAAAAACGGAGCAGCAGTAATATTTGTTCATGGTGCCGGTTATTTACAAAATGTTCACCGCTGGTGGCCATCGTATTTTCGTGAATACATGTTCCATAATTTTTTAGTTGACAATGGCTATACCGTTTTAGCAATAGATTTTAGAGCTAGTGCTGGTTATGGGCGTGATTGGCGAACCGCTATTTACAGACATATGGGCGGAAAAGATTTGAGCGACCAAATTGATGGAGCGAAATACCTAATTGAAAACCAGGGCATAGATAAAGACAGACTTGGAATTTACGGAGGCTCTTATGGCGGTTTTATTACGCTTATGGCTATGTTTAAATCTCCCGACACCTTTAAAAGTGGTGCAGCCTTACGATCTGTAACAGATTGGGCGCATTACAACCATGGTTATACGGCCAATATTTTAAATACTCCTGTAGAAGACCCAAAAGCATATAAGCAAAGTTCGCCTATATATTTTGCCGAAGGTTTAAAAGGACATTTACTTATGCTACATGGAATGATAGATACCAATGTGCATTTTCAAGACGTAGTACGTTTGTCTCAGCGTTTAATTGAGCTTAAAAAAGAAAACTGGGAACTTGCTGTGTTTCCCTTAGAAGGCCATGGTTTTGTTGAAAGCTCGAGCTGGTCTGACGAATACAGACGTATTTACAAACTATTTGAAGAGACTCTTAAAGAGTAAGTTTATCAAAACAAAGAAGCGTTATTTTTCAAACAACGCTTCTTTGTTTATTCTTTCTATAATTTACAATGCGCTCTTAAACTGCTCTAAAAAGCGTACATCATTTTCACTTAACAAACGAATATCTCCTATTTGATGCAATAACATAGCAATACGATCTATTCCCATGCCAAATGCAAAACCTGAGTATTCTTTAGAATCAATACCACAGTTTTCTAATACATTGGGGTCTACCATACCACAGCCCATAATTTCTAACCAACCTGTACCTTTGGTAATTCGGTAATCTACCTCTGTTTCTAAACCCCAATAAACATCAACCTCGGCACTTGGTTCTGTAAACGGAAAATACGATGGGCGTAAACGTATTTTACTTTTACCAAACATTTCGGTTGTAAAATATTGTAGTGTTTGTTTTAAGTCTGCAAAACTTACATCTTTATCTATATACAAGCCTTCTACCTGATGGAAAAAACAGTGCGAACGCGCCGAAATCGCTTCGTTACGATACACACGCCCTGGTGAAATTGTACGAATAGGCGGTTTATTGTTTTCCATATAACGTACTTGTACAGAACTGGTATGTGTACGTAATAATATATCTGGATTGGTTTGAATAAAAAATGTATCCTGCATATCACGTGCGGGATGGTATTCTGGTAAGTTTAACGCCGTAAAGTTATGCCAATCATCTTCTATTTCCGGACCTTCGCTTACATTAAAACCAATGCCTGAAAAAATATCTATAATTTGATTTTTAACTATCGAAATAGGGTGGCGTGCTCCAATTTGTATAGGTTCGCCCGGGCGCGATAAATCTCCAAAAACACCTTGATCTTCTTCCTTACTATCTAACTCTTCTTTTAAAGCATTTACTTTATCTTCGGCTGTTTTTTTAAGGGCGTTTATGGTTTGACCAAATTCTTTTTTCTGATCGTTTGCTACATTTTTAAGTTCGCCGTAAAATTCCCTTAATAATCCTTTTGACCCTAAATATTTTATACGAAATGCTTCTACTTCTTCTTTTGTTTGTGCTTTAAAAGTTTCGGCTTCGGCTATAAGTTCTTTTATCTTATCTATCATAACGTCATTTAAAAAATGAATGCAAATTTACTGTTTTTTCGTGAACTGCGTTAGGGATTGAGGTATTGTTAAAGCTCTTTTTGTGTTGTTGCACCTATGCAACGCAAAAATGCGACTACCGCAATACTTATATTCATGAGTTCAATAATGTAAAATAAAAACCTACGAATAAAGCCTCACCACTTACCCTAAGCGGAGCCTAAGAGTCTGGTAACGTCCAAAATTATTTACACTATAAACTCGGTTTCTATAAAGTAGTTTACAATAGCTTCTTTCATTAAAACACTCTGTTCACCTGCTTTTAAGTGTGGTAAAGTTTCTAATACTTTATAATGCGGCCAACCATCATCATCTACAAAATCGAGTGTGTAATACCCATAAGGTGTTAGTAACTTGCATATGGCAATGTGCATTAAATCTAATTTTTGGTCTTTTTTATAGGTTCTGTTTAACTGCCCCAGTTCTTGAACTCCGATTAGATAAATAATGGCATCAAGGTCTAAAATGTCTCCATCTGCAAATTGATCAGATAGCTTTTTTACTACCAAATCCCAGCGTTGCTTTAATTGTTCGTCTCTTGACATAATAATTTCAAAGTTGCAAAGTTAATAAACCTAAGTGTGACTATTATTTTATATTTGTTGAAATTGTTTAGTTATGAGTGTTATAGATATTGTTTTAGGGGCTTTAATTTTATTTGGACTTGTTCGAGGGTTTATGAAAGGTCTTTTTGTTGAAGTAGCTTCTTTAGTGGCTTTAGTTGCCGGGGTTTATGGTGCTATACACTTTAGTAATTTTGCTTCTGATTTTTTACAAAGCAAAGTAGATTGGAATGAGAAAACTATAAATATTACTGCTTTTGCAATTACTTTTGTAATTATTGTTTTAGCTATTGCCCTTGCCGGAAAGGCATTAACCAAACTTGCAGATTTTGCTGCTTTAGGTATTATAAATAAACTTTTAGGTGGTATTTTCGGTGCTTTAAAAATTGCCCTTATTTTAAGCGTGGTTTTAAATATTTTTGATAAATTAAACAGTACAATTACCTTTGTAGAAGAAGAGAACATAGATGATACTGTGCTTTATAAACCTGTAAAATCTTTATTACCAACCATTTTCCCTAATCTTTTAAATACTGAAAATGAAGATAACCTTTCTGAAGAAGAGGTATAATAATTTAGATACATTCTGAATTTTAAACCCTCTTTTTTCTTTTATAAACCTTTAGCTACCTTAGTGAAAAATAAAAATTATGAATAATTCAATCCAACAATTGTTAAACAATCAAATAAAGTATGAAGCAAGTGCTTCTATGCAGTATTTAGCCATGGCTTCATGGGCAGATACCAATGGTTATAATGGTATTGCTGAGTTTTTCTATAATCAATCTGAGGAGGAGCGATTACATATGACTAAGTTAGTAAAGTTTGTTAATGAACGAGGCGGTGTGGTTGTTATTCCTGAATTAGAAAAGCCAGAAAGCAATTTTAAATCTTTAAATGATCTATTTGAAATCTTTTTAAAGAGTGAAATCTTTGTCACTCAGCAAATAAATAAGATCATTTTTGAGTGTTTAGAAAAGAAAGATTACAATGTGCATAACTTTATGCAATGGTATGTAACAGAGCAACTGGAGGAAGAAGCTACAGCAAGAACATTATTAGATAAACTGAATATTATTGGAGATGATAAGTCTGGACACTATTTGTTTGATAGAGATATTAATACCATTGCAAATTCTCAAGAAAATAATGCCTAGGTTTTAAATTATTTTTATCTTTGTTCTTATTTAGAATAAATAAAAATAATGAATTCAGTAAAACCCTTAATTTTACCTTGCCTTATTATTACCTCACCTTGCGCTGCTATCTGTAGTAACCAAAAGAAGACCTGTTGTAAAAAGTACAAAAAAAAGGGGAAAACGAACTGTAAGCGATGTCCTAAGCTCTAGGTTTTAATACCTAAATTAGCAAACAATCCTCTTAACTGAATTTCAAATAAAGTCCCTTTTACTAAATCCTGTATTAGAAAAATATCTTTATAGCTTAATGCTAAACTTAATGATTTTATAGGGGTTTGTAAAATTATAGCCTGACATAGGTTATCATGTTTACAGTCTTTACAAAATGAATGACTGCTATACAAAGCAATTTCAATTTGCCTTGAAAATAGCAATAGCTCCTCAATGGTTAAGCTTAAACAATTGGTTTTAAATACTAATTGAATTTTATTTATCTCACTTACGGCACTTCTTTTCCATTGAAAAGTTATTCCCAAAGCATTATAATATAATTTATGTATATCGTCCATTTAATTTCCTTTTTTAGGTTTCATTAAATCCGAAATACCATCTAAAATAGATCCTGTAGGGCATAACAATCTACACCAAATCATGGGATAAACCATAGTTGCTAATACAGTTATTATTGCAACTACTACCCAAACGCTTAGTATACTTAATCCAAATAAATCGGGAAACAATTCATAATTACTCCAGTTTCTTAGACCTAATAAAACGCCCGTTAGAAGTATTACTGTAATTGCTGCTCTAATTCTTTTCATCCATTTATTTGAAATAAAAAACCTCTTAGTGCTTTTTACAGGATTTACATGAATAATTAAACGTTGTATATTACCAAAAGGGCATACATACTTACAGTAAGTATTTTTACCCCAAATAGCACTTAGCAACACAAGAAGTGCATATAACCCTATTAATGAGGAAACAGAAGTCCCTACAAAAGGATGAATAAAAGATATATAGGTAAATGAATTATTTAAGAAAAACCCGATATAAATGACTGATAACAAACTTAAAGCAAGAACAGATTTTTTAGTTTTTTTAATCCATTTTTGTATAGCAAATACAAACATTAAAATAATGACACTTATATGGATAATCCATGTTTTGTTTACACTTGCTGTAACATTAAACGTATTTACCTCATCAACAGTATTATAATTTGAAATGGGGTAAGGAATCCCTTTTTCTATTAATGCAGAAACCGTTCGCGTAATAGCCTTAGATGTAATAGTAGCACCAGAAACAGCATCAACTTCTTGATCGCCTTTAGTAAGAGAAACAGTACTAAATTGCTCATAAAAACCACCTTTTTTAATGTCTTCTAAATAGCTCTTTGTTTCTTTTGATGCAATATGCTCTACCCGTTTAATAAAACCTGTTTTACTAATAAAAACACCTACTTGGATATCGCCAGCATACCCTCTTATGTTTTTAATAAGGTCTGTACTTTCTATATAAATGTCTGAATTTTTACTATCTGAAACTGTTGCATAATACATCTCCATAGAAGGATGTACATTTATTTTCTGATTTTGGTTAGCAAAAGACTTTGCATGTTCTAAAACAACTGCTTTATGCTTTAAAGATAGACTAGGATTATGCTTAACATCGGCTACAAGCCCCCAATTACTATTTGGTGTTTTTTTATCGATAATTAAACCATAACCAAAAGGGCTATCATCCTGAAATGCCAATGTGTTGTATCCTACAATATTTTTTTTATCAACACCATCTTCTCCTACCAAAACCGGTTTAGAGTATTTAGTTTCTATAGATTCTAAACTTAATAATTCTATGGATTGCATTAACGGACCATTTATCCAGAAAAAAAGAAAAACTACCGCAACCAACAAGGTTGCAATAATTTTCTTCTTTTCCTTCTTAACTAACCAACAAATAAAATTCATATTTATAAGCTTTCTGTCGTTTTATTTGTAATATCAATAACCCACTTGTTAAGATTGCCATCTGGTAAAATAGCATCTTGTTTATAAGCTACCTCGCCTTCAACAGCATCAACAGCTTTTTGAATAATGTCATTTTGAAAATACGGATCGTTTGCTACCAAAACAGGGACTACAATTACACGATCTTCCAATTCTAACAGCTTCTCTATACCCTTAACCGTAGGTTCTGTTGAATAACCTACCAGATGCCCACACCAGGAATAAGCAATACTATCATGACCCGTTTTAATTTTTAAATACTTACCAATATTATCAACCATTTCTTCCCATTGCTGATTGTATTGCGCATCGCCATATGCCACTAATAAAACCCCTTCGTTTTCAGGAGTTTTACTTAAAGCCTTTACACGTTTTTCTACATTCTTTTTTAGTAAAGTTGAATAATCTAATGGAGGCGCAATACTCACTCTGGCTTTAGCTTTATAAACTTCAATTTTTTCTTTTCCTATCATATATTCTTTAGCTTTAGGATCGGCACTAATACCAAGAATTACTGGAATATCATGGTTATAATGTGAGCTCACTGTTAAAAAAATTGGAACCACTATAACCTCATCAAAACCTTCAGCATCAAACGCCTTCATTCTGGTAGCTATTGATGGTTCTGTATATTCCATAAAAGCAGTAGTTACTTTACTAATTTTTGGATTAAATAAAATGGCTTCTTTTACTTCATCTTCTACATCTAGCAGCATTTGCCTCCATGATTCTGCCACAGAACCATGGTTTACTAGTAGCACACCAATTTTTTTATCTGTATCTCCTGATTGAGTTTCCTTTTTACTTTTTTCATGCCCGCAAGACATCAAAACGACTGTAATACATAGTGTTAAATAAGAGGCTAATTTTTTCATAATTCTAAGATTCATTTTTAATTTAAAATTTTGTTATTTTTATTTAGATTGAATTAAAATAAGATATATATTTGCTGCAAATTTAATTAAGAATGATTCTAAATAAAAAATATTTCAGTATTTATTTTTTAATTTTTTTTTCGATATTATCGTTCGGTCAGGAAAATAAAGTGATTGTAAGAGATTCTACTAAAGTTGAAAAATTACATGAGGTTATTGTGACCGCAACTCGTACTATAAGGCAATTATCATCATTGCCTTTACCTGCGCAAATTGTTTCTAAAAAAGAAATAAAAAGTATAAATGCATTGCGTTTAAACGACATTTTAAGCGAGCAAACCGGACTTACCATTGTACGAGATCATGGCGAAGGCCTACAAATGCAGGGGTTAGATTCAGATTACACTTTAATTCTAATTGATGGCATGCCTTTAATTGGAAGAACAGCTGGAACATTAGATCTAAGCCGAATTGCAGTTGGCAATATAAAACAAGTTGAAATTGTTAAAGGTGCTTCTTCAAGTTTATATGGTAGCGAAGCTCTTGCTGGTGTTATTAATATCATAACCGAAAATCCTAAAAACGGATTTATAGGGCTGTTAAATTATAGAGCAGGTGCTTTTAACACACACAATATTAATACCAGCATTAACTATAAAAAAAACAAATTAGGGCTGAATTTGTTTATAGATCGCTACAGTACTTCTGGCTACGATTTAGATAAAAAAGATATTTTAAAAACCGTAGATCCATATACTAATTATACGTTTAGTTCTAAGTTAAATTATCTGGTTTCGGATAAAACAACCGTGTCTTTATCGGGAAGGTATTATTCTGAAAACCAAGATGCAATGCCTACACTTGTTATAAAAGAAAAAAACAAATTAAACGAATGGAATACCCATTTAAAAGTAAAGCATAAGTACAGTAAAAAATGGAATAGCTATTTCGATTTTTATGCGACTCAATATAAAACCGATAGCTATTTAAATACTATTGATGGCACTCGAAATAGCGAAAGTGATTTTAATCAGCTTATGGTACGCCCGGAGCTAAGAGCCTTCTATAATCCTAAAAAAAATGCTTCTTTTATTGGTGGTTTAGGATGGACTCACGAAACTTTAGACCGTACATATTTTTCCAACAGCCCTATTTTTAATGCGCCTTATGTTTATTTACAATACGATACAAACCCAAACAAAAAACTAAATATAATACTAGGTGTAAGGTATGATAGCCATAATGAGTACAAATCGCAGTTTAGCCCTAAAGCTGCTTTTAGATATGAGTTTAATGATGCTATTGCTATAAAAGGTTCTGCAGGTTATGGTTATAAAGCTCCAGATTTTAGACAACTCTATCTAGATTTTACCAACCCAACTGCAGGTTATACGGTAATAGGATATAATGAGGTGATCACAAGACTTCCTGAACTTCAAAATAATGGCGAAATTATAAATGCTTTAGTTCCGCTTTCACAATTTGAGGGTGCTTTAAGACCCGAAAACTCTTTGAGTTTTAATTTGGGAACGCAATTAAAAGTTATTCCAAATGTAAATATTGAAGTAAATCTGTTTAGAAACAATATAAAAGACCTGATAGACACCCAAATTATTGCCAGAAAAACCAATGGACAAAATGTTTTTAGCTATAAAAATATCAGTAAGGTTTATACACAAGGCCTAGAATTAAATGCCTCTTGGAAACCTAATAATCAACTAAAGGTCTCTGCAGGATATCAATATTTAATTGCTAAAGATGAAGCTGCAGAAGAGGCTTTTAATAAAGGCGAAGTATTTGCTCGATTAGCCCCAGCTTCTCCTACCTTTCAGCTAAAAAAAAACCACTATATCGGTTTGTTTAATAGATCAAAACACATGGCAAATGCAAAAGTGTTTTATATCATTCCTGAATGGAAATTAAACAGCAACCTTAGAGCTACATACAGAAGTGATTATGGTTTGCACGACACAAATGGCAATACCTACTTAGACTCCTATGATGATTTGGTAAAAGGTTACACCATTATAGATTTTGCTATAAACAAAACTTTATATAAAAACTATCAACTGGGTTTTGGAATAGACAACCTTCTAAATTTTACCGATTCACAAAACATCAGCAATATAGCTGGACGCCTTATATACGGAAAACTTAACATTCAATTTTAATATTTAAAACAAATCATTATGACCTTTTCAAAGAAAAATCACGAACTCAAAATGAACAATACAAATGTTGTAAGTAAAGCACTCAAAATTTTAACATTATTTACCTTTTTATGCATTGGTTTTACATCTTGCTCAAAAGATGACGACCCTATTTTATTGGAAGTAAAATCTGAAAAGATCACTAATTTACATGCCCCACAATCAGGTGGTCAAGGTCAACCCACATCAGGTCCTTTTACTAAATTTGATTTTGCTACTGGAAAAACAACCACAAGCGAAACAGATTGGGACATCGCTTTTAGAGGTACGGCTATTATTGTAAACGGAGGGAAATCATCTGGAACAGCCGATGAACCAATAAGACATGGTAAAGCTGCTGCTTATATTGCAAATGGAACTTTAGCTTCTGTTAAAAATGTAACTCCAGCCAATTTTAAACAAGATGCTACTGATGGTTTTGCTATTAAAACAGGAAGCGGAAATGGCTGGTATACTTACGCAGGGCCTCCAACGCATTTAATTTCGCCTACCCCTGGAAAAATATTAGTTTTTAAAACTCGTGATGGCAAGTATGCAAAAGTTGAAATACTAAGCTACTATAAAGATACTAACCCTGCTAACGACTCTAAATATTACTCTTTCAATTATGTATATCAACCCAATGCAGGAATAACATCTTTTTAATTTTCCTTGAGTTACCTACTTAACGTATGAGTTATTATCCAAAAAAAATCCAGAGAAAACAACTCTGGATTTTTTTACTTAAAAATTAAATGTTCTTTTTACAACATCTCCACCTTACCAGTATGTAAATTGTAAACACCACCAACAATAGCTATTTCGCCATTGTCTTCCATTTCTGTTAAAATCTGGCTTTTTTCACGAATACGTTCCATGGTTAGCTTTACATTGTTTTCTACTGTTTTAGCCACAAAAGCGGTATTGGATGAGTTTAATTCTCCATCAACCTCATTGGCACTTTGCTTTACTGCAGGCAAAATGTTTTCTAACATCGCTGTAATATTTCCTAATTCAACCCCATCGCAAGCCGCTTTTACAGCACCACAGGCTTCATGGCCTAATACCAGAATTAATTTACTTCCTGCTACGTTACACGAGTATTCCAAACTTCCCAGAATATCTGTATTTTCAAAGTTTCCTGCTACACGGGCTACAAAAACATCACCGATAGCCTGATCTAAAACAGTTTCAACCGGCACTCTTGAGTCTATACAAGATAACACAACGGCTTTAGGGAATTGCCCTCCTGTTGTTTGGTTTACTAATGCTGCATTGTCTACCGTTTGAGTATTATTGTTTACAAATCTATTGTTTCCTTCCAGCAAATCTTCTAATACACTTGTTGGTGTTAATACTGCTTGTGCTTCTTTATTTAATGCTATATTTTTCATTCTAATTTGATTTTAATGTTAGTACTTTAAATTTAATCATTTTAACTATTGCTTTCTATATTTTGTTTAATCCATTTTGAACACTCATCAAAAGTGTCAAAAATATGTTCATTCGGAATTAAATCTGGAATAATATCAATACGTTCCATCATATAACGCGGTTGGTTTAATACCCCAACAAAAAGCACTTCAATATTCTTATTATTCATTTCTTGTAATATGTCTTCCATAGCATATAACCCAGATTGATCCATGTATTGCATCCTGCCTAGTCTTATAATCACAGTATTGGCAGTATCTGGAATTTGCTGAGACAAGGCTTGGAAGTCGCTAGTAGACCCAAAAAACAATGGTCCTTTAATATGCTTAATAAAAACTTTTTCTTTTAAATTATCAGGGAAATCAACCTCATCTGCCCACGCTTTTTCTTTTAATGATTCAACATCACTTCGCTCTGCCGTTAAATCTCCAATCTTTTTCATAAACATTAAGGACGCTATAACAAGTCCAATGCCTACAGCATAAATTAAATCCCAGAAAGTTGATAGTAATAATACGATAAGCATTATTAATACTTCTGAACTTAATTTAAATGGCCCAAACTTTATATCTCTAGGTAAACTAGGAATGGCTTTTAAACCTTTGTAATCCATAACCCCAATACCTACGGTAATTAAAATTCCTGCTAAAACTGCAGCTGGTATTTTTGAAGCTATTGGTCCTAAGGCCAACAAAATAATTAATAACAAAACTCCTGCTATCATACCAGATAGTTTGGTTTTTCCGCCAGAAGTTATATTTACCACGGTTCTTATCGTAGCTCCTGCTCCCGGGATACCACCAAAAACTGCAGCAATACTATTACCAATACCTTGACCTACCAGCTCCTTATTGGGTTTATGCTTGGTTTTTGTCATATTATCAGCAACAACACTAGTTAATAGTGAATCAATTGCCCCAAGTAAAGCTAAAGTTAAAGCCGTAAAGAAATAAGGGGTTACACTACTTAAAGAAAATTGTGTGAAAATTTCTAAATTAGGGATAGGTAAACCGCTGGGAATTTCTTCAATTGGTCTATAGTCTAACCCAAAACCTACAGCTATTCCAGACATGATTATCAAGGCCACCAAAGTGCTTGGTACTGCTTTTGTAATCCGTTTAAAGCCATAAATTATAAAAATAGTCCCTAATGCTAATAAAAGCTCTAACCAATTTATATTTTGTAATGCTCTTGCTATAACCTTAACGGCTCCTAATGCTCCTGAAGCTTCTTTAGCCGCTAAAGTTTGGGATTCTTTTAAAATAGCTTCTTGCGAAATCTCTCCTGCTCTAGCTATGGTTTCTCTAAAATCTTCAAGAACCAATATGCCTTCTCCAGCTTCATCTTTCAAGATGTTTTCTAAAATAACTTCTTCTGCTTGTGGTTTAAATTGGTTTACAAATTCCATGTCTTCTTTTGGGTAGTACCCTAAAGACGGAAGAATCTGGGTTAATAAAATAATAACTCCAATCGCGGTCATAAAACCAGAAACTACAGGATAAGGAATGTACCTAATGTATTTCCCTAAACCTAAGGCTCCTAATCCAATTTGCATTAAACCTGCCAATAAAAACACCGTTAAAATTACTGGTAATGCTTTGGTTACATCGCCATCATTAGCTGCAATAATACCTGCAATTACAACCATTGAAACTGCTGTCATTGGTGCTGTTGGCCCCGAAATCTGTGTGTTTGTTCCTCCAAAAAGAGCTGCAAAAAAACTAATAAAAATAGCTCCGTATAATCCTGCTGTTGGTCCTAAGCCTGAGGACACACCAAATGCCAAGGCTAAGGGCAATGCTACAATTCCTGCGGTAATCCCACCAAAGGCATCCCCTTTGATATTTGAAAATAAGTGCTTCATGTATATTTATTTATTGTTAATACTTGCTTTTCTCTCTTATTAATATTAAAAAGTAAAAAACGTAATTATATTAAATTGATCTCTACTTGACGTTTCAAAAAACTGGTTCATATAACCAGCTTCTAACCTTAATGCATCGTTTAATTTATAACCTATACCTGCATAAACTCTATTTCTATCAAAAATAGATGATTTCGTGTTTAAAAATATCTCATTATAAGCAGAAAGATAATATTTACTTATTTCTTCTCCTTTTTTATTTAATGGAATATTCAAACCTAAAAAATATCTGAATCGCATTTTAAAATCAGATTCTACAAACCGTTGTTCAAACCTGTATCTGTGATTAAGCTTTACTGAGCCTATCGCTTGTTTTGATGTAAACTGCTGAAAAATTCTATGCTCATTAACAGAAACTTTAGTATCTGTGATTCCAAGGTAATTTTCAGATAATATATAGCCATAGCCCAATAATACGTTATTTTTATTTGCGTTAAAAGTATAGCCTAATCCTGTTCTTAACAGTAACTGCTCTAAATCGCCAATAGCATTATAATTTCTATACTGAACTTCATTATGGATATTCCATTTACTGTTTAGCTTCTTATTTCCTATATAAATGAGCCAGTTCCCAAAATTACTATCTTGACTTTGAGCAACCATAGGTAGCACTAATGCAATTATTAGTGCTACCAAAGCTGTTTTCTTTTTCATATTTACTTTTTTCATGCTACGCCGATTTTGGTCTCAGTTTGAAAAACTCGATATAACTATCGGGGTTTTCAGCAATACCTCGTTCAGAAATTAGTTTAATATCTATCTGTCTTGTTTTTGCTTTATGGGCAAAATCTTCAAGAATTTCAATTATATCATTATCCAAGAATCTTGTTTTTCTAACATCAAGTTCTAAGAATGAATTTTCAGGAAGTCTATCTAACTCCTTTAAAATAGCTCCTTTATTGAAAAACGTTACCTCTTCGGCTAAAGTCATTTTCATCTTTTGCTTCCCATTACTTTTATCCTCAATATGTAAAAAATGAGAGTTTTGGTAACTTTTTATAAGAATAACAATAATACCAACAGTAAGTCCTAACCCTATACCATATAATAAATCTATAAAAACAATTCCAAAAACGGTAACATTAAATGGGATCCATTGTTTCCATCCCATTTGATACATTGTTTTAAACAATCCTGGTTTAGCTAATTTATAGCCTACTATTAGTAATATGGCTGCTAAAACAGATAGTGGAATCATGTTTAATAGTCTAGGGATTAAAATAACCGACACCAGTAATAGAGTCCCGTGTATAATTGCTGATAGTTTCGTTTTTCCACCAGATTGAATATTAGCAGAGCTACGTACAATAACCTGCGTTATTGGTAAACCTCCTATTAATCCCGATAAAATATTACCTGTACCTTGAGCAAATAACTCTCTATTTGTTGGTGTTACATTTTTATTGGGGTCTAATTTATCAGTAGCCTCAACACATAAAAGTGTTTCAAGGCTTGCTACCAATGCAATTGTAAATGCTACAATCCAAACATCTGGATTTGATATCGCACCAAAATTAGGGAAACTAAATTGTGCTAAAAATGAGGATACATCTTCAGGAATTGGAACGCTTACCAAATGTGTTTCGGTAATGCTTAATGATTCGTTTGATTGTGTTAAAACATAAAAAACAATACCAATGGCAACTGCCACTAAAGGCCCCTGAATAAGTTGAAATATTTTTCCTTTTTTAGAGAGTACTTTATCCCAAAGTAATAAAATAGCTAACCCTATAAATCCTATAATAGTTGACCCTATTTGTATATGATCAAAAATATTTAGTATTTGGCTAACTGTACTTTCTCCATTTGCATCAAAAAAAACGAATGTTTTATCATAACCAAAAAAGTGAGGAATTTGTTTTAAAATAATGATAATCCCAATACCGGTTAGCATGCCTTTAATTACAGACGATGGAAAGTAATATCCAATAATTCCTGCTTTAAGCACTCCAAATATAATTTGAATAATGCCACCAATAACTACGGCTAACAAAAAGTTTTGATAGCCTCCTAAAGTTCCTATAGCGGTTAATACTATAGCTGCTAATCCTGCAGCGGGTCCGCTCACCCCAATTTTAGAACCACTTAATGATCCTACAACAATGCCTCCAATAATTCCTGCAATTAATCCTGAAAAAAGTGGTGCACCACTAGCTAAAGCAATACCTAAACATAAAGGTAATGCTACAAAAAATACGACTATGCTTGCTGGCAAGTCATTTTTAATAGTTTTAAACATATTATAAATTAAAAGTTACTTTTAGTTATTTTAAATTTTAAACTAAAAGTTGTTTTGACCAATTAATACCTTTTTAAAAAAGGTTAAAACCTGAAATATTATAATATGTGCGATTCCGGAGGGGGAGAAATAAGGTTTAAGTGAGGTTTAGGATAGTTTTTAAAGTAATACCCTAAATTATTATTTGTTTTTTTCGAATCGAAAACAAAATCATTATCAATACTTTCTAAAAATAAAACTTCTGTGTCTTTGTTTTTTTCATGCCCTTTTTCTTCTTCTTCAGAAGAGGTATAAAAAACAGAAACATCAACAGAATCATCTATTATATAAATGATCGTTGGCGCAGCTACATACAGTAAAAAGATTACTGAAAAAAATATAGAAGCTGTGTTTCTTAGCATTTCACTTTAAGTTTTAACGATTGCAAATATAGCATTTAAAAAATTGTTTTGTTTAATAAAATTTAAAAACTGTATAACATTTTAATGTCTTCAGAATTCACCCAGCCCGTTTTTCCATCAGACAATTTTATTTTTTTCCAATCTTTTACAGTATCTAAAACTTGAACCTTAGTGCCTTCATGTAACCTAAAAGACTCTTCACTTCTTAGGTTTGGTTCGCTCTTTACTTTACTTTCTTGTGCAAAAATAATTGCCGGTTTATTATTTTTATCAATATTGTATTTATGAAATGCTAAGCCTAAGGAAACACATAATAGTAATAAACTTGTTAAGCTTCCTATAAATGCAACACGCTTGTTGATTGTAGAATATGCAAAATAATAAAGTAAAAATAATATAACAAAGCACAGCACAAAAGCAACCGAAGTCTTTGCCCAAGCATCAAAACTCATCATGTTTGTTATATTTTTAATAAGCTTAGAAATCCCTGTTTCCGGAATAACATCAATAGCATCGATAGTCATATTTTTTGCAAATGCCATGTTGTTTTTTATGTCATTATCATGGGGTGATAATTGCAATGCTTTTTCATAAAAATAAATACTTGGTGCTATATTATTTAACTTATAATGTGCATTTGCTAAATTAAAATACAAATCTGCTGAATGCACTTTAGTTTCTAAGATAAGATTATATTTATCAATCGCTTCAGCATATTTTCCTTCATTATATAATGTGTTTGCCTGCTTAAAAATGGTCTCATTTTGAGAAAAACCTGCAATGCCAAATAAAAATGCTAAAATGTATATTATTTGTTTCATTTAACGCGCTTGTTTGTCTATTAACGAAATCGTTTTTGCTGCCTTTTCATAATCTTGTTGCATTTCTACATTTGTAATTGGCGTATAACGTGCTAGTTCACAATTTTTAATAATGCTCACAAAATCTGAAATTACCGTATCATCAACCTGTTTCCCTTTAAGTAAACTAACAACTTTATCTTTACTTAACTCACTTGTTTCTATATGTAATTTGGCTTTTAAGTAATTGTGTAATGCTTTTTCTAAAGCAATGTAAAAAGCTTCCTTTTTACCCAATGCCTTTTTAGCATTGCTCAAATATTTCTTTGCTAATTTATCTGCTTTTCTAATTTTATTACCATAAACATCGGCATCTCTAGTTGCTTTTTTCTTTCTGATAACGATAGCTAACGGAATGGCTAAAAATGGTAATAATAGGGCGCTCCAAAACAGGCGAGTCTTAAAAAAATAGATGGGTTTTACAGATATGAAATTTGTTTTGGTTTTTATAAAAGCGAATTGATCATTATTTAAAACAACACGTTGTTTTCCCGAACTTTCAGTAGTTATGTTTGCATTTGAATCGTTATTAAGAGGTCCATCTAAAACATCAATTACAATTTCTTTTGATGATAATCTTTTATAACTTTCTGTTTCTAAATCAAAGTATGAAAAAGTAATATTTGGTATGGGATACTTCCCTTTATATTGGGGCACAACCGTATAACTATCTGAAATACTTCCTTGCATCCCTGCTAAATTTGTTCTAACATTCTCGGTATGCTCCGGTTCGTATACCTCTAACGAACTGGGTAGTGAAATTTTAGGTAGTTTGAATAATTTTAAATTCCCTTTTCCGGATACGCCTACTTTTACCTGAAGTGATTCTGAAGCATCTAATTCTGTTTTTGAAGCAGAAACATTAAATTTAAAATGTCCTACAGCACCAGTAAAATCTATGGGCTTACCCGCTTCTGGCAAAGCTTTAACATGAATTGTTTTATTTCCGGCTGAGACCGTTTTATGAACTCGGGTCATTAATCGGCTTCCAAAAATATCACGTCTATTTGTTGGGACCTGTACCGTTATATCTAAACTTAATGGCTCTATATTTAATTTTCCTGTTTTCTGAGGATATAATACTGTTTTACGTAAAACTAAAAATCTATAATCCTCGCCTTTATAAGTTCCGTTTTGAACCTTTTGCCCTTTCATATCTATATTCTGACTCCAAAAATCGTTATATCTTGGGCTATCGATCTCGCGCCAATTATCAACCCCTGTATTGGGTGAAACATACAATTTGTAAACAACGGTAATTGCTTCATTTAAATACGGATTTGCTTTCGAGACTTCTGCAATTAGGTGAATGTTTTCTGAAGCAATATAATTTGGATCATTAGGGTCTTTTGGTTTATCAACTGCTGCAGTAACTACAATTTTTGTTGGTACGGTTTTATAGGTTTCGCCTTCAACGGTTATTGTGGCCTGCTTAATGGTAAAGTTACCCTGTTTTTTAGGGGCTAAAAAGTAACTATATGTTTTTTTATAGGTGCGAACACCATTAATCCATGAATTACTTACTGATTGATTTGGCCCTCCAATAATTGTAAAACCTGTGAAGCTAGGCGGGTTAAAATTATCGCCATCCTGATTCATTTCAAAATCAACACGCAAACGTTCATTCACACCTAACTTCTTTTTACTAAACTTAGCTTCAAACTTTACTTGAGAAAAAGTAAAACTTGTTACTAACATTAGTAATAAAATGGATATGTTTTTTGAAAAATTCATAGTATTTAGATACTTCGGCAAGCTCTGTATAACATCTCGTTTCTTTTTGTGTTTCTCTTATATTTTTAAACCATTCTGGCTTCTCAGTCTCATAACTTCAAGCAATATTACCAATCTTTTTCGGCTTTTATCTTTACGCCTTTTTGCTTTTCGGCATTCATCTTTTCTTGAACTTTCTTTTCTTGATTATTCATGGCCTCTAACAAGCTTTTTATTTGCTGAGGTGATAATTGTCCGGGTTGGGGTTTAGGCTTTTGCTGCTCTTTATTTTTATCATCTTCACCCTTTCCTTTATCTTTTTTTTCATCTTTAGGCTTCCCTTCATCATCTTTTTTATCGTCACCTTCTTTTTTATCCTTATCACCTTCGTCTTTCTTATTATCCTTATTTTCGCCTTCTTTATCTTTTTTATCTTCGTTCTCTTTCTTTTCTTGATCCTCTTTGTTTTGATCGTCTTTATTTTGATCTTGTTGATCTTTTTGCTGTTCTGCACAAACTTTAGCTAAACCAAGGTTATATCGCGTTTCATCATCATTAGGATTGTTTCTCAATGCATTTTTATAGGCTTCAACAGCTTCTTTACATTTTTTATTTTTCATTAAAATATTACCAATATTATGGAATGCCTTATGCTTTTCGGTTTTTGACACAGCACTTTTTACGGCTTGCTGATGACGATATAAGGCCTCTTCATAGTTCCCTTTTTTGTAATAAGAATTTCCTAAATTATATACTCCTGCAACACTGGTTGGTTGTTCTGATATGGCTTTTCTATATGCCATTTCTGCCGACACAAAATCGTCTTCATTTGCTAATGTATTTCCTTCATACACATAATTATTGGCCTTTTTTAACGCCAATAGTGCTTCTTTTTCCTGTGCAAAAGAAATATTTGATAATAAAATAAATATGAATAATAAATGTTTCATGTTTGTAATTATTCCTCTTTAGTTTGCTTTACAAATTGTGTGTTTAAAAAAACTTGTTTCCACTCACCTTTTTCATAAGTTCCTACTTTAAAATTATAGGTGCTGTCGTCTACATATTCCCACATGTCTGTAACTACTGATGTGCCGTACTTATATTGGTAAATAATATTTTTACCTTCTACAGATACGTTGCCTTCTGTAACTCCTCCAAAAACATCAAATTCCCAAAATTTTATGGTTTTAGTGGCCGAATCAAATTTTCTAATTCCCATATTTCTATCACCCATTTGGGTTTGCTCTTTATCTATAAAACCCTTCGATCTTGCTGTAATAATGGTTTTTTCTAAATCATATTTAAAAGTAATCTCTTGCATAAATTTACTACCATCTCCCCATTTACCTTCTGCTTTCCAGGTTTTACCAACTAAATTTTCAAATATAGAAAGTTCAGTGTTTTGTGCCATAGTAACTATTGGCATAAAAACTATTAGGAATATGGTTATTGCGTTTTTCATTTTACTATCCTAAATATATTAAACCTTTCAGTTTATGTTCGTTAAAAAATTTATAAATTCTCGTTAAACAAATTCAGCTTTTTTAACCATGCTGTTTTTCGTTCTAAAAGAAAAACATCTAATAACAAGAAGAAAATACCAAAGCCTAAAAACCATTGGAACTGATCTTTATATTCGGCAAATTGTTTTGCTTCAAACTCGGTTTTATCCATCTTATTTAAGATTTCTCTAATGCTTTCTACTACATTGTTGGTGCTTTTTCCGTTTATGTATGCACCATTAGCTTCTTCGGCTATGTTTTTAAGCGTTTCTTCATTTAACCGAGTAATCACTGTTTCGCCTTGTCTATCCTTTTTATAATTTAAAACTACACCGTTTCGTTTTTCTGGGATGGGGCCTCCTTTTATATCTCCAACACCAATGGTAAAAATTCTAATGCCTTCTTCATTAGCTTCTTCTGCTACAGCAGCTGCCTCCTCGCTATGGTCTTCGCCATCAGAAATAATAATAAGTACCCGGTTTGTTTGTTCTTCGTCATCAAAATAGGTTTTAGCTAATTTAATAGCTTCATTAATTGCTGTACCTTGCGACGACAACATATCAGTATTCATGCTGCTTAAAAACATTTTAGCCGAAGCGTAATCTGTAGTTATCGGCAGTTGCGGAAAAGCTTTACCTGCATAAGCAATTATACCCACCCGATCGCTTGCTAAATTATTAATAATTTGCGTTACCAATTGTTTCGATTTTTCTAATCGGTTTGGAGCGATGTCTTCTGCTAGCATACTTTTTGAAACATCGACTGCAAAAACAATATCGACACCTTCGCGCTTTACTGTTTCTAATTTAGTCCCTATTTTAGGATTTACTAAGGCAATGGCTAAACACGCAAAAGCTAAACTTAAAACAACTATTTTTAAAATAGATTTGAATAATGATCTATTTGGGCTTAATCTTTTTAGTAGCTGTTTATCTGCAAACTTATTTTGCGCTTTATGTTTCCATATTTGAAGCACAAAAAAGAATAGGATTATTACCGGAATAATTCCCAATACCCAAAACCATATTTTCTCTTCTAACTGCATTGTTTATTTATTTGTTCATCCCGGGTTTATTTTGTTTCTCCCAGGAATTCACTACGGTTTTACTTGTGGCTTCAACTCCGCTCAGTCAACAGACTATGCTCATTAAGACACACATTCTATTTATCTTTTCTCTATCTTCTCTTTTCTCTTGTCAATATCTCTAAACAAAACTTCTAAAGAAGGTAAAACGCAATAGTAGCTCTAAAAGCAATAATGCTCCTGCTAAAAGCACTAATATGCGATACTTTTCTTCGTAATTATAGAATTTAAATTCTTCTATTTCTGTTTTTTCAAGCTTGTTTATTTCGCTATAAATTTCTTCCAGCTTTTTATTATTAGTTGCTCTAAAGTATTTTCCACCAGTTACTTCTGCAATTTCTTTGAGTAATTCCTCATCAATTTCCACCTGTACACGGCCGTATTGAAAATTTCCATTAGCCAAAATAGCCACAGGAGACAAAGCCATTCCATTTGTTCCCAAGCCTATAGTATATACTTTTATTTCACTGTCTACCGCCAAAGCACTGGCAGTTTTAGGATCTACAGCACCAGAGTTGTTTACGCCATCTGTTAACAAAATAATCACTTTACTATTGGCTTTACTGTCTTTTAATCGGTTTACAGCTGTTCCTAATCCCATACCAATTGCCGTTCCTCCTTCTATAATAGTGTTATATCTTATCTCTTTTAAAGATCTCAACACAATTGCTTTATCACTGGTAATTGGTGTTTTGGTATAAGCTTCGCCAGCATATTCTACCAAACCAATTCTATCATTTGGTCTGCCCTTAATAAATTCTGCAGCTACTTTTTTTAAGGCTTCTAATCGGTTTGGCGATAGATCTTTAGCTAGCATACTTGCAGAAACATCAATAGCCATAACAATATCTATCCCTTTGGTTGTTTTGGTTTTTGTAGAGACATCAACGGTTTGTGGTCTGGCAATCGCCGTTATTAACAAAGCTAAAGCCACTAACCTTAAACAAAACAAGACATGCTTTACTTTGGGCAACCATGAATTTGTTATTTTAAAGCCTTTTAAACTCGATATATTAAGCTCTGCCGTTTGTTTTTTATGTTTTAGTATATACCACAAAAGGGCTAATGGTAATAGCAACAACAACCAAAACAATTCTTTATTTAAAAATTCAATGCCTTCAAACATTATTCTTCTGCTTCTTTAAGTTCAACTGAATTTAAAATACGTTCTACCATTTGCTCTGCATATGTATCGTCTTCCGGACTTGTTATTATAATTTGTTGCATCACGTTTTCTGATGCAAACTGTAGTAAAACATAACGAGCATTTCTAAGTGCTTTTGACGCGATGCCCGGTATTTTCATAGTCCCCGACGTTTTTAACCCTTCAGCGCCATTAGGTGTAACAAACTTATCTCGAAGCACAACAATATCTTTAGCTCCTAATGCTTCCATTGATTTTATACTTCCTTCGGATGCCTTTTCTAAATCAATTTTGTTTTCTCCAATATTTTTATAGGTCGATGTGTTAACCGTAACACTAAAAAGATCTAGCATAGTCCCATAGACGAATGATGTCATATCTACTTGTGCCTTAACTTCATCAGGAACAGGCAACTCGGTTCGTTTTAAAACCTTAGGTGTAGAAATTGTTACGGGTGGAAATCCGTAGGCACTAGCAACCCAATCACCTTCTAGAAGTTCTTTACTCTCATGCCCTATAATAGTATCTTTAACATATCCAAAACCATGCTTTATCCCAAAACCAACAAAGGTGGCCATTAGTAAAAACACCCCTATAGCTATGGTTATAATAATTTTTTTGCGTTTCTTTTTACGCTCTTGCTCTTCTTTATATTTTAAATCTAAAAGTTTTTCTTCTTCGGTTGGTTCGGGTAAGGCCTCTTTAACGTGGTCTATTTCAACATCAATCGTATTTCTATCTAGTTTTGCCAGCTCTACATCGGGTGCAGACTTTGCAAATTTTACCAGATCGGCTCGCTTTAAAATGCTTTCAATGTTTTTAATGTCTGCTTTACTAATATCAACTTGATTGCCTTCTTTAAGCAAATTTAACCTGCTTATTAACTCGTCTGTTGTGCTTTCTAAAGCACGGTCGTATACCTTCTCGTCAAGATATTTTCTGATAATAAATGTTAATTCTGAATAGTAATCTTTTAAGTTTTGGTTCTCCAAATAAGGGCTTTCATCTAACTTTGCTAAGGCTAATTTTGCCCTGTCGTATGGCGGAAGCAATGCTATTTGCTCTTCTTCAGATAGTGGTTTCTTTCTCCAGATAAACCAATAGATTAAAAACCCAATTAGGCCAACTATAAGTAATGTTAGCAATAAATATTTCCACCAATCACTGCCTCTTTTATTTACTTCTATAATGGGTTTAATATCGTAAAGTCCCTGTTTAGTAGTATCAACAACAATATTACTAACTTCAACTTTTAAAGAATCTGTAAAAAAGGTTTTATTGCCAACAATAACTTTCTGTCTGGGAATGGTATATGTTCCAGAATCAAATTGTGTTAAACCATATTTTTTAATAAGGTTGTATTTATCATTGTTCTTTAAAGTATCAACCTGATATGATTCAATCATTTCCAAAGGCGAAAAGGTTTGTCCTTCGGGAAACACGACCAGGCTTGTTGTATCGGTTTCAACTTGAATATGATAGGTAATTTGTTCGCCTATTTTTATAGTTGTTGAATCTATTGCCGATGTTACTTGAGCATTTGAGAACAGAGAACAGAGAACAAAGAGAAAAAAGACTAAAGACCGAAGACCGAAGACTAAAGGTTTCGTTTCACTTTTAACTTTATTTTTATACTTTAAATTTCTCACTTTTAACTTTTCACTTAGTTTATCCTCGTCGTTTAAAATAGCCTAACAGTTTTTTTACATAACTTTCATCTACACGACAATCAATTGCTCCTGCACCAGATTTTGCGAAAGCGTCCTTATAGTAATCTACTTTTTCTTTATAGAATTTTTCGTAATTGCGCCTTACTTTTTTAGATGAAGTATTAACCAGCATAAGTTCGCCGGTTTCTTCATCCTGCATTTGTACCATCCCTAAATTTGGAATTTGCGCTTCGTGCTTATCATATACACGAATGCCAGTAACATCATGCTTTCCTGAAACAATCTTCATGGTTTGATGATAATTGTCGGCAATAAAATCAGACAATACAAATACAATGGCTTTCTTTTTCATCACATTGGACAAAAACTTTAAAGCTTCAGCTAAATTGGTTTCCTTGCTTTCCGGATGAAACTCAATTAACTCACGAATAATCCTTAATACATGCGAGCGCCCTTTTTTAGGAGGAATAAACAATTCTACTTTATCGGAAAACAGAATAAGTCCTATTTTATCGTTATTTTGAGTTGCTGAAAATGCTAAAGTTGCCGCAATTTCGGTAACGACTTCGTTTTTAAATTGCTCTTGAGTTCCAAATAATTCTGAGCCTGAAACATCAACCATAAGCATCATGGTAAGCTCGCGCTCTTCTTCAAAAACTTTAACAAAAGGTTCGTTATAACGGGCAGTAACATTCCAATCGATACTTCTTACATCATCTCCAAATTGATACTGACGCACTTCAGAAAAAGTCATACCACGACCTTTGAAAGTCGAATGGTATTCGCCTCCAAAAATGTGATCAGACAATCGGCGTGTCTTGATCTCAATTTTACGTACTTTTTTTAGTAATTCTTTAGTATCCATCTTTTAATTGTCTATTGAATATTTATTATTGATTATTTATCATTTAATAATCAATGGTCAATTATCAATTGTCAATTTTAAGGTACTTCTATTTCGTTTACAATTTTGTTAATGATGTCTTCTGAAGTGACATTTTCGGCTTCAGCTTCGTAAGTGATCCCTATTCTATGTCTTAAAACATCTTGAACCACAGCACGAACATCTTCAGGAATTACATAACCACGACGCTTAATAAAGGCATAACATTTTGCAGCATTTGCTAAATTAATACTTCCACGTGGTGACGCTCCAAAAGAGATTAACGGTTTTAAATCGGCTAGTTTATATTTTTCTGGGTAACGTGTTGCAAAAATAATATCGAGAATATATTTTTCAATCTTCTCATCCATATATACCTCACGAACCACCTCTTGTGCTTTTATTATTTGAGATACAGAAACTACAGGGTTTACCTTATCCCAAGCGCCTTTTAAATTAGCACGCATAATAAGTTGCTCTTCATCTAATTTTGGATAATCGATAACTGTTTTCAGCATAAAACGGTCAACCTGTGCTTCTGGCAAGGGGTATGTTCCTTCTTGTTCCACAGGGTTTTGTGTTGCCATTACTAAGAATGGTTTATCTAAAACAAAAGTTTCATCGCCAATAGTAACTTGCTTTTCTTGCATGGCTTCTAATAAGGCCGATTGTACCTTTGCCGGTGCTCTGTTAATCTCATCTGCCAAAACAAAATTTGCAAAAATAGGTCCCTTTTTAATAGAGAAATCATTAACCTTCATATTATAAATTAATGTTCCTGTAACATCTGCCGGCAGCAAATCTGGTGTAAACTGTATCCTGCTAAAACTTCCGTCAACCGCCTGTGCCAACGTATTAATAGCCAAAGTTTTTGCTAAACCAGGAACACCTTCTAATAAAATATGTCCTTGTCCTAATAAGCCAATAAGCAAACGTTCTACCATATGCTTCTGGCCTACGATTACCTTATTCATCTCTAGCATTAGTAAATCAACAAAAGCACTTTCCTTTTCAATCTTCTCGTTAATTGTCTTAATATCAATTGTACCTGTCTCTTCCATTATATTTTTAATTTTTAAAGTCCCGAATATACTGTCCTTATTTGAGCATTGCAAATTGTTAAAATTTTTATTGCCATGCTGTTAAAAATTGGTTAAAAGTTACAGCACCTAAAACACCTGGTACATTTTTAATTTAGTATTTTTAAACTTCAAAAATTAAACGATGACAAAGAATCACTTTTCCCGAATTATTGCCGGAACAATGACCTGGGGGAAATGGGGCAAGCAACTCTCTAAGAAAGAGATGGTTACCCTTATAAACAACTGTTTAGAAAGCAATATCACAACCTTTGACCATGCCGACATTTACGGTGCTTATACAACTGAAAATGAATTTGGTAATGCTTTAGCTAGCAGTAATATTTTAAGAGAAAAAATTCAATTAATCAGTAAATGTGGTATTCAATACTTAGCTGAAAACAGAAATAACAAAGTAAAACATTATAATTACAGCAAAGACTACATTATTTGGTCTGTTGAAACCTCTTTAAAGCATTTAAAAACGGAGTATTTAGATGTATTATTATTACACAGACCAAGCCCGCTAATGCAGCCCGAAATCATAGCAGAGGCTGTTTCAACATTAAAACAACAGGGGAAAATAAGAACCTTTGGCCTCTCTAATTTTACGCCTTCGCAGGTCGATTTAATTTCTAAAAACACTAAGGTTTCTGTTAATCAAATTCAGTTTTCGTTAACACATCATAAGGGTATGCATGATGGCACTCTAGACCAAATGATGCTTAAAAATATAACCCCTATGGCTTGGTCGCCTTTAGGTATTGCTTTTAAAGAAGACACAGAACAAACAAGACGCATACATAAGCAACTAGGTGAGCTCATGGGTAAATACAATGCAACCGAAGACCAGCTTTTATTAGCCTGGGTATTAAAACATCCGGCAAAAATTCATCCTGTTGTTGGTTCAACAAATAAAGAACGATTAAAAAATGCTGTTAAAGCAGCAGATATCAATTTAGAACTTGAAGACTGGTTTTTAATTTTAGTTGCCTGTCAAGGGCATAAAGTTCCTTAAATTAGTTTAGGGTATTAAGCCATAATAAATCAGTTCCAAAAGAACACTTTTATGTAAATTATCTGTTTAAATGAATATATAAAGATGAAAAACAAAACAGCTCTAATAACAGGAGCAACAAGTGGTATAGGTGAAGCTACTGCTTACGAATTTGCAAAACACGGTATTAATTTAGTGCTTTGCGGAAGGCGTTTAAAACGTTTAAACACCATACAAAAAGCTTTAGAACGCTTAACCAATGTGCATATATTAAATTTTGATGTGCGTGATAAAGATCAAACCTTAAAAGCCATCGAATCGCTTCCTGAAAATTTTAAAACTATTGATATTCTTATTAATAATGCTGGAAATGCTCATGGATTAGACCCCATACATACAGGAAATACAGACGATTGGGACGCCATGATGGATATTAATGTAAAAGGATTGCTTTATGTAAGTAAGGCTATTATTCCGCAAATGACTAAAAGACAATCTGGACATATTATAAATATTGGTTCGTCTGCAGGGAAAGAAGTTTATCCAAAAGGCAATGTGTACTGTGCCAGTAAACATGCAGTTTTAGCCATTACCGAAGGAATGCGTATCGATTTAAATCCGTTTGGAATTAAGGTTGGTTCTATAAACCCTGGTTTGGTAGAAACCGAGTTCTCTCAGGTGCGTTTTAAAGGGGATGCTATTGCCGATAATGTATACAAAGGCTATAAGGCTTTACAAGCCAAAGATATAGCAGATATTATTTATTTTGCTGTATCGCGTCCGTCACATGTAAATATTGCCGATTTATTAGTATTTCCAACAGCACAGGCCAGCTCAACGCTAGTTAAGAAGTCTGATCAGATTGCTTAACTAGCGTTGAGCATTATCTGCTTTTTGTGATGATATTTAGGACATCATAATAAACACAACACTTAAAAATGATTAATAAACGCTTACTTATAAAACACCTATTGGCTCACAACGATGAGAATAGTTTTTATGACAAAAAACGTAAAATAGATATTAGTCATAAAGAAGGTAAAGCTAAATTTTTAAAGCACATTTGCGCCCTTTCAAATAGCAACCCAAAAAACAATTCGTACATCGTAATTGGTGTTGAAGATGAAGACAATACTATTATTGGTGTTGATTTTTTTGATGACAGTAAAATTCAAAACCTTATCAATGCCTATTTAAGTCACCCACCTATTGTACAATATGAAAACATCCCGTTTCCTCATTTACCAGACGATAAAGTAGTGGGTCTAGTAACCATAAGACCTACAGGTAAAATAACCTCGTTACGAAAAAACATTTGGAAATATTATGGCGGTTCAGTGTTTTTTAGAGATGGTAGTATGAGCATGCCTAAAGTGTTTGATATAGAAATAAAAGATATCAACTCTAAAATTGTTGAAGCTATTGAAAACCATGCACAAAACAATATTGAGCATACTCTTGATGCCGTTTTTCATTTTATGAATACACGTAAAGACTATGATGCGCAATACAAGGTTTTTAAAGAATACTTTGTGGTTTGTTGGGCTGGTCAAAAAAAAGTGGTTAAAAACGAAACCTTTTACTCCAGAGTTGACATTGAGCTTATAAATGAACAGGTTCGTTTGTTTTTTTCGGCTTTAGATGAAGTTTCTATTTTTATTAATGCGGATAGTTTTAAAATTATCGAATATGTAAATCTTGGGCTTCAAAACACCAATAAGTATTACCCGCTAGAAGAGACTATCATTCATTTTGAAAATAACGCCAATTATAATATTGAAACCAAGTTATTGTTTGTACCGCCTCAGTTTGACAAAAAAATATTACATCATATCTACAATTCTAACAATGCCATTTTAAAAAAATTAAAAAACGGAATGCCTTTTACAAAAAATGAAGAACAGGATTTAAAAAATTTACCTGTAACCTATTTAATTTGTTATCTCAATCTATTTCATGATGCTATTGATAAACTTAATGAAGCAAAGCCTTATTTAAAAAGTTATAGCAAAGAGTTGTATAGTCTATATAAAGAGTCGCTAAGGATTCTAAGAAAAGTAAAATATAGTTAACGCTTTGTTGATAACATTAATATTAAATTAACTTTCAACTATTGCATAACATATTAATTATAAACATTTTTGCACTGCTATTAATCTTTTTATTAGATATGAACCTTGTTTCTACCAGTGTATTTCTGGATTTGAGGCAAGGTTTTTTCACAAAAAAGCCACATCTTTCGATGTGGCTTTTTTTATTTTATATTTCTTTCTTAAAGATCGAACTTAATCCCTTGAGCTAATGGCAACTCATCAGAATAATTAATAGTATTCGTTTGGCGTCTCATGTATACTTTCCAAGCATCAGATCCAGACTCACGCCCACCACCTGTTTCTTTTTCTCCACCAAAAGCACCACCAATTTCAGCCCCAGAGGTTCCAATATTTACGTTGGCAATACCACAATCTGATCCAGCGTATGATAGGAATTTCTCAGCTTCTTTCATTTCGTTTGTCATAATTGCAGACGATAGGCCTTGTGCAACGCCATTTTGTTTGTCAATGGCATTTTCTATCCCTCCAGAATATTTCATTAGATATAAAATAGGTGCAAACGTTTCATGTTGCACAATATCAAAATGATTTTCGGCTTCAATAATAGCTGGTTTTACGTAACACCCGCTTTCGTAGCCCTCGCCTTCTAAAACACCACCTTCAACTAGTACGTTTCCGCCTTCGGCTTTTGCTTTTTCAATAGCAGATAAATAGGTGTTTACGGCATCTTTATCGATTAAAGGCCCTATATGATTTTTTTCATCTAAAGGGTTGCCAATAGTTAATTGACCATAAGCCCCAACAATGGCATCTTTTACTTTATCATAAACAGATTCGTGAATAATTAATCGTCTTGTAGACGTACAACGCTGTCCACAAGTTCCAACAGCTCCAAATACTGCTCCGGGAACTACCACTTTTAAATCTGCAGAAGGTGTAATGATAATAGCATTGTTTCCTCCTAACTCTAATAAGGATTTCCCAAAACGTTCAGCTACAGTTGCTCCTACAATTCTACCCATTCTAGTTGATCCTGTAGCAGATACTAGAGGAATTCTAGAATCTGTAGTCATAAATTCACCTACTTTGTAATCGCCGTTAATGATACAAGAAATCCCTTCTGGTAAATTGTTTTCTTTTAAAACCGCTGCTATAATATTCTGACAAGCAACTGCACATAAAGGCGCTTTTTCTGAAGCTTTCCAAACGCATACATCACCACAAATCCATGCTAAAGCTGTGTTCCATGCCCATACTGCAACCGGAAAGTTAAAAGCAGAGATAATTCCAACAATGCCAATAGGATGCCATTGTTCTCTCATAACGTGTCCCGGACGTTCAGATGGAATCGTTTGCCCGTTTAACTGTCTGGATAATCCAACAGCAAAATCACAGATGTCTATCATTTCTTGAACCTCACCATAACCTTCTTGCAAAGATTTACCCATTTCATAAGACACCAATTTACCTAATGGTTCTTTTAAATCTCTTAATTTGTTTCCAAATTGACGTACAATTTCTCCACGCTGAGGAGCAGGTACATCTCTCCAGGATGTAAATGCCTTTGTGGCTGCATCCATCACCTTATCATAATCGGCTCTCGTAGTTGTTTTTACTTTACCAATTAAATTGCCATCTACTGGAGAATAACTTTCAATTAAATCGCCATTTGAAAACCATTTAGTCCCTGTAGAGGTTCCCTCATTTATCGCATTAACACCTAATTGTTTTAAAGCGTCTTTTATTCCGAAATCGACAGCAATTGCTTCCATATATATTTAAATTTTATCAATTATTGAATTTTCATGCAAAGATATTAATAATAACACATTATTTATAGTAATATATACTAAGAAATCTTACGGTAAATATTTTTTGCTGCAAAGCGACTCAAATTAAAAAACATATATCCTTGAGGTATAGCCTCAATGGCTGCTTCATTTCATTTTAAAATAACACAAGCGAAGAAGAGTCATTAAATATGTCCTTTTAAAGCGGGGATTGTATAACAGATGTCTCAATTACATTTTTAGACTAAAAAATATTCTAAAATTAATTCTTTATAATTTTTTTAGTAAAAAATTGATGCCCTTCTACAAATGCTTTTAATATATAGATCCCTTTTGGTAAATCGATCATGTTAATGAGCTCAACATCACCTATAGATTTTTTAACAAGTTCACCTGTTCTATCATCAAATATATATGCCTTGGTAACCGCAAAAGGGCCCTTTATTTTAATATAACCCGAAGTTGGATTTGGATACACAGATATTTTAGACTCATCAAAAATTGGAGTACTTAATGTTATACCCGTAAGCTCAGCAGACCAATCATCAAAGAAGATGGTTCTATTTCTATTTTTACCTAATAAAACCCTAACTTCAACAGACTCTGTTGCATCATTACCAATATCTGAACTTGATACATAAAACGTTTGTTTTGCATAAACACTACTGGCTGTAATTTCTGGAGAGGTGAATTTTTTAACAGACCCAGAGTCATAATTCACTTTAACTTGAATTTTGTACTTAAATTCATTTGGTGATTTAGTATGAGTAGAAACCTTAATATTACCCCCAGCAAAATTGTCGTAATAAGGCGTATTAATTAATCGCACGTCCCCAAATCCACCGCCATTAGTAACAGTTATTTTTGCTGCAACTTCGCCAGTTCTGGCATCTAAAGAACCTGCATCTTCTATCATTGCGCTTTGTGGAGAATCGAAATCTAAAAACCAATCTAAATCGTACCAACACTCGTGTCCATAATTATAAACAATATCTTTACTTTTTGGTGTAGCACAGCCAAAGTCTGGCTGAATATTAGATTTTGTAATAGAATTCATTTTATCATACAATGCTTTATTTGTACTTAGGTGTCTAGAGTTTGTAACTCTATGTCTTATGCCAGCATCACTTCTGTATTTAAATAAAGCTGTTTTTAATTCCTTTAATTTTGCAGGATTAGATTTACTTAAATCTGTAGTTTCTCCAGGATCTGTAACCACATTATACAATTCAAAAACATTATTGTATTTGAATTCTAACAGTTTAAAATCTCCTTTTCTTATGGCGGCCATACTAACATTTCCCGTACCATTACTAGAAAAATTAAAGTCCCAAATAATGGGATTTTTTCTTGAGTAAGTAGCATCACCACCATTTGCCGGAGTTAACAGTAAATCTTTAAAACTCTCACCGTCTAAATGTTGCTTTGGCAATAAATCTATCCCAGCAATTTCTAACATTGTAGGAAAAAAATCGGTTCCCACTATTGGCTCATTCTCTACTGCATTAGTTCTGTATCCTGGTCCGTATACTATCAGTGGTAATCTAATACCGCCTTCATATAACCATGTTTTACCACCGCGGAATGGCCTGCTAGAAGTCGATAATTTTCTATTTCCATTAATTTTAGTTGTTGACAAACCACCATTATCTGATGTAAAAATTATAACAGTATTATCAGCAATACCTTCTGAAACTAATTTAGCACGGATAGAACCTAAACTTTCATCAATACTTTTAATCATAGCTGCATAAGTAGCATTGTCTTGGCGTAATTTAGTTTTTGCCGTTAAATCATTTTCAAATTCAGGCACGCTATATTTTTTCTTGTCAATCTTATTCTGAAAATAAGTAACATCATCATGTATTCCATCGGTATCATTAAGGGGCACTGGTCTTGCTTCTAAAGGTGTATGGACTCCATAATGAGAAACCATTGCTAAAAACGGTTGTTTACGAGCTGATGTTATATGTGTGCCAATAAAATGGTTTGTTAATGCGGTAATTCTATCGGTTAAATAATCTCCAGGAGAACCACCATTACTAATTCCCGGCATTTCATTTCCATACGGATGGTAATACGTTTCTGGTGCTCCTATACCACTTCCTCCTAAATTAATATCGAAACCAAAATCGTCTGGTTCATGATCAGTATCATGTCCTAAATGCCATTTACCAATAAAAAACGTTTTGTAGCCTTTATTTTTTAATGCCTGTGCAAAAGTTATTTCTGCATAACCATTTACATTTTTATCTGATGCTAAATACATCCCATTAGAAACCGAAGGCCTAGACTCAAATTTACCAGTCATTATAGAAGTTCTGGAAGCCGTACATCTGGGTGCTGCTTCATAGCCATGTGTAAATAAAATGCCCTCTGAAGCCAATGCATCTATATTTGGCGTTTCGTAAATATCTTGTCCATCAACAAGTAAATCATTATAAACAGATAAATCGTAGTAACCTAAATCGTCTACAATAAAAAAAATGATGTTAGGGCTATCTTTCGTTGTAACTTGAGAAAATGCCGTCAAAGCCAGCATCAACAGAGCAATTGTAATGGTGTTTTTAAATACTTTCATTTTAATATAAATTTGGGATATGCAAATTATAAAAAAAAATGGCTGAAAAATAAAGTAAGAAAAACTTTAACATAAAGTTAATCTATTTAATACAAAATTAATGTCCTAATAAATATTTTATAAATTTTAAAAGTTGTATTTTTAATTCTATTAAAAACGTAACTATGAAATCTGTTTTAAGCTTTTTCTTCTTCTTTTTGTTAATATTTGCTTGTGATAAATCTAAACCTAATAGCCATTCCAAAGGCCTTGTAAAATCTCATATCAAAAAAAACGATACTAAAACAAATCATTTTGCTATTGTTATTCACGGTGGTGCCGGAACTATTTTAAAAAAAAATATGTCTGCTGAAATGGAAACCGCTTATAAACAAAAGTTAGAAGAGGCTATTAGGGTGGGTTATAAAATTTTAAAAAATGGAGGGACTAGTTTAGATGCTGTAACAAAAACTATAAATGTTATGGAGGATTCTCCATTATTTAATGCAGGTAAAGGCGCCGTTTTTACTCATGAAGGAACTAATGAGCATGATGCGTCTATTATGGACGGAAAAACCTTAAATGCCGGAGCTTCAGCTGGAACCACCACAGTTAAGAATCCTATTGATTTAGCCAAAACTATTATGGAAAAATCACCGCACGTTATGCTATCAGGAAAAGGTGCCAATACTTTTGCAAAAGAACAAGGATTACAAATTGTTGATCCTCATTATTTTTATACTGAAAGGCGTTATAAATCACTTCAAAACATAAAAGGAAAACAAAAAACAGAATTAGATCATGATACTAAAGTTTCATTTTATGACAGCGACATTAAAAACTCAAAATTTGGAACTGTAGGTTGTGCAGCATTAGACAAAAATGGCAATTTAGCTGCTGGAACCTCAACAGGAGGAATGACCAATAAACGTTGGGGGCGTATAGGCGACTCTCCAATTATAGGGGCTGGCACCTATGCTAATAATAATACCTGTGCAGTATCCAGTACAGGTTGGGGCGAATATTTTATTCGCGGCATGGTCGCTTATGATATTTCGGCCTTAATGGAGTATCAAAATTTAAGCTTAAAAGAAGCTGCTCAGGAAGTGATTCAAAATAAATTAACCACCCTTGGCGGTACTGGTGGTATTGTTGCCATTGATAAAAACGGAAATATGGTAGCCGAATTTAATACTGCTGGTATGTATCGTGCAACCATAGACGAAAAAGGCGAATTATCTATTGGGATTTATAAAAATTAGGTGTTATTAGCTTCTGTTGTTTTCTTTAGAAAAATTTGTGTAAAATAATATACACCCGAATTATTTTTTATTGCACTAATCCCTATATGCGTAAAATCGCCCTCAATATTTGCACGATGTCCACTACTGTTTATCCATGCCTCCATAACATCTTTTGCTGATTGTTGACCATAAGCAACATTTTCTCCTGTTCTGGACGCTTTTTCTTCATCAAACAATCGGTCTGATCTTTCATCAAAATAATCATGACTAATATCGTTTTGAGCAATCATATAATGCGTATGCTCTTCTGCTAACTCTGTTGCTAAAGTGTTTATTGCTAATGGTGCTTTGCCAATACTCACTCTGTGAGTATTTACTAGTTGAAATATTTCTTCTTCAATAGCAAGTGCTTCTAGTTTTTCAGTGGCTTCAAGCGAATCATCTTTTGAACATGAAACAGTACATGTTAATACAACAAAACATGATAAAATTAACCAGGGCTTTAAATAGTAGGTTTTCATAAGTATATCATTTGGGGTATTCGAATATACGCTTGTTTTTGATTAATTGGTTTATATCTGTAAAAATTCTAGTAATTATGTCTTAAAAGAAGACGTTCATCGAGATTTTTATTTAATTTTAAAAAAAGAATGCTTAAAACGTTAAGACTTATTTAACGTTTTTAAAAAATCTAAATATCAAAATTTGAACGTAACTTCATTAACAAGAAACATCGTATGTAAAAAATATCTTTATCCTACAAGAGTTATTTCGATGTTACATTTGACAGATAAAATCAATAGAAATCTACAAATGAAACTGCCTACGCTTTCTTTTTTACCCGTTCATTTTCATTTAAATCCTTCAATCTATGTCATTAAAAAAACTTCTTACTTCCGTATTGATTTTTACACTGGTTATATCCTGTAAAAAGAAAGTAATAGAAACCGATAATCTTTTCAAATTCAGAGATTATATTAGTTACACAACATCTGGAATTACATCTGTTACCAGTCCTATTCAAATTAATTTGGCTAACGAAGTTAAAGGTTGGGAAACAGGTACTGAAATCGCCAATAATGTTGTAAGTATAAAACCGCATGTAGAGGGTAAATTGACTGCTTTCAATAAGCACACGCTCCTTTTTACTCCAGATGAACATTTGGATCCCGCTACAGAATATACCATTACAGTAAAGCTTGGAAGCATTTATAAAAATATGCCAAAGGGCTTTAAAGATTATACCTTTCAGTTTAAAACCATCACCCCCAATTTTAATGTAGTTACAAATCATTTACAATCTTATAGTAAAAAATGGCAATACCTGGAGGGCGTCATAAAATCTGCCGATATTATATCTGTTAACGATGCCAAAACCTTAGTTAAGGCTTCTCAAAATGGCAAAAACCTGAATCTTGTTTTTAATGAAACCAGTAATAATTCTAAACATTTTGAATTTAAAATTGATAGTATTAATCGACAAATTGAAGACAGTAAAATTCTTGTAAAATGGAACGGCAAATCTATAAAAGCACCAAACAAAGGCGAAAACACCATCAATATTCCTGGAATAAATAACTTTACAATTGTTGATGTAGATGTTATTCAAACGCCAGAACAGCATCTTGCTATCAATTTTTCTGACCCGCTAAAGAAGCAACAAAATTTTGATGGTTTAGTTAGTATTCAAAAAATTAAAACCCCTAAGTATATTGTTGACGGGAATGTATTAAAAGTATATCCTGACAGTAAATTAGTTGGCAATATACAGGTTGATGTTTTTCAAGGTATCAAAAACACCAGCGACTACAAATTAAAAAAATCTTTTTCTGAAATTATTGCTTTTGAAGAACTAAAGCCTCAAGTACGTTTAATTAGCAACGGAACTATTTTACCAAATTCTAAAGCATTAAAATTCAACTTTGAAGCTGTAAATTTAAGTGCTGTTGATGTTAGAATTATTAAAATTTTTAAAGCCAATATCCTTCAATTTCTCCAAGACAATAATTTAAATAGCAATAACACCTATGATATAAAAAAAGTGGGGCGTCGGATTGCAAAACAAACCATTCAGCTTCAAACTCCAGAAGAGAACACACGAAAATGGAAAGCTTATAGTATAGACTTATCAAAGTTTTTTAAAGCAGATGCAGGAGCTATTTATCGTATTGAATTAAGCTATAACAAAAGCTATTCATTATACGATTGCGATGTAAATTCAAATACTTCAAATGCTGAAGACGATGCGTATGACTCATATTACGAAGCAGATTATTATGAAGATAATTTTAACAACATGTCTGCAGAAGAAGAAGATTTAAAAGAAGAAGCTTATTGGGATAATTTAATATACAGATATAAAAACTACAATTATAATTGGCGCGAAGAAAATAACCCATGTCATGATGCGTATTACAATGAACGCAAAATAGTTTCTCAAAATTTATTAGCTTCAAACCTAGGTGTTATCGCCAAACGAGGCACCAACAACTCCTATTATTTTGCTGTAACAAATATTTTAAATACTAATCCAGAAGCCGGAGCAAAGGTTACACTTTATAACTTTCAGCAGCAAGAATTAGCTAGTAGAATTACAGACGAACAAGGTTTAATCACCATCGATTCTAATAAACATGCCAATTTTGCTATTGTTACAAAAGGACAAAATACAACGTATGTAAAACTTTATGATGGGAACTCGTTATCACTAAGTAAATTTGATGTGTCTGGAAACCGTTTACAACGGGGGCTTAAAGGTTATATTTATGGAGAGCGTGGTGTTTGGAGGCCTGGAGACACATTATATTTAACCTTTATGTTAAACGACACCCATAATAAGCTCCCTAAAGGACATCCTGTTAAAATGGAAATTACTAACCCAAACGGAAAGTTAGTTTATAAAAATGTAACTGCAGATAACCTTAATAATTTTTACAAATTCACAGTTCCCACTTCTATTGAAGATAAAACAGGAACCTACAATGCCAAAGTTTCTGTTGGTGGTGCTACATTTTATAAAAGCTTAAAAATTGAAACTGTTAAACCTAATCGGTTAAAAATTAAAATAGATTTTGAGCATGATATCTTAACTAATAACACTCCATTAGAAGGCTCATTAGATATAAAATGGCTTCATGGGGCACCAGGAAAAAACTTAAAAGCAGAAATTAAAGCAAAATTTACGCCATCTTATAAAAGCTTTAAAAATTATAAAAACTATACTTTTAACGACCCTACACGTAAATTTCAAACTGAAGAGTTTAATGTTTTTGAGGGCAATGTTAACACTGAAGGCTTAGCAAAAATTAACACCAAATTAAACATTAGTAAAAACGCTCCAGGGATGCTAAAGGCTCAATTTTTAGTACGAGCCTTTGAAAACGGAGGTGATTTCTCTATGGATGCATTTACTAAATCCTATGCGCCTTATGAGTCGTTTGTTGGCTTACGATCTCCTAAAGGAAATGCTTATGGTTCGTTTTTTACAGATGAAAATCAAACCTTTGATGTTGTAGTTGTTGATGCCCACGGAAAACCTATTAAACGTAATAACCTTGAAGTAAAAGTATATAAAATTGAATGGCGCTGGTGGTGGAATTCATCATACGACAACCTATCTAGCTATGTGTCTAGTAGCTACCACAGGCCATATTTAAGCAAAAAAATAAATACTGATGCTAGTGGAAAAAGTACATTAAGCATCAACATTCCGGATAATGATCGTGGGCGATACCTCATCAGAATCATCGACCCTGTTAGTGGTCATGCCACAGGACGAACGGCTTACTTTTATAAAAACTGGTGGAGCAACTCTACCTCTGGAGATAAAGAAGCAGCAAAAATGCTTGTGTTTTCAGCAGATAAAGAAACATATAACGTTAATGAAACAGCAAAAATCACCTTTCAGTCAGGTGGTGAAGGTCGCGCTTTAGTAAGTATAGAAAATGGCACCGAAGTTTTAGAACATAAATGGGTGAAGACACAACAAGGAGAAACTACGGTTACTATTCCTATAACCCCAGAAATGGCTCCAAATGTATTTGTAAACATATCGCTTTTGCAACCGCACGCCATTTCGGCAAACGATTTACCTATTCGATTATATGGCGTTATTCCTATGATGGTTGAAGACCCCAACACCAAATTAGAACCTCAGCTAAAAATGCCAGATGTATTGCGCCCTAAAGAAAGCTTTAAAGTCACTGTTTCAGAAAAAAACAACAAAGCCATGACCTATACAATAGCTATGGTTGAAGAAGGTTTGTTGGATTTAACACGATTTAAAACCCCTAATGCCTGGAACGAATTTTATAAACGTGAAGCTTTAGGTGTAAAAACCTGGGATGTTTTTGATGCTATTATTGGTGCCTATTCCGGCAGCATAGATCAAGTTTTTGCTATTGGTGGTGATGGAAATGCTGCTGGCGGGAAAAACAAAAAAGCCAATCGTTTTAAGCCTGTGGTTACTTATTTAGGCCCGTTTAGTTTAAATGCAGGCGAACAAAAATCGCATACCATAAAATTACCAAACTACATTGGTGCTGTACGTACTATGGTTATTGCCGGTAATAATAACAATGAAGCATACGGAAGCACTGATAAATCTGTTGAAGTTAAAAAGCCTCTAATGGTTTTGGCAACGCTTCCGCGGAAATTAAGCCCAGGCGAAAAAGTAACCCTTCCGGTTACCGTTTTTGCCATGGAACCCAAAGTAAAACAAGTAAACATTAGCTTAAAATTAAGTGATGGTATTACTGTAGTTGGTAATGCCAAAAAAACATTGAGTTTTGCAAAACCTGACGAAAAAATGACGTATTTTGAATTAGATGTAAGCAAAGCAAAAGGTATTAATACCGTTGAGGTTATTGCATCTGGTAACGGAGAAAAATCATCATACAAAGTAGAACTTGATGTGGTTAACCCAAATCCAATCACCTCAAAAGCCATGGATAAAACATTAATTGCAAATGCTTCAGAGGCTTTAAGCTTTTCAACCTTTGGCGTAGCAGGAACCAATTCAGCTACTTTAGAATTTTCTACCTTACCTCCAATGGATTTTTCACGCAGATTACAATACTTGATTCAGTATCCTCATGGTTGTGTAGAACAAACCACATCGAGTGTGTTTCCACAATTATTTTTAGGTGATATTTTCGATCTAACGCATAAGAAAAAGCGAGAGATTCAAAATAATATTGAAAACGGTATAAAACGATTAGGTCATTTTCAAAGACCTAATGGAGGTCTGAGTTATTGGATGGGAGAAAACAGTGCAAACGATTGGGGAACCAGTTATGCTGGTCATTTTTTAATTGAAGCCGAAAAGAAAGGATACGTATTGCCATTAACCTTTAAAAGCAATTGGATCGCTTATCAAAAACAAGCAGCAAGCCACTGGCGACCAAGTTATAGAACCTACAATTCAGATTTAGCCCAAGCTTACAGATTATACACATTGGCATTGGCTGGAAGTCCGGATTTAGCAAGTATGAACAGGTTACGTGAATTTAGTGAAATTTCAAACGAAGCCAAATGGCGACTCGCAGCGGCTTATGCCTTGGCTGGACAAAAAGAAGCCAGCGATAATATTTCGCAATCAGCAAATATTGAATTTAAGCCTGTTAAGTATAATTATTACACTTATGGTTCTAGAGATAGAAACCGTGCCATGGCGCTAGAAACCATGATACTTACCAAAAATTCTAAAACACGGGAGCTAGCCGAATATATTGCTAAAGATTTATCGAGTAGCCGTTGGATGAGTACACAAACTACAGCTTATAGTTTATTAGCTATGGCAAAAATGGTTCGTGCCAATGGAGGAAAAGCCCTAAAAGTAAATTATACCATTAACGGAAAAACGGAAAGTATAGACACAAAAAGCGCTATTGCACAACGCGAATTACAAGTACACGAGGGTGTTAATAGTGTGTCTTTTACAAATCAAAAAAACAATGTAGTTTATGTACGGGTTTTAAACTCCGGGAAATTGCCCTTAGGGAAAGAACTTGCCGAACAACGCGGATTAAGTGTATCGTATGCTTATAAAGATTTAAAAGGCAATACCATTGATGTATCGAAACTACAACAAGGACAAGATTTTATTGCTACGGTTAATGTTAGTAATTTGAAAAATGAACGCGTTAATGATGTTGCTTTAACTCAAATCTTTCCGTCGGGTTGGGAAATCGTAAATACCCGATTTACCGATTTTGGTAGTGCAACAACAAGTCAGGCCCGATTTACCGATATTAGAGATGATCGCGTAAACTTTTATTTTGATTTACCAGAAAGAGGAAAACACAGTACTAAAACGTTTAATGTTATGTTAAACGCCTCGTATTTAGGAACTTATTATTTGCCAGGCATTCAAGCCGAAGCCATGTACGATAATGAATATTTGGTTAGAACTAAAGGAAAATGGATTAACATTGAAAAATAATATGAAATCATCTGAAATATTAAAACAAACCTTGCATCGTCCGTTTGAATATCCAAAACAGCCTTGGAAATTTTATCAAGAATGGAATGAAGCTATTTTTTTGCATTGGGAAGTTGATGAAACATTAATAAAACCTTTACTTCCTAAAAATATAGAATTAGACCGTATAAATGGAAAAACATGGGTGAGTTTAGTAGCTTTTAACATGAATAATATTGGTATAAAAAGTTTACCTAAAGTGCCCCATATATCAGATTTTCATGAGATAAATATTCGGGTTTATATTGTTTGTAATGGGAAACCAAGTGTTTACTTTTTAAGTATGGAAGGCAGTAAACGATCCTCTTGTAAAGTACTGAAAGCAATATCTAAATTTCCTTATCGATACTCAAAAATGAAAAGAAATAAGTTAAATTATAACTCAAATAATGAGGTGTTTAACGATTCTTTTCATATTAAATACAGGCTAGATAGCCTTCCTGTTAAAAAAGACAAAACAGATTTATGGCTTACAGAACGCTATGCTGTTTTTCAAGATTATAAAAAGCACCTTATTGAATACGATGTACATCATATTGAATGGCCTATTCAAAATATTTATATAGAAGATCTTAAAATAGATTACCCCAGATTTAATCTTATTATTAACAATCACCCCAATAGAGCTCATTATTCAAAAGGGGTGCAAGTATTAGCTTGGAATAAAAGGAAACACAAACTATGACAAAAGACTTTAAATCGTATTACGCCGTTATTTTCACCTCAACCCAAAACAAAAATACTGATGGGTATTCTGAAATGGCAGAAAAAATGGAAGCCCTCGCAAAGCAGCAAAAAGGATACTTAGGAATGGATAGTGCAAAAAACGACACTTCAGCTTCGCTCGGTGGAGCTGTTGGAATTACTGTAAGTTATTGGGAAACGTTGGAGGCTATAAAAAACTGGAAACAGCAAAGCGAACATATACAAGCCCAACAAAAAGGGCGACAAGATTGGTACAGCTGGTACAATGTGCGGATTTGTAAAGTTGAACGTGAGTACGAGTTCTTAAAAAAGTGATGTCTCAAATCATCATAAAATTATCTTAAAACACATCTAAACACACAAGCTTAGAGTATATATTTTAAGTGACACGATTAACAAACTACATAAAGCGTAACAAAATTAAATCAGTAATTATTGCTGCACTTTTAATTGCCTACTATTTTTGTTTACCAAACCCTCTTTTTAAAGATCCCACTTCAACGGTTATTACAAGTTCCAACAATGAGTTATTGGGTGCCCAAATAGCTAAAGATGGGCAATGGCGGTTTCCGGAAAATGATTCGGTTCCGGAAAAATTTAAAACCTGTATCATCCAATTTGAAGACGAATATTTTTATAAGCATCCAGGGTTTAACCCTATTTCAATATTTAAAGCCTTACGAGATAACATAAAGTCTGGCAAAGTAAAACGTGGCGGAAGCACCATCACACAACAAGTTATTCGGCTTTCAAGAAAAGGCACACAAAGAACTTACTTTGAAAAATTTAAAGAAATTATTCTAGCAACCAGGCTGGAATTTCGAGACTCTAAAAGCAAGATATTATCTTATTATGCTAATCATGCTCCTTTTGGCGGGAATGTAGTTGGCTTAGATGCCGCATCATGGCGGTATTTTAATAGAAATGCTAACGATTTGTCGTGGGCAGAAAGTGCCTCTTTAGCCGTTTTACCTAATGCACCAAGTTTAATTTACCCTGGGAAAAACCAGGAACGCCTATTAAAAAAACGTAATAGCTTACTTAAAAAACTATTAGAAAAAGAAATTATAGATTCACTTACCTATAATTTATCAATTGTTGAAGGTTTACCGCAAAAGCCATATCCCTTACCTCAAGTTGCACCACATTTATTACAAAAAACAACAAAACATTATTACGGGAAGCATATCCAAACAACTATAAATTCGCAGCTTCAAAAACAAGTTAATAGTATTGTAAAAACCCATTATAATCAATTAAGTCAGAACGAAATATATAATGCCGCCGTTTTAGTTTTAGATGTAAAAACCAGACAGGTTTTAGCCTATGTAGGGAATACTCCAACAGATAAAATGCATCAAAAAGATGTAGATATTATTGATAAACCCAGAAGTACAGGTAGTATTTTAAAGCCTTTTTTATATACAGCAATGTTAGATGCTGGCGACATATTGCCAAACACTTTAGTTGCCGATGTCCCTACTCAATTTGGAAGCTACAATCCTGAAAATTACAATAAAACTTATGATGGTGTTGTGCCTGCAAGTCGTGCGCTGTCGCGGTCTTTAAACGTCCCTTCTGTAAGGATGTTACAGGAGTTTGGTTTAGACAGATTTCATCATTATTTAAAAACCTTAAACCTAAAAGATTTAAAGTTTAATGCCAATCATTACGGCTTATCTTTAATTCTTGGTGGTGCAGAAAGTAATTTGTGGGACTTGTGTAAAAGCTATGCTGCTTTATCGTCCACTATAAATCATTTTTCTGAGACCTCAAGCGAGTATTATACCAATGAGTTTTGCGAACCTACATTTTTGGCTTCCGATAAAATTGATTTGGGTAAAAAAACAACCGATAAAACTCTATTTGATGCCGCCTCTATTTATTTAACTTACAACAGTTTGAAAGCAGTAAACAGGCCTGAAAGTGACGAAAGCTGGGAGTTTTTTGATGGCTCGAAACAAATTGCCTGGAAAACTGGTACCAGTTTTGGATTTCGTGATGCCTGGGCCATAGGCTCTACTAAAGATTATATTGTTGGTGTTTGGGTTGGAAATGCCGATGGAGAAGGACGACCTGGTTTAGTTGGTGTAGAAACTGCAGCTCCTATTTTATTTGACGTGTTTGATCTATTACCAAATAGCGATTGGTTTGCAAAACCTTTTGATGCCATGCAGGAAGTTGAAATTTGTGAAGAAAGTGGTCATCGCGCCTCTCAAAATTGTAAAAAAACAAAAACACAATACATACAGACCAGTGGTTTAAAAACAAAACCATGCCCATATCATATTTTAATTCATTTGAATAAAAACGAAACCTTTCAAGTGAATTCATCATGCGAACCCATTGCTAATATTACCCACAAATCATGGTTTGTACTACCTCCTTTAATGGCTTATTATTACAAAGCTAAAAACCCATTTTACAAGCCTTTACCAAAATTTAAAAGCAGTTGTTCAGAGAGTCATACTATTTCCATGGCATTTATTTACCCAAAAGAGAAAAACAGTATTTTTTTACCTAAAGATTTTGATGGCAATACAAACGACCTTGTTTTAAAAATGGCACATTCAAAACCAGAATCCACATTATTTTGGTATTTGAATGATCGATTTTTAGGAAGCACAAAAGATATTCATGAGCTAGCTATTAAACCAAAACCAGGCAAACATGTAATTACTGTAGTTGATGAATTTGGGAATGACGCAAAGCGTCATTTTGAGATTTCTAACTAGCGCTTTAAAGCAAAGTGCCCCATAACCTTTTGACCCTCTATTGTAATAACATACCAATAATCATCCGAAGGCAAATCTTGATTATTAAATGTACCATCCCATGAAAAGGAACTATTCCTTGAGGTTTTTAATAACTTTCCATAACGATTATAAATGGTGACTTCTGATGAATTGTAAAATTCGATCCCAGACAAATCAAAAGTGTCATGGATTCCATCATTATTTGGTGTGAAATATTTTGGGATATAGAAATGCAAATGCTGAAGGGTTTGTTGTCCATCACAATTTCTTTCTTTTACATAAATTGTATACTGGCCACCTTTAACATTAAAAAATGAATTGTTACTCTGAAAAATATTGCCATCAATAGAGTATAAAAAATCTCCACTATTAGCCGTTGTGATAATAATATCATTCCCATCAGAAATCACAGTCTCGATAATTGGTGTTTCAACACCTGCTACATTAAATATTCTTGTTTCAAAGGCACATATTCCACCGGAAACCTCAACAGAATAGACCCCAGGTGTATCTATACTAATTTCATCCGAAACATCTCCAGTACTCCAAACATATTGTGGGTTTGGAATATTGGTATTGGCCTGTAATAACAAAATATCATTTTCACAAAGCATCAAGTCGTTTTCATAAATCTTTCCTGGTTGTGTTCCCGTTACGTCCCAGGAACACGACACCGTATTAAAGGTTGTTGTTTGCCAACACTCTAAAATAGGTTGTAGGGGTTGTGTACCTGTTATATCCCATAAACAGGTTGTATTATTAAAGGTTGCTGTTTGCCAGCATTCCAAAACGGGTTGCACGGGTTGTGTTCCCGTTACGTCCCAGGAACACGACACCGTATTAAAGGTTGCCGTTTGCCAACATTCTAAAGCGGGTTGTAGGGGTTGTGTGCCTGTTATATCCCATAAACAGGTTGTATTATTAAAGGTTGCTGCTTGCCAACATTCCAAAACGGGTTGCACGGGTTGTGTGCCTGTGACATCCCAGGAACACGACACCGTATTAAAGGTTGCCGTTTGCCAACACTCTAAAGCAGGTTGTACGGGTTGTGTACCTGTTATATCCCATAAACAGGTTGTATTATTAAAGGTTGCCGCTTGCCAGCATTCCAAAGCGGGTTGCACGGGTTGTGTGCCTGTGACATCCCAGGAACACGACACCGTATTAAAGGTTGCTGTTTGCCAACATTCTAAAGCAGGTTGTACGGGTTGTGTGCCTGTTATATCCCATAAACAGGTTGATGTATTAATGGTTGCCATTTCCCAGCATGCTAATGTAGGCATGGGAGGTAATTGATTTATTGTAACTAAATGCTCGTCTGAATAAATAACACATTGCGGGTTATTTAAATTAATTGCAACTTCTGCAATTTTAGCTCTATAATAGGTTGTTGCTGTTACAGAAATTGAAAGGTTTTGACTTGTTTCTCCAGCCATATCGTTCCATAAAATTCCGTCAGCACTTTCTTGCCATTGGTAAAAATGTGAATTAAAAACAGTAAAATCTGGTATTGCTGTTAATGTGTCTGTAAAAGGCCCCTGACTACTACACCAATTTACATTATTGTTATTAGCCGAAATTGCAACAGTATCTCCACAAGATTTAAATTCAATATCATCAATAGCTAAATCATTACCACAGCCTCCTTGCCCATTATTTATCATTTTTAAAATTACATCATTTTGCCCTGGCAAAGTTTGAAAAACTAAACCGTATTCTTGCCAATTAGGGTTAGATGTTTCAACAATATTACCAGTATCTCCAGTTGCTAATAGATTCGTATTTGTACTATCCCATATTTCAAATTTTACATTTATAGGAATTGTTCCTCCTGGTTGGGTTGAGCAAAAACTATTTGCTCTTACCAGATTCATTACCCAAGCTGAAAATTCATAAGTTGTTGTTTCACAAAGCCCAGAAATGGTAGTCCTATAAAACTCTCCTGCTGCTGCGGCAGCATTTACAATGAGACATTTCCCATTAGTATCTCCTGCTGTATGATCTTGCGTTTGATGCCAATCGAAACCATTTCCAATAGTGCCATTTGAAACTGTATAAAACCCATCATTAGGATAACCAGAAGCGTATGGATATGTGGTTGTTCCTATCGGTAAAGAATTATTTATTGTACCAGACCCAAACGTTTCAACAAAAATAGGATCTCCTGAATTGCCAGAACAAAATCCTAACTGAGCATTGGCGTTTATATTAAACAAACATGACAAAGTAATCCCTACTATAATTGTTTTTTTAAGAATAATTATTGGCTTTAAATTAATTTAGGTTCTTTATTAATATACACTGTGGCTATATTAATAAAAATTCTTCCAAGCCAAATATTTAATGCCTATACAAAAACTATACAAAAAAAAATAGTCTGCTAATTAGCTTGTTTTCTGATATAGGTTTTTATCATACTATGGTCTGATTTAAATGATCCTATTTTTTTGGTTTTAAGAATCTTTAAATCTTTTGAAACCCAAATATGATCTAGGGAAAGTAAGGGAATATTCCAAAACCAGGTTTCTCTAAACCCGTTACCCTTTTTATTAAACGCATGATTAAAATCGGTTTTAATCTTTTCTAAATATTTAGATTCATAAGGTACATTAAAGTCGCCCAGCAAAACTGTTTTCTCTTTTGTTTTAATATACCCGTCTACAAAGCCCAGCTCCCAGGATCGTGGCACATCCATGCTTGCAGCAACATCAATAGCGTAAAAACTAATGCCTTCTACTTCAAAATTAATAATGTTTGTTTTATGTTGAGAAGTGATTTCATCTGAAATTTTTAGAGGTGTTTTAGAAAAAATACTGATTCCTCTAATAGATTCATAAAAATAATATTTAGAGTACTTTAATTTATAGTCTTCCAGGTTATATTCTCCATCTTCAGCTAAAACCAAAACATCCGGAATTGTTTTATTAACTTCAAAAGCATCTTCAAAATTTCTATTATGAGAGGCATTCCAAAACACAATTTCTAAATCGGTGTCTTTTATATCTTCAGAAAAATGAATTTTAAAGCTTCTTCCCAGCCAGATCATTAATAACAGAGCTGCTATTATTATATTAATCCTTCTAAACTTTTTATTTAAAAAAACAGATAAAAATAAAACTACGAGAATAATAACAGGTAATGGGAATGTGTAATAAAGCAGTGAGCTTTGATAACTATTTTCTTTATAAAAAAAGTGAATAGCAAACAAGGCTATAATAATTGTAGTGTTTAAAAAAAGATATAGTGCTCGAAATATTTTTAGCATTATCGTAACAAAAACCCTTTTGCAGCCCACCAAGGGTGTATTTCTATCTCTAATCTACCTGCCTTTACCATGGGATCGGCATTAGCTAAACTATCTGCCATTTTTTGTGTTGGGACATTGTAAATGGTTATCCCACGAATGTCGCCATCATCACCAAAAGGTCCTGAAATATCGGCATATCCCAACTCGTACATTTTACCTAAATGAGCCAGATGCTCTTTTTGTAAATCTGCGGCTTCCTCTTCGTTTTGCCCACGTATTGGCCCTCGTTTTAAAAAAGCAATAAAATACTGTTGCATTAAAAAAGTATCTTTTGTTTTCTCATCAATATAATCAAAGGTTTTATAGCCCTTAGCATTTAATTCTTCTTTTAATTGCTTTATCGTTTTTTTAATGGGTGCTTCTATAGCAATTTCAACTATTGTGTCTACCTCCTTTTTATGGGCTTCTGGCAGGTTTTCTTTAATTTCTAAAACGGATGTTTTTGCCTCTTCTTTACAAGCGATAAGAGTTAGTAAAGCGGCACATACTAAAAATATTTTTTTCATGATTTCCATGTATTATAGGGTTGTTTACTTAATTGCGAATTATAGTATTTTATATCTCCTGTTACTTCTTCCCCTAGCCAATCTGGTTTTTCAAATGTTTCGTTTTCTTGTTTTAACTCTATTTCGGCCACAATTAACCCTTCATTATCGCCAAAAAATTCATCGGCTTCAAAAACATGATCTCCAACTTGTATTTCATAACGTATTTTATCAATAATTGTTGGCTCACAGAGTTTTAAAAGCGATTCGGCTTCCTGCCTTTTAATTTCTTTTTCCCATTCAAAACGTGATAATCCATTGCTTGAAGATTTTCCTTTCACAGTTAAAACACCTTTACTTCCTTTTAATCGTACTCTAACTGTACGTTCTGAATCTGTATTTAAAAACCCTTGAATAATTCTTGTACTTTTAAAGGCTTGTGTTTTAAATCCATCCGATTTAACTAAAAACTTACGTTCTATTTCTATCATTACTTTTATAAATCAAAGTTTAATAACCATTAGAGTATCTGTAATTAAAAGGTATTTAATGCCTAAATTTACATCATGTCTAACGATTTACCAATTCGAAAAATTATTCATGTCGATATGGATGCCTTTTATGCCTCTGTAGAGCAAATGGATAATCCTGACTTAAAAGGCAAGCCCCTAGCTGTTGGTGGTGGTGGTAAACGTGGCGTGGTTAGTGCAGCTAGCTATGAGGCTAGAAAGTTTGGTGTTAAAAGCGCTATGGCAGGAAATTTAGCCGCTAAACTATGTCCTGATTTAATTTTTGTAAGACCCCGGTTTGAACGTTATTCGGAAATTTCTAAAAAGATTAGATCCATTTTTTATGACTATACCGATTTGGTTGAACCGCTGTCTCTTGATGAGGCTTATTTAGATGTTACTGAAAACAAAAAAGGCAACCCAAGTGCATCGCTAATCGCTAAAAATATTCGCGAACGTATTTTTAATGAAGTGGGCTTAACAGCATCGGCAGGTATTTCCATCAACAAATTTATTGCAAAAGTTGCCAGCGATTACAATAAACCAAACGGGCAAAAAACCGTAAATCCCGAAGAAGTTTTAGGTTTTTTAGAACAATTAGATATTCGGAAGTTTTATGGGGTTGGGAAAGTAACTGCTAAAAAAATGTACCAGAAAGGTATTTTTACGGGATTAGATTTAAAGCAGAAATCTTTAGAGTATTTAGATGCTAATTTTGGTAAATCTGGACGCTATTATTATTACATCGTCCGGGGTATTCAAAATAGTGAGGTAAAACCCAATAGGATTAGAAAGAGTCTTGCTGCCGAACGTACGTTTAGCGAAAATTTATCATCTGAAATATTTATGCTTGAAAAATTAAAGCATATTGCTGATGAAGTTTCTAAGCGCTTAACAAAAAGCAAAGTCGCTGGAAAAACTGTGACCTTAAAAATAAAATACAGCGATTTTACTTTACAAACACGAAGTAAAACCTTGCCTTATTTTGTAAGTGATATGAGTATTATTATGGAAACTGCTAAAGATTTATTATTTCAAGAGAAATTAAATAACTCCGTTAGATTATTAGGCATTTCTTTATCAAACTTAAATACAGAAACCAAGAAAAAACCCGAACAAAAAAGCGTGAGTGTACAGTTAAAGTTTGAGTTTTAAAACGGTTAATAATGCTTAATACGCAGCTTGACTTTGTAAAAATTTTCAACTACCTTCGTTTAACGTCGGATATGCGTCATTAAACGAACTTCACAAAAAAAAACCTCTTTTATTTTAAAACCATAAGCTAGCAAATACCAGCGTTAGCGATTGCAGAGAAAATCCTTTTTAAAAGAAAAAGTTATTTCCTTTTAATAAAACTAGCATTTAACAAATTACCGCAGTCGTTTCTTCTTCACAATGATGCTTTAAAAAGATTGAAACGTAAAGCGCGACCCTTATTAGCTTATCTAAAAAGGGTAACGTCCAAATTATTTTGAATACTCATGTTTTACAAACTACAGCTTGTAATTTCGGTAACGCGCAAGGTATTTACCATACCTTTTTCTTTTATTGGCATTGCTGCTAAACTTATTAGCATATCACCAACTTCTAAATAGCCTTTTTTACAGGCAATGGCATTAACATCTTCAATGGTTTCGTCGGTACTTACAAACTTATCGTAATAAAAGGCTTTAACACCCCAAAGCAAGCTTAAACGTGTTAGAATACGTTTGTTTGAGGTAAAAACTAAAATGTGTGATGAGGGTCTCCATGCCGAAATCTGAAATGCTGTATAGCCACTATTCGTTAAAGTAGAAATGGCTTTTGCATTAATTTCGTTTGCCATAAGTGCCGCATGATAACAAATGGATTTTGTTATATAACGGTTGGTTCGAATATGTGGTGGTAATTGCGGAACTTGTATTAAATCTGAATTTTCGACACTTTTAAGAATATCTGCCATTTGTTTTATAACCTGTATCGGATAACTTCCCACCGAAGTTTCGCCGGAAAGCATTACAGCATCTGCGCCATCCATAACAGAATTGGCAACATCATTTACCTCGGCCCTTGTTGGTGTTAAGCTGGAAATCATGGTTTCCATCATTTGAGTTGCAATAATTACTGGAATTCTTGCTTTTTTTGCTCTTAGCACCAATTGTTTTTGAATAAGCGGTACTTTTTCGGCAGGAACTTCAACTCCTAAATCACCACGTGCTACCATCAATCCATCACAATGGGCTACAATTTTATCAATATTTTCAACAGCTTCCGGTTTTTCTATTTTGGCTACAATAGGAATTTTATGATCGCTATGCTCGCTAATTAAATCGCGTAGTTGCATTAAATCTTCGGCATGACGCACAAAGGATAAAGCGATCCAATCTACCTCTTGACTAATGGCAAAAATAGCATCGCCAATGTCTTTTTCTGTTAAAGCGGGTTGAGAGATATCTGTATTAGGAAGATTAACCCCTTTTTTAGATTTTAATGGGCCGCCTTGAATAACACGTGCCTTCACTTCTCTTTTTTTATCTGTAGAAACAACTTCAAAAATTAATTTTCCATCATCTAAAAGAATACGCTCTCCGGGTTTCGCATCTTGCGGAAACCTTTCGTAGGTCATATAAACACGCTCTTTTGTGCCTTCAAAACGTTCGCCAGTAGCAAAAATTATTTCGTCATCTTCATGTACCACAACTTCTTCTTTCATAACTCCTACCCGAAGTTTTGGGCCTTGTAAATCTGCCAGAATTGCTGCTGTATAACCAAACTCTTTGTTTAGTTCACGTATCATTTTAATACGTGCTTCAACATCTTTATAATCCGCATGAGAAAAGTTAATTCTAAATACATCAACGCCTTCTTCAAGCATTCCTTTTAAAACGTCTTTAGTGCTTGTAGCAGGTCCTAATGTAGCTACTATTTTGGTTTTCTTTCTTATTGGCATTAGCTAAAAATTAAATGGTCTTTTGATTTTAGTTGATTAACATCAACACTATAGGCTGTTGCTATTTGAGGGATATTTAAAATACTATTTAATATGTAAGCCTCCTTACTAAAATTAGTATCATTATCTATTTTTAAAAAATAGTTTACCCCTTTATATTCGGGTATTAAATTAAATGTTTTTACAATCTGTTCCTGGACTGTAAATAATGATTGTTGACTAACTTGCGGTAGTGTTTCCTGCGTTTTGCAAATATTTGACACTAAGCTCCACGTTGTTAACTGTTTATTGTCTTCCCATTCAAAAATAGAATATGTCGATTTATCTTTATTATAATCTAAATCTGATGGCTTTCTAATAAGGTTTATTCCTAAATGCTTATTTAAAAGGTAGGCTAATCTATAATCTTCAATAGTACAATGAATAGCAATTAACGTATACAACGCTTCGTTAAAAACATCATCTAAAACAAGTTTGTGAACAGCCATAACTTACCTATTAACAGCAGTAAATATAAGGTTTAAAATAGTTACTTATAAAATGTTTCTCCTAATCTTAACGATAAAATGAACTAAAACGTTGTAGTAACCCTAGTTAAAAAAATGATTTTTTACATCATTTTGGACATACTATTTTGAAATGCAAAGAATGCGCGTTTAGAAGCTTTTTCTTCCGCTTTTTTCTTTGAGGTTGCTCGTGCTTTTGCTATTACTTTTTCGTCTATTGAAAGTTTTACTGAAAAATGTCTAACATCATCATTCCCTGTATCTTCGTAAACATTATATCCAAACGTTTTCTTTTCTTTTTGGCACCATTCTATTAATAAACTCTTATAACTTATTACTTTGCCTTCAAGTTTTTCAATATCAACATAAGGTATTATAACACGTTTAAAAATAAATTTTTCGCAGTACTTGTATCCTCTATCAAGAAAAATAGCACCTATAAGTGCTTCAAATAAATTACCGTGAATGTTATCTCCAAATTGCCCTGATGGAATTTTACTTTCGACCAAATCTATTAAGCTTAAGTCTTTTCCTAACTCGTTTAAATGTTCTCTACTAACAATTTTGGAGCGCATTTTTGTTAGGTACCCCTCGTCTCCACTAGGCACTTCTAAATATAAATGTGAGGCTATAACCGAACTTAACATCGCATCACCCAAAAACTCCAATCGCTCATAATTAATAGCATTGCCTTTACTATCTTTTATATTCATAGAACGATGTGTAAATGCCGTACTGTAAAATTTTATCTTCTTGGGTTTAAATCCCAGAATTTTAGATAATTGCATAAAAAAATTCCCGTTGCCTTTAAAACGGGAATTTAATATGTTACGAATGTTTTTCATTCGGGATTCAATCTATTTTTTTAAATAATACACAAGCGTTATGTCCGCCAAATCCAAATGTATTACTCATAGCTACTTTAACATCTCGCTTTTGGGCCTTGTTTAGAGTTAAATTTAATTCAGGATCAATGTTTTCATCTACAGTAGTATGGTTAATTGTTGGTGGCACGATACCGTGCTCCATTGCCAATATAACCGATATAGCTTCAATAGCTCCTGCTGCACCTAACAAGTGCCCTGTCATTGATTTTGTTGAATTAATATTTATATGTTTTGCATGACTACCAAACACGTTTGAGATGGCTTTAAGTTCGGCAACATCTCCTAATGGTGTAGATGTACCATGTGTGTTTATATGGTCTACATCTTCTGGTTTAAGTCCTGCATTTTCTAAACAGTTTTTCATTACCGCAATAACACCTATGCCTTCTGGATGTGGCGCTGTCATGTGATGCGCATCAGAAGATAATCCTCCTCCTGCAACTTCAGCATAAATTTTTGCTCCTCTTGCTTTAGCATGTTCATATTCTTCTAGAACAAGTGCTCCTGCACCTTCACCAAGAACAAAGCCATCTCTTGTGCCATCAAAAGGGCGAGAGGCTGTTTCTGGACTTTCGTTTCTAGTAGATAATGCATGCATCGCATTAAAACCACCCATACCTGCAATGGTAACAGCCGCTTCACTTCCTCCTGTAACAACAACATCACAATGTCCTAAACGTATCGAGTTTAAGGCATCGAATATTGCGTTTGCCGAAGAGGCACATGCCGAAACTGTTGTGTAATTTGGCCCCATAAAGCCATGCTTTATAGAAATGTTTGCTGGTGCAATATCAGCAATCATCTTAGGAATAAAGAATGGGTTAAATCTTGGCGATCCATCTCCCTGAGCAAAAGTTTAATACTTCAGTCTGAAAAGTCTCTAAACCTCCAATACCTGCACCCCATATAACACCTACTCGCAATTTATCGACTGTATCAAGATCTAAACGAGCATCTCCAATAGCTTCATCTGCCGCCACCATAGCGTATTGGGCAAATTTATCCATTTTTCGAGCTTCTTTTCGATCAAGAAAATCGGTAGCATTAAAGTTTTTAACCTCGCATGCAAACTTGGTCTTAAACTTTTCGGTATCATAATATGTTATAGGCGCAGCACCACTTTTACCACTAATTAAGCCCTCCCAATATTCGTCTTTGGTATTGCCAATAGGTGTTAAAGCCCCTAATCCTGTGACTACAACTCGCTTTAATTCCATAAAATTCAGTGCTTATTTTGCAGCTTCTATATATGATATAGCTTGACCAACTGTTGCAATATTTTCAGCTTGATCGTCTGGTATTTGAATATCGAACTCTTTTTCGAATTCCATAATTAGTTCTACAGTGTCTAATGAGTCTGCTCCTAAATCGTTTGTGAAGCTTGCTTCTGTTACAACTTCGTTCTCATCAACCCCTAATTTGTCTACGATAATCGCTTTTACTCTTGATGCAATGTCTGACATAATCTTTTAATTTTAAGTTTTAATTAAGTGGCAAAAATAAAAAACTTTATTTTAAAACAACCTTTTAGTTTAAAAATGTGTTTGTAATTTAATAAAATTCCTTTTAAGAATTTCTTTTTTACCTACTAATTGTTAATATTTATTCTTTTTTTTGTCTGAATAATTTTATCAAAATATCTGTAAAAATGAAACGTATTGTAATTTTTGCGTCCGGAAGTGGTACTAATGCTGAAAATTTAATTAAGTTTTTTCACAACAGAGATAATGCGTCTGTTATTCAGGTACTCACTAACAATCCTTATGCCAAAGTTTTAGATCGTTGCAAAAAACTAAAGGTTAGTGCTCTATCGTTCAACAAAATAGCCTTTACAAAAACTAACGATGTTCTAAATATTTTAAGAGCATCAGAACCAGATTTTAATTGTATTGGCTGGGTTTTTATGGAAGTTCCCTGAAAATATATTAAACGAATTCCCAAATAAAGTCATTAATGTGCATCCTGCATTATTACCAAAATATGGCGGAAAAGGTATGTATGGTATGCATGTGCATGAAGCTGTTGTTAAAAATAATGAAACTGAAACGGGTATAACAATTCATTATGTAAATGAACATTACGATGAAGGTGCTATTATTTTTCAAGCGGAGTGCGGTGTTTTAGCAAATGATACAGCTGAAGATGTCGCTAAAAAAATTCATGAATTGGAAATGGAGCATTTTCCTAAGGTGGTGGAAAAATTATTGTTTTCTGAAAAAACAAAAACTTATAATGACTGAAATTATTGATTTAAGTCAAGATATTTACGAAGGCATGCCTGTTTTTAAAGATTTACCGCAGGTAAAAATGACTGTACATAATACACATGAAGAATGGGATGATGACTTTGAAGCCACAACAAAAACACCAGCAGTACATAAACTAGAGCTTGGAGAACATACTGGCACTCATGTTGATGCCATAAACCATATGGCAAAGGAGTACAAAGGACAATCAATAGATAAAATGCCTTTATCTATGTTTTATACAGAAGGTATATGCTTAAATCTTTCAAATAAAAAATTCAATGAATTAATTGAAATAAGAGACATTGAAGAAGCTTGTAAGAATGGAAACTTGGAAATAAAAGAAAAAGATACTGTTTTAATTTATACCAATCATTATAGAAATGCTTTTGGAACTAAAAACTGGAGTAAAGGCCCAGGGATTTCAGTAGAAACCGCAAGATGGTTAGGTAATAAAAACATTGCTGCTTTTGGCGTTGAAACCATGTCTCCAGGAGTTTCTGGAATCTCTAATAAAAAAGTGCATCACATTTGTGGTGAATTAGGTTTTACACATTATGAAAACATGGTAAACCTACATAAATTGATAGGAAAAGGTCGATTTCGTTTTATTGGGTTTCCACTAAAAATTAAAGGTGGAACAGGCTCTCCAGTTAGAGCTGTTGCTGTTTTTGAAAACTAGAAAATAATTTTAAAAGACTTCTTCCTTAGCGGGAATGATAAAATGAGTAAAAAGAAAAAAAAATATTATACCGTTTGGAAAGGGCATCACACTGGTGTTTTTGAGTCCTGGGATGATTGCAAAGCCCAGATTAAAGATTTTCAAGGTGCTCAATACAAATCATTCTCAACCTTTGATGCTGCAAAAAAAAGCCTTAAAAGGTAATTATAAAGATTATATTGGTAAAACCTCAACGTTTCAAAGCGAATTATCTGAAGCTCAATTAAAAAAGATAGGAGAACCTAATTATAATTCTATATCAGTTGATGCTGCTTCTAGTGGTAATCCGGGGAAAAATGGAATACCGTGGTGTAGACACCAAAACAAAAAAACAGCTTTTATATACAAGGTCCTTTTGAAGAAGGCACTAATAATATAGGAGAGTTTCTTGCTATTGTACATGGTTTAGCGCTTCTTAAAAAGCATGATAGTAAATAGGGTGCTTTATACCGATTCTAAAACGGCGATAAGTTGGGTTAAAAAGAAAAAATGCAATACAAAGTTAGAGCCTAATAAAAAAAACAAAACCTGTTTTCGATTTAATTGACAGAGCTGTTGAATGGCTAAAAAACAACACCTATAAAACCGTTATTGTAAAATGGGAAACCAAAGCCTGGGGGGAAATTCCTGCAGATTTTGGGCGGAAATAATGAGTCCAAAAAAATTAAGGAACACAACACAGGCGGTTATGTCCCTCAATTTATTAATTGATAATAGCATTTGTGTTTTAGACCCATGCTTTTTAAAAAAAGTCACTTTAAAATATTCTACAAAAAAAACGGTATTGTAACCTTATAGCTGAAGAAGTAATTACATCTGCTTTGTTTGTTTAAAAATAGTTGGAAGAAATGATGATGGTTATTGACGCCATTTGACCCAAACAATGATCGAAACATTATTAACATTTCCATTCCCATCATTATTTATTGTGCCATTAATATAATCTCCAGATGAAAAATCAACATTTAAGGTAGTGTTTATGTATTCTGATGTTGTTGTTGTAAAATTTGTAGTTGAGTTTGTTGTATTTCCATTTCTAACTTGAATAGAAAACTGTTTAGATTGTGCACCACTATTAATATTAGATTTTGCAGTAATATAAGTTATAGTCCCATCGTAAGGCATTAAATAGCCCGATCTATTATTTGATTGGTTTGCTACAGCTCTTAAGTTTACATTATCTTGATTTCCACTTCTTCCAAAAAGCGAAAGCTGTAGCCTCAACGCTTAGCCACTTTGTCCTGGCTGCATCGTATACATATAACTTATCTCCTATAACGGCTAATTGCCCTGTTACTGTGGCCTATTGAGAGCTGTTTGAACATTTAATTCCAAGGGCAGGGATCCCTGTGTTTGTTGTCGCTATTTCTAATTCAGCCGTAGGGTTTGTTGTGCCTATTCCTACTTGTGGATAAGCAACATTAACTCTAAAACAAACAATACCAATTAGTAAAATTATTTCTCCTCATAATAAATTAGCATATTTTCAAAACACTTAAACTTTTAATAAGCCGCATTAAATTTTATAGAGGGATCTTTTAAAAAGCATTGTACTATAACTTAACACTATAAAAATAGGGGTTAGCAAACATTCCAGCCTGTCTTAAAGTTCATGAATGCTAATATATTTAGTGTAAACACTATTTATTTTATCCCGAACACTAATTTTAAAGAACGTTACGTTTTAATAGTTATAAGCCCAGACTCTAAAATTAGAAGTCATAATCTGCAATAAAAAAGCATAAAATGTATTCAAAAAATTATTCTTGAATTAGTATTTAAAAGACTTATATTTGCAGAAAATTATAACTCTTTTTTATGGGTAAATTAGTAATTGTAGGTACCGTTGCGTTTGATGCTATAGAAACGCCTTTCGGTAAAACCGACAAAGATTCTTGGAGGCGCAGCAACTTATATAGGCTTATCGGCTTCTCAGTTTCATGTAAACGCTTCAATAGTATCTGTAGTTGGTGGTGATTTCCCGCAAAAACATTTAGATTTATTATCAAACAAAAATATTGATCTTTCGGGGATAGAAATTGTTAAGGAAGGCAAAACCTTCTTTTGGAGTGGTCGCTATCACAACGATATGAATTCTCGTGACACTTTAGTAACGGAATTAAATACCCTTGCAGATTTTAACCCTGTTGTTCCGGAAAATTATCGTGATGCTGAAATTGTGATGTTAGGTAATTTACATCCTATCGTCCAATCAAGTGTGTTAGATCAAATGATTACCAAACCTAAGTTAGTGGTTTTAGATACCATGAACTTTTGGATGGATAGTGCTTTAAACGATTTACACAATGTTATTAAGCGTGTCGATGTTATTACCATAAATGATGAAGAAGCAAGACAATTAACAGGCGAATATTCGCTTGTAGTTGCTGCTCGTAAAATTCATGCTATGGGACCAAAATATGTGGTTATCAAAAAAGGAGAGCACGGTGCATTATTATTTCATAACGACCATGTGTTTTACGCTCCTGCTTTACCTCTCGAAGAAGTTTTTGATCCTACTGGAGCAGGCGATACATTTGCAGGTGGTTTTGCTGGTTATATTGCAAAAACAGGAGATACATCATTCGAAAACATGAAAAATGCTGTGATATACGGTTCAACATTAGCATCATTTTGTGTTGAAAAATTCGGCACAGAGCGTATGGTTGATTTATCAAGCGACGAAGTACATAAACGACTATTGCAATTTAAGCAATTAACACAATTTGAGATAGAATTAACATAAACCAACGCGCTCTAAAATAGAGCGCGTTTTTAATTTAAACTAAATTCCTAAAAAAGAATTTGTTTAGCAATCACAAAACACTAAATAAAAATTTATAATGAGTGACGCACTAAAGCACGAATGTGGCATAGCTGTTATCAGGCTTTTAAAACCACTAGAATATTATAAAGAAAAATACGGTAGCGCATTTTATGGTGTAAATAAAATGTATTTAATGATGGAAAAGCAGCATAATCGCGGACAAGATGGTGCTGGTTTTGCAAGTATTAAATTAAATACTAAACCTGGAGAGCGTTATATAAGTCGTGTTCGTTCTATACAACAGCAACCCATTCAAGATATTTTTGGGCAAATTAATGAGCGTATTAATAAAGAGCTAACTGAACACCCAGAATATGCTGATGATGTGGCTGCTCAAAAAAAGAATATCCCTTATATAGGTGAAGTATTACTTGGACATGTGCGTTATGGTACTTTTGGCAAAAATAGTGTGGAGAGCGTACACCCCTTTTTAAGGCAAAATAATTGGATGCACAGAAATTTAATTATGGCCGGAAACTTTAACATGACAAATGTTAAAGAGCTTTTTGGCAACCTTATAGAATTAGGCCAACATCCAAAAGAATATACCGACACCATTACTATAATGGAAAAAGTTGGTCATTTTTTAGATGATGCAGTAAGTAAAATTTATAAAGATTTAAAAAAAGAAGGGTATAATAAAAGAGATGCATCGCCTAAAATAGCTGAACGCCTAAAGGTAAGCAAAATATTACGAAGAGCTTCAAAAAACTGGGATGGAGGGTACGCTATGGCTGGGCTTATTGGACATGGAGATGCTTTTGTTTTAAGAGATCCCGCAGGCATTCGTCCTACATATTATTATAAAGATGACGAAATTGTTGTTGTAGCATCAGAACGCCCTGTAATTCAAACGGTTTTTAATGTAGCTTTTGATGATGTTAAAGAATTAGATCCAGGGCATGCCATTATTGCCAAAAAATCGGGGAAAGTCTCTATTAAAAAAATATTAGAACCATTAGAGCGTAAATCATGTTCTTTTGAACGTATTTATTTTTCTCGAGGTAGTGACGCAGAAATTTATCAAGAAAGAAAGGAACTTGGTAAATTATTAATGCCTCAGGTTTTAAAAGCGATAAATAACGACACAAAGAACACGGTCTTTTCTTATATACCAAATACCGCAGAAACTTCTTTTTTTGGAATGATAGAAACTGTAGAAAACCATTTAAATGAAAAGAAAACTGCGGCAATTTTAAGCGGTGGCGGAAAAATGTCTGCTCAAAAAGTTATAGATATTTTAGAAGAAAGACCTCGTATAGAAAAAATAGCTATTAAAGATGTTAAACTACGCACATTTATCACCGAAGATAGTAGCAGAGACGATCTTGTAGCTCACGTATATGATGTGACTTATGGTGTAATAAAACCTACAGATAACTTAGTGATTATAGACGATAGTATTGTACGTGGTACTACCTTAAAAAAGAGTATTATTAAAATGCTGGATAGGTTAAACCCCAAAAAGATCGTCATTGTATCGTCTGCACCACAAATACGATATCCGGACTGCTACGGTATTGATATGGCTAACCTTGAAACCTTAATTGCGTTTAGATCGGCATTAGCACTTTTAAAAGACAGGAACATGTATCACATTGTAGAAGAAGTTTATAACAAGTGTATAAATCAAACCGAATTAGCCGATAAAGATGTAAAGAATTTTGTAAAAGAGATTTATGATCCTTTTACCGATCAAGAGATTTCAGATAAGGCAGCAAAATTATTAAGTGATGAAACTGTAAAAGCCGAAGTGAAAATTATTTTTCAACCTGTAGAAAATTTACACAAAGCCTGCCCTGAACATTTAGGAGACTGGTATTTTACAGGAAACTATCCAACAGTTGGAGGAAATAGGGTTGTAAACAGAGCTTTTATTAATTTTTATGAAGGCAATAACGAACGTGCTTATTAATGTGAATATGTAATTTTCACGCCTCAATTTTGTTAAAAAAACATTTAATCTGAAAAAAGATACTGTTTGTCTAATAAATAATCAGATTATATAAAATACATATAAATTGGTCTCACCATAACATAAGTAGGTTAAGTTCATGGTAGATTTGGGGCAAAAAAAGGTGAACTCTCGTTCGCCTTTTTTTATGCATTTATGTTTCGTTAAAACTATTTTCTTATCCCTTTTTCATCTTATCTAAGTTTTTTGCATCACTTCTTTTAAGCCAATATATAAGTCGTTCAACTAAAATATTTTAGTAAACTGTTTTACCAATATATATTTGTATCACCATAACATAAGTAGGTTAAGTTTATGGTAGATTTGGGGCAAAAAGGTGAACACTCGTTCACCTTTTTCATTTTATATTAATTCCTGTTTAAACGGAAATCTTTTCTTTTATAGTTTGAGCTTACTTTTAATCTGAGACCTTTACTGGTGGATGTGTTAGGGATAGCAACGGCATCCTTTTTTAAACACGCTTTGTTTAGAACTTGCATTTAGCAAATAGCTATGCCCTTCACTCTAGCTATGACGCTTGAAAAAGATATAGCAAAACATCTATGTTCATGAATCCAATAATTTAAAATAGAAAAGCATGAATAATAGCCTGACGCTGTCACATTGAGTATAGCCGAAATGCAGGGTAACCCCATAAAAAAATCGTCTGGTAAATTTACCAGACGATTTATATTCAATAAAATGTTGCGACTCAGTTCAACATAAACAACTCACGCAATGTATCGCAAAATTGGTTAGTGGCTTATTTCGCCTCTGCGTAACGTCTTTCAACTTCATTCCAGTTAATAACATTAAAAAATGCATTAATATAATCCGGACGGCGGTTTTGATAATTTAAATAATAAGCGTGTTCCCAAACATCTAATCCTAAAATGGGAGTACCACCACAACTAACTCCTGGCATTAATGGATTGTCTTGATTTGGCGTTGAGCAAATTTCTACTTTACCGCCTTTATGTACACATAACCAAGCCCAACCAGAACCAAATCGAGTGGCCGCAGCTTTACTAAATGCAGCAATAAACTCATCTTTAGACCCGTAAGCCGCTTCTATTGCGTCTTTTAACTCTCCAGATAAATACCCTCTGTCTTCAGGGTTCATAACTGTCCAAAACAGACTGTGATTATAATACCCGCCACCATTATTTCTAACCGCGCCATTGTTCATATCTAAATTCGTTAGAATGTCTTCTATCGATTTTCCATCTAAATCTGTGCCCGATATTGCATTGTTCAAATTGTTTGTATACCCCTGGTGATGTTTAGAATGGTGTATTTCCATTGTTCGCGCATCTATATTAGGTTCTAAAGCATCGTAAGCATATCCTAATTTCGGTAATTCGAAAGCCATATTTTTCTGTTTTAAGTATTAGTATTTATTTTCATTCAAATTTACGGATAAAACAGGTCAATTAAAAATAATAAATTGTTATGAAACCATTGATAGTTTTTATATTGTATCGAAATTTGTTTATATGCAACCCAATCATTCTTTTGCCATTTATAATGCTTCTGCTGGTAGTGGAAAAACCTATACACTGGGTTAAAACATATTTAAAAATTTTATTTAGTTCGAATAACCTGTATGTGTTTAAAAATATTTTAGCCATTACCTTTACTAATAAAGCGGTTTCGGAAATGAAAGAACGCATTATTGAAAACCTTAAATGGTTTTCTTTAGAAGAGAATCTCGAAAAACCTATTGCCATGTTTGAAGACATTTGTAAAGAGCTTCAAATAGAACCGGAAAGGCTTCGTGAAAAGGCAGAAAACCAACTTAATACCATTATACATAATTATGCATCATTCGATATTTCGACCATAGATGGCTTTACCCATAAACTTATAAGAACCTTTGCATACGATTTAAAATTACCCTTAAATTTTGAGGTTGAATTAGACCAGGATGTGCTTTTAAATGAAGCTGTAGATAGCTTAATTGCTAAAGCTGGAACTAACGATACCTTAACCAAAATTTTGGTAGATTTTGCCATTGAAAAAGCAGATGATGATAAAAGTTGGGATGTTGCATACGACTTTAATAAGATTGCTAAACTACTTGTTAGCGAAAATGACATCCCGTTTATTGAAACCTTAAAGCACAAAACATTAAATGATTTTAAGGCATTAAACGCACAGCTAAAAAAAGATATTGAACGTACTGAAACAAGTATTATTAAAGAAGCCCAAAGTGTTTTAACTTTAATTCATGAGGCTGGTTTAGAATATAGTGATTTTTCCAGAGGAGCGTTACCTAAGCATTTTCAAAACCTTAGCAATAAAAAATTTGAAATTAAATTTGACTTAAATTGGCAAGCCAATTTAATAGAAAGCAAGCCGCTTTATCCTAAGCGTACTACAGAAGATGTTGCCTCAATAATTGATCAAATCCAGACACAATTAGCAATGGCTTTTAGGCATACCAAACAAGCTGTTTACCATCTTAAATTTTTAAAAGCTTTTTATAAAAACCTAACACCGCTATCTGTTTTAAATGCCATAAATAATGAGCTAAACATTTTAAAAACCGAACAGAATAAAATGCTAATTTCAGAATTTAATGCCATTATAAGTAAAGAAATAAAAAATCAGCCCACACCTTTTATATATGAGCGAATTGGCGAAAAATTCAAACATTATTTTATTGATGAATTTCAAGACACATCGCAAATGCAATGGGAAAACTTAATTCCGCTTTTAGACAACTCCCTGGCTTCAGAAAACGGAACCACCATGTTAGTTGGCGACGCTAAACAGGCTATTTATCGTTGGCGTGGTGGCAAAGCGGAACAGTTTATTGATTTGTTTAATAAAACAACTCAGCCTTTTCAAATTAAACAACACGTAAAAACGCTTGAAAAAAATTACAGAAGTTTTAAAAAAATAGTCACATTTAATAATGGTTTTTTTAAGTTTTTATCGCACCAAGTGTTTGATGCTAATGATTATAAAACGCTTTATGAAAATGCATATCAAAAGATAACTAAAACAGAGGAAGGTTATGTCGCCTTTTCTTTTTTAGAAGTTCAAAAAGAAGATGATAGAGATAACTTGTTTTCAAAAAGCACTTTAAAAACTATTAACAGTTGTTTAAAAAACGGATATGCCTTAGAAGATATTTGTGTTTTGGTTCGCAAGAAAAAAGAAGGTGTCGCCATAGCTCAATATTTAAGTCAGCATAATATCCCCATCATTTCTTCTGAAACATTATTGTTGCATAACTCCCCAGAAGTTAATTTTATAAATCATTTTTTAGCACTTTTAATTCATCCTAAAAACAATGAGATAAAAATTGAGGTTTTAAATTATTTAACATCTCTTTTCAATATTAAAAATAAACACGAATTCTTTTCTAATCATATCCATTTACCATTGGCTCAACTTTTTAAAGCCCTTGAAAAATTTAATGTTTATATGACTGATAATGCCTTGCTGCAATTACCGCTTTATGATTTGGCAGAAGCCATTGTAAGACATTTCAATTTGGTTAAAACATCAAATGCATACATTCAATTTTATTTAGATGTGGTTTTAGATTTTCGCAAAAGAAAGGTTCTGATATTTCTGGGTTTTTGCACTATTTTGACAAGAAAAAGGAAAGCCTGAGTATTGTATCTCCTAAAGAACAAAATGCGGTTCAGATTATGACCATTCATAAATCTAAAGGCTTAGAATTTCCTGTGGTTATTTTCCCATTTGCCGATTTAGATATTTATAGAGCATTAGACCCCAAAGCATGGTATGCTTTAAACAAAGAACAATATTGTGGTTTTTCGCATACTTTATTAAATTACAGTAAAGATTTTGAACATTATGGCGATGAAGGTTCTCGTATTTTCACCAATTACAAATCTGAACAAGAATTAGATAATATTAACTTATTGTATGTTACTTTAACCAGAGCTATAGAGCAATTACACGTTATCTCTAAAAAGGATATCTCATCAAAAGGTATCGTAAATACAAAAAGGTATTCTGGTTTGTTTATTGAGTATTTAAAATATAGTAACGAATGGGAAGATTCAAAACTAGTTTACACATATGGAAACCCTAAAAGAACTACTCAAAAAGAAAGCGCTAAAAAAACAGCAGACATTCCATTACAGTTTATTTCAACAGCAAAAGAAACTCACCATATAAAAGTAGTAACAAAATCTGGTCTATTATGGGATACCACCCAGCAAGAAGCTATTGAAAAAGGAAACCTTATACATAATATCATGTCTAAAATTAAAACTAAAGATGATATCAATTTTGTTATAAGCGAAAACATCAGTACCTCCTCTATTAATAACGAACAGGCCAGCATCTTAAAAAAAACTATAACTGAGATTGTTAATCATTCTCAGCTTAAAGATTATTATACTTCAACATTTACTATATACAACGAGCGCGATATTATAACTAAAGAAGGCCTTATTTTGCGTCCAGATCGTGTGGTTGTAAATTCGAATAACGAAGCTATAATTATAGATTATAAAACAGGTTTAGAAAATAAAAAGCATCATCAACAATTACTATTATATCAAGATGTTTTAGAAGACATGAGTTTAAAAGTAATTAAAAAAATTCTTGTCTATATAAATGATGATATTCAAATAAAAGTAATATAACTTAGTTAAAATTATCAAAATTATGTACAGCAATATAAAACAACATTTACAAAAAGAAATTCAAGATATAAAAGACAATGGACTTTATAAAGAAGAGCGTATTATTACTTCGGCTCAGGGCGCAGAAATAATTTTAAATACTGGCGAAACCGTTTTAAATTTTTGTGCTAATAATTATTTAGGGCTATCATCTCATCCTGAAGTTATTCAAGCTGCAAAAGATACTATGGACACCCACGGTTTTGGAATGTCTTCGGTTCGTTTTATTTGTGGAACTCAAGATATTCATAAAGAACTAGAGCAAAAAATAGCGGCTTTCTATCAAACGGAAGACACTATATTATATGCCGCAGCTTTTGATGCAAATGGTGGTGTTTTTGAGCCTTTATTAACAAAAGAAGATGCTATTATTTCTGACGCCTTAAACCATGCTTCTATTATTGATGGCGTTCGCTTATGTAAAGCTGCCAGATACCGTTATCAAAACAATAACATGGCAGACTTAGAACAACAGCTTATTGCAGCAAATAAAAATGGGGCACGGTTTAAAATAATCGTAACTGATGGTGTGTTTTCTATGGATGGACTAGTAGCTCCGCTTGACAAGATTTGTGATTTAGCCGATACTTATGATGCTTTAGTTATGATAGACGAATGTCATGCTACAGGCTTTATTGGTAAAACAGGTAGAGGGACACTTGAAGAAAAAAATGTTATGCATCGCATTGATATTATTACAGGAACCTTAGGAAAGGCATTAGGTGGCGCAATGGGAGGCTACACCACTGGTAAAAAAGAGATAATTGATATGTTACGTCAACGATCAAGACCTTATTTATTTTCAAATTCTTTAGCCCCTGCAATAGTTGGAGCGTCTATAAAAGTTTTTGACATGCTAGCTAATGATACCGAATTAAGAGATAAACTGGAATGGAATACCAATTACTTTAAAAAAGGCCTAAAAGCTGCAGGCTTAGATATTATAGATGGCGATTCTGCAATTGTACCTGTTATGCTATACGATGCAAAACTCTCACAAACTATGGCAAATATGCTTTTAAAAGAAGGAATATACGTTATTGGGTTCTTTTTTCCCGTTGTTCCGAAAGGAAAAGCAAGAATTCGCGTACAACTATCTGCTGCCCATACCAAAGTGCATTTAGACAAGGCTATTACTGCATTTATAAAAGTTGGAAAAGCTCTAAATATTATCTAAAATCATTCTGAACTATCGATGAATAAACGAGTTCAACAATATTTTTATACATTTGTCTTTGTTAATAACATTTAACAACTTACTTTTGTTTACAATTAACACTTAAAAATTAAACTTTTGAATATGAAAAATCTTAGCAGATTATTGTTCGCTATGTTGCTTGTACTTGGTTATAGCAACGTAAATGCACAAGACGAAAACAACCCATGGCAAATTACCATTGGGGCTAACGCAGTTGACTTCTATCCTACGGGAGAAAACGCACCACTAGGTGATACTTTTGATGAGTACTTTAATGCTGAAGACCATTGGAATATTTTACCTTCTTTATCAACTATCTCTGTATCTAAATATTTAGGTGATGGGTTCTCTTTTGGAGTTGCCGGATCTTTAAATAAAATTGATAAATGGGGAGATGCTTCAGTTGATGATTTATCTTACTACGGTGTAGATGGTACTATTAAGTACAGCCTTCAAAACTTATTTAACTCTAACACTTTCGAGCCTTATTTAGGTGCTGGTGGTGGTTACACTTGGGTTGACGAAGTTGGAGCTGGTACATTAAATGGTACTTTAGGTTTAAACGTTTGGTTTAACGATAATATAGGTTTAACACTTCAATCTGCATACAAACATGCTTTTGAAGATTACTTACAAACTCACTTCCAACACACTGTTGGAATCTCTATCAAATTTGGTGGAGCTGATACTGATGGTGATGGCATCTATGACAAAGATGATGCTTGTCCAGATGTTGCTGGTTTAGAAGCTTTCAATGGTTGCCCTGATACTGACGGCGATGGTATTGAAGATTCTAAAGACTCTTGTCCTAACGAAGCTGGTTTAGCTGAGTTTAACGGATGTCCTGATGCTGATGGCGATGGTGTTGCAGACAAAGATGATAACTGTCCTACTGTTGCTGGTTTAAAAGCTTTAGCTGGATGTCCTGATGCTGATGGTGATGGTGTAACTGATGCTGATGATAGCTGTGTTAACACTGCTGGTCCTGCTGCTAACAAAGGTTGCCCATGGCCAGATACTGACGGTGATGGTGTTTTAGATAAAGATGATAACTGTGTAGACGTTAAAGGTACTGTTGCTAACAATGGTTGCCCAGAAGTATCTGAAGAAGTTCAGAAACAACTTAACGCGTATGCTAAAACTATCTTATTTGATACAGGTAAATCTACTATCAAGTCTCAATCTGAAGCAGTTTTAAGTGATATCATTAAAATCCTTAAAGAATATCCTAATTCTAAATTTACTGTAGAAGGACACACTGATAGTGTTGGTAGCGAAACATTAAACCAAAGACTATCTGATTCTAGAGCTAACTCTGTAAAAGAGTACTTAGTTAACAATGGTATTGATGCCTTTAGATTATCTGCACTTGGATACGGAGAATCTAAACCAATCGATTCTAACAAAACTAGAAAAGGTAGAGCTAACAACAGACGTGTTGAAATTAACTTAGCAAAATAAAAAACTAGTATTTAGTTTTTAAAAATAAGTTTCAGAAAAACGCTTCGGATATCCGAAGCGTTTTTTATTTTTATACAATGACTACTTTTATTTTTGATGTTTTAAAAGAGATACAAAACACTAATACTTCACTTTCAAAACTTACCTTTGTTCTACCAAGTAAGAGGGCCGGCTTATTTTTAAAACACCAACTTTATAAAGTTAGCAATCAAACTATCTTTTCTCCCGAAATTATTAGCATAGAAGCATTTGTAGAAACACTAGCACAACTAAAAACAATCTCTAATACTGAGCTTCTATTTGAGTTTTATAATAGCTACAGTAAAACAACAGATAAAGCACATCTCGATACTTTTGAATCCTTTTCAAAATGGGCCCAAATTTTGCTTCAGGATTTTAATGAAATTGACAGGTACCTTATTCCTCAAAAAAAGATCTTTAATTATTTAAGCGATATACAGGAATTAAACCATTGGTCGTTAGAAAAAAACCAGACAGATTTTGTGAAAAACTACCTTTTGTTTTGGGGTAAACTTTATAATTACTATACCCATTTTACCAAACAGCTTTTAAGTAAAAGCATTGGTTATCAGGGCTTAATTTATAGAGAAGCGGTTAATAATTTAGAATCTTACATCCAAAACAATACAGAAAAACAACATATTTTTTTAGGGTTTAATGCATTAAATACTGCAGAAGAAACTATTATACAAGAACTTTTACAAAATAATTTGGCAAAAATTTATTGGGATATTGATGGTGTTTTTATGAATAACCCAAAACACGATGCCGCTCTGTTTACTAAGCAGCATAAAACAAGTTGGCCCTTCTTTAAAAAAAAACCATTTCATTGGATAACTAATAATTATTCAAAAGAAAAGAACATTTCTGTTTATGGGATTCCAAAAAGCATAGGGCAATCCAAATATATTGGCACACTATTAAGCAACTTAAGTAAAGACAACCCATCATTGCAAAACACAGCCGTAGTTTTGGGTGATGAAAATTTATTGATTCCTGTATTAAATTCGTTACCGCCATCCATTGAAGCCTTAAATATTACCATGGGGTTTCCATTAAAATCTATTCCACTGGCCTCCTTATTTGAGGCCTTGTTTAATCTTCATAAAAAATCATCAAAGTCATTTTATTACAAAGACATTATTAATATAGTATCTCATCAATTCATAAGGCCACTACTCTATTTTGAAGATATCGATTTCGCTTCCAAAATTATTGAAACCATTGAGGCTAATAACATTATTTATTTAACTCCAAACAGGTTAAAACAAATAGCCATTAATGCAGAGCCTATTATTGATATACTCTTTACTAACTGGGGAAAAACTATTGACGAAATATTAAAAAATTGCTCACAATTAATCTTAATTATTAAAAGCAATTTAACCAAAAGCAAAGCTTCAAATCTATTATCCTTAGAATACTTATTTCGTTTTAATGAGTTGTTTAACACATTATCTCGATTAAACTCAGAATATAATCACATTAAGGATCTTTCTGCCTTATTTGAAATTTACAAAGAGCTATTAAGTACCGAGACTTTAGATTTTCAAGGGGAACCTTTACAAGGTCTGCAAATTATGGGGATGCTAGAATCCCGTGTTTTAGATTTTGAAACTGTAATTATTTCATCTGTAAATGAAGGCATACTGCCTTCTGGAAAAAGTAATAACTCATTTATTCCTTTTGATGTTAAATTAGAAAACAAGCTTCCAACTTATAAAGAAAAAGATGCGGTTTACACCTATCATTTTTACCGGCTTTTACAACGTGCTAAAAACATTTATATATTATACAACACCGAAGTGGATGTGTTAACCGGAGGAGAAAAAAGCAGGTTTATCACACAGTTGCAATTAGAAAATATTCATAAAATAAAACATCAAATTATAGCGCCTCATGTTCCGTTAATACCTCCCCGATTAAATATTGTAAACAAAACCCCCGAACTACTCAATAAAATTATCGAGGTAGCAAAAAAAGGACTTTCTCCATCATCTCTTACCAGTTACATAAGAAACCCTATTGACTTTTATTATCAGAAAATCTTAAAAATTGCTGCTCACGATAATGCTGAAGAAACCGTTGCTGCAAACACCTTAGGAACCGTTGTGCATAATACACTTGAAGATTTTTATAAACCATTTGTTGGAACGTTTTTAACTGTCGAAAAAATTAAACGCTTAAAATCTAAAACCCCAGAAGTCGTAAATCATCATTTTAAAAGCGAATACAAAGAAGGTGATATAACTAAAGGCAAAAACCTTATTATTTTTGAAATAGCCAAACGCTATGTGTCAAATTTTTTAGATTTAGAAATACAGGATTTAAAAGCAGGAAATCAAATAAAAATTATTGCTATTGAAGCTGAAAACAATGTGCTTATTGATATCCCAGAACTTGAATTTCCTGTAAATGTAACGGGAAAAGTAGATAGAGTTGATGAATATAATGGTATTACCAGGATTATTGATTACAAAACAGGCTTGGTGAATCAAAGCAGTATAGAAATAGTAAATTGGGAAGATATTACTACCGATTACACTAAATACAGTAAAAGTTTCCAAGTACTTACTTATGCGCTAATGATGCATCAATCTAAGCTAATAACCCTTCCGGCAGAAGCCGGTATTATTTCCTTTAAAAATTTAAACAGTGGTTTTTTAAAGTTTGCCAAAAAAGATAAAGCAGGAGCATATGCTAAAAAAGAAGTATTGATTACTGAGAATACAATTAATAAATTTAGCGAACAATTAAAGCAGCTCATTTTAGAGATTTGTAATATTGATATCCCATTCACAGAAAAAGAAATATAAAGAAATGACTATTGAAAAAAATATAATTATTAACGGCAAACACAAAAAGCCTATTTTAATTGATTTGTTTTTTAATAATAATGGTATTAAAAAACCTGTAATACTCTTTTGCCATGGTTACAAAGGGTTTAAAGATTGGGGCGCATGGAATCTGATGGCAAAAGCATTTGCTGATACTGGATTTTATTTTATAAAATTCAATTTTTCTCATAATGGTGGCACTGTAAAAGACCCTATTGACTTTCCAGATTTGGAAGCTTTTGGAAATAATAATTATACTAAAGAGCTGGACGATTTAGAAACAGTTATGGATTGGATATGTAATAACTCAAAATTTAAAAACGAAGCCGATATAAGCAATATGGCTTTAATAGGTCATAGCAGAGCTGGCGGTATAGTAACTATAAAAGCAGAAGAAGATAACAGAATAAAAAAAGTAATAAGTTTAGCCGGTGTCTGCGATTTCGGGAAACGCACAGCAACTACTGGAGATTTAAAGCTATGGAAAAAAAACGGTGTTAAATATGTTTTAAATGGTAGAACAAAACAACAAATGCCTCATTATTATCAGTTTTATGAAGACTTCATTAACAACGAAAACAGGCTTACCATTAAACGCGCGGTTTCAAATTTAAAAATTCCGTATTTAATCATCCATGGAAATAACGATACTAGTGTTTTTGTAGATGAAGCCAAAAAACTTCATCAATGGAACCCTGATGCTAAATTAGAAATTATAGATGGTGCAAATCATGTTTTTGGCGCAAAACACCCATGGAATGAACCTTTATTGCCTAACCATTTAAAAGAAACAATAACTAAAACTGTGGCCTTTTTAACTCATTAGATAAACAACAAGACTTTAGCTTTTCAATCTTATCATTTGGGCTCAATACTAAACGAATAAGAGTATGATTTATTAGCAAAGATCACATATTCTGGGTGTACAAACCTTCCCCAAGACGTATCGCCACCAACTCCCATTTGAGCATAATCTATATTCCATTGCACAATATTTCCTGTTTTTATGTCTGCTCCATGCTTTTTAGTTACAGGTACTAAACCAGAGGCTGATTCGCCTGCTTCGTTACTATTAAAATCAATCTCCTTCATTGCAAATGGCCATACACTAGTGTTTAACAATTCATTACTCGTTGCTTTTAAAGATAAATTATTAGAAGCAACCTCAGCCCAACGCACATTTGTTTTATTCCCGGTTTCCTGAGGACGAGGATATCTTACAAACTGATCCATTATTTTACCTGTATAAATGCCTGCTTTTACTCCTGTTTTTCTATCCCAATAACTTTCTTCCGGACCATTTCCGTACCAAGTAATATTTGTAAAGGTTTTAGGCAAAGTCATGTACATGCCCAATCTAGGGATATTAGGAAGCCTTTCTTCATTTGGTTTAAAATTAAAATTAACATCTAAAGCACCAGTATTATTTAGAGTATATTTAACTTTAACATCAGCTTTATTTTCAGGTAGTTTGTATACAACTTCATAGCTTACTCCTTTATCTTTATTTACGGGGGTTTCAATTAAATTGGCCGAATAATTATAAGTTGCTTCTTGCCAGATTTTTGCCCAGTTATGCATTTTGTTTCCTAAATCGTTATCGGTTGGGGCGCGCCAAAAATTAGGACGAATGGGTTGACTGGTTATTTCTTTCTCATTGAAAACCCAAGATTTAATCTCACCAGATTTGGCATCAATTTTTAAGGTTACCTCTTTATTCTTTATTTCAATAGTATTTTTTTGTGTAACTATTTTTAAAGTATTATTACTATGCGTAGATGCTTTAAGATCGACGCCTTTCTGAATAACAAATTGATCCCAAGCAACTTCATGCCCTTTAGGGATTAGATCTTTTGTTTCATTTTGAATTAAACTCAGTTCGAGAATGTATTCGCTTTTATAGGAAAAAGATTTTGGAAACTTTTTTAATTTAATTCTTTCCGTTTCTTGTGGTTTAACATCAACTAAAATATTATCATCTTTAAAAACTTCTTTCCCATCTTTTAAAATTTTCCAGATTACTCTTTTATCTGAAAGATCAGTAAAAAAATTTTTATTTTCAATTTCTATAATCCCAGCTCCTAAATTATTAAACTGTATAGGTTCATACACTTTTTTTACTTCTGTTAAATGCGGATAAGGGTTCCGGTATGGGTCTACCAAACCATTATTTAAAAAATTCCCGTCTGTTGGTAAATCGGGATGATAATCATGTCCATAAGCTAAATATGGTTTCCCATTTTTATCTTTATATTCAAGGGATTGATCTACCCAATCCCAAATATAGCCTCCTTGAAGGTTTGGATAGGTTTCAATGATATCCCAATAATCTTGCAGATTACCAACAGAATTACCCATAGCATGAGCATATTCGATAATTATTGATGGCTTATCTGAATCAGACTTTCCGTGGTTAATCAAGTATTCGGGTTTTGGATACATTGGACAATAAACATCTGTATAATCTTCTTTTTGGGCAGGTTCATATTGGACAATCCTGTTTAAATCTTGTGCTTTTAGCCATGTATAAGTACTCTTAAGTACATTACCGGTTCCAGCTTCATTTCCTAAGGACCAGGAATATATAGAAGGGTGGTTTCTGTCACGAAAATACATACGCTGTGTTCGCATCATATGTGCCGGTAACCAAGACATTTCGTTTCCTATTTGAGAGTCTTCTTTAATTGCTAAAGGGTGACTTTCAATATTGGCTTCATCAATCACATAAAGTCCAAATTTGTCACACAAATCTAACCAATATGGATCGTTAGGATAATGTGAAGAGCGAACAGCATTAATATTATTCTGCTTAATCATTTTAATATCTCTTTCCATAGAGGTTTTCGAAATTATATGACCTGTATAAGGATCCGTTTCATGGCGATCTACTCCTTTAAAATAAACTGCTTTGCCATTTACTAATACTTGACTGTTTTTAATTTCTACTCGTTTAAATCCTAAATGCCTTTGAATATGTTGATTGTTTTGACTCTGGTTTTCATCCTTCAGTCCTATTTTTATAGTGTATAAGTTAGGGGCTTCTGCCGACCACTGTTTTGCCTTTTTTATAATAGTATTTGAATGAAACTCAGCCTTGGATTTTGCAGGAATATTTAAAGTTATAGAATCTGAAAAAACAGAAGTCTCATCATCTAACACTTCTAATAACATATAACGTTTTACACTAACATCTGTATCATTTTTAACGGTAACCGTTCCTTTAAAAATCCCATTAGTATATGAATCATCTAAATTAGTATAAGTGTAGTAATCAGACACAAAAACCTTTGGTTGTGTATATAGGTATACATCGCGTTCAATTCCACTCATACGTAGCATATCTTGACTTTCTAGATAACTAGCATCACTCCAACGAAACATTTGCAATGCTATCAGGTTTTCTCCTGCTTTAAGATACTTTGTAATATTAAACTCAGCAGGCGTCTTACTTCCTTGAGAATAACCAACATAATCGCCATTAACATAGACATACATGGCAGATTTTGCTCCTGCAAAATGAAGGATAACATCCTCCAGTAAAAATGCTTCAGTAAGGGTTATTTGTTTTCTATATGTTCCTACAGGATTATAATCCGTTGGTGCATTGGGCCATTTTGTTGTAAACGGATAACGTTCATCTAAATAAATAGGGTGTCCATACCCTTCTACTTCCCAATTTGCAGGAACAGAAATAGTGTTCCAATCTGAGTCATCAAAATTAATATTTTGAAATGTAGTTGGTCTTTTCTTTGGCTTTTTAACCCAATTGAACTTCCATGCTCCATTTAGATTAAAAAATCGCTTTGAGCTTTCTTTATCGAAAATATTAGCAGATTCAAAACCAAAATAAGTGGCTCTTGGTGGTAACTTATGATCTTCAAATATTTTATGATTATAATGAAATGTTTGCTCTGGAATTTCAATTAATGCCATTTTTTCGCAACCTAAGGCTACACAAAAAAGCAAAACACATAATAGTTTTAATCTCATTAAAGTAATTTTAAAGTTGCATAAAATTTTCTGCACATATTTTTTTTAAATAAAAAATCAGCTCTTTAGCATTTTCTTTAGTAAACACAAGAGGTGGTTTAATCTTTAACACATTATAATCTGGCCCGTCGGTACTCATTAAAATACCATGGTCTTTCATTCTATTGGCTAAATAATCTGTTTGAGCCGCAAGCGGATTTAACTCAGCATCTACTAATTCTATTCCTAAAAACAAACCTTGTCCGCGTACATCGCCAATAATTGGAAACTCCTTTGAGAGCGCTTTCAATTCAGCTTTTAAAAACTCGCCAATTTGTAACGCATGTTCTTGAAGTTTCTCTTTTTTTAGCGTTTGTAAAACCTGAGTTGCAATAGCACAGGACACTGGATTTCCTCCAAAAGTGTTAAAGTATTCCATGCCATTTGCAAATTTATCTGCCACCTGTTTAGTACATACCACGGCTGCAATAGGGTGTCCATTCCCTAGAGGTTTCCCAATGGTTACAATATCTGGAATAACATTATGTAGCTGAAAACCCCAAAATGTTTTGCCAACTCGCCCGCAACCTACCTGTACTTCATCAGAAATACATAACCCGCCAACAGCTCTAATGTTTCTATAGACTTTAGCTAAAAACCCTTCTGGCAATTCTATTTGCCCTCCACAACTTATAATAGGCTCAATAATAAACGCACCAACACCTCTTCCTTTTTTATGTATTATATCAATTTGTTTTTGGACTTCTTCTGCGTACTTATCTGCTGTGTTTTCCCCTCTGTATTTTCCCCGGAATTTATCTGGAAGCGGGAAAATATGTGTATGTTCTGGCGCACCATTACCTCCTTTGCCATCAAACTTATAAGCGCTGATATCTATACACATGTTTGAATTCCCATGATAACCAACCTCACTAGCTATAATATCTCGCTCGCAGGTATTAGCCTTAACCATTCGTATAGCCAACTCATTAGCTTCACTTCCAGAATTAACAAAATGCAACACATTAAGTTCTGGTGGCAAAGTCTCCATCAATTCTTTTGTTAAAGCATTAATATTTTTGTGCAAATAGCGTGAATTGGTATTAAGTAATGCCATTTGTTCCTGGCCTGCTTTTACAACCGCACAGTGCTCATGACCAACATGAGCTACATTGTTTACAGTATCTAAATATTTACGGCCATATTGATCCATAAGGTACTGGCCAGCTCCGCGAACCATCCTAATGGGGACCTTATATTGAAGACTTAAACCCTTCCCTAAATGCTGCTTTCTGAAGGAGATTAAATCTTCATTTGTAACGTCAATAGTATCCTGAAGCGTTTCCGATTTAAATAATAAATTTGGATCTGGGCAGATACTTTTCCAAACATCAATTTGTCTAAAATAAGCTACTCCAGGAAAATCATCAGTATAATCTAAGTTCGATAACAAGACTTGAAAATGTAGGTGAGATGCCCAATTCCCGTTTTCTTTTGAACCTCCTAATTCTCCAACTTTTTCACCTTTTTTTATAATGTCACCAAATTTATGTCTGGTAGCACTGGTAACAGATAAATGCCCATAAAGCGTATAGAATTCAAAACTTTTAGTAGTATGCTTTAAAATGACCAACCCACCATACTCTTTATTTCCAGCGTCATTTACAGCAACTACTACTTGTCCTTCTATAAAAGTATGAACTGGTGTTTTTTCTGGCAACCAATAATCAATTCCTAAATGAATGGTTCTGTTTTCTTGTCCATGATTTCCTATTTTATCATACCCGGCTGAAGTATAAATGGGACGTGGCTCTAAATATCCTCCTGCAATAATTTTATTCGGAATTTGTTTTTGAAGTTGATTGATTTTAAACTGAAACACATCTATATCATTGAATTCTACTTGATGTCCAATCCATTTGCTAGACACGCTTAAGTCGAGATGATGAACCTCCAGCCTGTTTACTGATGGGAATAAATCTGAAAGGTTAAATGATTGCTCAGTACTCCATGTTTTAAACAGGGCTTCATTAGGATGTGCAGAAAAGCCACAAGCACTTCTAAAGCTGTAATGTGCAAAATCCGGATTAGTTTTATACCATTTTTTGAGCACTTCCCAAGCGGGTTTTTCGCTTATTAATAAGTATTTATTATCCGGTTCTTCAATTTTATTGATTGCCGACTTAGTTACTGAAATAACCAATCGCATAGCTATAGCAATGTATAAATGTGCTAAATCGCATTCTTCTAAAGGGAATACTGAATGGTATCCTTTTATAATAGATAAAGCAGCTTCTAGCGGGTCGTTATGATGCATAATGCAATAAGAACAACTTATAGCTAGGTCGTTAATTATTTGCGTATAAATCGCATCTCCATAATCGATAGCAGCTTTTACTTTTGGGTTTACTAAATCATCAGAAACAATTACGTTATTATCATTTGCATCATTATGAACTACAGCTTTTCGAAGCTTAGAATATGTTTTCTGTTGGGCTTTAAATAGATTTTGAAATGAGGTAATTATTTCTTTTTTCTCCTCAGAAAATAAATTAATATGATTTTTAGTCCACAGTGATTGAGCAATATCCCATTCAAAATTGCGATGCGCTTCTTTATGATCAAACCCTTTTAAAGCTTTAGTTAGCAAGCCACATTGCACACCTAAACTATAACGTAAATCATCTAATTGAGGGTTTACAGAACTCCAAACGCGTCCTGAAACCCAAGACAACATGCGTACTTTTCGTTCATTTCCAAAATCATCAGTAATTGAAGAGATAAGATTTCCTTCTTTATCTTTTACAACCCTGGGAGCGTTAAGGTATTGATCTTTAGCTTCGACATACTGTAATAGCCTTTGTTGAAAATCTAAATAATTTTCATCTTCATTTGGTCGAGAAATTTTTAAAATATATTGGGCTTTATTTTCAATTTTAATTCTAAAATTAAAATCAACTTCTCCAGGAAGTGATGAAGCCGTTCCTTTTATATTAAAAAGCTCCCAAAGGATGTTTTCGGCTTGATTTGTAGTTATTTTTATTGTGTTATAGTTCATTTAATCTTTCATTAACAGCATCATTAGATGAGCAGCACTCCAGCTAAAATTTTCTGCATTTAACCCTTCACCTGTTAAAGGGTGATAATTTTCTCTTATAGATTTCCCTTTGCCTATTATGCCTTCTGCACCTTCAATTATTTGAATAGTTGCTTTATCTGCTTCGGCATTAAAGCCATAATTACGCAATCCCTCTACTCCAAAATAGGCCTGATCTAACCAATTTGGCCCCCTCCAATAGCCTTCCAGCGGGTCAAATCTATTATGGTCGGCACTCATAGTTTGAAAAGGTACTTTTGTGTAGAATTTTTTAGGGTGCATCATTTTTTCTTTTACCGCCGCTGCTTGTTCCTGTGTTGCGGCATTTGCCCAAAGCGCCGTCCAACCTTCACTTCCCTCGCCTTTAACAAAAACATTACCGTCTATATTTGTGTCATAAAACCAGCCATCTATGGTGTCAAAAAATTGTGATTGAATTTTAGTTTTTAAAATTTCAGCATCCTTTTTATAAGCCTTAACATCGTCCAACTCATTTATAACCCTGGCTAATTCACTTAAATACATCTTTTCCGCATACAAATATGCATTTAAATCTACACTTTCTTGATTTAATGAGTATGCCCCTTCTTCATTTTTAAGAATTTTAGAATCATCAAAACGAATAGCGTTATCCATACCACTTTCCCATTTGGCTGCTATTAAAGACCCATCGGTTGAACCATATTCGCATAATCCATCTTGGTCGTGATCGCGTTTTTTATACCACCACTCATGGTATTTTTTAAGCTTTGGGTAAAACGCTTTAACAAATTCAGCATCTCTATCTTTTTTATAAATTTTTGCAATTGCCCATGCAGAAAGCGGCGGTTTTGTATCTCGGTAGTTATGAGCTTCAATAGTAGTGTCTCTATAAAACGCAATCTACTATAAAAACCATCTTCTTTCTGAAAATCAAACATGGCACGCATTTGGTTCTTAGCCAAATTAGTATCATAGTATGAAAGCCCAACAGCATGTTTCCATGAATCCCATGACCAAAACCCATTAAACCATTTGTAATGGTAACTAGGGAACAGCCCATCGTGTTTTAACTCGCCCGCAGCTATACGCCAATTGTTTTGTAAGGTCAAGTGAGCTTTTGCAAGAACCTCTGCATACTTCTTATCTTTAAATTGAGGTTTTTGATTTTTTAGAATTGATTGAAGCTGAAGTTCTTTTTCCCTTTTTCGCATTTCTAGAACAGAATCAAAATTTATACTTGCAATCTGTTTTTGTTCTTCTTCCCAAGAATATTCCGGAAAAATAAAGGTGAGTGCTATTATAATCTCCTGGGTTTCATTAGGCTTTAAATTAAAACTACTTTTTGCCTTGTATTGTAAATTATCAACCAATTGTACATAACTGCCTTCAGGAAAAGTTAAATAGCCTTTAGCATTAGTATTTATAGAATTTATTTTAATGATATTGTTACTCTTCGAAAGCGAAAAACCATCAACCAATATAGGAGAGTGACCCCATAAAAGCTCTAAATTGATATTTTCATTACTTATATTCTTTATATTAGTTTGTAATAAAGCAGAATGCCCGTTTTTAAAAACTAGTTTTTCCGTAACTGATATGTTATCATCTGAATAACTTTGTTCTAAATGACTTGAATAGCCATAACCTTTTCCTCTTTTTAATGTCGCTAAATTATTGTTGATTTTTATTATCGTACTCATTAGAGATGTAGATAACCAAACTCCATTTTGTTGTGTCATTAGAAATGGGCCAGAAAACCCCATAGATTCATTAGATTCTTTATGCAAACCAAACGCAAACCAAGCGCCTTGGTCAGAAAACATTAAACCAGATTTATCAACAGAATCTTTTGGACTAATTCTATAATCAAGAATGTTTTTACTATAGTTAAGCGCTATGTATTCCCTATCAGCTTTTATCGATTCTTTAGAGTCGTTACACCCGATGCTTAATATAAAAATTAAGCTAAATACAAATTGATAACCCTTTTTTAAACGCATTTTAAAATATTCCAAGTTAGTTTGATGGTTGTCATAAATTTTATATTTCTAATCTAAGACAGGCTCCAACAAATTTCGATTATTTTTTTTTAATAATTGAAAAAACACCTTTACTTGACCTTTCATTTTTGTTTTTTAAAAAATTATGTTAATTAATAATAATATCGATATTTGCAATAGTTTTTAATCTAACCAGCAGTAATTTAACCCTTATTCATTGATAACTAAATAAAGGCTAATTATTGAAAAATCATATTAACATATTTATGAGGTCTATTTTTTTTATATTAACATTTATAGGGCTTACCACTCACGCTCAAACGAATATTTGGGATGAAAACCCAAACGATTCGCAAATAGAATTGGATAGTTTATTGACTATTTTACCTTATTCAACAGGTAAAGATAAAATACCATTATTGAATAGAGTTGCAGAGATTTATTGGTCTATAAATCCAGACAAAACAATTGAATACGCAAACGAGGCTTTGCAATTATCGTTACAGTTCAACGATAAAAGTCAAGAAGGGCTAGCTCTTATTAACCTTTGTCAAGGTTATTTGTTTAATGATTTTTATGATAAAGCTTTACAGCTAGGTTTGCAATCATTAGAAATTAGAAAAGAAATAGGAAACGATTATGATTTAGCCTTTACACTGCGTACACTTGGGTGGTTGTATTATGATATTGGTTATTTTGATAAAGCACTTCAATACCATACAGAAACTTTAAAAATACATGAAAGGATAAACGACAAACAACGTATTGCCTATAGCTATAATAGCATTGGTTTAATTCATGAGCATAAAGGAGATTGTAATCTGGCATTGTCTTTTTTTAAAAAGTCTTTAGAATTAAAAAGAGTGTTTAATAATAAAGACAGAATAGCAGAAACCATGAAAAATATGGGCATTTGCTATCGCAAAATAAATGAGCTCGATTATGCCAAAGATTTTTTAGAGTCTTCTTTAGATATTTCAAACCAAATTAAAGATTTGCAAAATAAAGTAGATATCTTAAATGAGTTATCCATAGTAAATTTAAAGCTTGGCGATTATAAAAAATGCTATTCTTTATTAAAAGAATCTCGATTAATCATGGAAGGATTGATGGACAACAAAGAGTGGATTGTTGAGAATGATAGAATTTTATCTGATTATTATTTAGCCATTGGAGATTATAAAGAAGCACTCTTAAACTACAAGAAATATGCGGAAGGAAAATCGGAGATTTTTTCCAGTAATAAAAGCGAAAAGCTAACAGAAATGAGAACGCTTTATGAGGCAGAACGAAGAGAATCTGAAATAAAACTATTAGAGCAACAAAGAAACTTAGAAGCTCAAAAAAGGAAGTCGTTATTAATTGGTTCAATCTTATCGGTAATCATCGCAATTCTTGTTATAGTATCACTTTGGAATAATATAAAAAAGAAAAAGGCGATCTATGAGCAAGGCAATAAATTATCAAAAGAAAAACTAAAAACCCAATCTCTTTTACGAGAAAACCTTGAACATAAATTAGAATTCAGGATGAAAGAGCTAACAAACTTAGCCTTGTTTATATCCCAAAGAACATCTATATATAAAGATCTTACAAAATCACTAAAACGTTTAAATTTTACAGATATAAATCAATTAAAAAAACACATTAACTCACTCATAAAAGAGTATACATTTAAGTTTGATTTTAATGAAGATATTCAGAGGTTCCATACAAATGTTGAGACACTTCAAAGTGAATTTTTATTTAGAATTAAGGAAAAATACCCGCATTTAACCAACAAAGATATACAGCTCGCCGTGCAGGTTAAACTTAAACTCAGCTCTAAAGAAATAGCTAACATTAATAATATCTCTTTAAATTCTGTAGAAATTGGCAGACATCGATTAAGAAAAAAACTGAGCTTAAACACAAAAGACAACCTCGTTAGTTTTTTAGAAAACATTTAGCTTTTTAAAAACAATTAGAACCTTCTTTTAGGCTTTTATCCATTTGATTAAAGGCTTTTACTTTCACATTTTCTTGTGTATTACAAATTAATACACCTAAACAAAAGCCATACATTTTACTAATCATTCCTTTTGTTAAATATTCTTAAACAAAAGATATTTAAACAAAATGTAAAGGTTAAGTAAAGGTGGTTTTTAAGGTTTTATCTGAAAATAGTTCAATATTTGATAATACTTAAACTCGCACACAACCTTAATGTGCTGAGTTCTGACTAACAAATAAACTATTAATATGAAAAAAAAACAATCGAAAAACCAAAAACACCTTTTTAACGGTCTGTTTTTATTGCTTTTTATGTTTGTAACACTAGGGTTTACTTCTAACGCTTTTTCGCAAAGCATTGTTGTAAACGGAACTGTTACTGATAATGCCGGAATACCTCTTCCAGGAGCAACAGTTACTATTAAAAGTAATCAAACCGTTGGAGTACAAACCGACTTTGAAGGAAACTATTCCATTGAAGCACCAAACCAACAAACAGTATTAGTTTACAGTTTTTTAGGATTTTTAACTAAAGAGATTACTGTAGGAAATCAAACAACTATAAATGTATCTTTAGAAGAAAATGCCGAAAGTTTAGACGAAATCGTTTTGGTTGGTTTCGGTACTCAAAAAAGAGAAGAAGTAACTGCAGCAATTACATCTGTTGATGTCGCAGAGCTTCAAAAAATACCGACTGCAGATATTGCAACATCCTTACAAGGGCAAGTAGCCGGGGTTAATGTTGCAGTTGCCACAGGTGCTCCTGGTAGCGACCCTGTAATTAGAATTAGAGGTTTAGGAACTATTGGAAATAATAACCCTCTATATGTTATTGATGGCATCCCTGGAGACTTATCTTATATAAACCCAGCTGATATTGCTAATATAAGTATATTAAAAGATGCATCAGCAGCTACCATCTATGGTTCAAGAGCATCTAATGGTGTGGTTATTGTTACCACTAAAAGAGGAAAAACAGGAGAACCTAAAGTGACTATAAGTTCTTATTTGAGTACGCAATCTGTAAATGATAATGTAAGTGTAGCCAACAGAGACCAGCATAATCAAATTAAATTAGATGCCTATCAAAATAGAAGAGACAGAGATCCCAGTTTTTTGCAAAGCGATCCAACTTATATAACAAATGGTATTACTTATTCTGATTCTGATTGGGTTGGTGAATATGTAAGTAATGCTTTTGAACAAAAACATGATATTGGAATATCCGGAGGAACAAAAAAGATGAATTATAATTTTTCTGCAGGTTATTTTGACAATTCAGGAACTGTAGTTAATACAGGATTTGACAGATTGAGCACTCGCTTAAATATGGATTTCAATTTACTTGATGATCGTCTAAAATTATCTCCTGGAATTAGTTATACAAGAGAGAATACACGAGGTATTTTTGAGCCTATTGGAGGTGGAAATGCCAGTTTTTCACCATTCCTTCAAATATATTCGCAGCTCCCACATAAAGCGATTTATGACACTAATTCTATAAATGGCTTCGCAACGCCTGAAAGTGGATTAGGATCTGGCAACCCCATTGGTGAAGGTGAGCTTACAGATCGTTTAAATCAAGACGACTATATGCAATTTAACATCTCTGCAACTTTAAAGATTATTGAAGGGCTAAACTATAAATTTCAATATGGAGCCAATGTAGAAAATACCCATTTTTCATTCTTCCTGCCCACTTATAATTTTGGGCCACAGGCAACAAATGACAATCCTTTTTTAAATGAGTCCAGATCAAGAACTAATGAGTGGACATTAAACAACACCCTTAATTATCGTAAAACCTTTGGAGGACATGATATTGATGTATTACTGGGTATTTCAAGAGAGAAAAGTCAATTTAGATCAGTAGGTGGTTCAAATAATACTTTAGCTTCTGATCAACTAAAAGCCTTAAGCTCAGGTATTGGAGATGAATCTTCTTACGGGTTTAATTCTACCAGTACGTTGCAATCCTATTTTGGTCGTATAAACTATGACTATAATAATAGATACTACCTTCAAGCTAGTGTAAGACGTGATGGTTCTTCTCGATTCGGACCAGACAATAAGTATGGTACTTTTTATTCTTTATCTTTAGGTTGGGCCCTACATAATGAAGACTTTTTTGAATCTGATTTATTTAGTCAAATAAAACCTCGTTTTAGCTACGGTACTTTAGGAAATCAGCTTATTGGTGAACATTTGTTTTTAGCACGAATTGGTTCAGGTGGACAACAATTAAACTACCCTTTTGGGGAAGGTGTAAGTCAAAATGTTTTGGTTGGAGCCATTGCTACATCCTTACCTACGCCTGATATCCAATGGGAAGAAACAGCAACAACTAACTTTGGAATAGACTTAGGGCTATTAAATAACAACATAAAAGCAACCTTTGATTATTTTATATCTAAAACTACAGATATGTTAGTAACGGTACCTATTCCTGCTTCATCAGGAATAACATCCTTTCCTTTAACAAACGGAGGAAATTTAGAAAACAAAGGGTGGGGCTTATCGCTTAGCTATAGTAATAATTCTAGTGAAGATTTTACTTTTGACATTACAGCAAACATTAGTAGCTCAAAAAATAAAGTTACAAAACTTGGTATTGCAAACGAATCTTTTACAGATGGCTATATTGAGTTTAACAATTTTCCAACAACACGAACAGAAGTTGGTGGAGAGATAGGGCGCTTTTATTTATTTGAAACTGATGGGATTTTTCAAAGTCAAGCAGAAATTGATGCACATGGCATTCAACCAGATGCTGTTCCTGGAGACTTAAGGTTTTTAGATATTAGTGGCAACGGCTCTCTTGGCGATGAAGATAAACGTTATATGGGAAGTGGGCTTCCTGATTTTGAATACGGAATAACTTTTAATGCCAAATACAAAAACTTTGATGCAAGCTTATTTTTTCAGGGTACTCAAGGCAACAAAATTTACAATGGTGTAAAAATGTGGCTCTATAGAACCGATAGGAGCAATATGTCATCAGATTTATTAAATGCGTGGTCTCCTTCAAATACAGGAAGTAATATTCCTAGTAATGTATTTGGTGATCCTAACAATAATATTCGCCCTTCTAATTATTTTTTGGAAGACGGATCTTATTTTAGATTAAAAAATATTCAAATAGGCTATACCTTACCAGAAAATATAACTTCTAAAATAGCACTATCTAATGCTAGAGTATATATAACTGCAAACAATTTGTTTACAATTACAGACTACTCAGGTTTTGACCCAGGACTTGCAAATGGAGGCACATTTACAAGAGGTGTTGATAGAGGGTTTTACCCATTATCTAAATCCTTCATATTAGGAGTAAACCTTTCACTATAAAATAAAAAAGAACAATGAGAAAAATTAAATATATAATTATAACTGTTTGCTTTATAGGGTTTTTAAATTCATGTAGCGATGACTTTATTAATGTTGAAAATAAAGAAGTTTTAACCGAAGAAAGTTTTTGGCAAACCGAAGAGCATGCAATGCAAGCTTTAACAGCAGCATATGGCGCCATGCAAAGTGCCACAGGAAGTAAATGGGCATTTTTTGAAGAAATGTATACTGCCTTAGCCTATAGAGGTGATGATGTTGTGAATAATACTGCCGAAATTTACGGTCGTGCCGTGGCTAGTTTTACAAACACAACAGAAGACACAGGACCGTTTAATGTTTGGCGCGCAAGTTATGCGGGTATTGGCAGAGCCAATCAAATACTACAGCAGGTTCCCAATATGGAGTCTCTTTCTGAGGACACTAAAAAAGCCTTGGTCGCTGAAGCTAAATTTTTAAGAGCTTACTATTATTTTTGGTTAGTAACAGGGTTCGAAAATGTTCCGTTAATCACAACCTTTAGCGGTGATTTAGAGAATCTTTTCCCTAGTCAAGTAACAGCAGATGCAGTTTGGGCACAAATAGAATCAGACCTTAGTGAAGCAGAATCTGACTTACCAACTAGTTATATAGCAGATTGGAAAGGTAGAGCCACTCGTGGAGCAGCTAAAGCTTTGTTAGGCAAAGTGTATTTATTCCAGGAAAAATGGGCTGATGCTGAAACTAAATTAGCTGAAGTTACTGGTATGGGCTATTCATTATTACCTAATTATGCCGATAACTTTAATGGAAATGCTGAAAACGGCAGCGAAAGTGTTTTTGAAATTCAGTTCACTGGAGATCGTTCAAACGGAAATGATGAACGTCAGGTGTTAAACTTTCAAGTTTCACCGTATGCCTTTGGTGGTTGGGAATTATTTTATCCATCAGAATGGTTAGTAGAAGAAATGAAAACAGACTTAACTGCAGGCGGTGAAATAAGTGATCGTGTTTACGAAAGCATATTTTTTGATGATCCTAATTCAGAAATGTATAGCAGATCTGATGATGCCGTAATATCTTATGCAACAGTTCAACCAAATTTAAATCATCCAAAATATTTTAAAAAATATTCATTTAATCAAGATACAAATTTTTATAACGGAACTAACATATCCATTATTCGTTATGCGGATGTACTACTTATGTATGCAGAGGCATTAAATGAAAATAATAAAACAGCATTAGCAACAGATCAGGTTAATATTGTAAGGCAACGTGGAGGCGCTGCAGATTTAGGCGTAATGACTAAAGATGAATTAAGAACACAAATACGTCATCATGAACGCCCTGTAGAATTAGCTATGGAGTACGGTATCCGTTGGTTTGATTTATACAGATGGCAAAGAGGAGCTACAGCAACTGAATCTATTAAAACTACTTTAGAAGCACATAATAAACCCGGTGTAAGTAATTTTCAAGATAAGCATATAGTCTTTCCTATCCCATTACAGGAAATTAACATTAATAAAAACTTAAACCAAAACCCTGGTTGGTAGATATCCAAGTTATAGAGTTAGTTTTTTGAGTAGTTTATTAACTAATTACACCTAGGGATTATTATATATTCTTAGGTGTTTTTACTTTTATATTTATTAATCCTTTTTTTAATGATTAAATACTATCAGTCTATAAAATTCCTTCTTCTTTTTTTAAGCATCTTTATGCTCTCGTGTAAAAAAAAGTTAGATAAAGACGCTTTTCAAGGAGAAGATGATAATCTTGTATTGTTTGCTGAAGTTAATCATAAAGAAAGTGGTATAAATTTTATAAACGAAATACCAGAAAACAGTGCCATGAACAGTATGGTATATGAATATTTTTATAATGGCGGCGGGGTTGCCATTGGAGATATAAATAATGATGGTTTAGCTGATATCTATTTTACTTCAAACTTAAAAGACAACAAGCTTTATTTAAACAAAGGAGGTTTTAAGTTTGAAGACATTACAAACAAAGCTATGGTAAAAGGCTCTTTTGGCTGGACAACAGGAGTTACCATGATTGACATAAATGCTGATGGGTGGTTAGATATTTATGTATGCAAATCTGGAAAAGGAAAAGCAAAAAACAGAGAAAATGAATTGTTTATAAACAACAAAAATGGAACATTTACAGAGTCTGCTGCTTTATATGGTTTAAATTTCTCGGGCTATAGTACACAAGCTTCATTTTTTGATTTTGATAAAGATGGAGACTTAGATATGTTCCTTCTAAACCATAATGTAACACCTGTAAACACTAATAGCCCCGAAGATTTTAAAAATGATAACAATCCGCTTGTTGGAGATAAGCTATACAGAAATGATAATGGAACATTTATAGAGATATCAAAACAAGCCGGAATCACCCAAAACTCATTAGGTTTTGGTTTAGGTGTTTCCATTGGTGATTTAAATCAGGATGGATGGCCAGATATTTATGTTTCTAATGATTATATAGAACATGACTACCTGTATTATAATAATCAGAACGGAACGTTCTCTGAAGCTTTAAAAGTTTCATTTCAGCATGTGTCAAATTTTTCCATGGGTACAGACATAGCAGATTTCAACAATGATGGGTTATTAGATGTTATGACACTAGACATGATAGCAGAAGACAATTATGGTATAAAAACAAGCATGAGTGGCATGAACCCTAAAGCTTTTAATCATGCTGTAAATAAAGGATTTCATTATCAATATATGTATAACAGTTTACAACTTAATAACGGTAGATCTAAGTTTAGCGACATAGCACAACTAGCAGGTGTTGCAAGCACAGATTGGAGTTGGGCACCACTGTTTGCAGACTTTAACAATGATGGGTTAAAAGATTTATTTGTATCTAATGGGTTAAAGAGAGATTTTAGAAATAATGATTTTAGAAAATACAAACTCAAACGATTAGAACAGGCACAAAAGAACAAAGAAAAGATGTCTGCGGTGGTAGAGGAGTTGGTAAAAAAAACACCTCAGCGAAAAACACTTAACTATCTTTTTAAAAACAATGGCGATTTAACATTTACCAGGTCTAATAACTCCTGGGGAATTACAAAGCCTTCCTTTTCAAATGGCGCATCATATGCCGATTTAGATAATGACGGTGATTTGGATTTGGTTGTAAATAATATCGACGAAAAAGCTACCGTATTAAAGAACAATTCTAGTAAAAACTATCTTCAATTTCAGTTCAAAGGCCATTCTAAAAATCCTTTTGGTGTAGGCACCCGAATTGAAATTGAAACCAAAAGCGGTTTTCAGTATCTGGAAAATTATCCAACCCGAGGTTATCAATCATCTGTAGAACCCATCCTACATATTGGCTTAGATACATTAACAACTGTTGAAAGAGTTACAGTTACATGGTCTGATGGCAAGTTACAGGTCCTTGAAAACATTTTAGCCAATAAAAAAATTCTAATAGATTATAACAACGCAAAGCATAAACAATCACCTAACCTTAATAATTCTACATTGATTAAGGACATAACAAATAAAATCAAATTAAAACACAAGCATTTAGAAAACGAGCACAATGATTTTGAAAAAGAAAGTTTGTTGCCACACAAAATGTCTCAATTTGGTCCAGCACTGGCTATAGGAGATGTAAATAACGATGGACTAGATGATTTTTATATCGGCGGGTCGAAAAGTTATGCTGGAACAATGTATTTACAAAATGATAGTGGAACATTTAGTAAATCGAATAGTAATACATGGATAGCTGACAAAGCCTACGAAGATGTTGATGCCACATTTTTTGATGCCGACACTGATGGTGATTTAGATCTCTATGTTGTAAGCGGTGGCAATGAGTGGCCTACAAAAAGTACGATGTACCAGGATAGGCTTTATATAAACACCAAAGGTGTTTTTAAGAAGTTGAACTCAAAACTTCCAAAAACATACTCAAGTGGAAGTTGTGCAAAGCCTTTTGACTTTGATAATGACGGTGATTTAGATTTATTTGTTGGAAGTAGGCTTTTAGGTCAAAAATATCCTTATTCCGGAAAAAGCTTCCTGTTAGAAAATGAAAACGGGCAGTTTAAAAACGTAACCAACGCTAAGGCATCAAGTTTATCAGAAATAGGAATGGTAACCGATGCTATTTGGTCTGATTTTGACGGTGATAATCAAACGGATTTAATTGTTGTTGGCGAATGGATGAAAATTACATGCTTTAAAAATGAAAACGGGCAATTACGTCTTCAAGAAAATATGTTCCCAAATTCATATGGCTGGTGGAATTGCATTAAGGGTTTTGATTTTGATGATGATGGTGATATGGATTATGTTGTTGGAAATTTAGGTATTAACTACAAATATAAAGCTTCTATAAAAGAGCCCTTTGAAGTGTTCTCAACAGATTTTGATAACAATGGCACCAACGATATTGTTTTAGGGTATTATAATCAAGAAAATTTATTTCCATTACGCGGACGTGAGTGTAGCTCTAACCAAATGCCCTTTATTAAGAAAAAATTCCCAACTTATAATGATTTTGGCTCTGCTAAGCTAGTAGACATTTATGGGAAAGAAAAGCTAGAAGAAGCTTTACATTTAAAAGCAAACACATTTGCTTCGGTTATACTGGTTAATCAAGGAAATGGTCAATTTAAAAGTATAGCCTTACCAAACCTTGCTCAAATATCTTCAATCAATGATTTGATTATTTCGGACTTTGATAACGATGGTAAAAACGACATTTTAATTGCTGGAAACATGTATCAATCAGAAGTTGAAACACCAAAAAATGATGCCAGCTATGGCTTAATAATTAAAGTAACAAGCGATAATACAATTTCTGTACTCCCACCACAGGAAAGCGGGTTGTTATTAAACGGCGATGTTAAATCCTTAAAAACCATAAATATTAATGATGTAAAATCTGTAATAGTTGGAAAAAACAATGATTCATTAAAGGTTTTCCAAGTCACTCATAAATAAGAGACAAGCAATGAATACAAAAATTAAAGTTATATCAAACCATTACAAAACACTTAAATCGTTAAAAAAAATGATTATCCTGCCTATTGTCTTTCTAATATGTAATGGTTTATTTAGTCAAAACTATATGGTTATAAATGACGGATACGCAACAAAAGTAACTGTCGGCCAAAATACAGAAGTGTCCTTTTATTCTCCTACAATGTTTCGTATACGCTATTCTAAACGAAGCAAAGAGAAGTTCAAAAAAGAGTATACTATTCCATTTACAATAGGACATACCAACCCGTGGAAAGAAGTTTTAGTAGATGTAATTCAAAAAGACCATATTTATTCTTTACATACCCAAAAACTAATAGTTGAAATTAACACAGCCACTAGCCAAATGATCGTAAAAAACAAGGCTTCTGGAGCCCAGGTATATCCATCAGACGGGCCGGTTTATGGTATGTTTAAAGATGGGTATAGCCTGTTTGACAGCGCCAGTTTTTTTAATGAAAAAAATGATAACAGTAGATACTCGCACTGGTTTTATAATCCAGAAACTCAACTTTATGACATCTACCTTGAAGAAGATGCACTCATGGATCAATACTTTATTTACGGGCCTTCTTATCAAAAAATATATGAACAGTTCAACCAACTTATTGGAGCAGAGCCTCTATTGCCAAAAAAGGCTTATGGTTTCTTTCAAACACAACATTTAGCCTGTAATGGAAGTCAAGAACAATTAATGAATGTAGCCAGAGAATTAAGAAAGAGAGAAATTCCTGCCGATAACCTAATAATAGACTTTGAATGGGGCGATGGTTGTATTGAAAATAAGGAAATTCAATGGGGCAGCAGAATGGATTGGTCAGATAATTATAAAAAACCTCTGTCGCCTACAGCTATGATAGACAGCTTAAAAGCTATGAATTTTGATGTTATGTTAATTCAGCATAATGCACCAGATTATAAAAACAGGAATAGCCAAGGGTGGACAGAAACCATTCAACCCGAAACACTTTGGTGGGAAAAGTGGAAAGAAAAATTAAATCAAGGCGTAAGAGGCACCTGGCAAGATACAAGACGTAACGATATAACAGATAGTAGAATATGGACAGGTACACAAAAATATTTAGGAGCTGATAATCGCGTCCTTTTTATGGGCTGTCGAAAAATGCAAGCTGTAAACCCCTGGGATTTTAGGTATAGTGTTACTCCTGTAAATAACTTAATTGGAGCCAGAAGGTATCCGTTTGATTGGACTGGTGATTGCTCGTTTAATTGGAATGAATTAAAATGGCAAATACAGGCGATTACCAATTCTCATGGCCCTTTAAAAGGGGTTTCATATATATCTTCAGACGGCGTAGGTGAAACTTGGCAAATACAGGCAAGATGGAACCAGTTTTCAGATTTCTCAGCTATTTCAAGATCTCACAACCCAAAACCCTGGGCAGGTCATATTGATGTTGCAAACTTTCAGAATAAGATTAAAATAACGGGCAGAGATTCTGTGATAATAAAAGACACGCCAGAGCATATAACTCATGCTGTAAGTAGTCAAGAAAATACTGAATTAACAGCAGAAAGAAGCATTAGAAAACACAGAAAAGAACGATACAAACTGTTACCATACATATACTCAACAGCCTACGAAAATTATTTAACAGGCATGCCTCTTTGCAGACCAATGCTTATTGCTTTTCCTAAAGATTATTTGTGTTTTTCTGATACATGGCCATATCAATATATGTTTGGCCCAAATATTTTAGCAGCTCCTGTGTATGGCGATTTTAAAACTATGGAAATTTATCTGCCTCGTGAAAATGATTGGATAGATTATTGGAGTAAAGAAATTTATAAAGGTGGTGGTATTATTAATTATAATACAGAGGATGTAGAAAAATTACCCTTATTTATAAAAGCCGGAGCGATATTACCAAAAACTATGGAAAAGAACTGGATTGAGGAAGAAAAACAGGAAGAAACTTTGATTTTGGAAATTTATCCAACCAAAACAAAAACATCTTTTACTTTATATGAAGATGATGGTAAGACCATAAGTTATCAAAATGGAGCATACTCAAGTATTGCTATCAGCCAAAATCAAACTAAAGAAGGGCACTTAATCATAACGATTGACAAAGCTAAAGGCGATTTTAAAAACAAATTGCCTTCTAGAGTTTGGCAAGTAAGAGTTTTTGATATTTTAAATGTTTATAACACTGTAAACATCAATGGAAAAAAAGGGGAAATAAACACTAATTCCAGTTTAGAAAAAACAGATACAAAAAATGGGAATGTGTTTAAAGAAGTTATTTTCAATGAATCTTTAGATAAAAGCTCTACGCTTATTTTTAATAAAAAAAATTAAAACAAAAAGCACTCACAATAAAATTGCAAGTGCTTGATTTATAATGTGGAGAAGAGCGGACTCGAACCGCCGACCTCTTGACTGCCAGTCAAGCGCTCTAGCCAACTGAGCTACATCCCCGTAAAATTACTTTAATCCGCTTAACACTAAAACCGGAATATTACTATTAAAATCTTTTTTCAAAATTACATTTTTCTCCCATTTCTTTACAAAAAATCCTCGTTTTCTTCTAACCACACACAGCATATCCGGACTATGCGATTGATAGTGCTCTAAAACACCATGAAATGTCGTAGCATTTTCTGTTTTGGTTATATTTTCAATAATACTTCCCAACTGGTCATCAACATCAAAATCACCAGCGTTATAATACGGTGTTTTTACTAATAAGAGGTTAGCAACAGCCTTAAAATTATTTTTAATATCACGTAAAGGGTGTAACGCTTTTTCCTTTTTAATAATCGCAGATTTAACAGCTAATAAAATGTTTGTAAAAGGTTTAAACTTATAACTTTCCGGTACAATAAGCGCCGGTATTTGAGTTTGTTTAATAATTTTTCCAGAGGTTTTTCCTAAAAACACTTCATCTTTTATCGAGTTTGTTCTAGGTTCAACTAGAATTAAATCAATATGAGCTGCTTTACTCGCCAGCTCTAAAGTATCAACCAACTTCCCCTTTAACGTTTTTACAATCACATCAACATCTTTAGTATCAATTTTAGAAACCAGATTATCTAAAAAAGCTTTGCTTTCCTTTTCAATGATATGATCTACTTTAATCATAGTTCCCGCCTTTGTATATACATTATAAACTTGCACAACATAAAGTTTAGCATTAAATGCCTGGGCAAAATCTACTGCATATTGCAAGTGACTTAATGCATTTTTTGATGATCCTACAGGAACTAAAATATTCTTCATAATAAAAAGTTTAAAAGACTAAATTTGCAGCAATATTTTATACAAAAGTAAACATTAAAAATGATTCGTAAAGCAACACTAAAAGATATAGATGGAATCGTAGCAATCACAAAAGCTTGTGCTAGCTTTATGATAGACAAGGGCATATATCAATGGAACGAGCATTATCCTAATAAGGCAGCCTTTAAAAATGATGTTTTAAGAAACGAATTATACGTTATTGAAGAGGATAAAACACCTATTGGATGTGTGGTAATTTCATCATTTATGGACGAAGAATATACCTCTGTATCTTGGTTAACAGAAAGCAATCGAAATATTTATATCCATCGCTTAGCGATTCATCCAGAGTATCAAGGTAGGGGGCATGCCAAAAAAACAATGGATTTTGCTGAAAAATTTGCTAAAGAAAACAACTACGTTTCAGTAAGGTTAGATACTTTTTCTCAAAACAAAAGAAATCAAAACTTTTATGAGTTGCGTGGCTATAAGCGCTTAGGAAACATTTATTTTCCAAAGCAAAGTAATCATCCTTTTTATTGTTACGAATTAATATTGTGAATACAAACATAAGCTTAAAACATATAAACAAGTTAGCTATTCCTGCTTTAATATCTGGAATATCTGAACCTATATTATCGCTTACAGATGCAGCAATAGTAGGAAACATAGAGTTTAATGCGACCGAGTCTTTGGCAGCAGTTGGTATTGTAACCACTTTTTTATCCATGCTAATTTGGGTTTTGGGCCAAACCAGAAGTGCTATTTCATCAATAGTTTCGCAATACGTTGGGGCCAATAAACTCGAGAAAATCAAAAACCTGCCCGCACAAGCTATCTTTATTATTACGTCGTTAAGTATTTTAATAATCATTGGAACTTATCCTTTTGCCAATTATATTTTTAAGCTTTATAATGCCTCAGGTTTAATTTTAGATTATAGCGTAGCATATTATAAAATTCGTGTTTTTGGATTTCCTTTTACACTATTCACTATAGCTGTTTTTGGTGCTTTTAGAGGCTTACAAAATACTTATTACCCTATGCTTATTGCCATAATAGGAACCATTGCTAATATTATTTTAGATTTTGCCCTGGTATATGGTATCGAGGGTTACATTGCCCCCATGCATATAAAAGGTGCTGCTTATGCCAGCGTTATAGCACAACTGTTAATGGCAGTTTGCGCGGTGTATTATTTACTTAAAAAGACCTCTATCCCATTAAAATTAAGCTTTCCCTTTAACAAAGAAATTAATCGTTTTATATTAATGATTCTCAATCTTTTTGTACGTACCATAGCTTTAAATGTTACTCTATATTATGCTAGTGCTTTTGCCACTAGCTATGGTGCAGAGTATATTGCAGCTTATACTATCGCCATTAATCTATGGTTTCTTGGTGCTTTTATTGTTGATGGTTATTCGAGTGCTGGAAATATTTTATCGGGTAAATTATATGGCGGAAAAGAATACAGCTCGCTTATTTCATTAAGTAATAAGCTAATTAAATATGGCCTCGTTATAGGTACCCTAATTGCTTTAGCTGGTGGTTTTTTATACTATCCTTTAGGACATATTTTTACTAACGACCCAGAAGTTTTAAAACAATTTTATAACATATTCTGGATCGTCTTAGTGATGCAACCCCTATGTACACTTGCCTTTATTTTTGATGGCATTTTTAAAGGCTTAGGAAAAATGAAGGTATTACGCAATGTGCTTTTAGGGTCTACCTTCTTAGTATTTATTCCTGTCTTATTTGCCTTAGATTATCTCGACTATAAGCTTTATGCCATTTTTATTGCCATAACATTCTGGATAATTGCTCGAGGGGTTCCACTAATTTTAATATTCAGAAAACTATTTATCCCTCTAACAAAAAACAATTAACTTTGATCAATAATTGGCATTAAATATCTCTTTTATGAAATTATTAATTGCTTTACAAGAATCAGATGCTTACGATGCAGGGTATAATTTAGGATACACCATTGGGAAAGTGATTCCTTATGTGGTTATAATTACAATTGCCTATTTAATTTATAGGTTGATTAAAAAAAAGTCTAAAAAATAAAATTATGGATATCTTAGGTTTTATTAGTGGTAACGGATTATTTTTAATTCTAGGTTTAGTTTTAATAATCGTTTACTTTGTAAATAGAAGAAAAAGAAGATAGTATCTTTGCACAGCAACTAACATTACAAAATGAGCAACATTCGCATTACAAAACAGTTTTCTTTTGAGACTGGCCATGCACTTTACGGGTACGATGGGAAGTGTAAAAACGTACACGGTCACAGTTACAAATTATCTGTAACCGTTTTTGGCAAACCTATAACAGACAACAATCATGTAAAGTTTGGCATGGTTATAGACTTTGGCGATTTAAAAAAAATTGTAAAAGAGGAAATTGTAAATGTCTTCGATCACGCTACCGTTTTCAATAAAAACACTCCACATGTTGAGCTTGCCAAAGAGCTTGAAAATCGTGGTCATAACGTACTTTTGGTAAATTATCAACCAACCAGCGAAATGATGGTAATTGATTTTGCTCAAAAAATAAAAAATCGTTTACCCAATCACATCACATTACATTCCTTAAAACTTCAGGAAACCGATACTTCTTTTGCAGAGTGGTATGCCTCCGATAATATTTAGGGCGTTACCATAGCCTACGGCTACGTTCTGGGCAAGCAGTCGGGTGTATTAGTAGTCGCTTTTTTTGTGTTGCATAGGTGCAACAACACAAAAAGAGCTTCAACAAACTTGTGCTAAGCATAGTCAAAGCATATCTCAATCCCTAGTGCTAACCAAAATCTGCCTCATAGTTATAGCTTAAATATTCGTGTATTAGCAGCTAATTTATTTATATTTACAGCATGCAAATTCCAGAAGGAAAAAAAATATATTTCGCATCCGATAATCATTTAGGTGCACCAACACAAGAAGCCTCACGACCTCGTGAAAAAAAATTCGTAGCCTGGTTAAACGAAATAAAATACGATGCAGCAGCTATATTTTTATTAGGCGATTTATTCGATTTTTGGATGGAGTACAAAAAAGTAGTGCCTAAAGGCTTTACACGTACTTTAGGAAAGCTTGCCGAAATATCAGATTCCGGTATTCCTATCTACTACTTTGTAGGCAATCATGACCTTTGGATGAATGGCTATTTCGAAGAGGAGCTTAATATTCCTGTATATCACAAACCAAAAGAATTCACATTTAACAACAAATCCTTTTTTATTGGACATGGAGACGGTTTAGGGCCAGGGGACAAAGGTTACAAGCGTATGAAAAAGGTGTTCACTAACCCCTTTTGTAAATGGCTGTTTAGGTGGTTACATCCAGATTTAGGGGTGCGTATGGCGCAACATTTATCTGTAAAAAATAAACTTATTTCTGGCGACGAAGATGCTAAGTTTTTAGGTAACGATAAAGAGTGGTTAATACAATATTGCAAACGGAAACTAGAAAGCAAACATCGTGACTTTTTTGTTTTCGGTCATAGACACTTGCCTTTAAATATAGACCTCAACGAGCAATCCAAATATATCAATCTTGGGGATTGGATTTCGTATTATACTTACGGTGTTTTTGATGGGGAAACATTTGATTTAAAAGAATATAAATAGGTTTTTTATTTCTTTACGACTTATTCTATAAACCAACAATTGTTATGACTTATTCTGAATTTAGAAATGAGCAACATGCTTTTCTTTCGGTTCATGGAACAATAAAATATATTGATAAAGGGCAAGGCGAAACAATATTACTCCTTCATGGTATCCCAACATCCGGGTGGTTGTATAGAAAAATGATTGATGAGTTATCGCAAAGCTATAGAGTGATTGTTCCAGACATGCTAGGTTTTGGATCAAGCGACTCTCCAAAGGGATACAATGTTTATGCTCCAAAAGAACACGCCGGCAGATTGTTGGCATTAATGGACTATCTTAAGATCAGCTCATGGTATCATGTCTTTCATGACGCGGGAGGTTTATGGACCTGGGAGTTATTAAAAATGGCTCCTAATAAATTTAAAAGGCTTATCATTTTAAATACCATTATTTATAAAGAGGGTTTTAAGCCTCCTATTCGATTTAAAAAAGGGCTTTTAGCCCGATGCATTATGGCGATGTATAGTAATGGTATTTCAACAAATATGATGTTAAAAGGCTTATTTAAAGCCGGACTTACAGAGCCTCGTGTGATGTTAAAAACAGATATATGGGGTTATAAAAAACCAATGCTTGAAGGAAAAACAAAGGCCATGTATCATTTCTTTTCTAATACATGTAATGATCTACCTGATTATTCGAATGTCATTAAAAATTTAAACATGCCCAAATGTCTGATCTGGGGGAAACATGATGCGTTTTTAGTAATTGGCAAAATGAAAGAAAAAGTAGTTTCTAACCTAAAACTAAAAGAAGAAAACTTACACTTTATTGATGCTAAACACTTTATTCAAGAAGAACAACCAAAACTAATAAACACATTAATTTTAAAATTCTTAAAGCATTAAAGCCCTTCATCATGTGCTTCCATATCGGCCCTTAGATCTAAATCTCTAAGTACCGGGTTTTTAATTCCAATAGCTAAAACGGTAATTAATGTCATAGTCCCCCCAAAGACTACTGCTGCTACGGGACCTATTAATTTGGCAGCTAAACCACTTTCAAAAGCACCTAGCTCGTTGGAAGACCCTACAAACATAGAATTAACAGAAGATACACGTCCGCGCATATCATCAGGGGTTTTTAATTGTAAAATAGTTTGACGAATAATCATGGAAATACCATCAGCAGCTCCACTAATAAATAACATTAATACACTTAACCAAAACATTGAAGATAAACCAAAACCAATAATACTAACTCCGAATATAAAAATTGAAATAAGTAGCTTTTTGCCTGTGTTTTTACTTATAGGAATATAAGTAGTAGCAAACATAGTTACTATACTTCCCATAGATATTGATGCATTTAAAATACCAAACCCTTCACTGCCTACCTCTAAAACATCTTGTGCAAAAATTGCCAGAATAGCTACCGTTCCTCCAAATAAAACTGCAATCATATCTAAAGTTAATGCACCTAATATTGCTTTGTTTTGAAAAACAAACCTAATACCAACTTTTAGGCTTTCTTTTATAGGTTCACCAATTTTTTTATTTAAAATAGGTTTCTTTTTTATTAAAAAAACTAAAATGAATGATATTACTACTAAAACAAAAACCAAGCACAAAGTGTAATCTACACCTATCCAGCTAATGGAAAACCCGCCAAATAGTGCTCCCATAACTGCTGCTATTTTCCAAGTACTGGTACTCCATGTAGCTGCATTAGGATATATTTTTTTAGGAACGATTAAAGCCACTAAAGAAAAAATTGTGGGACCAAAAAAGGACCGTAAAAAGCCTCCAAAAAATACAAGCGCATAAATAGAATACAAAATAACTTTTGTTGACCACTTGCCAATAACAGCGTCAGTGGTTAATAAAAACAAGCCTAAACTAATAAGAGAAAAGGCAGCTATACAAAGTGCAAAGAGGTTTCTTTTCTCCTTTTGATCTACAATATGACCCGCAAAAGGAGCCATAAAAAATGCAGGGATAAATTCGCAGGCTCCTATTAATGCCAAATTCCATGGATCTTTAGTTAAACTGTAAACTTGCCATTCAATAACAATAAATTGCATAGACCAACCAAAAACCAAAAACAATCTCAACAATAAAAAAATATTGAATTCTTTAATTCGCAATGCTGCATAGGGGTCGTTTCTTGCCATAGTTCCCTTCACTTTTAGTTTACCCTTGTTTTTTTAAATCTCTTAACTTCAATTGTAAGCTCACATTACCTCGCCATTCATTTTCATCAATTGAATATACAGCATTGAATCTTTTTTTATCTGAAACTAATTCCAATTTATCTCCCATACTAAATCCAATACAAATAATGCTTTTGATTGCATCTGATTGTGTAACCGTTAATCTTAAATGGGTCTTATCTGCTCCTACACACTTTCCATAACCGGTATCTACTAAATTTTCAGTCATAAAAACAGGTGTCATGTTTGCTGGTCCGTAAGGAGCAAATTGTTTTAAGATTCTATAAAACTTCGGCGTAATATCATTTAAGTCTATTTGAGCATCAATTTTAATCTCTGGTGTTAATAAATTTCTATCTATTGTTTTAGCGACTTCTTTTTCAAAAGCTTGTTTAAAAGCTTCATAGTTTTCAGCTTCCAGTGTTAATCCTGCGGCGTATTTATGCCCTCCAAATTGTTCAATATGCTCGCTACATGCTTCTATGGCATTATACACATCAAAACCACGAACAGAGCGTGCAGAGGCTGCTAATTTCTCTCCACTTCTCGTAAATACTAATGTTGGCCTGTAATAGGTTTCTGTTAATCTAGAAGCCACAATACCAATAACGCCTTTATGCCAGTTTTCGTGATAAACAACAGTAGTAAAGCGGTTCTGTTCTTTTTGGTCTTCAATTTGTTTAAGAGCCTCTTCTGTAATTTGCTTATCTGTTTCACGTCTATCTAAATTATATTCATCAATTTCAGAGGCGTATTGGTAGGCTTTATCATGCTCTTCTTCTGTTAATAAAGTAACCGCATAGTTCCCGTGTTTCATACGTCCGGCCGCATTAATTCTTGGTGCCACAATAAATACAACATCCGTAATGGTTAGTTCGGTTTTTTCAACCTTATCTAAAATGGCTTTTATTCCCGGTCGCGGATTTGTATTAATAACCTGTAATCCAAAATAGGCCAAAGCTCTATTCTCACCATTAATAGGAACGATATCTGCACCAATTGCTGTAGCTACTAAATCTAAATATTCGGTTAAATCTTCAACTGTTTTGCCTTCTTTTGATGCTAATGCTTGAACCAATTTAAATCCAACACCGCATCCACATAATTCTTTATAAGGATAATTACAATCTTCTCTTTTAGGGTCTAAAACGGCAACTGCTTTTGGTATTTCGCTACCTGGTCTGTGGTGGTCGCAGATAATAAAATCGATCCCTAGTTTTTTAGCATGGGCTACTTTTTCAACAGATTTAATCCCACAGTCTAATGCTATAATAAGAGAAAAATCGTTCTCTAAAGCGAAATTTATTCCCTTATATGATATCCCGTAGCCTTCATCATATCTATTAGGGATATAAGTATGAACAAGCGGATATTTTGTTTTTAAATAAGTCGCTATTAAAGCTACCGATGTGGTTCCGTCAACATCATAATCGCCATAAACTAAAATGTTTTCTTTATTAGCAATAGCTTTTTCTACTCGCGCTACTGCCAGATCCATATCTTGCATTAAAAACGGATCGTGTAAATCGTTTAAACTCGGTCTGAAAAACCTTTTGGCTTCCTCAAAAGTTTCAACACCCCGTTGTAGTAGCAAACTAGCAATAGTTTCATCTACTTGAAGTGCTTTTTGCAAGGCTATAACTTTTTCGGGTGTAGGTTTGGGTTTTAAAGTCCAACGCATTCTCACTATTCTTTTAGTCTGATTCTGTTTTTAAAAACCTCTTTTTTGTCTATTAAAACCTTTATGTAATAGCGTTTCTTATCTAAATACCCTAGATTGTAGTTTAGAGTGCCTCGTTTAAAATTATAATAACTATGTGCTTCATAAACCTGTGTTTCATTTTCTTGATCGACTATAAGCACTTCAACATTTGCAGCATTATTAGAAAAATAGTCTAAGGTTATCGGGCCATGTGTTCTGCTTGGAAACATCGTTATAGATGGGGTGTTATCTAATTCATATGTCAGGTCTGGCTGAACAGAAAAATGATAGATTAAATGACTTCCAAAATCCGAATCAAAATGCTTAATAGCATTGCCCAAAGTATCCAGTAACTTTAAATCTCCACGGCCATCTTTGGCATTAAACCAGAACTCTAAGCCATTTCCTTTGGTATCATTAAAAACAAAGCTATAATGCCCTTGTTTTAGCTTAATAGTATCTTGATATATTGTATTGGGTTTCATGTTTAAAGTATCTTTTTCGAAAAAGATTTTTCCAAAACTATCTTTTATACTATATGAATTTTCATTTGGTTTGTTATTGGTTTTATAATATACAATAACACTTTGTGGTAATATATTAGGGCGGTTATAAATTGACTTTAAACTATTATCTGCCTGAAAGGCGTCCTTTCTACCATTTGGTTTAGATAATTCTACATAAAAATGAGCTGATGCTTTTTTGCTATAAACTTCTGTTGGGAGTGTAATTATTGCCGTTTCGTTAAAAGGAATGTGCCCGGTCCATTTAAACTTATTTGGAGTTTCTCCTTCTATAAAATAAATAATATCCAATTTTTTTAATGGGTTTTGCCCATTGTTTTTAACTCTAATTACCGGCAATCCGCCAAAAGGGTTTTTTCTAGAATGCTTTAAGCTTGCAGAAGGCTGAATAATATCAATTAATGTTGCATCGTTTTTAGCATTTGGTTTTTCGTATTCTATAACATAAGTTGTTAATAACTCATTGGCACTAGGTTTTTCGGTCTCATAAGGTTCCATATTTAACTCCACGGTAAATGGCTCATTAGGCTTTGTTTTTAACAAGACCTCATCGGGTTGCACCAAATATCCCGGGCACCAATTGGCACGATCAAAAATCCATGTTCCTGCTTGCGGGTACAATGGATTATCACCACATTCCATCCACAAATCTTTATGGTCAACGACTTCGCCATTAAAAAGGATGTCCCGATATTTACTACAAAACTCCCCACAGCCATTAGCATCCATGCCATGTCCGGTTTGATGTACTTTAATGATTGAAAAAGCTGTTTCTGAGTTGGCTTTTATTGTTTTTGGTGTTAAATGATTTTCAATAGGGTCTGATGCATCACCATACTTATAATTACCATCGTAAATTTTATGAATGGCAACAGGGTTAGCAACTGGGTTTCCATAAGTAATTTCGAAATCTACTGTTACTTTCCAACCTCTTGTTTTATTGTCTTCATAGCCTGTATGGATATAATCTATCTCTACTTCGTCTCTTAATATCTGACTAAAATCGGTAACATCAACTTTCCATTCAAAACGCCAATCTTTTTGAAACCGGCCGCCATAAGGGGTAAGCATTCTAGCGATTTCATAAACTGTAGAATCATTTTTTTTGCGTGCTTTAATATGGTCTACATAATCCCAATCGGCACAACGCATTTTGTCTGGGCATTCAAATGTTAGGTTTAAAATAATGCTTCGTATTTTTTTTTCTTTATCAGGAAATAACGCTATTCTTTTATAACTATTGCTTCCTTTTGAAGGATCGGTAACAATAATTTCTTCATTATGAGATACAACATGAGTTTTTTGTTGAGAAAAGCTTAAAAAGCTCATTAACAATAAAAAAAGTGGGACTAGTCTATTCATCTTATTATCTTATTTATTATGAAAATGTGTTTCTATTTTTAATTCTGAAAACTGACGAAACATTTCCATAACACCACAGTATTTTTCTATAGATAAGTCAACCGCTTTTTGAAGTTTTTTTTCATTTAATTCTGCACCATAAAAATGAAAATGCATATCTAATTTATCATAGTACTTAGGGTGTTCATCGGTTAGGTTTGCATCAATATCTATCTTAAAATCATCAACCCTTAACTTCATTTTTTTTATAAGAGAGGCAACGTCTAAACCCGAGCAACCTGCCAAAGCGGAAAGCATTAAAGCTTTTGGGCGATACCCTTCGCTTTTTCCCCCATTTTCTTCACCTGCATCTATAAATAAATTGTGACCTGACGGATTGGTACTTTCAAACCGCATATTACCTAACCATTTTGTTGTAACTTGATTCCCCATTTTTTATGAATTATTTTTTGTTTCTTGCAAGTATCAAAAATACTATTTAAAAAATAAAATTATGCCTTTAGTAACACCATTATCTGCCGACCATGATATAGAAACCAAAGACCTTGCAGAATTCTTTAATGAAACCCTAGGGTTTTGTCCAAATTCGGTACTAACCATGCAACGCAGACCTGCAATTAGTAAAGCTTTTATTAATTTAAATAAAGCTGTTATGGCTAATGAGGGTAGAGTTACTTCGGCTTTAAAACGTATGATTGCCTGGGTTAGTAGCAACTCAACTGGGTGTCGTTATTGTCAAGCACATGCCATACGTGCTGCCGAACGTTATGGTGCCGAGCAAGAACAGCTCGATAATATTTGGGAATACAGAACACATCCTGCTTTTAGTGAAGCAGAACGCGCTGCCTTAGACTTTTCGCTACAAGCCAGTCAAGTACCAAATGGTGTTGATGAAGCCATTAAAAAGCGCTTATATGAACACTGGGATGAAGGTGAGATTGTAGAAATGCTAGGGGTTATCTCGTTATTTGGATACTTAAACCGTTGGAACGACAGTATGGGAACTTCTATAGAAGATGGTGCCGTAGAAAGCGGAAACCAATATTTAGGAAAACATGGTTGGGAGAAAGGAAAGCATGTTTAGGAGCAAATAAAATTTGCATTATATAAGATAAAATTTACATATTTGCAGCTCAAATGAGAAAAATAACAATACATAAAGCACCTAATTCACTGATTTGTCAGTGGGATTATCGAGGAAAAAGTGAATTATTCCATCGAAACAGGACGCTATGTAGTTATTTTTAAATCATTTTGGTATGAAATAAATAAGAAAAACTATAATTATAACAAGCGTCCAAGAAATTGGGCGCTTTTTTTATAAAATTTTTAAAGAATATTGAAAATAAATTTTAACCATTAAAATATTAACATTGAAGAGTAAGCAACTGGGAGACAAACATTTGCATAATAACTCAAATTTCTGCATAAATGCGGACAGGATATCTCATATCTAAAAATAAAAGTAACCAATTGATTTTCAATAAATTAAATCAAAAATTCATTTGTTTTATTAAAAAAATTTTCATCTTTGCACAGCAGTTTTAAATAAACACTGCAACAAGTATTAATAATTAAAAACAAGAAGCCATGTTAAAACATAATATACCTTTTGAGGGTGTTTATAGTGATTTAGAATCACTCACGAGGCTTCGGTATTTTCTGTAGATTAACTTTCCAGAGAAGAATCCGAAGCAAGAAAACTGTTTCGGATTTTTTTATTCCTAAAACTTAAGAATACATCAATCTGATTTGGTTTTAAGAGCGCGCTATTTGTGCTCTTTAAAACAGAATAATTTATTGAATAAAAACAAAATGGAAAATAATTTACATAACAACTATTTATTTAAGGCTATGGATGCATATCCATACGAACTTGAAGAAACATTAGAAGCATTACACTATGCTTTATCATATAACAGTAAAGATGCACAGGCTTTATGTTTAATGGGTCGTGTTTATGCTGAACAATTAAAAGATTACGAAACAGCAAAACAATATTTCGCAGAAGCTGTAGCTCAACATATGGAAATGCCAAAAACATATCCGTTTTATGTTCAAACTCTTTTGTGGAATAACGACTATGAAGAAGCCGACAAGTTGATAGCATTTGCACTAACAGTTAAAGGCACAGACAAAGCCTTATTACAATTATTGCAAGGGATTTTACATGAAAAACAAGGGGAATTTAAAGCTGCCATTAAAACGTTTAAGGTTGCTAATAAAACGGCAACAAACAACTGTTTTATTGATTATGTGAACAATGAAATATCTAGGGTTAAAAATAAAATTAAGCCTAGAAAAAGGAAGAAAAAGAAGTCTAATAAAAAAAGAAAGGGGAAGTAAAAAATCGGCAAACTGGTTTTGCCGATTTTATGGGAACTCGTCAGCGTTGGAGAGCTGAAACTGTCTGTAAAACAGTTGTTGTTTACTGAGTAGGTTCGATTCCTTCAGTTCCCACAAATAGTATCGTAGTTCAATGGCTAGAGCACTCGGTTGTCTCCCGAGAAGTTGCGAGTTCGAATCTCGTCGGTACTGCGAAGCATTCAAGATTAAATCTTGAGTTTTCAAACAAAAAGCTCCGTTGGTCAAATGTGTTAAGACGCCTGACTTTCTATCAGGAATTAAGGGTTCAATTCCCTTACGGAGTACAAAATTGAGGTATAGCTTAATTGCTAAAGCACCGAGCTTTTACTCGGATGATTTAGGTTCAATTCCTAATACCTCAACACATGCAGGAATGGCGAAATGGCAAACGCACTCGACTTAGAATCGAGAAACTGGGAGTTCGAAATGCTTTGCATTCACGAGTATCTTAGATTTGAGAAAGGTGCACGAGCTAATCTCTCTTCCTGTACCATGCTCCACTAGCCCAACTGGGAGAGGCAACAGCTTTAAGCGCTGTTAAGTCCAAGTTCGAATCTTGGGTGGAGTACTAAAATATTGGAGCAGTAGCAAAGTTGGTCAATGCACCAGATTGAAGCTCTGGCGATATAGGTTCGAATCCTGTCTGTTCCACAAAAATTAAAGTTCATTGAAATAAGGTGAAATTCAATTATTGGGTTTCATAACAAGAAAAATCATCATTATTTAATCTCGATTATTGTATGATGGGGCGGCTTATCGTCCTTAGATAAACTTGGTAACAAGGATAAATCTGCAAGCAGGCACTGTGAGCAGAGACTGTTTTTCCGGAAACAGTACAGATAAGCAAGCAACTAACATACATGATTACATGCCAGGGGCAACCGCCGAGGCGTATAAGAATGTATAGCCAACCGTTAAGTAGGCTTGAGATGGAGACATCAATAGGAAAAGTTGTAGTAATGGGTTACGTATAGGCTATCCAACCTTACGGAGCGCAATACAGTATTAAAGTTACCTGGTAGGAAACTACTCGGAAACTTGAAATACCGTGTGTTGGGAAACACACAAGGAGAAGGTTGGTATTTTGTAAGCTAAAATCTACGAAGCCATTTCCGAAGCCCTTCTCCTCGGTCAAAGGTTTTTTATGTCTAGGTTCGATTCCTAGTATCCGCACCAAAATGGGGTATAGCTCAATTGGAAGAGCACTGTACATTTCATACAGAAAAATTGATACGCATAAGACTTCGGGCATTGTAGCAGCTAGTAGTTGCCTAAACCCATTGAAACATATGGGATGATAAAGGTCGCAAACCTTTGTTATACGGTGAACATTCTAATAAGCCGCCTTGAAATAGGACGTTTATGAATGGTGAGGGAGCCAACCCTTGTAATTGCAAAGCGTGGTAATACAACCTCTATGCAAGCCAAGTCTAAGTTGCCGAACAGCTATAATGTATTAAGGCATCAGACAAGTACGTGATTTTCTAAGCAATGAGAAGAACGTGGAAAACTAGGGAAAGGCTACGGCTATAATACTAGGAAAGTTTGTCTATAAGCGGAGGTATTCTCAGAACGCTTTTTTTTTAAAATATCAAGCTGGTCTTGTTGGGTGTTTCGGTATAACACTATTGTATAAAACCTTGCAGCAATGCATCATGTTTTTATGTTCAACTAGACTTGAAGGTTTGGAATTTATCCAAAAAATTCCACCAAAGTTCATGTGGGTTCGAGTCCCACTATCCAGTTTCGGATATGGCGGAACAGGCAGATGCACTAGATTTCGGTTCTAGCGAACAGACATTTGTTATGTCTCTTTAATTGCACAGGTTCGATTCCTGTCGAAGCCACCAAAATTAGGTTTCGTAGCTCAGTATGGTTAGAGCACTACACTCATAATGTAGGTTGAAAAAGCTTATCATCTTGTAAAACTGATAGCCAGTAGTCTGTCACACTACTCAATAAAAATGGCAAAAATAGTAGATTGTAAATCGGCTTAATAATTAACAATATTAGTATGATTAAGCAATCTGGAAGGCACTTAGACATACTGATTTTTAATGGTTAGACATAACTACTGTTTTGTTTTCAGGATTTAAAACAGCGTATCATTTTTTTTGATATCAACTTTTATTTCTACAGAGCTTAACACTAGGTATTGAAGCTTTTAATATGAGTATTTCCGTACTGGAAAGATGATTTATAATCTGCTGTTTTTTAAAAAACGAAAGTTCCGCGTTAGGGATAGAAGTGGTTAGCTTTTGGCAAGGCGAGCATCGAGCCAAAACTAGTAACGGATAGCCCGACCTTTTAAGGTAACGCCCAAAATATACTTTAAACAGTAACAAACTCGTAGTTACTGCTTAAAGTTAGCAACCCTTCCGTTACAGGTTTTGCTATGCCTATAGTGGGCAACATGAAATGTTTAATTTAAAAATAAAAAACAATGAAACGAGTAAGAATTAATGCAGGAAAAGTAGGTTTGGTATTCAAAAAAGGGGATTACGTGAAAGTAATTACCAAAGGAATACATTGGCTAGGATTCAACAAGCGTGTCTTGATGTACGACTTAGCAAATGCCTTTGTTGCTCCAGTGGCGTTAGAACTCTTACTACAAGACAAAACGTTAGAAGCCATGTTGGATGTTGTTGAAGTTAAAGATAGTGAACTGGTTTTGGTTTACGAAAAAGGCATCTTTAAAACCATACTAACTGCTGGACGTTATGTGTACTGGAAGGGTTTAATTGAGCGTGAGTTTACACGTGTAGATTTAAGTAAAATTTATATTACTGAAAAGATTGACAAGTCATTATTCAGTAAATATGAATTGAGTAAATACATCAGAGCTTTTGAAGTAGCAACCTATGAAAAAGCGGTGCTTTTAGTAGATGATGTGTATACAAAGACGCTTGACGGCGGTACTTACAGATTCTGGAGAAACGACACAACAATTAAAATGGCAAAGGCCGATTTACGTCAATTGCAATTAGAAATTGCCGGACAAGAATTGTTAACTAAAGATAAAGCAGCTATCCGTATTAACTTTTATACACAATATAAAGTTACCGATATTGAAAAGGCTTTATTAGAAAACAAAGATTATGAAAAGCAATTATACATTACTATGCAATTGGTATTGCGTGCTTATGTTGGTGCTTATACTTTAGATGAATTGTTAGAGCGTAAAGACAATATTGCCGAGGCAGTGTTTGAAGACGTGAAAACAAGCGCAACTAAATTAGGGGTTACCGTTTTAAACTGTGGTATTAGAGATGTGATTTTAACCGGAGAAATGAAGGAGATTATGAATCAGGTTCTGGTAGCACAAAAAAAAGCACAAGCCAATACTATTACAAGACGTGAAGAAACAGCTTCTACACGTAGCTTGCTAAACACGGCAAAGTTAATGGAAGAGAATAACATGCTGTACAAGCTAAAAGAAATGGAGTATGTTGAAAAAATCGCCGATAAAATTGGCGAAATCACAATTGCTGGTAATGGTGGCGTGGTAACACAATTAAAGGAGATTTTCTCTGGAAAATAGGTGGGTGTTTATAAATGCACTAGGGTAAAAGCTAGTGCTTTTTTTGTTTGATTAATTTCTAATAATAAGGATTTAATCTAACATGCTTAATCCGTTTCAACTGAGGTTTCCCAACCATCATAATCGCCATTGTGCTTAACAGCCATTTTCCTTAAAGAGGATGTTATTGGATAAATAGAATCAATATCTACATAATCTATTCTATAAAAACGAAGTCTATAAGGTATTGCTCCCTCTTCTGTTTTACCTGAAGACTCTATTTTAAACCCTTGTTTTAATACTTCTTTTTTAAATGAAAGCATACTTGCTTTAGAAGAAAAATAAACCCAATGATCAATTCTTCTCGCTTTAGTCAAATTATCACCAGCATTTTTAAGAGCGCTTAAAACTTTTTGGTCTTCCATATAATTAATGGTTTCTTCATTTGGGTATAGAAACTTGATATAATATTCCCAATTCTTATCCTCTTTTATATTTAAATAGTACTCTTTATCTGGGTAATTGGCTTTATAAAATTGCTCAATCTTTTCTTTTACACCCTTATTTGATTTTAAATAGAAGTATTCTAATCTTTCAAAATCATGCATAAAAGAACCAACAAAAACATTCTCTACATTTTTATTAAGAATTGATTCTAAACCATTGCCTATTTTATGTAATAACTTAAAAGTTTCATCGCCTTTTGGGAAACCATCTTCTCTTTCACTTTTATAAGTTATTCCTGTTACCAAAACATAGTTGTATCCTGAAATAGGCGCAGACTTTATCAAGTCCATTCTTACTGTTGTCGAACCAGGTTTTTCGCCTTCATAAGATGCTATATAAGACTCCCAATGCTCTGTTTGTGTTTGAGAAACAACATGATTAGAAACCAAAAGCGTTCCAAAAAGAAGAACTATTATTATTTTTTTCATTTACTTATTATTTAAACTTAACGCCTTTCAATTTGACTTGTTATTGTCTTATCTTTAATATTATCATCATTTGCCAACATAAATGCCTTGCTCAATATGGTAGATAATGTTGAGTCTCCTTCAAAAGGTAAAAAAACATTCTGCTCTTTTTTTCTATCTGCAACAATACATAAATATTGGTCATTTGGTTTCATTAAAATATTACCACTACCCATATGAATTTTGTATATTCTAAGTTTACCTTTTACAACAAGAAAATTTCCTTCAAAACTACATTGTTCCTTAATTTGTAATTTGGGTATCAAGTTTTCAAGCAAAGTTTTTCGTTCTAAACCACTCGTGGCTAGTTCTCCGAAAGAAAAACTTGACCAATAACCATGAAATCTTTCTTCGCCACCATCTCGCCAATTAGGATCGGCACCAATACTTGTTACTCCAACAAACAAATCAACATCTCGCATAGCTTCAGAAAAAACTATTGCTGGAACATCAACCATATTAACTTGATTAAACTCATCATAAAACCTCACTTGATCAGTTTGTAAATAATTAAATATCCCCATTTCATTAGCTGAATCATGTACGCCTTCTGTTTCTGTCCAAAACTCTATTCTATATTTCCAAGATGGTATGTATAATGTTGGAATATTGTGTGAATCCCATTGCCCCTGAAGTTGATAACGCCACCCTCTTTCTCTACATAAGGCATTAAAAATATGCTGTCTGATTATATGTGCTGCATACCTATTAGAATAAGAGTTTGTTGTTGTTTCGGCGTCAGTAACTATATATACTTCTCGGTGTGCTTGCTTGAAAGGTTGCCTAACTTGATTTTCAAGTAACCATTCACGCCATAATTCTACTTCCTTTACGGTAGCGGTAACAGGGTGCCATAATTCTACTATAGATTTTTTGAAATCAATATTTACATTCCCTTTGGTATTAACTAACTTTCCTTTATGAAAAATAGCACTTATAGTTTTATTATTTTCAGTGAAATTCCAGATAAGTTTAGTTCCAAAAAAGGCTAATAATTTGTTTTCTAAGTATAACTCCTCCCATTGCGAAAAAGTCCATTGCCGCTTTCCTAAAAATATTTTTTCTATCCTACTTCTTTGAGCACTAAGATTAGATTGAATATCCTTAAGCTGTTTTTTTAAAACTCTTAACTCTGTTGAGAAATTATCCTTAACATACTTAGGAATAGTTTTAATTTGTTTTCCTTTTTCATTTTCCCACAATAAGCTTACAGTACTACTGTCAACAATAGTTATTACACCTTTGTAAGAATCAAAATCTTTCATTAATTGATAATCATCATTCAATTTAAAATCTTGAACAGCAAGTTCCTCAATTTCATCCATAGTTTTTCCTTCAGCCTCTGCAACTCTTACAATTGCCTTAGTAATTAAAGATTGTACTGAAGGGTACTTAATCTTCATTCTAAACTTTGTTAATCTTGAAACTCCATCTTTATACGGTAATTTTGAAAATGCATAAATACAAGCATTCCCTAACTTAACACTAACCGCACCATGACCTGATAATTTTTTAAAACTCCATAAACCTAAGTCTTCTACAGCTTGGTTTAAGTTATTATCATTCAACAATGAACTCATCCAAATAGAGGAACGCAACAACTGAACATTTTCCTCTGAAGCAAATGTAAATTCATAAGATTTATTTTTATGAATCTCCTTTAGTATTTGTATTACAACACCTATCCAAGACATAAAACTGGTTATTAAGAATTCTTTACCTATTAATTCTATTTTACTATTAGATTCTTTTAACCAAACCTTTGATGGCGTACTCTTTTCTCTTCCTTTTGAAAAATAATTTAATAACGATATAAAAGCCTCATGTTTTTTGCCTTTAAATGCTTTTGTTGTATTTAGAATTGCCTTACCTAACTTGTCACTGTCACTAACAGAAAACTGTTTTGGACCTTCTTTTATAAGTTTGATTCTATTTAAAATTCTAGTCTCTTCAGCATAAATATATCTTTGATTGGAAACTAATTTTTGAATATGATTAAGGCTTTGTTTTAACTTTGGGGTGAGTGTAGTATCTTTTACCAACTTCTCAACTCTGCTTAAAAAAGGAACAATTGGCCATTCAGAGGTATAGAAATAAGTACTCTTCTTTGCGGAAAGCTCAATACTTATCTTTAATAGTTCTTCTTCATTAAAGTTTATAGCAGATGAACGCATTAATAAACTTAATAATTTAGAAAACACATCTTTTACAAAATATGATTCTTTAGACCAAACATTATTAACACCTTGATATCCAATATTTTTATAGTAAATCAAAAGAGATATAACATCTTTTTTTAAGTCAATAGGTTTTGCTTTAAGTGATTTATAATACTCAAGACTGCTTAATTTAATGGTGTAGTTTTCTTTTGTTTCTATAGCCTCATTAACCAAATCATTTATAAATAGTTGTACTTCCTTATTTACTGATGTTTCCTTTTGGGTTTCTTTGGCTAAAAGCCCAAACATTCTTTTAAAAAAATCATTCATAGTTTTAACCTCCAACTAATGGTGTTAATTTTAAGAAACTAATTTTTGTATCAGCGCTTACAAGCATTTCCTTATTATAATCTGTAATTTGTTCATCATCAACAATTACAAAATAACCATTTTTAAGAAAAGCGTCTAATGCAACATAAACTTGTTGTTCTCCGTCAATAGTTTTTCTTTTTTTAATTCGAAAACCGTTTAAGGTTTTTTCAGCTTCACTGGGTTGTATCAATCCTTTAAAATATTCAGGTTTAGAATTGTTATAATTCTCCACTTCTGTTAAAACACGAGTCGTAATAATATCTTTTAGTGTAGTTCTTTCGTTTTCAACTTGAATTCTTATTTCGTTAAGAATATCACCTGAAGCTGTTTCGTCTTTTATTGTGAGTATTGTCATGAATGGCGTAGAAGTTTAATTAGTTCGACAATATAAAAATAACTAAAGCCAGTTTAGAAAACTATAAAGCGTTGAATTTTATTTTTTTAGACATCATTAAGATCAAAATAAAAACCACAATTCCCTACCTTTGCCTCCCTATGAACAACCATTTCAAATCCGTAATTCTTCAGAGTACAGGTGCATCATCTTTATTTGAAAAAGAAATCATTCAGGAATTATGGAGTGGTTATGGTAAAATTATACGTATAGCACTAGAAAATGCGCCTTTAGAAAGTGTTGTTGTGAAACATGTGCAATTACCCAGAAGTAACAACCATCCTAGAGGATGGCATACCGATATTGGTCATCAAAGAAAATTGAAATCTTATCAAGTAGAAACTACTTGGTATAAGCTATATAGTAAACATAGTATGGCGCATTTACCAAAATGTTTAGCTATTGAAAATAAAGATGATGAAACACTTATTGTGCTTGAGGATTTAGATAAAGCAGGTTATCCATTACGAAAACAAAATATAGATTGGAAAGAGATAAACAACTGTTTAGAATGGTTGGCACAATTTCATGCGAGTTATTTAGGTAAAGTTCCTAACGGACTTTGGGAGGTTGGCACCTATTGGCATTTAGAAACCAGGCCTCAAGAACTTGAGGTTTTAGAAGATAAAACATTGAAAAACGCTGCTGCAGCGATTAACAACAAACTGAATAGCTGTAACTTTAAAACATTTGTTCATGGTGATGCAAAATTGGCAAACTTTTGTTTTTCTGAAAACGGACAAGTAGCCGGTGTAGATTTTCAATATGCAGGCGGTGGCTGTGGTATGAAAGATGTTGCCTATTTTATTGGAAGTTGTGTTAATGAAAGTGATTGCGAGCGTTTAGAATCAAAACTATTAAACACCTACTTTACGCATTTACACAAAGCCCTTGGTAAAAAAAATAAAGCACTTGAAAACGAATGGCGGTCTTTATATCATGTGGCTTGGGCAGATTTTCATCGGTTTTTAAAAGGGTGGAGTCCTGGCCATTGGAAAATTAATAGTTATAGTGAACGTGTCACTGCTGATGTTATTAAAAATCTATAGTCATGGATTTAAATCATTTAGCAAACATAGCCATTGAAGCGGTACTTTCAGCTGGAAATATTATTCAGAAGCGTCTAAATGATAACCTTATTGTAGAGCAAAAAGAGGGTGGTTCTAACTATGCGTCTCAAGTCGTAACAAAAGTAGATCGTGAATGCGAACGCATTATTTTATCGCATTTAAAACCCTCTTGTAAAGCCTTTGATATTGGCTTATTGTCGGAAGAAACAGAAGATGATAAAACCCGATTTGAAAAAGATTTCTTTTGGTGTATAGACCCTATGGATGGCACACTAGCATTCATTAATAAACAACCTGGGTTTTCTGTGGCTATTGCTTTAATTACTAAAAACGGAACACCTGTAATTGGCGTTGTATTTGACCCCAGCACTAAAACACTATACCATGCTATAAAAGAAAAAGGAGTTTATAAAAACAGAAAACCTTGGCGCATTAAAAACACGAATGACTATTTAACTTACGCTACCGATAAAAAATTAAAAGACACCCCTAAGTCCTCTGAAATACAAAGCATACTTAATACTCATAACACCAATTTAGGGCTAAAAGGTATTAAAGAAATTTCAGGAGCAGGTGCCGTAATGAATGCTATTTTGGTTTTAGAAAACGGACCTGCATGTTTTTTAAAACTACCCAAAGAGGACGTTGGGGGAGGTAGCATTTGGGACTTTGCTGCCACAGCTTGTATTTACCAGGAACTGGGTTTGCCAGCAACAAACTTTAATGGTGAAACATTAGATTTAAATAAAAAGGAGGATACTTTTATGAATCATCAAGGAGTTTATTATTCCAATTTCAAAAAACACAATTGACTATCAGTATTCGTCAACACCAAATATAATTTGCTATTAGTCCAGGTTTATAACTTTAATTTCTTGAAAAGAAATACTGATATTTAGTTACACTATTTCTTTGATTCTTTTCCTCAAATCCGGCAAAACCTGTTTCATGGTGATGGTAAAAAATTAAAATTATTGAATGACCAGTTTCCATGATTTTTTTTCTGTTCTTAAAATATAAATCCCTGTTTTTAGGGGACTATGTATTCGAATTTCTGTTTCGTTATTTTCTTCATTAAAGGAAGCGTTAACAGATAGTTGTTTTCCCAAAAAGTCGAATAATTCAAACTCCTCATTACCAAGTGTGTGTTTTACTTTAATAGAGGTAGGTAAACTGATTGGATTAGGGTAAACAAATAGTGGCATATTTTTAATGTTTGCTTCTGGCTTCTCTACATCAAATAATGCCTCTGCAAATTCAAAAGTATTCACCCCTATTTTCTCTCCAATTATGCGTCCGGGAATATCATCCATCGGCGGATGTATGCCTCCCCATATTCTTGATAAGCTACATTGATCTGAAGCGTCTCTGTAAGTTGCCCACTGTAAAATAACATCTTCACTAGGGCCTTCTTCAAAAACTAAAAACTCATTTTTCTTAGCCAAAAACTCCCCCAGGCCTCCGGGGAAATACTCATCACCAGTAAGCTTAGTAATGATTTCGGCTGCTGCTCTAGAATAGGTAGAGTGCCCAGACACATAACCTGCAAAAGGAGGTGTTACAAAAGACGGTCTTTGATATGGCCACCAGTTTTCTGCTAATATCCAACCAACACCAGCCTCTTCTGTTTCGGTATCGTCAATATAATCGTGTCCTCTCCAGGTATACAGTTTTATTTTACCAACATGTTCTCCTTCACTACCTGCCAGCACATCGCCTTCTTCTACAACTTCAATATAACCATCTATAAGAGGAATTCCCTCTTCATGAAAATTATCTAATCCATTGTCTGAACTTTGCCCTATTTCTGCCATATATCGAATAGCCGAAATAGGTCGTATATAATCGTACCAACCTTTAATACTCCATGCGGCAATTGCGGCATCATGCATAGCACCTCCTAAAATAAAATAGGACTTTACATCCCATTCTAAATTGCTTAAAATAGCGCCTTCTCCTTTAAATCGTTTTTCAAAAACAGGATGATCACTTACGTAGTTTAGCAACACAAACCAATGTCCGGGAGGGGTTTCAGAGTCTGGTCCATCGGCCCAAAATTCTGCCAATACTCTGGCATAATCCCCTCTAGGAACTATTTGGGTTTCATAAGGTTGTTTTGTATAAGGATTTATAGCCCTTCCTATTCCTACATCGCCACCTTCAAAAGTTTTGTAAAAACTAGGGTAATCTGCAAAGTTATCAGGCATTGCAGATAGATAAATGTTTCCTATTGATTTGGGTGAAATATCCCATAATACACCATCATGTGGAGATAAATGTGCTCCCCATATTGATACTAATGAAAATCCCCATTGGTATTGTTCTGTATCAGTTGATGAATTTCCTAACTGAGGTGGCGACAGTGGGTCATGATATACACGATAAGTACTAGAATTACGACTATAACTCGTTAATTCACTTTCATTCAAAGCAAAAGCATTTACATTCCCCCATTCTGGGCTTAAAAACTGAGGTGTGTTCTCTCTGGTTATGTTACCACTTTGATCTATAAAAACATCTAAAGATAATGGTTGCCACCTATTAGGGTCGCTTAACATGGTACTCCCGCCATTAGCAGGAATTAAAGAACTGTTTATCGGTTCATAATACAGGTTTTCGTATTCACCTGCTTCATTAGCACCATCTTGAAGTCCATATTCTATAAGTTTTGTTCCTATATAATTTCCTAAAGCAGCAGGATCTCCACTAGCATAATCTTGCGATGTAAAATCGATATCGTAACCCAAAGATTGCATAACATTGTTAAATTTTGCCAATGTTATTTCCGCGTTAGGTGATTTTTGAAAGCGGTGTTTTAATAATGTATACGCTGCATAGCTAATGGTTTTTTGTAAGCTAATATCGCTACTTTCTGATGATGTAAAACCATCAAAATCTGTTTGAAAATCATGAACTTTTTTTCCTATGAAATAAGGTTCAACTTTGCCTTCATTGTAGATAGCCCAAGCATCATACATAGCAATACTGGTATGAAATAAGTTTCTGGCATGTATTGTGGGCCTTGCATAATCTTTTCGAATCGCTTCTAGAAGAGCCTCGTTCCATAGTCTTGCAACAGAATAATTATTGTTTGAAGATTCTGCGTCATACTCCAATGTAACGTCTAGTGTAACAGGTAGAGAAAAGCATTCTTCATTATTAGCTCTAACTGTTATTTTACCAGAGCTCCCAAAAAACCAATGCACAGAAACGCTATTAGTCCCTTGTCCGCTTATAATTTCGCCATTTTCCACATGCCATTCAAAAGTCGTATTGCTATCCATAGCTAAGGCATAACTATACGCTTCATTGGTTAACACATTTGCAATTGCATTTCCTGAAAGGGTTCCTGATGGAATGTACTCACAAGAACCATTATTAAAAGTTGCATTAGGGTTGTAATTACATGAATCTATATCGGTACATCCAGGAATTAGAACCGCAGTATTGTTGTCTTCAACTACAAAATCATTTCCTTCTACAACTTTGATTGTTTTGTTTACAGGAATATTGTAACGGGTTTCTTTGTTTCCTGAAGGCCAGGTTATAGATAAACTATCAACAACAGTAGTATTAGACAAGCCAAAATGTACAGGTAGAATGGATTGTGATTGGTATCCGGCGCCGTGGTGAAATCTGTGTTGAGCCGCACCATTGTTATAGTAGATGCCTAACTTAGCCCCTACCGCATAGTTATTAGAAGAGGTACTTTGTAGCTTTATTTTAAGCCAGTTTCCCTGGGTTTCATTTGTGTAATAGGTATCTATACTAGTGTTTTCATGAAATACTATATGTCCGTCAACATTTGATTTTATAACATCTAAATCACCATCATTATCATAATCAAAAGAAACAATAGCTCTTCCGTTGGTTTTTTCTGAGTCTCCTCCAAGCACTGGTTCTTTTCGCTGAAATGTTCTACCTCCTATGTTAGGAATATTTTCAAGATAAAAATCAGAAGTTTCACTAAAGTAACCATTAGCAATATAGAGGTCTTCATAGCCATCGTGTGTAAAATCAGAAAAGCTAGCTCCCCAAGCCCATCCCGTATTAAATATTCCTAAATCTGTAGCCTTATCTTCAAAATCTAAAGTTCCGGTCTGGACATAAAAATTGTTTTCTCGAATGTTTGTTACTATCAATTCAAACAAACCATCATTATTATAATCTGGAGTTGCAAGCCCCATTCCGTTATGGGGGCTTTCCATACCATAATCTTGTGCAACTTCTATAAAGCCATCTCCATTTTGATTGATTAACAGGTAGTTATTTTGATCTACATCATTTGCCACATATATGTCTAAAAACTCATCACCATTAAAATCAATAGGAATAGATGACAAGCTATAGGCCGAACCATTAAGATTGGTATTCGATTTTAATGTAAACGAACCATCACCATTGTTTAAATAAAGCTTATTATCAATTGTAGATGTAAAATCGGTTATGTAAAGGTCTAAATATGTATCATTGTTTAAATCTACCCATAAAGCACCTGAATAGAAGCATAGCTCACAGTATTCTGTTATTCCTGCCTCAGCAGTTACATTGGTAAATGTTCCATCTTTATTATTCCTGTAAAGCTGACTTTTATGATTGGTAGATATAAATAGATCTGGATAGTTATCGTTGTTATAATCCCCCCAGGAAGCAGCAAGTTTTTCTCCTGCATTTTCATTGTTCTCTATTATGCCAAAACCTGCACTTACAGTAACATCCTCAAATCGCCCATTATTATTATTTCTAAAAAGCCTATTCCATGTTTCTGGGCTTCCCTCCTCAAAATCTCTTTGAGCTATAATGAAAATATCTAAATCGTTATCTAAGTCATAATCTGCTACGGCTATTCCGTTGGTATAGATAATATGGTCTAACCCTGCTTGCCTTTCAATACTTCTAAATTGCTGAGCGTTTAAGATATTACAAAAGGGGATGATTTTAAATAATAGAAAAGCAAAGAAAGTATATGTTCTCATAACTAATTTTGATATATAATTATGATTTCATTAAAACAGTAAATAATAAAATCACTGCACAAAATTATATATTATTAATATTTTAAACAGATACGTAAATCGTCAATTAAGTGTAAAATATAAACATTTTAGCGTATGGACTTCCTGAATATTTAACAATGAAGTGATTTAAAGTTTCTCTAATTATTATAACTGGGTTTTTATAAAAATTATAAAACCCTTTTAACTTTTTTACTTAATTCCGGCAAAACCTCAACCTCAAACCAAGGGTTTTTGGTTAGCCAAAACCTGTTTCGTGGTGATGGATGTGGTAAAGGCAAATACCTAGGCAAATACGTTTTGAAGTTTTTAACGGTTTCGGTTAATGTTTTTTTTGCTGCATTTTGTAAATAATACTTTTGAGCATACATCCCGATTAAAATAACCAGCTCTACATTTTTAAATTCATCAAATAATGGTTTATGCCACTCTGGTGCACATTCTGGTCGTGGTGGTAAATCGCCTGTTTTTCCTTTTCCCGGGTAGCAAAACCCCATAGGAATAAGAGCTATTTTTGTTGCATTGTAAAAGACTTCGTCTGTAACTCCTAACCATTTTCGCAGCTGCCTACCGCTTGGGTCGTCCCATGGAATTCCTGTTTTGTGCACTTTAGTTCCTGGTGCCTGACCAATAATTACAATTTTTGAATCCGGATGTGCCGATACTATAGGCCGTGGCCCTAATGCCAAATGCTCTTGACAAATAGTACATTGTTTTATTTTGTGTAATAAGGCATCCATTAATTACAAATTGTCTGTTTTCTTACTTCCCCAATTGGTTAATTGAATGATTTTATTATAAATAAGATTATTTTCATAAATCCCCTGGAAGTTTTCAGAACCTGGTCCGTATGCAAATACAGGGATTAGCGTAGCTGAATGCCCTCCAGTAGAAAAACTTCCTTTAATTTTATTATAATTACCATTCTCTGAAGCAAGGGTATAGCCTCCTGTTTCATGATCTGCAGTAACCACAACCAAAGTATTTCCGTCTTTCTCAGCAAAATCAAGGGCTTCTCCAATTGCTTTGCTAAAATCTTTTACTTCTTCAACAATGTAATCGGAGTCATTAGCATGCCCTCCCCAATCTATTTGAGAACCTTCTACCATTAAAAAAAACCCTTGTTTGTTTTTAGATAAGTATTCTACTCCCAAACGTGTAGCCTGACTTAAAAAATCGCCACGTCCTTCGCTCATTTTAGGCATTTGTATTGGTGCTAGCAAATACCCATACTTTTTATTTAAATTAAAGGTTTGAGGTTTTTTCAAGGCAATAGTATCAACAATAAATCCGTTTTTAGAAAAAGCTACTCCTAAGTCAGCATTGTCTTTACGCTTAAAAAAGAAATCGTTGCCGGCTCCTGCAAAAAAATCTATGCCTGAACCTGGTAACTGAGCTGCAATGTCTTCCTGCATATTTCTACTTTTAACATGAGCGAAAAAAGAAGCTGGTGTGGCATGCGTTATTGAGGAGGTGCTTATTATACCTGTTGCTAAATGTGCTTCTGATGCCTTATCGGTTATTAATGGTACCGGCAGCGTGTCTTTATCTACACCTATCGCTCCGTTATAGGTTTTTATACCTGCTGAAAAAGCTGTGGCTCCTGCTGCCGAATCGGTAATTAAATCACTTTGAGAAGATGTTTTTATAAAACCTATCTGCTTGAACCTCTCAAAACTTGAATTTTGATTCCCAAAATAAAAACTGCTTGAAACTTGTGATACTCCCATACCGTCTCCAATTAAAAGTATGACATTTTTAGGTGCTTTGTCTGCCTCCTCATTTACGGTTTCTTCAGATTTACAAGCTATTGTCAACATAAAAACACTTAACAAGGCAGATGATATTTTACAATATTTCATAGACTATTTTATTTTGATTGTATTTGCTATTCTTTTCTATTTTATTTTGAAAGCTTATTTCTTTCCTCCTACCACAATAACTATTTCTCCCTTTGGAGGCTTATTAGTATAATAATTTAAAACTTCTTTGGCTGTTCCTCTAATGGTTTCCTCATAAAGTTTAGTAAGTTCTCGAGATACCGATACCTGCCTGTGTGCTCCAAAATACTCGCAAAAATGCCCTAAGGTTTTTACTAATTTATGCGGGCTCTCGTAAAAAACCATAGTTCTGGTTTCTTCAGCCAATAATAAGAGTCGGGTTTGTCGTCCCTTCTTTACCGGTAAAAACCCTTCGAACACAAATTTATCGTTTGGTAGTCCTGAGTTTACTAAAGCAGGAACAAATGCTGTGGCTCCCGGCAAACAATCAACTTCAATATTGTTTTCTATACAGGCACGGGTTAGTAAAAATCCAGGGTCTGATATCGCTGGTGTTCCAGCATCACTAATTAATGCTACTCTTGTTCCGCTTTTTATTTTTTGAACGATACTTTCCAACGTTTTGTGCTCATTATGCATATGGTGGGATTGCATCTGGGTAGAAATCTCAAAATGCTTTAATAATTTACCTGATGTTCGAGTGTCTTCGGCTAAAATTAAATCGGCCGCTTTTAAAACCTCGATAGCTCGAAAAGTAATGTCTTTTAAATTTCCTATTGGTGTTGGTACTATGTAAAGTTTACTCATGTAAAAATCGTTACTACTGGATTAAAGCGATATCCTTTTCAAAATTAAATATATTAAAGACTTACTGATGATTAATATTTAACAGATTGCCTTATTGTTTCTGTTCTCGCAGTGGTATTTATAAAGGTACAGCCTTTCGACTTCGTTTAAGATAAACGACAAGTGCGATCACGTTTTTTTAATTAGGAGACAAAAAAATTAAAGGAATTTACTTTCTATAATTTGAATAAAGCGCTCTTCAAACTCCTCTTTATCGGCCCAATCGTTATAATCTGGTTTTACAATATCTACTATAAATCGTTTGGCATCACTAAAAGATATCGATGTATTTAATTGCGATATTACACGGTCGTAATCTTCGCTTTTACCATCAAACAAATGCTTTATAAATGCTATTTTATCGTTAAGTCCTATATTAAGTTCGCCTTTTTTTAGTTTATCGTTAAGCGACTTTTTTTCGTTACCGTTTTGCGATTTAGAAATAGGCTCAAAAACAGGCAGGTCTTCAAAACCAGAGGTAATCGTTTCTAAATCGTTTTTATGTTGCTTTTGTTTTGGAATGGCTTCTTCAAAAACCGAATCGACTTGCAAACTTTCTTGCGGCATTTGAGCTACCATGTCTTTAATAGTTTCCATTAAAGGTTCAGTAATCTCGTCTTCTTCAACATCGTCAAGATTAATATATACTTTGTCTTCAACCTCGATATTGTCGCTTACTTTATTATTAAACGCAGCATCTAACATGCCAAAAAAAGAAGAATCGTTACCAATAGACGGAATATCATCCTCAAAATTTTCGTGAGCAAATTTTAGTACCGATAACTTTTCGTAAAGTGCAGCAGTTTCTGCATGCATTTTAATAACATCTTCTTTTCCTTTTAATTTAAGGATTCTATGTGCTATACTAATAAGTTCTGCTTCTAACTTCTTCTTCATTATTTATAATTTAAAATTATTGCTATTTAAGCTTTTGATTTTTAATAAATTTACGCCACCTTTATACAAACGAAAAATTCCTTTGTTTTAGTGTTAAAATTACGAAATGTTTCTTGAAAATACAGTAAATCATAAAGAACAATTTGGATGGATTGAAGTTATTTGTGGCTCCATGTTTTCCGGAAAAACCGAAGAACTCATCCGAAGGCTCAAACGCGCTCAATTTGCAAGGCAAAAAGTTGAGATTTTTAAACCTGCTATAGATGTGCGCTATGACGAAGATATGGTTGTCTCTCACGACGCTAACGAAATTCGTTCTACGCCTGTGCCTGCAGCTGCTAACATTCCTATTTTAGCTGATGGATGTGATGTTGTTGGCATTGACGAAGCTCAATTTTTTGATGACGAAATTGTACGGGTTTGTAATGATTTAGCGAATAAAGGGGTACGTGTTATTGTCGCTGGATTAGATATGGATTTTAAAGGCAACCCTTTTGGGCCCATGCCTAATTTAATGGCAACAGCCGAATATGTTACCAAAGTGCATGCGGTTTGTACGCGAACAGGCAATTTAGCACAATACAGCTACCGTAAATCTAAAAGTGACCATTTAGTGCTTTTAGGTGAAGTTGATGAATACGAACCTTTAAGCAGGGCCGCTTATTACAAAGCTATGATGCGCGATAAAGTAAGAAACATGAAGGTTAACGATGCCGAAGAAATTATATCAAAACCAAAGAATTCAGATGCCTAAAGCGCAAGAAACTGTACTTGAAATTGATTTAAAAGCACTTAAACATAATTTTGAGCATTTAAAATCTAAACTTAAAAACAGCACTAAGTTTTTAGCCGTAGTTAAAGCATTCGGCTATGGTAGCGAAGCTTGCGAAATAGCGATATATCTTCAAGAATTAAACATCGATTATTTTGCAGTGGCTTATATAAATGAAGGTGTAGCATTAAGACAGGCTGGCATTACAAAACCCATTTTGGTGCTACATCCTCAGGCCATAAATTTTAAAACCTTAATTGAACATCGTTTAGAACCTAGTTTATACCATGCTAAAATTTTAAATGAATTTATTACTGTCGCTTCTGCAAAAAAACTAAGCGATTACCCAATTCATATAAAATTAAATACGGGTTTAAACCGCCTTGGTTTTTGGGAAAATGACGTGGATTATATTTCGTCAAAATTAAAAACGACTAATACTGTAAAAGTGGCTTCTGTTTTCTCTCACCTGGCAGCCAGCGAAGATTTAAATGAAAAAGCTTTTTCTTTAAATCAAATTGAAAGCTTTAAAAGCATATCAAAAAATATGATTGATGCCCTAGGGTATCACCCAATACTTCATATGTGTAACACCTCTGGAATACTAAACTACCCTGAGGCCCATTTTGATATGGTTCGTAGTGGTATTGGCTTATACGGTTTTGGAAATTCAGAAAAAGAGAATCAACATTTAAAACCTATTGCTACTTTAAAAACTATTATTTCTCAAATTCATCTTATTGAAAAAGGTGAAACCGTTGGCTATAACCGAGCTTTTAAAAGCCATGGTTTTTTAAAAACAGCAACGCTTCCTATTGGGCATGCCGATGGAATTGGCAGGCAATATGGTAATGGGAAAGGGTTTGTAACTATTAATGGGCAAAAGGCTTATATTATTGGTAATGTTTGCATGGACATGATTATGATAAACATAACAGATATAGATTGCAAAGAAGGAGATGAAGTTATAGTTTTTAATGCAAAACACACCGCCGAAAACTTAGCCGAAACGGCCAATACTATTTCTTATGAACTTATAACTGCAATTTCACAACGTGTAAAACGGGTGCTTTTAAAATAGGTGATTTAACAAATGTTAACATTTAATTTTTTTAACTAAATTAGTGTCCACTAACTAAAATTTAAAATTATGTTAAAAGAGTTTAAAGAATTTGCAATGAAGGGCAACCTCGTAGACATTGCTGTAGGTTTTGTTATGGGTGCAGCTTTCAATAAAGTAGTTGCATCTTTTACAGGAGGAATAGTATCGCCTTTAATAGGACTTCTGTTTGATACAGATTTCAAAGATCTAAAAATGAAATTAAGAGATGGTACATTAAACGATGCCGGAGAAATGGTAGGAGAAGTTTACCTAGAACATGGGCAATTTATAACCAATGTTCTGGACTTTATTATTGTAGCTTTTGTTATGTTTATGGTAGTTAAAGGCGTTAACAAAATGAAAAAGAAAGAAGAACCTGCACCAGAAGCTCCTGCCGGACCATCACAAGAAGATTTATTAGCAGAAATTAGAGATTTACTTAAAAAATAACTGTTTGTTAAATAAATAACATTTTGTTATTTGTTGTCAAAAAGCCTTTGTTTTCTAAAAATGGAGGCTTTTTTTATGCACTAAAATAGAATTAATACTTAGTTTTGTGGCAATAATTTTATAAACAATTAAAAATGAAACGTCCATAAATTTTTTTATTCAAGATTTAAAATAGTAAATGATTTAAATTTATGGGAGTTCCTGAATGTATTCAAATTTTTTGAACATTCAGAAATCAAAAAATTTTAAACAAATGAAAGTAGCAGTTGTTGGAGCCACAGGAATGGTTGGTGAAGTGATGTTAAAAGTATTAGCAGAACGTAATTTCCCTATTACTGAATTATTATTAGTTGCCTCAGAACGTTCTGTTGGTAAAAAACTAGCATATAAAAATAACGAATACACAGTTATTGGTTTGGCAGATGCAGTAGCTGCAAAACCTGATATTGCTATTTTTTCTGCTGGTGGAGGCACATCATTAGAATGGGCTCCAAAGTTTGCAGAAGCGGGCACTACAGTAATTGATAATTCATCTGCATGGAGAATGGATCCTACAAAAAAATTAGTTGTCCCTGAAATAAACGCAAACGAATTAACTAAAGCCGATAAAATTATTGCCAATCCTAATTGCTCGACCATACAAATGGTTATGGCATTAGCACCACTTCATAAAAAATACAGAATGAAACGTGTAGTGGTTTCTACTTATCAATCGGTTTCTGGCACTGGTGTAAAAGCTGTAAAACAATTAGAAAACGAAATTGCAGGTATTGATGGCGAAATGGCTTACCCTTACCCAATTGGAAGAAACGCATTACCGCATTGCGATGTTTTTGAAGACAACGGGTATACTAAAGAAGAAATGAAATTGGCTCGTGAGCCACAAAAAATATTTAACGACAAAACCTTTTCTGTTACAGCTACTGCCGTTAGAATTCCTACTGCTGGCGGACACTCAGAATCTGTAAATGTTGAATTTGAAAACGATTTTAATTTATCTGATGTTAGAAAACTACTTCACGAAACCTCTGGCGTTGTAGTACAAGATAATACCGATACAAATACCTACCCTATGCCTATTTATGCACATGATAAAGATGATGTTTTTGTTGGAAGGCTTAGGCGTGACGAAACGCAACCCAACACATTAAACATGTGGATAGTGGCAGATAATTTACGTAAAGGGGCCGCAACTAATGCTGTGCAAATTGGCGAGTATTTAATACAAAATAAGCTGGTTTAGTCCTTTCCTTTAATTATTATTAAAAGCTCTTGTTTTTCACAAGAGCTTTTTTTATGAAAAAATATGATATCTTTTACATAACTTTAAAAAACCCAGCTATAAAGAAAACTCTAAAATCGGCATGATTTTTGTAGCACAATAACTACAAACCAAAACCTTTTTCAATGAAACCAATCTTCTCTTTTATGTGTACAACATGGGTTAATCTGATTTTTGTTTTGTTATCCCTCCCTGCTTTTTCTACTAATGAGAACTTCTTAGCTAAACATGATGGATCTAAAGACTCTCTTTTTCCAAAAGAAAAAATTTACATTCATTTTGATAAAGCCTTTTACAATCAAGGTGAAAATGTATGGTATAAAATATATTTAGTTGATGCTATTAACCTCGAGCCAGAAACTTTAAGCAAGGTGGTTTATGTAGATTTAATTAGCCCAAACCGTGATATAATAGAAAGTAAAACTATTAAAATTAATAAAGGTGCCGGCAATGGCGATTTTAATTTGCCTACTTCATTACCAAATGGAGCGTACACCATAAGAGCCTATACTAATTTTATGAGGAATTTTGACGACTCTTATTTCTTTGTAAAAAAAATTTACGTCAATGCCTTAAAACCAAATCAAGGTTTTAACACAAGTACAACAACTACAAAGCCTAACATTAGTTTTTCTCCTGAAGGGAATAATTTAGTTGGTGGTTTTTTAAATAGAATTGTTGTTAAAGCAACCAACTCCTTCGACAAAGGCGAAATTGTAACGGGCGAAATTTTGGATGGCACAAATAATAAAATTCTCCATTTTAAAACTTCTAAATTCGGATTAGCTAGCTTCCAATTTATACCTCAAAAAAGCAAAACATATACAGCAATTGTTTCTTATAATGGAAAAAAACTTGCATACCCTTTACCACCAGTTATAGATAATGGTGTAACAATTAGAATTGACGAAACCTATAATGGCTACCGAGCAAATGTGTATTCCTCATTACCCAATGGGGTGGATAACCTAGAGTTAATTGGCCGACAAAAAGGAGATATTGTTTGTCGTGCTAAATTACATGGAGAAAACCCTGAAGCCGCCATTGATGTGCCTAAATCCAGTTTAGAACATGGCTTAATTCAATTCCAGCTTTTAAATAAAAACAGTGCTGTTTTAAGTGAAGAACTCACCTTTATAAATGCTAATAATTTAGAACAAAAAATATCTGTTACGCCCTCAAAAAAAACTTACGAAAAAAATGAGGTGGCTGAAATTGAAATTAATTTTAACCAATTATTGCTAAAAGAAAATTTAAAAGCAAACATGTCGGTTTCTGTAACCGAAGTTAACCCCATTATAAATGATGGTTCTGATTTAGATATAAAATCGCATTTACTTTTTAACCCCGAAATAAGAAAAGACATTGAGCAATTTGGTTATTACTCTAATGATCTAAACCGAAAAAAAACATTAAAACAATTACTAATATCTCAGGAAGGGAATCCTCATTCACCTAAAGACAATCTTAAGAATAACAAAATAAAGTTTACTCAAGAGTCTGGCTTTAATCTAAAAGGAACAGTTAAAGAGCCACATAAAAACAAACCTGTAAAAGCCATCGTAACGGTTACATATAAAAACGATCATGAAATTGGGCATGATAAAATGATAACTGATAGTTTAGGGCGTTTTAGTTTCAACAACCTTAATTTTGATGAAAGAACTTTTGTAGCAATAAAAGCTAAAAGATTAAAAGCCAGAAATTATAGCAGAGATTTTATTATTGAGCTAGACACTGTTATTCCTCCCCTGTATAAATATCCTAAAAGTAATAGCGCTTTAGGTAACACGCTTTTGGAACCTGAAATAAAACAAAATAAAAATACTGAATTTGCACCTCAAGAAGGTGAAGTTAAGTTAGACAAAGTAAAGATTAATGCTATTAATAAGCGTTTAGACAGGTTTGCAAAAAAAAGAAAACATTCATTATATACAAATCCGTCTCATACTTTAGATTTTAAAGATTTACGTATTTCCCCATCTGCTAACAATATAATTCAAGCACTTCAAGGCAAATTTCCAGGAGTTCATGTAATAGGAAATAATATAACATTAAGAGGAAGGAATTCTTTAACAGGAAATAATGAGCCATTATTTTTGCTTGATGGTTTGCCTACTGATCGTGATCAAATTCTTTCATTACCAATTTTTGACATAGACTTCATTGATATTATACAAGCCGTAGGAGCATCAATTTATGGGTCTAGAGGAGGGGGTGGTATTATAGCTGTTTATACTGTAGATGGTTCTGAAGAAAATGAGAAACAAAACAATAGCAACGTAACTACTAGTTTTTATCACCCTGGATTCTATCAAGCTAGAACATTTCATCAAAATAAAAATAATTCATCTACGCTCTATTGGAACCCTGATTTAAAATTAAATCAATCTAATAATACTAAAATAACATTTAACACAGCTAATAAATCGGCTACTTACAAAATTTTGCTAGAAGGTATTACTTCAGACGGAACGCCCTTTAAGTCTGAAGCCATTTTTGATGTAAATTAACTATGTGTTTTTTAATCTTGTTTAATAAACTCCATTTTATAATTGGTAGTAGCAAGTTTCATAATGGTTTGAAAAATATATTCGCAAACCTGTTTTTGCCCACTAATATTTATTAAGTCAACGGTGTCTTCGGGTGTATGATATTGTGGATGCCCGCCAGTATGCATTCCTAAAACCGAAATGCCTTTTTTGTAAAACGACACATGATCAGACCCGCCAACAGAGCCCGCATGAACAACAGGGTTTAACCCTAACAATTCGCCTAAATTCTTCATAAAACTCACTCCATCAGGAAAAGTCCCTGCGCCTCCCATATACACCTGTTTTTCTTTATTTAACCGCCCTACCATATCCATATTGATCATTAACTTAATTTGCGATAATGGTACTAACGGATTCTCAACAAAATGCTTACTCCCTAATAAACCTTGTTCTTCTGCTCCAAAAGCAATAAAAATAACACTACGTTTTAGCTGGCTTTTTTTAGAAGCTATTTTCTCGGCTATTTCTAATAAGGCTGATGTTCCACTAGCATTGTCATCTGCGCCATAATGAATCGTATTTTTCTTTTCAGATTTAGAAGATGGGCCACCTAAACCTAAGTGGTCGTAATGAGCGCCCAAAACAATATACTCGTTCTTAAGAACCGCATCATTCCCTTCAATAAAACCAACAACATTACACGTTTTTACAACAGGCTTTTTATTAACTCCTTTTTCTACTCGCAAAGCCGCTTTAAAGGTTTGTTTATACCCAAAATCAAAAGGAGTTAGTCCTATCTTTTTAAACTCTTTTCTTAAATAATTAACAACGCGCTTGTTTGCTTTCCCGCCAGGGTATCGCCCTGCATTTTTTTCAGAAGTTAAAAACAAAAGGTGCGCTTTTAATTCGCTTCCTGTAACTTCAGATTGAGAAAACGAACCATATCCAATACTAACTAAAAACAAAAACAGCAAAACCTTATTCATAAATAATCCTTTTTTATAATCTCAAATATATAATTATGTCGCTAAATACTTTCATCTCTTTTGTTTATTTTTGATGAAAAATTTTATCAATCATGAAAAAAGTAATACTAAATTTTTTAATGCTAACCATTATTATGGCATGCAAAAATGATAAAGAAGAAAAAAATGTTGTCGTTGTGAATTATCCTGAAACAAAAACAGTAGATACCGTAGATACCTATTTCGGTATAGAAGTTAAAGATCCATACCGTTGGTTAGAAGATGATAGAAGTAAAGAAACCGAGGCTTGGGTAAAACTACAAAATAAAAGCACCTATGGATATTTAGATCATATTCCGTTTAGAGATGAATTAAAAGAACGCCTGTCAAAATTATGGAATTATGAAAAGGTTGGATCTCCATTTACCGAAGGCGAATACACTTATTTTTCAAAAAACGATGGGTTACAAAATCAAAATGTGTATTACAGAAAAAAAGGAGATGAAGAAGCCGAGGTGTTTTTAGACCCTAACACTTTTTCTGAAGATGGAACAGTTTCAATGGGCAGTGGCTTAAATTTCTCTAAAGACAGTAATATGTTAGCATATTCAATTTCTGAAGGGGGTAGCGATTGGAGAAAAATTATTGTTATGAACCCTGAAACACGGGAAATTGTTGAAGACACTCTAAAAGATATAAAGTTTAGTGGCATCTCTTGGTATAAAAACGAAGGCTTTTATTATTCAAGTTACGACAAACCTAAAGGTAGTGAGCTTTCTGCTAAAACCGATCAGCACAAAGTGTACTATCATAAATTGGGAACTCCTCAAAAAGAAGATGCATTAATTTTTGGTGGCACACCAGAAGAAAAGCATCGTTATATTTTTGCTAGTGTAACCGAAGATAATCGTTACTTAATAATATCTGCTAAAAAATCTACGTCTGGAAATAAGCTGTTTATAAAAGATTTATCGGTTCCTGATAGTGAGCTGGTAACTATTTTAGACCACACCGATAGCGATACTTATGTTATAGAAAACGAGGATAGTAAATTATTTTTAGTAACCAATTTAAATGCTCCAAATAAGAAAATTGTAACCGTAAGCGCTTCAAATCCAACACCTGATGTTTGGGAAGATTTTATACCGGAAACAGAAAATGTATTAAGCCCTTCAACTGGAGGTGGGTTTTTCTTTGCCAAGTACATGGTTGATGCAATTTCGCAAGTAAAGCAATACGATTATAATGGAGTTTTAATTAGAGAAGTCTCTCTTCCCGGCTTAGGAACTGTAAATGGGTTTGGAGGTAAAAAAGAAGAAAAAACAGATTATTTTTCTTTTACTAATTATAATACTCCTCCCAGTATTTACAAATATAATGTTGAAACGGGTGAATCTGAACTATACTGGAAGCCTAGTATCAACTTTAATAGTGATGATTTTGAAAGTCATCAAGTATTTTACACATCAAAAGATGGCACCAAAATACCAATGATGATTACACATAAAAAAGGCCTAGAACTTAATGGAAAAAACCCTACCATCTTATATGGCTATGGCGGGTTTAATATAAGCTTAACGCCATCATTTAGTATCACCAATGCCGTTTGGATGGAGCAAGGTGGTATATTAGCTGTCCCTAATTTACGTGGTGGTGGCGAATATGGCAAAATTTGGCACGATGCAGGAACACAAATGAGAAAGCAGAATGTTTTTGATGATTTTATTGCTGCAGGCGAATATTTAATTGAAACCAAATATACATCGTCAGATTATCTAGCTATTAGAGGAGGCTCAAATGGAGGTTTACTGGTTGGAGCTGTAATGACTCAGCGCCCGGATTTAGCTAAAGTGGCATTGCCCGCTGTTGGTGTTTTAGATATGCTTCGTTATCATACTTTTACAGCTGGAGCAGGTTGGGCTTACGATTATGGTACTGCCGAACAAAGTAAAGATATGTTTGAATACCTTAAAGGATATTCTCCTGTACATAATGTAAAAGAAGGTGTTGAATATCCTGCAACTTTAGTAACTACTGGAGATCATGATGATAGAGTTGTTCCTGCTCATAGCTTTAAATTTGCTGCCGAATTACAGCGCAAACAAGCAGGAACAAATCCAACCTTAATACGTATAGAAACTGATGCCGGCCATGGCGCCGGTACACCGGTTAGTAAAACGATTGAACAATACGCCGATATTTTTGGTTTTACACTTTACAATATGGGGTTTGATGTTCTGCCAAGTAAAACAAAAGAAAAAATAAAAGGGTAATGCCCGTATCTAATAATTATTTAAAATTCGCCCAAATAAGGGCGGATTTTTTTATGCTATTTTTAAGGCACTTATAACTTTATGCTTCAAGTTAAAAACATATTTTTTCGCTATAAAAAAGCTCCTGTTTTAAAAGCTATTTCTTTTAAAGTAAATCAAGGTGAGCATTACTCCATTATTGGAGAAAGCGGGTCTGGTAAAAGCACGCTTTTAAAATTATTATACGGAACATATGATTTAAATGCGGGGCAAATATTCTGGAAGGGCGAAGAAATTCTGGGGCCAAAACACAACCTTATTATCGGTCCAGAATACATGAAATATGTTGCTCAGGAATTTGATTTGATGCCTTTTATTACAGTAGCTGAAAATATTGGAGCATTCCTGTCCAATTTTTATCCTGAAGAAAAAAAAGAACGCATTAAAACACTTTTAGATGTAGTAGAATTAGGGGCTTTTGCCAACACCAAAGTAAAATACCTTAGTGGTGGTCAAAAACAGAGGGTAGCCTTAGCTAGAGCCATTGCTAAACAACCCGAGATCATTTTATTAGACGAACCTTTTAGCCATATCGATAATTTTAAAAAACAAGCTTTAAGGAGGCGCTTATTTAAATATCTAAAAGAAAAAAATATTACTTGTATTGTAGCCACTCACGATAAAGAAGATGTGCTCGCATTTTCTGATCGAATGCTTGTTTTGCACGATACTAAAATTATAGCCAAAGGCACACCTCAAGACATCTATAACAATCCCCAAACACCATTAATAGCCTCCTTTTTTGGGGAGTTTAATACTATAAACGATAATATTGTCTATGCCCATCAGCTAGAAGTAGTAAAAAAATCGAAACTTACCGCTACTGTAGTTCAATGCTACTTTAAAGGTACTTACTACTTAATTGAGGCCGATTTAGATGGGAAAACAATATACTTTGAGCATTTTGAAGCCCTTAATAAAGGTATAAAAACAGCCCTCCTTGTTAAGAAAAAGAATTTACATTAATTTTTTAATCTTAAATTTCTGGTTCCTAAAAGAAACCTCATCGCCAACCCCTTTTCCAATTAGCAATTGCCCAATGGGAGTGTTTGGAGATATAGCATAAAACGTATTGGCAGCTATTTTAAGCTCACCAGCACTAATGGCTAAATAATAATTAGCTTTTGTTGTATAAATCACACTTCCTAAGCCCGCTACTTTTGTTGTTTTCTTTATATCAATTCTTGAAAGTATCTCTTTTATTTTAATGATTTCTGCTAATTGGTTTCCAGCTTTTTCGCGTTCTAGTTGTAGCATTGCACGACCTGTTTCGTGCTTATCTCCCGCACTACTCTTCGTTTCAGATGTTAATGACTCTTGAATTTCACTTATGGTATTTTGAATAGTTTTCCATCTACTGTTAGTAAATTCCAGGCACAGATTGTATAATTCTTCTTTAATTGCCATTATACTAATTCTGCTAATTCTTTACCAACCAAACTACCAATAGCAACGCCCATACCTCCAAGTCTAACACCACAAAACACATTATTGTGTAATTGTTTAACTATTGCTTTTTTCTGATGACCTATACCCATAATTCCGCTCCACCTGTAATCAATTTCAAAAGGCATGTTTGGAAGAATGCTTGTTTTTAAAAGCTCTTCTAATGTATTTTGAATTAAATCGGTTTGATTCAGCTCTGTGGTTTCTTCTGCTTTAAAATCCAAGTTTCTTCCACCACCAAATAAAATTCGATTATTGATATTTCTAAAATAATAATAGCCTTTATCTAAATGGAACGCTCCTTTTATATGCAGGTTTTTAATTGGTTTTGTAATTAAAACTTGTGCGCGGGCCGGCTTCACATTTTCATTTAAAAGTTGTGAAGCAAAACCATTTGTAGCGACTAATAATTTTGAAGTTGAAAACTCAAACTGGTTGGTTTTTACTTTTACAGCATTTTGGTCTTCTGAAAAATGCTTAACAGTAATATTGTTTAATATTTTAATGCCTTGCCATTGGGCTTTATCGAGTAAAGCCTTCATCATTTTTCCTGTATCTATCTGTCCTTCAAATTCATTAAAAATGTAATGAGGTTTTATATTTTGAAACTGAAAAATATTCTCTTTTAAACGGTACACATCCTTTTTAAAAAAAGGTTTTAGTAAGCTGTTTATCTGTGCTTTCTTTGCTAAGCACTCTTCTAATAAATCATCCGTGTTAGAAAATAGCTCATAACCTCCTAATTGATAATAATCAATTATTTTATCTCCTAAAGTTTCACGCATCAATTGTAACCCATCGATTCTTTTTTTCACCAATTGAATAATCTCATTTTCAGAATGCGTCTTTAAATCATCTATGATTTCGCTTAAGCTGCCAAAGCATGCAAAGCCAGCATTTTTAGTACTTGCCCCCTGCGGTAAAACACCTCTTTCTAAAACTAGGATATTAGATTTTGGAAAACGCTTCTTAAGATGTAGCGCACAATTTAAACCAACAATACCACTACCAACGATGGTGTAATCTACGTTAGTAAGCCATGATTTAATTTCCCAATAAGATAAGTTCAAAATATTATTTTTTTTCTTGCTCTAAAGCTAGTTTTAATGCTTCTAACTTATCTGGATAAGACAATGCTAAATTATGTTGTTGGGCTCTATCGTCTTTTAAATTATATAGCTGGTAAATCGTATCTCTACCTGTTTCTATATTTACCCATTTATTCGTTATTTTCGATCCTTTGTGAGGCGGTATCAAAACCCAATCGCCTTGCCTGTATGTTGTAATACCATTTTGCCCTAAAATAAGGCCTTCTCTTCCCGTAGAAGACTTCCCTAAAAAAGCATCTAGTATATTTTCACTATCTGGAGTTGTATTCTTTTGTCCTGTTAACGCTGCAAAAGATGCCGTAAAGTCCATTTGAGATACTAAAGCATCCGATATCCCTGGTTTTATTGTTCCTTTCCATCTCACCATAAAAGGTACATGCGTTCCAGCATCAAAAAGACTATACTTGCCTCCTCGCAATCCTCCCTTTGGGGTATGTTTCCCTATTTTAATAACAGCATCATCTTTATAACCATCATCTAAAACAGGTCCGTTATCACTGGAAAAGATAACTATGGTGTTTTCAGAAAGTCCTAATTTATCTAATTCATCTAAAAATTGACCAACAGCCCAATCTGCTTCAACAATAACATCTCCTCTTGGACCTAAGCCCGATTTACCTGCAAACCGTGGATGGGGTATTCTAGGAACATGGGGTTGGTGTAAGGCATAAAACAAGAAAAAAGGCTTGTCTTTATTTTGGTTGATATATTTAATAGATTCCCTTAAAAAATCGTCACTCATATTTTCATCAGTAAATAAAGCCGATTTCCCGCCTTTCATATATCCAATTCTGGAAATTCCATTATGAATACTCATATCATGACCATGACTTGGGTGTACTTTTAATAACTCCGGGTGCTCCCTTCCTGTAGGTTCGCCTTCAAAGTTCTTTTGATAACTAACATAAATAGGGTCTTTTTCTGTTAACCCAACAACCGTATGGTTTTCTACATACACCGATGGTACTCTATCGTTAGTAGAAGCCATAATATAAGCGTAATCAAACCCTATTTCTAATGGCCCAGGAGCAATCTTGTTATTCCAATTCATATTGGCATCTCCCAAGCCTAAATGCCATTTTCCTATAACTCCTGTTTTATATCCAGCACCCTGTAACATTGATGGTAGCGTTTGCTTCCCTAACTCAAAAAGCAATGGCGCATTCCCAGGTAAAACCTTTGCTCTTTTTGATCTAAAAGGATAGGTTCCAGATAATAATGAGTATCTACTTGGAGTGCAGGTTGGCGATGTAGCATATCCGTTTGTAAATCGAATACCCTCATGAGCTATTCGATCTATATTTGGAGTTAATAATTCTGTTGAACCATAACTGCTAACATCTCCAAAGCCTAAATCGTCTGCATATATAACAACAATATTGGGTAGGTTCTTCTTATGCCTTGGTTCTAAATCTTTTTTAGAATCATCTTTACAACTTACAAAAACAATTAAAAAAATTATACTCAAAATTTTACTGTAAGCCTTCATAAGTTCTAGTATCTTGATTATTATACCATTTCAAACAAGAACTGGTATTGTTATATTAAAAAAACTAAATTAAAAAAAAACTCCGAAATTGCTTTCGGAGTCTTATTATTTATTCTTCAATTTGCTTTTCCATTACAAAGTCTTCCATAAATTTAGTGGTATAATTTCCTGCTAAATAATCCGGATGATCCATTAACTGCCTGTGAAATGGAATTGTAGTTTTAATCCCTTCAATTACGAACTCATCTAAAGCACGTTTCATTTTGTTAATAGCCTCTTCTCTGGTTTGTGCCGTTGTAATTAACTTGGCAATCATAGAATCGTAATTTGGCGGAATTGAGTACCCTGCATACACATGGGTATCTAATCGCACACCATGACCTCCAGGAGCATGCAATGTTGTAATTTTTCCTGGCGATGGTCTGAAATCGTTAAAGGGGTCTTCTGCATTTATTCTACATTCAATAGAATGCAGGTTTGGTGTATAGTTTTTACCAGAAATTGGAACGCCGGCCGCTACCAGAATTTGTTCTCGAATTAAATCGAAATCAATTACTTGCTCGGTAATTGGGTGTTCCACCTGGATACGTGTATTCATTTCCATAAAATAGAAGTTTCTATGCTTATCAACTAAAAACTCTACAGTTCCTGCCCCTTCGTATTTAATGTATTCTGATGCTTTTACAGCTGCTTCTCCCATTTTTTTGCGAAGTGCTTTCGTCATGAATGGAGAAGGTACTTCCTCTGTTAGTTTTTGATGACGGCGTTGTACCGAGCAATCTCTTTCTGACAGGTGGCATGCCTTACCCGTAGAATCTCCTACAATTTGAATTTCAATATGCCTTGGTTCTTCAATTAGCTTTTCCATATACATATCGTCATTTCCAAAAGCAGCTTTACTTTCTTGTCGAGCAGAATCCCAAGCATCTTTAAGGTCTTCAGGCTTCCAAACCGCTCTCATACCTTTTCCTCCACCCCCGGCAGAGGCTTTAAGCATTACAGGATAACCTGTTTCTTTTGCTGTTTTTTCACATGCTTCAAAAGACTCAATAACACCTTCGCTTCCCGGTACACAAGGCACACCTGCAGCAATCATAGTTGCTTTAGCATTGGCTTTGTCTCCCATTCTGTCAATCATCTCAGGAGAAGCTCCAATAAATTTAATATCGTGCTCTTCACAAATTTTAGAAAATTTAGCATTCTCTGACAAAAACCCATATCCAGGGTGAATAGCATCAGCATTAGTAATTTCGGCAGCAGCTATAACATTAGACATCTTTAAATAGGATTCGCTACTTGCTGGTGGTCCAATACAAACAGCCTCGTCTGCAAACTTAACATGTAAACTATCTGCATCAGCTGTAGAATATACAGCTACGGTTTTAATGCCCATTTCTTTACAGGTTCTAATAACACGTAGTGCTATTTCTCCTCTGTTGGCAATTAATATTTTTTTAAACATAACTTTTAAATATTTAAAATTTCAAATTCCAAATTCCAATAGATTAGGAATTGTATTTTGGAATTTTAAATTTGGTTATGATGGGTCTACCAAAAATAATGGTTGATCAAATTCTACTGGCGAAGAGTCATCAACTAATACCTTAACGATCTTTCCAGATACCTCAGATTCTATTTCGTTGAAAAGTTTCATGGCTTCTATAATACACAATACGTCTCCTTCTGCTATAGTCTGCCCAACTTCAACAAATAAAGGTTTATCTGGCGATGGCTTTCTATAAAAGGTTCCTATTATTGGTGATTTTATAGTTATATATTTTGAGTCCTCTGTTGCCGCCGGAGCTGCAGGTTGTTGAGCTGCTGCAGGCGCACTGGCTTCAACTACTACAGGTGCTGCTGCTACCTGAGGTATTTGAGTTGCCGGAACTTGATGTACAATTGTAGTATCGGATTCCGATCCTGTTTTAATAGTGATTTTTATATCATCCATTTCCAATTTAACTTCGCTAGCACCAGACTTGGCAACAAACTTAATTAAATTTTGAATTTCTTTAATATCCATAATTTTGCTTATTAGTTAGTGGTTAGTTTTATGAATTATATGCCCATTTTAGGTAAATAGATCCCCAGTTAAATCCGCCTCCAAATGCGGCAAATATTAAATTATCTCCTTTCTTTAACTGCGATTCGTAATCATTTAAAAGTAAGGGTAAGGTTGCCGATGTTGTATTACCATACTTATGTATATTCATCATCACCTTTTCTTCTTCCAAATCTATTCTGCTGGCAGTAGCATCAATAATACGTTTATTTGCTTGATGTGCTACTAACCAATCAACGCTATCTTTAGTTAAATTATTACGTTCTAAAATTTTAACGGTAGCATCAGCCATATTAAATACGGCGTTTTTAAATACCGTTCGCCCTTCCTGAAATGCACAATGTGCTCCTTTTTCAATGGCTTCAGGGGTTATAGGAAATGACGAGCCTCCATATGTAGCTTGCAAAAATGCTCTACCTGTGCCATCACTCCTAAGGTACTCATCTTTCAACCCTACATTTTCTTCTGTAGGCTCAAAAAAAACAGCGCCTGCTCCATCTCCAAAAATAATGCAAGTAGCTCTGTCTTTATAATTAATCATTGAAGACATTTTATCGGCTCCAATTAAAAGGACATTTTTATAACTTCCTGATTCTATATATTTAGCTGCAACCGACATTCCGAAAAGAAAACTGGAACAGGCCGCGTCTAAATCAAAAGAAAAAGCATTAACCGCTCCAATATTACTGGCTGTATAAGCTGCAGTTGATGCGGCTTTCATATCGGGTGTTGCAGTTGCTACTATAACGAGTTCTATATCTTCTGGGTTTATACCCCTCTTCTTTATAAGATCTTTAGCGGCATTAATGGCTAAAAAAGAAGTGCCTTTGCCTTCACCTTTAAGTATACGACGTTCTTTTATTCCTGTTCGGGTAGTTATCCATTCGTCGTTCGTATCAACCATGGTCTCAAGAATTTGATTGGTTAATACATATTCTGGCACATATGCGCCTACAGCTGTAATTGCCGCTGAGGTTTTACTCATAACTTTATAGTTAATTTGACCAATAAAAACATTAAAATTGGACAAAAACGTTCAAAATTTCGTGAAAACTACTAAATTTTAGCTAAATAACACACAAATTATGCGTTTTTGTCTTTTAGAAAACACATATCATAAAAAAAACGCTCACAGGTGAGCGTTTTATAATATGCGTGCATAATACTTATGCTACGTTTTCTACTTCTTCTGAGTTATCAATTAAAACTTGACCTCTATAATATAGTTTCCCTTCATGCCAGTGTGCTCTATGATATAAATGAGCTTCACCAGTTGTTGGACATGTAGCAATCTGTGGCGCAGTTGCTTTGTAATGTGTTCTTCTTTTATCTCTTCTTGTTCTAGAGATTTTTCTTTTAGGATGTGCCATGTTTTATGTTATTTATCCGTTAATAGTTTTTTTAATGTATTCCATCGAGGGTCAATGTCCTCGTTAGTATCTTTATTTTCTTTGTGCTTTGGACTTAATTCTTCTAGTTTTTCAAGTATTTCAGAGTTTAGTGTGCCGTCTTCAATTCCAGGATGTACGCGCTTAATGGGTACCGAAAGCACAATTAATTCGTAAATATATTGTTGAATATTAATCTCGTATGTTCCATGAGGAACAATTAGAATATCAATATTTTCATCGTTATATTCATCTCCAAACTTAACCACTAAATCAAATTCATTTTTAATAGTTTGATTAAATGGTTCATTTGTTAGATCGCAATTAATGTTAACATATCCTGAAGCTTTAAAATGTAATTCCAGCAGTGTTGTTTTTTTTTCTAATTCAACATCTACCTGGATATCTACATTATTAAACTCCTCATACTCAAAATGCTCAAAGAACGTTTGCTCAATTTTATACTCAAAATGATGTTTCCCTATCTTTAACCCTACAAATGGAATTGTAAACTCTTTCAATGGCTTCATTATCACATCTATTTTGAGCCTGCAAATATATAACTTTTTTATTTACGCAACTCTACTTATAAACATTTTTTTGTTTATATCTTTTTCGGTGCTTTTTTTAATGGATTAGAAGTAAGTTGCTCGTAATCAACCCTGTTCTTAAATATTTTTATAGCAGTAAACATCGCTTCTTTAAATGAGTTCTCGTCTGCCACTCCTTTTCCTGCTATTTCGTATGCTGTTCCATGATCGGGAGACGTTCTGACTTTATTTAAACCCGCAGTATAATTAACCCCTTGACCAAAAGATAATGTTTTAAAAGGGATAAGCCCCTGGTCGTGATATGCTGCTATAATGGCATCAAAATTTTTATAATTGTTTGACCCAAAAAAGCTGTCGGCAGCATAAGGCCCGTAAACTAACTTGCCTTCGTTTTTCATTTTTTCAAGTGTAGGTCGTAATACATCATCATCTTCACTACCTATTACTCCATTGTCACCGGTATGCGGATTAATTCCTAAAACAGCAATCTTTGGTTTTCTTATTTTAAAATCTTTCTCAAGAGATTTATAAACCGTGTTAATCTTTTTAATAATCAATTCTTCCGAAATATGCTCTACAATATCTTTTACGGGTACATGATCGGTTAACAGGCCTACTCTTAAAGAATCATTTACCATAAACATTAAACTTTCGCCTTCTAATTCTTTTGCCAAATAATCTGTATGCCCTGGGAAATTAAATACTTCAGATTGGATATTATGCTTATTAATTGGCGCAGTTACTAAAACATCAATAATCCCTTTTTTTAATGCTTTTGTTGCGGCCTCTAATGATTTTATAGCAAATGCTCCAATCTTAATGCTTTCTTTTCCAAATTCTATGTCTACATGTTCATTCCAGCAATTAAAAATATTAACTTTTCCATGTACCAATTGCTCTAGGTTATTAATATTATTTAATCTTATTGGCGATTTAAAATGTGTTTTTAAAAACCCCATAGTTTTTGCTGAAGCGAAAATTACTGGCGTGCAAAAATCCAAAACCCTATGATCTTCAAATGTTTTTAAAACAATTTCGCCACCAATACCATTTAAGTCTCCTATAGATATTCCAACAATTATATTTTCTGCTTTCTTCATAAAAAATGACAACTTTTGTTTGTAATTTTCATTTAGCCTTTACAGGTTTTTAAATGAAAAAATTCACGTATTTTTGATATTGCAAATTTAACCAAATAAACAGATAATATTATGTTCACAGGAATTATTGAAGACGTAGGGGTTATTACCTCTTTAAATAAAGAGCTAAATAATCTACATATTTCAATAAAAAGTTCAATCACTTCTGAATTAAAAATAGACCAAAGTATTGCTCATAATGGTGTTTGTTTAACCGTTATTGAGATTAATGATGATACATACACGGTTACTGCTATTAAAGAAACTTTAGAGAAAACTAATTTAGAAACCTTAAAAATTAACGATAAAGTAAACCTTGAACGCGCTATGAAATTAGGTGACAGACTTGATGGACATATTGTTCAGGGGCATGTTGACCAAACAGCTGTTTGCACTAATATTGAAGAAGATAATGGTAGCTGGGTGTTTACTTTTAAATACGATTCTAAATTAAATAATTTAACTATAGAAAAGGGATCAATAACTATTAATGGAACTAGCTTAACCGTTGTAAATTCAAAAAAGGATAGTTTTAGTGTGGCTATTATACCATATACGTATGAGCATACAAATTTTAACGCCTTTAAAATAGGAACCGTTGTAAATTTAGAGTTTGATGTTTTAGGAAAATATGTTGCAAAGCTCTTAGAGTCGAACCTGTTAAAAAATAACTAGCTTTTTTTTAGAAGCTTTTTTGCTCCATAAAATAGTGCAAAACAAGCGCCAGCAATTAAACCCCCGTCTATTGGGGTACCAGGAGGAGGTGGCGGTCCAGGTGGCGGTGGTCCACTTCCTTGAGCAACACACACAAAACTTATTAATACAAATAAGATTGAGGCAAATATTCTTTTATTTTGTATCGTCATTGATCCGCAAATGTAAAAAAAAAAGCGAGTTTGTAAAACAAATATAATGCTTTTCATCAAAAAACATCCATGAAACGTGATTTTTTATCGATGAAATACTGTATTTTTATTTAAAATACTACTATTAAAAAACGTACTTTTTCCTATAAAATTATATGAAATATAAAAAATGATCCCTCAATTTTTTTTCACAAAACAAATATATATAATTTGAAAAGAATATAAAATTAAAATACATGTTTGATTTTTAGATTGTTACAACAACACACTGAAAGCCCCTCACAGAAGAAGGCTTACCCCTGTTTTTTAAACTTGTTTACATTACATCTGAGGAACGACTACAGAAGCATTAATCCAACACCCAATTTTGATTACTTTACCAGAACAGGCACATTTAAATATATCTTCCCTACTTGGAGCCTGTGCTTCAAACCTGGCAACATATTGGGCAGCTTCTTTTTTTAAGGTAGGGTCTAAACGGGCTGCTTTTCTAGCTTCCTTTGCTGCCAACCAATAAACGGCTCTTTTATTAAAACTAGTGCTGCCACAATTATTAGCGCTTTTTGCATACATTAATGCAATGGCCAAATGAGGTTTCCCATTTGATGGGTTTAATCGCAAGGCCTTTCGAAAATATGCTCTTGCTTGACCATATTTTCCTTTATCTTTAAGAATTAGGCCTATCCGATATGCTAATTTTGCCTTTTTATAAGTAACAGTCTCTAAATCGTAGGCTTCACTTAAGTACCGGTCTATCTCAGAGGTTTTTCCTTTTCTTATTAAAACCGTTACAACATAAATTTTTGTATCTGCTGATGGCGCCGCCTCATCATAAGCCTTTACAAGTTTCTCGTATAATGCATCCTCAGTACATTTCTTATAATACATTCTGCTTACTGCACGCTTAAGCCAAACAGGGTCGTTTTGATGTGCATTAAAATCTCTGGTATACAAAGGCATCAAGTTTTCACAACTGGCCCTAATACCAAGTTTCTTGTCTATATTTTTAGAAATCAAATCATAATTGAGAAGGTAACTTTCGTATTGCCTTTTATAGTTTTCATCTTTTTGTGTTAATGGAATTCCTTTATCTTCCTTTATTATTAGTTTATTCAGCTTGCCGGAGTAGCTTTTAACTTCATCATTAATTTTTTCAACAATATCATCATACTTGTCAAATAATTCCTTATCCGTTTTCTTACTGGCATCAAACAAATCAACCATTAAAGAAAAATAGGTGTACAAGCTTTTAGGGTGCGTGAATGTTTTTTTATCTACTTTATAAGCTGTGTCAAAGCAAGTGTATAGCGCTTCGTTGGTCATATCCAGCATATCTTTATTGTCATACATTAACTGACACCTCTTAGCAGTATATTTCCCTTTTGGTGTGTTTTTCTCAAAATACTCGCTACGCTTTTCCCAAAGCGTTAACAGGTCTTCAGTAAACCTTTTCTTATCAGAGCCTTGAGATATTTTAATCTTATGTTTTAATATTTTTTCACCATCTGTATAAATAGCTATACTCTGCTCGGGGCACTTATTTCTTACAAATAACCAGGGTTCATAAGCCGAATCGTAGTTATTGGCCTTAACATGTTCATGAAAAATGGAAAGTTTAGTTTCGCATGCTTCATCTTGTTGTGCAAAACCAAAACCTATATTTGTAAATAAAAAGAGGCACGATAAGATTGTTTTTGTTTTCATAAAAAGTTGGTTTAAGTAGTCGTGAATTTTGCTAAAGAGACCTTATATCCTCCTTTAACCAGATATATATCTGAACCACAAATTCCTACTAACCAAATAAGCCCCAAAAGATGTGCCAGAATTGTTTAAAATACTTGCGTATCATCTAACAATAAAAAAACCTCACGTTTCTGTAAGGCTTTATCATTTTTACAAGTGGTATGGTTTGTGTAACGTTTGGCATCAATTGAAAAACTTCAACCCATTACACTACTCAGTTTAAACATTGGTAAGTACATGGCAATTAAAATCACACCAACCAAAATACCTACAATTAAGATTATAAAAGGCTCCATAATGGTCGATAACATTTTAGATTGTTGCTGTACTTGTGTGTTATATTGCATATTTAATCTGTCGAAAATAAATTCGGTTTGATTGGTTTCTTCGGCAACTTTTACGAGTGCTATCATCTTATCATCAAAAAGCTTATGTTGACTTAAGCTTTTACTAAGCGATTCCCCTTTTAAAATATGCTGTTCAACAGTTTCTAGAGCATGCTGAAGCGGGTAGAAGTTAATCATTTGTTTTACTAACCGGATGCTGTTTACAACCGGGACTTTTGAAGCTGTAAGTAAAGAGACTGCTTGAGTAAATTGAGATAAATAGACCGTTTTAATAAAGTTTCCTATAAACGGAAGCTTTATTAACAGCTTATCTTTTAATTGTTTAGTACGTTTCTTTTTATTTAAAAATGACTGTAACGCTACCATTACAATTACTATAATAAGTATTAATACTCCATAGTGCTGCATAAACTCAGATACTTTAATTATAACCTTAGTTATAGTAGGCAGTTCTACCCCTTGCTGTTTAAAAATATCCTGAAACATAGGCACTACATAGTTTAACATAAATGCCACAACCAAAACCGCAGTACTTAATATAATAACGGGATAAGTTAATGCACTAATCAAGTTTCTTCGTTGTTCATTTTTTCTGGCAAAAAACCCGCCTAACTGCTCACTAACTCTGGCTAAGGTTCCTGTTTCCTCACCTATATTTATGGAGTAATACTCGTAGCTTGTAAATTGATTATTTGTACTTAAAGCTTCTGAAAGGCTTTGGCCCGATACCACATCCTGTCCTATCTTATTTAAAAGATCTTTATTTTGTTTTTTCTTCTGAGAATTTTCAATAAGCTCTAAGCCTTCTTTTAATGATATTCCCGCTTTTAGTAAAACACCTAACTCGGTATAAAAGTCTTCTTTTATTTTATTAGAAAACGTGTTTTTAAATAATGTTATTTCCTTTTTTAAAAAAGAAAGCTCATGATTAGCTTCTTTTTTTGTTGATGCCTGTTTTGATATGTTATCTAACTGAAAAGCCATTAGTTTATAAATTGATTCGCATCGTTTAGCTTAAAAACAAAAAAACCTTGATCTTGAAATGTTTTTGAGGTCTCAAACCTTATAGCATCTACTTTCCCATGGCTTGTTTTATCACCATCAAAAAAGAATAGTTTACTATGCTCAGCAATATTGAATGTATCTAAGTCCTTCACAATATGCGTGTTTGTAAACTTATACGTAGTCGAATTTACTTCTGAAGTAAAAATCAGTTCATCATCAGCCACATCATATTCAACTTTTGAATAGCGATTAAAATCTAACCACAATGCCTGTTCCAGTATAGCAAGCTCTGTCGTTTTATTAAAATTATTCTGAACACCAGACATCTGCCTTTGCACTAAAGTCAATACAGAAAAAGCCATCCCTACAACAATGCTGGTTAAAATAATAACAACGATCATTTCACTAAGTGTAAAAGCTTGTATTTTAGGTTTAGTTTGCAATAATTTCTTTTAGAATATTTTGATTTGTTTTAGAGTTCTCAGCTTCAAATACTACTGTATTTTGATTACTGTTTTTATCGAGTACAACAGATATTTCCCACTGCTTATAAACATCATGATAAGGCAAGCGCAATTTATCGTTAAAATATAAGTAGTTAAGTTCGTTTAAATGGGCTTCCACTCCTCTGGTATTATTTTTAATGGTGTTTGAAAACAAGTTGTTTAATATCATACTCGCTATCATAAAAACAACAACAATTAAAACTGTAGCAACCAGTGTTTCCATTAAGGTGGATGCCTTTACTCGATAATCGAGATTTAAATGTTTTGAAGCTTGCTTAGGTTTTAATATTTTTTCTTTATAAATACCTCTAATACTTACCCAAAAAGAACTTACTGTTTTTAATACAACCATTTTGCAACATGCTTTTTAGAATTTTTAAACGATAATCCTACATATTCGTCTGCTAAATTATCGACCATTATCTTCCCATTATAAATGTGATTTTGATACACTGAACCGGATTGATTAGCCACAAAACCCGAAGTAAAAACAGTACCATAAACGTTTCCTAATAGCTCTATGTTTCTATTACAATACACTTCTCCAATAATAGTTGCCTTTTCGTCAATGAGAATCTGGGCTTTATAATTCTTTGTGCTTCCCAAATACATCACACTCCCTTTTATTTTGGAGCCCTTCTTTATTTTTATAAATGGGCTGTCTTTATGGTTAGACGTGTTGTTCGTTTTAGCCTGTGCCTTTTCTTCTAAAATTAGGGCAGTCGGGTAGTTTAATTTGCAATGATTACCAACCGTTATTGCTTTAGTAGCTATGGCTTGAAACACACCTTCGGTATTATTTTTAATCTGAATTATTGGTGCTATTAATACCACATCTTTTAAGTTTGAAGTGGCATCAACAATGATTTTAGTTTCAGATTGCACTAAAATATGTCCTGTTAATGCCACTTCTGAAAGTAAAATTGTTTCTCTACTATATATAACCTGTAATGGTTTGTAAAATGAATTTAAATAGGTGCTTTTAGTACTTAAGTCTAAAAACTGATTTGCATCTGCATGGCTATACTTTTTATTAATAGTTGCAATCTGATTTACGATTTCGTCCTGAACCTTGGGCAAGGATTGACTGGCTTTAGTATTCCCATAGATAAGTTGATTTCCATAATAGGAGTGCCCGGAAATATTGCCGGTTCTAACGCCTTGCTTTGGCAGATATACATCGCCTTGAATTTTTGTATTCCCTACAACTACTAAAGGCCTGTTTTGTTCTTCTAAATAAAGGGCTGTTCGATTAACATTGGGTTGAGATGCTCCGGCTAAGGCTATTTTTTTAAAGGTTTTATTCTTTATGGAAGACACTACGACTATTTTTTCAAAAACACCCCAAAGATCACGATGTACCTTTAATGTTTTATAGCCTTCATCATGTAAATTAACTAGCGTGGTGTCGTTTAATTGAAGCGTATTTTGTAAGGCATAATGTATGCCTTTATCAGCATTGCTAATGGTTTCTATTACAAAACTTGTCTGGGCTTTAAAGGTGTTATGCGTATGTAATAAAATAATAAAAGCCGATAACAATAAAGCAATAACAACTACAATAAATGTAGTAAGTTGCAAGGCCCCGGCCTTTACCCGATAATCAAAATTTAGCCTCCAAAAGGTTTGTTTTAATGCCTTTATCTTATTAATAGCTCGTAAGCTCACTCCATGGGGATTTATTTTTTTTATAAATCTCATGTTTTTGGAATGGTTTTTATGTGACCTTTATAGCTTAGTATAACCTGCTTATTATTCCCTCTAACGAGTTTTACCTCATTAACGGTTTGCCCTGCTTTTATTAAATGCTGCTTATTATCGATAGAAACAATAAACACTTTTGCTTTACTATTTTGATTGGAGATAATACCATGGTATATGATGGGTTTCCAAACTATAGTGGTTTTGGGTTTTAGGCTTTTGGTGCTTGCTTTTTTCTGAATTAAAAGTGTTCCTAAAAAGGGGTCTCTATTGACCATCTTAACAGAAAATGTATCTGTTTCTGTTTTAATTTTCGGATTAAAATTCACATTACGGTTTTGCTGAGCCATGTCTGGTAATGTTGGATTTGCAACCGATAGAATTTTGTATCCTACAATACCCCAAATGCCTAACACCAGTGTTAATAATATATATGTTTTTGTTTTATTCTTCAACGGTAAAACTTTGTTTGGAATAAATTGTTTTGTATCCTGAGTTTTCTGCTCGTACGCGCCATTCGTAACTATTGGCTGGTAGAGTTCTTGTCATACTTGTTGTAGTCAGCAAAGAATCCACAACTATTTGAGATGCGTTTTCAAAAGTTGGTATTGCGACCTGCATATAGTAAGTCTCGGCTCCTTCAACAGCTTCCCAAAAAAATGTAACGGTTTTAATATTTAATACTGATGCATTTGTTGGCGCTAGAATATTTACTGTTTTATCTGAGATGTCTTCAACTTCTACAATATCATCACAGGCTATAACGCTAAAAAGCAGCACAAAAATTACTGTTTTTATCTTCATCATCTTAAAGTTTAAAATAATTTATCTTCTTTTTTGCTCGATTGGAAGACCGGTACGTTTTATTTGGGCAACTGTTATAACCGGTTACAAAATCTACAATATCTAACTGACGATGTTTATTTTCTTGCCAACAACAATTTGCCGTATTATAAGCAAAAACAACACCTTCGCTAAAGTGAATGATTTGCTTTTCCGCGTTAGATCTATCTATTTGTAATGCGTAGGTTTTAGCTTTGGTTTCAACTAAAAAAATAGATTCAGCTTGTTGGATGGCTTTTAAAACTTCTGAACTAAACGCTACAGATATACTTGTTACTATATTTGCCGACGTTTTATTACTTAAATAGGCTTTTATGCTTTGATTACTCTTTTCATTTAACGCTTTAATAAGGTTAACTTTATCGGCTATTTTAAGTTGAATATACTTGGGCTTAACGTTTAATGAATCTATATAATCAACATCAGTCTTAGCCGATTGTAATACATTTGCCTTTAAGAATGTTTTATATGTTTGTTTTGTAAATGGTGTTACTAATGCCGATACCTTTATTGGGTTTTTATACCTTGGTACTGCAGCACTATTAAAGCCAGATTGTAATATAAAGTCTTTATCGGTGCCTATGGTTCCTAAAGCGACTTTATGCTTCGTTACATTTTGAGGTTCGCTATAAATTGAACCTGTTTTACAGCTACAAAAGAGTAGTATTATAAAGGAACACAGGTAAATATTTTTATTCATTTTTGTTCATTTTTAGAATAGAATAAAAATATTGGTTTTTATCATAGCAGCGATAAGCTAAAACCTTACTTTTGGTAAGGTTTTCCCGTTTTTTTTAATAAAATTTCGTGTAGAGCCTGATTTTTTAGATAAAAATGTGCTTTATAGTGCTTTTTGTTTTGTTAAGGCTTGTAAAACAAGCAGGCAAATCCTCGTTCTACGAAGTTTGTAACTTCGTAGTTACCAAACTATACTTTTCCAAAAACCAGTATCACGATGCACATCAATAACGGGATTATCGGCTAATGAAACTTCTAATATCCCTGTTCCATGAACATAATTTGAAGTACTAGAATACAAATAATGTGACGCTTTTTCTACTAACCCTGATCTTACTGGATTTAAATGAATATAATCTAACTTAGACCATAAAAACTTTTCACTATAGACTTCTTCTGGATGATTGCCATATCTCCAAAATTGATAGGTTTTATTCCTGTTATGCGATTCTGTAGCTTTAGAAAAAAGTTCTAACATCCATTCTCTTCTGCTTTCCCTCCCCGTTTTAATTTGCTTTACTATAGTTTAATTGTTTTTATTGAGTAATAAATCTTCTAATTTTTTAAGACGACCTATTAATTCTTGATTTATTGTTTCTTGTTTTTTTAATTGCTTTTGTTGCTGAATCGTATAAAGTGTTAACTCCTCAATTTTTTGAAGGAGTTTTATATTCATTTCTCCTAAAAGCAGTCCGTTAGCTTGCATTTCTTTTTCTGAAGCTATTTCCGGAAGGTGTTTGTTGGCTTTAATAAATTGCTCAACCTCTTTTAAAGAGGGGAGTTTGTAGCTATCTTTAAAAACAAAGTCGGCTCCGGCATTTACCGTTACTTTTACTTCCTGCGCATGTACTTTACCCGCTACAGTTAGTTTGGAATCTGGGGTGGTAGTACCAATGCCAACGTTGCCCGTTTCAACGTATAAATCATTTTCAAGTTTTGTTTTAAACCTATTAATAAGGCCATAACCTTTGTTTTTTTCATACCCAATCCAGCTTCCTATAACCACGGCACTGTTCGTTGTATTTAATTGTAACCCTGTTAAAGCCTCTGTATCTGTCCCATGCAAAATGCTAATCATTTGCACACCATCAGCAAAGGAACCATCATCCATATATTTTCGCACAAAGCAAGAATAAATTTTAGCATCAACATTTGCGTGCATAGTTACAGCACTTTGTTGTACATCAGCTCTATATACTCCAACAAAACCTCCTCCCTTCCAATTACCATCTATATCAATTGTCTTTATCCCGGCAGAGTTATAAACTTTATGATTGAGACTGGTATTAATTTCTGTTCTGGCTCCATTAGGGTCTCCTATTAATAAATTACTGGTAAACCTTCCTGTACCGTTTACATCTAATTTGTAAACAGGAGTTGTATTTCCTATACCTATATTGCCTCCATTAAAATATGTTGCTCCATAAGAACGAACAAGAAAACCTCCTCCTCCTACACCTTTTATAACCCCTCCAGAGGCATTACCTTCTATTTGAGCATATAGTGACCCTGAATATGATGCTCTTGCATTGCCTTTAACATCTAAATTGGTTAATGGGCTTGTCGTTCCAATTCCCACATTCCCAGACGTAGGAAAAGTGTTGGTTGTTTGTGCTTTAAGTTGAGCCATTGCAAATAAACTAAGACTAAAAATTATCAGATACTTTTTCATGATTTTATACTTTTAAGAATATGGTAATAAAATTATGAAGGAGTTTTGGATTTGGAGTAAGCTATTTCATTACAATTGGTAAGCAAAAAGCTTATTCATAGTAAGCTAAAACCTTACATAAAGTAAGGTTTTAGCTTACACATGTTGGTTTTTATGCAATAAAAAAAGGTGTTTAGCGGCTATACGAAGTTTAAACTTCGAAGAGTAAATCAAAAACATTACGTGCCTCGATACACAGTAATAGTAAGCTTTTTTAATTCTTAATAAAAAATGAGGTTAATTTTATTACCGCTTCAAAGCAAAATGGCCTTTAAATAATCTTCCGTCATCCAAATTTACACTAAACCAATAATCATCTACGGGGAGCATTTTTCCATTAAAAGTACCATCCCATCCTTTTGAATTAGGATTTATTTGCTTTATCAGCTTTCCATAGCGATTATAAATAAAGATATCACTGTTAGTTTGAAATCTATTATCTACTCCTTTTACCTGCCAAAAATCGTGAGTTCCATCTCCATTGGGTGTAAAGTATTTAGGAAAGCCAATAACAGATATATTAATAAAACTTGTACCACATCCCTTTTTATCTCTTATATATAATGTGTGTACACCAGCGCTAACATTTTTAAATATTGGATTGTCCTGATAAAATGAAAACTCATCATCTAATGCAAACTCATAATCTCCTTGCCCTAAATTACTCAAGTTAATTGTAATAGTATTATTGTCTGATGCATCAACTATAATAATATCATCTGCAGTTATTGTAGCTAATTCTGAAGCATTTACAAAAACATCTCTAGTTCTGGAACACCCTGTACCATCTGTTTTGGTTAATGTAATTGAATAGGTTCCTGGCGTGGATACTGTTAAAGTTGAAGCGTTAGATAATATTGTTCCATCTTCATAAACCCATTCATAATTAAACATTTCATTAGTATCATTTTCTTCTGGATCTAAAACCACAGTAAATGTTGGATCTGAAGAACAAACTATTTGAGGTGTTTCTACAGTAAAATCAGGCAACGGATTAACTATAAATTCAATATTAGTAATATCTGAACAAGTTGAGTTTATTGAATTTACAACTTCTACTCTAATGGTTTGCGTTTTTGAATTGAATGGATTTGGTAATGGGCTCGGAAGTTCAACCCCAAAACTATCATAATAATGTACTTCCATGCCAGTTTGACCATTTAATACTGTACTTTCAATTAGTGTCGTATCGAACTCATGCAATCCATCAGTATCATCTATTCCATCGTCACAAGATATTTGATCTGGTACATTATTAGCTATTGGTTGCGCATCTACAAAAAACTCCAAAGGGGTTTCATCATAACAGCTACTATCAATAACATTATTATTAGTTACTCTTATAGTAATAGTTTGACTTGCTGTTAAAAACGGATTTGGCAATGGGCTTGGTAACGGATTATTGTTCTGATCAAAATATGCTACTGTAACATCTGATAAAGATTGTCCACCTAGTAATGTTACTTCTATTTGCGAAGTGTTAAATGGAAATATGTTGTCCTGGTCATCATCACATTGTCTTTCAATAGCTACTGGATTAGCTACGGGTTGTTGTTCTACATATAACTTAATATGCGCTCCTAAACCTAAGCAATCGTTATCTACTTTACTATCTACTCTTACATAAATTTGTTGCGTATTTGGGGAACCTATATTACTGTAATTTGATATATCTGTTATTTTGTTTTCTTCAGCTAAGGCATCAGCTTCATTTCTGTAATAATTGATTATCAATTCCTGAGTGATTGGAAACAAGGCTTCTATTTCAGAATGTACACTACTAAAATCAAAATTTGAAACCCCATCTGCATCATCATCACATACGTAAAATACCCTACTGAATGTATTTGGTATTTGAGTTGTAGTTACTGTTAGATTAACTTGTGACGTTCTAAAACAGCCCATATTATTTTCTACTCTTGCCCAAACAGAATCTGAACTTGGAGTTTGATTAGAATATATTTTAGGGTTAATTATAGGGTTGTTATTATTTTCAGCATCTGCTTGAGATTCATAAAAAGTAACCGTTTCATTAGCTGCATTAGTTGTTATTTCATTAATAACTTCATTTAAATTAAAGGCACTAAAAAACCCATCTAAATCTTCATCACATTGTTTTAATTCTACTACTGGAGTTATACTTGGCAGCTCAAAAACTTCAACAACAAATGATGTTGTAGTTTTACATTGGCTATTAACATTACTAACACCTTCAACATATATAGTTTGTGGGTTTTGAGTATTTGTGAATGAGTTTGGTGTCGCAATAGGTTGAGTTAAAGCTGCATCTGTAAAGTAATTATAATGCACTTCTGAAGCTACTCCATTTAATAACAAGTTTTGCCCTTGCTTAGTAAGATCAAATTCAGTAAAACCATCTGTATCTGACCCTGAATTAGAATTATCACATTGTGTTAAGCTTAAAAGATTATCTGGAGACTCTAATTGTGGGGTTTTATATATCCCAATATTAAATTCTGTAATATCGGTACACTCTGGATTTTGTTTATTATAAACTTCTGCAATAATCTCTTGAGTGAAAAAATTTAAAGAATGGCTATATCCTTCTGGAATATCTATTTTAATTCCATTAGTATAATTTGTCGTTCCTTCATAATAATTCACTCCAAAAATATTAGGGTCTAAACCATTTAAAACATGAGTACCATGACCTACAAGATCAAAAGTAATATCTCCTAATAAATCACATAATAATATATCATGGGGTTTTGTAGCCGTTGGTCGCTCATAAATAGCTACTGTTATTGTTTCTGTTGCAGTGTCTGTACCAACGGTAGCCGTAACACTCACATCATAAGTTCCTGGATTAGAAAATACATGGGTAGGTTCCATATCTGTTGATGTATTATTTACTCCTGTTGTGGGGTCACCAAAATCCCAAACTACAGAATCAACAGTATCGTTTAATGTAAACTTTGTAATATCTCCAAAGCAGGTGTTTTCAACATCAAAATTACTGATGTTAAAAAAAGATTGAATGAATGGCGGAAGTCCTGCAAGTCCTAATCTTCCATTTAAATCTACAGATTGAAAAATAAAATTACAGCCTGTTCCAATAATATTAGGGTTTTCAATACTGCTCAAAAAGTTAGACCCCCCTAAAGCAGCATAAACTTTTTTATTTGTAGCCAACTGTAAAGCATATCCTAAACCAAACTCTTTGGCTATAAGTATTTCTGACGACGCTATATCGAAAGCTTTAACGTTATATTGAAAAAGGGAATGAATTCCATCAATTGTATTACCTAGCTGAGATGTTATATACATTAATTTACTTGAAGGAGAAAACTCTAGCCCATAATCTATAAGTCGGGTAGAAACTTGAATCATGTTACTCACTTTCCCTGTTTGGTTATCAAAATCTGCAACGTGAGTTCCAATAGTTACATTAACAACACCTAATTTAGACCCATCTGGAGAAACTTTTAATTGACCTACAGAAGCATTAGTCCCGTTAGATCCTGGAGGCCATGTAATCATTAAAGGTGTTACACTTTCAACTGGTGTTAGATTTACTCCCAAATCTGTTATAAGAAAAGAATTAAACTTATTACTATCCCATGGATGACATACCAGCCAGTAGTCTGATCCGTTACCATGCACTACTGCCGTAATTTGTTCAGTACTTCTAGCTAATAAATTTATATTTTTGCTAGCGGTTATAGCTCCTAAACCTCCATTTAAAGTTAAATTTACTTCAGAATAATGTAATCCATTATTTCCCGCTTGAGAATCAACGGTAAAAATATAATATACTTCTTTTGAATTTGGTTTAGGAACAATTAAAGCCGATTGGGTACTATCATCATTCCCCAATAAGCCGTTACCATTAAGCATAACATTATGGCTTTTATCCCATACCGTTATTCCATCTGTATAAAATAACAAACTTCCATTATTATCAGAAATGGAAGCACAACCTTCCATAGTTGATAATTTTCCATCTAATAAAGCTACAGGAGCGCCACTATTAAAATCTAGCCCAGCATGTTCTCCAAAATACCAGATATTGGCCTCTTTTTGTGCTATAAGTTGACTAGTAAATATTAATAAAAAAAATAAGAGTGCCCTTTTTATCATTGTAATATATGTGGTACGCTAATATAGGAAAATTACGCCCTTATATAGTTAGTCCTTAAGTTAAAATCTTATGAAAAAAAATGGAAAACTATTATTTGAAAAGCCCTTGTTTATAATGAGTATTTTATAATTAAGTAGAAATGTGTAAACTTTTTTTAGGACGAGACACTCGATACGGCACCCGACACAGTCGAGCGCTAGCGAGACAGGTTTTGCACGGCAAACCAAAAACGAGCGCACATATTGTACACTCGTCTTTCTTTTCTTAGTTTAATATATCTATACAGTTTATTACTTAACTTACTTTATTTCATTACCATATCTTATGGTGTGCGGGGATATGGAATGGATTATTTATGCGTTTGGGTTTTTACACATAGATTATATCTATTAATCCATCAAACAAATATAATCAGGCATATAAGTTATAACATTTCCTTTTACTTTCGTAACAAACACCATAAATTGATAACTAGCAGTTTTTTTACCGTTATTTATTTTATTAGGAGTTGTTTTATCCATTTCTACTAAAATACATGCCATCTCTCCATGTTCCTTTGTTAATACTTCAAAATCAATCACTTGGAATTTAGCTTTCAAATGAATCATTCTTTGTTAGCAAATAAATTTTTGAGTCTAATTTCAAAACTGCTCTGTACGTATTTGAAGGCATTTCTGAATCAAAAATCTCAACTAAATTCATTTCTTTTTTTCCATCAATGCTAATATTTGAAAAAAAACTCTTCCTTGCATCAATCATAAATTTAATTTCATTGTTTAGTAAATGTTCCTTTCTCTTTTTGTCATAAACACTTCTATTTTGAACGAAATTTTTTAACTCATTATTAAGTGTTGTAGAAAAATCTCGACTATTTTCAAGTTGCCCAAAACTCTTACAACTTATTACACTAAATAAAAATATTAACAAGCTTACTTTGATTATATTACTATTAAGATGACTCATATCTTACTATATTTTATTTTTTTTGTCTTTTGTCCATAATAATTATATCTATTCTTATAAATTTCACCACCATAAACTTCCTTCGTAACGCTTGGTCTTGGCTGTACCCTGCATTCCTATTCGTTTGCAACGAGTACCCAAAGACTTTTAAAAAACTAAAATACAAAATCTTCATGTGTTTAGAATAGCTTTTGCGGTTTCTTACCGAATTCTACCCGTTACAGTCGAGCGCTAGCCATTTATCTAATGTTATGAGTTTTTTCCTAAGAAAAAACAGTAGTACTTAAACTGGCTAGGAACAAAAAAATGTTAGTAGTTCTTTAGTTTTACCAGATATACTGGCAGATTCATCTAATTTGCATAACCTCTCCATCATCAATAAAACTCTGACTTTTACCAGACCATTTAGTTTCTCTTTAAAAGTTTTCACTGTCTATCTGTTACAGTATGCTTACTTTCAAGTCATCAACAAATAGAAAGCTGATAAAATTATTCTGTGCTTTCAAGAGCTATTTCATTACATAATCTATATGTCAACAGTTCAACTATTCTATTATTTTTCTTAATTTAAAGAACCAACTCAAGAGTTAGTTTAGCATTAAATGCCCTTTTAACTAATTATGCATGTAAAGCTTTTATCCAGTGGTGTAACGATTCTTCCTATTTTATCTGGCGAATTTGACCTAGAATTAAAGTGTATCACTTACAATTCATTTGTATCCTATTTCTTTTAGTAAATTTTTCCCAACTCATTAGCTTGAGCATAAGGAAAGCTAAATATGCACAATTTGAAGCCTTAGTCTACTCATAGTATATGAATTCCCTGTTAAATTGCATCACCCTTTCTGAAACCATTTTTTAAGCTCAGTCCTAGGGTCAATACAACTGAATATTTAAACCCACTCGGGTGTGTTGTGTCCTCTATGCATAGTTGGCATCATTTCTCCTGATGTTTAAAACCATCATAATCAGCACATATTGTTAATTACTGAGTATATATCCTGTATGAACATTCAAGTATTTGTTAGTCATTACCATATGGGTCACCAGGTGCAATTCTATTACCATTATCTACAATGATTCTCCTTATTCTGTGCCGCCTTTATGACCATTCATTATTAAAATCTACCATGCTACGGTATTGTGTTCGGTTTCATACCATTTCTTTTTGACATCACCTGATAAATATACTGTCCATGATAAAGTCCATCCCTTATACAAATCTAATAAATCTGTATAATTCAGCCTTTCCATAATTATCAATTTGGTTGATTGGTTTATTATAAACCGTATTATAGGTATTCTGGATTCCCAAATTGATTGGGTATCATTAATAGCTCTGCCAGTCATCAGCTACTCGTTATCTATATTCGATAAAACCATTTCCTATAACTGCCAATCAGCACTTGGGTCATATAGTCGAAAGCCTTGAGTCCATAATGTGTCATATCAATCCAGTCCACCTTGCAATAGCTTCATCTAATTCCATTTCGTGAAGATTAGCCCTAGCTTCCTCAAACTCTAATCCCTGAAATTCAAATTTAAGCGCAACGCTATTAGTAGCATTGTATTATACCCTTTATGTTTAAGCCCAAAAGGGATAGTAGTTGTTTTCTTCTAGTATTTCAGAAGCTGTTACACTGCCATTATTATTACTATCCATATAACTCAACCTTACATTCCCTAAATGGTCTTTGTATTGGTATACATAATTATATCCTAAAGCTAAATTATTTTCATCTTTAGGTTCTATATACCCTTCAGAATGGTTAAAAAATTTCAAAGCTTCATTACCCGAAGTTCCTTCGTAAACATAATTACCGGCATATAATGTATTACTTCCTGTACTCACAGTCTTTTTAAGCTTTACTCCAGTGGCATCGTAAATGTACGAAATTGTCCCTACATTCCCATTACCGTTTATCGAAATACTAGTTGGTAAGTTTAAATGGTTGTAGGCAATATTTGTAATGCCCTTATTTTGATCTGAAAGCATATTACCATTGTCATCATAGGTATAATCATCAATAGGGTCTGCTGCTGTATTTTCTGCATCATCTCTAAATCCATACATATCTAGTGTTGCTGCATCTGTAACCTTTAACAATTTATTGCTGTTAGATTGATAGGTATAGCTTAAATTATCCATTTCTCCATAACTGGTAACAGTACTGCCACTCATAGCCCTAACACCTTGCCTTACCAGATTAGTTATATTTCCATTTTTATCATAACTAACCGAGGTTAAATTGTAATTGCTTGAGTTTGCCAAACCACTTGTAATTCTATTTAAAGCATCATAACTGTACTTGTACCATTTTAAACCTTGATCTGAGTTTTTTGTTTTCCACTCGGTTTCTGATATGTTTCCGTTATAGAGTTCTTTTCCAGTGTTTGGTGTATGATGATCTACTGTATTGTAATTTAGTTTAAAACTAAACAAATCGTTACCTAATGTGGCAGGATTGTTTATTTGTTTTAGCCAACCACGTATATTATAAGCATAGTCAATGTTTTGTAATCTGCCCTGAGTGGTTTTACCCCCTACTGCTTTACTGGTTAATTGCCCTAAGTTATCATAAGTGTTTTCTACAAGCACTTCTAGCACATCGGTATTGTTTAACTCTTGGGTTTGTTTTTTTAACCGCCCCACATGATCGTAAGTAAATAAATCTTCTGTAATTACTGCGGTTGTACCTTTAGTGTGGTCGGTTACTGTTTTTGTAACTTTGCCAGCAAAATCAAATTCGTTTTTAACAATATCGGTAGTTTCTAAATAGGCATTATAGCTTGCCACATATATAGGCTGCCCCTTTACATTGTAGCCTGTTACCGTAGTTATCCACTTTGCTGGACTAACATTTAAAACACAAACCCTACTACCAGTTGCCAATCCTTTGGTTTTTGTTTTATCAGTATCAGTATAATTAACCACTGTTTTGCCAAAAACATACTCTGGTAAAACTAAACTAGCTTTGTCAAAATTATAATCATCATAATAATTTACTGTGTGTAATACTACATTGGTATTTGGGAAATTTGCATTGGTATAATACGAATTATCGTAGCCTGTACCATTATTATCTTTAGATTCAAATAACTCTGCGGGTGTATTATTCTGTGTATTAAAATTACTTTGCATACTGGTTCTGCCTGTGTGCGAGGTATTGGTATGAATTCCTGTATAAGCTACTCTCCCAAAGGCATCATACTTTGTAAATAACCATTTATCATCATCTCGTAAATTGGCATCCTGTGTTAATACCGGTCTATCTAAATTATCATATACAATATATTCCCAGTCTTTTCCTGGTATTCTTTTTTCTACCAATCTATTTCTATTATCATATTTATATTGATAGCCTAAATTGTTTATTTGGGTATTTATGGTAGCTAAACTAGCGGTGCTTGCATTCATTAAAGGAGGCATTACGTAGGTTAAATTACCATAGTCGTCGTATACATAATAGGTATCGTGTTTAACTTCGGCGTTATACGTCCTCTTTAGCAATACTCGTCCTTGTTTGTCTTTAAACTCTTCAGTGGTATGGTCTTTTAAAGCGCCGCTATGGTTTTCGTCCTTAGTAGTGGTTTTATACAGGGTATGTGCTGTATAATATCCCCCGTCTACCAAGGTAGGTGTATACGTATTATTAGCTAAAGCTAAACTAACTTTAAATAATTTTACATTATCTTTTGTTGCATCTGTAGGGTTTAAAGCATCATGTGTGTTACTTTGATAATTAAATTCTATTTCGTGTCCTTCTCCTTGTTTCCATGCTTCTCCTGGCGCTGCTTGTTCTAATACACGGTTTAGTGATGAGGATTCAAAGCCTTTTTGCGAATAGGCATTGATATCTTGTGCATTAGTAATCCCTGGAAAATCGTCAGCATAATTTGTTTGATAGTACTGTTGTGTTGCTAAACTCTTATCACCTCGATAACTTCCTACACTTCCAGTGGTTTCATGGTAAGGCAACCAGTCTTTATCCTGTCTTCCAAAATCATCATAACCTATATGGGTGATGATATCTGTTAGTGGACTACTTTGACCTTCAGTACCGCTTATAATTTCGGCAATTGAATTTTCACCACCATTAATTTGTTGTACTACTGGGGCATAGAAATATTGGCGTACACTAACATCAGTAGCATAATATAAGTAACTTCTAAATCTTGAAGTACTGGTGTCTGACCGCCACGTAAACTCATTACCGTCAATCACTTTATTCCCTTGCAGATCATAAACACCACTTACTCCTGTATCACCACCGGAATATCCTACCGGATGTATAATACCTACTAAGAGGTACCATTGATTAAGTTGCGGTAGGTCTCCCGACCAAAAATACGGATTGCCATTAGCTGAGCCATTAAGGTTGTTTACGTTCTGTGTGCCATGATAAGTTTTTCCATCGTTGGAATAGTTGCGTTTCACCCATACGGTATACCTATATGTACTGTTTTTATCGACATTAAAATAATCGGTATTCCATCCACCGTCAGAAGCATTATCCGCCTCATTACCACACTCCCAAAGTAGAGATATGTTACCGTAAGGATCAGCCCCGTTTATTCTTAGGTTTTCTGAGGTCGTTCCGTTTTGATTAAAGAATGCCGTACTACCACTACCTGCCGTCCAATCCATTGACCATTCAGGTATATTGGCTTGTAAATTCAATTGAGAAGCTTCACTGCCTGAAGCTTTGATAGCAATATTTTGCATGGGTCTTCCTAATCCGTCAAAATAAGTAATTTGTTCAATAACGTCATTATTGCTAGTAATAGCATTAGGGCTATCCATAGGGTTTTGATAGCTACGTGTATAAATATAGTTTTCATCACTCTTCGTAGCTGAAGTATAGGTATTACTTGTCGTTCCAAAGTTTGTACCTGATGTGTTAATTGCTTGATCGTCCTTATTTTCTACATAACCTGCTGGACGAGTACATGAACGTTGAGTAGCATTTGGATCTCCAAAACCATCACCATCGGTATCTGCATACCATATTGGACCAAGATTAATTGTGTAATTTACCGTCTGGGCTGAACTCCAACACCCTGAACTATTGTTTCTTGCTCTTAAGTAATAAACCGTGCCTGTAGTTCTTGTAACTGTACTTGCTGAATTACTGGTACTGGTCCCTCCACTACTACTTTGCCAATATAAAGTCTGTCCGCTGGGGTGACTCCCTCTGGTTAATACAGTACTGCCACAATTGTTGGTAATGGTTGGAGTACCTGGAGTTGCCGGGACACTGTTGATACTATAATTTATCGTTCGTGCTGAACTCCAACACCCTGAACTATTGTTTCTTGATCTTAAGTAATAAACCGTGCCTGTAGTTCTTGTAACTGTACTTGCTGAATTACTGGTACTGGTCCCTCCACTACTACTTTGCCAATATAAAGTCTGTCCGCTGGGGTGACTCCCTCTGGTTAATACAGTACTGCCACAATTGTTGGTAATGGTTGGAGTACCTGGAGTTGCCGGGACACTGTTGATACTATAATTTATCGTTCGTGCTGAACTCCAACACCCTGAACTATTGTTTCTTGATCTTAAGTAATAAACCGTGCCTGTAGTTCTTGTAACTGTACTTGCTGAATTACTGGTACTGGTCCCTCCACTACTACTTTGCCAATATAAAGTCTGCCCACTGGGGTGACTCCCTCTGGTTAATACAGTACTGCCACAATTGTTGGTAATGGTTGGAGTACCTGGAGTTGCCGGGACACTGTTGATACTATAATTTATCGTTCGTGCTGAACTCCAACACCCTGAACTATTGTTTCTTGATCTTAAGTAATAAACCGTGCCTGTAGTTCTTGTAACTGTACTTGCTGAATTACTGGTACTGGTCCCTCCACTACTACTTTGCCAATATAAAGTCTGCCCGCTGGGGTGACTCCCTCTGGTTAATACAGTACTGCCACAATTGTTGGTTATAGTTGGAGTACCTGGAGTTGCCGGGACACTGTTGATACTATAATTTATCGTTCGTGCTGAACTCCAACACCCTGAACTATTATTTCTTGATCTTAAGTAATAAACCGTGCCTGTAGTTCTAGTTACCGTACTTGCTGAATTACTGGTACTGGTCCCTCCACTACTACTTTGCCAATATAAAGTCTGTCCGCTGGGGTGACTCCCTCTGGTTAATACAGTACTGCCACAATTGTTGGTAATGGTTGGAGTACCTGGAGTTGCCGGGACACTGTTGATACTATAATTTATCGTTCGTGCTGAACTCCAACACCCTGAACTATTGTTTCTTGATCTTAAGTAATAAACCGTGCCTGTAGTTCTTGTAACTGTACTTGCTGAATTACTGGTACTGGTCCCTCCACTACTACTTTGCCAATATAAAGTCTGTCCGCTGGGGTGACTCCCTCTGGTTAATACAGTACTGCCACAATTGTTGGTAATGGTTGGAGTACCTGGAGTTGCCGGGACACTGTTGATACTATAATTTATCGTTCGTGCTGAACTCCAATCACCCTGAACTATTGTTTCTTGCTCTTAAGTAATAAACCGTGCCTGTAGTTCTAGTTACCGTACTTGCTGAATTACTGGTACTGGTTCCTCCACTACTACTTTGCCAATATAAAGTCTGTCCGCTGGGGTGACTCCCTCTGGTTAATACAGTACTGCCACAATTATTGGTAATGGTTGGAGTACCTGGAGTTGCCGGGACACTGTTGATACTATAATTTATCGTTCGTGCTGAACTCCAACAGCCAGAACTATTATTTCTTGCTCTTAAATAATATACTGTACCAGAATTTCTTGTAATAGATGTGCTTGAGCTACTTGTACTGGTACCATTAGAGCTACTTTGCCAATACCAGGTAATGCCGCTTGGCGAACTTCCTTTTGTTAATATAGAGCTCCCGCAATTGTTTGTTACAGTTGGGGCGCTTGGAATACTCGGCACACTATTAATACTATAATTTATCGTTCGTGCTGAACTCCAACACCCTGAACTATTATTTCTTGCTCTTAAGTAATAAACTGAACCTGTAGTTCTACTAATTGTTGTCATTGAATTACTTGTACTGGTACCACTAGAACTACTTTGCCAGTACCAGGTAATGCCGCTTGGTGAACTTCCTTTAGTTAGTACCGCACTGCCACAATCGTTAACTACAGTCGGAGCACTAGGAGTAGCAGGAACCGTATTAATACTGTAACTCTTATTACTTGAAGAACTACTCCAAGTTCCTGAAGAGTTTCGAGCTCTTAAATATTGGATCGTACCACTTGTTTTGGTTATTGTTGAACTAGAATTACTTGTGCTTGTTCCAGAACTTGTACTTTGCCAATACCAGGTAACACCACTTGGAGGGTTTCCTCTTGCCAAAACCGTATTTCCGCAATTTGTGCTTTGTATAGTTGGTGTAGATGGTGTAGAAGGAGCCGACGAAGCTATTGAAACATATAAATAATTACCAGTGGATGTAAATACCACAGTTCCATTACTCATTCCTCCATCCCATTTTGCCGAAACGTAGTAGGTAGACCCACTTTTCCATGAGCTCAATAATGTTCCTCCAGATATAATCCAATTATTAGGGTACTGGCTTTGCCCATTATTGAATTGATAGGTATGCGTGCTATTTGCTTGTACGCTAGATGAACCTGTTATTTGAGCATAAGACCAGGTAAAACTTCCCAAAAGTAAAATTAGACTTATTAGGGTATTTTTTTTATTAAGGTTGAAATTATGTATCATAACTTTTTTATTAAGGGTAAGTTATATTTGTTATATTAAAAATGTATTCTAGTGCAGGTGATTGTCCTTGCTTTATACGCATTACAGCCCTTAATACACCGCCTTCCATTCTCGTCAAATTAAACGATGTTTTAAAGCCTTCTTTATACAAGGTGTAACTAAGATTACCTAGGGATGAATTCATATTCCAATCTCCTGTTATCTTTGTAATGGGATATATAATTGTGTGATTTGTTCCTTTAACACTTTGTACCCATTTCAATGTATTACCTACTTTTATTAATGTAGAATTAAAAGCTTGAGTTTTTTCCAAAACGCTAAGCTTATTACTTGATAAGGTATAATCACATTGCGGTGTTTGGGCAGATAATTGAATTGTAAATATGAATAGGCTTAGCGTAATAATTTTATATAAATAACTCATGGCTTAATATATTTTAATGATTGAATGTTAAAAAATTCGATGCTTGATTTGAATTATTGACTCTTATAGTGATATTCGTTTTCACTTACTATTTTACCAGCTGCATCTTTTACCATTTTTAAACGATTTGCAGCATCATACTCATAATAGATGGTATAACCTTTGGAGTCTGTAATACTGGTTACTCCTATTAATGGATCAAAAGTATAAGTGGTAACCATTGCATTAGGTAATGCTTCTCTTAAATCATTTAAGGCTGTACGCAAATCGCCTTCTTTACCTGAAGACCCGATGGTTCTATCATCATCAAGGTCCGACTTACTTTGAATTTCCTCAAGTGTGTTATAACCTGACGATAACGTCGCAATAGCTGATGTTACCTGAGTAAAAGTTGCATTTTCTATTTTTGCTATAGGGTATTCTTTTTCATAGCCCCATAAATAAACGATGTGCGAACCATCTATTTTACTTACCTCTTGCACATTACCATCATCGTAATATTCATTATATTCTATTCTATTTTCCAGAGTACCATTACCTTTTGCAGATTTTATATATTGAGGTAGGTTTTGATTTAACCAGTTAGTATGATTGAAGACAGTATATTGGGAAGATATTTTTTCTTCAGGATTAGAGCCTTCTTTTTTAAAAGTCTCTGTTTTTATAGGAATGGCTAATTGGTGCCTAGTAATTAAATTTGATTCTGATGATAGTGGAGAGGGGCTTAAATCTTGAGGGTATTCTTTCTTTGTTTTTAATAGTTCTCCTTTGCTATTAGTTGTTGAAACTATGGTTTGTTGCATGTGATCTGTGTTTCCATAAGTATAACTTATAGATGACACCATTTTTTCTAAACCATTTTCATAGTCTTTTGTGATTTTTTTAGTCAAAAGTCTTCTTCCTCTGGACTCATAAAAATTATAGTAATAAAACCTGTTAGGACTATTGAAAATCGGATCATTCAAAACAACAGCAAACTTTTCAGGCTCTCTTTCAATAATTTTTAATGTTTTAATTCGTATTTCTGGAACATCTGTATATATCAGCGTATCACTTCTTACAGGTTCGTAACTTTCGTCAATCTTTTGTTTATTGTAAACCGTTTTTAAAAGATTACTTCTTTTCCATGAGGGAAATATAAAGCGATTATAGGGCCGGTTTGTAGTAGCATAGCTTACATCAACGTTTCTTCCGGTTTGGGAATAATAATATTCTGTTTTCCCATTGGTTACGGCGTTATTGGTGTGAGATGTAATATATTCTGTAACTTTATTATAGTCCACTGGGTTTCCACTATTTGTACCTAACTCAACCCTACTTGTAGAACTAAACCATAAAACATCTTTTAACTCAGCATTTGTAGTATTAGTATAATATAATAGAGGGTAGTAATAAAAATTCTTTGAAGGATCAGAAATTAATAGACCAGCACCGACACCATTAGGGCCATAGGCCACATCTCCGTAAGTGTATTTCTTTTTGGTAATCAAGGTATCGTCATGGTTATAATTGGTTATGGTTTTTATTCTTAATCCACCTGCCTGTTTAGGAATAATTTGCTGTGGGGTGGTTGTAGAGTAATAGTCATAAGTGAGAGTAACCTCCATCCAAGGGCTATTGCAGATACTCATATTTGAACCTGAAACACCGTTTGTCATGGCTTCCAGCCTGTAGGTATGGTTTTCTTCCACATAGATATCTTCAGTATGTACCTTATGATTGGCTTTATCTGCTTGGAGATGATCAAATGTATGAATAACAGTTCCAGGAGTTCCATTGGTGATGTCCAATAGACGGAAGTACATATATGGTGATCCAGTAGAAGTATAATCTGAAAACATAACCGACAGCGTGCCATCGTAATCTATACCATTATCAATTACATCCTCCGTTACTGTAAAATCCAAGGTGTTATTGGCAGGGATACCATCAAAAAATCCGGATGGACAGGAGGATTGGCGATTTATGGCTGCCAGATTGATTGTTTTTGTTTTTATTGTCTGACCGTTTTGTTGATAGTCTTCCAAATAGTAATTTGGTTCGTATTCAAATTCAGTATAACCTTTGGTAGGAAGAACAATTTTGTCCAATGTTGCCGCTTTCATATGATTGAAACTCGCATCCCTGCTGGTTCCAATAAATACTGGTTTCCCGCTAGGGTTGTCTGAATAAAAAGTCGCCGGAATCAAAGTTGTCGATGAGGTGCCATTATAATAGCCCCAAAAATCCTTAGTTCCGGTATATCTTGGAGGTAAGGCGGTACCATCATATTCGAACGAATAATCATTTATAAAAACATTATTGCTATCGTAAAATTTAATACCATCTAATTTTAAACTTTTTCGTTTGGTACTATTATTAGCTATAGGTTGGTTATTAAGCCCATAGCCGTTTCCTGCGGTTCTGTTAAAATGACTATTATTTGTAAATTCTACTTTCTTAATTTGACTGCCATGTCCATCTTTAACCGTGAATCCTGTAATTCGAGGCACACTAGTATTACCCATATCCTCTCGATCTGTGGCCTTACTAAACTCTACAGAGCCGTTTTTAAAAATGATTTTATCTAATACCCTGGTATTACCTATGGTAATTTGTGAAACATATTTAACAGTACTGTTAAATTTTCTTCCGCTCTGATCGGTTTGGTTTAAAAGCCCATCGGTGAGTATGTAACGGTTCATTCCTGTACTTTTAGAATCTGTAAAATGAGCTGAAGTATATTTAAATTGAATGGTGTCTTTTTTACTTGCAGAGATAATTTCAGTTAAATACCAACTGGAGTCGTAGGGTAAAACGGTATTGTATGATGCCTGTGTATCGTTTTCTACATCAAATGTTTCATTTATAATATTTGTTGTTTCATGCGCAGCTTCATTATCCAAACTCTTTCCGAATCTAAAAACTTTTCCGTATTCGTCGGTTATAACAATAGTTTTATTATTAATATCTACCTCATACTTATAAGGTTCATAATTTAAACTCTTATAAACCAAACTGTTGTCTAAACCAAACTGACCTGATAAAAGGCTCGAGTTAATGCTAAAGATATCCGGCTCTTTGTCATGTCTATAATTTATTCTGATCGTACCATCAACTGTCGCTGATGGGTCGTTTCCTACAAAACCAGCAGGTGAGTCTCCGGTTATGGAATTGTAATCTGGTAAACTGTTTCCCCTTGTTGAAAACCCGGGTAAAGCACCGTTTTGATCTACCTTATCCTGAATCACCCGGGTAATAACCCCTCCAGCGTTTAAAGACCAGCCTAAACCTACAAATGAGGCTTCCTGATCTACTTTGATACCACTGGCATGGTACGATATTGAAATGGGTAATTGTAATTCTCCACTAGTTATTGTATAGAGAGGAATTCCAATTTTAGGCACGCCTGTACTATAATCAACAGGATAATCACCGTATTGACCTAAGCTGGCAACATTAGGTGAGTGAGATGTAATATTAGGTAACTCTTGCCCAAAAACGACATTGACAGATAATATGGTTAAAATTAGAAATGATAAAGTTGTTTTCATTTTGGATTTAGATTAAATGAATATTTGAACTAAAATTATGATGCAATAAAATTATGAAGGAGTTTTGGATTTGGAGTAAGCTATTTCATTACAATTGGTAAGCAAAAAGCTTATTTAGAGTAAGCTAAAACCTTACTTTATGTAAGGTTTTAATCTACACATATTGGTTTTTATGCAATAAAAAAAGGTGTTCAGCAATATTTACGGTAAACCCGTAATAAAAGTAAGCTTTTAGCTTAGCGGTAAATTGCACAGAATAAATACTTTAGCAAGGTATTTCTTATTGTTTAATCCAGATAAGTATGAATAAAATCATTAATGTTCTAATAGCTGAAGACGAACCTCTTATTATAGGTCTATTAAAAAAAATTTTTCTACAACTCTCAGACTCCAATGGCGATTGGAATTTTAAACTGCATACCTCACTAAATTGTGATACTGCATTAAAAAAAATAGATAATGCCATTATTGAAACACCTTTCGATTTGGCCTTATTAGATATAAATCTTCCACCTTCAAAACATAACAATGTGCTTTGTGGTGAGGATTTGGGTCTGGAATTGCGAAAGTACTTTCCTCATGTTAAAATTATTATTCACACAGCTACTAACGATAACTATAGGCTTAACAATATTCTAAGGTCTGTTAATCCTGAGGGGTTCTTAATTAAAAGCGATATAGATTATAAAGGCCTTATAATGGCTATAACTCGTGTTTTAACAAACCCTCCTTATTATAGCCCCAGTATTTTAAACTTAATACGTAGACATATTGCCAGCGATTTTGTTTTAGATACTACAGACAGGATTTTACTATATGAGCTATCAAAAGGCACAAAAACTAAAGATCTACCCAATTTTGTTAACCTGTCTAAAGGAGGTGTTGAACGTAGAAAAAGACATCTAAAAGAAGTATTTAACATAGAAGGGAAAGGAGACAAAAAACTTATACAAATAGCTAAAGAGAAAGGTTATGTTTAAAAATAAAAAGCACCTAATAAGAAAACTACCGGCATACAATTTACAAGAAGTATTAATTGTATTGGTTATTATTGGCATACTGCTACTCTTAGCATTGCCAAACCTTATGCCTTTAATAAGTAAAACTAAAAGTGTTGAGGCTCAAACTCAATTAAAGTTTATTTATAATTCGCAAACGACATACAGATATATGTATTCAAAATATGCGCATGATTTAAATGAAATAGATTTTGAAGCCCCTAAAACAGTGCTGGAAAACGGAACAAGCAATTACAATTACGAAATTTTAACAGCCACAAATAATAGCTTTAAGGCTAAGGCCACTGCCATTACCGATTTTGATGGTGATGGTATTTTTAATGTCTGGGAAATTGACGAAAACGGTACACCTAAACAGTTAGTAAAAGATTAAATGATCCTTATAAAACTCATATTAATTGTAGCATTTATTTTAGTCTTTATTCAAGACTATAGCCAACGACAAGCCTTTTGGTTTCTATTCCCTGCTATTGGAATTTTAGGTGGTATGCTATTTTATAAAAATACGCTTCCTGAGTTATTTCTTGTTTCAATACAAATCAATTTACTCTTTTTGGCAGTATTGCTATTAATTATATACCTGTATGCAAAACTTAAACTTAAAACCAACCTTTTAAATACCCTGGGGTTAGGCGACTTGCTTTTATTTTTAGCCGTATCTGTTTCTTTTTCAACGGTATCTTTTATTGTGCTTTTTATAAGCGCTCTTATTTTTTCTTTGGTGTTACACCTTATACTTAGCAAGCCTCAAAAAGCAGTAACCGTACCCTTAGCGGGGTATATGAGTCTGTTTTTTTTAGTGAGTTACTTATTTTACTGGGTTGGATTTGTAGATCATTTTTATAGCCTGTAAGCAGATGGAAAGCAACTATACCATACCCACAAATTTACTCCAGATTTTAAGCAGCGAGCAAGCTTATCATTATAAAATCATTCCTGTTGAAGCACATAATGGAGCACTTGTTTTTAAATCTGAGGCGCCTTCTGATAACCTAAAAAAAGAATTGTGTATTGTTTTTGGAAAAGCTATAGAACTGCTTCCGGAAACACCTGAAAATATAAACCGGTATTTATCAACAAATTTTAGAAAGCAAAGTCTTAATAACACAGAAGATTTACATTATACCACCGATTTTCTTGAAAAATTATTACTATCAGCCAAAAACATTGGTAGCAGTGATATTCATTTTGAACCATACGAACATAAATGTAGAGTGCGTTTTCGCATAGACGGTAAACTTAAAGCACATTTTGTTATTGATTTATCTGAATACCCGGTAATTATTAATAAGCTTAAAATTAAAGCCGGATTGGATATTTCAGAAAAGCGTTTACCTCAAGATGGAAGAATAACGGTAAAAACTGTTTCAGATGAGTTTGATATTCGTGTATCGACCTTACCAACTTTACATGGTGAGAAAATGGTATTACGTATTTTAAGTAAAGATGCTAATCATATTGATATTGAAGATTTAGGTTTTACCGTACAAGAATTAAAAAAATATAAAGAAGCTATTAAAAACCCTAATGGTATTGTGCTTATTTCCGGGCCAACAGGATCTGGAAAAACAACCACATTATATGCTACTTTAAAATTGTTAAATGATGATAAAACCAATATTGTAACTATTGAAGACCCTATTGAATATACCCTTGAAGGCATCAACCAGGTACAGTTAAGAGAAAATATAGGTTTAGATTTTGCAAGCGCCCTACGTACTTTTTTACGACAAGATCCAGATATTATAATGGTGGGGGAAATACGCGATGTTAAAACAGCCAATATGGCTATTCGTGCCGCTCTAACAGGGCATTTGGTGCTTTCAACAATACATACCAATTCTGCATGGGCTACCATTTCCAGGCTTATAGATATGGGAATCCCTCCTTTTTTAATTGCAAGCACGTTGAATGTTAGTATTGCACAACGGTTGGTTAGAAAGCTCTGTGAGCATTGTAAAGCAGAGGTCTCTGTGTCTAAATCTATCTTCCCGGAGCATTTTAATATCCCCAAAGATTTAACCAGGCATTATATTGCTAAGGGATGTTCGGTATGTTACCATACGGGATATACGGGTAGAAAAGCCATTTATGAGATTATCCCCATTACAAAAACACTCATACCACATATAAAAAATAACGATTTAGAGATTGATCATTATTTAGAAGAACATCATATCTCAAGCTTAAAATACAACGCCATTAATTTGGTAAAACAGGGTGTCACTTCGGTTGAAGAAGTTTATGCCTTATTAATTGATTAGACCAAAATCAGGCACTAATAAAGACTATGAAAAAATTTATATACATACTACTATTTACTTGCTTTATTGGGTTTTCACAAAATGAAGACCAGCGTATTAACAGCATTAAAAATAAATTAGAATCTCTTGCTGTTACAAACTCAGGACTCACCGAACAAGCCAAAACAGATATTAGTGTTAGTAATATTACACTATCTAATTTTATTTTGGCTATTTCTAATGCGCATGGTGTTAACATTAATATTTCGCCAGATCTCGATCAGGTCTCAATCTCTAATAATAATTTTTCAGATGTTAGTGTTTCAGATTTGTTAGTGTTTTTATGTAAAGAATATGGCTTAACTATAGATTTTACAGGCAGTATTCTGTCTATTAAAAAATATACGCCTCAGGCTAAGGTTCCAGAAGTACGCATTGTTCCTATTACCTACAATCCGCAAGCCAACTCAATTAGTATAGATGCAAAAAATGACAAACTGTATGATGTATTTAAACGTATTATGGACGAAAGTGCCAAAAATTTAGTATTCGCACCCGGACTGGAAACTAAAACATTAACGTTTTATATTAAAGACAGCCCTTTTGATGCAGCTATGAATAAACTCGCTTTAGCTAATAGCCTGTTTGTAGAAAAAACAAAAGATGATTTTTACGTGTTTGAAGACCGTAGTGCTTCATCAGACTTAAACCTATTAAATTCTAAATTAAAACATGGCCAACAAGACCTTTTTAAGGTTTTAGATATAGAACACAAACTATTAGAAATTAATTTTAATAATACTCCTATTAAGTCTGTTATAAATGGCATTGGAAATGCTCTTAATATAGATGTCTTTACCGCGACACCTTTAGACAAAGCAGGAACTGTAACGTTTAAAGCCAAGTCTATTACGTTTGATGAATTATTAATAAAGATTTTTGAATCTCAAGCTTCTAGTGCAGTGCCTTCATCTAACACTGCAGATTCTAACCATGGAAATCGAAATAATGCACAAAACGGAAACCCCATAGTCTCAAATTCCATGGAGGCTTTCACCTTTAAAAAGGAAGGCCATATATACTACTTTGGTACAGAAAACCAACTGAGTGTTCGTAAAATTGAAGTGATGCACTTAAAACATCGCTCTGTAGAGTTATTATCAGATCCTTCCGGCGGAAGCGGAAGAAGCAGAACAGTTGGCAGAAGTTATGGCTCTAACAATAATTATGGGAATTATAATAACAGCTATAGCTCCGGTTATAACCAGAATCGAAATACAAATTCTAATTATAACAATTCGGGAATAAGTAGAAACAGGACACAGCCAACCACATCAAGCTATAACTATAATGGCACGACACCAGGAGGTGCATCACAAACTATTGATGCTATTATTCCTGATGAAATTGTTAAAGATTTAGATATAAAAATAGACCCTGAGCTTAATAGTTTGTATGTTACAGGAGTAAGCACAAAAATTGACCGGCTTAAAGAGTTTATACATTATATCGATAAGCCTGTACCTGTCGTGTTAATTGAAGTTATGTTTGTAGAGGTAAACAAAAACAATACTATTGAAACCGGCGTTACCTGGGGTATTGGCGACGATCCTGCTGAAACAAAAGGAAAACTGTTTCCTACTACAGATTTTACACTGGGAGCAAAAACCATTAATCGTGTTATTAATGGATTTGATGGGTTTGATCGCCTTAATTTAGGAAAAGTGGTGCCCAACTTTTTTGCCACGGTTAAAGCTATGGAAAGCAACGGAAATCTAAAAATTAAATCCACCCCTAAGCTGTCTACCTTAAATGGTCACAGGGCAACATTTTCCAATGGCGAAACTTCTTATTACACGGTTACCCAGCGCAATATTTATGGAACAGATAATCCGCAAACATCAGAAATTACAAACTATGAACCTATTGATGCCGAATTAGGCTTAACCATAAAACCGTTAGTCTCTGGTGATGGTCAGGTTACTTTAGACATTTTTGTAATACAATCCAGCTTTGGAAAACGTATTGATGAAAACGCTCCTCCGGACATCAGTTCTCGAGAGTTTAGTTCTATTATCCGAGTTCAAGACCAAGATATTGTAGTCCTTGGTGGTCTGGAAGAACAAATGAAAAACAATTCGGGTAGCGGTGTGCCGTTTTTAGCAAGAATTCCTGTGATAAAATGGTTATTTAGCTCTCGCAAGCGTGAAGTAAAAAAAGCAAAGCTAACCGTGTTTATTAAACCAACTATTATTTATTGATGCTAGATTATCTAAAATCATATCTGCGCTTTGGCCATCGGTTTTGCGGTGTTGAACACACCTTGAACGATAAGCAAAGTATTTTATATACAACTATTTTAAAGAAAAATAAAAAACAGGTTGATATTGAAAAATGCTTTTCATCAAAAAACATTAAAGAAATACTTAGTAAGTTACCAAAAAACCAACATGTCTTTTTAATAATTAATGATGAAAAGGTACTAACAAAATCTTTAAAAGCAGAACAAACAGATGATTTAAGTTTAATCCATAATGTTTTTCCAAACATCAATATTTCAGAGTTTTACTATGAAATTATTAATCAAAATGAGATCAACTTTATTTCTATTTGCAGAAAAGAATATATAGATCAGCTCATTAAAGACTACTACGATAATAATATTTATGTTACTTCATTTTCATTAGGAAACGCCATTATATCAAATACCGTTCGTTATATTGATAATCCCTTAATTTTCACTTCTAACGCAAGGATATCAACACAAGACCACTTTATCAAAACGATAGATTATTTAGAAACAGAGAAAAAAAACAACTATAATATTAATGGTTTAAAGGTATCTAACACTTACATTTTATCTCTAACAAGTGCCTTATCAAATATCTTAAATAGTTTTGCTCCTATTACAAATTATCAAGATAAAAAAGGCACACTTTTACAGGCGTACAAACAGGTTCGTTTTTTAGGCCTGTTCTTAAAAATGGGATTACTTTCAATTCTAGGAATTTTATTAATCAATTTTCTTTTTTTTAACTTTTATTTTAATCAGGTTAATACTCTAAATCAAACCTCCCAATTAAATCAAACCACAAAGAGTAACATTATTAAACTTAACGAACAAGTAAGTAAAGCTAAAAAAACAACTGAAGATTTACTTAAAAGCAGCACTTCAAAAAGCTCATTTTATATAGATGCTATTATTTACAGTTTACCTAAGTCTATACTACTTTCTGAAATAAACTATCAACCCCTAAAAAAACGTATTAAAAATGGCAACCCCATTCTTCTGAAAGACAATATAATTACCGTTTCTGGCAAATCTACTAACAGTGTTCGATATTCTGAATGGATTATAGCCTTGGAAAACCTGAGTTGGATTGATAAAGTATCGGTAGAAACCTATAACGATTCTAAGACACTGGCATCAAATTTCAGCATTAAAATTAATATAGCGCCATGACACCCAAAACTAAAAACATCCTATTCATTCTTGGTTTTATTTTTGCCTTGATTTTATCATACAAATTATCTGTTTCTAAAACTTTATTATTAAGAAACGAATACCATACTTTAAAAAAAGAGGCCTTATTATTTGAAAATACACCTAAGCAATTATCGTTTTTAAAACAAAAGCAGAAATACTATGATTCGCTTTTAAGCAGGTATCAAATTAAAGGAAGCTCGATTCAAAATAATCTTTTAAAAACCATAAACACCTATGCCGATAGTAATAAACTAAAGGTCGTTAGTTTTCTTGAGCCCCATACTTATAAAACCAACGATTTAACTATAAAGACCCATCAGGTTACTGTTCAGGGCAACTATAATACTATAATAAAACTCATACATCTTCTGGAACAACAAACCAAATTTGGTGAAATTATTAACCTTCATTTTGAAAAGAAAAAGAATTACAAAACCGGAACGTTTTATCTACAAGCTAATATGCTATTGAAGAGCTTTGGATGATTTTAAGTTCGTGCTCCACAAAAAAAGCCTCATATTTCTGCAAGGCTTTACAATTTCTAAAAGTGGTCCCACTTGTTCTAGGTTAAAGTATAACAAAAAAGAGTATAACGCAGTAATATGGAGTTTCTGGTTTACTTCTTTTTAAAAGAAATAGACATATGGAGCATTATAGATGTATAAAGGTTTGAGCCTCAATTGCAAAACTCAAGTTGTTTAAAAACTCAGGTTTATCCAGTAGCTTGGTATTTTATAAATCAAAAACCGAAACTCAACCTTTATATCTTGTAGCTATTATTGTTCGAAACTTCACAAGTTTTATTAAAGTTAAATACAGAAAACATAACTGTTGTGTTAAGTGTTTAGTACTTCCCCATTTAATATAAGTTGCTATAATATAAGTATAAATTTTAAACTTCGGGTAATCACAAGACTACTAAAAGTATATTAATACCTATTTCAATTAAAACTTATATTGATGAAGAATATAAAATGAAATATTGTTTACCCATTTTTTTTTACAGCTTGTTATTGTTTGCCCAAAAATCAAGATTAAGAGATGAAAATAATTTTTGGAGGTACAAATGATGAAGCTTATCATAATTGGTTGAGATCAAAAAGTAGAGCTTCGGAAAGTTTATACTATGTAGTAATAATGAAGAAAGCTTTATAAAGATAGATGCTAATGAAACACGGTTTTGGGTTATAAAGTACCAGTTTTAGAAAAAGAGGACACCCATTTTCTGGAGAACCTCATAAAAGAAATACCAGCATTTATGTATTTTCTACTCAACCGAAATATGCATTCAAAACATGTTACCCGAACGTGGTTTACACCCCAACAAATAAAAACCAAAGCATTAACAAAACTAGTACATAATAATCGTAATCGTATAGAACATACTGAGAATACACCATACACGACACAAGTTATTAAAACAAGTCTGATTGAAAGAGAAACCACCCGAAAATTAGACGAATAGTGTTGCGTATTAACATTTATAAGAATTAATTATATTTACACGTATGTTAAAAAAAGTTGTCTTAAGTGTTCTCTTATGTGTTCTCTCACTTTCTGTTTTTGCACAAGACCACACCTTTAAACATTATACCACAAAACAAGGTTTATTAAGCAATGTTGCCCAAAGTATTTTAACAGACAGTGATGGATATCTATGGATTGCCACTTCTGAAGGTGTACAAAAATTTAACGGTTCAACATTTAAAAACTTTACCACTAAAGAGGGGTTGTCTTCTAATTTAGCGTTCAATCTATTTGAAGATTCTAAAGGAAGAATCTGGGTAAGTACAATTTCTGGAGGCGCTAATTATATTGAAAATGATAGTGTAGTTAGTCTTAAAGATAAATTACCTCAAAAATTCACACATGTTAAATGCTTTCTAGAAAAGAAAAACGGGAATATTATCTATTTTACAACTAAAGGTGTTATTGAATATGATGGTGTTGAAGCCAAGATAATTGTTGACGAAGACGAATTATCAATAGTTGCTACAAATGCTATATGGTTGGAGAATGATGAAATAATGGTGGCTACATTGAATGATGGAGTCCACAAAGTAAAATTAAACCCTTACAAATCAGAAAAACTAATTACATCACCAACACTTAATAATATTTCATATACGATATCTAAAGATATTGACGGTTCTGGCAACATCTGGATAGGTACTTATGGCGAATTGGTGAAATTATTGCCAGATGGTTCAGTTATAAAATACAATTTTAACCAGAAAGAATTTAACAGTAATCGCGTACATGATATTTACCAAAGGAATAACGATGAACTCTTGTTGGCATTGGAAGGTAACGGCATTGTAATTTTTAATAAAACAACGGGACACTATACTATGCTGAATACTAAAAAGGGTATTCCCACACCTTATGTTTATGATGTTACAGAAGACCCAGATGGTAATATTTGGGGCGTAGGTATATGGAATGGCCTTGTTAAGTATAGAGATGCATCATTTAAATTTTTAGACCTTGGAGATGGATTAGCAGAAGAAAATATAGCTAAAGTAATACAAGAAGGTAAAGATAGTGTGTTATTGGCGACAAGTAAAGGCTTGTACAGAATGAAAAATAATACTTTAAAAGATACCTTAATAGATGATTTAAGCATAAGAGCTATAGATAAAATCTCTAAAGAACAATTACTAATTTCCGAGACCAGACGTACGTATTTGTATGATAAGCTTGTACAAAAGGATATTATTGGTAAAGGCTATTTTAATAATGTATATGCACATGATGACCGTTATATATTGTGCGGATACAATGAATATCATATTGTAAAACCAGATACAACCATAGTTATTCCAGCAGGAGAACCTTTTAATGTTATAAAAATTGCAGACCATTATCTTGCAGGGTTAAAAGTTGGCATTTTTAAGTTTAAAGACGGACCATTAAAACCTATTGAAGGATTTAAGCCTGATGGACGCTTGTATTATACAATGAGCCAAATAAATGATACTGAATTTATGGTAGCCGATACCGAACAAGCTATTTATCATGTAAAGTATCAAGATTCAAGCTATCAAGTCACCTCATTTAATCAAGATAGATTCAATAATTTGAAAAGTTTGAATACTATGGCTATTAATGGTAATGATTTATGGCTTGGAGATGTCTCATCATTACGAAAAGTAGACTTAAACCTATTAATATCTAAAGATAGTGTGAGTATGAAAACCTATCCTATTGATGAAGATGTTTTAAGCGATGGATTTCATATTGGTGGCCTAAGCGTAAAAAATGATAGTATTGTTTATGGAGGAACACCAAAAGGGCTTTTAATTTTTAATGAATCGTTGTATACATCAAGCGAAAATGCACCCAAATTAAACCTGTCGGATGTATTATTATTTTCTGAGCCTTTAAAAGCACCTCTGGCTACAAAAGATAATGGTGTGTCTTTGTCTTATAAAGAGAACTATTTAACCTTCAATATGGAGGCCATTACCTACACCTTTCCGGAGCGCGTTAAATATAAGTACAGATTAAAAGGATTACGAGAAGGAGATACATGGTCTCAACCTGTTAAAGACTCTAAAGTGGTGTTTTCATATTTGCCTCCAGGACGTTATACTTTTGAATTTACAGCAGATAATGGTAACGGCGTATGGCAAGAGAATATATATACCTATCCGTTTGTAATTAATGTTCCATTTTGGAGGTTGCCATTATTTTGGGTATTAAGTATCGCTTTACTGTCTGGAATTATAATTTATAGCATAAATCGTAAAAATAAAACAGAGCAAAAACGATTACAACAATTTTCGCAAGACCTTATAAAAACTCAGGAAGAAGAACGCACTCGGGTAGCCAGAGAACTACACGATAGTGTTGGACAAAAACTCATGTTGTTAACCAAAAAAACCAAGTCGTCTGGAAATAATGATTTAGAATCATTAGCAGGAAATACCCTGGAAGAATTAAGAAGTATTTCCAGAGGCTTGCACCCTGCAACTATAGAACGATTAGGGGTTACTGCAGCGATAACGTCTATGATTAATGAAGTAGATAAAAACACCAATATATTTTTTACGAGCGAGATAGAAAATATAGATGCCAAATTAAGTAAAGATGCCGCATTGCATTTATACCGTATTATACAAGAAGTGTTAAGCAATATGGTAAAACATGCTGAAGCCAAAGCGGCTTTTATAACCATTGAAAGCAACGACGATGAAATAAAAGCCACTATTAAAGACAATGGTAAAGGTTTTGAATATTCAAAGGCATCAAAAAAACATCAAAGTTTAGGGATGAAAACACTTATGGAACGAGCTAAAATTATAAAGTCTAAATTGACTATAGAATCTCAAATAAATAAAGGAACAACCGTTCAATTAATAATACCGTTTAGTAGTTTATGAGAAATCTGGTTTTTATTTTAGTATTAAGTAGTTTTTATGCTATAGGGCAAGATAAGGCTTTAAATGAACATATAGAAACGCTTAAAAACAAAATTGCGAATTCAGAAAACACTATAAAGCTTAAATGGCTGGACAGTTTAACCACTTTGGTAGAATTTGATGAAACATTTAAATACGATTCCATTGCAAGGCAAACCATTTATTATGCTTTAGAATTAGATGCGTTACATATTGCTGCAAAGAATACAAACAAGCTTATACATTACCAGAATAATATACTTGGAAACTCAGTTGAAGGGCAGAAAATATTTGAAAACTTTTTAAGTACTATTGAAAATGTGAGTTCAAATGCCATTAAAGCCAGGTTTTATTTATATGGCGCAGATTGTTATGCGGGTTTAGTTGATTTTAATACTGCTCTTAAGTACTATAAGCAAGCAGAACGTTTGGCAATACAAGCAAATAACCAACCACTTATAGGGTCAATAGCATTAAAAACAGGTGGTATTTATATGGAAACCGGAGATGCAGTTGACGCTTCAAAGCATATTCAAGACGCCATAAGGGTTTTTACTAAAGAACAGGATACATTTAACCTGATAAATGCCAAAAGTGATATCTCTATTTTATACAGTCAGAATGCGTTCTATAAAGAAGCTAAAAAAGAACGTGATGAAGCTATAGCTTTATCTAATAGATTTAAGGGAGAAACAGCGGTTTCATTATTGTATTATAATGCGGCGGCAGATTATAGGTTAATTGATGAACAAGAAAAACGTATATCAAATTTAAGGTTAGCCTTAGCAAATAATAACTCTGAGTTTAAGCGGTTTTACGAACCCTTCTTTTTATGTGATTTAACCATAGCACTTGCAGAAAATGATAGCTTAGAAAAAGCAGAGCAGTATTTCAACAAAATTAAAAGTGACCCTGAAACCTATGCAGAAGGCATTCAAAAAGAAATGTATATAGAAGTCTTAAAACAAATGGCCTTAGGAAAAGGACAGTATAGAGAAGCTATAAACTATGGGAAACAACATCTGGCGTTAAAAAAAGAACACGAAGGCTATGTAGAAATAATGAATGCCGAAAAGTTTTTATCGGATGTATATAAAAAAGTTAATGATGGTGAGAATTATCAAAAACACCTAATAAACTATTATAAGATAAAAGACTCCATATCAAAAGTTCAAAATGTAAAATCATTAACATATTATCAAACACTTTACGAAACTGAAAAACGAGATTTAAAAATACAGGCACAGGAAAGTGATATTGCACTATTAGATGAAAAAAATAAAGTAAAAAACCAGTGGCTGTTATTTGGTAGCATTGGGTTGATAGCCTTTTTTGGTTTTATAATGCTGTATCGCTCCAGAAATGCAGCAAAGCAAAAGCAGTTTTTACAAGAAAAATTTTCGCAAGACCTTATAAAAACTCAGGAAGAAGAGCGTACTCGGGTTGCCAGAGAATTGCACGACAGTGTTGGACAAAAACTCATGTTACTTACTAAAAAAACGAAATCATCAGGAGATGAAGATCTCGAATCTTTAGCGGGTAATACCTTAGAGGAATTGCGGAGTATTTCAAGGGGATTGCATCCTGCAACCATAGAGCGTGTTGGAATAACCTCGGCCATTAAAACCTTGATAAATGAGGTTGATACGCATACCAATATATTTTTTACAAATGATATTGAAAATATAGATGGTAAATTAAGTAAAGAAGTTGCATTGCATATGTATCGTATTATTCAGGAAGTGCTGAATAATATAGTAAAACATGCCGAAGCTAAAGCGGCTTTTGTAACTATTAAAGCTAAGGATGGGCAAATAATAACGACGATTAACGATAATGGAAAAGGTTTCGAGTTTTCAAAAGATTCTAAAACACAACATAGTTTAGGAATGAAAACACTTATGGAGCGTGCCAAAATAATAAAGTCTAAATTGCAAATAAAAACCCAGCCCAATAAAGGAACTGCAGTTAAATTAATAACACCTATTTCATAATGCTATCTAAAAAAGACATCACTATTATGGTGGCAGACGACCACCCTATGTTATTAAAGGGCTTATTTGAAGAGCTTAGTGCTCATGAATACCACGTTGTTGGTCAGGCTAATAACGGGTTGCAAGCCTTAGAGCTTATTTTAAAAGAAAAACCAAAACTTGCTTTTTTAGACATCGATATGCCGTTTTTAACAGGCTTGGAAGTTATAAAAACAGCTAAAGAGAAACAGGTAGAAACCAAATTTATAATATTATCTTTTCATAAAGAAGCCGATTATGTGGCACAAGCTAAACAACTTCAAATACAAGGGTATTTATTAAAAGAAGATTCTTTTTTTGAAATAGAACGTTGCATAGAAACAGTTATGAATGGTGGTACTTATTTTAGTGCATCGTTTGATGATACAGCATTAAAGGGTGCCAGTAATGAGCTTCAAAAACTACAATTGTTAACACCTTCTGAAAAAACCATATTAAAACTCATAGCCCAGCAAACCAATACCAACACTATAGCCGAAACCTTATGCGTATCGGTGCGTACTATAGAAAAGCACCGTAGCAATATCATTGCTAAGCTTAATATAGATAATACGCCTAATGCATTAACCAATTGGGCATTAGTGAATAAAAACGTGATACTCGGCTCTTAAAACAGGAAACTACGTAGTACTACGTAATAATTTCGTAATACTTCTTATTATTTAATATTTATAGTCAAATTATCTTGCAGAACATATGCAGGATATAACACAAAATCCCCTATTTATAGCGCACAACCACGAGGTGTTTTTAACGGGGTTCTGTCACGGATTAGAGCAACAAGGCCACACCATTTCAAAGCAGGCTGCCTCAGGCATTGATGCCCTGCACTATATCTTAAGAAGAAGGCCTTCTATTGCGATTTTAGCTGAAAAACTACCTTTATTATCAGCCTTTGATATCATCAAGACCGTTCAGGAAAAAGAAGTAGCTACCAGGTTCATAATAATTGTTTCAAACGAAAATTACCCTTATGTGGATGTAGCCATATCGCTTGACGTCTATGGACTCATTTTTATTGGAGACACATTCAAAGATATTCGATATTGTATAGATCAAGTGGTTTCCGGCAACAGGTCGTACAGCAAATCTCTTAAAGTTCAAAAAGAAGCTTCCAACAAGCAAAACTATCTTAAAACCTTATCCGCTGTTGAAATCTTTGTACTATCTCAGATTTCAGAATCCAAAAACTCAGCAAGCATTGCCAAGTTACTCAATTTATCCGAACGGACGGTAGAAAAACATCGTAGTAATATCATTTCCAAATTAAACCTGGATAAAAAAGTAAATAGTTTAATGTACTGGGCTATTGAGAATAAAACCCTTATCAAAGCATTTTGTCTACGTAGTACTACGTAGAATTTACGTAAGACTTCTTATTTCATAAAAATCAAGTCCAAACTAACTTGCATTTATAAATACTAATCATATTAAAACACCATAACCATGAAAACAAAATTTACACTTTTAACCCTATTACTACTTTTTTTTACCAGTATTAATTTTGCACAAGTTTCATTTAGTAATGCAGATATTGCTGTACAAGGTATAGCTAGAGACGATAACAATACAGCTATAGCTGGTAAGTCTGTTAATTTTACATTTACCATATATTATGACGCGTTAGCACCTAAAAACATTTTTACGCAATCCACTACTTTACAAACAGATGCGTTTGGTGTATTTTCCCATACATTAAATGTTGGAACTGATAAAATTGCATTAATTGCCAACCAACAGGCATTTCTAAGAATTGAAGCTGATGGAAATACAATTTCTAACGAAGCCTTAAAACATGTACCATACGCCATATCTGCTAATAATGGCGTGCCAACAGGAGCTATTATGCCATTTATTGGTACGGTAGCACCTCCAGGTTGGCATATGTGTGATGGAACACCATTACCTACAGATGGTTCTGCTGCAAATTTAATTGCACTAGTAGGTGCTAATGCTCCAAATTTACAGGCCATGTATTTAAGAGGGGCTGGTTCTCAAAATTATGGTGGTACAAATTATGCAGGTATTGCCTTAAAAGATAAACAAAAGCATACCGTTGAAATGCATAATCATGCCGCCGGTAGCTTGGTAACCTCTAATAGTGGTGCACATCATCATATTTCAACAGAGACTTATGCTAGAATATCAAGTAATGGTACTTCTTACTTTACTCATGTAGGGAGGAATTTTGGAGCTCCTACTAGTGATACAAGAACTCCATCATCTGGAGAGAATGGTGAGCATAGTCACACTATTACAGGCAGAACAGCAAATGGAGGTACGGCAGGAGAAACACGTCCTGTAAGTTACGGTGTTAACTACATCATTAAACTATAAAGCCATAGGATGATGAAAAAGCTAATACTAACCCTGTGTTTGGGGCTTCTGGTTTCGGGGCTTTGGGCACAAAATAGCAATGGCGTCAAAGTGGTTACTGTCTCAGAAGCACAACAGGCTGTTGAAGGTGCTACTAACGAATATTACACTATACAAGTTGGTGTGCCATATTTATTATCTACATCTCCACCAGTTGGACCAGATAATGACGTGTATAACATTCGTTTCCCTTGGGATATTTTATACCTTCCCAGGACTTTTGATGAAGCAGATTTCGATATTTCTAAAGGGTATTTTGGTGATAAAGTACTACTCCAGTGGGAGATTAAAGCTAATTTCGATTTAATATCTACCATAAAAATTTTTCGTAGAGAATTAGGTAGTGTGCTACCTTTTGAATTTATAGGAAGCGTAGCGCCTAATGATACGGAGTATGAAGATAATTACGTAGATGGTGGCGTGCTTTACGAATATAAAGTAAAAGCAGAAGGTGTAGGTGTTGAAGAAGAGTTATATGCAAATTTTATTACAGGCATTGGGTTTAGAAACCCTACGGCTATTGTAACCGGTAATGTTAGCTATAAAGGTGGCAACCCAGTACAAAATGTAACCATTACAGCAGAGTCTGATGGGAGTGTATCGAGTTACGGTAGTGGTTTAATTATACCTGAATCTAACCAACTAAACATAATTAACTTAAATAAACCTATAGAAAACACTACAACTATACAAGCATGGGTACGACCTGATGCGCCCTATATAGGTGATAGTGGAAATGCTATAAGATTGTTTAGGCTCAACGAGAAAAATGGTAATAATATTGATGTTACCGTTAATTTAAAAGAAACCTCTAAAACTTTAGAAGTTAGTATTGGAGGAAACCTATTCATTATTGAAAATGTATATCCATCTGGAGATATAGATGCTCGAGGGAATGACATCATGGTACCAGTATCAGATTTCAATAGCAATTTTGTACACATTACGGCTCAGTTAGAAGATGCAAAAGCGCCATTGCTGTTTATAAATGGACGCCCTATGACTGTGGCTTACAGAGATGCCGCTCATGCTGCCAGAGCAGATGTGGATGCTGAAGACACCTCGCCCTATTTAGAAATAACGGTTCTAACAGTAACAACAATGTTTAATGTAGGAAGCGGTATTTGGGAAAATGTATTTATAGGTGGAGGAAAAACAGCCTTAATTGATGAAATACGTGTTTGGAAAAGTATTGAAGACGCTTCAGATATTCGTACAGATTATAAACGCTATATAAGCGGTAATGACCCTGATTTAATTTCGTATTTAAGCCTTAACGAAGCTGTGGGAAGTAATGCTTATGATGCTTCAAGAAATGGTTTTAATTATAATAAAAACAACGGAAGTCTGGGTAGTGGTATAAGTTTTGTATCTGGTGCAGGAAACATTCCTTCATCTAGTCAATTGGGAATTTTAGGTGTTACCGATATTAATGGTAATTACGAAATAAACGCTATTCCTTACACAGGAACAGGCGAATCTTTTAAAATTACACCAAGTTTTGGACAGCATAAATTTGAGCCCAATCAGCAATTGGTGTTTTTAGGTGAAGGCTCAGAAGTGGTTAATAAAATAGATTTTACAGACACATCATCCTTTAGTTTTAAAGGGAAGATATTATATGATACCAGAGATGTATTCCCTTCCTTTGTTGAAGTAGATGGTAGCGGTATCGAAGATGATACTATGATTAGTGGTCCTGGTATTATTGATGAAAACTACAACCAATACGAAAAGAACGGTAATTTTTACAATAAAGGTGAGTATTGGTATAATAATGTAGAAGATCGTTTAGAACGTTATGCACGTATTCCTGTTGCAGGTGCCAATATTTATATAGATGGTAATATTGTTTTAGATGAAAACAACGTGCCTGTGGAATCGGACGATGAAGGTAATTTCGATATTAGTGTTCCTATTGGCAATCACTTTATACGTGTTGCAAAAGCTGGACATGACTTTACATTCGAAGGTAGATTTCCTGCAGAAACGGGTACGTTTAAAGAGTTTTTTGAGGATGCTCAAGAACAGGTAGTCTTTATAGACAAAACCCGTGTTACTGCTGTTGGTCGTGTTGTGGGAGGTTCGGTAGAAGCCCAAAAACCTATTGGTTTTGGTGAAAACGGATTGTTTGAAGTGCCTTATTCGGCTCCAAGTGGAAATACAACTTTAAGGGTAAGTTCTAAAAATAATATTGGAGTAGCCAATATCACTCTAGATTACGCTCCCGTTGGAGCCAATGTAACCCCTTATACACAGTTCAATTTTAAAACCAACGAAGAATCAGGAGAGTATCGTATAGATGTGTTGCCTTTAAATTATGAAATTGTTGGAGTTACAGGTTTGCAAATTACCAGCAACTCAAATATCAATTCCAGTATCATTCCTTCTGGAAACAAAGAATCGGTTAACTTTTCAACGATACCATCTGGAACAATTCCAGAATTTGCATTACCGGATAACGAAATAATCTATGGGACTGCGTATCAACATGAAAAGAGTTTTATTTACAGATCTACACCGGTATTAAAAGTAGTTGAGCAAACATCTGATGATACCATCGATATTAATGCGACACCATTGGATGCATCAGATGATATTGATATTTCTGGAGGATTATCATTAGCTTCAGACCCAAATGTAAAATATCCAGTCTATACCCAATTTGAAGATTATAGAATTGTTTTAAACACCTTTGAGCGTTATGAAAACTTTGACGGAGCCGATGTATTAGAAGACATTGTGCCTATTGTTGATGGCGAATTGAAGGTGACCAATAATTTGGCATTTTCTGGAACAGAAGAGGTTACCACAGACCCTAATGACGATAGTAGAATCACTTACACCTTTAAAGCAGGGTTACCATCTATTTCCTCACCATTTACAAAAACTATTGATATAAAATATAGAATTAACGGGCAGGATAACCCAGCAGAAGATTATAACCCCGAGGGTATTATTCTGGGCATCATCTCAGATGGTAGCCAAACATTCACTACCGCAGGACCAGATATTCCAGACATCATTTTAAGAGACCCACCAGGGTCTAATAGTTCGGCATCTATTACAGCGGGAGAAAGTATAACCTTTACCAACAGTCAGAGTTTATCTGCTGGAGCCGGATTAACCCAAGAACTTACCATTGATGCAGGACCCTCGTTTGCCACTGGTGGCGGTCTTGTAGGGCCTTATGTAGTTACCGAGATTATCTTTGACGTTAATGCAGGTATTGGTGTATCTACCTCGGCATCCGTAAGTCAAGGGGTTACCAAAACCTATAATTTTTCGCAAACCATTTCAACCAGTTCAGACCCAAGATTTGTAGGAGCTGATGGCGATTTATACATTGGGCAATCTAAAAACTTTTTCTATGGTGTTAATGCAGATGTAAGAGCATCAGAGGCACCTATAGGAACTGGTGATTATTTAGAATTAAGCAATGGCACAAGTTCTGTATTTATAAGTAAACAACGAAAAACTACTTTTACCGAAGACCCTTCAGATACCTTTTTTGTATACTCTCAAAAGTTCATATTAGAAACCTTGATTCCAGAATTACAAACACTAATTACCGAAATACAAAACGGGAATATTACACCAGACCCACAAAAAGGTATAAGTGTGGACTTTTACGAACAACAAATAAATTTATGGAGAAAAGTCATTCTTCAGAATGAACGAAACAAATATAGAGCTATTAAAGACCGTGATGGTTTAAAACAAGATGCACTTGTTTTAGTTAGCGATTTTTCTTCAGAAGTAGAAGAGGCTATAGATGCCCAACCTGATGATGAAGAGCTGGAAAAACTAGAAACCAATTTTTCAGCAGCAAACAATTTGTTGGCACTAATCAATGAAAAATTTGATGACAATATTTCTTTTGATTCTGGTGTAGGGGAAATAACAAGAAGCGTAGAAACTGCCATTGTGCAATCTAACACCTTCGATTTTAATTTAACACTAGATGAGTCCTTTGCGGTTGAAGTTGGTGCAGAAATTCTTGATGTTGGTGTTACCTCAAAAACATCAGGCTTCGCCAGTCAATCTTTTGATGCTAATTTAAGTGAAAGCCAAACAGCTACATTAAATGTAAGCTACACTTTAAAAGATAATGACTTAAACAATGTGTTAAGTGTAGATGTGGTTAATGTATTTGATGGTAATGGCCCTATTTTTTCAACGGTAGGAGGCAGCACATCATGCCCCTATGAAGGCGCAGAAAAATCCCATTTTTATAATGATGCTGTTTATGCAGCCTTTATTCAGGCACGGGATGCAGCGGGGCTATTTGGTATACCAGATTATACGGTACTACCTTTGCCTGAAGCAGAAAAAGTGAATTTAAGTTTTGCAACGCAGACTATAGAAGTGCCTTTAATTAGTGTTGAAGTAGCAGATATTAGCAATATTCCCGAAAATAATAATGCAGAGTTTAAACTAATTTTAGAGAATAATAGTGTCACTCAATCTGATGCTTATTTCGAGCTTATTGTAGATAACACTACAAATCCTAACAATGCCGATATTAATGTATCTCAAAACGGCACCGTTGTATTTGTGCCTTATGGCCAAAAAGTACCTTATGCCTTATCCTTAGGAAAATCGGTATCGGATGTTTATGATTACGAAGACATTAAAATCATATTGCAATCACGATGCGACCCAGTTAATGTTTTCGATACTGTGGAAATATCTGCACATTTTGTGCCTTCATGTACAGAAGTAGCCGTTAAAGCACCATTAGATAATTGGGTGTACAATGTAGATACGGCTTATAATAATGACGGTTCAACAAATCCATTATCTATTAATCTATCAGAATATAACCGAGCCTTTGACAATTTTCAAAAAATCGATTTAGAATATCGTTTAGCGACATCTCCAAATTGGACGCGCTTGCATACCTATTATAACACGCAAGCCTTTTATGATGAGGCTGTGACTAACAGTGAATCTGAAATTTCTTTAATAACAGATGCTGAGGTTATATTTCCTTTTAATATTGCAGATTTACAACTGCAAGACGGGAATTACGAAATAAGAGCACGAAGTACCTGTACCAATGGCACCGAATATATTGCAGAGGTTGTTTCGGGAAGTGTAGATTTAAAATCGCCACAACAGTTCGGTACGCCATTACCTACTGATGGTATTTTAGGGGCAGGAGAAGATTTGCGTGTTAGCTTTAGCGAAAACATCTTTTATAATAGTGCCGTAAGCACCATAGAAATAAAGGGAGAAACCAATCAATTACCTATAGACCATAGTGTGTCTTTACGTTTTGATGGCGCTAATAATACGGCGACCATAGAAAGTCCAAGATTAGTATCTGGAGATTTATCTGTAGAATTCTGGATGAATAATGCTACTGCGGCAGCAGCGGCTACCATTATTAATCAGCAAAACGGATTAAATATTCGTTTAGAAAATGGAGACATTTTTGCTACCCTTGGAGATATTACAGCTAATGGTACCATAGCCACAGACGGTTTGTTTCACCATTATACAATTACACATGATAATGCATCGGGAAGTCTTAGTATTTATGAAGATGACCGAGATATTGGAGGAAGTACAGGAAGCACTAATACACAATTCACAAACAATAATCCTTTAATTATTGGTGGAAACACGTTTATAGGCAATATTCATGATCTAAGATTATGGACAAAATCATTGAGTTTAAGTGAAGCTTATGCAAATATCTACACCAAATTGCTAGGCAACGAAGCTAATTTGATTGGCTACTGGCCAATGAATGAAGGACGAGGTACTATCGCCAACGATTTAGCACGATTTAAACACGCTGCAGTGAGCGCTGATTGGGACATAAAACCCAAAGGGACTTCCTATGAGTTTGCTAATGGGCAGTATTTAGAATTGGATAATGTAGGCTTTGTACAACTCACCAACACCATGGATGCGACCATATCCTTCTGGATAAAAACAAACACGCCGCAAGAGGCTACTATATTCTCTAACGGGCGAGGAAAAGGAGGCGGAACACCGCAAACAAGCGACCCTGTACAATCTAACGGTTTTGCCAATAAATGGGCTATTAATATGAATAGTTCGGGAGCCCTATACTTTGCCAGTGAGGAAAATGAATATGTATTAACAGCCGAAAGTGTGGCTGATAATAACTGGCATCATATTACACTGTTATTCAATAGAAACGGGTCATTAAGAACCTATGTTGATGCCCAGCAAGTGTCTTCAAACCCGATTACAGATATCGGTGGTTTTTCAGGAAATCAAGCCTGGATTGGTGCTCGAGGGTTTAAGGATCAGGCAGGCGTTGAAACTGTAGACCGTGTATTTACAGGAAAAGTTGACGAATTTCGTTTATGGAATACACTCCGTAATGTAGATCAAATTTCCAGAGACCGATTCAACGAAATGGATGTGGAGAGTATCGGATTATTGTTATATGCCCGTATGAATGTCCCCGATCCGGCAACTGCTAACGGACCACGATATTATCATGCCTTTAGTAACCAAAGTGTCATACCATCCAATGCCGTGTTAAGTTCCGGGGTTGTTAATTATTCTGATGATGTTCCAGCCATAAAACCAGAACGCAAACTCATTAAATTCCAGGTGAATCATGTCATTAATGAAGATGATATGATATTAGAACCTGTTCTTTCAGACTGGGCAGCATTAGAGGGGCAGATTCTGGATATTACAGTGCACCGTATGTTTGATGCTTCAAATAATATGCAGCAATCGCCAATTACCTGGACCGCTTTTGTTCAGAAAAACGAAATGAGTTGGTTTGTTGATGGGTTTAATGAGGTGGTTGATATTGTTAAAGAAGGAAATGAATCACCTACATTCGAAATTACAATAATTAATAAAGGCGGTTTAGTACAACCCTATAATATTTCTGGAACACCAAATTGGTTGTCTTTAAGTAGTACTTCGGGAAGTTTGGCACCAGATAGTAAAGTAGTTATTACGGCTACTATTGATGCAGGTTTATCTGCTGGAGAGTATTTAGAAAACCTGTATTTGCAAACCGATTTTGGTTTAGATGAAAAACTACAATTAGAAGTAAGAGTATTGGCAGATGGACCAGATTGGAATATAAACCCAAACGATTTCGATTTTAGTATGAGCATAGTAGGACGAATAAGTGTTGATGGAGTATTTTCAGACGACTTATATGATAAAGTAGCAGCGTTTTCAAATGGCGAATTACGCGGTGTTGCAGATGTGGTTTATAATGATTCGTACCAAGAGTATTTTGTGTTCTTAACGGTTTATAGCAACTCGGTTTCAGGAGATATTATTAAATTCAATATTTGGGATGCTTCCAGAGGTCAAATCGTTCAAGCGACTATAGATGGAAATGCATCCATAACATTCACCCAAAACAATATACTAGGGAGTTTAAGTAGTCCTTCACTTTTTGAAAACACAAATACTATTGAGCAAGAAATAGATTTAAATCAAGGTTGGACTTGGGTATCGTTTAATGTAAATGACACTAATTTTTCGAACTTAAATGCGCTAATATCTAATATCCCTTTAGAAACTTCAGACCGTATTTTAAGTCATTCTCCAACTCGATTAGATACGTATTATAAAGATGTTAACTCCCCAGGAAATAGTTCGTGGAACGGAACCATTAGCTCTAATGGTGGTTTATCAACAAACTATATGTATAAAATGAAGTTTGCCAATAGCCAAAAGTTAGTTGTTAAAGGCAGTAAAGTAGATATTGGCACTTGGAGCTTCCCAATAAAACAAAACTGGAATTGGCTACCATATCCTTTAAGTAAAAATGTATCAGTAAACGAAGCAATGTCAACCTTTGATGCTGTAGACGGTGATTTAATAAAATCACAAAACCAATTTGCAATTTACGATCCATTAAATGGATGGAGCGGAACCTTAAGTTATTTAGAAACAGGTAGAGGCTATATGGTTAAGTCCAGCAAGGATCAAGTGTTTAAATATGCTAATATTTTTGGCAAATCTTCCAATAAAAATAAATCGGAAAGCGCATCAATAAACGGAAATCAGCAATCAATACCGCTAGAGTTTACAAAGTATTCAGATAATATGAATGCTGTAGTTCTATTGCCAGATGGTTATAATGAACTTTTTGTTTACGACGAAGAAGGCGTTCTTAAAGGAAAAGCATTTAATCAAATTGTAGGAAATAAAACCTTAAGTTTTATAACAATTTATGGAGAGGCTCCAAAAGATTTAACCTTCCATATAGGCAATGGTACTAGTCAGAGAGCTACACAAAAAACATTCGTTTTTAAGAGCAATGAAGTGTTGGGAACAGTTGCTGACCCTATTGTGTTGGAAGGTGATATTTTAGAGTCTTTAAACGTATATCCAAACCCATTTAATAATGAGTTGTCTATTCGCTTAATTTCAAATAAAGACCAGAAAATAGAACTTAGATTATTCAACATGATTGGCCAAAAGGTATATTCTAAAAAGAGAGAGATAAGTAAGGGAAAAAATGTGTTAAGAATTAAACCAAATATTAGTAAAGGGGTTTACTTTTTAAACATAAACCTTAATAATGAGATATCTGCTTATAAAGTAATTAAAAACTAATCAAGATGAAAAGAATAATAACAAGCATACTAATATTCTTTTTAATAGGAATATCGGCTTACGGACAAGCACCAACATGGTCTGTTAACGAAAATGATTTTGAACACACCATGTCTTTCGTTGCCTTTTTAAATATTGATGGAGTAACTTTAAGTAGCCCCAACGATAAAGTGGCAGCTTTTGTAAATAACGAATGTAGAGGAGTTGCTAATCTAACTTATGTAGCAAGTAGGAATAGATACTATGCCTATTTCAATGTGTTTTCAAATGTTAACGGAGAAACATTAAGCTTTAAAGTGTATGATTCAACAAACGATACTATTGTAGATATAGCTAAAACAGTAAATTTTGAAATTAATGCTTTACATGGCGATATATCACAAGCCTTTAGTTTTGCTCGTCCAGCCTTAAATAATGAAGCAGATTTGATAGGTTTTAGTTTTAAAGATGTGACTATTAGTAATAAAAATGTAGAAGGGAATGTTATGAAACTCTATGTTGATAATGGTATAAATTTATCAGCTTTAACTACAGTTTTTGAATTAAGTACAGGAGCACAATTGTTTAATGCAGGTGAAAAGCTAATCTCAGATAGTAGCGTATTAGATTTTACCAATCCTGTTATGGTTGAAGTGTTATCAGAAGATGAATCCACACGTGTAGAATGGGAAATAATAGTAGCTTATAGTGCCGTAATAAGCAATCTAACCTTTTACAAAAAAGATGCGGTGTGTTATAATGGTGGCGCTATTAAGGTTTTGTCTTCTCAAAATGGTAGTGAAGTTGTATTGCTTAAAAATCAAGTAGCTCAAGCGGCACAAACCATCAATAATGGTGAAATCATTTTTTCCAACTTGGATCCAGGCGATTATACAATTCAAGTAAATGGTTTAGAAAAACAGATTAGTATTAATTTAAAAGAATAAAAACATGAAAGCAAAATATTATTACATAGTTATAATGATGATTTTTTGTTTCGTTTTAGGATGTTCAAAAAATGATGATAATCCGGCACCACTGCCCGTTTCTGTAGAAAGTTTTGATCCTGTTGCTATAGAATTTGTACATGAAGATGGCACAACTATTTCATCAACAGATTGTATTACCCCAGATGAGGCTTATGCTATACAAATAACAACAACTAAAAATAGTAAAGGGACTACAAAGGTTTCAAAAATAGAATATACAATAAATGGTGCCTTGCATAGTATGTCGTTTTCTCAAGCTGGGACTAAACGAAACCCCATTGTTTTGGTAGATGGGAGAAATGTTGCGCAATTAGCAGCAACGGCCACTATCGATGAGGTTTTTTATACCTCACAAGGCGATTTTGAAATAGTTGATTAGTTTGTAGTCAAATAAATTAAACAATATATCGCATGTTTTCAATAGATAAAACTTGAATGCTTTTGCATTTAAGTTTTATTTTATGCAATAAGGGTTCATTTACTACGAAGTCAATGCCAGTAGAGTTTCCTAAACAGGTTTGAGCAAATACTATAGCTCCACAAAAAAAGCCTCACATAAATATGAGGCTTTACAATCTCTAAAAGTGGTCCCACCTGGGCTTGCTTCGTCTAGCTCAGTATAAACTTCTCACCCAAAATAATTTTCAGCTTAAAACAAAAAAACTGCTTCAAATTAATGAAACAGTTTTTAAGTGTGGTCCCACCTGGGCTCGAACCAGGGACTTTCTGATTATGAGTCAGATACTCTAACCAACTGAGTTATAGGACCGAAATTGGAGTGCAATATTACTACTTATTTTAATTGTTAGCAAGAAATGCACACTAATAAATTTTAAAAAAATATTCGTTTTTGAGAATGTTTAAAATTTTTAATGTGAGAACATGGTAGTTACACCAGTTCTTCATTTTTTAATTTACTTATTCAAAATTAAAAAATTTAAACGTGTGAAAAATTACCGCTTTATATCTTGGCACAGCTCAATTAAAACACCGTTTGAAGATTTAGGGTGCAAAAAAGCGACCAACTTATTGTCTGCTCCTTTTTTGGGCGTTTCATTTAAAACTCTAAAACCTTCTTTTTTTAAGCGCTTTATCTCGGCTTCGATGTTGTCTACATCAAAAGCTATATGATGTATTCCTTCACCCTTTTTAGCAATAAATTTACTAATAGGGCTTTCATGGTTTGTGCCTTCCAACAATTCTATCTTGTTTTCTCCTACTTTAAAGAAAGATGTATTCACACCTTCACTAGCCACTTCCTCTACTTTATAATGTGCTTCGCCAAATAACTTAGCAAACAGCTTATTAGAATCATCAAGATTTTTTACCGCTATACCAATATGTTCAATCTTATTCATTAATGCTTCTTTTGGTTTAATATATAAATTTTACAAATCAAAAGTAAGATAATCTTTAAATATCCTTTATTTTTGCACTGTAAAAAAGCACAAATATTTATTTTAATGTATTTAAAACATGTGCTTTATAAAAAACAACGCATTGGAAGAAAGTCAAAGACAAAAAAAAATAGGATCTGTATTACAACGCGATTTGGTTGATGTATTACAAAGTGCTGCTACGCAAGGAGGGATGCAAGGTGTGCTAATCTCGGTAACCAAAGTAAAAGTAACGGTAGACCTTTCTGTGGCTAAAGTATATTTAAGTATTTTTCCTAATGATAAGGGGAAAGCTCTTATAGAAGGCATAAAATCTAATGCGCCTTTAATTAAACACGAATTAGCCCAACGTACTAAGTATCAGCTAAGGCGTATGCCAAAACTGGAGTTTTTTATTGACGATTCTTTGGAATATATTGATCAAATTGACAAATCTTTAAAAGGTACCGAAAACCCAATAAAAGACCCTTCTTTTCTGGATAAACGAAAAAAATCGTAATCTAACTCCTTAAAACAAAAACGATTTCGTTTGAAACATTTGAGGCACGCGACCGTTTTAGTTAAACTCATTTTTCTTTATATATTTAAAGCATGAATGTTTCCTTATATATCGCAAAACGTTATCTGCGTTCAAAAAGCAGTAATAATGCTATTAATATTATTAGCATTATTGCGGTTATAGGTATTATTTTAGGTGCGGCTTCTTTATTTATAGTGTTATCTGGCTTTGCCGGCTTAAAAGATTTTACATTACAATTTTCTTCCGTGGTCGATCCCGATTTAAAAGCAGAAACTTCTGTTGGGAAATCTTTTTTTATTACCGAAGAAGATCTTGATAAATTAAATCATTTAGATGATGTTGCAGTAGTCTCAAAAGTGATTGAAGAACGTGTTATTGTAGCATCAAACGATAAAAACTATTTGGCGACCATAAAAGGCGTTGATTCAAATTTTAGAACTGTAGTAGCGATAGATTCTGTAATCTCTCAAGGCAGCTGGTTCGAGCCCAAAACCAATCAAATTGTAGTTGGTTGGGGTATTTCAAACAACCTGTCTTTTGGAGTTTTAGATTACGCTAAAGCTATAAATTTGTATGTTCCAAAACCCGGAAAAGGACAAATCACCTCTGTTAAAAATGCTTACAACACCGTTAATGCCGTAAATGTTGGGGTTTTTGACATCAATGAAAACCTAAACGACACTTATGTTTTTGCTCCTATTGGTTTAGCACAAAACCTTCTAAACTATAAACCCAACCAGGTATCGGCTTTAGAATTTAAACTAAAAGACGGAGCAGACGAGCTTAAAGTAAAGGAAGCTATTCTAGCCATTTTGGGCGATACTATTATTTTAAAAAACAGAGCACAACTTAACGATGCCCTGTATAAAATGCTAAATAGCGAAAACCTATTGGTTTATTTGCTACTAACTCTTGTATCCGGGTTATTAATTTTTAATGTTATTGGCTCAATAATAATGATGATATTAGAAAAAAAGCAATCCTTAAAAACACTTTTTAGCTTAGGACATCCCATAAAAAAAATACGGAATATCTTTTTTATTCACGGCTCGATAATGACTGTTGTTGGATCTGTAATTGGTTTATTAATCGCTTTATTAATTGTGATTTTACAAAAAACATTTGGCTTTGTACCCATTACTCCAACATTGGCTTACCCCATGAGTATTTTACTAGAAAATTTTATGATTGTATTTTTTACAATAACTATTTTAGGAGTTATCGCCTCTAAAGTAGCATCAAATCGGGTTACAAAAAAGTTAATTCAATCATAACTAATTGGAAGTGTTGCTGTACATTTAACATGCGCACAACTTCAAATAACATGTATAACATTGATGAAAAAACTGTTTTTAAATTTAATTGTTCTTTTAAGTTTTTCTTGTACTAATTCGCAGGAAAATAATATAGACCGAAATAAAATAAAAGAAGATTTAAACGAAATTATAAATGACATTGCTCAAAATTATGTTTATCTGCACGATAAAAATGTAGATTTAAAATGCATCAAAGCACATTACTCTAATAAGATAAAAAGCATAACAACGGAAGAAGAAACTGTTTTGCTTTTTGAATATTTACTTGACGAGTTTTATGACAATCACCTGACTTTACGAACAAACCGGAATTCGTCATATCGCTTGTTTTCTCCTATTTATTCAACCATCGAACAAGGAAAACCTATTATTTCTAATGTATGGTTAACTCAAATAGAACATTTGAATAAAAATATTATTGGGGCTGAAATTTTAAAATTTAACGGTATTGATTTCGAGCAGGTCATCAAGGGTTTTCCAACGCATTGTAATGATAAAGCCTTTCCTGAAACTAAAGAATGGATTACTAATAAAATTTTAGCTGGTCGTTATAATGAACCGCGAATATTGACTTTAAAGTTGCCTAACAAGAAAGTGATCGAACTGGATATAGATCAAATCAAGATAAAAAAAGACTCTGGTTTGCTTTCTGTTAAAACCAGGAATAACATTGGGATTATAAGAATAAACAACTCACTTGGAAATGATAACCTGGTTAGTGCGTTTGATACAGCTTTAAATCGTTTACTAAACACTAAAGGTTTGATTATCGATTTAAGACATACAATATTTGGTGGAGACTCATACGAAGCTCGGGGTATTATGAGCAGATTTATTGATGTGCCTAAACCATACCAAAAGCACGCATACATGGCAAAATCGGAAAACAATCCAGATGTTGAGAGAAGCTGGATAGAATATGTAAGTCCTCGTGCTCTTCAATACAAAAACCCTGTGGTAATTTTAGTTGGGCGTTGGACAGGAAGCATGGGAGAAGGGCTTGCCGTTGGTTTTGAAGGAATGGGGAGAGCCGAAATCATAGGCTCTGAAATGAGAAGGCTGGCCGGAGAAGTTTATGATTTTGGGTTTAAGCATCAAAAATATGGTTACAAGCTTTCTACGGCAAAGTTGTATCACATAAATGGAACCATTAGAGAAAAATATATCCCAACACATTATGTGAAACAATCAACAAATAAAAAAGATGAAGTTCTCGAAAAAGGTATGGCATTAATTAATAAAATGGCCGAATAAAGCAGTATCAGGCTTTAGCAAACCCATGCAAAAGCGATAGCAGTGGTTAGCTTTTGGCGAGGCGTGCATCGAGCCAAAACTAGTAACGGATAGCGCGGTGGCTTGCCATTTGCCAGCTATAATTTATTCTGTAAACTGATGACCGGCAAATTTTTCCAACACCTCATCAAAGGCAGCAAACACATCTTTTGAATCGTCGCTGGTTACCATTTTCATGCGGTATTCTTTAAAATGCGGAATTCCTTTAAAGTAATTCGTATAATGCCTTCTGGTTTCAAAAACCCCTAAAATTTCACCTTTCCAGTCGATAGCCATTTGTAAATGTCTGCGAGCGGCCTCTACCCGTTCTTCTAAAGTAATAGGTGCTAAATGTTTCCCGGTTTTAAAAAAGTGTTTTACCTGTTTAAAAAACCATGGGTTTCCAATACTGGCACGACCAATCATAGCGCCATCAAGCCCATAACTATCCCGCATTTCCATGGCTCTTTCCGGAGATGTTATATCGCCGTTTCCAAACACTGGAATGTGCATTCGCGGATTATTTTTAACCTCGGCAATGGGCTTCCAATCGGCATCCCCTTTATACATTTGTGCGCGTGTACGCCCATGAATCGCAATAGCTTTACAACCTACATCCTGCAAACGCTCAGCCACCTCAACTATTTTTATTGAGTCGTGGTCCCAGCCCAAACGTGTTTTTACCGTAACAGGAATATTGGTGCGTTTCACCATTTCTGCAGTAAGCCGTTCCATTAAACAGATGTCTTTTAATATCCCCGCACCAGCGCCTTTACTTACTACTTTTTTTACGGGGCAGCCAAAATTAATATCGATAATATCGGGGTTTGAAGCCGAAACAATATCGATAGTCTGTAACATACTATCTAAATTCGCACCAAATATTTGAATTCCCACAGGGCGTTCTTTCTCGTAAATATCAAGCTTCATGACACTTTTTGCTGCATTACGGATAAGGCCTTCGCTTGATACAAATTCAGTATAAACCACATCGGCTCCTTGCTCTTTACACAAGGCTCGAAAAGGCGGGTCGCTAACATCTTCCATTGGCGCTAAAAGCAATGGGAAATCCGGTAGTTCTATGTGGTCTATTTTTACCAAGCCATGTTAATTTTGGCGCAAAATTACTATTTTTTTCTTGTTAACACCCAAATACCATAAAATCCTAATACCAATTCACCTATTGCTCCATATAAATAGGCATTTGTTGGTATGCCATCAATTACAATGCTAATGAGTCTTCCAAAACCTAAGCCCAGCATAAAAACCATATTAGTTACTAAAGCCATTTTTAAATATTGTACTTTAAAAATGCCAAGTACCCAAAGTGATGAAAAGCCTATATACAAGCCCATAAAAGCTTTAAAAGCATTAAACTCATCAACAGTATTTAAGTGAATATCAAATTCGGAATCGGGGGCAAACCCGTATAATAATGCCACAGGAACTACAATAATTACCGAAATAATTAAATGTATTTTAAAAAGGACGCTTTGCTTTTGTAAGGTCATATTAAATCTATGATGCTATCAAAAATAAGGAAGATATCTTTAGCATATAAAAATCTGCTATATTTATAAAAAATTCATGCCTTGCACATTCCATTCGAACCTCAACTTTTTGGTTTTAATATTAATATTCATTTAATTTTAGAATACTTAGCCTTTTTTGTTGCGTACAGGTACTATGTGATTTTAAGACGACAAAGTAATGACCCGATCTCTTCAAACAACAGGCTGTCTATTATTCTTGGTGCTGCTTTAGGGGCATTAATTGGTTCGCGATTAGTTGGTTTTTTAGAAAACCCTATGGTTGAATTTTCTAAAGCAATCTTTATTCAATTACTTAATACCAAAACCATTATGGGTGGTTTGTTTGGTGGTTTGTTAGGGGTTGAACTTGCTAAAAAGTATATTGGCGAAACACAATCTTCAGGAGATTTATTTGTGTTTCCAATTATTCTTGGAATATTTATTGGAAGAATAGGTTGCTTTCTGTCTGGAATTAATGAGTTTACCTATGGTATGGAAACGGCATCAGTTTTTGGTATGAATCTTGGCGATAATATTTTACGGCACCCCATATCTTTATACGAATTGGTTTTTCTTAGCATCCTGTTTTTTAGTTTAAAACATATACAAAAGCATAATAATTTAAAAGATGGAGGTTTATTTAAATGGTTTATGATACTGTACTTTGGCTTTAGGTTTTTTATAGAGTTTTTAAAACCAAATGTATTTTATATTCTTGGGTTTAGTACGATCCAACTTTTATGTGTAATTTGTTGGTTTTATTATTCGAAATTTATTATTCAAAATATAAAATATGCCCGTTAGAAAATATACCTACTACGATTTTACGCTAAGCCTGTGCCCTGAATGCTTAAAGCGGGTTGATGCCAAAATAGTTTTTGAAAACGATAAGGTATATATGCTAAAACGCTGCCATGAACATGGTAATTCTAAAGTATTGATTGCTGATGATATTGCATATTATAAAAACATCAGAAACTACAATAAACCCAGTGAAACACCATATACATTTAACACCAAAACGCATTATGGCTGCCCATACGATTGTGGCTTATGTCCGGACCACGAACAGCATTCTTGCCTAACCGTTGTTGAAGTAACCGATCGGTGTAATTTAACCTGTCCAACCTGTTATGCAGGGTCTTCTCCAACTTATGGGAGGCACCGTACTTTAGATGAAGTTAAGCTTATGCTCGACACTATTGTAAAAAATGAAAAAGAGCCTGATGTGGTTCAAATTTCTGGTGGCGAGCCTACTATTCATCCGCAATTTTTTGAAATTTTAGATTATGCCAAATCGCTGCCCATTAGGCATTTAATGCTAAATACAAACGGCATTAAAATTGCTAAAGATTTTGCTTTCGCAGAACGGCTTAAAAGTTATGCTCCGGATTTTGAGATTTATTTACAGTTTGATTCTTTTGAAAATGAGGTACTGCAAGAATTGCGAGGAGCAGATTTGAGTGACATTCGGAAGCAAGCACTTGAAAACCTGAACAAGCTCAACCTGTCTACAACCCTGGTTATTACCCTTCAGAAAGGCTTAAACGACCACGAAATAGGAAAGATCATTGACTATGCGCTCCAACAAAAATGTGTAAGAGGAGTTACGTTTCAGCCTACCCAAATTGCAGGGCGGTTAGATCATTTTAATCCGGAAACAGATCGCATAACACTAACTGAGGTCCGTAGAAAAATATTAGAGCAAAGCTCCGTTTTTAATCCAGACGATTTATTACCTGTGCCCTGCAACCCCGATGCTTTAGTTATGGGTTACGCCTTAAAGTTAGATGGCGATGTATTTCCTTTAACACGATATATCAACCCGAATGATTTATTAGACAACAGTAAAAACACTATTATTTATGAGCAAGACGAGCAATTACACGGAAAGATGATCGAACTGTTTAGCACTGGAAATTCTGTTGAAGTTGCCGAAGAAAACTTAAAATCTATTATGTGTTGTTTGCCAAATATTGATGCACCTAACCTGGGATACGACAATTTATTTCGTATTATTATCATGCAATTTATTGATGCTTACAACTTTGATGTGCGTGCTATAAAAAAATCTTGCGTACATATTGTAGATAAAGACAATAAAATTATTCCGTTTGAAACCATGAACTTGTTTTATAGGGATGATAAAAAAGAGCGATTAGAAAAACTTAGACAAGAAGCATTATGAAATTATTAATTGAAGGCGATGCATTATTATGGGGGATATTGTTATTACTTTTTTTAGCCTTTGGCGTGCCAATTATTTTATTAATTATTGGAATAGCCTTACGGAATAAAAACAAGCAAAAATCTAAAGGCTTTTTAATTGCCGCTGCTGTATACACTATAATTGGCTTAGGGGTTTGCGGCAGCATGATGATTTAAACTACAAAATTATGATATACCTTTTAAGTCCGAATATGAATTTAGATGGTTTGATATACTTAATACTAGCCATTCTGTTTGGTCCGGCAATTTTATTAACCATTATTGGGTTAATTGTTTTAAAAAAGCATAAAAAAGCAGCCAAAGTACTATTCATTCTTGCTGTTGTTTACGTGATTATAAGTTTAGGAATTTGTGGTAGTATGATGCTGTAGTGAAATACAATAGGGATTTGGTTTTTATAGCTCTAACAGCTTTAAACTTCACTTAATTCCTCTATATTTGCAAATTATATCTAGGTATAGATTACTTTATGAAACACATTAGAAATTTTTGCATTATTGCGCATATTGATCATGGAAAGAGTACGCTTGCAGACCGCTTGTTAGATTACACGGGTTCTGTAACGGCCAGAGAAAAACAAGACCAATTGTTAGATAATATGGATTTGGAGCGCGAACGCGGTATTACAATTAAATCGCACGCCATTCAAATGGATTACGAGTACGAAGGAGAAAAATACATTTTAAATTTAATTGACACTCCGGGTCATGTAGATTTCTCATACGAAGTATCTCGATCTATCGCTGCCTGCGAAGGTGCATTATTAATTGTTGATGCAGCACAAAGCATACAGGCGCAGACCATTTCTAATTTATACCTGGCTTTAGAAAACGATCTGGAAATTATTCCGGTTTTAAACAAGGTAGATTTACCCAGTGCAAACCCTGAAGAGGTTACCGATGATATTGTTGATTTACTGGGTTGCGCCCCTGAAGAAGTCATTCATGCCAGTGGAAAAACAGGATTTGGAGTAGACAATGTTCTTGCGGCCATTATTGAACGTATTCCGGCACCAAAAGGCGACCCTAAAGCACCTCTGCAGGCATTAATTTTTGATTCGGTTTACAATACCTTTAGAGGTATTGAAACTTACTTTAGAGTGTTTAATGGTGAAATAAAAAAGGGACAACATATTAAATTTGTTGCTACCGATAAAGATTATTATGCTGATGAAATTGGAACATTAAAACTCACCCAAGTTGCAAAACAAACCGTAAAAGCAGGTGATGTTGGTTATCTGATTACAGGAATTAAAACAGCTAAAGAGGTAAAGGTAGGAGATACTATTACCGATTTTGCAAAGCCTACCACCAATATAGTTGAAGGCTTTGAAGATGTAAAGCCAATGGTTTTTGCAGGTATATATCCTGTAGATACTGAAGATTACGAAGACCTTCGTGCGTCTATGGAAAAGCTACAACTTAATGATGCTTCTTTAGTCTTTCAGCCGGAAAGTTCTGCTGCCTTAGGCTTTGGTTTTCGTTGTGGGTTTTTAGGTATGCTACACATGGAAATTATCCAAGAACGCTTAGAACGTGAGTTTGATATGACCGTTATTACAACGGTACCCAATGTGTCTTATCATGCTTATACCAATAAGGCTCCTGACGACATTATTATTGTAAATAACCCTTCTGATTTACCAGAACCTTCAACGCTAAACCGTGTTGAAGAACCTTATATTAAGGCCACTATTATTACTAAAGCTGATTTTGTTGGTAACGTGATGTCCTTATGTATTGAAAAGCGAGGTATCATTACTAATCAAACCTATTTAACCACCGAGCGTGTTGAATTAACTTTTGAAATGCCTTTAGCAGAGATTGTTTTTGATTTTTACGACAGATTAAAAACAGTATCCAAGGGTTATGCTTCTTTTGATTATCATCCCATTGGTATGAAACCGTCTAAACTGGTACGTTTAGATATTTTATTAAACGCACAACCTGTTGATGCGCTTTCTGCTTTAATTCATGCTGATAATGCCCAATTTATCGGGCGTAAAATGTGTGAGAAGTTAAAAGAGCTTATTCCTCGTCAACAATTTGATATTCCTATTCAAGCTGCTATTGGTGCTAAAATTATTTCGCGTGAAACCATTAAAGCCCTTCGTAAAGATGTTACTGCCAAATGTTATGGTGGGGATATTTCGCGTAAGCGTAAGCTTTTAGAAAAGCAGAAAAAAGGTAAAAAGCGTATGCGACAAGTGGGTAATGTTGAGATCCCGCAACAAGCGTTTATGGCGGTTTTAAAGTTGAATGATTAAGCGTTTCAAACAGGTTTAAATAAACCCTTTTTCTTCAGCCATTTTAATTAAGTTTCTATCGCTTTTTACGCTAAAAACTTCTTTTAAAATACGTTTTCTCTTCTCGATTGCAGAAACTGAAAGAGGTATTATTCTTGACAATTCACTCATTTTACAGCCTTTAGACAGTTCATACAATATCTTTCTGTCGAATTCATCAAGATAAAAATCATTAGTAGTCAGTTTTCGCATTAACTCAATAACCGTTTTACTATAATAAGGCCGATCTTTAATAATAGTCTCTATAGCTAAAATTAACTCCTGTGGGTCTAAGTCATTTTTAATTAAAAACGCATCGGGATTAATGCTCTTAAAAATAGTATTGATCAAATAATTATCGTTATATGTTGTCGCTATTACTATTTTAGCTTCAGAGAAAAGCGCTCTTATTTTAATTCCCAGATCTTCACCAGAAATTATTTTACCATCTTTTGATGGGGGCAATTTAATATCTAAAAAAATAAGGTCTAGTTCTTGATCTTTAACCGCTTTTTTAATTTTAGAATAGGCAAGGTCGCAATTATTAGCCCTATCGATATTAAACTTTAACTTATCGTTTTTAGAACTTATACATAAGAGTGCATTTTTATAAGCTTCTATAATGAGTGGATGATCTTCAATAATTAAAATATTGTACTGCTTAATCATAGGTTTAGATTTTAAATAGGGACAGCTATATTTACTACGGTACCTGGGTTAGGTTTAGAGACGATATTAAATGTTCCTCCTAATTTTGAAACTCTCGATTCGATATTTTTAAGACCAATGCCTTTATGTTTTGTTTTAGCATCAAAACCTATACCATCATCACTTATAGTGACGTATAATGTGTTTTCTTTTTCTTTAAAGAAAACCGTAATGGTTTTAGCCTTAGCATGCTTTATTACATTTTGAATGGCCTCTTGTACAATGCGAAACACAGCCACTTTAATTGCATTGCCAATGGTTTCAAACTGTAAGGGCTTTTCTTTTTTTATGCTGTACCTAAAATTTCCTATGGCACTTTGTTGTTTTATATAGTTTTCTAATACTGTCTCGAAGCTGGTTTTTGAGACTAAGGAATCATTTTTTAACTCATGGGAAACGTCTCTTACTTCCTTTTCAATACCTTGTAATTCCTGCTGTAATTGTTTGAATTGCTTTAAGGTTTGTGTATCGCCTGTAAGCTCTAAAAAACCAAACCCCATTCTGGTGCCGAATAACTGACTTAATATCCCATCGTGCAAATCTTCCGATATCCTGTGGCGCTCCAGCAAACGTCCCGTTTCTAACTTTTCGTGCTGCTGTAACATTAAAGCATAAATTTCTTGATTGGCCTCTTGCTGAATCTGCTCGTAAACCAAAGCTTTATTTTTTGTGCGCTGTGTCTTGATGAAATACAACAGCCCTAAAACAAATACCAGAATACTGCCTATTACCACAATTAAAATGTTTTGAGTGGTTAAACGCTTGGTTTCCCTGATATATTGATCGGTCTCAAATTGAATTCTGGTATGTTTGTTTCTTTTTAAGCGCTGTTCATGTTGTATACTATCATTTAACGTAATGTAAGCGTCGTAATGTTTTATAGCGATACTATCTTCTTCTATTTTTGAGAGAATTAATAACGATTTTAATACATCGTCCTTATAAAATTGTTCTGAAATGGTTTTTGCTTTATATCCATGATATAGGGCGGAATCTTTTTGCTTTTTATAATCGTAATATTCTGCTAAATGTTGGTGTATAATTATTGACCTGTATTGTGCCTCTACACTATCACATATTTTTAAGGCACGTAAATACAGCTTTGGCAAATGTTTATGGTCACGAGACAAATATAAAGCATGAGCATAATTGTCTAGTACCAAAGCATAAAAACTTGGTCGCTCTTTTATAAGGTTTTTATTCTTTAAAATTTTTAAATAGTTTTCTATTGCCTTTTCATATTGACCTGAGTTCCTAAATGTATTTCCTAAATTATTTAGTGTTTCATTATAAGCCATTCTATCGATAACCTTCAATTCTTTCTTTAGTTCTAGAGATAGATTATAATATTTAGTTGATTCTTCATATTGTTTCAACTCATCAAACAACATTCCTAAATTATTATAGGTAAACGACTTATGCTTTTTTACTTCATTGGTTTGTTCCAATTTATCTAATATTAAAAGGGCTTTTGCAGAAGTAACTTCACTCCCTGTGAAGTCCTTTTCATTCTTTTGAAGAATAGCTATTTTTCGTAAAATAATAGCCCTCTTCAAATTATTACCTAAAGCCTTATGTGTTTTTTCTGAAATACTGTAGTGGTAATAAACACTATCTGTTTCTATTTTAGGAAAAAAAGAGTAGTGACATTTCCCTAAAGATTCAGTTATAAATGCAAGAGCAGAAGAGTCTTTTAATTTTTTTGCTCTAGCAATATTCTTGTAAGAATATTGTTTCGCTCGACTAAAGTCTCCTTTCTTTAAAAAAACACTTATTAAGTTATTGTTAGATTTTAAAATAGTAGAATCCACTTTAGTTTTATATGATAAATCAACTGCCTGTTTAGCATAAAATATTCTTTTATCTAAATCTAAATCATTATTTTTAGATAATTGCCTTAACTCCTGAATACTATCAAGTTGTGCTTTAAACCTATTGCTTTGCGCATAAAAAGTTGTGCTAAGAAAAAAGAATATAAAATATATAAGTCCTTTTGGCATGTTTAATCTTGGGTTAAGCTAAAATATAAAAAAGGCTTAAACTTGTAAGCCAATTTTTATAAGGACTTTAAAACTTACGATTAAACTATTGCTCTAACCACTTTCTAAACCCTGATGTTATTGAAGAGCTCGTCATTGCCTTATTTAAATAACGATTATATGTAAGTAAAGTTTTAAATAGGGACAGCTATATTTACTACGGTACCTGGGTTAGGTTTAGAGACGATATTAAATGTTCCTCCTAATTTTGAAACTCTCGATTCGATATTTTTAAGCCCAATGCCTTTATGTTTTGTTTTAGCATCAAAACCTATACCATCATCACTTATAGTGACGTATAATGTGTTTCCTTTTTCTTTAAAGAAAACCGTAATGGTTTTAGCCTTAGCATGCTTTATTACATTTTGAATGGCCTCTTGTACAATGCGAAACACAGCCACTTTAATTGCATTGCCAATGGTTTCAAACTGTAAGGGCTTTTCTTTTTTTATGCTGTACCTAAAATTTCCTATGGCACTTTGTTGTTTTATATAGTTTTCTAATACTGTCTCGAAGCTGGTTTTTGAGACTAAGGAATCGTTTTTTAACTCATGGGAAACGTCTCTTACTTCCTTTTCAATACCTTGTAATTCCTGCTGTAATTGTTTGAATTGCTTTAAGGTTTGTGTATCGCCTGTAAGCTCTAAAAAACCAAAACCCATTCTGGTGCCGAATAACTGACTTAATATCCCATCGTGCAAATCTTCCGATATCCTGTGGCGCTCCAGCAAACGTCCCGTTTCTAACTTTTCGTGCTGCTGTAACATTAAAGCATAAATTTCTTGATTGGCCTCCTGCTGGATCTGCTCGTAAACCAAAGCTTTATTTTTTGTACGCTGTGTCTTGATGAAATACAACAGCCCTAAAACAAATACCAGAATACTGCCTATTACCACAATTAAAATGTTTTGAGTGGTTAAACGCTTGGTTTCCCTGATATATTGGTCGGTCTCAAATTGAATTCTGGTATGTTTGTTTCTTTTTAAGCGTTGTTCATGTTGTATACTATCATTTAACGTAATGTAAGCGTCGTAATGTTTTATAGCGATACTATCTTCTTCTATTTTTGAGAGAATTAATAACGATTTTAATACATCGTCCTTATAAAATTGTTCTGAAATGGCTTTTGCTTTATATCCATGATATAAGGCAGAATCTTTTTGCTTTTTATAATCGTAATATTCTGCTAAATGTTGGTGTATAATTATTGACCTGTATTGTGCCTCTACACTATCACATATTTTTAAGGCACGTAAATACAGCTTTGGCAACTGTTTATATTTGCTAGATAAAAATAAATTATACGCGTAATTATCTATGACTTCTGCATAAAAACTTGGTCGTTCTTTTATAAGATTTTTATTCTTTAAAATTTTTAAATAGTTTTCAATAGCTTTATTATACTGACCAAACTCCGTATATGCATTGCCTAAATTATTTAATGAATTATCAATGTTCTTTTGGAAGCTTCCTTTAAGTTTTCTTTTTGTGTTAAGCGATAATTTATGATACTTTATAGATTCCTTATATTGCCTCAATTGATTAAATATTATCCCCAAATTATTATAAATAAAAGATTTTAGTTTTTTTACTTCGTTAGCTTGCCTCATATTATCTAATATAGAAATAGCTTTTATTGAGGTGATTTCACTACTGATATAATTCTTTTCAAAACATTGAATCTTAGCTAGATTAAACAACACAAAAGCTCTGTTATAATGTTCATTTAAAGATTTATAAACCTTTTCAGCCTCATAAAAATAATAATATGCGCTGTCTGCCTTATTGCCTATATTGAGGGAGGAATAATGCATTCCTAAAGCATTAAAACTTTGAGCCATCGATGTAGAATCCTTTAGCCTTTTAGATAATTTGAGCGTCTTATGAGATAGCTCTTTTAATCCGTTAAAATATTTGTCTGTAATGCATATGCTAATGAGATTGTTATAGGAATTTAAAATAACTGAATCTACTTTAGTTTTATGCGATAATTTACTGGCTTCTTGAGCGTAGAATATTCTTTTATCTAAATCTAAATCATTATTTTTAGATAATTGCCTTAACTCCTGAATACTATCAAGTTGTGCTTTAAACCTATTGCTTTGCGCATAAAAAGTTGTGCTAAGAAAAAATAATATAAAATATATAAGTCCTTTTGGCATGTTTAAACTTGGGTTAAGCTAAAATATAAAAAAGGCTTAAACTTGTAAGCCAATTTTTATAAGGACTTTAAAACTTAACGATTAAACTATTGCTCTAACCACTTTCTAAACTCTGATGTTGTTGAAGAGCTTGTCATTAGCTTTTCTTTTACGCCCGTCAAGGTAATAAGCAATCGGTTTTTAAAATGATTTTCTATATTTTCAATATAATCGATACTAACTATTTCGCTTCGGTTAATTTTAAAGAACTTACCGGGTTGTAATTGCTGGTGAATGGTTCCCAGGTTTTGAGAAATAGTATAGCGTTTCCCTTTAAAATCTGTTGCAATACAAAAATCTCCCGAGGCTTCAATAGCACTAATATCAGAAACATTTAATAACTGAATGCCTTTTGCTTTTTTTATTACAAATCGCTTTTTGTAATTGTTATGCGCTTCTTGTAAAGCCGATTTAAGCTTAGAAATGGTTTGTTGATTTAAGCTGCTGTAATCCCCTTGCTTAAATAACGTTTGGTACTTTTCTATAGCCTTTTTAAAGTCTAATCGTGTATAAGGTTTTAAAATATAGGCAATACCATTTGTATTAAAAGCCTGAAATAAATATTCATCGTGTGCCGAACAAAAAATAATAGGGGAATCGATAGAAACACCACTATATAAATCGAACGAAATACCATCTAATAATTGAATATCTGATAAAATAAAATCATACTTGTTTTGTTGAAGCAATACCTTTCCGTCTCTATTAGAACGCGCCCAATCATGTGGAATATTGTCTTTAAAATAATCGTTTACAAAAGACACTAATTTATTATAAGCCGGTATTTCGTCTTCTAAAATTAAAATTTTCATCTGTTTAAATTTTATTGCTCTTTAGTTGTCAGATGTAATTCGCCAATTAACATATTGGTTGTTATTTTGGTATTACTGTATTAGTTTTCATCAATTAATTTAATAATTGGAATTGAAATATGAAACTCGTTATCTGTATTTATAATAATCATGTCTTTATCTGAAAGCAGTTTGTACCTGGATTTTAAGTTTTCTAATCCTGTGCCAAATGATTCATTTTTAAAATGTGCCTTCGATTTAGTGTTTGTTACTTTTAGTAAATGATCATCTATTAAAATAGTGGTTTTTATAGCATGCCCGTTTTGTGGTTTATTGTGTTTTACCACATTTTCTAAAAGTGTTTGCAGCGCACCTGTTGGAATAAATTTAGCTTCAGTTTTCGTTTTTACATCTATTTTAAAGTCATAATCGTTTTCAAAACGCGTTTTAATTAAAAATATATAATTCTCTGCCAATTCAATCTCTTCAGATAACTCCATAACCTCAACATCTTTAGTTTTAATTAAATATCTGTAAATTAAAGACAACCTATTAATGTATTCTTTAGCTTTTTCTGCATTTCTATCAATTAAGCAATCCAGGGTATTTAGGTTATTAAATAAAAAATGCGGGTTTATTTGAGAGCGTAGTAGCTTGAGTTCATTCTCTTTTTGTTGTTTTTCAACGGTTACTAATTCGGTTTGACTTTCATAGAATTTTTTGGTTAAAAGTAGCCCAAAAATAAATCCTGTATTGTCTGAAGCTGTTGAAATTCCAAGAACAGCAACCTTGTGCCATTTGGGAAAATTACTCCAATTATGGCCTTGTATCCAAAAAATAATCGTTTCTAATAATGCCCCTAAAAAGGACAATGTTAAAACGCCAAAAAAAATAAAATACAAATATCTTTTCTTAAATAAATACTTTGGAATTAATAGGTAAAAGAAAATGATGATGATAATTATTGAAACCAATATAGAGAAAAAAGTGTCGGCTATAAACACTTTGTTTAAGCTGTTTTTAGAATAGTAAGTAATTAACATTATAAGGCTAAACACCAAATAATATATTACCAATAAGATGCCGTCTGATCTATTTAATTTGGTTTTCATGTGCTGTTCTTACTTCTAATTTCCTGTACGCCCTTTCTCGTCGTTATTTCCCGTTTCATGCCTTTTCGCTTTAATATTTTTATTACCAAACTTATAGCTTGCAGACAATTGAAACGATCTACTGTCATAATAATATCTGGCTGTTTGATATACGCCATTAACTCTGCTTTCATTTCTCTCTGCCGAACTTTTAAAAATATCATTTCCCCTCAAAGTTATGTTCAAATCCTTATTTAACAATAAAATTTGCAGGGATAATGATAATGAGCTTGAAGATTTGGTTTCATAAACACCATTTAAACCCGGGAAGCTATACCAATAATTAACACCCATAAGCAGTGTTTTATCTGCATTCAAATTAAAATCATTATAGGTAGACAGCGTTGCATTTATTCCTTTTTGATCTTCCTGCGCTTCTTCTAAATTAAATTTAGACTTCGCGTAATTTATATCTAAACTGTTATAACTGCTCCACCATTTAATATTATTGAATGTATAGTTTTCAGAAATCCCTATTCGATTTGTGTTTATAAAATTTTCGTTAGTAAAACGAATAATATTTGTTGTGGTATCGGCCAATGGCACTTGCGAAAATAAATTATCTTCATTGGTGTAATATAACTTTGTTACAAAGTTGTGGTATGTATTTGTTAATTCAAAATTATTAATAAATGCAGGCTGCAAAAAGGCATTTCCTTCAATAGTTTGAAACGGGTTAACAAAATATATATTTGGGTTTAGCTCAAAAAAGTTGGGCCTCTGAATTCGCTTACTATAATTAAATGAGAAATTAGAATTCTCAGTAGCATTATACGAAAGATAAAATGTTGGGAACAACTTTGTATAATTGTTTTTAGTTGATACGTTTAAATTATTAGATTTTGAATCGGTTTGAGTCGCTTCCATTCTTAATCCAAACTGTGCACTCCATTTATCATTAAATTTTTTATTAGCAGAAAGGTACAATGCCTGAATACTTTCTTTATACTCAAAATCATTTTGAGATAATGGTACGTTTGTAATAGGTGTATCAACCAAACCACTGTTAAAAAACAAAATATCATTTGATGAGCTTGAGTTTGATATTTTTCCTCCAAAATCTAAATCTACGTCTTTTAAAGGATATTCAATATCTAATTTTGCCGATGTATTTGTTACATTTTGCTTGTTTGTATTTGTGCCTCTATAAAATTGTTCTGAAGCCGGGTTTTGTATTATTGAAACGCCATTGTATGTTTTAATATCTGGGTTTTTATATGTAAAATAATCTAAATTCAATGTTATTTTTCGTCCTAAAGTATCAATAGCGACTTCATTGTTATAGTTCACAGAATGAATTTCGGGGCTTAAATTCATGGTTCCGTCAGACTGAAGATATCGTATTATTTCATTCGTATTATAATCAAAAACAGGTGTGTAAGGGGCATCTGTTACATCAAAATTTGTTTTATTATATAAGTACTGCCCGCCCATTGTCCATTTAGATGTTACTTGATAATTAACATCAACTCGTCCATAAAACCTTTTTATATCAGCTTTAAAAGGTGAAGATGTGTACCAAAGTCCGTCGGGAAAATAAGCATAATCGTCCTGTTCCTGATAGTAGGTTCCATCACTAAAATTAATTGAAGTCGCTATACTTAGTTTGTCTTCATTAAAGTTAAAACTTCCCCCCCAAGAGCCTGAAGGGTATCTCCTTTGCCTGTAAGATGATTTTAGTTGCGCATTCCAAGAATCTTTTTTCACTTGTTTTAAAGTAATATTGACTAATCCACTATTTCCTGATGCTTCATATTTTGCTGGAGGGGTAGTAATAACTTCTATATTTTTGATGTCCTCTGATGCTATTGATTTTAAAAAACCGGCTAAGTCTTCATCAGATAATTGCACAATTTTATCATCAATCATTACTTGAAGGTTGCTCTTTCCTATCATCGTGATCCTATTATTTTGCACACGAACTCCTGGTGTTACCCTTAAAACATCTAAAGCATCACCTTCTGAAGCTTTTGATGAGTTTTCGACATTAAAAACCAGGCGATCTATTTTTCGCTGAATTAGCTTCCTTTTTGCTTCAACTACTATTTCATCTAATTCTTGAGAGCTTACAACCGCTATAACACCTAGATCAATAGATTGCTCTGCTACAGTAATTTGTTTAGTATAAAGGGTTTCTCCAACATAAATAACTTGCAGCATATAATCCCCTTTCTTAACATCTAATTTAAAGCCTCCTTTTTCATTGGTAATTCCGCCTGTTATAATTGAAGACTGGTTAGTTAATAATATTATTTCAGCAAACTCTAAAGGCAGATTGTTTTCGTCTGTAATTATTCCTGAAACATGCTGTGAAAAGCTTTGCGTTATACTAAAAATAAAAAAGAAATAACTTAGTGATTTAAGTTTCATAACCGTTCGTTTTAAATTGATGAGTAAAGGTATTCTCATCGCTTTTTTTGTTAAAACAGTTTCTGACGAATTGGGCTAAAAAAGGGTTGAATTAATACTTTAATTCTATAAAACAAAAAGACATTTAACGGTAATGGATTAAACCCTTATTAATGTAAAAGTGGTTTTATTAAAATGAGGCTTTTGATTTAATTGCATAATTGCGATTTTATCAACCTTTTTGTTGTTAACATTAAATTTTTATTCATATTATTAATCAATCAGGCAAAAGACTGCATTTTCTTCAAAAATCTAGTTTCAATAAAAATGTAAAGTATAATTTTGTATGTTTATTAAAATGCTTAAAACATAAAATGAAAATAATTCATCTAAGTGCTGAGTGCTATCCAATTGCCAAAGTTGGTGGGCTTGCAGATGTTGTAGGTGCCTTACCTAAGTATCAAAATAATTCTGAAATTTCTTCTCAGGTTATCATGCCTTTTTATGATATAGCATTTACTAAAGCACACACCTTTTCTTCTGTATTTGAATCGGAGTTAAATTTAGGTGAAAAAACCTATAAATATCGTATCCTTACTTTAAAGAGCAAATCACTCGATTTTGATGTTTTTTTTGTTGATGTCCCCGATTTAATTTTTAAAGATTATGTGTATTCTTTTGATGACACCGAGCGTTTTTTAGCTTTTCAGATCGGAGCTTTAGATTGGATGCTTACATGGGAAAAGCTACCGGATATCGTACATTGTCATGACCACCATACGGGGTTAGTCCCTTTTATGCTTCAAGAAAGTTTTAAATACGAGGCCTTTAGAAAAACCCCTAATATATTAACCATACACAATGCTCAATACCAGGGCTGGTTTTCTCACGATAACGTAAACTTAATACCCCCTTTTAATTTTAATAACGTTGGTTTGTTAGATTGGGGCGGTACAATTAACCCATTGGCTGCGGCTATAAAATGTGCATGGAGAGTAACTACAGTATCGCCTAGTTATATGGAGGAAATGAAAGTGTCTGCCAATGGCTTAGAACATTTATTAGCCAGTGAAAGCGATAAATGTGTTGGTATTTTAAATGGCATAGACTGGAAGGTTTGGAATCCTGAAACTGATGCTTATATAGTAAAAAATTACACCGAAAAAACGATTGTTTCTGGTAAAAAAGCGAATAAAAAGCAGTTGTGCGATACTTATAATTTAGATATTAATAAACCGCTTTTTGCATTTATAGGGCGATTGGTTGGCGAGAAAGGCTCTGATTTATTTCCTGAAGCTTTTAAAATGGCGTTACAAAATCCAAACATTTCGATACTGCTTTTAGGTTCCGGGAACAAAGAAACAGAAGTGCAATTGGAAGCTTTAAAGGACGCATTTAATGGCCAATTCAATGCCTTTATTGGTTACGACGAAAAGCTCTCGCATATTATCTATGCTGGCGCAGATTTTCTTTTAATGCCCTCACGTGTTGAGCCCTGTGGCCTAAATCAAATGTATGCGCTACGCTATGGAACCATTCCTGTTGTACGAAGTATTGGCGGGCTAAAAGACACCGTTATAGATATTTCGGAAAATAATGGTTTTGGTATTTGTCATGATAATGTTACCGTTAATGAAATAACAAATGCTATTAAAAGAGCTACAGCCTTTTACGACAACCAAACTGTGTTTAGAAAAATAAGAAAAGACATTATGAAAATAGATCATTCATGGGGCGCTTCAGCAAAACAATACATCAATTTATATAAATCTATAAACTAAAAAAGCTATGATTAACGATAAAGTTTTATCCATAATTTTAGGAGGAGGCCAGGGGTCGAGACTACATCCATTAACAGAACAGAGGTCTAAACCAGCAGTTCCCATTGCCGGAAAGTACCGATTGGTAGATATTCCTATATCAAACTGTATCAATGCAGATATTAAACGTATCTATGTGTTAACCCAGTTTAATTCGGCATCGTTAAATCGTCATATAAAAAACACTTACCATTTTAGTTTTTTTAGTTCTGCTTTTGTTGATGTCCTTGCAGCAGAGCAAACACCTCATAATAAAGGATGGTTTCAGGGCACTGCCGATGCTGTTCGCCAAAGCATGCATCATTTTGTAAGGCATGATTTTGAATATGTTTTAATTCTATCGGGCGATCAGTTATACCAAATGGATTATGACGCCATGATACAGGCTCATGAAAAAAGTGGTGCCGAAATATCTATTGCAACCATTCCTGTTAATGCAAAAGATGCTACAGGCTTTGGTATTTTAAAATCGGATGAAAACAATGTTATTACCTCATTCATTGAAAAACCAGACTCTGACTTACTACCCGATTGGACATCGGATGTTAGTGAAGATATGAAAGCTCAAGGCCGAAACTATTTAGCTTCTATGGGCATCTATATTTTTAACAGAGACTTGCTGGTAGAATTAATGAAAGACGAGTCTACCATAGATTTTGGTAAAGAAATTATCCCACAAAACATCGATAAGCACAAAACACTTAGCTATCAATATGAAGGCTACTGGACAGATATCGGAACAATCGAATCCTTTTTTGAAGCCAATATTGAGCTTACAAATAATATTCCCAAATTCGATTTATACGACAAGAAAAAACGTATTTATACCAGAGCTCGTATGCTGCCAACCTCTAAAGTATCGGGAACCATGTTAGAAAAAGCAGTTATTGCCGAAGGGTGCATTATTAGTGCTGCCAAAATAGAAAAATCGGTTATTGGCATTCGTTCCAGAATTGGTGATGAATCCACGGTAATTAATACCTACATGATGGGATCAGATTATTACGAGAACATCTTAGACATCGATAGGAGTAAAGTTGAAATTCTTATGGGAATAGGCCAGCGTTGCTTTATTAAAAATGCCATTATCGATAAAAACTGTCGCATAGGTGACGATGTACGTATTAACGGAGGGAAACACCTTGAGGACACCGAAACAGATACTTATGCTGTAAGAGATGGCATTATCGTTATCAAAAAAGGTTCTGTAATTCCTAACGGAACTATCATTTAATATATGACAAACATAATCGCGTATAGCCGTTTTACAGAATTCGATATCAGCCTGTTTAAAGCTGGTAAGCACTATCGATTACACGAAAAATTTGGATCGCACCCTATGACTGTTAATGGTATAGAAGGCACTTATTTTGCTGTTTGGGCACCAAGCGCAAAACACGTCTCTGTGATTGGTGATTTTAATTTTTGGAATGGTGAAAATTATCCGTTGAATGTACGATGGGATGCTTCTGGGATATGGGAAGGATTTATTCCTCATGTTGGAAAGGGCAACTTGTATAAATACAAAATTCATTCAAATCACAATAATTATATTTCTGAAAAAGCAGACCCCTATGCCAGACGTTGTGAGCATCCGCCAAAAACAGCTTCTATAGTATGGAACGATTCCTATAAATGGAAAGACTCCAAATGGATGAAAAAACGTAAAAAGCACAATGCTTTAGATGCTCCTTATTCGGTTTACGAAGTCCATTTAGGCTCTTGGAAAAAACACGTTGAAGAAGAACGCTTTTTGTCGTATTACGAATTAGCAGACGAGCTGGTGAATTATGTAAAAGACATGAATTTCACTCATGTCGAGCTTATGCCCATTATGGAATACCCGTACGATCCTTCCTGGGGGTATCAGCTCACTGGGTACTTTGCCCCTACATCGCGCTTTGGTTATCCGGAAGAGTTCAAATATTTAGTCGATAAGCTTCATCAAAATGATATTGGTATTATACTTGATTGGGTCCCCTCTCATTTTCCTGAAGACGCTCACGGATTAGGCTTCTTTGATGGATCGCATTTATACGAACATCCAGACCCCCGCAAAGGCTATCATCAAGACTGGAAAAGCTTAATCTTTAATTATGGCAGAAACGAAGTAAAGTCGTTTTTAATAAGTAACGCTGTATTCTGGTTAGAGCAATACCATGCCGATGGGTTACGTGTGGATGCTGTAGCTTCCATGCTGTTTTTAGACTACTCCAGAGAAGATGGTGAATGGGAGCCTAATGTATTTGGAGGCAGGGAAAACCTTGAAGCTATCGCGTTTCTAAAAGAATTAAACGAAGAGGTTTACAGGTCGTTTCCGGATGTGCAAACTATAGCAGAAGAATCAACAGCATTCCCCGGAGTTTCAAAACCTGTGTTTTTAGGCGGTCTTGGTTTTGGTATGAAATGGATGATGGGCTGGATGCATGATACTTTAGAATATTTTTCAAAAGACCCCATTTATAGAAAGTACCATCAAAACGATATTACCTTTAGTTTAGCCTATGCGTTTACAGAGAATTTTATGCTACCTCTTTCTCATGATGAGGTTGTGTATGGTAAAAACTCTATTTTAGGGCGACTGCCTGGTAACGAGTGGCAACGTTTTGCTAATCTTAGGGTTTTATATGCTTATATGTTTACCCACCCCGGCACAAAATTATTGTTTATGGGTGGCGAATTTGGGCAATATAACGAATGGAATTTTCAAGAAAGTTTAGATTGGAATGTATTAGAATTTGAACCCCATAAAAACTTTCACAACTTTTTTAAATCGCTAAACAGCCTGTATAAATCTACACCGGCCTTATATGAAAAAGGCTTTAGTAACGATGGCTTTGAATGGATAAGCTATGATGATCATGAAAACTGTGTGATATCCTATATTCGAAAAGGAAAAAAGGTTGATGAAAATGTTATAGTTGTTTGTAATTTAACTCCAGCTGTTAGAGATAACTATCGTATAGGAGTGCCTTCAAAAGGAAAACTAAAAGAAATTTTTAATAGTGATACCAAAGCATTTGGAGGAAGTGGTGTTAGCAATAAAAACCAAATAACCATAAAGAAAACACCTTGGAACGGAAAAGCGTATTCCGCTGAAATTACATTACCGCCTTTAGCTGTTACACTTTTTAAAATTAAGCAATAAAAAAAATTAAATTATACAACTGATATATTGCATTTTATACAATTATCTTTATGTTTTTTTAACAAATACTAACCTCTCAATATGGCTATTTTTACTATTTTCGTCGATTAATAAAATGGCTAATCATTTATGATTTTAAATACTGAATTAGAATATAAAGGAAACTTGTTTCCTTCAAATATAATAGATTATAAAAAAGATGTGGATGTTCTACATTTTTCAACCTCCAATAACATCATACTTCAGCTTACTGTACTAAGAGATAGTGTATTAAGGTTTCGGTATACTACCGTGGGGAAGTTTGACAAGGATTTTTCTTATGCTATTGATGAAAAAGCCAGTAGAGGTTATAATCATCTGGAAATATCTGATGATCATGAAAAGTACATCATTACAACCTCAAAACTCATTTGCCATATTTTTAAAGCAGACCTAAGAAAATCAATATTTGATGCCAAAGACAATACTATAATTTGCGAAGACGAATTAGGCTTTCATTGGGAAGAAAGTTATGAGTTAGGGGGCGATATTGTTAAAATGAGTAAAGCCGCTCAAAATGGAGAAAGTTATTATGGCTTGGGCGACAAACCTAACCATATAAACCTTAAAGGGAAGCGTTATGAAAATTGGGCAACCGATTCTTATGCCTATGGAAAAGATACCGACCCCATTTATAAAGCCATTCCATTTTATACTGGCCTGCACAATGGTAAATCGTATGGTATCTTCTTTGACAATACCTTTAAAACCTATTTTGATTTTTGTCAAGAACGAAGAAACGTAACCAGTTTTTGGGCTCAGGGCGGTGAAATGAACTATTATTTTATTTATGGCCCTAAAATGCAAGATGTGGTGGTAAGTTACACAGACTTAACCGGGACACCCGAATTGCCACCATTATGGGCTTTAGGGTATCATCAATGCAAATGGAGTTACTATCCGGAATCCAATGTAAAAGAAATCACTTCAACATTTAGAAAACTAAAAATTCCTTGTGATGCTATTTATTTAGATATCGACTATATGGAAGGGTTTCGATGTTTTACCTGGAGCAAAGAATACTTCCCGAACCCAAAACGTATGGTGAAAGAATTGGCAGATGACGGGTTTAAAACTGTAGTCATTATCGATCCTGGAATTAAGATTGATATGAACTACGATGTGTTTCGTGAAGGCTTAGAAAAAGACTATTTCTGTAAACGTGCCGATGGCCCTTATATGAAAGGTAAGGTTTGGCCTGGAGAATGTTATTTTCCAGACTTTACAAGACCGGAAGTAAGAACATGGTGGGCTGGTTTATTTAAAGAACTTATAGAAGATATTGGCGTAAAAGGCGTTTGGAATGATATGAACGAACCAGCCGTAATGGATGTTCCCGGAAAAACATTCCCTTCTGATGTAAGGCATGATTACGACGGCAACCCATGCAGCCATCAAAAAGCACACAATATTTATGGTATGCAAATGGCTCGTGCTACATACCACGGGTTAAAAAAATTCAACTACCCTAAAAGACCTTTTGTTATTACGCGTTCTGCCTATTCTGGCACACAACGCTATACCTCAACTTGGATGGGAGATAACGTTGCTACATGGGAGCATCTACAAATTGCAAACATTCAGGCCCAACGTTTAGCATTATCCGGATTCTCTTTTGCCGGATCTGATATTGGTGGGTTTGCCGAGCAACCTAATGGAGAGTTATATGCACGCTGGATTCAACTTGGTGTTTTTCATCCGTTTTGCAGGACGCACTCGTCTGGAGATCATGGCGATCAAGAACCCTGGGCTTTTGATGAAGAAATAACCCATGTAGTACGCAAGTTTATTGAAATTAGATACACACTATTACCATATTTATACACTTCGTTTTATCAGTATTCACAAGATAATGTTCCCATGCTAAAATCGCTGGTGTTGTTTGATCAGGAAGACTCTCAAACACATTATAGAACCGACGAATTTATTTGCGGAAACCAGCTTTTAATCTGCCCGATAAACGAGCCCAATGCAAAAGGACGACGCATGTATATTCCTAAAGGAGAATGGTATAATTTCTGGACCAACGATATGGTTTCCGGTGGTAAAGAAACCTGGGTTGATGCCGATATAGATAGTATGCCAATTTTTGTAAAAGCTGGGGCCATTATACCTAAATATCCTGTACAACAGTATGTTGGCGAAAAAACAATAGAAGAGCTAACGCTTGACGTTTATTACAAGCACGGTAAAGAAGACTCCGAGTTGTTTGAAGATGCTAATGATGGCTACGATTACAAAAAGGGACGTTATAGCTTGAGAAAATTTAATCTGTCGGGTAATGACAATAAATTAATAATTAGAATTCATAAAAGAGGGAAATACATAACCTCTTATAACACATTTAAAATTAATTTAATTGGTTTGCCTTTTAAAGTGAAGTCTATCAAGCTTGATAACGAATATGTTGATTTAAAAGATGTTAAGTTTAATGGAGACAACTCGCTTATTGTCTCTAAAGAGTTTACAAACCTTCAAATAAAAGGGTAGTTCATTATAAACACCTAAATCATAAAAGAAGCGCTCTAAAAAAGTGTTATTCAGAATAAAATAGAGAACCGCTCTTTAACAGTTAAAGAGCGGTTTTTAAAAAAATAAGATATTTTATATGCTCTGAATAACAAAATTTACCCCTTTTTAGAGCGCTCCTTTTCTACATCAAATGGCTTTCCCAAGTATATTAATTGGAAACCAGCTTCAATGGTATGCACCTCTAAATTATAAGACGAGATAATATGAAGTTCTCCTTCATTATCTTTAATAAATAAAGGGATTATATCCTTATTGGTATTCGTTGTTTTAATTAAGCTTTCATAATGCGCTTTATCTTCTATCTCTATCTCTTGTATAGAAGGGTATTTTTTAGTTAACTCGGTTAAGGAATTGAAATCATCAGTATGGGAAAACAAACCTTCTTTTGGGTTATTATTTTCATCCAACATTTCTTCTGTGCTAACCAATCTAAAAGAACCATTCTCGCCAAATTGCTTGCTAAATTTATTTATAGCATATTTGTTTATATCAGAATTACCCGTGAGTGCCATAAGATAACCTACATCATTGAGTTCAATATTATCCATTAATGTATCCGAATAAATATTATTACTCATGGCTTCTAAACCGTGTTCCTTGGCCTTTTCAATATTATTTTCGTTACTGTCAATCAGCACCACATGCCTCCCGTTTGCTTCAAGATAATGCCCAATTAGCCTTGATACTTTTGAAGCCCCAATAATTAAAATACCTTCTGATTTTGTTAGAAAAACGCCTACCATTTTAGCAAATAACCGTGCTGTAGTAGCGTTTAATAATACGGTTCCTAAAACTATCATAAAAACCAAAGGAGTGATATATTCGGCCCCTTTAACGCCTTCTTTTAATAATTTACTCCCAAATAACGATGCAATTCCAGCAGCAACTATCCCTCGGGGTCCTACCCAACTGATAAACAGCTTTTCATTTAGCTTTAAATTAGACCCCAGCGTACTTAAAAAAACTGCCAATGGCCTAATAACAAACACAACAAACGCAAAAAGAATAACTGTTTTCCATGTATAAAGCAACATTAAGTCTTCAATATTAATATTTGCTGCCAGTAAAATAAATAAAATAGAAATTAGCAATACACTTAGAGATTCTTTAAAATAAAGAAGTTCTTTTAAGTTTTCTAATTTACTATTCCCTAACACCATACCCATTACTACGACTGCTAAAAGCCCTGATTCGTGTGCAAAAATTTCAGACTCAACAAAAACCAATAGCACTGTAGAAAGCGATACTACGTTTAATAGGTAATGAGGAATAAGCTTTTTATTTACTGCAAAAGCTAAGGCATGTGCAAAAGTAAAACCAAATGTTGTACCAAAAAGAATAATTTTACCAAACTCCATTAAAGCCGTTTTGGTAAAACCTCTATCACCACCAACGCTAATAAATTCGAAAACCAATACAGCAACTAAGGCTCCTATTGGGTCTATTAAAATACCTTCCCACTTTAAAACAGCAGAAATATCTTTTTTAAGCGGTATGTTTCTTAAAATTGGTGTTATTACTGTTGGCCCTGTAACAATAATAAGTCCGGAAAACAAAAAGGATAGCTCCCAACTTAAATCAAAAATAAAATGTGCTAATAGTCCTGCGCCAAAAAAAGTAATCGCAGAGCCTAATGTAATTAACTTTGTTATTACCGGACCAACGTTTTTAATTTCAGATCGTTTTAAAGTAAGTCCGCCTTCAAACAAAATAATACTTATGGCCAGTGATACAAAATAATAGAGCCCCTCTCCCGGAAAGAGTCCTTTTTTTCCATTCCAAATGGGTTCAATCCATTTCGCACCATCATCACTTAAATATTCTGCTGCTATGGGCCCAACCAATAAGCCTATAAGGATAAGTGGTAAAATGGCAGGGATTTTAAATTTCCAAGCAAACCATTGGGCAAGTATTCCTAAAATAATAATTCCAGCAAGTTCTAACATTGGCAACTTCTTTTTTAAAAAACACTAATTTAAGTAAAACTGATGATTTAAAGTTTTCAAAAAATGTTATCTTTCAACTTTGACTAAAAAATAATGTAAAACCTGTGTCATTAAAGCCTTTTAAAAGTATTGGAATTGGGGTAGCCTTTTCGCCCAACTTAAAAGCTAACCTCTTTGAAGCAGCTAGGTTAGCTGTTTTTTTTCAATCAAAATTATTTTTAATCCATGTTGGTGAACGTTCTGAGGATAAAATTACCAAGCTTAAAGCTATTCTTAAAAGTTTCGAAAAAAAGGCTTTAAGCTACGACGTTGTTTTTAAGACCGGCGATCCTGTTGATGTTATTTTATCAACTTCAGAGGAAAAAAAAATAGACCTTTTAATTCTTGGTGCCGTACAACGTGAACAGTTTTTAAAATACTATGTAGGTTCTATTGCCAGAAAAATTACGCGCAAGGCCAAATGCTCTGTTTTATTGTTAATTAAACCTTCTGTTGAGCGCGTACCCTGCGAACATATTGTAGTAAACGGCTTAAAAGACCCTAAAACAGAACAAACTATAAAAACCGCCTTTTATGTATCAAAAAAACTAAATTCGGATAAAATAACTATTGTTGAAGAAATTAAACAAGATCAAATTTCTGTAAAAGTTAACGATGATAAGTCTTTAAGACACGCTAATATTATAAAAGAGCGTATCAGGCGCAGGGAAAACTCGAGAATAAAAGAAATTATCAGCCATATTCCTGCTGCTTATACTAAAAACAAAACGATAAAACTACAGCCTATTTTTGGAAAAAAAGGATATTCTATTGGGCATTATGCGCAAATTTCTCGTGCCGATTTATTAGTTATGAATGCGCCATCTAAAATGACATTTTGGGACCGTTTATTCCCTCACGATATTGAACATATTTTAACCGAATTACCAACCGATGTTTTAATACTGCAATGAGTCCGAAAAAGAACAATATCAAAGATTTTTTTAAAACTTTACCCAAAAATATTTTTTCTGGTTTTGTAGTTAGCCTTATTGCATTGCCACTGGGCTTAGGACTTGCCATGGCTAGTGATGCCCCTCCAATTGCCGGTATTATTGCTGCTGTTGTTGGTGGTATCGTGGTTTCGATTTTAGGAGGAAGTCATGTTACCATTGCCGGCCCTGGAAACGGCTTGGTTGGTGTGCTTTTAATAGCTATTTCAACACTGGGACTGGAGAGTGCTTATATTGCTGTTATCTGTTCTGGTATCCTTTTAATGAGCCTTGGGTTTTTTAGAATGGGTACGCTTGCCGATTTTTTTCCATCATCAGCTATTCAAGGGATGCTTGCTGCTATTGGTCTTATTATTTTAGGGAAACAGTTTCATATTATGCTAGCCCATAAAATACAGCGAAATGATACGGTTGACTATCTTTTTGAAATTCCTTTTTCTATTAACGATGCTGTGCATTATGAGAACAAAGGTTTAATTTATGCTGCTTTGGCCGGAGTAATCAGTTTAGCTATCATGCTATTTTATTCAAAAATTAGAAATAAATATTTGCAACTTATTCCTGCACCCATGTGGATTGTTATTTTATCCATTGGGTTTAGCTATTATTTTGAGTTTGGCTTAAGTCAACCTAACCCTATAGCAAAAGAGTATATGATTTCCGGCATCCCTTCTATTCAGAATATTATTGCCGAAATACCAAGTCCAAATTTTGATGGTATTTGGTCGTTTTCCTTTTTGGGAAGTGTTTTAGCTCTCACATTAATAGCAGGTATCGAATCCCTTTTAAGCATTAAAGCTGTTGATAAATTAGACCCTGAAAAAAGACGCTCAAATGTTAATAAGGATCTTAAAGCCCTTGGTTTAGCAACTGTTGGCAGTGGCCTTTTAGGTGGGTTAAATGTGGTAACTGTTATTGCCCGTAGTTCGGTAAACGTAAACAATGGGGCAAGTAATAGGTCTTCAAACTTTTTTCATGCTACTTTTTTAGTCTTGTTTATCGTATTATTTAGTACGCAACTCACCAGAATTCCTTTACCCGCATTAATGGCTATATTGGTTTATACGGGATATAAACTGGCCTCACCCAGTGTGATCACAAAAATATTCTCAATAGGCAAGGAACAACTTATTATTTTTTTTGTTACGCTTATTATTACCTTAAAAATAGGCTTAATTACTGGTATACTTGCAGGGGTTATTACCACCTTAATTATTCATGTTGTTATAAATAAAAGTTTAGGGTTGTTTTTTAGAAACCTTTTAAAACCAAATGTTTTAATGTTTAAAGAGGCCAGCGAAGAGAACAATTTTTATGTAAGTGTTAAGCATTTTTGTAGTTTTTTAAATTACTATAAACTAAAAAAACAACTAGATGCAGTGCCTGAAGATGAAGATGTTATTGTAGACTTTTCTATGTGCGAGTTTGTAGATCATACTGTCATGGAAAACATGCATAGCTACCAGGAGCTGTTTAATAAGCGAGGGGGGCATTTTGATGTTATTGGCTTAGATATGCACGATACAGATTCTAAACACCCTTTTGCCTTAAGACGTATGCTTCCTGTGCCAAAAATTATTAAAAATAACTTAACCAGACGCCAAACCAATATGGAAAGTTTGGCTGATGATTATAAATATAATTACAGTTCTAAAAAAGAAAAAGAGGTATCGTTTCTTAATAATTTCCGGTTTTTCAGCACCAAACATATCAATCATATTTATAATGAATTATCGCATAAAGAAAGTGCCATTTGTTTGTTTGATATTGAATTTTCTGAAGGTGAGTTTATTGCTAAAGAAGTGGTTCGTTCTACCATGCTGCATATAGAATTAAACCACAATATCCCCAGCTTTACCTTAGACAGGGAAGGTTTTTTAGAAAAAGTATCGGCATTAGCAGGTTTTAAAGATATAGATATTGAAAACCATGATGATTTCTCTGATCGCTTTTATTTGCAAGGCGATAATAAAATGGCTATTAGTAAATTTTTTAATGACGATGTAACACATTTTTTTGAAAGTAACCCTTACTATCATGTAGAATCTAACGGAACAGCTTTACTTGTTTTTGGTAAAGAGCGTTTAGCCAGTTTAAAAGAAATTAAAGCTTTATTCGACTTTGGAAAACGCCTTAAAGATGTTATTATATCGGTATAAACGCTACTTCATAAAATAATTTATAGCGGCTTTCTTAATATATTCTTAACTTATCTGTGGATTCATAATAGATTTCTTAATTTTACATCCCTATGAATTTATATCCTATAAATGCTGGTAATTTTAAGCTAGATGGTGGTGCCATGTTTGGCGTAGTGCCAAAATCACTATGGCAACGTACTAATCCTGCTGATGCTAATAACATGATCGACCTTACCGCGCGTTGTTTACTTATAGAAGATGGTAATCGCCTTATTTTAATAGACAACGGTATGGGAGATAAACAATCCAGTAAGTTTTTTGGTTATTATCATCCCTGGGGTGACCACACTTTAAACAGGTCTTTAAAAAAATACGGTTTTCATCCTGACGATATTACCGATGTGTTTATGACGCATTTGCATTTTGATCATTGCGGAGGAAGCATCAAATGGAATACTCATAAAACAGGGTACGAAACGGCGTTTAAAAACGCACACTTTTGGAGTAATAAAAAACATTGGCAATGGGCTACACAACCTAACAGGCGTGAAAAAGCATCGTTTTTAAAAGAGAATATTTTACCTATTGAAGAAAGTGGCCAATTAAAGTTTACTTCGCTTCCTGAAACCGACTTGCTTAAAAACACTCCGCTAGGGTTTGATATTTTTTTTGCCAATGGACACACCGAAAAGCAAATGATCCCTATAATACATTATAAAGGAAAAACCATTTGCTTTATGGCCGATTTATTACCAACTGTAGGGCATTTGCCACTACCTTTTGTAATGGGTTACGATACCAGGCCGCTTCTAACCTTAGATGAAAAAGAAAAGTTTCTTAACCTTGCTGCCGATAACAAGTATTATCTGTTTTTAGAACATGATGCTCACAACGAAATTATTACCGTAAAACACACCGAAAAAGGAGTGCGGTTAGCTAATATTTATTCAACAAACGACATATTCAATTAACACATAAATTTATTAAAATGAAATCGACAAAAACACTCATATTATCTGCCTTTATAGCTGCAATACTCTATGGCTGCGGCAGTACTGCCAGTATTATATCAACGCCTGTTGAAAACATTGACACTATTCCTCTAAAAGTGTCTGATTTAACCGAAGCCGAAAAACAAAGCTGGGGACACTTAGATTTAATTAAAGATACAATTCCCGGGATGAGTGTTAATAAAGCTTATGCTGAAATTATAAAAAATAAAAAAGGAAAATCTGTGATCGTAGCCGTTATAGATTCTGGAATTGATATTGACCACGAAGATTTAGATGGTGTTATTTGGACCAATAGAAAAGAAGTTCCTAACAATGGAAAAGATGATGATAAAAACGGATACATAGATGATATTCATGGCTGGAACTTTTTAGGGGATGGTTACGACGAGCAATTAGAATTTGTACGAATACTTGCAAGCGGAGACACAGCTAACCCTGATTATGCCAGAGCTCAAACAGAGTATAACGAAGAATATCAAAAGTATACAGGGTATAAAACAAACTACGAGCAAACCCTGCAGCAAGTAAAAATAGCAGATGAAGGCATTAAAAAACATTTAAATAAAACCAGCTATACCAAAGCCGATGTTAATGCCATTAAAACAGAAGATAAAACGCTTCAGCAATATGTTTCAATAGCTAAATATGTTTATAGTTTAGATATGGCATCTGTTGATGATTTTATCAAAGAACTAAAAAATGGCTTAGTAAGTATTAACGAACGACTAAACTACAACCTTAATAAAGATTTAAAAGGGCGTAAAACAGGTGATAATCCAAATGATTTAAACGATAAACCTGGCTATGGTAATGCTAATGTTAAACCTGTTAAAAAAACCGAAAGCCATGGTACACATGTTGCCGGAATTATAGCTGCAGAACGAAACAATGGTAAAGGGGCAAAAGGTGTTGCTAATCATGTAAAAATTATGAGCCTACGTGCTGTACCAAATGGCGATGAATACGATAAAGATATTGCGTTAGCTATTAGGTACGCTGTAGATAATGGCGCAAAAATTATAAATGGTAGTTTTGGGAAATACTACTCACCGCATAGTGATTGGGTTCGTGATGCTATTGCATATGCAGGTAAAAAAGATGTTCTAATAGTTCATGGCGCAGGTAACGAAAGTTTAAATTTAGACGAAAAACAAAGTTACCCAAGTGATGCAATTGGTGTTGGCCCTGAGGTTTCAGACAATTTTATAAATGTTGGTGCTTTAGATTATAAATATGGCTCATCGATGATTGCAGAGTATTCAAATTATGGAAAAGTAAATGTTGATGTTTTTGCACCAGGCTCTGCTATTTATTCTACGTTTCCTGAAAATGAGTATAAAGCTATAGATGGCACTTCTATGGCATCTCCGGGCGTTGCCGGTGTAGCCGCTTTAATTCGTTCTTATTACCCAAAGTTAAGTGCTGCTCAGGTAAAGCAAGTTCTTATGGATTCCGGGCTTGCCGTTAAAACTAAAGTTATTGTTGGTGGCAATACAGCCAATATAAAACCTTTTGCAGATTTAATAAAATCTTCAAAAATGGTTAATGCGTATAATGCTTTAATTATGGCTGCCAGATTATCTAAATAATGCATTTAATTTATTAAACAATATCATTGCAGCTAAAATTTTATAACGCCAACATATCGTTACAAAATGATGTTACATATGTTTTTTTGAAACAATAAATATAAGTATATGAAAAGAATTGCTTTTTCTGTTTTAAGCCTCTGCCTCTTTCTATCCTGCAATAGTCAAAAGGACGTGGTTATAACGCCAACATCAACTCCTACTACTCCTATACCCATACAAAACCAGGGGTATTGGCAGCAGCATGTAGATTACAAAATGGAAATTGATATGAATGTAAACACCTATCAATACAAGGGAAAACAACAATTAGTATACACTAATAACTCTCCAGATGTTTTACACCGTGTGTATTACCATTTATATTTTAATGCTTTTCAGCCAGGTAGTGAAATGGATGTGCACTCCAGGAGTATTTTAGATCCAGACGCCAGAATTGGGGATAGGATTAGTAAATTAAAACCACACGAAATAGGCTATATAAAAGTAAAAGGGTTAAAACAAAACGGTATCAATATTAAGCATGAAACTGTTGGTACTGTTTTAGAAGTTAATTTAGCAAAACCTATTCTGCCAGGAGAAAAAGTTACGTTTGATATGGTTTTTGACGGGCAAGTGCCTGTTCAAATCCGTCGTTCAGGAAGACATAATGAAGAAGGGGTGGCATTATCCATGGTGCAATGGTATCCCAAATTAGCAGAATATGATTTTGAAGGCTGGCATGCCGATCCTTATATAGCAAGAGAGTTTCATGGAGTTTGGGGAAATTATGATGTAAAACTCACTATTGACAGTAATTATGTTGTTGGAAGCACAGGATACATACAAGGCGAACCCCAGATAAACGGGCATAAAAAAACGCTTCACTTTAAAGCGCCTAAAGTACACGATTTTGCCTGGGCAGCAGATCCGGATTATATTCATGATACCATGCAGGTTCCCGGAGGCCCAATCCTTAATTTCTATTATAAAAGCACTTTAAGCAATACACAAAAGGAAAACTGGAAAAAGCTTCAGCCAAAAACAGTAGAGCTTATGCAATATTTTAGTAAACATATTGGCCAATACCCCTATAATCAATATTCTGTAATTCAAGGTGGCGATGGCGGTATGGAATATGCCATGAGCACTTTAATTACAGGGCAAAGAAGTTATGGCAGCTTGGTTGGGGTTACAGCTCATGAGCTAGCACACACCTGGTTTCAGTTTTTATTAGCAACCAATGAGGCTAAACACGAATGGATGGACGAAGGCTTTACAACTTATATTAGCAATCATGCTATGAATTATATTTTTAATCAAGGCAAAAAAAATCCACTTGAAAATGCATATATAAGCTATATACGTTTGGCTAAATCGGGTTTAGAACAGCCGCTTACCACACATGCAGACAGGTATCAGCTAAACAGCATTTACAGTACTTTGGCCTATAGTAAAGGCGCTGTGTTTTTAGCTCAGTTAGGCTATGTTATAGGCGAAGAGCATTTAAACAAAACCATTAAAAAATATTTTAATGATTTTGCTTTTAAGCACCCAAAGCCTCTTGATATTATAAGAACAGCCGAAAAAGTATCTGGTTTAGAACTCGATTGGTATTTAATTGATTTTGCTCAAACCACAAATACTATTGATTATGCTGTTAAATCTGTTGAAGGCAACACCGTTACCTTAGAGCGTAAAGGGTTAATGCCAATGCCTATAGACTTAACGGTAACTTATACGGATAATTCAACCGAAGATTTTTATATCCCTTTACAGATGATGCGAGGTGAAAAACCAACCTCGGCAACAACTATTAAAGATTGGGCATGGGCGTATCCAACTTATACCTTTAATACAAATAAAGCTATAAAATCTGTTACAATAGATCCAAAAGAAATGATGGCAGATATTAATAAAGAAAACAATACACTATAAGTATCTATTTTTAACTTTGAATAATTCTTATCCCTGTAATGTTTTAATACGCATGTGCAAACGCATGTCTTAAAGGGTATAAAATTACTGGGGTTTTAATATATTTAACAGGAATTTTTAATCGTTTTTAATGGAGGTAAAAAGATATTAAAACACCTAAACTTCCGCTTAGCCCGCCAAATTAGGTGGATAATTTTTTAAGGATAAAAGTTCTGCATATAAACAAGTTAGGGCACATTTAAGAAAATCTAATAAATATTTAATGAACTTTGTATTAGAAAATAAAATAACCGAAGCTGAAAACATTAAAATAAATTCTAAGGGGATATTTTATTTAAAAAACAATACTGTCTACAAAGATGAATTCTCTTTCTACACTTCTGATAAAGATATTAATGAATTCGATATTAATGACAATTATTTATACCTTATAAAAAACAACGAAACACTAATTTTTTCATTAGAAAAAAAGACTTTTATAAAAATTCCTTTTCCAATAATTTTTAATAGTATTATTTCTAATAACGCTATTTTCACTTATAATAGAAATATAAAAAAAAGACTTTTTCAAAGGGCATATTATGAATTAAATGATGATTTCAAAAGACTAAATGAAATAGAAAACTTTAATACATTAGGAAAATCATTTTTTAATGAAGACTTTTTCTTATTTAAAAGTAAAAAATCAGATTTACTTTGTGCTTTCACCTACCTGGATAAAAAATTATGGGAATTTGATTTAAGTTCTATTGAACTGAAAACTAAAATCGAAAAATTTATTGGTATACATAAAAATCGAATTTTAATTTTACTTAATAAAGGAAAACTTTTACTATTAGACAGTAATACTGGGACATTATTAAATACCGTAAATTTATTAGAGAATCAAGAAGTAATTTTAGAATCTGTTCACTTAGATAATCAGAAAGGATTATTAAAAAGTTTAGCAGGAAGATATTATTTTGAATTTTGTTTAAATAATTTAAGACTTGAAATAAAAAAAGATTTTGGAAAATACTCAAAGGGTAATTGGTGGATATCAAGAAGTAATTACTATGGAGATTTATTGACTTTTGTTGGGTCAAAAGATGGTATAAGCAGTTTTGCTAATTCATTCGGCATATTCGACACTAACAAATTAGAAATTATGTGGTATGATACGATTTCCCCCGAAAAAAGAGATATAAAAGTTTTTTTTTCAAATCCACCTCTAATAAATGATTCGACATTAATTATTAGGAATAGTAATAAAACATTAAGTATTTACAAAAGTAACGTGCCCTAACAATGGCTAAGATTAATACGGGTTTTCGTGTTTAACCCAAAGTTAATGTATTTTTATAAAGTCCGCCAAATCCGAAATTAAATGCTTATTTAATCCCGTACTAACCTTAGCCGAACCGTTAGCAGCAACCTGAACCAAGATTACCTTGAAAAGTAAAGAAGAGCAATTAAAAGAAAGATTTACTAAAACAAAAGATGCAATTCGATATATAGCTGAATTGGAATCTATTGACCTTTCTCTGATATCAGATATTGAGTTAGAAGAAAAAATAGATAACTATTTTCCTCTAATACCATATCCGACAGTAAAAATACCAGCAGGTGTAGAAATTTTTAGAGCAAGAGTTAATAAAGGAGTAAAACCTTATGTCAAAACCAAAGACATCTATATGCCGCCAGCTAGCTTAATAACTGAATACGGAAGAAGTAATAAACCTGAAGAACGTATTTTCTATGGTGCTACAAATTACAGACTTGCGACTTTTGAGGTTATTCAAAATCTAAAAAATTCAATTTCGCCAAAATCCGAAGTTGTTTTTTTAACTGTCGGAGTATATAAAACAAAGGAGGTTCTTCATTTAGCGAATATCATTCATAGTCCAATATTACACGCAAATCGGAAAGACATATTCAAAGCTTTCGAAAAAAATAGAGGCTTGTTAGATTCTAACAAATGGATGGGTGAGGAATTAGTCAATGCAGACAATTTAATCTGTCAATTTTTTGCTAACCAATTTACCAAAAGCGAAATAAAAAGCCATTTTGACTATCGAATTAGTGCGTTTTATTCTAGAAGACTTAATCACATGAACCGATTTATTGCGCCTGAATTTGCCTCTGAAAAATTTGATGGGGTTTATTATCCAAGCGTGGCTATGAAATATAAAGGAGACAACCAATCTATTTTTGAAGATTCTGCTAATAAAAAATTGGAGTTAATAAATGCAATACATGTTACTTGTGGGAATTTAGATTTTGACAAAGGTGACTTCACAAGTGGAATTATGCACGAAGCAGAATCAATTAAAGATGGAGTTATTACATGGAAAAAGGAAATTTATTCACCAAGTTGAAAAAGGCAGCTGCTAACAACGTATATAGCACATTGCCAAAATTTGGCTAACTTTAAACTCTCCCCTACTAATAAACCTCAGTTTCGGCTGAATAAAATAACTACCAATATGGCAACGTGCCATATACAATACCGTTGTAAACATTAGAAAAATGAAATACCTCAAATTAATTACCTTATTTTTAATACTCTTGACAGTTCAAATGTTTTCTCAGGACAATAATAACGGGAAATTTAAAATTGGACTCAATTTAGGAGTTAATCAATCTAATTTGAAAGGCAGTGTTCTTGACGATTATGATAAAGTAATCAGTTATTCATTTGGTCTCTCTTCTGAATATAAAATAAGTAAAAACATCTCATTATTATTAAATATAAACTATGATAATAAAGTGATGAAATTGGAAGACTTCAGAGTTAATAACTTCAACAATAATGACACATATTTCGTAGATAACAGAATTATATTTAATTATATAAATATACCTTTAAACGTTAGATATTATATCGGGAAAAGCAATAAACTTTTTGCTGACGCTGGGATATTTTACAATCATTTTCTAAATGTGAAAAATAAGACTCTAAGAAAAGATACTGAAGAAGAAATTGCTCTCTTTGCTATTCCCAATGTGAAAAAATATGACTATGGTGCTTTAATTGGACTTGGATATACGTTTCATTTAAACAAAAATAATTATTTGTCAATTTTATTAATAGATGAGTTTGGCGTACCGAATATCTTTGATTATCCAAACAATCCAAATGTAAATGTTAAAACAAACACTATTAAACTAATATTAAACTGGCAACTACTAATATAATAACGTTTGCCAACACCGTGTATACTAATCTTAATCCTCTCTTTTGTTCTTTCTTATTAATAACACTAAATATAAGAGATTGTAAACTTAAGACGTGTATAATCAATTGCTCGTTCTGTGCATACTCGAAAAATCCGTAGGATTTTCCTCTGGTTCGTTTTTGTTTACTAAATTAGTTGCTAGCCAACGCAACTAACCATACACAAACACGTTGACATTAATTTAAAGAACAACACGAAGTAAACTTAAACGTTTACTTTTTTATTTTTTGTAAACTTATATATTGACTTTTTTGTATATGTTGTAAACATAAGCGTTTACATTATTTGTGTTTTGTAAACTTAATTATTTACAAAAAATGAGAATCATCCATTTGTAAGGGATTACTACAATGGAATAATAAAAAAAGAAGCGAAAAAAAGAATAAATGAAATGATAAAAAACATTGGTTAACTTGTATTATACTTTAAGCTTTTTTCATCTTCCCTTCCTTAAAGCATGAATAACTTTTCTCATTGCAAAAATAACATTCTGTATTTCTTTTCTATCAAAAGTATCTTCCTCAATAAAAAATAACATCTCAATTCCCTTGTCCAAACATTCGACTAATTCCTCTGAAGAGATACAACTTGTATCAATTAACTCAGATAAATATTCTTGCTTTTCTTTATTCAGCATTTGATTATAAATGACTATTTCAAATGTAGTAAAAATTTTTAAATAACTACTAATTAGTAGTAACTTATTAATAGTGAACTTGATTTCTTTACCCTATGGATAAACCAGTAGAGATAAAGAAACTAGCTAAACGAATAAAGGCATTGAGAATTAAAAAAGGCTATAGTAGCTATGAAAACTTTGCATTTGACAACGGAGTTCATAGAGCCCAATATGGCAGATATGAAACTGGGACTGATTTACAATATACGAGTCTAGTCAAAATAGCCAGAGCTTTCGATATGACCCTTGAGGAATTTTTTAGTGAGGGCTTTGATTAAAAACATTGGGAAACACCGTATAAAATTAATTGCTTAACCCTGCAACTAATTTTATACCAATCGTTGGCCGTAATTTGAGAAATTTCGTAAATGGCAAGAATATATGGAACAATAGAATCGCTAAAATCCTTAAAATCGGAATTAGATAATAATGGTATTTCCAGATTTAATTCTGTAAAAGAGATTAATGATTTCTTATCAAATTATAACACCGAAAAACTCTCTATTCTCGATGGTGAATCTAAAAAGTTAGATAGAGAGTACTTTGAAACTTGCACTAATATCAAACAAAAAAAACAAGAAAAAGCTGAAATTATCAATTCAGAAACAGAAAAAATAGATAGTAGAATTTATGACTTACAGAGAAAAATTGATTTCATAAATACCAAAAGGAATAGCTTTATAAAAAAACTACTTTCAAGCATAAAATTATATTCATTAAAAAAACAATCAAATTACTACGTTGTTAATAAAACTAAGCTTATAAGTTCGACAGTAAACAAGATTAGCCGAAATATTGAAAATGATGAAGCTTTCATAAGAATGTACGAAACTGGAAAACAAAGCCTAATTGAAAATAGAGCAAAATCTAAAATTGTAAATTTAGAATACACGCGAAAAGTTTTGGAGAACTCTCGAAATATAATTTCTGGAGCAATAGGTGAAAATTTAGTTGTAAAAGAAATCGAAAAACTTTCAGATGATTATGTTCTAGTTAATGACTTCAACTTGAGATTTTCTCGTCCAATTTTTTATAAGAAGCATAATCAGAAAATTTATTCAATCCAAATTGACCATCTATTAATTTCAAAAGCAGGAATTTTTATAATAGAAACTAAAAACTGGAGTAAGTCATCTGTTAATTCTCTAAGTCTAAGGTCACCAATAGAACAAATTGAAAGGTCTAATTTTGCTTTGTATGTATTCATTTCGGAAAATATACCTTTATATGACCATCATTGGGGAGAACAAAGAGTTCCGATTCGCAATCTTATAGTGATGATTAATAATAAACCGCTAGGTCAATTTAAATATGTAAGTATAAAACTACTGAGGGAATTAAATGATTATATAAAATACTTTGAACCTGTTTTAACAGATAAACAATTTAATAGAATAGTAACCGAATTAAAACAAATAAAAACTACACACAACAATGTATAACCGCAATTATGGCGGATTCGACTATGCTTCGACTGCGCTCAGCACAGGCTAAGAATCCACTCGGAATTGCTAAAGACAGTACTTAACCGAAAAACTATGGATGTATTTCAAGGAAATAAAGTATTAGAAGAACGAATTTTTAAATTTTTAAATTGGGGGGTCTACCTCAGAGATACTTCAAATGGACGTTTAACACCTTTTGTGTTTTTATTTAAAGAAAGTGAACAGGTGAATACCATAACTTTTCAGGAGGATGAAGATAATTATGAAAGAGCTAAAGAATTATTAAAGAAAAGAGACGAAATTTTTGATCAATTCTTTATTGGATACGAAGGAGAAATGATGCTTGACGAAACAAATCAACCTATAAAAACTATCATAATCAAAGGATTTGATAAACGTCAAGATACTGGGGTTTTTATGATTCAAAAATTTGAGTTGAAAGATGATAAGCTTAAAAAAATAGGAAACCCAACAATTTTAGAACAACTTCCATTAGAATTTGAAAAAATCACTAATGATAATCAAATTTTATCGAGAAAAAGCACATCAACTAACGAGAAAAAAGAAAGAAACGAAACAGGAAAAAAAATAGTTAAAGCTAAACTAACAGGAAATAATGAAAATGAACTATCATTTGCAATTAAAGATATATTAACAAACAATATTCAAAATTTTAATGAGTATGAATTGTCTGGAGATTTTGAAATTAATATCAAAACTGAGAATAATTTAAACATAGATTTCTTAAAATATTTAATAAACGATGTTTTTTTTTACAATTATCGGCAATTCATTTGTCGTTCAGAATTTCACGGGGAAAGGAATAGTAATAAGTTTGACTGCAAGTCTAAATAACAAACAAATATATTCAGATTCAACAAAATATGCAGTTGATAAAATAGCCAACCTTTTAGCAATAAGGAATAGAGATGAAAAACGTGATTATTCACAATCTAACATTAGTTGCCCTGAATGTAAATGGATTCCAGATGGTGGAAAAAATTGGCAATGCACTTGTCGTTTTATTTGGGATACTTTTCAAACAAAAGGTAAATGCCCACAATGTGAAACGCAATGGAATGATACTTGGTGTCCTAAATGTAAAAAAACATCAAAACATCAGGACTGGTATCATTCAGATAAAAAAGTAAATTACATATAGTATACTCTTTAGCAAAATGGTTGACTTTTTACGGAAAAAATGGACACGGATACGAAGCTGATTTTTAAGAATAACCGGCTACAACAATGCATAACTGCAATTTGCTACGCCTGTTCGCTACGATCAGGGCTGGCTAGTATGCACTTGGAATTGCTAAAACCTGTGTTAAACCAAAAATAATCACTAATTTAACCCGTAATAGACAAACAGTTATACAAAACCGTGTGTGTAATTTGAAAAATGACGCAAAACGAATTCAAAAAACATATAGAAAAGGTTGGAGTAATCGACCAGGGTCATTCGTTTACGGAATTGGAAATAACCTGACAAGCAAAAAAGTAAATCATACATCTAAAGGGTTTAAAAACATGCTCATTGAAAAAGGTTTACTTCATTACAAACCAGAATAAAATGAGTTGGGATATTGTACTTTTTAATTCAAGACAGAAAATAGAATCAATTGAGGAATTGGATCAAAACCAATTGGAACCAACTGATTTTGACAGCATTTTGGAAAACTCATTTAACCGAATTAAAAAAGATGATAAGCACAGAGAAATCATCGGAACCGATTTTACAATTGACTTTTTTTTGCATAATAAACCTGTAAGTAACACAATGTTAAGTTTATATGGAAAAAACGGTCTTTATGCTCTAATTGAATTAGCAAAAAAACAAAATTGGCAAATTTACGACTCTGGAACTGGAGAAATAATTGACTTGGAAAACCCAGAGAAAAACGGATTTGAAAATCACAGAAAATATGTCGAACAAATATTGAAGCAAAAATAAAAAACGGTATACAACGCTGTGTGCAATTAAAACCATTCTTTAAAATAAAATGATTTTACCAAAAAGCAGCTTTTTAAAAGCAAGAGATTTTATATTAACAAATGCAAGAATGATTGAAAGGCGATTATTTGAATTTCATTTTGCAAACGGAGATATAAATGGTGTGTATCACGCAGTATATGCTTACCGAAATTCTGATGGTGGATTTGGTCACGGTATGGAACCAGATACAGCATCACCAGAAAGCCAACCTCTCTTTAGCATTATGGCACTTGAAACGCTCGATGAAGTAGGGTATCTCACCAAAAAAATAATTCTGAATGATTTTATGCCATATTTTGAAAGCATAACTACAGAAAAAGGAGGAATTCCCTGGATGTTCAGACCTAAAAGTACCTATCCCTGTGAAGATCATTTTAAAACCGTTAAAGCATGGAGTGCTTTAAGCACTACTGCACCTCTACTTGGAATTTTGGAAAAATATAAGATTGATATCCCTTGGATGAAAACAGCCGAACAGTTTGTTTGGGGCGAATTTGAGAGAATAAAAGATAAGCATGTTTTTTGCTATTTATGTGTACCAAGATGGTTAACTTTTTTAAAGTATACTAAAAGTCAGGATAAAGCAAAAAAAACAATCAATAACCTAAAAAACTGGATATCAAATAACGGAATAATTTGCAAAGATAAATCGGATGAAGGTTGGGGGCTTTACGGAAAACCGCATAGTTTAAATTATGCAACGTCTGCCGAAAGCATTCTTTATGCGTTATTCACCAAAGAAACTATCGAATCTGACATAAAAACATTAATTAACAAGCAAAAAGAAGATGGGCGATGGGACACTTGGTATGGCATCAGTGAGGGAACAAAATTAGAGTGGGCTGGTATACAAACATTATGGGTTTTGAAAGTACTGAAAAACTATGGTAGAATAGAACAATAAAAAACTACACATAACAAAGTATAACCGCAATTTGCTTTCGCCTGTTCTTAACCGAAAAACAGTAACTTAAAACCCATAACATTTGATTAAGGACTTAAATACAATCTTTATGCCTTACTCCCATTATTAAAAACCATAAACAAATTGAAAACTCCGCTATATCGGCTGGTATTGTTATATTATCTAACAGTATTGATTCGTAATTAGGGAAAAGAAAATAATGAAAAAAGTTTGTTAAAACTCCTGCAAATCCCAATATTGAAAATATCCCAATTATTCTAGGAACATACTTCGATTTAATTATCATATAACCCAATGGGAAAAGATACAACCCATGAAATATTTGATTCACTATATATCCTTTTGTGTGAATGTTTTGAAAAAATAAAGATAAAGTTTCTAATTGCTTTGGCTTAAACACCATTTTATAGTCTGGATTTATCAATAATTCCAAAGCAGAAAATTGATATAATAAGTTTTGACAAAGCATTGCTACAGAAATTACTATACATAGTAATAAAAACAAAGAAATACGCTTACTTACAGATCTAAAAATAAGGTATAAAACATATCCATATATAAAAAACACTGTGGACATCACTAAGTCGCTTACAAATCCGAGACGGAAGAGGAACTGGTTTTCGATTATGTTTTGAGCCGTAGTTGCAGGGTCATTAAATACATACAACTTTTGGCGAACGAAAATCTCGGCAAAAACTCCTGTAATAACAAGAATAAAAAAAAGTAAACCAGCTAACCTTCCCATTTTTTTATTTGAATACATGCTTTTTAATTTTAAAGTTATGCTGAAATGACGAATCAGTAAGAAATTTGTTACTATAGGTTTGTACCAAAACAAAACAGGATTGCCCCCGGATGTTTTCTCAGAATAAACTATCTTTATATCACTAATCTTAAATACTTTCATTTTTGAGAGCAACGCTTAAATTTATAGTAGCTTAATATTAGCCTTATAAACCGCAGGTTAATAATTCTTTTGTTCGGATAATTCTAATCCGAACCGGGTTTCCATATAATCATATTATTCAGAGCATTGCCTGTTTAGAGCCATGGCATCTGCCTATTGCTGTTTTTGATAATCTCACGAATCAAAAGCTGTGATATCGTGAATAATACTGAAAATTCACCAAAGCATATTAAGCAGATTATAAATAATGAGACATGAAAATATATGGGTGGTAAGCGCTAAAAATACACCTCTTTTAAAAAGAAAATGCAACCGTTGTGACAATAATAGTTTCTATTGTAGCGAGAAATTCAGGATAAACGCTCAAAAAAAGAACATAGACATATGGCTGATTTACAAATGTGCGAAATGCAACAACACATACAATATGACCATTTTCCATCGAATCAAACCAGAATTGATAACCAAGGATACATTCAATAAATTTTCGAATAATAATTTGGAGATCGTTTGGAAATATGCGTTTTCCCAGGAAACAGCAAGGAAAAACAATGTTAAATTAGATTATGGAAGTGTTGAATATAACATAGATTATAATAATATTTCAATTGAGGATATTCTGAATTTTGACATTGAAATTGTACCGATCAAAATTAAATACCCTTTTGACTTTAAACTTAAATTATCTTCCGTTATCAGAATGTGTTTAAATCTTTCAGCAAATCAATTAAACCAATTAATTGAAGCGAGAGCGATCTCTATTAAAACCAAATATTTACAAAAGAAACATAAGGTTAAAAATGACGATATTTTTCAAATAAACATAAAAAGGATTAAAACGTATTTGCAATATATACATCAATAACAAAAAAATTATTGGCTAAGCAACTACAATACAATCATGTAAAATCACAATTATGGCAGACTTCAACTGTACTTGAGCCTAGCTGGATTCTTAAGGGGTTTTACCAAACTAAAAATAAATCGCTAACTTAAGCCATAATTGACAGTTGTGCGATATCATTCGCAAACATTGGAATAAACATTATAAAATAAGCGTAGATAAATTTAATTATTTCTATACCAACCGATAATAATTAAATTTTTTATGCGAATTCCTGAATGTGCAGAAATTTTTAGTTTCTTCATTTTTAGAAAACAACAACATTTTAAACAGATGAAAAAAATATTTTCTTTAGCCGCTATAATCCTTTTAATAAGCTGTAAAGACCAAATAAATAAAAAAGAAGTAAAACCTGAAGACACTAAGGAAGTTGTTAAAAAGAAACGGCCCCTGGCCATCGAAAATGATAAATTCTTTACGATTGATGGCAAGAAAATGCTGTATGGTGGAAAAAACAAAAATCAGCATTTTGACATAACCGGCTACCTGCTTAAGGATAAACAGTTTCATTATGGAATAGGCCGTGAAAAATTTCCTGCCTTACTAAACCCGGAATTTATTTCTGTTGCAGAAGCAAACAAAGTTTGGGCAGATAGTACCAGGTTTTTGCTAGCGCGATCTGGTAATGACGTTAAGGCATATTCTGTTAAAGACCTAACAAGACACGAGATTGTAAATGACGTTTTAGACGGACAACCTATTATGGCCGCATATTGCATATTGGCAGATTTAGGGGCTATTTATAAGCGAAATTATGGCGATAAAGAACTAACATTTGCTCTTAGCGGATACACCTATTATGATAAAGATGTATGGAATGGATTAGATGGATTTGTGTTTTGGGACAGGGAAACAGAAAGTCTTTGGTGGCCATTAATTGGAAAAGCTGTATCCGGACCTTTAAAAAATGTAAAACTTATAGAGATGGATAAAAACAAATGGAGCGATACCTCCTGGAAACATATACGAGATAATTATCCGAATGCAAAAGTTTTAAAATCTGGACAAGACTTTGAAAGACCAACTGAATGGAAAAAATTAGAAGATGTCACCTCCATAGTAGAAAACTTTTCAATTGAAAAATAATACTCTTTTCAAACAAAGTATAACCGCAATTTAGTAACTTAATCCCATTAACTAACCGTTATAAACCGATGTATATAATGCTGGTAAAATTATAGAGTGAAAGCATTTGAAGTTATAAAAGAATTTTACAAACCAATTCAGCCAACTGTTAAGGCTGATGACAAAAACATTAGTTATCAGGAAAAACAACCAGATAAAAACGTTGCTAATTTTATATATTGCTTTTGGCAATTAAAAACTCGTAACCCGCTAAAGCATCCTTTTGTGTATCGTGTGGTTTCAGACGGCTGTATTGATATTCTTTTCAATCACAAACAACCCTCAGAAAGTTTTGCTGTTGGCTTTTGCCGCAAATACTCTGAATTTGAGATCGGAAAAGAATTCGATTATATTGGTATTCGTTTTTTCCCTGCAGCATTCCCCGTTTTATTTGGAATTAATGCTAAACTATTGGTTGGGCAAACACTAGAGCTTAAACAAATATTGCCTGATTTTTCAGAATGGATTCAAACCAATCTGATACAAGATTTATCTTTTGAAAAAATAGTTCCGCTGTTTAATAATAAATTACACGATATAATTTATAGCAAAGTCTTTAACCCTGATCCCAGGTTTTTCAATTCATTAAACTTGATTTTGAAAAGAAATGGGGTTTTGGATACCGAAAAAGATTTGGATATCGGTATAAGCTCAAGGCAGCTAAGAAGGATTTTTAATTTTTATATTGGTACAACGCCAAAAGCATTTAGTAATATCGTTCGTTTTCAATATATTTTAAATTCGAGCCCTTCACAAAACCTTAAAAATAATAAGCTCTATTTTGATGTAGGTTTCTTTGACCAGGCTCATTTTATTAAAACATTCAAAACGTTTTATGGTATAACACCTTCCAAAGCCTTCGGGTAGTTTGTCCGATTTTTACAATTTCAACTATTTTTCTCATCCTAGATTTGTACCAACAAAAAAAGAAAAAATGAGACATTTATTATTAATCACATTTGCTCTAATTGGATGTTGGACAAATGGACAAACACAAAACAAAATGAAACTGAATGCAGGAATTATTACGGAAAAATTAGCTGAAACAAAAGAATTTTACACTAATGTTTTAGATTTTGGGATTACCTTCGAAAATGATTTTTATCTTTTAATGCATACGCCTAATCACCAGGCAGAGTTAAGTTTTCTATTACCCAGGCACCCTAGTCAAAAACCTATTTTTCAAACAGCATTCAATGGTAAGGGGGTTTATTTAACTATAGAAGTAGAAGATGTTGATAAAGTTTATAAAACCCTTAAAAACAAAGGCATTCCAATACAAATTGAAATTAGAAATGAAGCCTGGGGAGATAGGCATTTTGCCATTGTTGATCCAAACGGAATAGGAATTGATATTGTTACATATACCAAGCCCCAATAATAATAAAAGTAAAAAAATATTGCAAACTTAAAGCGTAGATAAAAAATAGAGGCATAAGTACTTCATTAAAGGTGAATTTTATAAATTTAAGGTCAGGTTAGAAGCCAGAAAGTTAGTATATATAATCCTGCACTTTTCATACATAAAACAGTTAGGTAATATTAAAGATACAGATAGCAAAACATGAAAGAATATCTAAATAAACCCTTTCCTTTTGTTGAAAAGAAAAAACACAAAGTACTTGTCTCTATTCTGTTTTCAATATTTATCTATGTATTTCTGTTAACCTTTCAGCCGTTCGGAATATCTACAATTCAGTACTATAAAGGAATATTTATTGCTGGGTTTTCGGGGATTTCCTTTATCGTATTAATGCTTAGTTTTTTTGTTACTCCAATTGTTCTGAAAAAAAAATTGGATCTTAAAAAATGGAATATAAAGAGCGCATTGATTTTCATTATTGTTCAATTTTTAATAATCACTATACTAAATTGGACTTATAATTCTATTGTTGGAAAAGATATTACAGAACAACACAGTTTGTTATTTTTTGTTTTTATTACCACTTCTGTAGGCATCATTCCCACCTTCTTTTTAATTTACTTTATAGAAAAACATTTAACCCCTAAAAATCAATATATTGCTTCACATTTTGTCAGCAACATTAATACCAAGACCAGCATATTTAAAAATGAAATAATAAGCTTATTGTCTAAAAATAATAACGAAACGATAACCATTTGTCTAAAAGATTTCTTGTGCATTAAGTCTGAGGGAAATTATCTAAATGTCTACTTTTTAGATAACAACAAAACAACGTCAAAGCTAATCCGTAATTCCATTTCTAATATTGAAGAACAATTCAGGTCTTTTGAACAAATAAAGCGTTGTCACCGCTCTTTTTTAGTTAATTTAGACAAGGTAGAACACATAACAGGTAATGCAAGGCGTCTCAATTTACATGTTCCTAATCTCAATTTTACTATTCCGGTATCAAGAACCTTCCCGAAAGAAATTTTAAAAAAATTTAATCCCTAACAAGTTCTTATACTTCTTTCCTGTTTGTATTAAATGCTTCTGTTTTATAAATACAGATTCCCATTTGTATAAAAACATGCCACTACATCACAAAAATTGGTATTAGAGGCCTGTTGCACACTACATTTATATAATTAAGTGATGAAAAATGTAGTAGTTGTACAGATTATTTTGGTATTAACCACAACCTTTTCGTTCAAATAACGGGAAAACAATTGAGTTGCCATTACTATAGAATAAGATAATACTTGTGAAAAGCATCGTTAAATACTTACCGTTTGTATTCATTATTACATTAAGTGTTTTTGCCAAAAGGTTGGAGTTTAAAATGCAAAGTGTACAACCTTTCGTGCTTGTTTTTACCGGGCTCATACTTATCAATTTTGCAGTAGCCTGTCTTTTAAAAATAAAAAACCATTTTCTATACGGAATAACGGGAGTAGCCACATTAGGTGTTATAATGATATTTGTTGGCCCTCAAACTGGACAATTATACATCGAAAACATCATTGCAGGCATGTACTTAGGATTATTATTAGCAACCTTAATTCCTCCCATTTTTAAACTTAAACCATTTACATACGAGTTTTCAGAAAAAAACTATCCAAAAGTCATCACCAAAAGTGAACAGTTTTACAATATCAACTTAATCCTAAACTTTGTATGGTCAATTTTATTTATTTCGGCCATACTATTAACAATACTTCGCTATAATAATGATGACGCTGTTAATACTATCATTGCTACTTTGGTTCCTATTATTGTATTGTTAGTGCTTGGAATTCCTGCCAGCAAATATTTACCCAATTATTTAATGCAAAAAGTTGGTGGTAAACCCATAGTATTTAACTCTATCAAAGATTTATTTGTTTCAATGCCTTATGGCCTAAACAAAGCAAAAGCAAAAGGTGTTAATACCATTGTTCAATTTTTTCTAACCGGAGAAGAACCAATAACAGGATACTTAATTATTCAAGATCAAAAATGTATGTATCATAATGGGGAACATCCTAATCCAAAAACAATAATTTCTTGTGATTCAAAATTGTGGCTCGACATCTCAAACAATCAAGTATCAGGAGACAAAGCATATATTAACGGAGAATACACGGTTGAAGGAGACGCCACTATTATATTAACCTTTTCCAATATGTTTGCCCCTCCAGGCAAAGCATTAAAAAAAGAAAAAGTTGAGTACGTTACTTACAACTATAAGCAGCTTACATCTAAAAAAATTAAAAATGTTGTAGTCTTTGATGGTGGTTACAGAAGTAAAAAGAACAGTAAAACCGCATTTATGGTGAACCATTTTATTGATGGGGTAAAAGAAGCGGGTGCTAATGTGGAATATTTTAAACTAAAAAATTACAGTATTAATGAGTGTACGGGCTGTTATACCTGCTGGACTAAAAGCCCTGGAGCATGTATCTTTGATAATCCAAATGTGATAGATGATATGGAAATGCTTCGTAAAAAATACAGGGAAGCAGACCTTGTGGTATTCGCATCTCCATTATATATTTTTAATGTGTCAGGCATTTTAAAATCGTTTATGGATAGGCTATTACCTATACTAAAACCTTATATGCTAATGAATGATAAAGGAGCTATCAGACATCCAGACCGTTTCCCTGAAAAAGGAGAGCAAGGGTTTGTTGTGTTTAGTGCTTCCGGGTTTCCCGAAATAAAACATAATTTTGATGGTTTGATGGGTATGTTTAGAGCTTGGGATGCTCATAACGAAAACTCTCACTTAATGGGAGAATTCTATATGCCTGCTGCCGAAATAATTGTTCAACCCGTTTATGCTGGACGTAGAGCGCTAATCAAAACACTATGCATTAAGGCAGGCAAACAAATTATTAATCAAGGATTTATAGAACCAGAAATTATGATTCAAGTACAAGACCCATTAGTTACAAAAGAAACCTTTCAACATCAGGCAGATGCCTTTTGGGAAAGCTTAGATGGTAAAAAGTCATACCTGGCTAATGTTCCGAAAATAAAATAAAATTGATGGTAGATATGTACTAAAATAGCATTGTCAAACAAAAAACAGAGCACAACACTCGCTACAATCCTTTGCCGGGTCAATGATAATTTATAAATTTAAAACCACAACCAAAGCTACTGATTCCTATTCCGAAACTCTATGCAACAGAGTCATAGTCCAATTGTTGTCGATAATCAAAATAAAATGGAAGAAATAACGATACCAGATTCCATATTAGAACAGGACGATTTAAATGTTCAAATATTCGATTATAAATCATCTGAAAATATAAAAAAGCAACGTATAACCCTTTCTAAACATACTTTTAGTTTTTTAATTGAAGGGCAAAAGGAAGTCGTTGGAAGCAAGAACTCTATTGCTGTTGTGAACACTTCATTTTTGCTAATGCAATCTGGGCGTTGTTTAATGACAGAGAAATTATCACCAGTTAATAAAAATTACCGGAGCATTCTCTTATTCTTCTCAAATGAGAATATCTTTAACTTTATCAGAACATTTGAAATAAAAGTTAACCAAAACCAAAGTAAAAAATCGGTTTATTCCTTTCCATATGATGATTTTTTAAAAAGCTATTTAAAGAGTATTATCCAGATTTCAAAACTACCCCGAAAGAAACAGAAAAATTTACTTCGTATAAAATTGGAAGAAATACTGATTTACCTGATTGAAAAAAATGGTAGTGGTTTTCTTCATGCTATGTTTAACCAGAACAACCAACAAAATCAAAAACTCATTTCAGTAGTTGAGACCAATAAACTTAATAAATTGTCTATAAAAGAATTAGCCTTCTTGTGTAATATGAGTGTGTCTTCTTTTAAAAGAGCTTTTGTAAAACAGTACAAACAGCCACCTATAAAATGGTTTCAAGACCAAAGGTTAGCATACGCTTCTGTATTACTTAGGCAAGAACGAAAACGGCCTTCTGATATTTATTTGGATATTGGCTATGATAGCCTATCGAGCTTTATACAAGCCTTCAAATCTAAATACGGACAAACGCCAAAACAATACCAGTAGTTTGAGCTTTTAGCAACACTTTTTGAGCTAGTATATAAGCTAAGTTACATATAGCCAAGGTAATTTTGCTACATCATTTAATTATCAAATATTTAAACAATGAAGAAAGCAAATTTAATTCTAGGGCTATTTATCTTTTCCTTAACAGCAACATTTGGTCAAACCACTTTTACCTTATCAAGTAATAGCCTTGGTGGAGAGGCAACAAAAACAGAGGAATTCAACGGATTTGGTTGTACTGGTAAAAATCAATCACCACAATTATCTTGGAAAAACGCACCAGAAGGCACAAAAAGTTTCGCTGTTACTATGTACGATCCAGATGCACCAACAGGAAGTGGATGGTGGCATTGGGTTGTTTTTAACATTCCATCAAATGTTAATGAATTGGTAGAAAACGCAGGAAATACAGAACGAAACTTAATGCCTAAAAAGGCCATACAAAGTTTAACAAATTTTGGAACAAATGGGTATGGCGGTCCTTGCCCACCAGAAAATCATGGCTTGCATCAATACATTATAACCGTTTATGCTTTGAAAACAGATACACTTGGGCTTGATAAAAACGCCAATCCGGCAACTGTAGGCTATTACCTTTGGAATAATACTATAGCCAAGGCTAGCATTGTAATGTATTATCAAAGAAAGAAATAAAACAAGGATGAAAATTGATCGTATAGACCATATTGTTTTAACAGTTATAGATATTAATAGAACAATTGAATTCTATACAAATGTATTGGGAATGAATATGGTTGAATATGCCAGAGGAAGAAAAGCACTCACTTTTGGTAATCAAAAAATAAACCTACATGAAAAAGGCAAAGAATTTGAACCTAAGGCTAACACCCCAACTTGTGGTTCAGCCGATTTATGCTTAATTACTTCAACAACGATTATACAAGTAAACGAAGAGCTGAAAACTAAAGGAATAGAAATCATTGACGGTATTATTGAACGAACTGGTGCAATTGGAAAAATTAGGTCTCTTTATATAAGAGACCCGGATAAAAACCTGATCGAACTAAGCCATTACGAATAAATAACTGCCACCAAACATCACTCGTGGCTCTGCGCTCTATGCAACAGCGAAATACGCTATAAAACGGTGAGCTATACCTTATTTTCCTACGTAAAATAGTTTTACTACTTTCACTCCATAAATCAATGTATCGCTACTTAGTACTGGGTACATAATTTAAAATAACTATAGTAAAATATGATTTTAGAAAAAAAAATCCCTATAAAATACTGGTTTAATATAATTAAGTGGGACCTACTGAGGGTATCTATATTTGCTACAATTATATTTTCTTTATCGAAATATTTAGTAGCTTTAAATATTCCTATTTCAATTGGGGCATTTTTAGGAACTGCTATTGCTTTGGTACTTTCTTTTAAACTAAGTCAGTCTTATGATAGATGGTGGGAAGCTAGAAAAATTTGGGGAGCGATAGTTAATGACTCCAGAACTTTAGTAATACAACTTAAAGGATTTGTAAAACAGGAAAGTAGACTATTAGCAAACCAAATGGCTTACAGGCAGATTGCTTGGTGCTATGCTCTGTCGCAAAATTTGAGAAACAAAAATGCCTCTGAAAACATAAATGAATTTATCACTGAGCAGGAATTAAAATCTATTAAAAGCCAAAATAACATCCCTTTAGGCTTATTAAACAATCATGCTTATGATTTATCGCTATTACATGAGAAAAAGTTAATTAATGATTACCAACAAATTCAAATAGATACTACGCTAGTAAAGCTTTGTGCTTCAATGGGAAAAGCCGAACGCATTAAAAACACAGATTTTCCTAAAACATATAGGCTAACATTACATTTGTTCATCTATATTTTTTTAATAACACTTTCTTTGTCTTTAGCAGACATCCATAATCTAGTAGAAATACCCTTTATGGTTTTTATTTCTATTCCGTTTTTTTTACTTGAGAAAATCGCATTCAATATTCAAGATCCTTTCGAAAATAAACCTACAGATATACCTATGACGAGTATCTCTAGAACTATAGAAATAAATATTAAGCAACAGTTAGGCGCAAAAAACATACCTGAACCCATAATTTCAGATAGGTTCTATATCTTATAAAAAACAACACACAACACTTTTACGATTAATAATTGAGAATAAATCAGAAGGAAAATGTTCAATCAAGCTATAGAATCGGTTAAAAGGCACCCCAACAAACTCTTTTTAATAGACGGATTGGGAGCAATACTATCAGCTTTTTTATTAGGTGTTGTATTGGTTAAATTAGAACGGTTTTTTGGAATTCCCTGCTATGCCCTGTATTTCCTTGCAGCCCTACCTATATGCTTCGCTGTTTATGATTTCTACTGTTACAGAAAAAAGAAAAATAACCCGGAAAAATTCTTAAAAGGCATTGCCATTATAAATTTACTTTATTGTGGCATATCCATTGTTACTGCATGGTATCACTCTAAAACCATAACGCCTTTAGGCTGGTCTTATATAATACTTGAAGTTTTGATTGTAATAGCGCTCGCTATAATAGAATTAAGAGTAGCAAATAAAATAAGCTTATAAAGGCACCCTCTAAATTTTAAATGCTATCACAGTCTTAAAAAATGTGTCCCATTTTTGATTGCAAGTCCGGTTGCACACAAAAATTACATTGGTTTTTTTCAAAACACCATCTAACACTCAAAAAAACCTAAGAGTTATTTTTATCAACACCAATAAAAATCTACTGGTTAAACCCACTAGGTGTTATTCCAACATATTTTTTAAACGTTTTATTAAAATGCGCAGCATCTGTAAAACCCAGCTTATAAGCAATTTGATTTATATTTAAATGACTTTGTTTCAATAAATTTTCTGCTATTTTTACTTTGGTTTCTATAATATACTGCTTAAGCGATATTCCTAAGTGTTTTTTCACATAAACCCCCGCATAATGGGGAGACATATGAAACGCTTCTGCAATAGCATGCACACTCACCATGTCTTTATTTAATACATGTTGTCGTATATGTGTTAAAACAGCATCTGCCTTATCTTTGCCAGACATACTCTTAAGCGGCTCACCCTTTAAGACGTTTTTTAAGTTTCTTGACAAAATAACCAACAAAGCCCCAAACAATTCAGTCAATACATTTCTTCCATAGGTTTGTGCGCTTTGTAATTCATCACGAATCAGGTAATACAAACCAAAAAGTTGTTTACGGTCACCATCATTACTAATAACACTTTTTACGATAACATTAGAATGAAAAATGACAGATTCTAGGTTTTTATACCAATAAGTACTTGAAGTAAAGTTGGCCTTTTCCATAAAAAACTGTTCTGTGAATTTAATAATTCCAAAAGTTGTGGGTTTAGAAATAATAAACTCATGCTCGTCTTGAGGTGTTAAAAAGAAAAGGTCGCCCTCGCTGTAATCTACAATACTTTCATTTAAAAGATGCTGGCCACTCCCCTTTAGCACAAATGTTAGTTCAAAAAAATGATGTTTGTGCCGTGGATAGCCCCATTCATTAACAGCTTCAAATTCTAATACATCAATATTTTTTGTGATATAAAATCGTTTTGTCATATAGATTGATTTATACAAATATACAATGCTTTTATACAAAAAAATAATTAAAACAGCCACTACCTTTGTTCTTGTTAGAAGCACTAAAAAAGCATGCTGTACAAAGAAGAGATAATAACCTATAAATAAAAAAATGAAGCATTATACTATAGCAGTTATAAGCTTAGTAGCACTACTAAGTTTTAACGCCTGCCAAAACAGTAGTGGTAATAATAAAGCACATAAAACCGATATTGAGAAACCGGAAAAGAGCTATTGGCCTAATGGAGCACGATTAGTGGTTTCTTTTTCAATGCAATTTGAAACAGGAGGCCAGCCTGAAGGAGCCGAAAGTCCTTTTTCAGGAAACCCATTACCAAAAAACAATCCGGATTTACCAGCCGAAAGCTGGTTTCGTTACGGAGCTAAAGAAGGAATTTACAGAATGTTAGACCTTTGGAAAAAGCACAACATTAAAGTAACCTCTCACGTCGTGGGAGAAGCAGCCATAAAATATCCCGAAGTAGCCAAAGCCATTGCTAATGCAGGTCACGAAATTGCAGCACATGGCATAGCATGGAATGACCAATGGGATTTATCTTATCAAGACGAACTCGTCTTTGTAAAAAAAGGAATTGACACCGTAGAAGCTATTACCGGGCAAAGAGGAATTGGCTACAACTGTAATTGGCTCCGTAGAAGCCCAAACACCCTAAAGGTTTTACAAGAGTTAGGCTTTCTGTATCACATAGACGATTTAAGTAGAGACGAACCCTTTATTACCAAAGTAAGAGACAAAAATTTTGTGGTTATGCCCTATACTCTAAGAAACAACGATATAGTAAACATTGCTGGCAAAAACTGGAGTCCGGATCAGTTTTTGGCACAATTAAAAACAGAATTCGACCAATTATATCAAGAAGGTCGCCATAAAAGAAGAATGATGAGCGTGAGCTTACACGACAGAATTGGAGGCGGGCCTGCTGTTGTAAACGTGATTGACCAATTTATACAATATGCAAAGCAGCACAAAGGTGTCGTATTTATGCGTAAAGATAATATTGCTAATATGGTAAAAAACGATCCCAACACACCTGTAGATAACTCAGAAATTAAATACAATAATTAGAAGCCGGGAACCTGCTATCCGCTATATCTTTTTGCAGAAAAACCAAAAAGGATGCCGCTGCTATCAGGGCTAGGCATTAATACTAACATTTAAAATTAAGATGAAAAACATAACCCCATTACTCATATTAACAATAACGGTTATTGTCCACGCACAAAACCAGCTCCCTTTTCAGTTAGAAAAAGATTGGGATCTCTTAGAATTTGAAAACCCCGAAAGTGTTGTTTTAGATACAAAAAACAAAGTTCTATACGTATCAAACATAAATGGAGCTCCTACCGCTAAAGACAGAAACGGATATTTATCCAAAGTAAGTTTAGACGGAAAAATCATAGAACAAAAATGGATTTCAGGGTTAAATGCTCCAAAAGGGCTGGTTATTTACAAAAACAAATTATACACAACAGATATTGATGAATTGGTAGAAATAAACATCAAAACTAAAAGGAAACAAACCTATAAAGCCGAAGGAGCTACCTTTTTAAACGACATTACAGTCGATAGAAAAGGAAATGTCTATGCCTCTAATACTTTCGGGTTTAGTGGCATTTACAAACTAAGCAGGAAGAAAAAGGTAACGTTATGGCTAAAAGACAAGAACCTACAAATGCCTAATGGGTTGTTCGTTTCAAAAGATAAATTATTTGTAGCGTCATGGGGCAAGAACATTAATCCGAAGACTTACGAAACCAAAGTAAATGGTCAGTTATTAAGTATCAACTTAAAAACAAAAACAATAAGCACTATAACAGGCCCAATAGGAAATTTAGATGGTTTAAGCCAGACATTGCACGGTTTTTTAATAACAGATTGGTTGGATGGTAAACTATTGTACTATTCCAGCAAAACACAAACCACCATTAAAGCTTTAGAATTGCCGAAAGGGAGTGCAGACACTTATTTTGATAAAAAAACAAAATCGGTGTTCATTCCATTAATGTTGGATAACAAGCTATTAAAATATCATTTTAAAAAATGAAAACGATGAAAGCAACACACCAACAAACGGCTTTTGCCCTATTGCGAATATCTATGGGAATCAATTTTTTAGGACACGGATTGGTTCGGTTTTCAAAGTTGAATAGCTTTAAAGATTGGATGATAACTACCTTTCAAGACAGTCTAATACCATCTTTTGCTGTGAGAATTTGGGGAAGCACCTTGCCTTTTTTAGAATTCGGAATCGGAGCATTATTAATCTTAGGCTTATTTACGTATAGGGCAAGTATTGCAGGTGCGGTAGTGATTACTATATTACTATTTGGTTCGTGTTTAATAGAACAATGGGAGTGGGTTGGTTTTCAAATGATTTATATCCTTTTCTTCTATTTTATCATCAGTAATGTAGATAAAGACCTTTGGGCTCTTAATGGTTTAATTCGAGCAATAAATGAAAATTAGAGCAATAAACCAGGCAGGAAACTGGAACAGGCCTTGGACCAAAGCATTAAAAAAATCAGTCAAAGCAGCTGTTTATAACACAATTATAGGTGAACACTTATTATTAGAAACGGCTGCTTTTAAAGTTTGGAGTATTCATTTACCAGCAGGAAAATCATTACCATTTCATAAACACAACAAGCCCTACTTCTATACTATAAAAAATAAAGGGAAATCGCGTTCATTTTATGCAGATGGAAGAATAACAGAAACAGAATATCAAAAAAATGATACCAAGTATTTTAATGATTTAAACGATAAAAACTATTTTATTCATAATCTGGAAAATATAGGTGATACTACATTAATCTTTACCACAGTAGAATTTAAAAAATAAACACATGAAAATTACATTATTTACCCCCTATAATATGAATGGTATTTCATTGAAAAACCGTTTTTTAATGGCTCCCATGACCCGTTCAAGAACGTCACAACCTGGAGATGTTCCTAACCCTTTAATGGCAAAATATTATGGGCAACGAGCCAGTGCAGGCATCATTATTACTGAAGCTACCCAGGTTTCTATACAAGGAAAAGGTTACGCCAAAACACCGGGTATTTATACCCGGGAGCAAATGGTTGGCTGGAAATTGATAACCGATGAAGTCCATAAAAAAGGAAGTAAAATAGTTTTACAACTATGGCATGTTGGCCGTGTTAGTTCTTCAAAAGTTAATGGCTTACAACCTATCGCACCTTCTGCTATCACAGCCCAAAAAACCAATGTTTATATCTTTGATGGGGCCGCTAATGGAGATGCGACATTTGTTCCTGTAGAACATCCCAGGGCCATGACTCAAAACGACATCAATCAGGTGGTAGCAGAGTTTGTACAAGGCGCAAAAAACGCAATGAAAGCCGGGTTTGATGGAGTGGAAATACACGGAGCAAATGGTTATCTGATTGATCAGTTTTTAAGAAGCAATACAAATAAACGAACCGATGGATATGGTGGCAGTAAAGTAAACAGAATCCGGTTTCTTATAGAAATAACGCAAGCTGTTGTTGGTGCCGTAGGGAAAAACAATGTTGGCGTACGTTTATCACCATTTATCAGTTTTAAAGATATGGCTGACCCAGAAATATTGGATACCATAATGTTAGCTGTTCAGGCCCTTGAAAACATAGGTGTAAACTATATTCATTTATGTGAAGCTGACTGGGAAGATGCTCCTGAAATCCCTGATAGCTTTAGAGTTAAACTAAGAAATAATTTTAGCAATACCCTCATTGCAACAGGAAACAAAAGCCCGGAACAAGGGGAAGCCTTATTGAAAAAAGGGGTTGTTGATTTAATTGGCTTTGGCCGAAAATTTTTAACCAATCCCGACTATCCTGAAAGAGTGAGATTAAATGCTAAAATGAACGAAATAAGAGATACACACACTTTATTTGGAGGAGGAACAGCAAAAGGATACACTGATTATCCCTTTTTAACAGAAGAAAATTAAGCATGACCCGCCAATACTTACAGACACACATTGGCAGACCATACTAATCGCTTGTTTTTTTTAATTAATAATGACTTTATAGGTGTTTAAGCTTTGTTTTGATTGAATTTTAATAAATAGAATACCTGTATACTGGCTTAGGTTTATTGAATTATTTTTGGTATTTGTTAAAGTATCAGAGTATAACAATTTTCCTTCTATAGAGAAAATATTAATTTTCACAGGGGCTTCTGAAATAGGAATTCCATCTATGTTAATATACCCATTAGACGGATTTGGATATATAGTTATTGTTGAAATATCGGCATTTAAATTTTCTACTGATAGTGTTGATTTACAATCACTCAACTTAGTGAAATAATCTTTATAACCATCTAGATTTGCTAAATCTTCTTTGCTAAGGGTAACATCTGGATAAGCTGTTTTTTCTTTATCACAATCTGAACTGGATCCATTACACATCACACTTCGTGGTGCGCATTCCTTGTCACAAGCTCTATGTGGCATCCCAAATGTATGCCCTAATTCATGACCAACAACCCCTACCAGTGGCATATTTTGTTTTAAGTCTATTTGTTTTTCAATTCCGTCAATAACCCATTCGGGCATTCCAGCTACACCCCAATGGCTGTTTCCGTATGCAGAAACCCCAGGAGCCTTCATTTCAATAAATGCAATAGCCCTGTTTTCAATATCAGTTAGTTCAAAATCAGTATTTTCATCAAGATAGGTTTCTATATTACTAAGGTATTCCCAGGCTTGAAGACCATTTTTCTCATGGTTTTTAGTATTAGTTAACCACCAATTTGTATTATGAGGTGTTACTAAGGTTTTAATCTTAGTATATGAAAATGGTCTGCCCGCTTTATTCCATATATCCCAGTTGTGTTTAACAGCCCGCATACATAAATCTGCTCTATCTTTTCGAGTAGCGTCTGATGGTAATATATAATATACTCTTACAACACTACAATTATTAGGGGTTTCTTTTGTAGCCTTACCTTTATCTGGTTTTTTGCTTGAATAGGCTTTTGCTATTTGATCATACCCACATTTTAATTCGGTATTGTTTATATTTTCCTGTGAAAAACTTAGCATACACAGAAACAATCCAGTAATTATAAATGCAATTTGTTTTAATGATTCCATAAGTAGATAATTTTCTATTATTTTAAAAGCATAAAGATTAATTTAAAGTTGATATTAAATGATTTGGTGGTCTTTCAGAATTAATAAAAAGTTAAAAACAACAAAAGTTTCTATAATTATAACGGTATAGATTATTTCTTTTTTGAAAGGAATAAAATCAGTAATCATCATTAGCATTACATCAGTGTAAATAAAATAACTTAAAACAAAAAAAAGGAGCGCTGAAGCCATAGCAATACATATATTAAGAAAAGGGTTCATCTTTTTTAACAAATGTCAGAAGATGAATTTATATATACAATGAACCCCGGTTAAGAAATTTGTTTTCTAATCCGGCTTAATGCTTGCGGAGTAATACCAATGTAAGACGCAAGATATTTTAAAGGTATTTTTTTTATTAAATGTGGTTGCTCAGTAAAAAGTTTTAAATACCTTACTTTTGCTGTATCATGAAGTAATGATCGCTCTCTTAGAACTCTTAATGTATATAAGTTTTCAGCAATTTTTCTGCCAATAATATTTCCAACTTTAGTATTGTTATAAATATCTTGCAAATCAGAAAAAGTTAAACGCCATAGTGTTGTTGGCATTAAGGTTTCTACTTGATGCTTACTTTTGGTTTGTGTAATAAACGAAATATAAGAACTTGTAAATTGGTTTTCAAAACTAAATTCAAGGGTTATATCGTTTTTCTCGCTTGGTACATATATTCTAACAGCCCCTTCTTCTATAAAAGAAAGATGGTTTTCAATTTCTCCTGTTTTTAGAAGTATTGTTTTTTTTGAAAAACTGCTTTTTTTAATTTTAGATGAAAATACGTCCCAGTCTTCATCGCTTAATTCAATAATTTGGTTTAGATACTGTCTTATTAAATGCATATTTACTTATTGCTATTAATTATATAAGGAAAATGTTATATAAATTTAAGAAAAACAAACTTAAAAAGAAAGAAAAGTAATATAACTTAACCTTTTCTTAAAAGTATATCCAAAAGGTTTGGGCCATACTTCTTACTAAGCATAACTTTTATGGCTGTAATACTTTCGAACAACTAAAGAGTTCTTTTTCATGCTAGATTAACATGATTTCAATAATATTTCCAATTGGTTTTTATAAAATCAATAATAAATTGAACAATCAATTGTGTGCTCTTTGAGTTAGAAATATTGCTTATCAATAAGAAACACTATATTTTTAATAAGCTCACCTCATCAAAAAAGGCAATAACTTCTATAATATATTAATACAAAACATCTATGAACGGAAAATTCTGTAGAATTTATAAGAATAAGTATTCGTTTTTATTAAGTATAAACTTTCTTTTTATTATTTTTATTATTCTAAATATTTAAAACTTCTTTTTATGAAATATTCTTTATTCTTTTTTTTAACATTGGCTTTCGGGGCTACTATAAATGCGCAAGATATTACAAACACTTTAGGTACTAACGGCACTTATATAATAGAAGATGTAAATAATAATAGTCTTATAAGGACGTCTCGAAGTACTACTCCTAAAATTATTATTGGTGATTATTCAAGCAGTTTTAATTTACCTCCTGGCGATATTGACTTTGTTCATAATAATGGTTCAGATCAGATTAATCTTGTTGTTGGACGAGGTAGTGCTTTTTCAGCATTTCCGAAATTGCAATTCTACTATACTCCAGGAGATTTAAGTTCACCAACAGCGGTTACCGATAACAATTTACTTGGAGCAATTAATTTTTTTGGGTCTAACGGTAGTTCATGGATATCACAAGCTTCAGCTAGTTTAACGGCTCAAGTTGACGGTACTTTGGGCACTTCTATTCCCGGTAGATTAGAATTAACTACTCAAAACTCCTCAGGAGATGTTAATACTTTAAAGTTCAATAGCTCTGGCAACTTATTGTTGAACCCTCATGGAGCAGATAATAATATTAGTATTTTGGGAACCGATGGCAGTATAACATTCGATAATTTAAAGGGCAGTGGTAATAGTAATTTAGAGGTCGATGCTAATGGTAAAATTGTTAGAAGTTCTGGAGCATTGACCACCGCTTGGAAAACTATTCTTTCTGGAAATTATACCGTATTGGCTACAGATCATACCGTTATTGTTTCCAGTTTAAGTACGATAACACTTCCAGACCCTACCTCATCTGGTAATTCTGGTAAAACTTATATCATTAAAAGAGGTGGTGCTAGTAGTACTGTAACTATTGTTTCATCGGGCACAAATATAAAAATTGATGGATCATCCAGCATTACCTTGAATTCAGATTGGTCATATATAAAAGTTCAAGCTGTAGGGCTAACATCGGGAAGTGCAACTACATGGATAATAATAGGTGGTGAAGGGTTCACAAGAAATTAAAAATCACAATCATTCCAAAGATAGGTAATGTATAACTCTATTGTCTTTTAATTTTATAAGTGTTTGATTTGTTTGAATCAGTATCTATAACTTTAAGTATATATATTCCAGGAGAATATAAGGTTAAATCTATGCTTTTTGATAAGGTTTCGCTTATTTTTTCACCTAATAGATTGTAAACTTGAGTTTTTAAATTTTTGTTACTTTTAATAGTAATATATGAAGCTGTTGGGTTTGGATAAATAATCAATGCATCTAATTCTAATTCATATACGTCTAAAGTCCCAGAAGTAGAAGCAGTTACACTATCCATAGTAATATTTGTAAAACTACCGTTATAAGTAACTCGGTTTAAGGTTTGATTAACAATAGAAGGACTGTATTTGGTCCATGTGCCATTTTTAATTTCTATGTTTAAATCAGATTCATTACCACCGTTAAGCTCCGCATCTTTATAGTTTACTGATAAAGCTCCACTAAACCCCCCTAAAGGGTTAGCCATATTATAAACTCTAGAGATTGATGGTGTTGCTCCTGAAACAGTTACAGGAGTCTCAGAAATACTAATAGTGTTATTTGTAATCGAAAAGTTAGAACTCGGACTCATTTCTAATCCAAAAGTATTTAAAGTAGCTCCTGTATCAATAACAATACTTGAAGAATTAGAAACTTCTATTTGTTGAGAATATCCAAAAGCACAAATCAGGTACGTAAGTAAAACAAACTTTTTCATGTAATAAAATTAGTAATGATAAAGTTAAGCTTTTTTTAATAATTAACTCAGGTTTCCAATAATTATTAATTGATGTTGGTTTAATTGTATTATTTATGATAAGAACTCCTTAATACATTTAACAGCGCCTCAAAAACTTAAATTTTACTATTTTCTACTATACCACCTTTCTTTTTTATACATATTGGTTTTTGCTTCTTTTTCACGACTAAACAATCTCAGGTGTGTTGCGTCTTCCTGTTTGCTTCTGTAGCCTAATAAGTGAAAAAAAGGTTTTGCCAAAAACTTAGCCGTTTTAAGGTTAACTATTAAAGCGCCCTTAGTATTATTTATCCAAGAAACTCCAGGAAGAAAAACGAGTAGTTCATCAAATCGAATACCTCGTAAAAGAGCAGATAACTTTAAATAAAATGGTTTAATTGTTTTTATAATAAAAAATCCGTCGTCTCCTTTTGTTTGATATAAGGGCATAAAAATTTTCGCATTGTGATTTGAAATGATTTTAATATTATTGCTTCTGGCTATTGGCATTCCCTTTTTAATAGGCTGAAAGCTTTTAAAGCCATTAATCATTTTAAAGTTTTCATTGGGGTGTATCTTATACTGATAAATAACTTCAAAAACATCTTTTAAGTTTTCTGACTCGTTTTTTAGGGTATTAAAATGTTTTTCATAATTTAAAACGTGTTTCTTTTCTATAACACCCGCAAAACTTAAGGATAAAAAAGTAAAAGCCATGCAGTTTAATGCAGACGTTTCTAAATCGTGCTGACCAGCTTCAAACCCTAATGATACATAGCCTAACTGATTTATGTAACTTAGTAATGGTCCGTCCAAAAATTCTTCAATACCCAAAACAACAGGTACAGGAAAGAGTTTTGAGAACTTTCGGTTAATTAATGCATCGTTAATTGTTATAAAAGGAAGGGAAATACTGGATGTGGTATGAAAATCTATAAAGTAAAATGGTCCTTGGTGTGTTTTTAAAATAATTTGTAAAACATTAAACAATTCAATTGCCTCTTGCTCTTCTTTGTTGTGTGTGTTTTTAGCTAAAATAGTTTCAACTTTTAAAGGGGTCCAGAGCCTGTTTAGATCTTCATCAATATATCTCTGGTGTAAATGAAGGGCTTTTTTATTTCCTAAAAGCCCATAAATATTACCTTTAACATGTTTTGTTTTAATTTGCTTAAAGACTTGCTGTAAAGCGATTACCCCCGCTTTTTCATTACCATGTATGCCAGCAAAAAATACAACAGTAGCGCCTTTTTCTTTACCTTCAACCTTACCAATTATTCTATTTATAGCCCTAAGGCTCTTTAGCGCTTTGTGCTCTGTCTCAATCATTAATCAAAAGTCGTTTAAAGTAATTAAGCCAATCAATTTTCCATATTTAATCACAGGTAAACAGCTTATTTGGTGTTTTTTCATCAGGTTTCTGGCCTGATCAATAGTGTCGGTTTCAGAAATAGTAACAATATTTGTTTTCATTATTTTTTTTACTGAGTCGTTTTGCTCTTGAATATTACCTATATAGGTTTTAACATCATGCCACGAAATAAGTCCTGTCATTTCTCTTTTCCCGTTAATTACAGGCATATGATGAATGTCTTTCCACTTCATAATATGAAGCACCAGCTCGACGCTATCATTCTTATCTACCGAAAAAATATCCGTGCTCATAATATGCTTTACAATTCTATGGTCTTTTTTAACAACATTAATGGTATCTCCTCTAAGAATTCTCCATGTTGAAACAGGATAACCAAGTTCTTGTTTTTCGTATATTTTAGAGGTTAGCAATTGCATAGACTCATAACGGCTATGTGTTTTTGTTAAATACCTATAGCTCCTTGCTATCCATTCAGACCCATTATGAGACGCTATTCTGTTTTCGATAATTTTTAAATAGTACTCTGCATCTTTTGGCGAAACTCCCATCTTATATAAACCTTTATAAGCCATTGGTAATAACTCGTTCCTTATTAGGTCTAAACTAGATACATATTTTCCATTCCAATAAAATTGTGCGGCCATACCATAACGCGCAGCATTAAAAAAGTTTGATTTCACATCTTTAAAATCCCATTTTTTATGAATGTTTTTATATGGTTTTGTTTGCCCTAGCATCACGCCTATCCAAAATACCATATTGGCTATTTCATCTCTTTGGGTGGGCCCCGAAGGAATATAACGGTTTTCAATTCGTAAATGTGGTTTGCCGTTAGATGTACCATAACAAACACGGTTCCAAGGATAAACTGTACCGTTATGCAGTCTTAGGGCACTTAATTTAGGTACTTCATTGTTCTGTACCATTTCTACGCTATCCCGCATAAATTGGGTGGTAATAAAGCTTCTAAAACGAGAAATATTATCTTTAAAAATATCGGTTATATTACCAGTTTGCCAGCTATTACCAAAGCTAACCCGTGATTGTTTTTCATTTAATAAAAAGGAATTAGCACGGGTGTCTACACTTTGTGTAAACAAAGCAATTCTGGTTTCGCTCCAAAGTTCTTTACCAAATAGTAATGGAGAATTAGTACATATACTTAAAACGGGGCCAGATATGGCTTGTGCCCAATTATATGTTTCTATAAAAGTATTTGGATTTACTTGTAAATGCACCTGAAAGCTCGTGTTACAGCCTTCTAGCATCACAGAATCATGCAATAAATTTAATTCGTCTGTGCCTTTAATATGAATATTAAAATCTTGTTTTCGCGTTTCTTTTACTGCATCGTTTAATACCGAATACCGTTTTATTGGTGTCATCTTATCTTCGGTAATGCTATCCAATGTAAAAGAAGGTAAAATACCTGTTAATACTATTTTAGTCTCTTTTTTTTCTGCAACAGCCTTGGCTTTTTGTAATAATACATTTAATTGCTTATGCATCTTAGAGAAGCACTCTCCCTTAAGTTCAACCGGATCCAGGTTCGCTTCAAGATTATAATGTCCTATCTCGGTAGTAAAATGATCATCATTAAGTGTTTTTAATATATCTAAAGCATTATTGGCTGGTAAAAAGTTTTCATTTATCAGGCAAAACTCTTGTTCTGCTCCAATACGAATAGGGCTTTCTTCAATCATTCCCTTATCTATCATCATCTGTAAGGCCTCAATGTCATTTATTAAATGATGAATATAATGTGCTTTATCTTTTTTGCTGTTTAGTTTTGTAACGTTTAAATCTCCCATATCAAATGCTTTTACAGATTTAAAAGAGTTAAATTACAACGTCTTATAGTAATAAAGAATGATTTTTATCATATACCAAAACCGAGATTACCGTATTAATTCAAATGCCTATTTTTGCAACGTATGAAAGCCTCTTATTCTAAAAAAGAAAAGCTAAAAAGTAAAAAGTTAATAGACCAGCTGTTTACACAAGGTCAATCGGTTTCTGCTTTCCCTTTACGTTTAGTTTATCTTCAAAGCCATTTCGAAGATTGTATTATTGCTAAAACAGGGGTTTCAGTGAGTAAACGTAACTTTAAAACGGCTGTGGACAGAAATCGTATAAAACGCTTATTAAGAGAATCTTATAGATTGAATAAAGCAACATATTTTAACAACATTACAACACAATATGCGTTTATGATTTTGTACATTGGCAAAGAAAAACCCACATTATCCCAGGTTGAAACTAAAATGAAACACTTATTTGAAAACTTTTCAGATAAGGTTTCTGAATAAAAAAAAATTTAATGAAACAATTACTAAAAAAGAAAATAATAGTTCCTGTTATAGCACTTACTATACTTTTTACAGGCTCTGCTTTTAAAAATGATTTTTTTGAAATCGCAAAACAAATAGAAATCTTTACAACATTGTTTAAAGAGCTCAACATGAATTATGTTGATGAAACCAATCCGGGAGACTTAATGGATACTGCCATAAAAAGCATGTTAGCAGACCTAGACCCTTACACTAATTTTTTAAACGAGCAAGATGTTGAAGCTGCAAGAATTAACAATACCGGAGATTACATCGGTATCGGGGCAAAAGTTAGAACATTAAAAGATAAACTGGTTATTGTTGAACCTTATAAAGGTTATCCAGCCGATAAAGCAGGCTTAAAAGCAGGTGACGAAATCATTAAAGTTGGTAATACAAATGTTGCCAGTTATAAAGATGATGCTGGAAATTTACTAAAAGGCGCTCCAGGGACTTCTGTTGCAGTAACTTATAAGCGTCAAAATGAAACAAAAACAACAACAATAAATAGAGCTGAAGTAGAAATTAATGCTGTTCCGCATTTTTCAATGATTAATAATAATACAGGATATATTGTTTTATCTCAGTTTAACAATAAAGCGGCTTCCCAAACAAATTATGCGCTTAGAGATTTAAAAGCACAAGGAGCAAAACACATTATTTTAGATTTAAGAGGCAACCCCGGCGGCTTGCTTAACGAGGCTATTAAAATTGTAAATTTATTTGTTAAAAAAGGCCAATTGGTCGTTACTACAAAATCTAAGGTTAAAAAATATAACAGAACCTATTATACACAAAAAGAGCCTATTGATACCGAAATTCCTCTGGTGGTTTTGATAGATGGCGGAAGTGCATCAGCCAGCGAAATTGTTTCCGGTTCATTACAAGATCTAGACCGTGCTGTTATAGTAGGTTCAAGAAGCTTTGGTAAAGGTTTGGTACAGCGCCCAAAATTATTAACTTATGGTACTCAAGTTAAAATAACTATTTCAAGATATTATACGCCTTCTGGCAGATGTATTCAATCTTTAGATTATTGGAATAGAAACGAAAAAGGTGAAGCGGTTAGAGTAAAACAAGAAAACTATAACGAATATAAAACAAAAAATGGACGTAAAGTTTTTGATGGTGGAGGTGTTTTTCCTGACGAAAATTTAGGGGCTACAAAAAATTCTGCTATTATTAATGCGATAGTAAACGACAACCTTGTTTTTGATTTTGCTACCCATTTTTATTACAACAATAAGATTACCAACATTAATACCTTTAGGTTGACAGATTCAGATTTTACAAATTTTAAAAACTATTTAAAAGTTAACCGCTTTTCGTTTATAACTGAAACAGAAAAGGTACTTTATAAAGCATACGAAACAGCAACAAAAGAAGACTTAAATGATGATATTAAAACCGATTATAACACATTAATTTCTAACTTAAATACTTCAAAAACAAAAGCCATAGATAAAAATAAAGACTATTTACTCGAGCTTTTAACTGAAGAAATAGTAAAGCGGTATGTTTACAGAGAGGGTTTATACGATTATTATAAGATAAACGATCCTAAAATAAAGAAAGCAACAGCAATACTAAGCAACCCTTCTACCTACCAAAATTACTTAAGATAAAATGAGTTAATCTGTTAAAAAAATTAAAAAGAGTATCTTTATAGCTATATTCTATTCCCCTGTAATGAATAAATTATTTAGATTTATATTAATTGTACTTTGCTTTAATATTGCTTCTTCTCAAAGCAAACTCACACACGATGTTTATTTCGATACCGATAAATATGATGTGCCTCCAACTGAAGAAAATAGACTATTACTCTTTATTTCCACATTATCAGATATCGATATTGAATCTATTTCTATTTTTGGTTTTTGTGACGATATTGGTGCCGACGAGTATAACTTAAAACTTTCTCAACAACGTGCTGATGCTATAAAAGCTGTTTTTTCTAATAACGAAATAAGCGAATCTTTAATTACAAATGTTGACGGAAAAGGTGAAATTTTACTTAAAATAGTTAATGAAAAAAACCTTTTAAAAATTAGGGGGTTAAACCGAAAAGTTGAAATTATTGTAAAGCCTAAACCAAAAGTTGTTGAAAAAAAGGCAGTTGTTGAAACTGTTAAAAAGAAAGATGTTCCAGAACAAATAAAAGGCAAATTAAAAGTTGGTGACAAAATTGTTTTTGAAAACATATTATTTAAAACAGGGTATGCTACAGTAACGCCAGATTCTAAAAAAACACTTCAAGCCATTGCTAATTCTTTAGTTGAGCGTGATGATATTTATTTCACCATTCAGGGTCATGTATGTTGTACACAATATACCAGAGATGCAGTAGATAGAAAAACAAAAAAACGTAATTTATCTGAAGCTAGGGCAAAATATGTATACAACTATTTTGCAAAAAAAGGAGTTGATAAAAAACGTATGCGCTATATGGGAATGCGAAGAAAGTTTCCTCTTGGTGGCGACCCAAAATTTGATAGGCGTGTAGAAATTTTAATTACTTACGTAGGTAATGAGAATTAATAATTTATGGTTAATAAAATTAGCTTTTTTTCTTTATGCTTATTTTTAGCAAATATATATTGTGTTTCTCAAAACACCTTTATTCCTGATGATAATTTTGAACAGGCTTTAATAGATTTAGGATACGACTCTGGAACATTAGATAATTTTGTTCCAACAGCCAATATTAATACTATTACAAACTTAGATGTTGCCTCAAAAAATATTTCAGATTTAACCGGAATTCAAGATTTTATTGCGCTATCCATTTTGGATTGTTCTGATAATAATATTTCCAGTTTAACAGTTTCTTCTAATTTAAACCTTACCGAACTATACTGTAACAATAACTTTTTAACAAGTTTAAACGTTTCTACCTTAGTTGCTTTAAAAATACTTTGGTGTGATTTTAATCAATTAACTGATATTAATGTAACAAACAACCTTAATTTAATAGCATTAACCTGTGGAAATAATTTAATAACCAGTTTAGATATTTCTCAAAACACAATTCTAAATGTTTTAGTTTGCGAAAACAATCAAATTTCCAGTATAGATGTTTCTCAAAACACAACCTTAAATTCTTTAATTGTTAGAGGAAATTTATTAACACACATAGATGTTACTCAAAACCCAAGTTTAACTTTTTTAGATTGTGGTTTAAATCAAATACCAAGTTTAGATGTGACTCAAAATCCTAACCTACGTGTTTTGTTGTGTTTTAATAACCAATTATCAAGTTTAGATGTTACATTAAATATTTTATTAAGTGATTTAAGCTGCGAGTTTAATCAAATTACTCAATTAGATATGTCTAGAAACACATCTCTGGTAAATCTAGATTGTAGTAATAACAACCTTTGTTGGTTAAATATTAAAAATGGTACTAATGAAAATGCTACTATTATGGATTTTGAATTTAATCCTAACTTAAATTGCGTTGTGATTGATGATACTTCAAGAAATTTTCCTAACTGGAAACCTGCTTCTTTTTCAAACTATGTTGAAAACTTATCTGATTGCATTAATTTTATTCCGGTAGATCATTTAGATGATTTTATTGGTACTTCTTATACGCTTCCTGTACTTACTAACGGGAATTATTTTACCCTATCTAACGGAAACGGTACACTTTTACAACCTGGAGATATTATAAATACATCGCAAACCATTTATATATATAATGAAACTATATGCGATAGTAATGAAACAAGTTTTTATATTACTATTACTCATGAAGATTATTTTATTCCTAAATATTTTACACCAAATAATGATGGTAGTCATGATTATTGGAAAGTAATAGATAATAATAATAGTGTTAATAATATTTCAATTTTTAACAGACACGGTAAACTATTAAAATTTTTACTTCCAAACTCTCAAGGTTGGGATGGTGTTTATAACGGAAAGCTTTTACCAGATGATAGTTATTGGTATGAAATTATTTTAAATAATAAAGACGTTTTAAGAGGTTATTTCACATTAAAACGTTAACTATTCTTTTATCATAGCTATATGTGGAATATCATCTTCAAGGTATTCATTACCAATCGCTATAAAACCTAAATTTTTGTAAAATTTATTTAAATAAACCTGAGCAGAAATTTTAATTTTTGTTTGATTAAAATGTTTTTTTATCGCATCAATTGAAGCTTTCATAATATCATATCCATATTTATATTGGCGCTCTTTTTTTGCTACCACTACCCTACCAATACTTGACTCTTTAAAATAATCACCTGGTTTAAAAATTCGTGTATAAGCTACTATTTTATCATTTTTAAAACCTAAAACATGTAATGCGTTTTGATCTTTAGCATCAATATCCTGATACACACAATCTTGTTCTACTACAAAAACTTCACTTCTTAATTGTAATAGATCATATAATTCCTGAACATTTAATTGTTGGAATGTTTTTACTTTTATTTCTAACATAATTTAATCTTGAACAATAACATCTTTAGCATCATCTTTGCCAAATTCTGGTTGAATATTAACATGGTTAATATCATATTTATGCAATACTAAATCTTCAATTTTATGTAAAATAATATCAAATTGAGAAAGTGTAATATCTTCATTAAAATCAATGTGAGCCTCTAGATGTATTTCCTCTTCATTCAATTGCCAAATATGTACATGATGTACATTTTTTATACTTTCAAAACTATTAATTTCATCTACTATTTTATGTATTGGTATAGAATCTGGAGTAAATAACATTAATACTTTTGTTGAGTCCTTTAATAAATCAAATCCCATCCATATTAAATAAATAGCAATAGTAAATGTTAATACACTATCTACCCAGTATAATTGATAATATTTCATTAATAAGCCGCCTATTAATACAGCTACACTTGCCATCATATCGGTTAACAAGTGTAGGTAAGCACTTTTCATATTCATATTAGCTTCAGAATCTTTTTTTAATAAAATAACACTAAAACCATTTCCTAAAATAGCTATTATAGACAACCCAATAACTAAATTAGATTTTATGGGTTGTGGATTTTGAAAACGCTCTACAGCCTCAATTATTAATAAAACAGCAACAATAATTAAAGTTGCAGCATTTATAAAAGCTGCTAATATTTCTGCTCGTTTATATCCAAAAGTTTTTTGAAATGATGCCTTACGCTTCGAAAGTTTTTCAGCAATATAGCTTATAACTAATGATATAACATCACTAAAATTATGTAAAGCATCGCTTAAAAGTGCTAAACTACCAGATACTATTCCTCCTATAACTTGTGCTACAGTTATAATAATATTTAATAAAATAGATAAAAAAAGATGTCGGCCTTTTAAATCAGAATGTGAGTGTGAATGACTATGAGAATGGTTATGTCCCATTTAACAGGATAATGGAATTTTATCAATTCTATTTTGATGTCGACCTCCTTCAAACTCTGTATTTAAAAATATATCAACCATTTCTATAGCTTGATGAATGGCAGTAAATCGAGCAGGAATACATAATATATTAGCATTATTATGTTGTCTTATTAAACTAACTATTTCTTTGTTCCAACAAAGGCCAGCACGAATGTCCTGATATTTATTAGCGGTCATAGCTACACCATTAGCGCTACCACAAATTAAAATACCATAATCTACTTTATTCGCAACCACATCTTTAGCAACAGGATGTACAAAATCTGGATAATCTACACTATCACTTGCATCGGTACCATAATTATTTACAGTATATCCTTTAGTTTCTAAATACTTTTTAATAGCAAATTTATAATCTGTACCTGCGTGATCGTTTCCTATAGAAATTGTCATTATATATATATTAGTTTATAATAATACAAAGGTAGTAATTATTAATATTGTCAATTAACATATTCATTACTTGTTAATAACTGTTTATTTTTTTTTAAAAGTAAAATTAGGAGAATTCAATTATTTTTTCAATCCATAACATTTCTATAACAAACAAATTAGTTAATGTAAATTTTTAGTTAAGTTATTAGGTATAAAATGTAAGTTTATTAAATACAATTTTAGTAATATTTATTAAAAATTATATGTTAAAAGAGGTTATAAACAGTTGTTAATAGAAAAATTAAAAGGTCTATATTTTAAATAGTTATAATATTTATAACTGTTAATTTCTTATCAATAATATTCTATAATAAACAAATCAAAATAAAACTTAAAAAAGTTATACCAGATATTAACATACTATAATAACCATCATTTATTTTTTTAAATTTTAAAAAGAAATTAATTATATAATATATAATGTGGATAACTTCAATTTAACATAAAAAAATACTATTAAAAATAATAACCGTAGCTTTGCAGAAAATAAATAGCAAATCTTCTCCTAAAATAACAACGCTATTTAATAACAAAATTTCCAGTATCTTAGGAAATGATAATGATTACAAAAATTTAAATGAGTAAAAAAAGAAAAGGGAAATCCAGAAAAAAAGGGATTTCAAACTTAACAAATACGATTCTAAGTATTTTAAAAAAAGATAAAAACCAAAATTTTAACTACAAACAAATTGCTGCTAAATTAGGTGTTAATGATGCCAGTAGCAGAAATCAAATTATAAAAACATTAGCCAAACTTGCTGCAAAGCAAGAGATACAACAAGTAGATAGAGGTAGGTTTAAAGCTATTATTAATACAGAATATTACACAGGGATCCTTGATTTATCAGCAAAAGGTTCTGGTTATATACTATCAGATGAGTTTGATGATGATGTGTTTATTGCTTCAAATAATATTAATAAAGCATTACATGGTGATGAAGTAGAATTTTATGTTTATAAACGGCGAAAGCGTGGAAAAATAGAAGGCGAAATAACTAACATTATTAAGCGAGAAAAAAGCGAGTATGTTGGTGTTATTCAAATCCAGGATAAAAAGAATTTTGCTTTTGTAGTTGCTGATAGTAATAAAATGTATAAAGATATTTTTATACCTATTAATAAAACATATAAAGCGGAAGATGGCGATAAAGTATTAGTAAAACTTGAAGATTGGCCGGAAAAAGCCGATTCCCCTTACGGAAAAGTGATTCAAGTTTTAGGAAAACCAGGAGATCATAATACTGAGATTCATGCTATACTTGCAGAATATGGTTTACCTCATGAATTTCCTTACAAAGTAGAAGAGTTTGCTAATAAATTAGATACTTCTATTACTAAAGAAGAAATAGCAAAACGACGCGATATGCGTAAAGATTTAACTTTTACCATAGATCCTAAAGACGCTAAAGATTTTGATGATGCTTTATCTTTTAAAGTGTTAGATAATGGTTTGTATGAAATAGGAATCCATATTGCCGATGTATCCCATTATTTACAGGAAGGTACTGTTTTAGACGATGAAGCTTTTGAGCGTGCAACATCTGTATATTTAGTAGATAGAGTAGTACCTATGTTACCTGAAGTATTATCAAATAATGCATGTTCATTACGACCATATGAAGAAAAATATACCTTCTCTGCAGTATTTCAAATGAATGATAAAGCAGAAATTAAAAACCAATGGTTTGGTAGAACAGTAACATATAGTGATGCACGTTTTGCTTATGAAGAAGCACAAGCCATAATAGAATCTAGAACTAATAATATACCAGCTGAAGTTTCATTAACAGGAAAAGTATATAAAACAGACCAAGTTATCGCTGATGCTATTTTAAAAATGGATGCATTAGCTAAAACTATGCGAAAAAAACGTATGAGCTCTGGAGCTATTTCTTTTGATAAGGTGGAAGTTAAATTTCATTTAGATGAGGATAATAATCCTGAAGGCGTTTATTTTAAAACAAGTAAAGATGCTAATAAACTTATTGAAGAATTTATGTTATTAGCAAACAGAAAAGTAGCAGAATTTATAGGGAAGCAATCGCCTAAAAAAACGTTTGTTTATCGTGTACATGATGAACCGGATGACAGTAAACTAGCCAATTTACAGGGTATTGTATCAAAATTTGGATATAAACTTAATTTTAAAGATCGTAAAACAACCTCTGCGTCACTTAATAACTTATTAAAAGAAGTAAATGGTAAAAAAGAACAAAACTTAGTAGATACGCTTGCAATACGTAGCATGAGTAAAGCAGAGTATACTACGCATAATATTGGTCATTATGGGTTAGCTTTTGATTATTACAGTCATTTTACATCACCTATTCGTCGTTATCCAGACGTTATGGCACATCGTTTATTGCAACATTATTTAGATGGAGGAAATTCAGTAAACGAAGATGTTTATGAAGATAAATGTAATCATTCCAGTAATATGGAAAACTTAGCAACAAAAGCTGAGCGTGATTCTATAAAATATATGCAAATTCGCTTTATGGAAGATCATAAAGATCAAGAATTTATAGGAGTCATTTCAGGTGTAACCGATTGGGGGATCTATGTAGAGATTATAACTAACAAATGTGAAGGTATGGTAAGTGTTCGGGATATGAATGATGATCATTATATGTTTGATCAAGATCAATACGCTATAGTAGGCAGAACTACTAAAACCATGTATCAACTAGGAGATGAGGTTATTGTTAAAGTTAAAAATACCGATTTAGTTAAGAAGCACCTTGATTTTAATTTGATTGGAAAAAATAAAGATTTTATATAAATAAATTTCTATTCAAATACTTTATATTGTGAATTAAAACAACAGATATAATAGTTTTTAATATTCCTTTATTATTTTTTTAATTTTTTCAGATATTTCTTTTGAGTAATACTGAAGCCCTAAAATATGAGGTTTATCTATTTCATAAAATGTTTTAGGATGATTTGCTTTTTCAAAAATCTTTTTACCAAACTTTATAGGTACTTTTTTATCTTGTTTACTATGTATAATTAAAACAGGTTTTTTGTTTTTCTTAATTTCTTGGTCTGCTTTTTTTTCATTTTTAACAAAATTTCCCCAAAAAGGAGCTTCATGTTTTGCTTCTGCTTTATGACTTAAAAAAGCCCCTTCAATTACAATCCCATCAATTCTTTCTTGGCTGTTAGAACCAACAACAGCTGCTAGATAACCACCATAAGATTGCCCATATAAAATCAATTTACTTTCTTTTAGTTTTTTGTGTTTTTTAACAAAGTCTAAAAATGAATAAGCATCTTTAAGCACATTTTTACGTGTGGATTTTCCTTTCGAAAACCCATAACCACTATAATCAAATGTAATAACTTGAAACCCGTAATTAATTAACGGGCTAATAGACCGATACTGTGTTAAAATATCATTAGCACTACCATGAAAATGAATTATAGTAGCAATTGGTTTTATATTTTTTGGGCTTAATAACCATCCGTGTAGTTTATTTTTACTACTACTTATAAAATTAAAAGCTTCTATCGAAAAATTGCTGTGTTGAGAAATTCCGTTTTTATCATTAATATTTATAATTTTAGTTTCTTTATTATAATTAAAAAATAACGTGTCTTTTCCATAACTAAAAACTCCTAATTCATCAACATTTCTATTTATTTTTATTGGATAATGGAATCTATGATTAAAAGCACAAGAAGAAGTAAATAATAATATTAAAATTAGTATTAGATTTTTAAACTTACTCATATTTAATTGTTTAAAATTACTTTGTAAATATGAAGCATTCATTTGTTTTTAACCTGACACATTTGTGTCAAAGGTGCTGTTGAGTTAATTTTTTTCGAATTCTAGTTAAAGATTGTCTTTCTATTCCAAGATATGATGAAAGGTCTGAGATACTGATTCGATTAATAATATTTTGATTTTTTTCTATAAAACGGATATAGCGTTTTTCTGCATTTTCAAATAAAAAACTTTCAATTCGCTCTTGCTTTTTTAATAGTATTTGTTCTGCAATCAACCTGCCATAATTTTCAAAGTTCTTATAATTTTTATAAGCTTTTTGAATAGCAGAATAAGGTAAGTTAACAATTATAGAAGGTTCGATAGCTTCAATATAATATTTAGAAGGTTTTTGTTGAATAAAAGAAGGATAATCAGAAGCATATGAGTTCTCATTAATAAAAGAGATGGTTATTTTTTTTCCTTGCGCATCTATGTAATAACTTTTTAATAACCCACAATATACAAATCCCATGTCTTTTTTTATTTGACCATTTTTTAAATAAAATTCTTTTTTTTTAAGATGGGTTAGATTTAACTTTATAAAATCAAGTTCATCCTTTTCTAGTTGAGGGCAAATTTCTAAATATGAATCCAAATATTTTTGATAAGCTTTATGTGTCATCTATGTTTTATGTATTTACTTGCTCTGATTTTAGCAATTAAACGGGTATTATTTTTACACATTGTTGTTTATTCCAGGTTATAATTTCCATTCGCCCATTTTATTGTAGGAGCTATCCATTCTTTCATTGGTTTAAATAAAAAACCGTGTTTCATTCCTGTATTTAGCTCAATTTCTTTAAAATTTTTAATCTTACAAGTCGAGCTTTCTTTTCTTTTAATAGCTGAAACTCCGTAAGGATCAGACTTTTCAAAAATGGTTAAAATATTTCCACAATAATTGATTTCAGGAATGTTTTGGATATCGCTATTTCTATAACTTGCAATAAATACAAAATTTAAATCTGGATTATTTGCTATAGTTGAAACGTATTGAGCAATATATCCACCTTTTGATGTTCCAACAATTGTTATTTTATTTGGCATAACTCCACTAGAAATTAAGCTATCAATTTGATTAACAACCTGTTGTGCATATTCGCGAGCATTTACATTTCCTTTTCTTTTTTCACTAATAACGTTTAACCCCCTTTTTTTAAATTCTGATAAAATTGCTTTATACTCTGTCGTTCCGTATTCAGGATGAAATGCTTCCAATTCATGTGTTTCTAAAAATCGATTGTGAAGAAAGAAAATAAATCGTTTATTATATACGTTGAATTGATTAATTGTATAGTCTAAAAGTTCTATTCCCCCACTTTTTCCATGCCCAGGAATTACGTTTTCTATTTTAGGAAATTCATGCTTTATTTTCTCAATGGTTTTAGACCAATCTTCAGTATTAGCATCTGCAAGGTTTCCTTTAGGTGCGTTTAAATGCTTTATTAAACAGCCACCAAACAAAGTTTTTTCTTTTGGAATAAATCCAATGATATTATCTTTTGTATGTCCTTGTCCGAAAAATTTAGCATAAACAACTTCATTACCGATATGAAACACCATGGTTTGATCAAAACCATTTTTAGGTAATATTTTATTATTTTCTTTTGCGAGTTTAATTGTTTTATTAGTGGCAAAAGATTTAATACCACTGGAGTGAAACTCTTGTAAACCTCCTAAACAATCAATATGAAAATGAGTGACAACAACAGCTTTAATATGCTTTTTTCCAATCCAACGTATTAATTCAGATGATGCTTTGTTATTAGTTGGTGTGTCAAAAACTATAGCTTCATTACCATTGATATAGATCATGCCATTGCAAGGGTATTTTCCATAGCTTTTAGTATCTAAATAAGAAATATGCTTAAAAACATTTTCACTAATATGTTCGATTTTTAATGTTTCTGATTTGTAATTATTATATCTATGTTTATTAGGTTTACATCCGTTTAAAATAAAAATGATCAATAGTATTTGAAGTAAACTCTTCATAAGTCTAAAGTTGATTAATTTGAGTGAATTTCCTATTCGGAATTTCAGAAGCAATAAACGAAATGTTATTGTATGCAGTATTTTTTATTCAAAAATTGATTTTGGAACTTTTCCAATCCATGATCCTGGTGTATCATTACATCCAAACAGAGTCGTTATCACTTTAGTTGTGTTGGCATTACTATTAGGCTCAGAAAGTATGCCTCCTTTTATAATATCTGGTCCGGTAATTCCCCAGGGTACTTCCATTTCTTCTATACTCAAACCTCCATGGCCAGATGTTCTTGTACCTCCATGGTCTGTAATTAATAAAAAATTTGTGTTTTCATAAAGTTTAGAAGATTTTAGCTTAGTGATTAAATTCCCAATTTCTATATCAACTAGCTCTATAGATTTTATATATTCCGGTGACATCCAACGGTGGTTATGCCCTGCATGGTCAACATGAACAGAGTATAAAAAGACTAATGTTGGATGTGATTTATTTTCAACAATAAAATTATATGCTTTGTCATAATTTTCATGATACCCATCATTTTCTTCAAAACTCAACTCATCTATATACGCTTTATTTATTGAGTTGATCAGTTCAGCCCAATTGTAATAATATCCCGTTTTTACATTTGGTACCTGCTCTTTTAAAATTTTAAAAACAGAAGGGTAATACCCTAAACTATCTTTTTCTATAGGCGGAAATTTTTGATTATCAATTCTCCAATTATTAGAGGTAACACCATGTTGTTCTGGTCCACCAGAAGTTAAATGACTGGTCCAGTTTGGTAAGGTAACCGAAGGCATAACACATCTTGTATTTAAAGACAAAACACCATCTTTCATTAGGGCATCTAAATTTGGGTGCTTAGATTTTTGATACCCTTCTACACTTAATCCATCTAAACCAATTATAACAACTCTTTTGTTTTTAATTGTTTTGTTTGTACAACTCAAAAGTGAAAGAGAAATAAGAAGCAGTATTATTTTTGTATAATTCATATTGTGTTTTAAATTATATTATGAGTTTTTAATCGTAATTACATTAAGCAGTTGCATATCCAAATGTATTAAAAAAAGCTTCGTTTTTACAATTTCTTTTAATAGCATACCGTAAGTTTTGCCAGATGCTATTATAACGAAAAAAAAGAGCGCTTGTGTTATACTTTATAAACACACACATATACTTAACACACCATTTTTCTTGTAATGTTGAGCAATCAATTTCAAAGAATAAAAATGAAATACTATGTAACATTTATAGTAACTTCACACACTAATAATAAAAAACATAAAACATGATTCTAACCACAACCAACAGTATAGAAGGAAAAAAAATACAAGATTATTTAGGCATTGTATCGGGTATAGCGTATAATTCTAGTTACAAATATAAAGGCACCAGTATCTCTTTTAAGGATATGTTTAAAATGTCTAAATATTACCAAGCTTATTCAGAAGGTTTAGAGTTAATAAAAGAAGAAGCTTTTCAAAAATTAAATGATAATGCTAAAGCTTTAAAAGCTAATGCTGTTGTAGGTATTAAAATTGATGTTGAACCATTAGCGAATTCATCAACTTTAATAGTTTCAATAACAGGAACCGCAGTAAAAACTTTATAGAAAAACCGCTCTTCAATTATAAATTTTTCATAAAGTAAAACAACAACGGAATAATTATTGATAGTTTTGCGTTAAGTAAAAAAAACTTATATAATTATTAAGATGCATTACAACTCAATCTTAATAATTAATTAAGTGGTATGCAAGCGAATTACATTGGGATTATAAAACAATAAAACCTTAACAAATGAAACAAATACTATCAGTTTTAGCAATTATTATTTCTTCAACAACTTTTGCTCAAGAGTCAATAGAAAAAACAATAGGAGAATTTAAAGAACTCAAGGTTTACGATTTAATTGATGTCGAGTTAATTAAATCTAAAGAAAACAAAATAATTATTACAGGAGAGAATAAAGAAGATGTTTTAGTTAACAACAAAAACGGAAAACTAAAAATTAAAATGAAATTAGAAGAAGCTTTTGATGGTAATAAAACAAGGGTTAAATTATATTACTCGGGAGTTGATATTATTGATGTTAATGAAGGCGCAAAAGTTTTTTCGAAGGATAAAATAAAACAATTTGAAATTGATTTAAAAGCCCAGGAAGGAGGAAAAATTAATGTTAAACTAAACGTTACTTATGCCAACATTAAATCTGTTACTGGTGGTGTAATTAAAACAGCTGGTAAAGCTAAGAGCCAAGATATTTCCTTACTAACAGGAGGGGTTTATAAAGGCGAAGCGCTTAAAACAGAAAATACAGAAGTTGCCATTAGAGCCGCAGGCGAAGCTTATGTAAACGCATCAGGTGTTGTAGATATAAAAATTAGAGCAGGAGGCGATGTGTTTATTTATGGCGATCCGGAAACAGTTAATGAAAGTAGAGTTTTTGGAGGTCGTGTTAAGCGCATGAAATAAATAAAACAGTTTTTATAATATTAAGAAAACCCACTAACATTAGTGGGTTTTCTTTTTTGTTAATACAAACAAAAAGCAATCTAAAAATTATAAAATATTCCTTTACTTTGTGTAAAGCTTCACATTAATTATGTTTGATGACATTTTAACCGCTATTCCTTTCGGAATTATACTGGCCTTTACTATTGGTCCTGTGTTTTTTGTGCTCCTGGAAACCAGTGCTACAAAAGGTTTTAGAAGCGCGTTAATATTCGATTTAGGTGTAATACTTGCCGATATCATTTTTATCATTATTGCCTTTTATAGTACTAATAGTTTAAGAGAAAAAATAAAAGACGATCCAAGCTTTTTAATCTTTGGAGGTGTTTTATTAATTGTTTACGGCATTATTTCGTTTATAAAAACATCCAAATCGTTTCGATCTATAGTAAAAGAATATCATAAAGTAGAAATTCAAAAAGATTATGGCAAACTTTTTATTAAAGGCTTTCTACTTAACTTTATAAATATTGGTGTTTTATTAGGTTGGTTGGGTTTTATTGTATTAGGAGACTCACTAACAACATCAAAAAATGGAGAAATAGTTTTTATTGCAACAATGTTAACATCTTATTTTGTTGCAGATTTATTTAAAATAGTAATAGCAAAGCGACTTAAAGATAGATTAACACCACGACTTATTTTTAAAACTAAAAAAATAATAGCCTTAGTTATTTTAGGTTTTGGGGTTTTGCTTCTTATACAAGGGTTATTTCCTGAAGCTTACGAAAGAAATAAAGAAAAATTAGAACAAATAAGCCCTATAAAAGAAAAACTTTCAGAGTAAACTGAAAGCTTTTTTTGAGGCGTCGAGCGGATTCGAACCGCTGTAGAAGGTTTTGCAGACCTCTGCCTAGCCACTCGGCCACGACGCCATTATATTTTACTATTATTTATGTTTAAAACTATTCTTGAGAGGGAATCAAAAACTTGCAGCAAATGTAAAAAAAAAAATAACTTTTCCTTACAAAAAATTATTTTTTACGCTTATCAGTCATTTTTATCGTTACACGTTCTACGTCACCACCAATAGGCGGGTTTAGTTTGCTTACCCAAACAGTGGCTTTTTCTACTAATTTATCCTCATTAAATATCCTGTTTAGTATACGTTTTGCAACGGTTTCAAGCAAATGGGAGGGGATTTCCATTTCTTCTTTAATAACCCTGTTTAAAAACACATAATCAACTGTATCATTAAGCTTGTCGGTTTTTGCAGAATCTTGCAAATTAGCTTTAACCTGTAAATCTACACGATAATCACTACCTATTTTTGTTTCTTCTTTTAAACAGCCATGATAGGCAAATACGCGTATGTTTTCAACTTTTATAATTCCCATAAAGCAAAAGTACTATTATTGTTTCTTCGGGTGAAATTCTACACAAATTTTGTAACGAAAAGTTTAATAAAAGCTCTTTGGTGGTTTGCATTCGTTTAGTGAGGTACATGTATTATAGCTTTTTAAGCATTCATGCTTTTCTATGTCGTATAATTTATAGCCTGTTAAGCAAGTATATTAAAGCTTATTGTGTTACATATTATAGTAAGATGAAGCCCAAATGTTTGTTTAAAATTACCTAATTTTGTGCTTTTCATTTTATATGAATCACAGTTATGTCTGAAGAAACAAAATCACTCAATTTTATTGAGCATATTATAGAAGAAGATTTGGCCAACGGAATGCCTAAAAACAATTTACGTTTTCGTTTTCCACCAGAACCCAATGGCTATTTACATATTGGTCATACTAAAGCTATTGGTATTAGTTTTGGGCTAGGAGAGAAGTACCATGCTCCTGTAAACTTACGTTTTGATGATACCAATCCTGCTAAAGAAGAACAAGAATATGTTGATGCTATAAAACGCGATATAAAATGGTTAGGCTATAGCTGGGAAAACGAATTATATTCCTCAGATTATTTCCAAAAGCTTTATGATTGGGCCATTCAATTAATAAAAGATGGTAAGGCTTATGTAGATTCGCAATCTAGTGAAGCCGTAGCAGAACAAAAAGGCACACCAACACAGGTTGGAACCAATAGCCCTTTTCGCAATAGGTCTATAGAAGAGAATCTTGATTTGTTCACTAGAATGAAAAACGGAGAATTTAAAGCAGGCACCCATGTTTTGCGTGCGAAAATAGACATGGAAGATCCTAACATGCTTATGCGTGACCCCATTATGTATCGCATTATGTATGCACATCACCATAGAACAGGAAACGATTGGTGTATTTATCCCATGTATGATTGGACGCATGGCGAGAGCGATTATATTGAACAAATTTCACATTCGTTATGTTCTTTAGAATTTAAACCACATAGAAAACTATACAACTGGTTTAGAGATAACGTTTATGAATATAGTAAAAACATCTTGCCGTTACCACCAAAACAACGTGAGTTTGCGCGTTTAAACCTAAGTTACACCATTATGAGTAAACGTAAGTTATTACGCTTAGTTGAAGCGGGTATTGTAACCGGTTGGGACGATCCGCGTATGCCAACTATTTCTGGATTACGTCGTCGTGGCTATACACCAAATTCTATTCGTCAGTTTATTGAAAAGGTTGGTGTTGCAAAGCGAGAAAACGTGATTGATGTATCACTTTTAGAATTTTGCATTCGAGAAGATTTAAACAAAACAGCAAACCGTGTCATGGCGGTTTTAAACCCCGTTAAAGTTGTTATTACTAACTACCCAGAAGATAAAGAAGAATGGTTAGAAGCTGAAAATAATCCGGAAGATGATTCTGCAGGGTTTAGAAAAGTGCCTTTTTCAAGAGAAATTTATATTGAAAAAGAAGATTTTAAGGAAGTAGCGGGAAATACATTTTTTAGGTTAAAACTAGGAGGAGAAGTTCGCTTAAAAAATGCTTATATCATAAAGGCTGAAAACGTAATTAAAGATAATGAAGGCCATATTACTGAGGTACATTGTACATACATTACAGATACTTCTAAAAGAGTAAAAGGCACACTACATTGGGTGTCAGTAAAACATGCGATAAAAGCCGAAGTTAGAGAATACGATCGCTTGTTTAGCGATGAAGCACCAGATAGTCATGGAGATAAAGATTTTATGGATTTTATCAACCCCAATTCCCTTAAAGTAAAAACAGCCTTTTTGGAGCCTGGATTAGCTGATGCTAAAGTGGAAGAGCATTTTCAGTTTCAGCGTTTAGGTTATTTTAATGTAGATAATGACTCTACAACAGATAAGCTAGTATTTAATAAAACAGTGGGATTGAGAGATACCTGGGCAAAACAAAAGCCAAAGCAAAACCAGAATCAAAACCAACAAAAGCAGCCACAGGTACAGCGTAAACCTATTAGTGTGATTCAGCAATTAGGAAAAAAATACACCAATTATCCAGAAGAGAAACAACAAAAGGTAAAAGCTGAAATACAAGAACTCGCTAAAAACATCTCTTACAACGATTTAGAGCCTTTATTTAACACCGCGGTAAAAAAAGCAGGAACTCGTATCGCCACTATGATTTCGCTCCATGTGATGCTTAAAAACGGATTAGAACGCAATGCTGCTATTAATGATTTTATAGCTAAGGCATTAGATGATAAAAATGAGATATTGGTAGCCGAAGCTCGTGCAATTTAGAAAACCTTTAAGTGTTAAAAAACAACAACATAATTTTTTTTAGCTATATTTAACTACTAACTAAAACAAAATTATTATGGATTTTTTAAATTTCCCTGCAATTCTTGTTGCAGCTGTTTCAGCATTAGTTGTTGGATTTATTTGGTATAACCCAAAAGTTTTTGGTAAGGCCTGGATGCAAGCAGCAGGTATGACAGATGAGCAGGTAAAAGGCGGCAATATGGCAAAGATTTTTATTTTAGCCTTTATTTTTGCGTTTTTATTAGCCATGACCATGACGCAAATGAGTATTCACCAAACAGGAGCCTTAAGTTTAATAGGAGGCGACTCAAGTACTGCTCTGCCATCATATGCAGCCTTTATGGCTGATTATGGTGATGCCTTTAGAACGTTTAAGCATGGGGCATTACATGGCGTTTTTGCTGGTATTTTTGTTGCACTTCCTATTATTGGCACTAATGCGTTGTTCGAGCGAAAAGGTGCTAAATATATTTTTATAAATAGTGGGTATTGGATAGTTACATTAGGTGTAATGGGAGCTATTGTTTGTGGATGGGTATAAATTTGTAATGTTTTAACATAAATAAAGACTGAGGTGTTTAACTTCGGTCTTTTTTCTTTTTGTATTGATAAGCTATAACATATATAATTCAGTAAACCAGCTTCCTAGTTCTTGGGATGCACTTCCTAATCATGATGTTTTTTTAAAAACAACCTTTTTAAAAGGACTTGAATTATCGTCTCCTAGTAATATAACATCTTACTATTTAGGTGTTTTTAAAGCTGAAAAACTAATAGGGATTGCTGTTATTCAGCGAGTAGAAATGTATTTGGATGATATTTTTAGAAAAACATCAAACAGTATCATTAAGCAATCTGCAAAACAATTAGTATCTAAAATTATAAAGGGAAATGCACTAATTGTTGGCAACTTAATGCACACCGGACAGCATGGTGTCTGTTTTTTAAAAGATGAAATACTTCAGTCAGAATACCTGGATATAATACAAGAAGCTTTAAATGATTTAGCAGTAGAAATTAAATCAAAATTTAACAAGAAAATCAGGATCATTGCTTTTAAAGATTATTTTGAAGACGATACGATTCACAACGATTCTAATTTTTTCAAAAAAAACAACCTATATAAAGTTCAGGTGCAGCCTAATATGATACTTTCTGTTTTAGACACCTGGAAGTCACCGGAAGATTACATAGCGGCTTTCAATAAAAAATATAGAAGACGTTATAAAACAGCACGAAAGAAAGCATCTCACCTTGAATGTAAAGCGTTGCACGAAGATTTTATTAAAGATAATTTTGAAGCGATTTTTAAGCTATATGAAACAGTTTCAGACCATGCAGGTGTTAATTCATTCAAATTAAATAAAACACATTTTTATAATTTAAAAGTTTGTTTGGGAGAAAAATTTAAAGTGTTTGGTTATTTTTTAAACGAAGAATTGGTGGGTTTTTATACACTCATTTTAAATGGTGATACTTTAGAAACCTATTTTTTGGGTTACAATAAAAGCCTGCAACAAAAACACCAAATGTATTTAAATATGCTATTCAACATGGCTTTTTTTGGTATTGAAAAAGGGTTTAAAACCATTGTATATGCCAGAACCGCTATGGAAATTAAAAGCTCTATTGGAGCAAAACCCAATACCATGCATGTGTATTTAAAACACACAAATAATTTTATAGCAAATACGGTTTTAAAGTGCATTGTAAAGTATATGAATCCTATTAAAAAGTGGGAGGAAAGACACCCTTTTAAAGCGTAAAACAAGTTTAGACGGCTCAGGCTCAATTTTCTGCCTGTATGAAATACACAAGATTTCGTTTAAGTAATTTAATCTGCTTTCGACTTATAGGATACAATATATAATTATGAAAGCCCATAATGGGTATTAAGCAGGTGAGATACCATACCAACCAAAATAATTAAAGTTTGATTATCAGCGGTTTGTAAAATTTTAAATAGATGAAAACACTAATTTTCCTTTTTGTTGCAATTCCTCTTTTTACCTTTTCTCAAACAATGAATAATGAAACGCTTGAAAGCATTTATACTTCGGTTAGCGATTCTATTCAGGGAAAAAATGGCAGTTGGCACTTTTTTATTAAAGACGTTCAAATGCTATCTATAACAGACACAAAAAATAATAGGATGCGAATTATTTCTCCAATTGCAGATTCAAATAGTTTGAATAATGAGTTGATTAAAGCAGCTCTGGTTGCAAATTTTCATACTGCTTTAGATGTTAAATATGCGGTTTCTGATGGTGTTTTATGGTCTGTATTTATTCATCCTTTAAAGGAACTATCTAAAAACCAAGTAAAAGACGCTGTTAGCCAAGTGTATTATGCAAATATTAATTTTGGAACCACATTTTCAAGTACGGCGCTTGTTTTTCCCGGAAAGCTTAGTAATAAGGAAGTTGAAAAAGAAAAAAAAGAAACTCCACCTAAGTTTAGAAAACTGTAAGCCTTACTTAAACAGCCCCCTAACCACATGCTTTTTTGAGATAATCACTGTTCGGGATTAATAATATAAACCATTATCTATAATAGATTGTATGGCTTTTTTTTCATGATTTTTTAAAAGATTAAGTGCGTCGTGGTCTAAATTTGATTTTACACCAATAAAAGACATTTCATACCCGTTTAGAATTTCTTCAAAAATTAACTTTACTCTTTCTAGGTGGTAATCTGAGGTAATAATAGTTAGGGAGTTATTTTTAATATTTTGAATTATAGGTTTAATCTTTACCGCATCATCAACAGTATTTGATGATAATGCGAAGTCTAAAAAATCATGCTTTGAAACCCCGTTTTTAATGAGATAAGTTTTAGCGTATTGGGCATGAGGTTTACTGGAGGTGTTAAAATGATCGCCCCAACCGCCAGTACAAAGCACCGGTTTTCCTTTTAAATAATTTTCCAGGCAACAATTTAGCCTGCTTTTAGAAATGCTGCTTAATTCTCCTGTAGAAGAGTTTGGAGATCCTAAAACAATTAAAATTTCTTTTTTCATTAAAAATAAAAATCTTTAATAAAAGACTAGTCTTCTATTTTTTCTGTTTGCATATCGTCTTTAGGAATTACTAAGCTTGTTTTGAAATTTGGTAAAACCATATCTAACATAGCTTTGTTTTTTAATTGTTTTGCTTCAATAAAATACCATATTTTATCTTCTTTATTATAAATACCTAATAAGTAACTTTTAGATTTTATTCGCATACCATTCATTGTCATTTGATTAAAGCCTTCAATATAACAACGGTATTTTTCTTGTTCAAAAACAATATCAGAAACACCTAAAATATCAGCCTTTTCAAAAACAAACCCTTGAGTTTTCATAGTTTCAAAGGTGTTTTTAAGTAACTCTATACCTTTTTCTTTTCCGCCCATTAATTTTATAATATTAGGATGAGTGTGTTTAAAAACGGTTTCAAAATCCATTTTCAAAGTAGCCGAAGAAGTGATTTTAGCATCTCTTAAAGCTGAGGTTTTTAATTCCTCTGTGGTTTGCGCAAAAGAAATGCTGTTACAAAAAAGTAACAGCATTAAAAACATTGATTTTATTTTATTCACTTTTATTCTTTTTAGAATTTTTCATAGCCTCGCCAATTTGGTTACTAGCAGTAAAACTAGCTACCATATCATTTAGCATATTGCTTCCTGCTTGTGGTGCATTAGGCAATAAAATAAGGTTACTATTGGTTTCTTCACCTAAAGATTGAAGCGTGTCGTAATGTTGGGTAACTACAATAAGCGCTGAAGCTTCTTGACTATTTATTCCAACACGGTTTAAAACCTCTACAGACTCTTCTAAACCACGAGCAATTTCCCTACGCTGGTCTGCAATACCCTGACCCTGTAAGCGCTTACTTTCGGCTTCGGCTTTTGCCTTTTCAACAATTAAGATGCGTTGTGCATCACCTTCAAACTGAGCAGCAATTTTTTCACGCTCAGAAGCATTAATACGGTTCATCGCTTCTTTTACTTGGCTATCAGGATCAATATCTGTCACTAAGGTTTTAATAATATCATAGCCATACTCAACCATAGCGTCGTTTAGTTCTGATTTTACCGCAATAGCAATATCATCTTTTTTAACAAATACATCATCCAATTTCATTTTTGGTACTTCGGCACGCACCACATCAAAAACATAAGAAGTAATTTGGTCGTGCGGATAATCGAGTTTGTAGAAAGCATCATAAACTTTATCGCGTATTACTTTGTATTGTACAGATACTTTTAAACGCACAAATACATCATCCAAAGTTTTGGTTTCTATAATAACATCCAGTTGCTGAATTTTTAAGCTTAATCGTCCGGCAATTCTATCTACTAAAGGAATTTTCATTTGCAAACCAGAATGGCGAATACTTTGGAATTTACCAAAGCGCTCAATAATTACCGCAGTTTGTTGTTTAACAATAAAGAAGGCGGAGATTAAAATAATCAACCCAAAAAGAATAACGGGGATAAAAAACAAGTTCATAATAAATATATTAAAATGGTTAGAAAAATTAAGATACAAAAATTATACTATATTTGGTTGCTTATAACCCAAACTATGAAATATAATCGACTTTTCTTATTAGTAGTTATTTTACTGTGTTTTGTTACAAAAAGTTTTTCGCAAAAAGGAAATTATGATATCGTTAATGGTATTGGCATTTTTGGAGGGCTTACTAAAACAGATATAACTACCAATAACTTTGTTACCTCAAAAGGAGATGGTTTTATAGGCGGATTAAGTGCAACAGTAGAAATCCCACATAAATGGTACAACATGAGTTATGGGATGCATTTATCTGAAAATAGTGTTTTAATTTCTGCAAGACCAACCATGCTTAGTGCTAGTAATCCTAATGAATTTGTTGAGTTTAAACTTTTTGCAGCTCAAGTGGCACTAATGGCACATATAAAATTAGCAGGAAGCTATGTTACTTTAGATATTGGACCAATGCTTCAATACAATGGAAAATTAGAGTTAAAGGACAGCAATAAATCTGCATATTTTATAAATAACTACAGCAATTTAACCGCAAAAGATATTGGTAATATCTCCCAGTTTAATTTAGATGGCGCAGTTGGAATTACTGCAGGGTTTAAATTTATTAAGTTTAGAGCCCAATATGTTTATGGGTTTACCAATATTCTAAAAAAACTTAACGCTCAAAATCTCGATACTTCCGGAGGCAATACAAGCTTTAAAGGTAACCAATCTATGCTTGTTTTTGGTGGAATGATTTCATTTTAGAGCATAAAACATTATGAAAGCCCATAACAGGTAATACTCACCGAAATAATTTAATTACGGAAAACCCTGTGGTTACAAAAACTTAGATAAATGAAAAGAAGGGTGTTTATCGGAGCAACAGCTAAAGCGGCAGTATTAGCCACTGCATCGGGTCTATGGTCTTGTATACCCCGTAATAAGGCGTCAAACAAAGCTTTTATTGATCGTATTTTGCCCGCACCCAAAGGAGGTGGCTTTCGAGATGATGATTATTGGATTTGGGGGTCTTCAGTAATTAAAGGAGAAGATGGCAAATATCATATGTTTGCATCAAGATGGTCTAAAGATGTTGGTTTTGGTAATTGGGTCACAAACTCTGAAGTTGTTAGAGCAGTTGCTGACACCCCTGTTGGTCCTTATGTTTTTCAAGAAGTTGTTCTTCCTGTTCGGGGAAAAGCATTTTTTGATGGTATGTGTACACATAACCCGCGTATCGTTAAATATAAAAACAAATATTTGTTATATCATTTTGGAACGACATACGATTTTCCTATGCCAACAAAAGCTAACCCTGTTGTTTCAGAAGATAATTGGAAAAAAGCATGGATGAATAAGCGTGTGGGCTTAGCTATTAGTGATTCGGTTTTTGGTCCATGGGAGCGTGTTGATAAGCCCGTAATTGAGCCCCGCGAAGGACATTGGGACGCTTCTATTACTTCAAACCCATCACCAGCTGTTGATCCTAAAACCGGAAACATTTTGTTAATGTATAAATCATCTGCAAATGGGTTGGTTCCTCCATTATTATTGGGTGTATCTATGGCTTCAAGCCCCAGAGGAGAGTATAAAAGGTTAAGCGAAGAACCCGTTTTTCGTTTTGAAACTGAGGAAAATAACCTTATTGATGTTGAAGACCCTTACATCTGGTGGTCTAATGATAAATATGAAGCCATTATAAAAGACCGATCGGGAGAAATATGTGGAGAAGAAGGTGGCGGAATACATGTTTGGTCTAAAGATGGTGTAAACTGGCATTTATTTGAGAAGGTGAAAGCATATAGCCGCAACATTGAATGGGATGATGGAACCAAATCGCATCATAATCATTTTGAACGCCCATTTGTTTTAATTGAAGACGGGAAACCAACACATTTATTTGCAGCTGTTGGAGAGGGTGAAAAAGCATGGGAGTTTGAAAATACCTGGAATATGGTAATTCCTTTAAAATAAAAGATTGCCTTTTCTGTGGCAAAGCTACAATGGCTTAAGCTAAATTTATAAAGCTGCTATTACAGTTTTTATACGCTTAACCGTTTCGTTTTTCCCAATCATAAACATAATATCAAATACATCGGGCCCTTGTAAAGCACCTACTAGTGCTAATCGTAAAGGCATCATCACTTTACCAAAACCAATGCTTTGGGATGTAATCCAGCTTTTAATTTCAGATTGCAGGTTTTCTACGGTAAAATCCTCAATATTATTTATGATAGAAACTAATTCAGTCATTAGTGCTTTGGTGCCGTCTTTAAAGGCTTTTTTAGAGGCTTTTTCATCATAAGATGATGGCGCAGTAAAAAAGAAATGAGTCAAATCCCAAAAATCAGAAACAAAAGTAGCGCGCTCTTTTACTAACCCAATAACCATAGAGATGTAGTTAATATCTATACCTGCTAATTCAGAATGTTGTTCTTGAAAAGACTTAGCCAGCGCATCATTATTTTGCTCTTGCATGTAATGATGATTAAACCATTTGGTTTTATCAGGATCAAAACGCGCACCAGATTTATTTACTTTATTTAAATCGAAAGCATTTATTAATTCATCTAAGCTAAAAATTTCTTGTTCTGTTCCTGGATTCCAACCTAAAAAAGCTAAGAAGTTAACCATGGCTTCAGAAAAATAGCCGGCTTCTTTATAGCCTCTTGAAACCTCTTGTGTTTTAGGATCTTGCCATTGTAAAGGAAATACAGGAAACCCAAGCTTATCACCATCACGCTTACTCAGTTTTCCTTTTCCGGTTGGTTTTAATATTAGTGGTAAATGCGCAAATTCCGGGGCACTCCAACCAAAAGCACTGTATAGTTGATAATGTAACGCTAAACTTGGTAACCATTCTTCACCACGAATAACATGCGATATGTCCATTAAATGGTCATCAACAATATTCGCTAAATGATAAGTTGGCATTCCGTCGCTTTTAAATAATACTTTGTCATCTAAAATATTGGTGTCTATTTTAATATCACCACGAATCATATCTTTTAAATGCAAAGTTTCATCTTGTGGTGATTTAAAACGAATTACATAATCATCACCAGCGTTTAATTTAGCTTGAGTCTCTTCCGCGCTAAGCGATAAAGAGTTGCATAATTTTAATCGATTATGCCAATTATAGATAAAAGTTTTGCCTTTGCTTTCATGGTCTTTTCTGTGAAAATCTAACTGTTCGGCAGAATCAAAAGCATAATAAGCGTTACCCGAAGCAATTAACTCATCAGCATATTGTTTGTATAAATGCTTACGTTCGCTTTGTCTGTAAGGGCCGCATATTTCATTTTTATGAGGGCCTTCATCGTAAGGCATGCCACACCAATTTAACGCATCAATGATATACTGTTCTGCACCTTCAACATAACGGTTTTGATCGGTATCTTCAATTCTTAAAACAAAAGTTCCGTTGTGTTTTTTAGCAAATAAATAGTTAAATAGTGCGGTACGAACTCCGCCAATATGCAAAGGTCCTGTTGGGCTTGGTGCAAAACGCACACGAACGTTTTTGATCATCTTTTTAATTTATGACTGCAAAGATACAATTAACACTTAATTATAAACCTTATAAAAATAAAATTGTAGTTTAGTGTATTAAATGCCTTAAGTACCATAAAGTGAACCATTTTAGAACCATACAAACCAAGCTTGAGCAATTTATTAACCGTTATTATACCAACGAGCTAATAAAAGGCACTATTTTATTTGTTGCCATTGGATTGCTTTACTTTTTATTTACACTGTTTGTTGAGTATGTGTTGTGGTTAAATCCATTAGCAAGAACCATTTTATTTTGGCTATTTGTTTTAGTGGAAGTTGTTTTACTGGCTAAGTTTGTTGCTATTCCTTTAGCTAAATTGTTTAAGCTTAAAAAGGGCATCAATTATATGGATGCTTCAAAAATTATTGGAAAGCATTTTCCTGAGGTAAACGATAAATTATTAAATGTTCTTCAGCTTAAAGAAGATCAATCACAATCAGAATTATTGCTGGCTAGCATTGAGCAAAAATCGGGAGAATTAAAACCTGTTCCGTTTAAATTGGCTATCAATTTTAAAAAGAATATAGGGTATTTAAAATACGCTGCCATTCCTGTTTTAATTATTTTGGTAACGTTCTTAACGGGGCATTCTAATTGGTTTAAGGATAGCTATGAACGGGTTGTTCATTACAAAACCGCTTATCAGCCCCCAGCGCCATTTGCGTTTTTTGTCGTTAATAATGATTTAAGGGCTATTGAAAATAAAGACTTTAAGTTGCTGGTAAAAACTGCAGGTGATGTAACACCAGAAAGTGCCCAAATTGTTTATAATAATGAGACCTATTTTTTAAAACAAAAAAGTATTGGAGAATTTGAATACGTGTTTTCTCAACCAAAAAATAATATTGAGTTTCAATTAACGGCTAATGATGTAACCTCAAAGCCTTATACATTGAGTATTGTAGAAACCCCCTCATTATTAAGCTTTGAAATGGTTTTAGATTATCCAAACCACACCAAAAAAAAGAATGATGTTTTAAGAAGCACTGGAAACGCGATGGTTCCTGAAGGCACTAATATAACATGGTTGCTTAAAACTAAATCTACAGATAATGTGTATTTGTATGCAAAAGACACACTAGATTTTTCTACCGACCAATCGAATGACTTTAAATTATCTAAACGACTTTATAATCATTTTGATTATAGTTTGAGTACCAGTAATGCTAATCTTAAAAACTACGAAAATCTGGCTTTTAGAATTGATGTAGTTAAAGATGAATACCCTGAGCTTAACTTAAAAATGGAGGTTGATAGCTTAGATTTACAAACCCTTTACTTTTATGGTCAAGTAAGTGACGACTATGGTTTTAGTAAACTTCAAATGGTTTATTACCCAACAGATAACGAATCAAAAAAAGAAGTAGAAAATATACCACTATCTAAAACAAACATTGATGAGTTTATTACGGCATTCCCAAATAATTTAGATATTGAAGAAGGAGTAAGTTATCAATTGTATTTCCAGGTATTTGATAATGATGCTGTTAACAAATATAAGCAAACAAAAAGCAGTGTGTTTACGTATAGAAAGCGAACTAAAGAGGAGGAGGAGCAAAAACGGCTAAATGAACAAAGCAAGACTATTAACGATTTAAACAAATCTTTAGAAAAGTTTGAGGAGCAGGAAAAGAACCTTGAAAAGTTGTCTAAGACGCAAAAGGAAAAATCAAGTTTAAACTTTAATGATAAAAAGAAACTGGAATCATTTTTAAAGCGGCAAAAACAGCAAGACGAGATGATGAAAAACTTTAATAAAAAACTTAAAGAGAACTTAGATAATTTTCAGAAAGAGAAGACGGAAAAAGATACTTTTAAAGAAGATCTTAAAAAGCGATTAGAGGCGAATGAGGAACAATTAAGAAAGGACGAAAAGCTTCTTGAGGAATTAAAAAAACTGCAGGAAAAAATTAATAAAGAAGAATTAACTCAAAAGTTGGAACAGCTAGCAAAGCAAAATAAAAATAAGAAGAGAAGCTTGCAGCAACTATTAGAGCTTACAAAAAGATTTTATGTAGAGAAGAAGTTAGAAAAGCTTAAAAGCGATTTGGAAAACTTAGCTGAAGCGCAGGAAGAATTATCAAATAAACAAAAAGATAATACCAAAGCTGAGCAGGAGAAACTAAATAAAGCCTTTAAAAATTTTAAAGAGGAGATGGAGCAACTTGAAAAAGAAAGTAAGGCTTTAAAAAAACCTATTGAGATACCAAGAGATGTATTGGATGAGAAGGAAGTTGATGATGAGCAGCAAAAAGCTTTAGAAGAATTAGGCAAAAGCGAAGCACAAAAGAATGAGTCTAATAACGGAGAAAATCAAAATAAGAAGAATGCTCAAAAAGGCCAAAAGAAAGCTGCTCAAAAGATGAAGCAAATGAGCGAGAAAATGAAAAACGCCATGAGCGGCGGAGAATCAAATCAGATGCAGGAAGACACTGCCATGCTAAGACAAATTCTTGATAATCTGGTATTGTTTTCTTTCGATCAAGAAGCCCTAATGAATCAGTTTAAAGCCATTGAAGTTAACCATAATAAGTATGCGTCTTTTTTAAGAAAACAGCACAACTTAAAAGAGCATTTTGAACATATTGATGATAGCTTATTTGCCTTATCGTTGCGTCAGCCAAAACTATCAGAAACCGTTAATAAGGAAATAACAGAAGTTTTTTATAATATAGATAAATCGTTGGATCTATTGGCAGAAAACCAGCTTTACCAAGGGGTTTCAAACCAACAATTTGCTGTTACAGCCGCCAACAATTTAGCAGATTTTTTAAGCGATGTTTTAGATAATATGCAGGAAAACATGAGTATGTCTCAAGGCCAGGGAGGCAAAGGAGATATGCAGCTTCCTGATATTATTATGAGTCAGGAACAACTTAACCAAATGATGGAAGAAGGCATGAAAAAAGGAGAAGGAAAAAAACCAAATGAGGGAGAAGGAAAGAAGGATGGTGAAGGTGATAAAACGGGTAAGAACAAAGAGGGTGGAAAAAATGGAGATCAAAAAGGAAAGGGCAACCAAGGAAGTCAAAATGATTCTGATGGTGAAGGACTTAATGAAGACCTAAATGGCAAATTATATGAAATTTATCAGCAACAACAAGAATTGCGTCAGGCTTTAGAAGAGCGATTATCTAAAGAAGGGAAAGGGATGAAAGGTAATGGAGATGCACTATTAAAAAAAATGGAAGAGATTGAGCTCGATTTATTAAATAAGGGCTTTACCAATCAAACACTTCAAAAGATGCTGGAATTGAAACATCAACTGTTAAAATTAGAAAACGCTACTTTCCAACAAGGAGAAGATAATAAACGTGAATCTGAAACGAATACAAAAAGTTTTGATAATAACATAAACAATCAGATTCCATCAGCAAAACAATATTTTAATACTACTGAAATATTGAACAGACAAAGCTTACCTTTGCGCCAGGTTTATAGAAAAAAAGTACAAGCGTATTTTAAAAAAGCAAATGATTAGTTTTAATTACGAAACCGATTTTTTATTAGATAATGATAACGAAATTTCTTCTTGGATTTCTAATGTAATATCAGGTGAAGGGTTTAAAGAAGGAGACATTAACTATGTGTTCTGTAGCGATGAATATTTACATAAATTAAATGTAGAATTCCTTAATCATGACACGTTAACCGATATTATTAGTTTTGATTATTCAGTCGGAAAAATAATACAAGGCGATATTTTCATATCTATTGAAAGAGTAGCAGATAATGCAAAAGATTTTAAGACATCTTTTAAAGAAGAATTGAACCGTGTTATCATCCATGGCATATTACACTATTGTGGTTATAAAGACAAAACCCAAGCTGATGCAAAACTTATGCGTGAAAAAGAAAACCACTACTTAAGCCTGTTGAGTTAGATTCAAGAAATCAGTGTATATTTGCAAACCAAAATTGCTAATATGTTCCACGTGGAACACAATTTAAATGGAGTAATATGTTTAACGAAGTATATGATGTTATCGTGGTTGGCGGAGGCCATGCTGGAAGTGAAGCTGCTGCCGCTGCTGCCAACATGGGAAGCAAAACTTTGCTTGTTACAATGAGTCTTCAGAACATTGCGCAAATGTCTTGCAATCCTGCTATGGGTGGTATTGCTAAAGGGCAAATTGTTAGAGAGATTGATGCTTTGGGTGGCTACAGTGGTATCGTATCTGATACCTCTGCGATTCAATTTAAGATGCTAAACAAATCTAAAGGACCTGCCATGTGGAGTCCTAGAGTGCAGAGTGATAGAATGCGATTTGCAGAAGACTGGAGGCTGCTTTTAGAAGGGACGCCTAATCTGGATTTTTACCAAGAAATGGTTTCTGGTTTGTTAATAGAAAATGAAAGTGTAGTTGGGGTAAAAACATCATTAGGAGTTGAAATCAAAGCTAAATCTGTAGTGCTTACTAACGGCACTTTTTTAAACGGACTAATTCATATAGGTGATAAAAATTTTGGTGGCGGAAGAGCAGGAGAAAGAGCGGCAACAGGAATTACTGAGCAGTTAGTTGGTTTGGGTTTTGATTCGGGAAGAATGAAAACAGGTACACCGCCACGTGTTGACGGAAGAAGCTTGGATTATTCCAAAATGATTGAACAACCGGGTGATGATAACCCGGAAAAATTTTCCTATTTAGATATAACAAAGCCCTTAGAGAAACAACGTTCTTGTCACATGACATATACCAGCGAAATTGTACATGATTTGCTTCGTGAAGGTTTTGAAAGATCACCAATGTTTAATGGGCGAATTAAAAGTTTAGGACCTCGTTATTGCCCATCAATAGAAGATAAAATTAATCGCTTTGCAGATAAGGATAGACATCAGTTGTTTATTGAACCAGAAGGATGGCATACCTGTGAGGTTTATGTTAATGGGTTTTCTACTTCGCTTCCCGAAGATGTCCAGTTTAAGGCATTACGATCTGTAGTAGGTTTCGAAAACGTTAAGTTTTTTAGACCGGGGTACGCTATTGAATATGATTATTTTCCGCCAACACAATTGAAACATACTTTAGAAACCAAGCTGGTTAATGGTTTGTATTTTGCTGGTCAAATTAATGGCACAACGGGATATGAAGAAGCGGCTTCTCAAGGATTAATGGCGGGAATTAATGCCAGTCTTAAAGTTATGGAAAAGGATGCCTTTACTCTAAAAAGAGATGAGGCCTATATAGGTGTTTTGATTGATGATTTAATTACTAAAGGCACCGAAGAGCCATACCGGATGTTTACCTCCAGAGCCGAATATAGAACATTGTTAAGACAAGATAATGCCGATTTGAGGTTAACACCAAAAGGATTTGAACTTGGATTGGCTTCTAAAAAACGCTTACAACGGATGGAAGAAAAGCATGAGGCTGCTGAAAAGTTTGTCAACTTTTTTAATGTTACAAGTGTAAAACCAGCCGAGGTGAATCCAATTCTGGAGTCGAAAAACTCATCGCCTGTTAAGCAATCAGGTAAGCTGTTTAAGATTTTTGCGCGACCAAATATTGATATGAAGGATGTTAGAAAGGTAGAAAGTGTTGAAGCCTACATACAAGAAAATAGCTTAGATAGGGAAGTGATAGAGCAAACAGAAATTCAAGTTAAGTATTCTGGTTATATCGCTAAAGAAAAAAATAATGCAGATAAGTTGAGTCGGTTGGAGTATGTAAAGATTCCGGAAAACTTTGATTATTCTCAAATTAAATCCATGAGTTTTGAAGCACGAGAAAAACTTAAAAAAATACAACCAACAACAGTGTCTCAAGCATCAAGAATTAGCGGTGTGTCTCCTAACGACATTTCTGTTTTATTAGTTTATATGGGTAGATAGGCTGATCATCGACATGTAATTATTTAGGATGTTCCACGTGGAACATTAATCGTTTTTAAAACACACACGAATCTGTGGCAAGTAAAAGTTCAAATCATATTCATTTAAAAGTAAAGGATTATTCTGTTTCAGAAGAAGAATTTGAGTTAATTTTAAATTCTGAATATGGTTTTTTAGAAACTACACCACAACCGTCTCCAGAAGAACTTGCCCGTTATTATGAAAGTGAAGACTACATTTCTCATACAGATTCTCAACGAAACCTTTTTGAAAAAGTATATCATTTAGTTAGGAAGTTTTCCTTAAAAAAGAAACTTAAACTTATTAATTCATGCTCACCTACAACAAAGCGTTTGTTAGATGTAGGATGTGGCACAGGTGATTTTTTACAAACAGCGAAGCAAAACCTTTGGAACGTTTCGGGTATCGAACCCAATAAACAGGCTCGAGAAATTGCTAATAATAAAACAAATAATTCTGTTTTTGAAACCAACCAACTTTTAAAATTTAAGGCATCAAGTTTTGACGTCATTACACTTTGGCATGTTTTAGAACACTTACCAGATTTAGAAGAGCAAGTTTCCTGCTTTAAAAAATTACTAAAACCGTCTGGCACTTTAATTATTGCTGTACCCAATTATAAAAGTTACGACGCTAAGCACTATAAACAATTTTGGGCAGCCTATGATGTACCAAGACACCTTTGGCATTTTAATAAAGCATCTGTTTCAAAATTGGTTTCCAATCAATCTATGAAAGTTGTAAAAATTAAACCCATGCTTTTTGATGCGTTTTATGTAAGCCTTCTTTCTGAAAAATATAAATCAGGAAAAATGAATGTTGTAAAAGGGTTTTGGATTGGGTTAATATCAAATTTGAATTTTATATTCACAAAAGAAGCCTCTTCTCTTATTTATATCATTAAAAACCAAGAATAGTCGTTTTAGTGTGTTTATATATGTTTCCGGGCCAAGAAGAGTGTAATGGTATGGTTTGTTTTATTAAGCGCCTTAAAAGGCCTTAAATGCAATTGTTTTTAATAGATATTTGTTATTTAACATAGCAAACAACATAAGGATTTGTTATATGTTAAATTCAAAATAATTTCTCGTTGAGTTTTACCATACTTTATTACATTTGTGCGAATTCTTAAAACAGCAAAAACCAAACACATGAAAAATATAGTTTACCTAATTTTAGTCACGGTTGTTTTATCCTCATGCCAAAAACAAGCAAAAATAGGATATGTAAATAATGGCACCGTTATAAACGATTTTCAAGAAAAGAAAGATCTTGAAGCTAAGATTCAAATAAAACAAGAAGCGTTTAAAAAAAGAGCAGATAGCATTGGAAAAGCTTTTCAAGTAGAATATATGGCTGCACAAAGTAAAGCTCAAAATTTATTTAAAAGAAACCGAAGAAAAGAGGCTGAACAGCTTATGGCTCCAATTCAACAAAAGGCTCAACAACTTGAGCAGCAAATGCAATTAGAACAGCAACAGTTACAGCAAGAATCTCAAGTAGAAATAGACTCTTTAATTGTTAAAGTAAAAGACTTTGTTAAAGACTATGGAAAGAAAAACGGATACACTTATATTTTAGGAACTACAGATGCAGCTTCAACCATTATGTATGGTACCGATGAAAATGATTTAACCCAAACCATATTAGATGCCTTAAACAAGGCTGATGATGTAGAAGACAAGGAATAACCCGATTGATATACTATAAAAAAAAGCCCTTATAAATTAAGGGCTTTTTTTTATTATAATTTATCTTTAATGTTTTCAATTAAATTATTGATTTTCAGTAAATTACCAGAAGACCGTGAAGGCCGATACACCACTTTTCTGCTGTTAATTTTTAGTATGGTAAAAGGGATGTCCCTGCCCTTAGTATTGCCTATTTCTTCAGGCCTAAGAAGCTTCATTAAATACTCAATACGCTTTAATGTATCTAAAGAGATATAGGTTTCGTAAACCCCTTTTTTATTTACATTGTCAATTCCATTATATACAACACGACCATTATTGTAAATGTATAAATCGTATACAGGGCAATTTCCTAAGCTTTTACCTTTGGAAAATGTTACTATTAGTTTTTCTTTAGCTATTAGGGGGGCTTTTTTACTAATCGAACAAGAGGGAGATGCTAAAATCATAATAATTATACTTAAATGTTTCATATTTTTTTTAGTTTTAATTAACCGGTAATAAAGACTTACAGCTTTACGCATGCTTTATTACAGATTAATACCAACCAATAAATCACTTTTTATGTGTGCAATGACTTTTGTTTGGGTTGCCAAAAGTATTTGCTTGTTTCCAACTTCCAGGAGCCGGTAAAATGCTTGTCTTACTACTTCTTGAAGTTGATGAAGCCCCAAGGTTATTCCTTATATAGTTTCTTAATTCTATTAACTCATTATGGTTATACATTAGTTGAATTTTTTGCTCGGCTATTGAATTTCCATTTACACCACTATTTCGTGTAACAAAAGTTGCGAATACTTCAGCAATGTCTTCACCAGGGTTTGTTGATGCATATTGAGTAACATACCGGCTGCTGTACTTATTATAAAATCCCTCCATAGCGGTTTCAGTATCTTTGGCTTTTATAAACTCACTCCATATATCTGCCCAGTGGTTCTTATGTAATTTGTTTATATATGATGCCGTTTTGGAACAGCCTTCTCCGGTATAAAAATTACCACAAGAAGTTTCGTTAATATTAGCATTTACCTGATCATTGTTTAAGGTTAAAATATGACCAAACTCATGAATGATGGTATAAACTAACTCTTTTTGGTCGTTAGCATAGTTTATAGCAATCCCCATTTGCCATTTTGAAAGGTCAGGTTTGGTTTCAATCACAAAACCAGCACTACCAGAAACATCTCCATTGTAAATTAAAAACTCACTCATCTTGGTTCTATAATTTGCTGGAATTATTTTCTTGGTTAAAGACCAAAGCTCTTGATGCTTTTTTGTGTCTTGCTGGTAGGCCAGATCTTGACCAGACACTTTATAGTCTTGTTTTTTAACAATATGATCTCCATTAATGGTATATAATGTTATTTCCCCATCACTTCCTGTTGGGTTATCAGTATTATCTGGTGTATCACCAACGTTAGTATTCGTATCCGGATTAACAGAAGTTGTTAAACCCTCATCTATTTCTTCAGTATTGCATGAGCTAAAGGTTACAAAAGAGGCTAATATGGCTAAAAGAAAAAGGATCTTTAAATTTTTCATTCGTAGAGGTTTTGGGTTTAACGCTTGTTTGTAGTAAAACAGACAATTGATAAAAGACCCTACTTTTTTATTTAATTTTATTTAGTTTTGAAAAAGGTAATTTTAAATAAATGAAGCATAGGTCGGTTTGCGAAAGCCAAACATTTAAAGCTCTATTTGACACACACTCAGAGACTTTAAGGAATTTTATATACTATAAATGTGGAGATATTCAACAAGCCGAGGATATTGTTCAAGACTCTTTTATTAAATTATGGAAAAATTGTGCTAAAGTAATTTTTGAAAAGGCAAAATCCTATTTGTTTACTGTTGCCAATAATGCTTTTTTAAATGAAATTGCTCACAAAAAAGTTGTTTTAGAACATCAAAAAAACCATTCACAAAAAAGCTCTAATTTAACCCCAGAGTTCTTACTTGAAGAAAAAGAATTTATGGAAAAACTTAATAAAGCGATTGCAGATTTACCATTTAGGCAAAGAGAAGTATTTTTATTAAGTAGAATTGATAAAAAAAAATATGCTGAAATTGCAGAAATAGTTGGTATAACTGTTAAAGCTGTTGAAAAAAGAATGAGTCAGGCACTGGTAATTTTACGAAAAAAGATAGGTGATGTTTAATAAAAGTAGGGTAAAACTATAAGCATTTGTTCTATATATAAAAAGAAACCATAATAATGGAAAAACAATACTCTGATGACACTTTTTTAGCTAGATGGATTTCTGGAGAGCTAACTCCTAAAGAATTATCTGAGTTTAAAAAATCAAAAGACTATAAAAACTTCAAAAGAATAAACGAAGGCTCTCAAAATCTTTCTGTACCTGCATATAATAAAAACACAGCATTTTCTAACTTACAAACCGATTTAAACAAAAAAAATAAAACGGTTAAATTAATTCCTAATTGGGCTTACAGCGCTGCCGCCATATTGGTTGTTGCTTTAGGAATATTTTTCTTTTTAAATCATAGAACATCTCATTTTAAAACAGGCATAGGCGAGCAATTGGTTGTTACATTGCCAGATAACTCTAAGGTAAATTTAAATGCTAATTCTTCCATCTCATTTAAAGAAAAGGGTTGGAGTGAAAATCGAATATTAGAATTTAGCGGCGAAGCCTTTTTTGATGTTGAGAAAGGCTCATCTTTTAAAGTAAACTCAAAACAGGGAATTGTAGAAGTATTAGGAACAGAATTTAATGTTATTTCCAGAAACAATTTTTTTGAAATAAAATGCTATGAAGGTAAGGTTAAGGTTACAGGTTCAGGAAACAGCGATTTAGCATTATTAACCTTAGGTAAAGCCTTTAGAAGGTATAAAAATAAAAACAAAAATTGGACTTTTATAGAAAAAACACCTACTTGGATACAAGGAGAGAGCAGTTTTAAAGACCTACCATTACACGAAGTAATAAAAGCACTTGAAAACCAGTATAAAGTTAAGTTCGATAGCTCTCATATTAATTTAGAGCGACGCTTTACCGGAAGCTTTACGCATAAAAACTTAAAACTTGCTTTACAAACTGTTTTTAACACAATGGATATAATTTATACGCGATCAAAGAATAATACAATTATTCTTAAAGATAAAAAGTGAAACAATTTTTTTTGATTAATATTGTTACAAATTATAAATAGTTTGTAGCAATAATAATGAAACCAAAATACACTTTCTTGTTTTTTTTTCTTTTGGTTTTATTTTTAAATGCTCAAGAAAAAATAGCAGTCAATTATAACCAAGAACCTCTGGCGAATGTGCTTGTTGATATAGAAGAAAAGTTTAATATTAAATTTTCTTTTAATTCAGTACTTGTAAACGAACAACGTATTACCTTTTTTAAAGAGTTGGTTAGTTTACAGGATATTATTACAGCAATAGAATCTCAAACAAACTTAGAATTTCAAAAGGCATCAGAACGCTATTATCTTATAAAAAGGCAAACATTATTAGACCTGCTATCAACACAACAATTAGATGAAGTTGTTATAAGTGAGTATATAACATCGGGAGTAAATAAAAAAAATGATGGCTCGCTAGTTTTAACACCTAAAACCTTAGGCATTTTACCAGGTTTAACAGAATCAGACGTATTACAAAGCTTGCAATTGCTTCCAGGAATACAAAGTCCTACAGAAACCACCTCAGGGTTGTATGTAAGAGGCGGAACACCAGACCAAAACCAAATATTATGGGATGGAATAAAAATGTATAATTCTGGCCACTTTTTTGGAATGATATCAGCTTTTAATCCATATATCACAAAAGATATTACTTTTTTTTCTAACGGAACAAGTGCCCGATATGGTAATAGTATTTCTAGTGTAATAGATATTGCTTCATATAATACTATTCCAGAAAAAATGGAAGGTGGTTTGGGGTTTAATATGACTCATGCCGACCTTTTTTTAAAAATACCAGTCACCCAAAAACTTGCTTTAGTAGCCTCTGCAAGAAAATCCTATACTGATGCGATTAACACGTTTACTTTTCAAAACTTGTCAAGCAGAGTTTTTCAAAACACAAAGATTTCTGAAGGAAATAAAATTTATGATGATGATAATGTAACATTAACTAATGATTCTTTTAGCTTTTCAGACATTACATTAAAAGCAATCTTTAAACCTTCAAAAGCAGATGAGGTGGTTTTTAGTAGCCTGTTTACCAAGAACAAATTAGATTATGGGTTTTTAATTGAAGAGTTTGAAGAGGTCTCAAAAGATATTCTAGATATTAAGAACAAAGGGTTAAGCGCAACTTGGAGTCATAATTATAGCAATTCATTTTCACACGAAATACAAGCATACTATTCAGATTTTGAACTGGATTATGAAGGTACAAACAATTACCCTAACGACCTTTTTAATAAAACAACCAAAAACAACAATATTCTGGACAAAGGCTTGTCTATTCATACAAACTGGGACATTAATAAAGAAAACACTTTAGCAATAGGATATCAATTGTCTTCAAATGAAGTAGATTTTTCTTTAGGGTATGATAATAATTATTTTCCTGATGATATTTATGAAGATATAAATAAAAAAAGGAATAGCACTAATACAATTTATACTGATTACCAATTTGAAAAAACAAAAAAGTGGTTAATTTATTTAGGGCTAAGAGGTGATTTTGTGTCATTATTAAAAAAGTTTTATTTAGAGCCCAGATTATTAACAGAAATATATTTAAGCAAGCCAATTAAAGCTAAAATAGCTCTTGAAAGAAGACACCAAAATTTAAGCCAAATATTAGAATTTAATACTAGAGATTTTGGATTGGAAAATCAGGTTTGGGCTTTGGCCCAAGATAACTATGTGCCGTTGCAAAGAAGCAATAAACTATCTATAGGCTTTAATTTTAATGATAATGGCTGGAATATTGATCTTGATTTTTATAAAATAAAAACAAAGGGGTTATCATCTTTAACCAGAGGTTTTGAAAGTACGGGAGCTAATTATTCAGAAGGAGAAAGTCGTATTTCAGGGATAGATATCCTGCTTAAAAAGAAAATAAATAATTATAGAACATGGCTAAGCTATACTACAACCAAAAAGGATTTTAACTTTAGTAATATTAATAATTCTAAACCATTTTCTGGTAATTTTCATATTGCCCATCAACTTTACTGGTCGCATTCATACAAACTTAATGCTTTTGATTTATCATTAGGGTGGCGTTTTAGAACAGGCATACCTTACACAAAAGCCTTGGGATTGCAAGATGACGGATATTCAATTCTTTACGATAAAATTAATAACGAGCGGCTTCCAAATTATCATCGTTTGGATTTTTCTGCTACCTATAAATTTAATTTTTCAAAAAAGGAAACCTGGAAAGGAAAGCTCGGGTTTTCATTACTTAATATTTATAACAAAAAAAGTATTTTAAGCAAAGACTATAAAGTCAGATTGTCTACAGATCCTGATACCCCTTATTTTTTGCAAGAAACAACTAAAATCGCTTTGGGCATTACACCCAATATTGTGTTTAGAATAGAGTTTTAAATATTACTATGCAGGCTTTTTGTGAAGCAATCTGGTAAGTTTAATAGATAGGTCGGTTAAAATAATTTTAGAATTACCGTTACGTTCAATATGGTAAATAGCATCTTGAAGTTCATTTGAAATATCCATAATATTATTGCCATGAACAAAAGGCGCAAAGTTTTCCAGTTTAAACTTTTCTGTTTTAGGTTCTAAAAACACCAAATCTGTAGCACTATAATTTAATAACAAAGCTTGCCTAAAAAAGTCTAAACAAAAATTAAGAAACTGTTTTTGGGTTTCTCTACCGGTTTTGGCAATATCTTCACTCCAGGAAATTAAATCGTGTATAGCTGCTTTATTCCCTTTTGCTTTAAAGGCACTGCGAACCCAGAAAACAAACCAGGTTTCAAACTGGATATCTTCAGAGTCCTGATAAACCAAATCACAGGCTTTGTTATAATTTCCGTTTGATTGATGGGCTATCTTTGTTGCAACAGAAAGCTCTAAACCATAGTTTTTAACCAGGGCATTTTTTATAACATCTTCTGCTAATGGCGGAAAGTGTAAAACTTGACAACGCGACTTTATGGTGTTAATTAATTGCTCTTCATCTTCAGCAATTAAAAGGAAAACAGTGTTGTTTGGGGGCTCTTCAATAAGTTTTAAAAGTTTGTTAGCACAGGCGGTATTCATTTTTTCTGCCATCCATATAAGCATCACTTTATAGCCTCCTTCGTAAGATTTTAGTGTTAACGACTTTACAATTTCATGTGCTTCATCAACCCCTATTTGTCCTTGTTTATTATCAACCCCAAGTAATTTATACCAGTCAAATAAATTCCCATAGGGCTGTTCTTTTAATAATTGACGCCACTCTTCTAAATAGAAACTAGACACGGGTTTACTTTTAACCTTATCACTTGTGGTAACAGGAAAGGCAAAATGTAAATCAGGATGTGAAAAGTTTTTAAATTTTAGATTACAAGCTTCATTTCCAGAGTTGTTTTCGCCACCAGAATTAGAACACAAAATATATTGAGCATAAGCAATGGCCATAGGTAATGTGCCAGACCCTTCGTTACCAACAAATAACTGCGCATGAGGTATCCTACCATTGTCAACACTTTGTGTTAAATGGGTTTTAATATGATTCTGGCCTAAAATATCTTCAAAAAGCATTGAACAAATATAACTTATGTTTTTAACATTATGTTGTAATAAACTAAAGATAAATCGGCTTATTTTTATAGAATAAACTATGGTCAGCATTAAAAAAATGACACAAAACGCTATACTATTTATTCCAGATATTTCAGGCTTTACCGAGTTTGTACATCATACTGCAATAAGTCACAGCCGACATATTATTTCTGAATTATTAGAATTGTTGATTGACAGTAATATTTTGGGATTAGAATTAGCTGAAATTGAAGGCGATGCTCTTTTTTTTTATAAAACTAAAGACAAGATAGATGTTTCAGTCATAGAAGAGCAAATAGAAACAATGTATGTTGCGTTTCACACACATTTAAAACGCTATGAATACCAGCGCATTTGTCATTGTGGAGCATGTTCCTCTGCGTATAATTTAAAGCTAAAGTTTGTAGTCCATTATGGTGAGATTGAATTTATAACAGTAAAAGCGTCTAAAAAGCCATATGGGAGCGATGTTATAAAAGTTCATCGCCTGCTTAAAAACGATGTGCCAATAGATGAATATGCAATTCTAACCGAAAGCATAAAGGCCATAGTAGAAAGCTCAGAAAAAACAATAACTGCAGCATACGATTTTGGTGAAATAAGCTTTACTTATTACCCTCTTAAGTATTTAAAAAGAAGCATTCCTGAATTAAGCCCCATTCCGGAGAATGTACCAAAACACAAACTATTTGATGAAACAGAAATCATAAAACTCCCAATTAACGATTTGTATGAAGTTATAAGTAATTTCGATTATAGGTTGCTTTGGACAAAAGGTGTAGACAAAATGGAGTACGAAAAAAATAAAGTAAACCGTATAGGAGAAAAACATAAGTGTTTGTTCAATAAGAATGATGATGTGGAACAAACAACGGTTTCTAGAAAAGTAAAAAAACATCAATTAGTATATGGAGAATCTACCACCAATGTCCCGTTTACTAAACAAATGAATAGTTATTTTATTTTAGAAGAAATAAAAGCAGGTTATACGAAATTAAATATTGAGCTTTTTGCAGATTTTAAGCCTTTTGGGATACTCATGAAGCCGCTATTAAAATCGAAACTTAAAGCCAATATTTCGGAAAGCATAAAAGAGCTAGTGCTTCTCATAGACTCAGGGTTTTCATTAGATAACACAACAGAAAGTTAGTTTTTTAAAATTCTTTTGTATTTCAAACGTTTTCGTAAAAAAACTCATTTTATACCTCTTTTTAATTAGTTACATTTGTGCTACAATCCAATAAAACAATAATAATGAAGACTCTTAATGATTTTAATTTTGAAAATAAAAAGGCATTAATTCGCGTAGACTTTAATGTACCTTTAAATGAAAATTTTGAGGTTACCGATGCGACTAGAATTGTATCTGCCAAACCTACAATAATTAAAATTTTAGAAGATGGAGGAAGCTGTATTTTAATGTCGCACTTGGGGCGTCCAAAAGGATTTCAAGATGAGTTTTCATTAAAACATATTGTAGGTAAGGTTGAAGATGTTTTAGGTGTAGAAGTTAAGTTTGTTTCAGATTGTATTGGAACAGAAGTTGAAACTGCAGCAGCCAACCTGCAGCCGGGGCAAATATTATTGTTAGAAAACTTACGATATTATAAAGAAGAAACAGCAGGTGATATTGCCTTTGCAGAGAAATTATCAAAATTAGGAGACATTTACGTTAACGATGCCTTTGGAACAGCTCACCGAGCACATGCTTCAACAACTATTGTGGCTCAGTTTTTCCAAGATAAAAAATGCTTTGGAAACTTACTTGCTCAAGAAATAGAAAGCATAAAAAAAGTTATGGAAACGGGAGAAAAACCCGTTTTAGCTGTTTTAGGTGGTGCTAAAGTATCTTCAAAAATCACAATCATTGAGAACATTCTTGACAAGGTTGACCACTTAATTATTGGAGGCGGTATGACCTTTACTTTTATAAAAGCTCAAGGCGGAAAAATAGGAGATTCTATTTGTGAAGATGACAAAATGGATTTAGCCCTAGAGATATTAAAACAAGCTAAAGCTAAAAATGTTCAAATACACTTACCTGTTGATGTCGTTGCAGCAAATGCATTCAGCAATGATGCAGACACTCAAATTGTGGATGTTACAGCTATTCCAGATGGTTGGCAAGGCTTAGATGCTGGACCAAAATCAAAAGAAAATTTCCATAATGTTGCTATACAAAGTAAAACGATACTTTGGAATGGGCCACTGGGGGTTTTTGAAATGGAAAGCTTTGCAAACGGAACGATTGAGCTAGGAAATTCTATTGCTGAAGCTACAAAAAACGGAGCTTTTTCTTTAGTTGGCGGAGGTGATTCTGTAGCAGCTGTAAAACAGTTTGGTTTTCAAGATAAAGTGAGTTATGTTAGTACAGGAGGAGGGGCCATGCTTGAAAGTTTAGAAGGAAAAACACTGCCAGGGATAGCTGCTATTTTAGAGTAATCCCAGAGCAAAAGCATAAAATAATTAAGCCTCGAATTTTACAAATTTGTGCGAATAAATAAGCTATAAATACAAAAGTTGTATTAATCCGTGGAATTTATGCCAAGAAAAGAATTAAGTAGCTTTATTTTCTAATTACACCAAAAAATACGATTTTAGCCATAATATCGTTCATTAATGAATAGATTTTATGGCTTTTCGTTTTTTTATAGTATACTTTTTTTTAGGTTTTGGTATTTGCTTATCACAAGTACAAGACTCTGTCTTGCCACAAATGAAGTCTGTTAAAGACTCTGTAGTTGATGGAAAAACCCATGGAGTTAAAAAGATTGAAGCAGAAAAGGATAGTACCTCAATTAAAAAACTGGAAGATCTGGAGCTCGCTGCAAAGCTAGATGAAAAATGGCTTGAAGAGTTGTACAGCAACACGCTTTTTGATACGATTTACAAATCGGTTACCGAGCTTACTTTTGAACCTATTGAGTATCCTGAACTACCAACAGACACTTTAAAAAAAAGGTTAAAGGCACTAGATGCTAGAACCCCGTTTAATGTTGAATACAATCCAGCATTAGAAAGCGTTATAAAATCATATTTAAAGCATCGCAGAAAGCATTTGCAGAAGTTAATGACCTTGAGTGCTTTTTATTTTCCAATGTTTGAACGCGAATTAGACAATCATAATATACCCCTGGAAATAAAATATTTAGCTATTGTGGAGTCGGCATTAAAGCCCAGAGCCAAATCCAGAGTAGGCGCCACAGGGTTATGGCAATTTATGTTTGGCACAGGGAAAGAGTATGGGTTGGATGTAAGCAGTTATGTTGATGAGCGCAGTGATCCTATAAAATCTACAGAAGCAGCAGCAAAGTATTTATCTAAATTGTATAAAATTTTTGGTGATTGGGATTTAGCATTGGCAGCATACAATTCTGGTCCTGGTAATGTTACCAAAGCCATTAGGCGTTCAGGAGGGTACCAAAACTATTGGAATATCAGGCATAACTTACCCCGTGAAACGGCAGGCTACTTACCAGCATTTTTAGCAAACATGTATATTTTTGAATATGCTGAAGCCCATGGGTTTAAAAACCACAGACCAAAATTTGCATTAGTTGAAACTGATACAGTTAGAGTTAAACATATGATAACACTCGATCAGGTATCAGAAGTTACAGGTACACCAATTGAAGAACTACAGTTTTTAAACCCTTCATATAAATTAGATATTATTCCTTTTATAGAAAAAGAAAAATATGTACTGCGTTTACCAAGAGATGTTATGGGGAGCTTTGTAAATAACGAAGATAAAATTTATGCTTTTGCCAAAGAAGAATTTGCTAAACGAGAAAAACCGTTACCTCAATTTTTTAATGCTAATGATAGAATACGGTATCGCGTAAAGTCTGGGGATTATTTAGGAAAAATTTCCAGAAAATATGGGGTTCGGGTAAGCCAAATAAAAAGATGGAACGGATTAAGAAACAATAATTTAAGAATAGGACAACGATTAACCATTTACCCTAGAAAACCTTATGTTTCTGGTACTTCATCGGTAACTAAAAAAGCAGAAACAAAGCCTATTTCTGGCAATGTAACGACCTATATTGTAAAAAGCGGAGACTCACTCTGGAGTATTGCGCAAAAATTTCCAGGAGTTTCTGTTCAAAATATTAAAGATTGGAACGATATTAGTGGTAGTAAATTAAAACCAGGAATGAAGCTTAAAATATCAAAAGGATAAGTTCCTAAAAAACCAAAATTTAACTATGCGTAATTTTCTTTTAACAACACTTGTATTCATCGTATTAACAGCATGTGGAGACAAAAAATCATCGAACGAAAGAATACTTTTCGATTCATCTGGAAATATAAACAACATATCGGTTGTATTAAGTAATGATTTATGGAATGGCAGTGTAGGAGAAACAGTTAGAAACGTCCTTTCTACTCCTATATATGGTTTACCACAAGACGAACCAATGTTTAAAATAAACCAGATCCCAACCTCGGTTTTTTCTGGTTTTGTTACAAAACACAGAACTATTTTAAAAATTGAATTAGGAAAAGAATCAGCATTTAAGGTAGAAAAAAATGTATATGCCCAGCCGCAAAAGGTTATTGCAGTTTCGGGAAAAACAAAAGCAGATGTTATTGAATTGCTTAAAAAAAATGCAGAAAAAATAACAAATGAATTTAACAATACAGAGCTAACAGAAAAACAACGACTCATAAAGAAAGCACTTTATAATACTAAAGTTATTCAGGAGGCTTTAGGATTGGACATTAATTTTCCAACTGCATATAGAGTAGCAAAAACAACAGCATCCAAAGAAGATAAGTTTTTTTGGATAAAAAAGGATTTTAAAGCGAGCTCAAATGTTTCAGGAGACTTAAATGTGCTTTTATATCAAGTCCCGTTAAGTGCTATTAATAGAGATTCAACATTAGTTAGCCAAATCATTAAAATAAGAGACTCTATTGGGAAAAGATTTGTTGAAGGTGCAGTAGAAGGGTCATATATGGCAACAGAAAATGCTTACACTCCATTTAATTCTGAAACCATTCTAAATAATAAACCAGCACTAGAAACCAAAGGGCTTTGGGATTTAAAAGGAGGAACATTTATGGCTGGTCCCTTTGTAAATTATGCAATTGAGGATAAAATTAATAACAGGTGGGTTATTGCTGAAGGATTTGTTTTTGCTCCATCTGTAGAGAAAAGAGGCTATATGTTCGAGTTAGAAGCTATTATTAAATCTATTAAAATAAAATAAAACACATTATGTTTTATAATTAAGGCACAAAAAAACCAGCACAACGTGCTGGTTTTTTTATAGTAATACTCTATTCTTTAGAGTCACTTTTCTTATCTTCTTCCTTACTAGCGTCTTTAAATTCCTTAATACCGCTACCAAGTCCTCGCATTAATTCAGGTATTTTTTTGCCGCCAAATAATAGTAAAACAACTACCACAATTAAAATAATCTGTGGAGCTCCAATTGCCAATGGTAATATATATAAACTCATAATATTAAATTTAAAAGCAAAGTTAATAATTAAAGTTTAATAATGACGTTTAAAGCATAACTTTAGCATAAAGAGAATTATGTCTTGCGATTATTTTATATATTTTTGTTTTTAAATGGAGGACGAGAGAAAAGAATCTAAAAAAATAAAACGAAAGCTGCTGGATAAATATCGGTTAGTTATTTTAAACGAAAACACTTTTGAGGAGCGTTTATCTTTTAAATTAACACGATTAAACGTTTTTGTGTTAGCGTCAATATCCGTCATTGTTTTAATTAGTGCCACTTATGTGTTAATTGCATTTACACCGCTTAGAGAGTATATCCCGGGGTACTCTTCTACTAAATTAAAAAAGAAAGCCATTGAGCTGAATTATAAAACGGACTCTTTACAGCAAGTGATTTCGATGAACGAGCGCTATTATTCTTCAATTAAAAAGGTATTGCAAGGCGATGTTAGTGCTACAGATTTTAACAAGGACTCTATAATTGAATCCGCAAAGCTTGAGATTGGTGAAGTGGATTTAAACCCAAATTTACAAGACTCATTATTACGTGAAAAAGTAGATAAAGAGGATAAATACAGTTTATTTGAATCGGCCACATCGGCTGCAGATTTTGTGTTATTCCCTCCGGTAAATGGTACTATAAGTGAACCTTATAACCTTAAAGAAAAGCATTATGCTGTTGATCTTGTTGTAGCCAAAGATGCACCAATAAAAGCAACAGCCGATGGTATTGTGATTTTTGCAGAATGGACAACAAGTACCGGGCATGTCATTATTATAGAACATAGCCATGGACTAATTTCTGTTTACAAGCATAATGCAGCGCTTACTAAAACTCAGGGAGACTTAGTAAAAGCGGGCGAAGTAATTGCTACGGCAGGAAGTTCAGGAGAACTTTCAACAGGGCCTCATTTACATTTCGAACTTTGGAACGATGGTTACCCAATTAATCCAACAAATTTTATAGATTTTAAATAAATGCTATCATTAAAACCTGCTATAGCTAAATCCTTAGCAAAACGTGTTTATAAAAGTATTCAAAAATGGGCCAACAGGCCTATTGAAACCCAGGAAATGGTTTTTCAAAGCTTAATAAGTAAAGCTGTAGGAACAGAATTTGGGAAAAACCATGACTTTATAAGTATAAATAATCATTCAGATTTTGTAAAACGTGTTCCTATTAGGGATTACGAAGCACTAAAACCTTATATTGAAAAAGTAGTAGCGGGTGAAGAAAACATACTTTGGACAGGAAAACCCATTTATTTTGCCAAAACATCAGGAACAACATCAGGGTCTAAATATATCCCTATCACAAAGGAGAGCATGCCTACTCATGTCGATGCTGCAAGAAATGCAATTTTAATGTATATTAAAGAGACCGGAAACGCAAAATTTGTAGACGGCAAAATGATCTTTTTACAAGGAAGCCCGGTTTTGAAAGAGCAAAACGGTATCCAATTAGGAAGACTTTCAGGTATTGTAGCGCATTATGTGCCAAAGTATCTTCAAAAAAACAGAATGCCTTCTTATAAAACAAACTGTATTGATGATTGGGAGACCAAGGTTGATGCGATAGTCGAAGAAACTCTGCAAGAGAATATGACAATTATCTCAGGAATTCCATCATGGGTGCAAATGTATTTTGAAAAGCTCCAACACAGAACCGGAAAGCAGGTTGGTGATATTTTCAAGAATTTTAATCTCTTTATTTTTGGTGGTGTAAATTATGAGCCTTACAGAGCCAAGTTTGAAAATCTTATTGGTAGAAAAGTAGATAGTATTGAGTTATATCCTGCTAGTGAAGGCTTTTTTGCGTTTCAGGATAAGCAAAGCGAAAAAGGCATGCTGCTGCAATTAAACTCAGGCATTTTTTATGAGTTTATAAAAGCAGATGAATTTTTTAATGAAAATCCAAAACGCATCACACTTAGAGATGTTGAGACTGGTGTAAATTATGTGATGATTATTTCAACCAATGCGGGGCTATGGGCGTATAATATTGGAGATACTGTTGAGTTTACATCAACACAACCCTATAGGGTTATTGTTTCTGGAAGAATAAAACACTTTATCTCTGCTTTTGGTGAGCATGTAATAGGAAAAGAAGTTGAGCAAGCCATGCAAGAAGCTTTACAAAATACAAACATAAGTGTTTCAGAGTTTACGGTAGCCCCTCAAATAACACCAAAAGAAGGATTACCTTACCATGAGTGGTTTGTAGAGTTTGAAAATGAACCTAAAAGCCTTTCTGCTTTAGCAAAAAAAATTGATGAATCGCTCCAAAAACAAAACAGTTATTATTTCGATTTGATACAAGGTAAAGTATTACAGCCTCTTAAAATCACTAAAGTTAAAAAAGGCGGGTTTCAAGATTACATGAAGTCTGTTGGAAAATTGGGGGGGCAAAATAAAATTCCTCGATTATCAAACGACCGAAATATTGTTAAAGATTTTTCGTAATTTAATTAAGGCAAATAGTATTATCTTTGCAAGAATTAAAATTTATGAGTAAAAAGAAACATCACGAAAGAACGAGAGCACAAGAAAGCTCGAATGCTATTGAGAGAATGTATATTACCATGCGCCATTTGTTTAACAGAGGGTTTTATAAACCTATGGGCGTTTCGGGTGAAACTTTACGACAATCATTGTTATTGCTTCGACCAGAGATTTATGGATCAATTGGCGATGAAAAAGCAGAATTAGAAGGCTTACTTTATGTTATTGACAGATTGCCAATAGGTATTGAAGAATGTACGTTTATAAACTTAACAAGCGACGAAGGTTATTCAGATTCTCATTTTAAACCTATAATTCCACCAAAAAGGCGACGTAATTGCTATAGGATAGATGATGAACAAATGAATATTGAGATTACTCGAGGTCGTTCAGAAATCTATGATATTTTAACGCACCTCACTTTTCTTTTTGTAGAGTCTCATAAAATAAGTAATCGTGTTATTATTGATGATAAAGGAAAAACCACAAGAGATTGGGTTAAGTTAGAAAAAGCCGTATTATCCACTAAAAAGCTAACACAGCCGGAGCGCGAAATAGCGATTACACATACAGCAAATATTTTAGGACGTACTTTCAATGAATTAAGAGAGGTATATTCTAATTTTGCAACACCAAAGCAACCAGAACGCTTATTGCATATTGTGTATTGGTTAGGGAAGTTGGCTATAGAAGAACAAATAAATAATAATAAGCGCACAGTGACTTTTAGTCCGGTGCTTAGAGAGCGTTTAGGACATCATATACATGGTGAGATTTGGGCAAATACAATTAAGGAAACCTTACATAAAAAGAAGTTATTAGAACGACCCATACATATTATTAGTGCAAATATGCATAGTGTAATGAATACGCTTTTTGCACCAAATGCTCTAAAATCTAAAAAAGACATTTTTGAGGTTTATGAGTCTTTAAGCCAAAAACAAAGCGAAAGCTTAAGGAATAAAGTAACTCAGGAAGCCCTACTTCGCGGGATGATTTATATTGAGGACACCTCGGGCACTAATATAGACGTTCAGATTTTTGATACTGATAAAATAGATGTTTCAAAAATTGATATAAAAAGCAGTGAGACGGTTTTAAAATCAAAAAAGCCAGTGATTATAGTTATGGACTATGCTTTTGGAGAGCAAGCCTATGAAACTATTGATGAGTTACTGAAACCCTATAAAGTAAAAGAAAAGAAGGTTCACTTAAATGTAGAATCGATATCTATAATGGGTAAAGCAGGAATTTTAGAAGGCGGGAAAGGCGATATTATGATTCCAACTGCCCATATTTTTGAAGGAACAGCAGACAACTACCCCTTTACAAATGAATTGAAAAAAGCAGATTTAGAAGGGCAAGGGGTTCATGTTTATGAAGGGTCTATGATTACGGTTTTAGGTACATCGTTACAGAATAAGGATATTTTAAAATTCTTTTACAATTCAACATGGCGTGTTATTGGTTTAGAAATGGAGGGGGCGCATTATCAGAAGGCTATTCAAGCGGCATCAAAAGTTAGAAATAGTATAAACCCCAATGTAAAAGTACGCTATGCCTATTATGCGAGTGATAACCCATTAGAAACTGGAAGCACTTTAGCCTCAGGCGGATTGGGTACATCGGGTGTAAAGCCAACCTATTTAATTACAAGAAAAATATTAGAACAACTATTTAATTAATACAATAAAATTATGAGTAAAGATTTGCCACAACCAAACCAGTCCGAGGAAGTCGATTTAGGGCAGTTATTTAAGCTTATAGGCAATATGTTTGAAAGGTTGTTTAAATTTATTGGAAGCCTATTTAATAAATTGTTTTTAGCTTTTGTATGGCTCGTGTTTTTCTTAAAAAAGCATTTTATAAAGTTTGTAATTGCTGGAGTCGTTGGAATTGCATTAGGAATATTATTGGAAAAAACTTCTGAACCTGTTTACAAGTCTTATATCACGGTTAAGCAAAACTACCCAACAGGAGAGAATTTATATAATTCAATAGAATATTATAATGACCTAGTAAAGCAGGAAGATGTGGTAACATTAGAAAATGTTTTAGAAATGGAACAAAATGAGGCGTCATCTATTATAGAATTTGAAATAGAATCCGTAATTAGCGAAAACCAAAAGCTTAAAGAGTATGATAGTTATTTGAAAACACTTGATTCTACTGTAGCTTCAACGATTGACTATGAGACTTTTGTGAAGAACTCGAAAGATTACACGCATAAATATCAGCAAATAACAATCAAATCAAAAGAAAGAGATAATTTTAAAACAGTTTTTGATAAGATTGTTAGAAATATTAATGAAAATGAATACTTTAAGCGAGAACGAAAGAAAGACTCATTGACTTTATGGAATGAGCGGGAGGCGTTGAATCAGTCATTAGAAATTCAAAAATTTTACAAAACACTTATAAGAAGGTTTTAGAAACTGTAACCAACAGTAAAACAGGGTCAGAAACAAGCATTACGATTAAGAATTCTGAACAAGAAAATAAAACCAAAGAGTTTGAACTATATAAAAGTGATTTAGAGTTACGTCAACGTATAGTAGAAATAGAAAGTGAAATAGAAGATAGAAGAGAAATTATTGAAATAATATCCAGTAAACAAGATAGTGGGTCTATTGATAACAGAAAAGAGATTTTCGGAACATCAATTAGTCAAAAGATTTATTACGTGTTTATTTTACTAGTATTTACTTTTTTAGTATTAGCAGGCTTAGAGCTTGTTAAGTTTTTAGAGCGCTTTAAAGATAGAATATAATGAATATTTTGATTACTGGTGGTGCTGGGTTTATAGGATCGAATTTTATTCCTTATTATTTAGAAAGTAATCAATATGTTAAAATAATCAATATAGATAAATTAACTTACGCCGCTAATATTTCTAACTTATCAGAAGTTGAACACAGTAGTAGATATACCTTTGTTAAAGGCGATATCTGTAATAGAGGTTTAGTTGAAAGTTTATTTGCTAAATATGATTTTAATGGGGTTATTCATTTTGCAGCAGAATCGCATGTAGATAATTCTATTTTAAAACCTACAGATTTTATTAACACTAATATTTTAGGGACTTTTAATTTGGTAGATATTGCTAAAAACCATTGGATGAAAGCCCCTAATTCGCCAAAGAAACAATATAAAAACGCTAGATTTCATCATATTTCTACCGATGAGGTTTACGGCACTTTAGGGGAAGAAGGATTGTTTTCAGAACACACTCCGTATGCCCCGAATAGCCCATACAGTGCTTCAAAAGCATCATCTGATTTTATAGTGAGAAGTTATTTTCACACCTATGGAATGAATGTTGTAACCACAAATTGTTCTAACAATTACGGACCAAATCAACATGATGAAAAACTCATCCCAACCATAATTAGAAAGGCACTTTCTGGAGATTCTATTCCTATTTATGGAGATGGAAAAAACATTAGGGATTGGTTATATGTTTTAGATCACTGTAAGGGTATCGATTTAGTTTTTAAAAAGGGAGTTTCTGGGGAAACCTATAATATTGGAGGTGAAAATGAGCGCAACAATTTATATATTGCAAATACCATTTGTGAAATATTAGACGAGATAAAACCTAAAAAGAATTCTTATAAAGATCAAATAACTTTTGTTAAAGACAGACCAGGCCATGATTATAGATATGCTATAGACGCTACAAAGATTGAAATGCAATTAGGTTGGCAAGCGAAAGAGAGTTTTGAAACAGGAATAAGAAAAACAGTAGGGTGGTATATAAATAAATATTTAAGTTGATATGAAGGGGATAATATTAGCAGGAGGCTCCGGCACACGACTATATCCGCTTACTAAGGTGGTTAGCAAACAACTCATGCCTGTTTATGATAAACCTATGGTTTATTACCCGCTAACGACTTTAATGTATTCGGGTATTAATGAAGTTCTTATCATATCAACTTCAAATGATATTTCAAAATTTAAAGCCCTTTTAGGAGATGGAAGTGATTATGGCTGTGTTTTTGAATATGCCATACAGGAAAAACCGAATGGGTTAGCCGAAGCCTTTATTATTGGGGAGCAATTTATTGGGAGCGATAGTGTTGCACTTATTTTAGGAGATAACATATTTTATGGCTCTGGGTTAAAAGAAACATTGCAAACTCATATTAACCCTAGCGGCGGTGTGATTTTTGCTTATCATGTTCAAGACCCACAGCGTTACGGTGTGGTTGAGTTTGATAAAAACAACAAAGCGATTTCTATTGAAGAAAAGCCCCAAAAACCAAAATCTAATTATGCCGTACCGGGAGTTTATTTTTATGACAATAAGGTTGTTGAGATTGCAAAGAATATCAAACCGAGTCGAAGGGGCGAATTAGAAATTACAGATGTCAATAAATCATATTTAGAAAAAGATAGGCTTAGTGTACAAATTTTAGATAAAGGTATTGCTTGGTTGGATACAGGGACTTTTCAATCGTTAATGCAAGCCTCTCAATTTGTTCAGGTTATTGAAGAGCGCCAAGGGCAAAAAATCGGCTGTATTGAAGAAGCGGCTTTTAAAATGGGATATATTGATAAAATTCAATTAATGAAACTTACGCAATCATTGTTAAAAAGTGGTTATGGAGAATATCTTCAGCAATTAATAGAGTTAAGTTAAATGACAGTTGAAGAAACAAATTTGCAAGGGTGTTTTGTGATTACACCTAATGTGCTTAAAGATAAGCGAGGCTTTTTTTTTGAAAGCTTTAATAAGAGGCTTTTTGAAAAAGAAACAGGAGTCGATATTAATTTTATTCAGGACAACGAATCGCAATCATCCAAAGGTGTCCTTCGCGGACTTCATTTTCAAATTGGAGATTATGCTCAGGCAAAATTAGTTAGAGTTATAAAAGGATCAGTGCTAGATATTTGTGTCGATTTAAGAAAAGGCTCACCGACTTTCGGAGAACATTTTTCCGTTATTTTGGATGCAATTAAAAAACAACAATTGTTTATTCCTCGTGGATTTGCACACGGCTTTTTGGTCTTAGAAGACAATTCCATTTTTTCATATAAATGTGACAATTATTATAATAAAACCTCAGAACGGGGTATTATTTATAACGATAAAGATTTAAATATTGATTGGGGTTTCCCTAAAGAAGATTTAATACTTTCAGAAAAGGATCTAAAACTTCCACGGCTTAAAAACCTCCTGTTTTAATTTTTTATGAAAAGTAGAGCTTCTAATTTACCAACACCCAACACCCAAAGCCGAACAGCTGTATTAGTAACTGGTGCCAACGGGCAGTTAGGATTAACTATCAAAGAATTGTTTGAAGTTAATAATAAAAATATTGACTTTACTTTTGTCACAAAATCTGAATTAGATATTAGGGATGAAACAAAATTAAAACAATATTTTACTGAAAATTATTTTGATTACTGTATCAATTGTGCAGCTTATACTAATGTTGAACAAGCAGAAAAAACACCGAGAATGGCTTATGAAGTCAATGCCGAAGGCGTAAAACATTTAGCTGAAGCTTGTAAAGTAAATAATGTTATTTTAATTCATATTTCAACTGATTATGTGTTTGATGGTGAAAAAACAGAACCATACACTATTGACGATAAACCAAACCCTATTAACGAATATGGGAAATCAAAATTATTAGGTGAATTGTATATACAAGATATTTTGGAAAACTATTATATAATTCGAACCTCATGGTTATATAGTAAAAAGTATGGAAACAATTTTTATAGAATAATTTTAAGAAAGGCAAAAGAAGAAAAGGAACTTTTTGTGACTGATGAACAAATGGGATGCCCGACTAATACAGAAAGTTTGTCAAATTATATTTTTGATTTGATCAAAGACAGTGGTGTAAAATATGGTTTATATCACTTTAGTGACAGTATAGTTATGACTTGGTTTGATTTTGCAAAACAAATTTTAAATAGAAGTTTATATACTGATGTTAAACTTGCGAAGGCAAAGAATTATCGTACTTTTGCAGCACGACCTAAAAAATCTATTTTAAGAAATTAAAACGATTGTGATAAATTAATTATGACTAATAAAATGCAAAAAAAAACAGCATTAATTACAGGAATAACAGGGCAAGATGGGGCTTATTTAAGTGAGTTTCTTTTAAAGAAAGGATATGAAGTACATGGTGTAAAAAGACGATCTTCATTATTCAATACAGATAGGATAGATCATTTATATCAAGATCCTCATGTGGATAATCAGAATTTCTTTTTGCACTATGGAGATTTGACGGATAGTACAAATCTCACAAGAATAATTCAAGAAGTACAACCAGATGAAATATATAATTTGGCAGCTATGAGTCATGTTCATGTGTCTTTTGAAATGCCTGAATACACTGCAAATGCAGATGGAATAGGTACTTTAAGGCTGCTAGAAGCAATAAGGTTTCTTGGCCTAGAAAAGAAAACAAAAATATACCAAGCATCAACATCAGAATTGTATGGGAAGGTGCAAGAAGTGCCACAAACAGAGACTACTCCTTTCTACCCAAGGAGCCCATATGCTGTTGCTAAAATGTATGCTTACTGGATAACGGTAAACTATCGCGAGGCTTATGGTATGTATGCTTGTAATGGTATTTTGTTTAATCATGAATCCCCTATTCGAGGAGAGACTTTTGTTACTAGAAAAATAACACGAGCAACATCAAAAATTGCTTTAGGCCTTCAAGAAAAAATCTACTTAGGGAATTTAGATGCCCAAAGAGATTGGGGACATGCTAAAGATTATGTTAGAATGATGTGGATGATCCTTCAGGCTGATAAAGCAGAAGATTGGGTTATTGCAACGAACAAAACAACAACTGTGAGAGATTTTGTTAAAATGTGTTTTGAACATGTAGGAATAGAGTTAGAGTTTAGAGGAAAAGGGGTTGATGAAAAAGGTTATGTAAAAGCCTGTAATGATTCTAAATACCAAATAGAAGTAGGGAAAGAAATATTAACTGTAGACCCTAAATATTTTAGGCCGACTGAAGTTGATTTGTTAATAGGTGATGCTACAAAAGCTAAAGAGAAATTAGGTTGGGTACCTAAATATGATTTAAAAGGGCTGGTTGAGGATATGATGATAAATGATATAATTCTTATGAAAAAGCAACAGTACTTGAAAGATGGAGGATATAGAATTAAAAATTACTTTGAGTAAATTCAATGAATAAAAATTCTAAAATTTATATTGCAGGTCATAGGGGATTAGTGGGAAGTGCTATATTTGAAACCCTTAAAGGTAAAGGGTATTCTAATATTATTACGCGAACCCATAAAGAGTTAGATTTGTCTAATCAATTAGAGGTTATTAATTTTTTTAAAGAAGAAAAGCCTGAGTATGTGTTTTTAGCCGCTGCTAAAGTTGGTGGTATCATTGCCAATAATACCTATAGAGCTGACTTTATTTATGAAAATATAATGATTCAGAATAATGTGATTCATCAAAGTTATATTCACAATGTAAAAAAACTATTATTTTTAGGAAGTACATGCATTTATCCTAAGAACTGCCCTCAGCCAATGAAGGAGGAGTATTTACTAACAGATACGCTAGAATATACGAATGAACCTTATGCTATTGCTAAAATAGCAGGCATTAAAATGTGTGAGAGTTATAATCTTCAATATGACACAAACTTTATTTCGGTAATGCCAACAAATTTGTACGGACCTAATGACAATTTTGATTTAGAAAAATCACATGTATTACCCGCATTAATTCGTAAAATTCATTTGGCAAAATTGCTTTATGAAGGAAAAGACGATGAATTGCTTAAAGACTTGGGAACGTCTAGTATTGAAGCTGCTAAAGCGTATTTAAGGACATATGGTGTTTCTGCGAATAGTGTTGAAATTTGGGGGTCTGGAAAGCCTAAACGTGAATTTTTATGGAGTGAAGATATGGCAGATGCTTGTGTGTTTATAATGGAAAATAGGAATTTTAAAGACACTTTTTCATTAAGTGATAAGGAAATTAGAAATACACATATCAATATTGGTACAGGAGTTGATATCTCTATAAAAGATTTAGCATTATTGATAAAGAAAGTAGTTGGGTTTCGTGGAGATTTAATTTTTAACTCAGACAAACCAGATGGTACGATGAAAAAACTAACGGATGTTTCTAAGTTAAATGAATTAGGGTGGAAGCATCAAATTGACTTAGAGTTAGGAGTAGAGAAAATGTACAAATGGTTTTTGAGTCATGTAGATTCTATAAAAACAGAAAAAATTTCTAGTTAATCATGTACGAGATTAGCCTAAAAAACAATAAAAATTTTACTTGTGATGGGAAAACAACCATTTTGCAAGGAGCTAAAAACAATGGGATTTTACTAAATCACAGTTGTTTATCTGCAAGATGTAGAAGTTGTATTGTAAAGATTGTAGATGGGAGTACAGAGAATGTACAAGAAGAGCTGGTGCTTTCTGACAGTGAAAAAAATGAAAACTACGTGTTATCTTGTAACGCAAAACCTACTTCCAATTTAACATTAGATATTGAAGACTTAGGAGGTATTACATTTTATGAAAAGAAAATTGTACCAAGTAAGATAGACTCTATAGAAAATTTAACGAAAAACGTTATAAAAGTAACTCTAAGGTTTCCTCCAACTGCTGATTTTAAGTTTATTTCTGGACAATATGTAAACCTGATTAAAGGTAGTGTTAAAAGAAGTTATTCAATTGCCAATAGAACCGGAGATAATTCCAAGCTTACTTTTTATATTAAGAGATATGAAAATGGATTGATGAGTAAATACTGGTTTGAAGAAGCAAAAGTCAATGATTTAATTAGGGTGGAAGGACCTTTGGGAGCTTTTTTTTACAGAAAGTCAGATCAAAGCGAAATAGTTTTCCTTGCTACAGGTACCGGAGTAGCACCAGTAAAAGCAATCATAGAAGAGCTAGAAAATTCAACTTTAAATTATTCTGATAAGAATTTTTTGATGATTGTTGGGGCTAGGAACAAAGAGGATTTTTTATGGATTCCTGAAATAAAAGGCAACATCAATTTTAAGTATATACCTGTTTTGTCAAGACCAAAAGAAGATTGGAAAGGAGCCAAAGGGTATGTACAGAATGTACTTTTAGAAGAAGAAATAGATCTCAGTAAAGCTCAAGTATATGCTTGCGGTTCTAATGAAATGATAGAATCAGCAAGGAACCTTTTGATACAAAATTTATTACCAGAAAATCAATTTTATTCAGATGCATTTGTTTGCACAAATTAAATTTATATAATGAAAGCAGTAATACTAGCAGGGGGTTTAGGTACACGATTAAGTGAAGAGACCGTAACAAAACCAAAACCAATGGTTCAAATAGGAGGAAAACCTATACTTTGGCATATTATGAAAACATACTCTTTACATGGAATCAATGATTTTATTATTTGTTGTGGCTATAAAGGCTATGTAATTAAAGAATATTTCGCAAATTACTTCAAGCATCAATCTGATATTACTTTCAATATGAAAGATAATAAAATGATTGTTCACGAAAAAAGAGTTGAGCCTTGGACAGTTACATTGGTAGATACTGGAGATGATTCTATGACAGGAGGAAGATTGAAAAGAGTATTACCATACCTAAAAGATGAAGAAGCTTTCTGTTTTACTTATGGTGATGGGGTAGCAGATATAGATATACAAAAATTAATTAAATTTCATTATTCTCATAAAAAAGAAGCAACATTAACAGCTACGTTTCCTCCAGGTAGATTTGGAGCATTGAATATTGTAGACAAAGAAGTACGAAAATTTGAAGAAAAGCCTAAAGGTGATGGAGCATTAATTAATGGAGGTTATTTTGTATTATCTCCTAAAGTAATTGATAGGATTGAAGGAGATTATACAGTTTGGGAACAAGAACCCTTAAAAGGTTTGGCAAATGACAATCAGTTGATGGCATACAAACATGAAGGCTTTTGGCAACCGATGGATACATTAAGAGATAAGATATATTTAGAAAAATTATTAGAATCCAATAAAGCACCTTGGAGATTATGGGACAAATAAAAGGTGTGGTTAGCCCTAGTTTTTGGGAAGGTAAAAAAGTATTTTTAACTGGACATACAGGGTTTAAAGGTAGTTGGATTTCTTTATGGTTACAATCTATGGGAGCCGTTGTAAAAGGTTATGCCTTAGCGCCTAACACTTCTCCTTCATTATTCAATGAAGCAAGAGTTTTTCAACAAATGGAATCTGAAATAGGAAATATTAAAAACTTAGGAAAACTTTCTGCTAGTATGCAGTCATTTGACCCTGAAATTCTAATTCATATGGCAGCTCAACCTCTTGTAAGATTATCTTATACAGAACCCGTAGACACTTACGCTACGAATATCATGGGAACAGTAAATGTTTTAGAGTCAGCAAGGTATTGCAATAACTTAAAAGCAATAGTGTCCGTTACTACAGATAAGTGTTATGAAAACAATGAATGGGAATGGGGTTATAGAGAGAACGAACCTATGGGAGGTCATGACCCTTATAGCAGTAGTAAAGGTTGCGCAGAGTTAGTAACTTCTGCTTATAGGCGCTCTTTTTTCAATGCGAAAGGAACGGCATCTGTAGCATCTGCTAGGGCTGGTAATGTAATTGGAGGAGGTGACTGGGCTGATGATAGATTGATTCCAGATATTTTGAGAGCTTTTGAAAAAGCAACATCGGTTATTGTTAGAAACCCCCTATCTACAAGACCATGGCAACATGTTCTAGAACCTCTTTCTGGATATTTAGTATTAGCTCAAGAGCTATATGAAAATGGAGATAAGTATGCTGAAGGATGGAATTTTGGACCTAAAGATGAAGGTTGTAAATCTGTACAATGGATTTTAGATAAAATGGTTGCCAAGTGGGGAGAAGGAGCAAGTTGGATATTAGATGAAAATAACAATCCTCATGAAGCTGGATTTTTAAAATTAGACTGTTCTAAAGCGGCCAATAGATTAAAATGGAAACCTAAATGGGATTTAGAAAAAACCTTAATGATGATTATAGACTGGCATCAGAATTTTATAAAAGGGCATGATGTTAGAGAAGAATGTTTAAAAGAAATTAAAGAATATATTAGATAAAGAATGGAGTCACAGCAAAAATTAGATGATTTAAGAAGCGAGATTGTAGGACTAGTATCAAAATATGCCAAAGAACAGTTTAAAGAAAAAGATTTTGTACCAGGAGAAACAGTAATTCCTCCTTCAGGTAAATTATTAGGAGCTGAAGAATTGCAAAATATGGTAGAGGCTTCTTTGGATGGATGGCTAACTACAGGTAGGTTTAATAAGGCCTTTGAAGAAAAATTAGCGTCTTTTATAGGAGTGAATTATTGCCTTTCAGTTAATTCAGGGTCTTCTGCAAACTTAGTAGCATTTAGTGCACTAACCTCTCCAAAGTTAGGAGATAGAGCAATTAAAAAAGGAGATGAAGTTATAGGTGTGGCAGCTGGGTTTCCTACTACAGTAAATCCTATAACCCAGTTTGGAGCTGTTCCAGTTTTTGTGGATGTTGATATTAAAACGCATAATATTAATGCAGATTTAATTGAAGCAGCAATTACCCCAAAGACCAAAGCTATTATGTTAGCCCATGCACTGGGAAACCCATTTAATTTAGGTAAAGTGGTAGAGTTATGTGAAAAATATAACCTTTGGCTAGTAGAAGATACATGTGATGCTTTGGGTGCTGAATATAATGGTCAAAAAGTCGGAACATTTGGAGATATAGGAACATTAAGTTTTTACCCTGCGCACCATATGACAATGGGAGAAGGAGGAGCGGTTTTTATGAACAGTCCTGAATTAAAGGCAATTGCAGAATCATTTAGAGATTGGGGTAGAGATTGTTATTGCCCACCTGGTTGTGATAATACTTGCGGATGTAGGTTTGAACAAAAACACGGTGACTTGCCTTTTGGATATGATCATAAATATGTATACTCTCATATGGGGTATAATTTAAAAATATCAGATATGCAAGCTGCTTGCGGTTTGGCTCAATTAAGTAAATTGGACTATTTTATAGAGAGAAGAAGAAGTAATTTTGAATATTTGTATAACAGGTTACAATCATTAACAGAGTTTTTACAATTACCAGAAGCAACACCTAATAGCAAACCTTCTTGGTTTGGTTTTCCAATTACATTAAAAGAAGAGGCAGGAGTATCAAGAGTAGATGTAACAAGGTTTTTAGATTCTCATAAAATTGGCTCGAGACTATTATTTGCTGGGAATTTATTAAAACAACCTTATTTTAAGGATGTAGAATATAGAGTTGTTGGAGATCTTACTCATACAGACAAAACAATGAATGATACCTTTTGGATTGGTGTTCAACCCTCCTTAACAGAAGAACAATTAGATTTTGTATGTGACAAATTAGAAGAATTTTTTGGATTAAACTTTTAGTTTTGAAGCATAAAATTGTCATAACTGGTATTAACGGTTTTTTAGGAAGTCATTTAGCAAAAAGCCTCAAACAGAACTTTCAAATAGTTGGGTTGCTTAATTCAAAGGCGAACTCATACAGGGTTGAAAATGAGAATTTTGATTTATATTCTTCTAATTCAGATGAATTGGAAGATATTTTTTTGGAGCATGATATTTATGCTATTTTACATGTTGCCACAGTTTACAATAATAAATCTATTAGCAAACTTATTGATACAAACATTCTATTACCAGTAAAATTGTTTGAGTTAGCTAATAAAAATAATGTTAGTGTTTTTTTTAATACTGATAGTTTTTTTAATACTGATTCTTCTAATTACACATATTTGTCAGAATATACACTTTCTAAAAAAAACTGTTTAGAATGGCTTAAATCTGCAAGTTTGGAAGATAATTGTAAGTTAGTGAATATGAAAGTATTTCATATGTATGGTGAAGGAGACAATAAAAATAAGTTTATACCTAGTATAATAGATAAAATACAAAGTAATATTGAGTCGCTTGATATGACAAGAGGGAATCAAACTAGGGATTTTATTTATGTACAAGATGTTATTGAGGCTTTTAGGGTAGTTTTAAGTTCTTATGAACGATTAACCAGTTTTGAAGAGTTTCAAATTGGAACTGGTAATAGTTATTCTATAAGAGAAGCTGTAGAGATGATTAAAGAAATAACGAATTCTTCTACTAATCTAGTCTTTGGAGCATTGCCTTATCGGACTGGAGAAATAATGAAATCTAGGGCAGATATTAGTAAACTAAATAACTTGGGATGGAATCCAACTTATACATTAAAAAAAGGACTTAAAAATTGTATATAAAACGTCAAAATAAAGTGTTTGTATATAGTGGAATTGAGCCTGGAAAAAAAGGAGCAGGAAAATTTGTTTCATTCTTTTTGAATATATTTCGCGAACATAAAATTGATATTACCCTAATTTCATATAACACACCAGAGGGTCTTTTTGTCAAATTAATTAAGAAATTAGGCTTTTTAAAGTTTTTTAAAAACTGTTACTATTTAATAGTTCAAACTTTTTTTAGACAAAAAGTTGAAGATTCAAAAGTTGTCATTTTTCACCCTCAATCTATAGGTTTAAATATAGTTTCTGAGTTAATAAGTAACAACAAAAGTATATATATCTACGTTTTAGATAATTTCATTTTTTGTAGAAGTTCATACAATTATTTAAAAGGAAATGATGCATGCATACTTTGTTTAAAAGATAAAAATAGCGGCAAACAGAATAATTGTGATTTTTTCCCTAATAATCAAAAGGAAAGCGATTACGATAACTTCATTAATTCCATAGAAAACCATTTATTGAAAATTACTTTTCTATGTCAAAATGAAAATCAAGTAAAATTAGTAAAGGCCACATTTGGAGACAATATAAAAATTCTGAATATAGGAATGATAATTGATTTAGAAGTAAAAAAACAAGACAACATCGAAAGTAAAGTTTATGATTTTGTATATCATAATACCAATTCTAAAGCCAAAGGAATTTTGTATTTTTTAGAACTTGCAAAAAAAATGAATCAGTATGATTTCATGATACCGTATTCTAAATCTGAAGTTATTAAAGAAGCAGAAAACCATATTAGATTAGATAATGTTCATTTTATCCCAATGAACTGGGATACAGGGTTAAGGGAAATAGTCACTAATGCTAAAATTGTAGTTAACCCTTCACTTTGGTCTGCTCCTGTAGAGGGAGCTTTACTGAAATCTATACAATACAATGGATGTGTTGCTGTGGTGCCTGTAATTTATTCATTTCAAGATGAAATAGCTGCAGACGTTTTAATTCACTTAAACCATAATATAGATTCTTCAGTAAACATTCTATGTAATATTATTGAATCAGAGGAGAAAAGATTGTCATATATTAAGAACTCAAAACTTTGGTTAGAAAATTATAAAGGTCTTACGGAATCTAGTATATCCTCTCTAGTATTTAATGAGTTTATAGAAAGATAATAAAAAAACAAAAATGAAAAGAACAAGCTTAATTAAAAGAATATTATTTAACGAAAACATAAGAAAATGACAATAGCAAGTATTTTAAGAAAGGTTATTAACCCTATTGGTATCGATGTCACAAAATACCCTAGTTCTGATTTGAATAGAAGAATTAGTTTATTTAATCATTTTAAAGTAAACAAGGTTTTAGATGTTGGAGCGAATGTTGGGCAATATTCTAAAAAAATTAGGGAAATAGGTTTTAAAGGAGAAATAAGATCATTTGAACCCCTTACATCGGCTTATAAAGAACTGGAAAAAGTATCTTTAAAAGATGATAAGTGGAAAATTTACAATTTTGCTTTGGGGGATAAAGAGGAATTTGCTGAGATAAATATTTCTAAGAACTCATATAGTAGTTCATTATTAGATATTACTCCTGCTCATATTCAAGGAGCCCCCAATTCAGTATATGAAAGTAAAGAAACAATATCTGTAAAAACTCTTAATAGTATATTTGATGAACTAGTTAATTATCAAGAAGTAGTTTTTTTAAAAATGGATGTGCAAGGTTTTGAAGAACATGTTTTAAGAGGAGCTAATGAAGTGCTAGATAAAATTAAAGGTATTCAGATAGAAATGTCGCTTACTGAGTTATATAAAGGAGAAATCCTTTTTAGAGAAGTAATAGATCTCTTAGAATCGTTTGGATTCAATTTATATAGTTTAGAAAATGGTTTTTATGATGAAAAATCTGGTAGACTATTGCAGGTAGACGGGCTTTTTTTTCGGGATAATTAAAATACTTTTGAGATAAGATCATTTGTTGTGGGTTATAGTATGAAAGGAGGAGGTATCAGTATCAGAAATTCAAGACTTAGACTAAGTGTTACATTAAATTTGATTTTAAGAGCACTTAATTTAATTCTTAATTTTGTTCTTGTTCCTATTCTTATTACTTATTTAGGGAAAGATAACTATGGTATTTGGGTTACAATTTATGCTTTTATTAGTTGGTTAAATATTTTTGATGTTGGTTTAGGTCAGGGTTTAAGGTTGAAATTAACTGAAGCTTTTTCTTTAAATAAAGTACAAGAAATAAGAGCATTAATAAGCTCTACCTATTGGTTTGTTATTGCTACTTCTTGTTTCTTATTTGTTATATTTTTAATATTTTATTTGGTTTTTAATTGGAGTTCTTTCTTAGGCATAGATCCTAGCTATTATGAACCTACAAATTATGCCATTGGCATACTTGTTTTATTTTTTCTGTTAATATTTATATCAAAATTAATAGGTGCGATTTTTGCCTCCCTTCAGTTTCCTTATATTGATTATTTGATTAAGACACTTGGGCAGTTGTTTTTTCTTGGGCTTGTGCTATTGCTTAGCAATTTTCGATATGAATCAAGTTTAATATTAGTTAGCCTATTTTCAGTAGTTCCTTTGTTTTTATTTTATCTTGGGTTTAGTATTTATTTTTTTAATTTTAAATCCCCTTCATTGATTCCCAGAATTAGGAATATTTCAAGAAAAACTCTAAATGACATTGTAAAGCCAAGTATTAGTTTTTTTGTTATACAAATAGGGTATATTATATTATATTCTACTGATAATATAATAATTATAAACCTACTTTCGGAGGAAGCAGTAGCAGACTTTAATGTTTATTATAAGTATTATAGCATTCCATTCCTTTTTTTTGGTATTTTTTTAAGCTCACATAGTTCTTCTTTTATAGATGCGTTATCTAAAAAAGATGTTTCTTGGGTAAAAGATAAAATAAAATTTTTTAACATTATTTTTTTATTTCTTATCGGGGGGTACTTGATTTTGTTTTTCGCTAATGAATGGTTAATAAGCTTATGGATTGGTAAAGAAAAGATAGATGCTGATGGGACTCTAGGTGTTTTTTTGATATTATATTTTTTAATATCATCTTTAATAAGCTCTTATATCACTGTTATAAATGCAAATGGAAAATTAAAAATACAAATGATATGTTATATCATTATTTCTATAATTAATATCCCGATGTCAATTTTTTTCGTGAAATATTATAACATGGGAAGTGAAGGGGTAATTGCCGCATCAATAGTAAGTTTAATTGTTTTATTAATTTACATGCCTATTCAATATTCAAAAATTGTAGAAGGTAAAATCAGTGGGGTTTGGAATGAATAAAATTAACACATTTTAAACAAATAATTTAATAACGAACTTTGAATAAAGCAGAAAAAAATAATAGAGAAATATTAATATTTTCTAGTGCGGTTTTTTTATTAAACCCATTTATAGGAGTAGTATTTCTATTTAATCTGTTGTTTTCCAACTTAAAAGTTCCAAGAAAGAAATTAACAAACCTATTTATAATTTGTGTATCACTATTTTTATCATTTATAAATATCACAAAAATTCCTGAAAATGATTTGGTTCATTATCGGATGGAATATCTATCAGTTGGCGAATACGGATTTTTGGATTATTTAACTAAATATGGGAAAGAACCTCTTTATTTTGTTTTCAATTATATTGTTTTTCACATCACCAATGGAAGTGTGAAATTATGGATGATTATAATTACTTTTTTTTCATATTTTTTGTTTTTAACAGCAATTAAAAGGTTTTTTTATAAGATTGGCGCAACAAATAACCAACTAGTTTTAGGATTAGTGTTAGCCGCATTTTTCCCACAGTTATTTAGTTTAACAGCTCATTTAATTAGGCAATGCATTGCCGCTTCAATTTTTGTTTATTTTGCAGTAGACAAAATATTTTACAAGAATAATAAGTGGTGGATGCCTATAATTGGAGTCTTATTTCATGCTTCTTCATTAATATTATTTCCTTTAGTGTATCTTAAATTTTTAGGAAATTTTAAAAAATACAGAATTATTAATATAGTATTAATTTTAATATTGCTATCTTATCAAAGTATTGCAAAATTTTTGACCAATATAATTGGAGGAATGAGCGACACAATTGACTATATTTTATCTAGAGCAAGTGAGAATACTTTTTTTGATTTAGGAGAGTTTCCGACAATTAGTTTTGTGATGATGGTGATGATGATTGTGATGGTTTTAACTAGAAAAAGAATTACTAAACAAAAATCGCAAAGTGAAGGTTTCTTCATTGTTGAAAAAGATTTAAGATTCTTTTTTTCAACAATGATTATTTTATCTTTATTTATTTTGGCAAATTTGCATCAATCAGAATTAAGTAATCGTTTGTTTTTTTATCTCTTTTTTTATTTTCCTTTTGTTTTCCCTTTGTTTGTAGTAAGGTTCAAACAAAGAGCGATCTTAAGTTACTTGTTTGCTGTTATATTTATACTCTTCTTTATTTACAGATTAGAATTTGGAGTGTGGACTTATGCTGTTTTAAGTGAGCTATTTACTAATTCTGCTTTTTATTTTTTATTTGTTGTTGAATCTGGAATTATCCCTAAATAATGAAAAAAAATTTAGCCGTTCTGATGACTTGCCATAATAGGAAAAATAAAACGTTGCAGTGTTTGGAGCGTTTGTTTAATATTGAAGTACCAAATAATATAGATAAATTGCAAGTTTTTTTGGTAGATGATGGCTCTAGTGATGGTACTGGCGATTTTGTTAAAACAAAATTTCCTCAAGTACATGTAATACAAGGTGATGGTAATTTATTTTGGAATCAAGGCATGCGTTTAGCATGGGATATGGCTGCTAAGGCACATAATTATGATTTTTATTTATGGTTAAATGATGACGTTGAATTAAACAACAATGCTTTGGTAGAATTATATGAATGCTATAAAGAGTGTCAAGAACAAAGGGATCATGTCTCTATTATTACAGGAGCTTTTAAAAATTCCGATACTTCAGAATCTTTTTCTTATGGAGGCAAAACAGAAGAAGGAAATGTGATTCCCAATGGAAGTCTTCAAAAATGTAAGTTTATAAATGGGAATGCAGTTCTTATTCCTAAGGCTATTTTTAATGAATTAGGTAATTTATCCGTTGATTATACTCATGGAATGGGAGATTATGATTATGGATTAAGAGCTATTGACAAAGGTTTTTTCAACTACACAACTAAGCAATATATTGGAGTATGTCCTATTAATCCTGAACCACAATGGTCTAATCCTCAAGTTTCTTTGAAAATTAGATTAAAGCTATTTTGGTCACCAAGGGGTTTGAATTATAAAGAATATATATTGTTTAGAAAAAGGTTTTGGAAGAATAAGTGGATTATCTTTGCAGCAAAAGCTTATTTAAAAGTTTTATTTCCAAAATTATATAACAAAATAACAAAATAACAAAATAACAATGAGTAGTTATGCCCCAATATGTCTTTTTACATATAAGAGACTGAATGAAACAAAACAAACAGTTTCAGCTCTAAAAGAAAATAATTTGGCAAAGAAAAGTGATCTCATTATTTTTTCGGATGGACCTAAAACAGAGAGTGATATAAAAGCAATACAAGAATTAAGAGACTACCTTACAACTATTAGTGGGTTCAGAACAATCAAAATTTATGAGTCTGTTGAAAACAAAGGGCTTGCGAAAAGTATTATTCATGGGGTGAGTAAAGTTCTAAATCAATATCAAGACATAATTGTGGTTGAGGATGACTTAAAAACATCAACGAATTTTCTTGACTTTATGAATCAAGGGTTAAATTTTTATAAAAACAATTCTAATGTTATTTCAATATCAGGATATACCATGCCATTAGCAATATTAGAATCCATTGACAAGGATTATTATTATGGAATTAGAGCCTCTAGTTGGGGTTGGGGCACATGGAAACATGTTTGGAATGCTATTGATTGGGAAGTTAAAGATTTTGAATCATTTATATCTGTGCTAGAAAAAAGAAGGGATTTTAATAAAGGGGGAAGCGATATGTCCTCTATGCTTAAAAAAACTATTGAAGGTAAAATTAGTTCTTGGGCAATTAAGTTTTGTTATCATCAGTGGAAACAGAAAATGGTAACAGTTTTTCCAAAGGAGTCTAAAATAGAAAATATTGGATTCTCAGAAACAGCCTCCAATACTAAATATGTAATTCCAGAGTTTAGAGCTATCTTAGATGATTCAAATAACACTAATTTTTATTTTGATAAGGAGGTTAAAGTAGAAGATAAAATAATGAAAGCATTTGCTTTTAATTTTTCAAAATATGTCAGGGCTAAGAATAAATTTTATAATCTGTTTAGAAATGGTTTTAGATGAAAAACATCAATTTTAGATAGGGAATATTTAAAACGGGAGAGGAGGCTATAATATATGGTTTCTTAAATTTGTTGAAATTTAATAGACAGACTTATGACACAAAATATTTTGAGAGTAGTGAAGAAATTATAAGTATTTCTTTGGTAAAATTAAGAACTCTAATTTTTGAGATAGATATAAATGATTTGGAGTGAAATGAATATTTAGCGAGTAAACGAATGAGAGAAAGTGATTATAAAAAGTTTAAACTAGTTACAGATGTTGCATTCATTTTAGTTGACTAGTGGTTATATAAGAAAAATTGATGTAATGAAAAACACAATATTAGATTATAAAATTTTTGAAGGAGAATTAGAATCTATTTCTTTAAATAATTCAGGTTTTATAAATACAATAAATCCCCATAGCTATGTTGTTGCTAAAAAAGATAAAATATTTCGTAAGGCTCTTTTAGAATCAGATGTTTTATTACCTGATGGCATTGGTATTGTAAATGCTGTTAAAATTCTTAGATCTAAACGTATCAAAAAAATAGCTGGTAATGATATTTTTACCCATTTGATGGGTAAACTAAATGACATAGAGGGAAGTTGTTTTTTCTTAGGGTCATCAAAAGAGACATTATCTTTGATAAAAAAGAAAGCTTCCAAACAATATCCAAATGTTAAGGTTTCAAGTTTTTCACCTCCATTTAAAAAGGTGTTTTCAGATGAGGATAATATAGATATGTTATCTATGATAGACAAAGTAAAACCAGATGTTTTGTTTGTTGGAATGACGGCTCCAAAACAGGAAAAATGGGTTTATAAAAATAAAGATTCAATAAACTCTGAATTAGTATGTTGCATAGGTGCTGTTTTTGATTTTTATGCGGGCACAACTAATAGACCACATAAGTTTTGGATCAATTTAGGGTTAGAATGGTTAGTGAGGTTAATAAAAAACCCTAAACATCTTTGGAAAAGGACATTTATTTCTACCCCAATATTTATAAGAGATGTTCTTGTTTTAAAGTTAAAAAACAAAAGATAAATTGATTTTTTTTAATAGAATAAAATACTATTCTCTACTAGGGTTTGCTTTTTTTATGCCAATCAGCCAAAGAATATCAACTATTATGATATTGATTCTAGTTGCAATATCTTTAATCACTATAAGAAAGAATGATATTATTTTATCTAAGCAATTTCTCACACTTCCTGTAATATATTTTTTCTATTGTTTTTCTTTATTTTACTCCTATGAGTTTCAAGTTGGTATAATTGAACAAAAGGCTTCGTTAATTGCATTTCCACTTATCTTTATAATCAATAAACGATTTAATCAATATTTTTACCTTATCCTAAAATATTTTATTGTTGGTTGTGTTGTAGCTTTGCTTATTTGTGAATTAAATGCTTTTTATCAATCATTTAATAATGATAGTCGGGTATTTCATTCAATGTCAGTTAAAAATTTGACGCTTTACAATTCAATAATAAATAACGAAAATTATTTTTTTGCAAAGAAGTTTTCTTTTATTCATCAGACAGTATACTTTTCTATGTATCTATCCTTTGCGATAATAATACTTTTATGTAAAAAAATCTTTAAAAAAAGCATACAGGTTTTAATCTTTTTTCTATTAGTTATTGGGGTTTTTCAAGTTCTTAACAAGGCATCTTTGTTGGTTTTAATATTTGTTTGCATTATGAGAGTCTTTGCTCTTTTCAAAAGGAAAAGGACGACATTGATAATAACAATGTCTTTTTTACTTATAAGTGTTTGTGTGTTTCTTTTGAACCCTAGAATAAAAAAGTTCAATACAAATTTTAAGATTAATGAATCGGAAATAAAAATTCAAGATTTTAAGAAAATACCCAATAATACTCCAACAAACACTAATACAAGAATTTTATTATGGAGCTCTGCGTTGGAGCTAATAAAAGACAATAAATTTTTTGGAATTGGAGCAGGTGGGTCTCATAAAAAACTATACGAACATTATGCTGTTAAAAGACAGTGGTATGATAAGTCCGTTAAGTTTCATGCTCACAATCAATTTATTCAAGTTTTGTTAGATATAGGTTTTGTTGGTTTCATTCCATTTATTTCTATTTTTGTTTTTATGATTAGAATTGGATTTATCAATTATGATGAATCCTTAAAGACTATAATATTAAGTTTTATATTTATTTGTGGTATAAACTTTTTGTTTGAATCGATGTTTGAAAGGTATTCTGGAATATCATTTTTCTCTTTCTTTTTCTCTTTAATTATGAGTGTTTCAATAAAAACGGGGAACAAAACTACACGCAATCAATTATTTTTTAAACCATTTGGAAATACCCCTCAATAATTTGATTACTTTTGCCTATAAATTAAAGAAATCGTGCAATTTTATTACCCAATATTTTTTTTTATAGGGGCTTATATCCTGACGTTTTTGACAATCCCTAAAATTATAGGGCTAGTTGAATATAAAAAGCTTATGGATGAGCCTAATACAAGGAGCTCCCATATTAAGAAAACACCAACGCTTGGAGGAGTTTCTTTCTTTTATGCTTTAATATTTGCTCTTTTTTTTCTTAAAAAATGGTGTGATTTTGATGAAGGTATTTATATTATGCCAGGGCTAACCATTCTTTTTATTATTGGTTTAAAAGATGATTTAGTAGTGCTTTCTCCTTATACAAAATTAATTGCTCAGGTAATAGCAATAACATTTATTATAAGTAATGGAAGCTTTACTATTCATTCATTAAATGGGTTTTTGGGAATTGATGAGATACCAATTTATGCCTATTATGTTATTGCTGGCTTTATAATGTTAACCATTATTAATGCTTATAATCTAATTGATGGTATTGATGGATTGGCTGCAATAGTTGGAATTGTTATATTAATAATTTATGCTACAATATTTTATATGACAAAGGAGTATTTTTATCTTTTACTTAGCTTAACATTAAATGGTTGCTTGATAGCTTTTTTAAAATACAACTTGTCAACATCTGATGAAAAGATTTTTATGGGAGATACGGGATCTCTTATTGTAGGTTTTATTATTAGTATTTTAACGCTTAAATTTTTAGCCTTATCTCCAGAGAAATATGATAGCCTCCCTTTTTTAATAGAGAACATTCCATTAATTGCAATAAGTATATTAATAGTGCCTTTATTTGATACAGCAAGAGTGTTTACAATTAGATTAGCAAGTAAGAAGAGCCCGTTTTCAGCAGACAGAAACCATACGCACCATATTTTGGTTGACTATTTTAAAATGTCGCATAGAAAAGCAAGTTTAATAATAGGAGGCTTTAACCTTGTTTTTGTATATCTCTTCATTATTCTAGGAAGCGCATCATATAATTTTTGGTTAGTTACAATTTTAGTTCTTACTGTAATTATTTTAGGCTACGTTTTTTATCGTTTTGATTACAGTTTTACTAATATTAAAAGAAGAATCGTTTTTAAAAGAAAAATGGATAAAATTAAAGACAAAGTAAAAAAGAAAAGGTAATAATGAAGATAAAAAAAATATGCTGTATAGGCGCAGGCTACGTTGGTGGACCAACCATGGCGGTAATAGCGAAGCAATGCCCTGAAGTTAACGTTACTATTGTAGATATTAATGAAGACAGAATAGCTTCCTGGAACTCTAACGATTTTGATAAGCTCCCAATATTCGAGCCAGGATTAGCAAACATAGTTAAAGAAACTAGAAATAAAAACCTATTTTTTTCTACAGATATTGATAAGGCCATTGATGAGGCAGAAATGATTTTTATATCGGTAAATACACCAACTAAAACTTACGGAAAAGGGAAGGGCATGGCAGCTGACTTAAAATATATTGAGTTATGTGCCAGACAAATAGCTAGAGTTGCCAAACAAGACAAAATTGTAATTGAAAAATCCACGCTTCCAGTAAGAACGGCATCCGCTATAAAAAGCATTTTGGATAATGTTGGGAATGGTGTTCAATTTCAAATTTTATCAAACCCGGAGTTTTTAGCTGAAGGCACTGCTATACTAGATTTACTAAACCCAGATCGTGTATTAATAGGCGGTGATGCTTCAACTCAGGAAGGTGAAAAAGCTATACAGGCTCTTGTTGATATATATGCCAATTGGGTGCCTAGAGATAAAATCTTAACCACAAATGTGTGGTCTTCAGAATTGTCAAAACTTACCGCTAATGCGTTTTTAGCACAACGGGTATCTTCTATAAATGCCATGTCTGAAATTTGTGAAAAATCTGGAGCAGATATTACAGAAGTTGCAAAAGCAATTGGTATGGATTCCAGAATTGGTTCTAAATTCTTAAATGCCTCTGTAGGTTTCGGTGGTTCTTGCTTTCAAAAAGATATCTTAAACTTGGTATATATTGCTAAAAGCTATGGGCTAAATAAAGTAGCTGATTATTGGGAGCAAGTTATTATTATGAACGATCATCAAAAAAACCGTTTTTCAGATAATATTGTAAGTACATTGTACAATACGGTTTCTGGAAAAAAAATCGCATTTTTAGGATGGGCATTTAAAAAGGACACGAATGATACCAGGGAATCTGCAGCAATAGGAGTTGCTGACAACTTGTTAAATGAGCTTGCTCAGATTTCTGTTTATGATCCTAAAGTTTCTTTGGAAAGAATTTATACTGATTTAGATGATTTAAACACCAGATTGCCCAAAGAAAACAAAGCGTTATTAGAAGTAGCAAGCAATCCATACATAGCCTGTGAAAATGCTCATGCCATAGCAATTTTAACAGAGTGGGATGAATTTAAAGAGTATGACTGGAAAAAGATTTATGATAATATGGTAAAACCAGCATTTGTTTTTGATGGCAGAGGGATTTTAGATAGAGTCAAACTTGAAGACATAGGGTTTGCTTATTATAAGATTGGTAGCGGAAATTAATTTCACAAAAAAAATCATAAAACGGCACAATTTTGGAATTCAATTCCAAAATTGTGCCGTTTTTTTAATTAAAAGGTAAAAGGTTTGATTATTTTTGAAGCAGTAATAAATGACTAAAGTGGTTTGAAAACAGTATTAATAACAGGAGCAGCAGGATTTTTAGGGTCGCATTTATGCGATCGCTTTATAAGTGAGGGATATTATGTTATAGGAATGGATAATTTCATAACAGGTGATAAGAAAAACCTTCAACACTTAGAGAGTAATTCTAGTTTTGAATTTATTGAGCATGACGTTACTGAGTTTATAAAGATTGAAAACAATTTAGATTATATACTTCATTTTGCATCACCGGCAAGCCCCATTGATTACTTAAAGATTCCTATTCAAACTCTAAAAGTTGGCGCTTTAGGAACTCATAATCTATTAGGATTAGCTAAAGCTAAAAACGCACGAATACTTATCGCTTCAACATCCGAGATTTATGGAGACCCGTTGGTTCATCCACAAACCGAAGAATATTACGGCAATGTAAATACTATTGGGCCTCGTGGGGTTTATGATGAAGCGAAGCGGTTTCAGGAATCCATCACTATGGCATATCATCGATTTCACGGATTGGAAACACGTATCGTTCGTATATTTAACACCTATGGTCCAAGAATGCGGCTTAACGATGGCAGAGTTATTCCTGCATTTATGGGGCAAGCGTTACGTGGTGAAAATTTAACGATTTTTGGAGATGGAATGCAAACACGTTCGTTTTGTTATGTTGGTGATCAGGTAGAGGGAATTTATAGATTATTATTAAGCGATTATACCTACCCGGTAAATATTGGAAACCCACACGAAATAACCATTAAAGATTTTGCTGAAGAAATAATTAAGTTAACAGGAACTGAGCAAAAAGTAATCTATAAAGAACTGCCTGTAGACGACCCTATGCAAAGGCAGCCAGATATTTCATTAGCAAAGAAGCTATTAAACTGGGAACCAAAAATTGATAGAGAGGAAGGTATGAAAAAAACCTTTGGATATTTTAAATCGTTATCAAAAGAGGAGTTGTATAAAAGTGAGCATAAAGACTTTTCTAACTATATTAACAAATAATTAGCTAATGCATTATAAACGAGGGCGATACTCTTGGTTATTAAGACCTGTTCTAATAGTATACGACCTTTTTGTAATTAATTTTTTAGCGGTTTATTTGTTTAATTTCAACGATGAAAATTTACACTTTTTTTCAAATGAATTGTTTAACAATAAGCATATATTATATATTGTTTATACTATAGCCGTTTGGTTTTCATTAGCAGTTTTATTCAAGTTTTATGAGGTATATAGATTTACCACTATACTTAATATTTTATCGCTTTTAACGAAACAATTTTTAGCTTATTTGCTTTGTGTTTTTGCATTTATTGGTGTTTTTAGAAGTATTAATTTGCAAGCTTTTGCGGTTATAGAGTATCTATTTTATTCATTTATTGCAATAGGGGCTGTTAAGGTTTTAAGTTTTTATATTTTAAAAAAGGTTCGTTTGTACTTAAAAGGAAATATGAGAAGCGTCATTATTGTTGGAAGCGGAACAGCTATACAAGACCTTAAAAACATTTTTATCAATAAAAAAGAATTAGGATATAATTTAAAAGCTGTTTTTAGTGATTACGATGATGATGTTACAGGAACAATACAAGACAGTTTTAAATACTTAAATAATAATAGTATTGATGAGGTTTATTGTGATATAGAAGGGCTAGAAGCAAAGCAAATAAATGCGTTTGTTAAACATGCAAACCAAAACCATTACAATATTAAATTTGTTCCTAACACGTTAAAGTTTTTTAATAAATACTTTGACATAGACTATTATAACTATCTCCCGGTTTTATCAATTCCTAATGTTGCTTTAAATAGTGAGTTTAACAAGCTTATAAAGCGAAGTTTTGATGTTTTATTTTCTATGTTAATTATAATTTTTATTCTTTCCTGGCTTTCTGTAATTTTATTTATCATCTTAAAGTTAGAATCTAAGGGCCCTTTATTCTATAAACATCAAAGAAATGGAATTAATTATAAGGAGTTTGAATGTTATAAATACAGGTCTTTAACAATAACGAAAGAGGTCAAGGGAACCTATGTTAAACCAAATGATAGTAGACTTACTAAAGTTGGAAAATTTTTGAGAAGAACCAATATTGATGAATTACCTCAATTTATTAATGTGCTTTTTGGAGATATGAGTGTTGTAGGACCCAGACCACATATGGTATCTTATACAGATGATTACGCAAATAAAATAGATAAAGATAGTTTTATTCTTAGGCATCATGTAAAACCAGGAATTACTGGATTAGCCCAAACAAAGGGATATAGAGGAGAAATAATATCAGACACAGATATTATTAATCGTATAAAGTATGATCTTTTTTATATAGAAAATTGGTCTTTACTGCTAGATTTAAAAATTATTTTCCAAACCATTATAAATATTATAAAAGGTGAAGAAAAAGCATATTAAAAAAGTATTTTGAGAAGTTTAGTTTCTATAATTACGCCAATATATAATTCTGAATCTTTTATTTTAGAGACAATAAACAGTGTTTTAAATCAGACTTACCAAAACTGGGAACTTATTTTAATTGATGATTGCTCTAATGACAAAACCTTACAAATTGTACAGCCCTTTCTAGAAAATCAATCTAAGATTAAACTTTTAAAAAACAATACAAATTTAGGGGCAGCCATTTCAAGAAACAAAGGTATCAAAGCCGCTCAGGGAGACTATATAGCATTTTTAGATGCTGATGATTTGTGGAAGCCAGAGAAGTTAGAAAAGCAAATAGCTTTTATGCAAACTGAGAATTGCGAGGTATGTTTTAGCAGTTATAATCAAATAAATGAAGCTGGAGAGCTTTTAAATATTGTAGTAAAGGCATTGCCTGTTTTAAGTTATAAAAAGTTGTTAAAAAGCAATTATATAGGGAATTTAACAGGAATATATAATGCTAAGGTTTTAGGTAAAATTACTTCTCCTAATTTGCGTAAGCGACAGGATTGGTTGCTTTGGTTAGCAGCAATAAAGCAATCGGGTAGGGCCGCAAAAAGCATCCAGGAGCCTTTAGCCTTTTATAGAGTTAGAAAAGATTCCATGTCTTCAAGCAAACTCCACTTAGTTAAACACAACTATTGGGTTTATAAAAAAGGATTAGGCTTTTCTACTACCAAGTCACTCTATTGCTTAATGGTATTCTTTATAGAGCACTTCTTTGTAAAATCTAAGCAAATTGTTTCTACAAATAACTTGTAAACTGTTTTAGCTTTCCTCGATTAGAACGATCTAATGATGCTTTACATTCAAAAACAATAGTTAAACCAGGCTCTAAATAACGCTCAATAGTTTTTTTAACAGCTAATTTTTTAGCTTCAGACAAGGCTTCAGCACTCACATAGCTTATTTTAAATGTGTCTGGCTTTAGTTGCTCAATAATAAATTCTTTTACCGTAGCATTATCTTCAATAATGGTTTTCGTAACATAGTAAAAAGTTAATCCGGCAGCTTCTTTGCCACTAGGGAGTTTTACTATATCGTTTGTTCGCCCAACAAGTTTTTCAAGTATAGGCTTTTCAAGAGTACTCGATTTTGAAAGTTTACCAATGTCTCCCAAATCATATCGAATAAAAGGATGCGCTTTATTGTAAAGCGAGGTTATAACAAGTCGCCCTGCTTCTCCATAAGGTAAAACAACATTGTTTTTATCGAGAATTTCAATAAATAGATCTTCTGTATTAACCAGCCATTCCTGGTGAGTGTTTTCATAAGCAATTAACCCTAATTCCGCTGCACCATATTCATTAATAACAGGAACGCCTAATTGTGTTTCTAATAACAACCTGTCTTCTTTAAAAAGCATTTCAGACGTGACAATACAGGCTTTAAGTGACGGACAAATAGTATGAAGGATGCTGTTTTTACGTTTTAAATATTTTGCAAATTGTACAATAGCACTCGTATAACCATTAATATAATCGAACCGATTAGATTTAAATTTTATTAAGTTTTTATTGAATTGAGCATCACTTAAATTAAAAGTTGAAAACCGATAACGTTTGCTTAAAGCATCTTTTAACCGTTCTTTAAAATAGCCTTTTTTGTCTAATGGAATGCCGTAAAACCGAGCCTGCTTAGAAGTGTTTAAGTTTATATTATACCAACGGTATCGATCAATAAATACTGCCCAGGTTAATGCGTGGCAAAACTTATCTTTAGCAAAAATAAACGGCGTACCAGAAGACCCGGAAGTTTTATGCTTGTGTACACTTGTGATGTTAAAACCATTAGAAAGCCTGTTTACAAGAGGTTGTTGCAAGTCTTGTTTTCTCATAATAGGAATACTGTTCCAATCTGAAGGCTTAGCACCTTTTGCAAAGGCTTTATAAAACGGATTGTGTTTTAGATGATACGCAACTATATCTTGTTTTTTAGTTTCCAGAGAAAATTTGAAATCAGCAGGACTTTGCTTTTGAATAGTTTTCAAATGAACTTTGGCTTCATTTATAGGAAAGCCTTTTAGTTTTAGCGAAAGATCAAATAAATTCAAAAGAAAAGATAATTTTTGTAAAGTAAATAAAAAATATTCGTGTATTAATAGCATTAGTTTTATTTTTGCCCTTTATAAAAAAATCATACCACAATGAATATTTTAGTATTGGGATCCGGCGGAAGAGAGCATACTTTTGCATGGAAAATAGCACAAAGCCCATTATGTAAAAACCTTTATGTTGCTCCGGGAAATTCTGGAACGGCTCAAATAGCAACAAATGTAACTATTGGAGTAACCGATTTTGAAGCGATTAAAGCATTGGTTTTAGATAAAAGTATTGATATGGTTGTGGTTGGTCCTGAAGACCCTTTAGTAAAAGGGATTCATGATTATTTTTTTAATGATAATGCTTTAAAACATGTTTCGGTAATAGGCCCTAAAAAAGAAGCAGCTGAGTTAGAAGGCAGTAAGGAATTTGCTAAAGAATTTTTATACCGCCATAATATCCCTACAGCAGCTTACGAGAGTTTCACTAAAGAAACCGTTGAAAATGGCTATACTTTTTTAGAAACCTTAAATCCGCCGTATGTTTTAAAAGCAGATGGACTGGCAGCAGGGAAAGGGGTTGTTATTCTTAATAATTTAGATGAAGCTAAAGCTGAATTAAAAAGCATGTTGGTTGATGCTAAATTTGGAGAAGCCAGTACAAAAGTTGTAATAGAAGAGTTTTTAGATGGTATTGAGTTGAGCTGTTTTGTACTTACTGATGGTAAACATTATAAAATTTTGCCAACCGCTAAAGATTATAAACGCATAGGTGAAGGCGATACAGGCTTAAACACAGGAGGTATGGGAGCTGTTTCTCCAGTGCCTTTTGCTACTGAAGAATTTCTTAATAAAATTGAAGAACGCATTGTTAAACCAACAATAAATGGTTTTAAAAAGGATAACTTACCCTACATAGGCTTTGTTTTTATCGGACTTATAAAAGTGGGTAACGATCCTAAAGTGATAGAATATAATGTGCGTATGGGTGATCCGGAAACCGAGGTGGTTCTACCACGCTTAAAGAATGACTTTGTTGAAATTTTACAGGCTATGTCTAATCAGACGTTAGACACTATTAATATTGAAATAGAAGAGCGTGCAGCAACAACTATTATGCTCGTGAGTGGTGGCTATCCTGAAGCTTATGAAAAAGGAAAAGAAATAACAGGAACGAATACTGTGGATGACTCTATCCTGTTTCATGCCGGAGCACAAATTAAGGATAATAAAATAGTTACTTCCGGAGGGCGTGTTATGGCCATAACATCTTATGGAAACACCTACCAAGAAGCCATAAAAAAATCTTATCAAAATATAGAAAAACTACATTTTGACAAGATGTATTATCGTAAAGATATTGGTTTCGATTTATAAATAAGAGTGCGAAGAGATACTTTTATCTTCTTCATTATTTGCATCAAATATTCTTAATTGCTTCATCCAGTAAAGCATAGCAATAAAACCAATAACAAGAAAAGTCCAAGACACTACATTCGCTGCAAACCAGTTATCTAACTCTAATGCTCTTAAAGCATCATAGGGAGCAAAAAGCACATCAACAAATAAATCTTGTATGGCGTAAAAGAAATCTTTCATGAGTTATTTTATTATTTTCTAACTGTATATATAGTTAGTATATTTACGTAGCAAAAATACAAAAACAGTTAATGATTACAAGCATTTTTAATAAATCTAAGCCAATAAATTTTACTATTGTTTTTTTTATTACGTTTTTGGCTTTTATTGTATTTAATATAAAGCATATAGAAGAGACAATTACGGCCTCTTTTTTTTTAAAACAGGCTTTTTTATTTTTTGTTTGTTATATCTCTATTTTAGGGCTTAGTTTTATTGTTGGGAAAAATAGTTTAACAAAAAAAAGCAACTATGAGATTGTGCTTTATAGCTTATTTTTGCTTGCGCTTCCTCAAACAATAGCAAACGCCGATATTATTTATGCCAACTTTTTTGTATTACTGGGATATAGAAGAATAATAAGCATGCGCTCTCAAATAAGTGTAAATAAAAAGCTATTTGATGCTGCTTTTTGGTTTGGCATTGCCACCTTATTTTATTTTTGGGCAGTATTGTTTTTTTTATTAATTATAATCTCTCTTCTTTTATATGCCGATAATAATATAAAACATTGGCTTATCCCGTTTACAGGGTTATTATCCGTTTTTTTAATATCCGTTTGTTTGTCTATAATTTGGTACGATAGTTTTTTTGGCATATTTAACAGCTTACCAGAAGTTAGCTATAATTTTAGTAGCTATAATTCGATTCAGTATTTAATTATAATAACCATGCTATTTTCTTTTGGACTGTGGGCATCAATTTTCTACATAAAAAATATAAAGCAAAAAAAGAAAATACTAAGACCATCATATTATGTGGTTTTATTTGCAGTACTTATAGGGTTTTTAATCATCGTTTTTGCACCAAATAAAAACGGGAGTGAGTTTTTGTTTTTATATGCACCATTAGCCATAATAATAGCTAATTATATTGAAATTATTCAAGAAAAATGGTTTAAAGAGTTGTTTCTTTCAATCATTATTTTTGTTCCTTTTATAATTTTAATGCTGTAGTTTTTTACCAAAAGCCAAATCTCCAGCATCTCCAAGCCCTGGGATAATATAACCTTTGTGGTTTAAAGTCTCATCAATTGCAGCAATCCACAGATGTGTGCGTTTGTCGAAGTTCTTTTTGATGTAATCAACCCCTTCCTGCGCACCGATAATACTAACTAAATGTACTTCTTTAGGTGTGCCAAAAGGTTTTAAAGCTTCAAAAGTAGCCAGCATAGATTGGCCAGTTGCCAGCATAGGATCGGCAAGAATTAAGGTTTTATTTTTTAGGTCTGGACAGGCCAAATATTCAACAATAATTTCGAAACTTTCAGGGTTTTCTTTATGATGCCTATAAGCCGAAATAAAAGCATTTTCAGCATGATCAAAATAGTTTAACAATCCATTATGCAAGGGAACACCAGCTCTTAATATAGAACACAAAACAATGTTGTTATCCAGTAACTTCATATTACAAGAAGCTAGAGGTGTTTCAACTTTCGATGCTTTATAATTTAAAGACTTACTCATTTCGTAACCCAATACCTCTCCAATACGTTCTATATTACGCCTAAAACGCATGCTGTCTTTTTGAATGGCCACGTCTCGAATTTCAGAAATAAACGTATTTAACACAGAATTTTGATGAGATAAATTATGAATATGCATCTTGGATTTTTGTTATTTTGAAATAGTAAAGTTAATTATTTAGAAGTATATTTACACTTTAAAACAAATACAATATGTTTACAAATAAAGCCAATAAAATTTTTCAAGACGTTATAGAGAAATATCATATTATAAATACGGTCGATCAGCCCTTTTCTAATGTTTATGATAAAGACACTCATTTATTAGAACATTTATTATATAGAAAATGTTGGATTGACACCGTACAATGGCATTATGAAGACATTATTCGTGACCCACAAATTGACCCCGTTGCGGCGTTAACTTTAAAGCGTCAAATTGATGCTTCAAATCAAGATAGAACAGATATGGTAGAATACATAGACAGTTATTTTCTTGAAAAATATAAAAACACTACGGTAAAGGGTAATGCAACTATTAACACCGAAAGTCCGGCTTGGGGTGTTGACAGGCTATCTATTTTAGCTTTAAAAGTATACCATATGAATGAAGAAGCAACAAGAGCAGATGCTTCTGATTCACATAGAACAGCTTGTCAAAAAAAACTTGATGTTTTATTAGAGCAACGCGTTGATTTATCTACGGCTATAGATACGCTTTTAAGTGATATTGAGAACGGAGATAAATATATGAAAGTTTACAAGCAAATGAAGATGTATAATGATGATGAGCTTAATCCTGTATTGCGTTCTCAAAAGTAATAGTTTTACAAAAAAATCCTTTTCTTAAAAAGGAAAGGTGGGCTTCAATTTAAAAAAAATTGAAAGACGGAAAGGTTATGCCAAAACCACCTAAACACATTCTTGTTATCCGCTTCTCTGCTATGGGAGACGTTGCTATGACTATTCCTGTTTTAAGAGCTTTTACAGAACAATATCCAGAGATTAAATTAACGGTGCTTACCCGTGCTTTTTTTAAACCCTTTTTTAGAGATTTAAAAAATATTACCGTATTTGAAGCAGATATTAATAAGAAGCATAAAGGGGTTTGGGGCCTATACAAACTTTCAAAAGAACTTAAAAGCGCAAACCCTTCGGTTATACAGGGTATTGGTATTGATGCGATTGCAGATTTGCATAATGTATTGCGAAGTAATATTTTAAAATGCTTTTTTATTGGGAAACCATACCTTCAAATTGATAAAGGAAGAGGCGAAAAGAAAGCATTAATTTCTGGAGAAGAATACCATCAATTAAAAAGCACGCATCAACGGTATGCCGATGTTTTTGAGCGGTTAGGCTTTCCTTTAAACTTATCAAAACCTATATACCCTAAAAAAGCGGCTTTAAACCAAAACCTTCAGCTAATTTTAGGAGGAAATTCAACAAAAAAAATAGGTATTGCTCCTTTTGCAGCTCACAAGGGCAAAATGTATCCTTTAGATTTAATGAAGGAAGTTATTAGGTTACTTTCAAAAACACACAGGATTATTTTATTTGGAGGCGGAGCTCATGAAATAGCTATATTAAATGGTTTTGAAAATGAATTTAAAAACACAATCAATATAGCAGGGAAACTATCGCTTAATGAAGAAATGGATCTTATTTCTAACTTAAGCGTTATGTTATCCATGGATTCCGGAAATGCTCATATAGCTGCTATGTTGGGAGTAAAGGTTATAACTATTTGGGGAGTAACACATCCGTTCTCAGGTTTTGCGCCATTTAATCAACCCCAAGATTATGCATTGCTTGCAGATAGAAAGCAATACCCTAAAATACCAACATCGGTTTATGGTAATAAATACCCTAATGATTATAAAAACGCTTCAGGAAGTATATCTCCAGAGACCGTTGTTGAAAAAATAAAATCTATTATCTAAAAATGTAGCGACCTAACACCTAACACCTTTTTATACATCATCATAATCAACCACAAGAGTAGATGTTGTTGGGGTAGCCTGACAAGTTAAAATTAAGCCTTCAGAAACCTCATTATCGGTTAAAATATTATTTTGTCTCATGGTAGCCTTGCCTTCAGTAATACGGGCAATGCAGCTGCTACAAATGCCACCTTGGCAAGAGTAAGGCGCATCTAAATCTTCGTCTAATGCAGCTTCAAGTACGGTTTGTTTTTGAGACATTTCAAAAGTACTGGTTTCATCATCAACAACAACTGTAATTTTTGTTTTTCCACTGGCAACTACCGTTTCATTTTTAACTTCAGCGGGTTTAGCCGCTTTAAAAAGTTCGAAATGAATTCGGTTTTCATCAATATCATGTTCGGTTAAAACACCTTTAACCGTATGAATCATAGCTTCTGGTCCACAAAGATAAAAGGCATCAACATCAATATGCTTATGTTTATTTTTCATGACATAGTTCACTGTACTCTTTTCTATACGACCAAAGATGGCATCATCTTCATCTTCTTGGCTAAATACAAATTGAATAGAAAATCGGTCTTTATACTCATGCTGAAGCTCTAAAAGCTCATTTAAAAACATAGTGTCTTTGGTAGTTTTGTTACCAAAAACCAAAATCACTTTACTATAAACCTCTTCTTCTAAAGCGCATTTTATAATACTTAAAATAGGCGTTATACCGCTACCTGCAGCAAATGCGGCTATATTTTTGGTTTTAGAATCGTTAGGCTCAAAAACAAAACGCCCTTTTGGAGGAGCAACATCTAAAGTGTCTCCAACCTGTAATTTGTTGTTGGCATAAGCCGAAAATGTACCATTTTTAACTTCTTTAACAGCAACTTTTATAATACCACTTTTAGGAGAAGAACAAAGTGAATAATCACGGCGTACTTCGTTACCGTTAATTACAGTTTTTAATGTAATATACTGCCCTGCTTTAAAAGCAAAAGTGTTTTTTAAGTTTTCGGGGATATTAAAAGCAATGCTAATGGCCTTGCTTGTTTCCCTTTTTATTTCTTTTATGGTGAGTTTATAAAATGATGACATGTAAATGTTTTTGGCAAAAATAGTGAAGTATATTTTTAAAATTTAGCTTTATTTGTAACAATTGATATAAAAGGTTTACTAACACATTGAGCTAAATTTAAAAATTTAATTAACCAAAAACTATGATTAAGCATTTTATAAGTTTAGAATGGAAGGCATTTTTTAGATCTGCTTCATTTAAAATGAATCTGTTTTTCAAAATTTTATTAGGCTTTAGTGCTTTATGGATGATAGTTTCTTTCCTTGGTTTAGGTGTTGGAGCTTATTATTTTATTGAAAACGAATTAAATCTAGACCCGTTAACAACCATTAATAAAATTTTGATTTTCTATGTGGTTTTTGACTTGATAATTCGTTATTTTCTTCAAACCATGCCGATAGTTAATATTAGACCTTTACTGTATTTACCTATTAAAAAGGGAAATGTAGTTAAGTTTGCTTTAAATAAAACGGTTATATCCTTTTTTAATATTGTACATGCTTTCTTTTTTATACCTTTTTCTGTTGTACTAATAATAGAGGGTCATCCCTTTATCAATGTTTTAGGATGGCATGTTGCTATTTTTGCTCTAATATATAGTAATAACTTTATCAATGTTTTTGTAAACAGTAAAGACATTGTTTTTTATAGCGTTTTTTCGATTTTAGTTATACTGGGGGGGTTGATGTATTATAATGTTTTTGATATAACAACTTACACTTTACCAATATTTGAATCATTCTACAACATGCCATATTTAGCATTAATTCCCATAGTATTAATGGCAGTGCTGTATAAAATGGCATTCAATTATTTTAAGAAGAATTTTTATCTCGATGCAGGTTTGGCAAAAAAGGTGAGTATAGTGCAGACAGAAGATTTTGCCTGGTTAAACCGCTTTGGCAGTGTTTCAAAGTTTTTGAAAAATGACATTAAATTATTAAAAAGGAATAAGCGATCAAAAACAACCCTGTTGATGAGTTTTTTATTTATCTTTTATGGGCTTTTGTTTTTTACAAACGCTATAGAAGCCTATGAAGGCCCTTTTTGGAGAATATTTGCAGGCATTTTTGTGTCTGGCGGATTCTTATTTAGTTTTGGGCAGTTTGTACCTAGTTGGGATAGTGCTTATTATCCGTTAATGATGAGTCAAAATATTAGATATAAAGAGTATATTTCCTCTAAATGGTACTTAATGGTTATCGCGACTATTGCTACAACTATTTTAGCTTCCTTTTATTTGTATTTTGGTTGGCAAGCATATGCTGCTGTTGTTGTTGGAGCTATTTACAATATTGGGGTTAATTCACATATGGTATTATGGGGAGGCGCCTATATAAAAACGCCTATAGATCTAACATCAAACAAAAAAGCATTTGGAGATAAAAAATCGTTTAATGCTAAAACCATGTTGTTGACCCTACCTAAGTTGATTTTACCAATGGTTGTTTATGCTATTGGACATTTTATTCTTGGTGAGGTTTTTGGCTTTGCTCTAGTTGCCATATGTGGTATTGCTGGTCTTTTGTTTAAAAACAAGGTCTTTGACATTATAGAGAAAGTCTATAAATCTGAAAAATATAAAACATTATCTGCCTACAAGCAAAACAATTAATACAGCTATCATGATTACAACATCAAATCTTTCAAAAAAGTATAATAACAACCTTGTTTTAAATATAGAAAACCTAGACATTCCTAAAGGGCAAAGTTTTGGTTTAGTAGGAAATAACGGGGCAGGTAAAACCACATATTTTAGTTTACTATTAGATTTAATTCAGCCTACTACAGGGCATATTAAAAACAATAACATTTTGGTTCATGAGAGCGAAGATTGGAAACCGTTTACCTCAGCTTTTATTGATGAAAGCTTTTTAATAGGCTATTTAACTGCTGAAGAATATTTTTATTTTATTGGCGAGTTACGCGGACAAAATAAAGCAGATGTAGATAAGCTTGTTGGACAGTTTGAAGACTTTTTTCACGGTGAAATTCTTGGACAAAAAAAATATTTACGCGATTTAAGTAAAGGAAATCAAAAAAAGGCTGGTATAGTAGCTGCACTTATAGGAAATCCCGATGTTATTATTTTAGATGAACCTTTTGCAAATCTGGATCCCACAACACAAATTCGCCTTAAAGGCATCGTTAAAGATTTAGCAGAAAAACAAGGGGTTACCGTTTTAATTTCAAGTCACGATTTATTGCACGTAACTGATGTTTGCGAGCGTATCGTAGTTCTTGAAAAAGGTGAAATCGTTAAAGATTTGGCTACAAGTGAAGCCACTTTAAAAGAATTGGAAGCTCATTTTTCTGGAACAGCTGCTGTTTAAAAGCCAATTAATTTTATAGCTAAATCCAAAAAGATGCTTATTTTTACGGTTATATACCTTAGATGAAAGCGAAAAGAACAAGTTTTAGCAAGTTTTTTTCTTTTATTTGAGGTGTTAAATAATAATAACTAGAGTTTTTAGTTATTTATTAGACTAAAAAACCACCGTTGAAATGAGTACAAATAAATTTATTTTTTTGTTTGATTTCATAAAAAATATAATTTTTTGTGAGAAAGCGAAGCGGTCGGTTTATGCAGAGAATTTTTATTTTATTTCATTTAAAAATAAAAATTTTTAAGCAAATGAAAACATCTATTAAAGCCATACTACTTATAGCATGTTCTGTTTTTTTAGTAACTAGTTGTTCTAGAAAAAAAGATAATTTTGTTAGCCGAAACTATCATGCTGTTACTGCCGAATTTAATGCGCTTTACAACGGATACTTAGCTTTAGAACAAGGCAGAAAAACCCTTAACGAAAACTATGCCGATAATTATTGGGATATCCTCCCAATAGAGCGTATGCAAATATTAGAAGAGGTTGTTTTGCCTGGGCAGTCAAAAAACGAAAACTTTAACAGAGCCGAAGAAAAAGCGGTAAAAGCCATTCAAAAACACAGCATAAATATTGAAGGCAGAGAAAAAAACCCACAGATTGACGAAGCGTATTTGCTTTTAGGAAAGGCACGTTATTTCGATCAGCGATTTGTACCTGCACTTGCAGCGTTCAACAATATTCTTAATAAATACCCAACCAGCGATAAAATAAATCAAGTAAAAATTTGGCGAGAGAAAGCTAACATTCGTTTAGAAAATGATGAAGTCGCTATAAAAAAATTAAAGCGATTATTAGACGAGGAAACGTTAGAAGATCAGGATTTAGCCGATGCCACTTCTATATTGGCACAAGCTTACTTAAACACCAAATCTGTAGATAGTGCTATAACGCAATTAGAAATTGCCGCAAATGCAACCAAAAGCAACGACGAACGTGGACGTTATCGTTTTATTCAAGGGCAGCTTTACAATAAACTAGGATATAAAGACAGTGCTAATATAGCCTTCGATAAAGTTATTGAACTTAACAGAAAAACACCTAGAATTTATATGATTAGTGCTCATATTGAAAAAATTAAAAATTTCAATTATGAAACAGGTGATAAATATGTGCTTTTAGAACACTTAACAGAACTGGAAGAAAACAGAGAAAACAGACCATATTTAGATAAAATCTACCATCAAATAGGAGCATATCATTTAAACAACGAGTCAGATTCTTTAGCTGTTGCTTATTATAATAAATCGCTGAGAACCAATTCGCAAGACAAACTGCTAAAAGCCAAGAATTATCAAACTCTTGGCGATATGAATTTTGATAAATCTATGTACGAAATAGCAGGTAATTATTACGATAGCACCATGGCTAATCTGGTGTTAAACTCTAAGCCTTATCGTATTATTAAGAAGAAGCGAGATAATTTAGAAGACGTTATATATTACGAAAATGTAGCCCGTGTAAATGATAGTGTTTTGCAACTGATAAACTTTTCAGATCAAGAAAGATTAGAATATTTTAAATCTTTTGTTGAAACATTAAAAATTAAAGCTGAAGCAGAAAAAGAAAAAGCTGAAGCAGCAGAGCGTAATAGCAATAATGGCCTAGTAACAGTAAACAATACAATTGGAGGACAGGGGCCAAAACGTGGCTTACCAAATCAAGCCACTGCATTTTATTTTTATAACCCAACAACTGTTGGTTATGGGAAAAACGAATTTATTAAAATTTGGGGCGACAGAACTTTAGAGGATAACTGGCGATGGTCTAACAAAACAATATCAGGAGCAGCAGGAAGCAATACTTTAAATAGTGATATTGTAGCTTCAGCATCAGACGAAGAGCGATTCGACCCACAGTTTTATATGTCAAAAATTCCTACTGAAGAAAAAGAAATCGATAGCATTTCAAAGGAACGCAATTTTGCATATTATCAACTGGGACTTATTTATAAAGAAAAGTTTAAAGCATATCATTTAGCTAAAAACAAGTTTCAAAACGTATTAAATAGCAATCCTGAAGAGCGGTTGATATTGCCTTCAAAATATAATTTATATAAGATTTATGAATTACTAGGAGATAATGATGAAGCTTTAATTGCTAAAAACGAAATTATAAGCAACTACCCGGAATCACGCTATGCAACCATTTTAAATAACCCGGACTTGGCTAATTTAAAAGACGAAAATAGCCCTGAAAATGTTTACGAAAAGGTATTCATGCTCCATGAAAATCAACAATACGCCAATGTAATATCTAAGTGTGAAACCTATATAAACGTGTTTGATGGCGACCCTATAGTTTCTAAATTCGAACTTTTAAAAGCCACAGCAACAGGTAGGTTGTTTGGTTACGATGCTTATAAAAAAGCTATTAATTATATAGCAATAACCTTTGCTAACACCCCAGAAGGCAAACAGGCACAAAAAGTAGAAGCTGAGCTTTTACCAAAAATAGCTAATAGCGATTTTGTAGAAGAAACCGATAATACATCAACAAACTTTAAAGTAGTTTATAAGTTTGAAAACTCAGAATCAGATAAAATAGAAAGCTTTAAAAAAACATTAGACTCCGTTTTAAAAAACATAAAATATTACAACTTAAAAACATCAGTAGATGTTTATAACCCAAACACTAAGCTCATTGTCATTCATGGTTTAAAAAATGCTCAGGTTGCCAAAACATTCGATCAGTTATTATCCAAAGAAGACAAACAAAAAATAACCGAACCTTATTTTGCAATATCATCTGCAAATTATCAAATCGTTCAGATTCATAAGAACCTGGATACGTATTTAGCCCTAAATAATAACTAAAAATTAACAGCATTATGTTCTCTGATAATAAAAAAGACAAACATATGACAGAAGGAACATCTAGTCAAAACATTATATCTCAAGGCACTAAAATTGTAGGTGACTTTAATAGCGAAGGCGATTTTAGAGTAGATGGGATTATAGAAGGAAATATAAAAACTACAGGAAAAGTGGTTGTAGGTAAAGCAGGTTTTATAAAAGGCACTCTACAAGGTACCGATGCTTATTTTGAAGGTAAGTTTTCAGGAAAATTATCGCTATCAGGTACACTTACATTAAAAACAGCAGCACATATTGAAGGTGAAGTTGTGGTTGGAAAACTTGCAGTTGAGCCAGGAGCGACATTTAATGTTACCTGTGTTATGAAAGGTACTGTAAAAGAAATGAATAAAGGTGGACAACAACAACGACAGTCGGAAACCGAAAAAACAGCTTAATGCCTACGCCAGATTTTCAGGACTAGCTATTCAAATGTTTGCCATTATTGGTGTTGGAACTTTTATAGGGTATAAGTTAGATGAAAACTATCCCAATAGGCATAATTTATTTACACTTTTTGGGGCATTATCTTCAGTAATTATATCAATAGTATATATTATTAGGCGTATTATTGCAACGTCTAAAGAAGAACAATAAAAAATGAATAGTCTTTTTAAAAAAAGAGCATCTAACTTTCTTATTCAACTCATTGCTTTAAGCGCTTTGTTGTTTGGTGTTCATGCCTACTTAAATTTTCATTTTGCTAAAGGTGTTACACTGTTTTTTCCGCTGTGGCACATTTATGTATTTCATATAGTTACAGTAGTTTTAATTTATACATTAATTAACTATCGGGAATCTGTTGGTAAAACCGAAGTATTCAATGTTTTTATATTAGGAATGCTTTTAAAAATGATATTAGTCATTGTATTTTTATTACCATGGATTTTATCTAAACCAGAACAAAAGGGCTACGATCTGGCCAATTTTTTTATTCCTTATTTTATTTTTCTTGCATTCGAGGTGTACTCTGTTACTAGAATTATTCAGAAAAAGTAACAAATTTTCCAGCACAGTTCGAAAAAAAAGCACTACTAAATAATCATTAAATTATTATTTGTCAATTCATTTTATGTGTGTACATTTGCACCGAATTTAAAGTAAGGTATTTTTAAGCAATACGGAATGACATTAAACACCTTTAAAAACGTATTATTTTCTACACTATTTTTAGCAATGTCTTTTGCGGGATATGCAGTAGAAGATTCAGACAACAAAGACGACAAAGAATTCAATGCCAAAGAGATGATTTTACATCACGTAAAAGATGCTCATGGTTTTCATCTTTGGGATTGGAACGGACATGCAGTATCACTTCCATTACCAATTATACTTTGGACAGACAATGGTTTAACAACGTTTATGTCTAGTGCATTTCACCACGACGATTCAGGCAAAATAATTGTTGAGAAAAACGGAGGGAAGTTTGTAAAGTTTCATGAGAAAATATACCAGTTAGATGCCGGAGCCACTTCTGTTAATTTTGATGAAGAGCATCATCCAACAAATGCTCATAAGCCATTAAACATCTCTATTACAAGAAACGTATTTATGATGTGGGTTTCGGTTGTTGTTTTGTTGTTAATATTTTTTGCTACAGCAAGGCGATATAAAAAATCAGAAAATAATGTCCCTACAGGAATTGCAGGTTTTATAGAGCCTTTAGTAATATTTGTTAGAGATGAAATAGGAAAGCCTATGATTGGTGAGCATAAGTATAAAAGATATATGCCTTACCTGTTAACCATCTTTTTCTTTATATGGATAAATAACATATTTGGGTTAATTCCAATTTTAAATGGTGCTAACTTAAGTGGTAATATAGCCTTTACCTGTACACTGGCAGTATTTACTTTTATAATTACAACATTTAGTGGGAACAAGAATTACTGGAAGCATATCTTTTGGATGCCTGGTGTTCCTGTACCAATGAAAATATTTTTAATGCCAATAGAAATTATCGGGATGTTTGTAAAACCAATTTCGTTAATGATTCGTTTGTTTGCTAACATTACAGCAGGCCACGTTATTATATTAGCATTAATGTCATTAATATTTGTGTTTAAAACGGTTGCAATTGCACCGGTATCTGTTGCATTCTCATTATTTATTACAGTTATTGAAATTATTGTTACAGCAATACAAGCATATATATTTACAATATTGTCGGCCCTTTATTTTGGAATGGCAACTGAAGAAGAACATCATTAATTAATTTAAATTTTATATTATGACTATTACTGGAATTGCAGCTATTGGAGCTGGTTTAGCAGCTATTGGAGCTGGAGTTGGTATTGGTAAAATTGGTGGATCAGCTATGGAAGCTATGGCACGTCAACCAGAGATGCACGGAAAGATTCAATCTTCTGCATTAATTTTAGCAGCCTTCGTAGAGGCGGTAGCACTATTTGGTGTTGTTGTTGCTTTCTTACAAGGGTAAAAAACTGAAAATACTGAAGTAACGGTTGGTTGCTTCAGTATTTTTTAAAATTTAAGTTATTTAAAATAAAAAAGAAATGGATTTAATTACACCTCAATTTGGATTGGTTTTTTGGACAGCAATTACATTTTTAGTGTTGCTATTCATCTTAAGAAAGTTTGCCTGGAAACCTATTTTAGGAGCAGTTGAAGAAAGAGAAGATGGCATTAAAAACGCATTAGCATCTGCAGAAAAGGCTCGTAAAGAGATGGAAAACCTTCATGCTGATAATGAGCGTATTTTAAAAGAAGCACGTGCAGAACGTGAAGCAATGCTTAAGGAGGCACGCGATATTAAAGCAAAAATGATTGCTGACGCTAAAGATGAAGCGCAAGCACAGGCCAGTAAAATGATAGAGCAAGCACAGACAGCTATTGAAAGTGAAAAGAAATCTGCAATGGCAGAGCTTAAAAATCATGTTGCAGGATTATCATTAGATATTGCTGAAAAAGTAGTACGTCAAGAATTATCAAACAAAGACAAACAATTAGAGTTGGTTGAGTCTATGTTAGGCGAAGCAAAATTAAACTGACACATAGTGTCACACTGAGCAAAGTCGAAGTGTTTCACGATGAGGTAACGAAAGTTAAATTTAATCAAAAGGGTTTCCTTTTGGAAGAAATAAAATAATTATGGCAGGAGCAAGAGCAGCAATACGTTATGCAAAAGCAGTTTTAAGTTTAGCATCAGATCAAAAAATATAGCCGAGGTTATAAACAACGATATGAAGCTAATTGCTACAACTATTGCAGGCAATAAAGACTTAAGCAATATGCTTCAAAGTCCTGTGATTAAATCATGAAATAAAAAAGATGTTTTGCTTGAGGTTTTTAAAGGCTCAAATGCAATGACAACTAATATGCTTAATTGACACGCTTATTTCATAACAGAAGATTAGATACTTTTAAATGATGTAGCTGCTAGTTATAACCGTTTGTATGATGAGTTAAAAGGCGTGCAAATTGCAACAAGTAACAACGGCAATTCCTTTAACAGATGATTTAAAAACTAAGGTCTTAGCAAAAGCTAAAGAACTTACAGGGAAAGATGTTGAGGTTAGAAAATATTGTAGATGCAGATATCTTAGGAGGTTTCATCTTACGCGTTAGGGAGACAAACAATACAATGCTAGTATAGTTAAACAAATTAAAAAGAAATTTACAGTTAAAAAGAGAATTTACTTTAAAATTAAAATAAAATGGCAGAAGTAAAACCAGCTGAAATATCAGCAATCTTAAAACAACAACTATCAGGTTTTGAAGCTAGTGCTTCATTAGATGAAGTAGGAACAGTATTAACAGTAGGTGATGGTATTGTACGTGCTTACGGATTATCTAATGCACAATACGGAGAGCTTGTAGAATTTGATGGCGGTCTTGAAGGTATTGTACTTAACCTTGAAGAAGATAATGTTGGTATTGTATTATTAGGACACTCTAAAGCAGTTGCTAAAGAAGGCTCTACAGTAAAACGTACTGGACGTATCGCATCTATTAATGTAGGGGAAGGTATTGTTGGACGTGTTGTTGATACTTTAGGAAATCCAATAGATGGAAAAGGACCTATTACTGGAGATACTTACCAAATGCCACTAGAGCGTAAAGCGCCTGGTGTAATTTATCGTGAGCCGGTTACCGAACCATTACAAACAGGTATTAAGTCTATTGACGCCATGATTCCTGTAGGACGTGGACAACGTGAGTTGGTAATTGGAGACCGACAAACAGGAAAAACTACGGTTTGTATTGATACGATATTAAACCAAAAAGAATTTTATGATGCAGGTGAGCCTGTATATTGTATATATGTTGCTGTGGGTCAAAAAGCATCTACTGTAGCAAATATTTCTAAAGTATTAGAAGAAAAAGGAGCTTTAGCTTATACTACTATTGTAGCAGCAAATGCATCAGACCCTGCCCCAATGCAAGTATATGCCCCTATGGCAGGAGCTGCAATTGGAGAGTACTTTAGAGATACTGGTCGTCCAGCTTTAATTATCTATGACGATTTATCAAAACAAGCCGTTGCATACCGTGAGGTATCTTATTATTACGTCGTCCACCAGGACGTGAGGCGTATCCAGGTGATGTTTTCTACTTACACTCGCGTTTATTAGAGCGTTCTGCAAAAGTGATTAATGATGATGCTATTGCTAAAGAAATGAATGACCTTCCTGATGCTTTAAAACCTTTGGTAAAAGGAGGAGGTTCTTTAACAGCTTTACCAATTATTGAAACACAAGCAGGCGATGTATCTGCATATATTCCAACAAACGTAATTTCGATTACAGATGGACAAATTTTCTTAGATGGTGATTTATTTAACTCTGGTGTACGTCCGGCAATTAATGTAGGTATATCTGTATCTCGTGTTGGTGGTAATGCACAGATTAAATCGATGAAAAAAGTATCTGGTACTTTAAAATTAGATCAAGCGGCTTTCCGTGAATTAGAAGCCTTTGCAAAATTTGGTTCAGATTTAGATGCCGTTACTTTAAATGTAATTGAAAAAGGAAAGCGTAACGTTGAAATCCTTAAGCAAGCAGAAAACGATCCATTTACTGTTGAAGATCAAATTGCAATTATTTATGCAGGATCTAAAAATTTATTAAAAGATGTTCCTGTAAATAAAGTTAAAGAATTTGAAAGAGATTTTATCGAATTCTTAAATGCAAAGCATAGAGATGTTTTAGATACTTTAAAAGCAGGTAAATTAACTGATGAGGTTACCGATACATTATTGAATGTATGTAAAGACCTTTCGGCTAAATATGCTTAAATTAGTTACAAGTTTTGAGTTATAAGTTTAGAGTAACTTATAATTCAAAACTCTATTAAATAACAAAATGGGTTTAAACGAAAGTCCTATTAGAATTAAGAGTTTCGAATTTGCCTGTGAAATAGTTAAATATTGTGATAAATTAAAATCACAAAAAGATTTTGAATTAGCATCTCAATTGCTAAGAAGTGGAACAAGCATTGGAGCTAACACTAGAGAAGCACAGAGAGGAGTTAGTACAAAGGATTTTAAAAATAAGTTTGGTATTGCATTAAAAGAAGCAGACGAAACCATGTATTGGTTAGAAATTTTAGAAGCAACTGATAGAGAAATACCAAAAGAAATGAAGAATAAGTGTGAGGAGTTAATAAGAATATTGGTAGCAATTATCAAAAACACATAACTCAGCACTAATAACTCATAACTTATAAAATGGCAAACTTAAAAGAAATACGTAACAGAATATCATCGGTATCTTCAACGATGCAGATTACCAGTGCCATGAAAATGGTATCGGCTGCAAAGTTAAAGAAAGCACAAGATGCTATAACAGCTATGCGTCCTTATGCAGATAAGTTAACTGAGCTTTTGCAAAGCCTAAGTGCAACTTTAGATGCAGATTCTGGAAGTAAATTTTCTACTCAGCGTGAAGTAAAAAATGTTTTAATAGTTGCAATTACTTCCAATAGAGGACTGTGTGGAGCATTTAACTCTAATATTATTAAACAAACACAAAACTTAATAAGCGATGTGTATGCTGATAAAAAAGTTTCTGTTGTCGCTATAGGAAAAAAAGCGAATGATACTTTTGCTAAACAAAATATTGTTATCGCTAATAAAAGTGAGGTTTTTGATGATTTAACGTTTGATAATGTAGCTGAAATAGCCGAAATGCTAATGGAAAAATTTGTTGCTGGCGAATTCGACAAAATCGAAATCGTTTATAACAAGTTTAAAAATGCTGCAACTCAAATTGTAATGACTGAACAGTTTTTACCAATTGTTCCTATGGAAGGTGATGCGGATAATAATAATGCAGATTATATTTTTGAGCCATCAAAAATAGAAATTGTAGAACAGTTAATTCCTAAGTCATTAAAAACACAATTGTTTAAGGGGGTAAGAGACTCTTTTGCTTCTGAGCATGGTGCACGTATGACAGCAATGCATAAAGCAACAGATAATGCAACAGAATTAAGAGATCAACTTAAGTTAACTTATAACAAAGCACGTCAAGCAGCGATTACTAACGAAATCCTAGAGATTGTTGGTGGTGCTGAAGCATTGAACAATTAATATTCGTCATGCTGAACTAGTTTAAGCATTATATAATTTAAGCCTCACAGCGTGAGGCTTTTTTTATGGCATTCATTTTGCAAATAGTATCTTTATAACATTCAATTATAGTGCAATGAAAGTCATTAAAAACATATCAAAGGCATTACTAATACTTTCAGTTATGGTTAGTTTTTCTAAATGTTCAACTACTAAAAAACTCCAAAATTCTGCACCTTTTAAAATTGGACAAGTATACTATCAGTATTGGGTTGCTGGTGTAAAAGGCGGAGGTTCTGGTGTTAATTTATTTATTCCTATAGCGTCTAACCTCAAAAATATAACATTAGATAGCGTCTATTTTAGAGGAGAACGGTCTAAACTTGAAAGCACAGATCAAATACTTTTTGTTGGTCGTTTTCAAACGACTACAAATCAAAATAAAGATATCATTATGAGTAGTGACCCTTATGCAGAATATGGTAATAAGGTGCCCGAACGACCTAAAAAAGCCCCTTTCAAGATAAAAGATAGCGAGTGTGTTGTTAGTTATAAACAAGGGAATACACTTAAATACTATAAAATTTCAAATATTATTAAAAAAGATCCTGAGTATAAACCAGGGACTTAACCTAACAAGCAATAACTTATCCTTGGTTTACGTTAGCTAAAAACGTATTTTTAGCCATATAAACAACCTATAATTGAGCGCACTCAAATCCCTTTTTAAGCAAACATTTATTTACGGATTAGCTACTGTACTTCCCAGAATGTTAAGTTTTTTGCTGGTAAGATTACATACCGATGAAAATGTATTAAAATCGGTGGCAGATTATGGCGATGTGTCCTTAATATTTTCTTATTTCGTTTTATTCAATGTTGTTTTAGCCTATGGTATGGAAACGGCATTTTTTAGGTTTTTTAATAAAGAGGACGATAAGTCGAAAGTAATTGGAACTTCTGCGATTTCCTTAATAATAACATCATTGGCCTTCTTTGTTTTAGCCATAATTTTTCAAAACCATATTGCAAACGTTATCGATATTAAAGTAGAATATGTTCATTTAGTTATTTGGATTTTATTATTAGATGCATTAGTTATTATACCATTTGCATGGTTAAGAGCAAATGCAAAACCTGTGAAGTATGCGCTTATTAAAATACTAAATGTTAGTATAAACCTGGGATTAAACCTGTTTTTACTTTTATGGCTAAAAGATTTAGCAACAGAGTCCCCGGTATTGGATACGATTTATAAACCGCATTACGAAGTCAATTATATATTTATTGCTAATTTGGTAGCTAGTGCGGTAACATTACTTTTAATGTTTCCATTTTATTTTAAGATAAAGTATCGCTTCAACACATCGCTTTGGAAACAAATGATGCGTTATGCTTTTCCTGTTTTAATAGCAGGAATTGCATTTTCTATAAACGAAACTTTTGATAGAATACTATTAGATAAACTGTTACCGGAAAAGATTGCTAAAACAGAAATTGGCATGTACTCTGCTTGTTATAAGTTAGCACTATTCATGACCCTGTTTGCAACAGCTTACCGTTTAGGGATAGAGCCTTTCTTTTTTAGCCATGCTAAAACAGAGAACCCTCAAAAAAACTATGCAAAGATTTTAGAGTATTTTGTCATTTTTGGTTCAATAATTTTATTGGCAGTAATTGTTTTTGCAGATATTTTAAAAGTTATTTTTATTGGAGATGAAGCCTACTGGCAAGCTATGTGGATTGTGCCAATTATTTTGTTGGCCAATTTCTGTTTAGGTATTTATCACAACCTATCTGTTTGGTATAAGATCACAGATAAAACAAAATTTGGAGCTTATATATCTGTTTTTGGCGCTATTTTAACGCTAGTTTTAAATTTTTGGCTTATTCCTGTAATGAGTTATAAAGGCTCTGCTATTGCCACATTAATGGCTTATGCGAGTATGATGCTAGCTTCGTATTATTTTGGAAGAAAGTATTATCCCATTCCATATAATTTAAAAAAAATCGGATTATATTTAATTCTATCTATAGGTTTGTCAAGCATATCATTCTATCAATTTAGAGCCAATTATATTGTTGGAATATCTATGTTAATTGTATTTTTGGCAATAATATATCTATCAGAAAAAAATCAAATAAAACAATTATTAAAACGATAGGAATTTAACCTTTCGAGTGCAGGCGAGAGGTTTTTGTATAAGGTGTTTATCAAATAGGTATCAACTGTGCTTGAACAGACAAACAAAAAAAGGATAAAATGCAAATTAAAATAATAAATAAATCTAATCATGATTTGCCACATTACGAAACCATGGCCTCGGCTGGAATGGATTTACGTGCTAATATATCAGAACCAAGAACATTAAAGCCATTAGAGCGAAGCATTGTAGGAACAGGGTTGTTTATAGAATTACCAATTGGTTACGAAGCACAAGTACGCCCGCGTAGTGGGTTAGCAGCTAAAAAAGGAATTACCGTTTTAAATGCACCAGGTACTATAGATGCCGATTATAGAGGCGAGATAGGCGTGATTCTTGTAAATTTATCAAACGAAGATTTTGTTATTAATAACGGTGAGCGTATTGCACAATTAGTAATTGCAAAGCACGACCGTGCCGAATGGATAGAAGTAGAAACACTATCTGAAACCTCACGAGGAGCAGGTGGTTTTGGAAGTACAGAGTAAAATAAGTTCCTGCGAAAGCAGGAATCTCTAAGTTGATAAGCTATAAGTATTTGGTATGTCTATATCATGACAAATAAACCTAACGGTATTTTATATATTGGAGTAACAGATAATATTAAAGAAAGAGTAAAAGAGCATAAATTAAAAGCATACCCTAATACAGCAAAGTACAATTGCAATAAATTGATTTATTTCGAAGAGTTTGAAAATGGACATAATGCTATTATTAGAGAAAAACAGTTTAAAAAATGGAAAAGAGGCTGGAAGATTGAGTTAATAGAAGAAATGAATCCAAGTTGGATGGATTTGAGTATAAATTGGCTAAACAAAAAACGAATAAACATTTTAAAAAAATGAAAATAATAGTCCCAATGGCAGGCCGAGGCTCTCGATTACGCCCACATAGTTTAACCGTACCAAAACCATTAATTCCGGTAGCCGGACAACCTATTGTTCATCGTTTAGTAAAGGATATTGCAAAGGTTTTAAAACAACCTATTGAAGAAATTGCTTTTGTTTTAGGCGATCCTGCATGGTTTGGAGACGACGTGGTTAATAGTTTAAAAGACCTGGCAGAAAGTTTAGGAGCCAAAGCCTCTATTTATCGTCAGGATTTACCTTTAGGAACAGGTCATGCTATTATGTGTGCCAAACCATCGCTTTCTGGTTCTGCAGTGATTGCTTATGCCGATACATTAATTAGAGCAGAATTTGATTTAGATGCTAAAGCCGATGCTGTTATTTGGACCAAACAAGTTGAAAACCCAGAAGCTTACGGTGTAGTAAAACTTAATGAGAATGAAGAGATTATTGAACTCGTTGAAAAACCAGAAAGTTTTATAAGTGATCAAGCTGTTATTGGTATTTATTATTTTAAGAATGTTGCCGTTTTAAAAGATAAACTACAAGAGATTTTAGATGAAAACGTGACCAATGGAGGCGAATATCAAATTAATGATGGGATTAAGCGAATGATGGCAGATGGGAAAGTATTTAAAACAGGAACAGTTGATGAATGGATGGACTGTGGAAATAAACCAATAACCATCGAAACCAATCAACGTATGTTAGGGTTTTTAAAAGCTGATGGCGATGAGCAATTAGTGTCGTCTTCAGTTAAATTAGAAAACTCAAATATTATTGAACCGTGTTTTATAGGAGACAATGTCGTGCTTAAAAATACAACTGTTGGGCCATTTGTTTCTATAGGAAATAATAGCGTTATTGAAAATGCAACCGTTAAAAATAGCTTAATTCAAACCCATACAACCGTTAAAAATGCTAATTTAGACGAAGCGATGATTGGTAATCATGTAAAATATGATGGTAATTTTACCAGCATTAGTATTGGCGATTATTCTGTTTTGGAATAACTTTTGAAAACTACTTGTTGTGTTAAAGCTTAGCGAGACATCACATTGTTTATGAAACAAAATGTATACATACTCATTTTCTTTATCGGATGGTTGATCTGTCCGCAGATAAATCATGCCCAGGTAGATTTCAATAAAAAACCAGACGACGATTTAGGAAATGTAGATGATAAATTCCAAGAACTTTTTTATGAAGCCCTAAAGCAAAAGGGCATTGAAAATTACGATCGTTCGGTCGAAGCCCTTTTAAAATGTATAGAAATAGATGACTCTGCCCCTGTTTTATATTTTGAGCTTGGTAAAAACTATAATAAGCTTAAAAATTTTGGAGAAGCCGAAGATGCCCTTAAAAAAGCCATAAAAATTGAACCTGATAACGAATGGTTTTTAGATGAATTATATGGCTTTTATGTACAGCAGAATGACTTTGATAAGGCTATAAAAGCAGTAAAACAATTAGTAAAATACCACCCAGATTATAAAGAAGATTTAGCCTCACTTTATGTTAGAACTAAAAAGTACAATGATGCTCTAAAAATTTTAGACGAATTAGATTTGGAGTTTGGAATATCTGTAGCAAGAGATATGCTTCGCAATCAGGTTTATAAAGCTACAGGACGAAAAAAAGACCAAATTAAAAACCTGAAAGAGCGCGTTGAGAATAATCCTGATAAAGAATCGAATTATTTAGCACTCATCTTCCGCTACAGCGAAAATAACGAAAAGGATAAAGCTTTTGAAACCGCCAAAGAATTACTTAAAATAAACCCAAACTCTCAAATGGTTCACCTGGCTTTATATAAGTTTTATTTAGATGATAACAATACAGAGCAAGCTATAGAGTCAATGAAAATAGTTATAAAAAGTGGCCAAATAAAACCAGAGGCGAAGCTTAAAGTCCTGTCAGATTTTGTGAGCTTTGTTCGTTCTAACCCAAAATATGAATCCGATTTAGTTGAGGTTACTGCTTTGGTTGGTGATAGTAATAATGGCAAAACTTTGGTTGAATTAGCGCAGTATTATTTAAAGAAGAATGACAAGGAAAAAGCTTTAAAATATTACGAGGAAGCTCTGACTTTAGAAGGCGATAACTTTCATATTTTACGCAATGTACTATTGCTTTATATAGATTTGAAACAATTTGATTTAGCCTCAGAAAAAAGTAATAAAGCCTTAGAAAAATACCCGTCTCAACCTATATTTTATTTAATAAATGGAGTGGCTCTAAACGGGTTGGATCAACCTAAAAAAGCAGCCGAAGTTTTAGAATCGGGCTTAGATTATATTATAGACGACACAAAAATGGAAGCAGATTTCTATAGTCAATTAAGTAAGGCATATACATTGTTAAACAATACAGCTAAGGCAAAGACGTTTAGTGATAAGGCAAAACTATTAGAAACTTCAAATTAAATGAACAAACTTACTTATATCATTTTTACACTTGCTGCATGGTTTGTGTTTAGTTGTAAATCGAGTAAAACCATAAGTACAGGTGAAGCGGATTATAACTTATCTACAAGACAGTTAATAAAGGAAAATGCAAAACAAGCGGCACATTTTAAAACACTGCAAGCCAAACTTAAAATAACATATTATCAAAATGAAAAAGAACAAACACATTCGGTTTCATTTCGAGCAAAAAAAGATGAAATTTTATGGATTAGTGCAACCTTTTCTATTATTAGAGCCAAAGTAACGCCAGAAAAAGTTAGCTTTTATAATAAGTTAGACAACACCTATTTTGAGGGAGATTATAAGTATTTAAGTGAGCTGTTAGGTACAACTTTAGATTTTCAGAAAGTTCAAAACTTACTATTAGGCGAAACATTATATAATTTAAAGGATGATACCTATAAATCGCGTGTTGATGATTATATTTATGTACTTGAACCTAAAAAACAACGCGATTTATTTGAAGTTTTCTTTTTGCTAGACCCATCGCATTTTAAAGTAAAATCACAGCAAATTTCTCAGCCAAAAGAATTCAGACATTTGCAAATTGATTATTTAACGTATCAAGAGGTACATGGTCAAACCCTACCTCAGCATATAAAAATTAATGCTGTTGAAGCTAATGAAGAAACCATAATAAAGTTAGAATTTAAAAATGTAGCATTAAACGAAGCGTTGCGTTTTCCGTTTAAAATACCGTCAGGGTTTAAAGAAATTAAATTATAACATTGAATAAAGCATCTACATATAACTATTCAATATTGCTCCTGGTTTGCTTGTTTTGCACTCTAGGGTTTACTCAAAATAACAAGCAAAAAGAGTTAGAAACACGCCGACAGGAATTGCGTCGGGAAATTAGAAAAATTAACGAGCTACGTTTAGAAAATAAATCGAAAGAAAAATCGCAATTATCATTAATAGAAGATTTTAATTATAAAATTAATGTGCTAAATAATTTAATTAAGGTTACTAATCAACAAGCAAACTTAATTACCAGAGCAATTAATTCGAATCAAAAGAAAATAAGTAAGCTTAGAGACGAATTAAAGCAATTAAAAGAAGATTATGCAGCAATGATCGTTAAATCGTATAAAAGTAAAAACCAACAGAGCAGGATTATGTTTTTATTGTCTTCTGAAGATTTTAAGCAAGCTTATAAACGATTACAATACATTAAACAATATAGCGATCACCAAAGGCAACAAGGCGAAACCATAAAAGCAAAAACTTTAGAATTACAGGATATTAACACTAATTTATTAAAACAAAAAGAAGAGAAACAAAAACTAATTGCTGAGAATAAAGTAACTCAAAAGGCATTAGAAAGTGAGCGAAAACAGCATGAAGTTTTAATGAAATCTATTAAAAGGAATATTAATCTTTATACGTCTCAAATTAATAAAAGGCAGCGTGAAGCTAATAGAATTGATGCCGAGATAAACAAAATTATAAAAGCTGCTATTGCCAAGTCAAATAAAAAGGCAGGGAAATCTTCAAGTTCTAAAACATTTGCATTAACACCAGCAGGTAGGGCTTTAGCTAAGGATTTTGAATCGAATAAAGGAAAATTAGACTGGCCTGTTGAAAAAGGTATTGTAAAAGTGCGATATGGTACCCAACCTCACCCAATTAATAGATCGCTAACTATTAAAAGTAATGGTGTAAGAATTGCAACTGAAAAGAAAGCTAAGGCAAGAGCAGTTTTTAATGGAGAAGTTACAGCAGTTATTAAAATAAGAAATGCGAATACGGTTGTTATGGTACAACATGGCAACTATTTTACAGCGTATAAAAACTTAGATAACGTTTATGTAAAAAAGGGAGATAAAGTAAAAACCAGACAAGAAATTGGAGAAATATTTACCAACCCTTCTAACGGAGATACTATTTTAAGTTTTAGTATTTTTAAAGAAAGCCGCACTCAAAATCCAGCGTCTTGGATTTACAAAATGTGACAACATTTTGAAATATGTATTATTTGGATTTACAAAATGTGACAACGCAATGTAACGCAATTTGTTGTGAATCCTCAACTTGTTTCAAGACCTCATAAACAATAAAAACAAGAAACAGAATTATTACGCTTTATTTATAATAACATAGTTAGTACTTGTTAATTCTAAGCTTAAATAGGAGTGTCTAAACCCTTACAATCACATAGCCTTTTCTGGTTTTTTTGTAGTGATTACCATTCCAAAAGTAATAGCGTTTGCCTTTAACCCTAACAACTTTATAATGTTTAGGAGCAGATTTTACTACAGTTACAGTAGCGGGTCTGGTTACTACACGAGTAGCACATGACGTTGATAATAAAAGAAGTAAAACAGAAAATAAAATAACAGAAGATCTCATAGCAATATAGATTTTGGGTTTATATTATCAATAAGACTTGTTGACGGTTAAAAGGTTTAATTTGGAGGTGATTCTTTAAACTATTGAACCATAAGTTTGATTCTGACTATAGTAAACTGGCGTGTCAGGAATTGTAGCAGAAATCCTTTTTGTGAGACACGAACAAAAAGATATAGTAAAACATTTATGTTCATCAATTCAATAATTTAAAACAGAAAACATGAATAAAAGCTCAACCTAAGCGATTCTAAAAGGTTTTGGTAACCCTTGAGGGGAAACACCTAAAAATTTATAATTGGGGATTATTTACTCAAAAAGCGCCTTTAACTCGGTAGCCTTATTTGGGGTAATTTTACCAGCCAATAATAAGCTTAACTGTTTACGGCGTAAAGCTGCGTCAAAACGTTCTTTTTCCAAATCGGTTTGTGGGTGCACTTCGGGAACAGAAACGGGTCTGCCTGTATCATCTACAGCAACAAAAGTGTAAATAGCTTCATTAGCTTTTGTTTTTTCACCAGACTCTCTATCTTCTATCCAAACATCAATAAACACTTCCATTGAGGTTTTAAAAGCACGAGATACTTTGGCTTCAACGGTAACCACACTACCTAAAGGCACTGCTTTACTAAAAGCTACATGATTTACTGATGCCGTTACCACAATGCGCCTACTGTGTCGTCTGGCTGCTATACTAGCTGCACGATCCATACGTGCCAGTAATTCGCCTCCAAATAAATTGTTTAACGGATTGGTTTCACCAGGTAAAACCATATCGGTAAGTGTCGTTTTTGATTGCTCAGGTGTTTTTGCTTGCATCACTTGTATTTTAATGATGTTGCAAAGGTACTATGCTTTTAAGTATTAATAAAGTAAAAAGGTGTGAATTCTAACAGAAGCTAATCAAGCTTTTTAACCAATAACCAAGCATCTTTGTTGTGTGTTCTTCTAATTTCTCGAATGGCTTTAAGAGCATCCTTACCATTTTCGTAACTGGCATATACAACCTCGTGTAAACCGTATTTGTTTACACCAATTTTTCTAGCACTAAACCCTTCTTTTTTTAATTGAGCGATTTTTTTATCACAATTTTCTTCAACTCTAAAAGCACCTGCAACTATATGGTAATTACCGGTTTGTTTAGTTACATTTAGCGTAATGGCAGGAAGTGAGCTTAAACTAAAAGTGGCCTGTTGTATTTTAGTGTCTAATTGTTTTGTTGCTTCTTCTTGGGCTAATTGATTATGTGTTTCAATTTGATCAACATAAAATTTTGAAGCGGTAAAACCTCCAAGTGTCAAGGCTATTAAGGCTACAGCAGCATATTTTAAGTAAGGCTTGGTTTTGCGTTTTTCAGGTGTAACAGAAAGCGGAATGACCTTTTCAATTTCCTTAACGTTTTCTTTATACACTTCGCGAGTTACAGAAGGCGACACAAATTGAGATAAACCAAAAGAATCGGTTAAATAATTAAGATTATAGGTAGGGTCGAATAAAATTTTGCCTTCGTTGTTAAGCGTTACTTCTCCAATATTTTTAAAGGTAAGTGTTTCACCTTGTGTTAAATACGATTTAAGTATTTTAACGCGTTTAGCAATTTTTTTAATAGCTATCTCAAAAGGGATTTTTTCTACATCTGCAATATAATGTGCTAATAATCCATCGTTTTGTTGAATTTGCTCATTAAACGATACTGCTTTTTTAGGCGGATAAAAAGCATTTGTTGAGTCGTTAATGGTAGCCGATACACGTTGTGTTAAAAATGAACCAAATTCTGGAATGGTAACACATTCATATCTATATAATAAATCGCTTATGTAGGTTTCTAATTGCATAAAAACAAAGTTAAAAAATTATGCTAGCAGATAAAATTTCAGCTTAAGTATTTATTAACAATAACAAATCAAGCAGTAAAAACAGGATTAGAACGGGTATAACACAATAATTTTTATCCTCAATCCTTGTGTAAAAAGGCTTTTGTTGTAACTTTAAAAAGAAATAATTAGAATGACGGATAACGATTTGCTTTATACTCTAGCGTTACAGCATGTGCCAAATATTGGTGATATAACGGCTAAAAAACTCATTGCACATTGTGGTTCTGCCGAAGCGGTATTAAAGGAAAAAAAGCAAAATCTATTAAAGATAGATGGAGTAGGTCATGTTATTTTATGCGATTTATTTGAAGCGCATCATGTAATAGAAGCCGAAAAGGAAATAGAATTTATAAAAGATAATAGACTAACGGCATTATATTTTAAAGATAAAAATTACCCTGAAAAATTAAAGCACTGTATTGACAGCCCTATTCTGCTATTTCAATCGGGGAATATAAATTTTAATCAGCAGCATATTATTAGTGTTGTTGGGGCAAGAAAAATTACTACAAACGGTATCGTTTTTTGTGAGAATTTAATTGAGTCGCTAGTGCCGTATAACCCAATTATTGTTTCCGGGTTTGCCTATGGTACAGATATTACAGCACATAAAGCGGCTTTAAAGCACAATTTGCAAACTATTGGTTGTTTAGCACATGGCATGCACACCATTTACCCTAAAGTACATAAAAGATATATGGCTGATATTGAAAAAAACGGTGGTTTTTTTACAGACTTTTGGAGTAGCGACGCATTTAATAAAAACAATTTTTTAAAGCGAAATAGAATTATTGCAGGTTTAAGCGAAGCTACAATTGTAATAGAGTCTGCCGAAAAAGGAGGAAGTTTAGTAACTGCCGATATTGCGAATTCTTATAACCGAGATGTGTTTGCTGTTCCAGGGCGTATTACAGATTCGCAAAGTGTGGGTTGTAATAACTTAATTAAACACCAAAAGGCTCATATGCTTTCTGATCCTTTGGATGTGCCTTATATTTTAAACTGGCAATTAGAAGATGATAACAAACCAGCCATCCAAAAACAACTATTTGTTGAGTTAGATACAGCCGAAAAAACCCTCTACAATTATTTAAAAGAAAACAGCAAGCAGCAATTAGATGTTATTGCCATTCATTGCAATATGCCTATTTTTAAAGCCGCCAGTATTTTATTGACTATGGAGTTAAAAGGCGTTGTAAGACCTTTACCAGGGAAGTGGTTTGAAGTGATCTAAATTCTTGAGAAAGCTGGGGTTAATACCCGGTTTTTTCCCTAACTCTATTTAAAACAGCATCGGCAACTAGCTTTGCTTTTGAAGCGCCAACGGCTAAAGCTGCATCAATTTCGCTGAGGTTATTCATATAATAATTATAACGCTCACGCTGGGGAGCATATTTTTCAATAATCAATTCAAATAAAGCTTGTTTAGCATGCCCATAGCCATAACCCCCATTTTCGTAATTTGCTTTCATAGCAGCTATTTGTTCATCTGAAGCTAATAAATTGTATATCGCAAAACAGTTGCATGTACTCCAATCTTTAGGTTCTTCAAGTGGTGTGCTATCGGTTTGTATAGACATTATTTGTTTGCGAAGCTTTTTGTCACCCAAAAATATATTAATGGTATTATTTCTGCTTTTACTCATTTTTTCTCCATCAGTGCCAGGAATAAGCATCGTGTTTTCTTGTATTTTACCTTCTGGCAGCACAAAAGTTTCCCCCATTTTAGCATGAAAACGAGAAGCTACGTCTCGTGTCATTTCAATATGCTGTAACTGGTCTTTTCCTACGGGAATGATATTAGCATCGTATAATAAAATATCGGCAGCCATTAGCATGGGGTAAGTAAACAATCCGGAATTAACATCTTCCAGCCTGTCGGCTTTATCTTTAAAACTATGTGCTAATGTTAAACGTTGGTAAGGAAAAAAGCAACTTAAATACCATGATAATTCGGTTACCTGTGGCACATCGCTTTGTCTGTAAAACACGGTTTTTTCAATGTCCAAATTAAAGGCTAACCAGGTTGCAGCCGTAGAATATGTATTAGCCCGTAATGTTTCAGCATCTTTAATCTGCGTTAATGTATGCAGATTTGCAATAAACAAAAACGAATCGTTTTCAGGGTTGTTTGCCATTTCTATTGCAGGAATAATAGCGCCTAAAATGTTTCCCAAGTGCGGTGTTCCTGTGCTTTGTATGCCTGTAAGTATTCTTGCCATAATATATCCTGTAAATACAGGCGTTTGTTTTAATTAAATAACACCGCGAAAATACGTATTTGTTGGGCAATAAAAAAAGTGGCAAAGGCCACTTTTATATAATTAAGTTAGGGTTTTCTTATTTTTTAAATAGGCCGGCAATAAATAGAATAACAGAGGCACCAATGGCTCCTGTTAAAATATCTCCAACAACACCATCCATTAAAGTGATACTTAGTTGTTTAAACAGCCAATTACCAACAATACCACCAACAATACCAATGATAATGTTGAGAAGTATTCCAAAGCCGCCGCCTTTCATTAATTTACCAGCTAACCAGCCGGCAATGGCTCCAATTAAAAGTGAATACAGTAAACCCATAATTTTTGTTGTTTTAAAGTTAATATGTTCTAAATATAATCAATTTATAATAGTATTTTTGATACTTATGAAAATTGTAAAACACATTTTCTGGATATTATACCGTATTTGGTTCTATATTCTAGTGGCATTGCCAATACTTTTAATGTTTCCAATTCTTTTAATTTCTATTTTAAAAGAGTCATGGTATCCGTTCTTTTTTAAGCTGGCAAGATTTTGGGCAAGGTTTATTTTAATAGGTATGGGTTTTAAACCTAATATCGAGCGCGAACAAGTCCCGGAAAAAGGTAAAAGCTATATGTTTATAGCTAACCATACCTCAATGGCAGATATAATGCTGATGCTGGTTTCGGTTAAAAACCCCTTTGTTTTTGTAGGTAAAAAGGAGCTTGCCAAAATCCCGCTTTTTGGTTTTTTTTATAAGCGTACTTGTATTTTGGTTGATAGAAGCTCTGCAAAAAGCAGACAAGCCGTTTTTTTAAGAGCACAACGGCGGTTACAATCGGGATTAAGCATTTGTATTTTTCCTGAAGGCGGTGTGCCCGAAGAGCATATTGAATTAGATGCCTTTAAAGATGGTGCTTTTAGACTGGCTATTAACCATAAAACACCAATAGTTCCTTTAACTTTTGCCGATAATAAAAAACGATTTTCATATACTTTTTTTAGTGGAAGCCCTGGAAAGATGCGTGTAAAAATTCATAGATTTTTATCTACCGAAAACTTAACCGTTGAGGACACCAAGACGATAAACCAGGAAGCAAGGCAAATAATTTTAAAGCAATTGGAAATATTTAATAAATAAAAAACTGCTCTGGGGAGAGCAGTTTTTTTTTGATGTTGATTTCCGAGCTTAAAGGAAACCAATACCTAGATCTAACCAAAAACCTAAAACTTAATAGCAAATCCGGTATAAACCCCAATAAAATAAGGTTTAAAGTTACCAGACGTATTATTAAACGTATTGATTTGATATTTGAACATAGGCTCAAAATTCAAATCTATTTTTTTTGAAACTTTATAGTTTAAGCCAAAACCAAAGTTTGCACTATAGCTTACTTTATTAATATTACTTGCTTCTCCTAAAAGCGTTCTGGACCCTGCACTTTCAGAGAAAATCTCATTTTTGTTTAAAAAGAAGGAACTAAAACCACCAATAAGGTTAACACCTAATTTTTTGTTTATAAGGGCATATTGAATCTCTAAAGGCACCTCTATGTAACCCATATCTTGATTTATAGACGTGTTTGAGTTTTTTGAAAATACTTCAGGGCTTTTTGCAGAACTCAAATTATCGCTGCTAATAACAGAAACGGCATTAACGGTATTATTGTTAGTGGTTACGTTTTGTAATGAGCTTGCACTAGCACTAAGAGACTGAAACACGACCACATTATTAGTATTGTAACCTAAATTTACTTTATTTATACCTGTACGAATACTTAGCTTCTTATTAACAGCATAACTAGCTTTAATACCATAACTCATATTAAGTTCGCCGCTTTTCGAGTTGTTGTTAAATTGCGGGTCTATTGAAGACCCATCTCCTAAACTACTAAAATAAACAGGTGCTGCATTTGGGGCAATGCTCCACCTGCTTATGTTTTCGTCTTTCTCTTCTTCAATAATATCTTTGTTATTATTTAAAGCGTCTTCAATAGTAAGTGTGTTTTCGTCAGTATTAGTTTTAGCTGTTTTGTCGATCTTAGGTATTGGGTTTGCCGAAATATCATTTTGTTTTACATCTGCAACGGCGGTATTATTTTTTGTAGCATTACTGATTATTTCGTTTGCCTTATTTATATCAATTTGAGGCGTTTTATTTTGAATACCCTCATTGGTTTTTTCTTTTGAGTTTTCAGCAATTACCGCTTTATTATCTGTATTTAAAATTATATTATTAGCGTTAGATTTTTTGTTTGAAGGAAGCTGAGTTTGTTGCGTGCCCTTGTTTTTATGTTTTGAAGATATATTTTCAGCAACCGATGTTTGGTTTGAAGGTGTAATATTTTTTTGATCCTTATCAGTTTTAGCTTCTGAAGCTTTTTTATCAGATTCGTTCTCTATATTCGATTCTGCAACAGCATCTTTAACATCTGTAATATCATCTCCTTTTTTAAAGTTATTGGTAGCATTATTGTCTTCAGAAGTGTTAGATTTCTCAGGGTTTTCCGCTTCAGTTTCAACAACAACCTGGTTATTAGGAAGGTCTTGAGAATCATTACCTGTTAATAACCCACCAACTGTTAATAAAAGTAAAAGTAAAGCGGCTACGCCAGCATAGCGCCACCAAATAGGAATAACGCGTCGTTTTTTCTTTTTCTTATTAAGTTCAGCTTCTATATTTTCCCAAACAGCATCGCTAGGCGTTACTTCAAAATTTTTGAAGCGTTCCTGAAATAGTCTGTCTATATGTTTTTTATCACTCATTATAAGGATTGTAAACGCTTTGTCTTATAATTTTTAATAGTCTCTTTTAAAATCTGTCTAGCACGGGCTAAATTAGATTTTGAGGTTCCAATATTTATATTCAGCAGTCCTGCTATTTCTTTATGCGAGTAACCATCTAACACATAAAGATTAAAAACTAATCGATACCGATCGGGCAGTTCTTGAATAATTTTTAAGAGATAATCTAAAGAAACATGGTCTTCATCAATCTCTAATTCTGCATCATCTTCTATATTTTCATTTATTATATCAAAAACTTTTTCACTTCTATAGCGTTGTAAAGCTGTATTTATGGTTATGCGCTTTAACCACCCTTCAAAAGAGCCTTTGTTTTTATATTGTTCTATTTTATTAAAAATAGTTAAAAATGCGTCTTGCAAATTATCTTCTGCTTCGGCATAGTTTCTTGAATACTTTAAGCACACAGAGAATAATTTACTCGAAAAGAGTTTGTATAATTCTCCTTGGGCTTTAGTATCATTAATTCTACAATTTTCTATGAGTTGATTTAAACTCAAATTAAAACACGTATTTATTAATACTTAAACTTAATTTGTAACAGGGACTTCTATAGTTAAATATTGGTCTTCGCCGTTATTATCTTCACCTTGCCAAAACTTAAATATATACGACCCATTACTGGTAACAATAAAATTAAATGTTGCTTCTACTAACTCGTTTGTAAGTGTTTCACAACTGTTGTTTTCAAATACGTAATTAATTGGGGCTACAGTACGTATGTTGTTTTCTTTTAAATAATAAAACTCTTTAAAAGAGTGGCAGGTTGAAGGCCTCAAATAAGAAACCGTTATAGGATACACTTCTCCTAAAGTAAAGGCATCAGGAATATCAACACTCTCTACAGATAATATTTCAAAACTATAGTTTGTACTATCATCATCAATACTACAGGAGACAAATAAAAGTAAAGTAAAGCTTAGGGCGATTAACTTTTTCATTACAAATAATTTTTAATTTTTCTGTTTAATACATGTTTTTGTATTTATAGATGTGAAATAAACTAAAAGGTTGCGTGTACAATCTTCTTAAATGCAAAAAAATCCCGATTCTTCGGGATTTTTTTTACTCTGATGCTTTTAAAGCAGTCTTTATTTTTTCTTCTAGCTCGTCCATGAGTTCGGGATTGTCTTTAATAATTGCTTTTACTGCATCTCGACCTTGTCCAAGTTTAGTATCGTCATAACTAAACCAGGAACCACTCTTTTTAACGACTTCATGTTCTACAGCTATATCTAAGATCTCTCCAACTTTGCTTACACCTTCACCATACATAATATCAAATTCTGCTAATTTAAAAGGCGGAGCTACTTTATTTTTTACAACTTTAACACGGGTTTTATTACCCAAAACAGAACCATTGCTATCTTTAATTTGGGTAGAACGTCTAATATCTAATCGAACCGAAGCATAAAATTTTAAGGCATTACCACCCGTGGTTGTTTCTGGGTTACCAAACATCACTCCAATTTTTTCACGTAATTGGTTAATAAAAATGACGGTACAGTTGGTTTTGCTTATCGACCCGGTAAGTTTTCTTAAAGCTTGAGACATTAAACGCGCATGTAAACCCATTTTTGAATCTCCCATTTCGCCTTCAATCTCACTTTTAGGAGTTAATGCAGCGACAGAATCTACCACAACAATATCGATAGCACCAGATCGAATTAAATTATCGGCAATTTCAAGTGCCTGTTCTCCATTGTCCGGTTGAGAAATAATTAAATTGTCAATATCAACTCCTAATTTTTCAGCATAAAACCTGTCAAAAGCATGTTCTGCATCAATAAATGCTGCAATACCACCAGCCTTTTGTGCTTCAGCAATGGCATGTAATGTTAAAGTCGTTTTTCCAGATGATTCAGGACCGTAGATTTCAATAACACGCCCTCGCGGATAACCACCAACCCCCAGGGCAATATCTAAGCCTAAAGACCCAGATGGAATAGCATCAACATCTTCAACAGCTGCATCACTCATTTTCATTACAGTTCCTTTACCATAGGCTTTGTCTAATTTATCTAAAGTAAGTTTTAGTGCTTTTAATTTTGCTTCTTTTTCGTTGCTCATTTCTATATTTTTTTCTGAAGTAATAGCAGCTAAAATACTATAACTTTTATCAGAATACAATTTTATCACGCAACCTTTTTAAACATTTTGCATCTACTAATAAATACAGGAAAATTTTTGCTATGAAATTTACCTACAATGGTTTGAATATAGAACTAACTCGAACTATTTTATAAGCACTTTAATTCAATTAAAGTGCTTTTTTTATACTATTTACAAGCTCTATTCTTTAAAAATTGTACTTTTGCGCTTTAAAATATTTCTTTAATCCGCTTCATGCGGCTTTAACCTTAAAAACATTAGTATAGCATGCAACTGTACAATAAATTAAGCGCTAAAGAAAGAGCCGAATTAATCGATAAAGCAGGAAAAAATCGATTAACGCTTTCTTTTTACCAATACGCTAAAATCAGCAATCCTCAAGAGTTTAGAGATCAATTATTTATTACTTGGAACAACTTAGATGTTTTAGGTAGAATTTATGTGGCGCAAGAAGGCATTAATGGTCAGTTGTCTCTACCGGCTGATCGTTTTAATGCTTTTAAATCGCATTTAGATACAATAGATTTTTTAAAAGGAATACGTTTAAATGTTGCTGTAGAACAAAACAATAAATCGTTTTTAAAACTTAAAGTAAAAGTTCGGGATAAGATCGTTGCCGACGGTTTAAATGATGATACTTTTGATGTTACTAATAAAGGAGTTCATGTAGACGCAAGCACGTTTAATAAACTTATTGAAGATGATAAAACGGTGTTGGTAGATATGCGAAATCATTACGAGAGCGAAATAGGCCATTTTAAAAATGCAGTTACTCCTGATGTAGATACTTTTAGAGAATCGTTAGATATTATTGAAGACGATTTAAAAGCTCATAAGGCAGATAAAAACCTGGTGATGTATTGCACAGGAGGTATTCGTTGTGAAAAGGCAAGTGCTTATTTTAAGCATAAAGGGTTTAAAAATGTATATCAGTTAGAAGGAGGAATTATTGAATATACCCGGCAAGTAAACGAAAACAATTTAGAGAATAAGTTTATTGGGAAGAATTTTGTTTTTGATGAACGAAGAGCCGAAAAAATTAGTGACGATATAATTGCTTGTTGCCACCAATGTGGAAAGCCAGCCGATGTACATACCAATTGTGCTAACGATGCTTGCCATTTATTATTTATTCAATGTGACGCATGTAAACGCGATATGAATAATTGTTGTTCAACAAATTGTAAAGAAATACATGCCTTACCTTACGAAGAACAAAAAGCACTTCGTAAAGGGCAGAGTAATAGTAATGATATATTTAAAAAAGGACGAGCAGATCATTTGCCGTTTAAAAAAGATTTAAGAAACATTTTTGAGACCCTAAAAGCCAAAAAAAAATAAAATCGACTATGCATAAAATAGAACTAATGGCACCGGCGGGAAACTTTGAATCCCTTCAAGCAGCTTTAGATAATGGAGCAGATTCGGTTTACTTTGGAGTAGAACAATTAAATATGCGCGCCAGAGCATCTATTAATTTTACATTGGATGATTTACCAGAAATTTCAAAGCGATGTAAAGCAAAAAATGTTCGTACATACCTTACGTTAAATACCATTATTTACGACCATGATTTGTCAATAATAAAAACCCTGATAAATAAGGCGAAACAATCAGGCATTACGGCTGTTATAGCCATGGATCAGGCCGTTATTATGGCGGCAAGAGAAGCTGGGGTAGAGGTGCATATTTCAACTCAAATAAATATTACTAATATTGAAACCGTAAAGTTTTATGCTATGTTTGCCGATACTATGGTGTTGAGTCGCGAACTAAGCTTACGTCAAGTAAAAAAAATAACCGAGCAAATAGAAAAAGAACAAATAAAAGGGCCGTCAGGAAAGCTAGTTGAAATTGAAATTTTTGGTCATGGTGCATTATGTATGGCGATTTCCGGTAAGTGTTATATGAGCTTGCATTCGCAAAATTCATCAGCCAACAGAGGAGCCTGTAAACAAAATTGCCGAAAAAAATATACGGTTGTAGATCAAGAAACAGGCTTTGAAATGGAACTTGATAACGAATATATTATGTCTCCAAAAGACTTATGTACCATTGATTTTTTAGACGATGTAGTGGATGCAGGAATTAAAGTTTTAAAAATTGAAGGACGAGGTCGTGCTCCAGAATATGTCGCTAAAGTTATTAAATGTTACCGCGAAGCTATTGATAGTATTGCCGAAGGAACATACAGTAAAGACGAAGTTGTTTCTTGGATGCAAACACTCGAAACGGTTTATAATAGAGGGTTTTGGAGCGGGTACTATTTAGGTCAGAAATTAGGAGAATGGAGTAAAGGTTCTGGCTCTCATGCTACCCAAAAGAAAGTATATATAGGCAAAGGTGTTCACTTTTTCCCAAAAGCTAAAATAGGCGAATTTAAGATTGAAGCTTACGATGTGGCTATTGGTGATACTATTTTAATTACTGGAGCAACCACCGGAGCTCAAGAACTGGAGGTTACAGAAATGTTAGTTAACGATGAAAAATTAGAAAAAGGCACAAAAGGAGATTCTGTCACTATACCATTGCCTTTTAGAATTCGTCAATCGGACAAACTTTATAAAATTGTAGAACATAAAGTTGAAGCTTAAATGGTAGTTGTTACTTTACAACGCGATAAGTGTATTGGCTGTAATTATTGTGTAGAGCTGGCAGCGAGTCAGTTTCAAATGTCGAAAAAAGATGGAAAAACCGTTTTACTCCAATCAAAAGAAAAGAAAGGATTTTTTACAGTAAAATCTAATGACGAAACTATTTTAGACAATTGCGAAAAAGCGGCCAAAGCTTGTCCTGTTAACATTATTAGTGTAAAAAGCGTTTAAAAATTTATGCAAAACAATTGTTTTAGTACAATTAAAACGCTCAACTTTTAAAGTCAGTATAATAATTATATCTTTACCTCGAGAAGTATCTTTTGAAACGATGTTTCAAAAATCTACTTTAAAATTGTCATTCTCGTGTATATGGGAATCTAAATGAATTATAAACCTTCATTCGTAATAATCTAATTATTAGCGAATTCAACATATAAAATATATGGCTTGTAACAGTTGTTCAACTGGAAAAGACGGTCAACCAAAAGGATGCAAAAATAATGGTACCTGCGGAACAGATAGTTGTAATAAATTAACTGTTTTTGATTGGCTTGCAAATATGTCACTTCCTAACGGTGAAAAACCATTCAACTGGATTGAAGTTCGTTTTAAGAACGGGCGAAAAAATTACTATAAAAACACCGAAAATTTAACTTTAAGTATTGGCGATATTGTGGCAACTCAAGCGCAATCTGGTCATGATATTGGTATGGTTACCCTTGCGGGAGAATTGGTACGTGTTCAAATGAAACGTAAAAACATCTCAACTGAGGGTGATGATATTTTAAAAATATACAGAAAAGCAAGTCAAAAAGATATTGATATTTGGCAAAAAGCGCGCGACAGGGAAGAGCCAATGAAAGTTAAAGCACGGCAGTTTGCTATTGATTTGAGGCTGCAAATGAAAATTTCAGATATCGAATTTCAAGGCGATGCCAGCAAAGCAACATTTTATTATACTGCAGAAGAACGTGTAGATTTTAGAGAGCTTATAAAAGTTTTTGCCCGCGAGTTTAGAACACGTATAGAAATGAAACAAGTAGGTTTTAGACAAGAGGCAGCCAGACTTGGGGGTATTGGATCTTGTGGGCGCGAATTGTGTTGTTCTACCTGGTTAACAGATTTTCGTTCGGTAAGCACATCGGCAGCACGCTATCAGCAATTATCTTTAAACCCTCAAAAGTTAGCAGGACAATGCGGGAAGTTAAAATGCTGTTTAAATTATGAATTAGACACTTATTTAGATGCCTTAAAAGATTTTCCTAAAACAGATATTAAGCTTAAAACCGAAAAAGGGATTGCCGTTTGCCAGAAAACCGATATTTTTAAAGGACATATGTGGTATGCTTACGAAGGGGAATGGATGAATTGGCATAAAATAACTACAACTCAAGCCAACGAAATTATAGAAGCCAATAAAAAAAATAAAAGAATTGCAAGCCTTGAAGAATATGCTTCAGATCTTATTGAAGATACTAAAACAGAATTTGAAAACGTTGTAGGACAGGATAGTTTAACACGTTTTGATAGTCCAAAACGCTATAACAAACGTAAAAACAATAAGAACAGAAACAATAGAAACAGAAAAAACAAAAGAAAACCTCAAAAAAATAAAAATGAAGCTAAGTAATGTGTTATTATTTTGTTTAGTTTTTGCTCTTGTTTTGGTGTCATGCGATTCAAATCGCGTATTCGATACCTATAAATCTGTTCCAAGCTCATGGCATAAAGACAGCATTATAAGCTTTAAGGTGAATCCGCCAGATTCCACAAAGGCATATAATTTGTTTGTTAATTTACGAAACACGAACGATTATAAATTTAACAATCTGTTTTTAATAGTCGAGATGGTTTTTCCTCATGGGAAAACAATAAAGGATACTTTAGAATATAGGATGGCAGACCCAAACGGAAAACTTTTGGGTACAGGAATGTCTGGTGTTAAAGAAAATAAGCTGTGGTATAAAGAGCAAGTTGTTTTTAAGGAAACAGGAGCATATACTGTTAACATTCAGCATGCCATGAGAGAAAACGGAAAGGTTAATGGTGTTATAGAGCTTGATGGTATAACAGATATAGGTTTTAGAATAGAAAAAACCCAAAACGATTAATGGCTCTTCGAGTAATTTTATCACACTCAGCAGTGGTTACTGAGCGTAGTCAAAGTAAGTCGAAGTGATTTAAGAATAGTATCGAGACGTATTTAATATTCAAAATTAAATGGCAAAAACAAAATCAAAAAAAGAATCAAAAAGCATACAAGATTTTTCGAAGTACATTCGTTGGTTTTGGATGTTATTTTCAGGAGGCGTTCTGGCAGTAATCCTTGTGTTTCTAACGGCTTCATGGGGGTGGCTTGGTGAAATGCCAGACCACACACAATTGGAGAATCTCAAATCCAATTTAGCAACCGAAATTATTTCTTCAGATGGAGTAACCTTAGGGAAGTTTTATTTTAATGATAACAGAACTCCTGTTAACTATGGTGATTTATCACCACATTTGGTTGATGCCTTAATAGCTACGGAAGATGAACGATTTCATGAGCATGCCGGGATTGATGCCAGAGGAACATTAAGGGCAGCCGTTTTTTTGGGTAATAAAGGAGGAGCAAGTACAATTACTCAGCAATTGGCAAAATTGTTTTTTACAAAAAAAGCATCGGGTAATATTATTAAAAGGGTTTTCCAAAAAACTAAAGAATGGGTAATAGCAACGCGATTAGAACGTCAATATACCAAAGAAGAAATTATGACGCAGTATTTTAATAAATACGATTTTGGTAATAATGGCGATGGTATTCGCAGTGCTTCACGTATTTATTTTAATAAAGAGCCTATTGACTTAGAAATAAAAGAAGCGGCTATGTTGGTTGGTATGTTTGTTAATTCATCTTTATATAATCCAAGAAGGAATCCTGTAGGTGTAAAAAACAGACGAAATCTGGTATTATACCAAATGTTCAGGAATGGATACATAACAGAAACGGTTAAAGATTCACTTCAAAAAACCGAGTTAGATTTAAATTATACGCCGCAATCACATCGTGATGGAATTGCTACCTATTTTAGAGGATATCTTTCTGGTTTTATGAAAGATTGGATAAAAAAGAATCCAAAACCAGATGGTACGAAATGGAGTTTATATAACGACGGACTAAAGATTTATACAACTATCGATTCGCGTATGCAGAAATATGCGGAAGATGCTGTGCAACGACATATGCCAAGGTTACAAGCAGAGTTTTTTCATCAAAACACGCCTGAAAGAAACCCTACTGCGCCGTTTTTAGAGTTAACACGAGGCGCTATTGATACGCTAATGCTTAGATCAATGAGACGAGGAAAGCGATGGAATCATTTAAAATACGATTTAAAAAAATCTAATAAAGAAATAGAAGCATCGTTTTATAAGCCAGTGCAAATGACTGTATTTGAATGGAAAGACGGAAAGCCTTCAGAGAAAGACACCATTATGAAGCCTATTGATTCGATGCGTTATTACAAATCGTTTTTGCGCCCGGGAATGATGTCTATGAACCCACAAACGGGTCATGTAAAAGCCTGGGTTGGAGGCATGAATTACAGGCATTTTCAATACGATATGGTAAAACAAGGAAAACGTCAAATAGGTTCAACTTTTAAACCATTCGTATATGCAACTGCAATTGATCAATTGCATAAATCGCCATGTGATAAATACCCGGACACTCCATATTGTATAGAAGCAAACAAGCATGGAAACCCTGAGCCATGGTGTCCTAAAAACTCTAATGGAGATAGTGACTATGGAGGAAAAAGAACTTTAAAAAATGCTTTAGCAAATTCTGTTAATACTATTACAGCAAGACTTATTGATGAGGTAGGCCCACAAACTGTTGTAGATTTGGCAAAAAAATTAGGAATTGAATCTGAAATTTTACCAGTACCGGCAATTGCTTTAGGAGTTCCAGAAATTAGCGTTTATGAAATGGTTGGAGCCTATTCCACTTTTGCTAATAAAGGGGTGTATACAAAACCAGTTATGGTGACTAGTATTGAAGATAAAAATGGTACTATTTTATACCAGTTTACCCCAGAAACTAATGATGTGTTAAGTGAAGAAACCGCGTATGTAACTGTAAAACTTATGGAAGGGGTTACGCAATCGGGTTCAGGAGTTCGTTTAAGAACAAAGGGAGCAGATGCTTATAGAGCAGATTTCAGAGAAGTAGTAACTGGTTATCCTTACGAATTTAAAAACCCTATAGCAGGAAAAACAGGAACCACTCAAAACCAAAGTGATGGCTGGTTTATGGGAATGGTACCTAATTTGGTTACTGGCGTATGGGTAGGTGGAGAAGAAAGATCAGTACATTTTAAAACTACTAAATATGGGCAAGGAGCAGCAATGGCTTTGCCTATTTGGGGACTATATATGAAAAGCTGTTATGCAGATAAAGATTTAAATATTTCAAAAGAAGACTTTGAAGCACCAGAAAACCTTTCTATAATAGTTGACTGTTCTAAGGTTAAAGATGAAACGAATACAGATGATGGAAGTGATGATATACCTGATGATCTGGATTTCTAATGCGTTAGCTTATTATATCTTAATAAATAAAAAACCATTCTTTTTTAGAATGGTTTTTTATTTGATAAAATTTTGATGTAATTATTCAATTATTCGTAATTTTATACAGCAAAAATTTAGATAATGATCAATAAAAAAGTAGCTAACGTTCAAGAGGCTCTCCAAGGCGTAAAAGATAATATGACTTTAATGCTTGGCGGTTTTGGATTAAGTGGAATTCCCGAAAATGCCATTGCTGAATTGGTTAAGCGTGGTGTTAAAGGATTAACCTGTATTTCTAATAATGCAGGAGTTGATGATTTTGGGTTGGGCTTATTGCTTCAAGAGCGTCAAATAAAAAAAATGGTATCTTCTTATGTGGGAGAAAATGATGAGTTTGAACGTCAGATGCTTTCAGGAGAATTGGATGTAGAGCTTATTCCGCAAGGCACATTAGCAGAACGTTGTCGCGCAGCACAAGCAGGATTTCCTGCTATTTATACGCCTGCAGGATTTGGAACAGAGGTGGCCGAAGGCAAAGAAACCAGAGCGTTTAATGGTAAAATGTATGTTTTAGAATATGCTTTTGATGCCGATTTTGCTTTTGTAAAAGCATGGAAAGGCGATGAAGCCGGAAATTTAATTTTCAAGGGAACAGCTAGAAATTTTAACCCCAATATGTGTGGCGCAGCAAAAATAACTGTAGCCGAAGTAGAAGAATTAGTACCTTTAGGTAGTTTAGACCCTAATCAAATACACATTCCTGGAATCTTTGTACAGCGTATTTTTCAAGGAGAGACTTACGAAAAACGCATTGAACAACGAACTGTAAGACAAAGGAGTACTTAAAAGTAAAAAGTATAAAGTGCCTAAAGTTGACTTACTCAAACGCACAAATACTTCTAATTTTATAATCAAAATATTAATTGCGTGCCTAATTTTAAATATTTAAGGCACTTTTAACTTATAACTAAACGATGTTAGATAAAACGGGTATTGCAAAACGAATAGCTAAAGAAGTAAAAGATGGTTATTATGTTAATTTAGGAATAGGCATTCCTACTTTAGTTGCAAATTATGTTAGAAACGATATAGAAGTAGAATTTCAAAGTGAGAATGGAGTTCTGGGTATGGGACCATTTCCTTTTGAAGGAGAAGAAGATGCAGATGTTATTAATGCCGGAAAACAAACCATAACAACTTTGCCTGGAGCAAGCTTTTTTGATTCAGCCATGAGCTTTTCAATGATAAGAGGTCAGCATGTAGATTTAACAATTTTAGGAGCTATGGAAGTTGCCGAAAATGGAGACATTGCCAATTGGAAAATACCAGGGCGTATGGTAAAAGGAATGGGAGGAGCTATGGATTTAGTTGCCAGTGCAGAAAATATAATTGTGGCTATGATGCATACTAACAAACGAGGAGAGTCTAAACTATTAAAAAAATGCTCACTGCCCTTAACAGGTGTTGGTTGTGTTAAAAAGATAGTAACCAATTTAGCCGTATTGGAAATTAATGAAGTTGGCTTTAAACTGCTGGAACGTGCTCCAGGCGTATCTGTTGAAGATATTAAAAATGCAACTGAAGGGACATTAATTGTTGATGGAGATATCCCTGAAATGAGTTTGTAAAATCGTTTTAGTCGATTAAGAACATTCTAAATGTTAAAAAAATACGCATTTTGTCGAATTTATGTGTTTTTAAACCGATTTTTTCAAAAAATATTACATATTTGCTATCCCCAAATTAACCAAGCCAAATTATAGATCTACCAAAATCTACCATTAAACTTAACCTACAGAATTATGGAATCAAATTTACCTGAACAACCTACAATGAGAGAAAGCAAACTGAAAGAGACCCTTCAAGAAAACTTACGATTTGTAAAAAGTTTATTATACTTAACAAAAAAAATATTTATGCTATAATCCTCTCGGGATAGCATTAATTAACGTTTTTGTATAATCTTTTTTAGGAGTATGGTATATAATATCAGCGTCGTCTAATTCTTCAATTTTACCTTTATTCATAACCAATAGTTGATCTGCCATATATTTAACTACGGCTAAATCATGAGAAATAAATATATAGGTAAAGTTAAAATCTTCTTTTAACTCGTTTAGCAAGTTTAAAACCTGAGCTTGAACAGAAATGTCTAATGCCGAAACCGATTCGTCACAAACAATAAGCTTAGGTTGTAATGCTATGGTTCTGGCAATTCCAATACGCTGCCTTTGCCCTCCTGAAAATTCATGAGGATATCTATTAAAATAATCTTCAGATAAACCCACACGTTTTAAAAGGTTAACAACGTTTTCTTTACGCTCTTCATCAGATGAATATAGACCATGAACCTGCATAGGTTCTAAAATTGCTTTACCTATTGGAATCCTTGGGTTTAAAGACGAATAGGGGTCTTGAAAAATAATTTGTATGTCTTTACGAAGCTTTTTTATTTCAGAGTTAGGTAGTTGAGTGATATCTATACCCCTATATAAAATTTGTCCTGCAGTGGCCTTATCCAGTTGAAGTATGGCATTCCCTAAAGTAGACTTTCCACAACCAGACTCACCAACTAACCCTAAGGTCTCGCCTGCGTACAACTTAAAGCTTATATTATTTACAGCCTTAAATGTTTCAGGTTTGCTAAACCAGCCCGATTTTGATAAATACTCTTTTTCAACATTAACAACCTCTAATAAAGGCTTATTACTATACAATTTTTCATGCTTTAGCTTCCTGTCTTCAGCACTTATTATTTCATGCGAAATGGTGTCATTTAAATAATCATTGATAGTAGGCAAAACTTTTAATCTGGTTTTTAATGAAGGCCGAGAATTTATAAGAGCTTTTGTGTATATATGCTGTGGTGAGTTAAAAATATTAGAAACCTTACCCTTTTCAACAATATCTCCTTTGTACATAACGATAACTCTATCTGCAATTTCAGAAATTAAGGCTAAATCATGAGTAATAAAAATGATACTCATTTTAGTTTCAAGCTGTAATTCCTTTAATAAACTAATAATTTCTTTTTGTACAGTAACATCTAGAGCTGTTGTAGGCTCATCAGCTATCAAAATATCTGGCTTGCAGGCAATTGCCATAGCGATCATAACCCGCTGCTTTTGGCCTCCAGAAATTTCATGCGGATAAGCATTATAAACTCGATTTGCACCAGGAAGCTTTACTTTTTCAAATAGTGCAGTAGCTTCTTCTTTTGCTTCTTTTTTTGAAAGATTTGAATGCAGCAATAAAACTTCTTGTACCTGTTTTCCACAAGTCATAGATGGGTTTAGAGAACTCATAGGTTCTTGAAAAATAAAAGCGATCTTGTTGCCACGAATGTTTTGAAACTCTTTTGATGATAGCTTAGTCAAATCTATAGCGTTATACATGATACGACCAGAGCTTATTTTTGATATATTTTTAGGAAGCAAGCCTAAAATTGCTAAAGATGATACTGATTTTCCCGAACCTGATTCTCCAACAACACCTAATATTTCATTTTTGTTTAGACTATATGATATATTATGTATCACTTCATTTTTACCAAATGAAATAGATAAATCTGTAATAGATAGAATTGATGACATTAGTTTAAAGCTATTTTAAGTAGAGTTTCAAAGATACCAAATGAAAGATAGTTATAATAAACAATACTAAAATTATAAAACGTAAGCTGTTTCTTCAAAAAGTTTATGGCTAACCCGTAAAAAGCTACATTAAAGAAAGATTGTCTGTATAAAATGCTTTTAATCTAAAAAAAACGATTAAATTCAAATAGATTTTTTTAACCCTTTAACCAACCACTATGAAAAGATTATTACTACCCCTCCTAATTTTATTTAATGTTGTTTTTACGTTCTCACAAGAAGTACACAAAAGAATATCAATTAGCAATCCATCTTCTAGTTTGCAGCAACGCATAAGTTCTATAGGCATAGACCTAAGTTGTGGTATAAATCATGATCATGGAGACTTAGTTTTAGAGCTCTCAGAATTTGAATTGAATTTATTAAAAACGAATGGCATTAGTTATAACGTTGAAATTGAAGATTTAACAAAGTTTTATGCAGAGCGAAGTGCAAACACTTATGATGAGGCTGTTAGAACGCTTGAATTAGAAAAGCTAAAACCAAAAAGTAAAAGGGCATCAAAAGGCCCATTAACATCAAAATCGGTATCCAGTACAGTGCTGGATAACTTTTTAGAATACGTAGGTTGTGATGAAATTAATTGGGTAACCCCAACAAATTTCAATTTGGGTAGTATGGGAGGCTGTTTAACGGTTAGTGAAATGGAAGCAGAGTTAGATCAAATGCGAGCTTTGTACCCTAATTTAATATCTGCCAAGGCTGATGCTTCATCAACCAATCAAACGACCTGGGGGAATCCATCAGGTACAATAACCAACAACGGATTAACTTATACTGGTCAAGGAACCACAAGATGGGACCCTCAAACCATTTATTATGTTCGTATTACTGGTAATGAAGGCAGTACTCCTCAAGGAACCAGACCAGAATCTTTGTACACTTCAATGATTCATTCTAGAGAAGTTGGGAGTTTAATGAGTAATATTTATTTTATGTGGTATTTGTTAGAAAACTATGCTACAGACCCAGCGATTCAAAATTTAGTTGATAATAATGAATTGTACTTTATTCCTGTTGTTAATCCAGATGGATTACGATGGAATGAGCATTTAAATTCTAATGGTGGTGGTATGCAACGTAAAAACTGTAGGCCAAATACAGGAAGTACAAGTAATTCTACATCTACAAGGGGAGTCGATTTAAATAGAAACTTTGATTATTTCTGGGGCACTGCTGGAACAGGGTCTTCAGGCACACCATCTAGTGATTCTTATAGAGGACCATCAGCTGCATCTGAACCAGAGACGCAAATTTTAGTGGACTTTGTACTGTCTCATAATTTTAAGTCCTGTTTGATGAACCATACCACCTCAAATGCTATACCACACCCTTTTGGTGGTAATCCATCAAATGTAACAGGAAAAGAAGACGAAATGCATAAATGGCATGAAGACATGACGCGCTATAACAGGTATGTTTATGGAGCGACTATTTTTGATCCAGCCAATGGTATAGCTGACGACTGGATGGTTGGAGGAGTAGCCGATAGCAATGGATCTACAGGATCTGGGCAAAGTATTTTAGCCACTACACCAGAACATGGTGATACTGGATTTTGGCCTCCTACAGGAGATATTTTAAATATCGCCAGAAGAGCAATGCGTTTATCTTTAACTTCTATTTATTATGGTGGGAAATATGCTAAATTTCATGATTTAACACAGAGTAATGTTTCATCATTAACATCCGATTTAACATTTGGAATTGAAAGATTAGGTCAGACCTCAAGTAATTTTACTTTAACAGTCACTCCTATTTCATCTAATATAGCCTCTATAGCTACTATTCCTGCACAAACAGGGATGACTATTTTGGAGCAAAGAAATGTGACTGCACAAATGGTTTTAAATGCTGGAATTCAGCCTAATGATAAAATTGAATATAATGTTCAATTATCAGATGGGTCAAACGTGTTTTACAATGTTAATTTTGAAAAATACTACCAACCTACCGAGTTATTATCTGATAACCCGGATAGCAACCTTTTAACAAACTGGACAACATCAGGAACATGGACAGCATCTAATGCTACTGGAGCTGCTTATTCTGGCAGCAGAGGAATTAAAGTAGGGACAAACGCTATTGCGTCTTTGGGTAATAACGAGACAGGAACTTTAACCACCGCTACTTCTTATGATTTATCAGGATCAAGTGAGGTTATAGTTCAGTTTTATTCAAAATGGGATTTAGAACGTAATTATGATTTTGTAGAATTACAAGGTTCTACAAATGGTACAACTTGGCAGTCGCTTTGTGGTAAATACAACAAGCCAAACTCTAGTAGCAGCACAAATAGCGGTAACTTTTTTGGAGGGAAAAACAGTACTAGTCAATCTTTTCAAGCCAATAATAGCTCAGGTAGAGTATATGATGGTGATAGGTTTGACAATTGGGTTATGGAAGAAATCGTTATTGATGCTTCAAACAACAGTTTTTTAAATGGTGCTACAACTGCTCAATTCCGCTTTAGATATAGATCAGATGCAAACGATAATTCAGAAAACTATACGGCTAATGCTGAAGGGTTTTTTATTGATGATTTTAAAATTATTAGTATTCAAGTGCCGTGTGATAACACCAACCCTCCAGCTAATTTAGCTGTAAATAGCATTGCAACTGTTTCTGCTACTGCTAGCTGGGATAATATTCCTTCGGCTACTTATGATATTAGATATAAAGAAACGAGTTCTGGTACTTGGACAGAAGTAACAAATATATCAACAAACAGTTATTCTATTTCAAGTTTAACTGCATCAACTAATTATGAAGTACAGGTAAGAACACGATGCACAAGTAGTACTTCATCATATAGTGCTTCTACTAATTTTACAACATTAGATGTTCAATTAAATTACTGTGATTCTGATGGGAATAATCAAGGTGATGCCGATGAATATATAAGTAATGTTCAAATAAAAACTATTAATAATACCACTGGAGATGACCATTACTCTGATTACACTTCACAGTCAGCAAATGTTACCATAGGAGAAACGGTAACAATAACTATTACACCAACATGGACAGGGACGGTTTATAGTGAAGGGTATTCTGTTTGGATTGATTATAATAAAAACGGAGTTTTTACTGATGCTGGGGAGCAGGTATGGACACAAGCTGCAACTCAAACAACACCAGTTAGTGGAAATTTCACAATACCTTCTGGAGCAGTTGAAGGCTCTACAAGAATGCGTGTTTCTATGAAATATAACGCTATTCCTACGTCTTGTGAATCATTCAGATATGGAGAAGTAGAAGATTATACTATAACGATTCAAAGTGCAGTAGATACCACGGCACCAGTGATCACCTTAGTAGGCGCATCAACTATTGATTTAGATGTTGGAGATACCTATACCGAACAAGGTGCCACGGCGAGTGATAATAAAGATGGCGATATTACATCAAGTATTGTAGTAGGAGGCGATACGGTTAACACAAGCGCAGCAGGGACATATGTAGTAACTTATAATGTAAGTGATGCTGCAGGTAATGCAGCCACAGAAGTAACCCGAACCGTAAATGTTATTGCAGATACTACGGTACCAGTGATCACCTTAGTAGGCGCATCAACTATTGATTTAGATGTTGGTGATACCTATACAGAACAAGGTGCCACGGCGAGTGATAATAAAGATGGCGATATTACGGCAAGTATTGTAGTAGGAGGCGATACGGTTAACACAAGCGCAGCAGGGACATATGTAGTAACTTATAATGTAAGTGATGCTGCAGGTAATGCAGCCACAGAAGTAACCCGAACCGTAAATGTTATACCAGACACCACAGCACCGGTGATTACCTTAGTAGGCGCATCAACCATTAATTTAGATGTTGGTGATGTATATGTAGAACAAGGTGCTACGGCGAGTGATAATAAAGATGGTGATATAACAGTTAGTATAATAATCACAGGAAGTGTTAATACAGCAGCTGCAGGAACATACTTAGTCAATTACAATGTAAGTGATGCTGCAGGTAATGCAGCAACGCAGGTAACCCGAACCGTAAATGTTATACCGGATACTACTGTCCCAGTGATTACTTTGGTTGGGTCATCAACCATTAATTTAAATGTTGGCGATACCTATACCGACGATGGTGCCACCGCGAGTGATAATAAAGATGGTGATATTACATCAAGTATTGTTGTAGGAGGTGATACAGTAAATACAAGTACGGCTGGCACTTATGTGGTGACTTACAATGTAAGTGATGCTGCAGGCAATGCAGCCACAGAAGTAACCCGAACCGTAAATGTTATACCAGATACCACAGCACCGGTGATTACCTTGGTAGGTGCATCAACCATTGATTTAGATGTTGGTGATGCTTATACCGAACAAGGTGCCACGGCGAGTGATAATAAAGATGGTGATATTACGGCAAGTATTGTAGTAGGAGGCGATACGGTTAACACAAGCGCAGCAGGGACATATGTAGTAACTTATAATGTAAGTGATGCCGCAGGCAATGCAGCCACAGAAGTAACCCGAACCGTAAATGTTATACCAGATACCACAGCACCAGTGATCACCTTGGTAGGTGCATCAACTATTGATTTAGATGTTGGTGATACCTATACAGAACAAGGTGCCACGGCGAGTGATAATAAAGATGGTGATATAACTGCAAGCATTGTAATTGGAGGCGATACAGTAAATACAAGCGCAGCGGGGACATACGTAGTAACTTATAATGTAAGTGATGCCGCGGGCAATGCAGCCACAGAAGTAACCCGAACCGTAAATGTTATACCAGATACCACAGCACCGGTGATCACCTTGGTAGGTGCATCAACCATTGATTTAGATGTTGGTGATGCTTATACCGAACAAGGTGCCACGGCGAGGGATAATAAAGATGGCGATATTACGGCAAGTATTGTAATTGGAGGCGATACGGTTAACACAAGCACAGCAGGGACATATGTAGTAACTTATAATGTAAGTGATGCTGCTGGCAATGCAGCAACGCAGGTAACCCGAACCGTAAATGTTATACCAGATACCACAGCACCGGTGATTACCTTGGTAGGTGCATCAACTATTGATTTAGATGTTGGAGATACCTATACCGAACAAGGTGCCACGGCGAGCGATAATAAAGATGGTGATATTACAGCAAGCATTGTAATTGGAGGCGATACAGTTAACACAAGCACAGCAGGGACATACGTAGTAACTTATAATGTAAGTGATGCTGCAGGTAATACAGCAACGCAGGTAACCCGAACCGTAAATGTTATACCAGACACCACAGCGCCGGTGATCACCTTGGTAGGCGCATCAACTATTGATTTAGATGTTGGAGATACCTATACCGAACAAGGTGCCACGGCGAGCGATAATAAAGATGGTGATATAACTGCAAGCATTGTAATTGGAGGCGATACGGTTAACACAAGCACAGCAGGGACATACGTAGTAACTTATAATGTAAGTGATGCTGCTGGCAATGCAGCAACGCAGGTAACCCGAACCGTAAATATAACAGAAGTTCCAAATGGGTGTACAGGAGGGATATCGTCCTTCCCTTATGCAGAAGGGTTTGAGAACACTTTAGGAGCATGGTCCCAGTCTTCATCAGATGACTTGGATTGGACAATAGATGCAAATGGTACACCGTCAAACAATACAGGACCAGCTAGTGCTACGCAAGGAAGCTATTATATCTTCGTAGAGGCCTCAGGGAATAATACGGGATATCCAAATAAACAAGCGATCTTAAATTCACCTTGTTTTGATTTAAGTGGATTAAGCGAAGCGACGTTTGGCTTTAAATACCATATGTATGGGTCATCAGACATGGGAACCATCAATTTGGAAATAAGTACGGATGAAGGTAGTACATGGACAAGTATTTGGAGCCAGTCAGGAAATAAAGGAAATTCTTGGCAAACAGCTAATGTTGATATTTCTGCTTATACCGGCGGAGGGGTTCAATTGCGATTTAATAGAGTAACAGGAGGAACATGGAAAGCCGATATTGCAATTGATGATGTTAGTTTGGTTGAAGGAGGCGTAGTAGTAACACCGTGTTCTGGAGGAATAACATCCTTCCCATATACTGAAGGATTTGAAAATACTTTAGGGGCCTGGACACAATCGTCGTTAGATGATTTAAACTGGACTATTGATGCTAACGGAACACCTTCAAATAACACTGGTCCTTCTAGTGCGATTCAAGGCAGCTATTATATTTTTGTTGAGGCTTCTGGTAGTGCAACACCAAGTAAACAAGCAATTATTAACTCGCCTTGTTATGACTTAAGCGGTCAATCTTCAGCAACATTTAGCTTTAACTATCACATGTATGGAGCTTCAGATATGGGAACCATTGCATTAGAGGCGAGTAATGATAATGGTATTAGCTGGACTAGTATTTGGAATGAATCGGGTAATAAAGGTAACTCCTGGCAAACAGCCAATATAGACTTATCGTCTTATGTTGGGAGTAGTGTGCAGTTAAGGTTTAACAGGATAACAGGCGGTACTTGGCAAGCCGATATCGCAATAGATAATATTAATTTAACAGGAACCTCGGCCTTGGCTAAGAACAATTTAAAAGATAAGTTGCTGGATGTAGATACAAACCGTGTTAATACATTTAAGTTGTATCCAAACCCAGTTAAAGGAGCTGTTTTAAATATCAAGCTATATAAAGGATCTGAAAAGGTGTCTTATAAAATCATTAACGTGCTTGGTCAAGTAGTTAATGTAGGCAAAACAACTAAAGAAGTTATGGTTGGCAATTTAGAGGCAGGTGTTTATTATATTGAAATAAATGATGGAAAAGAAAAAATGACTAAAAGGTTTGTAAAGAGTAATTAGCTTTGCTTTTTAGTTTAATGTTACAAGTCCAGATGAAAACCATCTGGACTTTTGTTTTTGTAAAGTAAGATATTTCTTCCTAACCATATGTGGAAAAACCATATTGTTAATAACTTCCCTTTAATTTCATCGAAAAATTATAGAATAATTATTTTTTAAGTGTTTTTTAAATTAAATTCGGAAAAATTACAACTAAAAATTAACAATACTTTAAACCATCATTATGATTAAAAAACTACTATTACTCATTATTTTTACAAGTTCTAGCATTTCTTTTGCTCAAAATCAATTTTGGAAAAAGGAAAATCCTACAAACAATGCTAAAACCATAGCGAGTAAAAAGAATCTACCAAAGACCCAAACCTATTCATTAGATGTTGAAGAACTAACTAAGGCTTTATCTAAAGCTCCTTTAAGAGGGAATTTTGTGGGGGAATCTAAATTAATTATTGCATTTCCTAATGCCGAAGGCGAATTTGAAAACTATCGTATAACTGAAGCTCCAGTTATGCATCCAGAATTAGCTGCTAAATACCCAGGCATTAAATCTTATGCCGGCCAAGGCGTTGATGACAGGACAGATGTCATTCGTTTTAGTCTCTCTCCAAAAGGATTTCAGAGTATGCGCTTGTCAGCAAAAAAAGAGGCGTCTTTTATTGAGCCTTATACAACAGATTTAACAGAATATACCGTTTATAAAAGGGCAGATAAAACAAGCGGTACAGAAAATTTTGAATGCGAAGTTATAGATGCAGCACATTCTAAATTACAATCTAAAGGTGTAAAGGCAACATTTAAGAATGCTGATGATGGTACCTTACGGACTTTTAGGTTGGCTATGTCAGCAACAGGAGAATATACAGCTTACCATGGAGGAACAAAAGCACAAGCCTTAGCAGCGATAAACGCAACAATGACTCGAGTAAATGGTATTTTTGAAAACGACTTTAATGTAACTATGGTATTAATTGCTAATACTGATGCGGTAATTTATACAAATTCTTCTACCGACCCTTACAGCAGTTCAACTTCAGGTTATAATGGCGAATTGCAATCTACATTAACAAGTGTTATAGGAGAAGCTAATTATGATGTAGGTCATTTAGTAGCAAATTTACAAAACAATGGTAATGCGGGATGTATTGGTTGTGTTTGTACTAATGGAAGTAAAGGGAGTGGATGGACATCACATACGGTACCAACAGGAGATAATTTTGATGTAGATTATGTTGCACATGAAATAGGGCACCAATTTGGAGCTAATCATACTTTTACATTTCGTAACGAAAGTGGAACAGGTGTACAAGCAGAGCCAGGAAGCGGATCAACCATTATGGGCTATGCAGGTATAACGGGTGCTACAGATGTACAACCTCATAGCGATCCTTATTTTCATGCACATAGCATAAGACAGGTAACCGATAATGTAAAAACAAAATCTTGTCCAACAACAACTAATACCGGGAATGCTGTTCCAACTGCTAATGCAGGAACTAATTATACAATCCCTAAAGGCACCCCTTTTGTATTAACAGGGGTAGGAACAGATGCAGATCCTGGAGATGTATTAACGTATTGCTGGGAGCAAATGGATTTAGGAACATCATCTTCAACATATCCAAGTACAACTAGAACATCTGGTCCAGCATTCAGATCATATAATCCATCTACTAATCCGAGTAGATATTTTCCAAATTTGGAAACTATCAAAACCGGAGCTACATCTTGGCAATGGGAAGCAGTGCCAAATGTTGCAAGAACTTTAAACTTCAGATTTACTGTAAGAGACAATAGAGCTGGGGGGGCAAATAACAATAGTGACGATACGGTAATAACAGTTAATGGAACTGCAGGTCCTTTTGTGTTGAATGCACCTAATAGTAATGTAACCTGGAATGCTAATACAACTCAAGCCGTTACTTGGGATGTCGCAGGGACTACAGGTAATGGAGTTAATGCAGCTACTGTAGATATTTTGCTGTCTACGGATGGAGGAGACACCTACCCTATTACTTTAGCTTCAGGAGTCCCTAATGATGGTTCTCATGATATTATTGTTCCGGATAATCAGGGAAACCAAAATAGAATTATGGTAAAAGGAACAAACCATATCTTTTTCGATATTTCTAATGCTAATTTTACCATAGGAGCTCCAGTGGTTTGTAATGCTACGGTTCCAACCGGATTGGCGGCATCTAATGTAGTGGCAACAACAGCAACCTTAAGCTGGGATACGGTTGTTGCGGCAACTTACGATTTACAATATAGGGCTGTGGGAGCATCAAGCTGGACAACTATTGCGGTTACAGGAACCACGACCAATTTAACAGGATTAGCAACATCAACACAATATGAAGCACAGGTAAGAAGTAAGTGTAGCGGAGGAAGTAATTCTGCCTATAGCAGCACCATAAGCTTTACAACTACCGCGGTACAATTAAACTATTGTGCTTCGAGTGGGAATACATCATATCAAACAGGTGTTTCTCGAGTAATATTTGGAACGATTGACAATAGCGATGGCCCTGCAAAAAATGTTGGTTACGAAGATTTTACCAACCTTAGCACTGTGGTTACTCAATCTGCTTCCGAAAACCTTACGGTTTATGTGAATACAGATGGTAATTATAGGGTTGATGCATTTGCGTGGATTGATTGGAATCAAAACGGAGATTTTACAGATAATGGAGAAGTGTATGATCTAGGTAATATAAGCAATGTTAATAATGGGGCTTTACCAAGCGTATCAATCTCTATTCCTGCAAATGCCCAGTTAGGAAGCACCAGGATGAGGGTTTCTGCCAGATACAATTCTAATCCTACTTCATGTCAAACAAATTTTGATGGAGAAGTAGAAGATTATACAATTAGTGTTCAAGCATCCGGACCTGATATTGTGAAACCCGTAATAACATTAAACGGTGCTTCTACTATTAATTTAAATGTAGGACAAACGTATACAGAATTAGGAGCAACTGCAACCGATAATGTAGACGGAAATATAACAGCAAATATTGTAACTACCGGAACTGTTAACACAGCTGTGGCAGGAACCTATACAATACTTTATAATGTAAGTGACGCAGCTGGAAATGCAGCAGACCAAGTAAGCAGGACAGTTGTAGTTGCTGCAGATATTGTGAAACCTGTAATAACATTAAATGGTGCTTCTACAATAAATTTAGCCATTGGAGGAACCTATACCGAACAAGGCGCTACGGCAACCGATAATGTGGATGGAAATATAACAGCAAATATTGTAACTACCGGGACTGTTAATACTGCGGTGGCTGGAACCTACACAATACATTATAATGTAAGTGATGCGGCAGGAAATGCAGCAGATCAAGTAAGTAGAACAGTTATAGTAGCAGCAAGCTCTACAACAACTTTACATGAAGGGTTTTTTGAATCTGGATGGGACGGATGGAGTGATGGCGGAAGCGATTGCTATCGTTATTCTGGTTCTAGATCTTATGAAAACAATTACTCTATAAGACTTCGGGATAATTCAGGAACAAGATCAGCAATGACTTCCCAAACCTTTAATTTAACAGCTTATAATCAAGTTGAGCTTAAGTTCTATTTTTATGCATATAGTATGGAAAATGGTGAAGATTTTTGGGTACGTTATTATAATGGTTCTAACTGGAATACAGTGGCAACTTATGCAAGAGGAACCGATTTTAACAATAATACATTTTATAGCGCAACAATAACTTTAAATTCGTCTGATGTTAACTTTGTATCTAATGCACAGTTTCGATTCCAATGTGATGCTAGTGCGAATGCAGATCATATTTATATAGATCAGGTGACTATTAAAGGAATTACTGGAGGGGCTTCATCAAGAGGGAATAATAATTCTATTTTACCTTTAAAGGAGTTGAATACTAATGACGGAATAGATTTAGAAGAAAATTTCTTAGTATATCCAAACCCGGTAAAAGGGTCTATATTAAACATTCGTCGTTTAGATAATAAACCTCTACCATATACTATTGTTAATATTGTAGGTCAGGTTGTTAAAAAAGGGCAAACCACAAATAAAGTGAATGTTTCTAATTTAGAGACTGGGATATACTTTCTTAAAGTTGAAGAAGGAGAAGAAACGATAACCAAAAAGTTTATAAAAACAAATTAAGAGTAATTGCTTTAATAAATTTAAAAGCCTAGACAAAATGTCTAGGCTTTTTCTATAAAAAATGTTGACGTAAAAGGGCTTTAAACATGAATAATTTCTTCATGGCTTAAAAGTGCATCACCACGCAATCTTAAAAAGATTTGAGCGACAGCAATGGTGTCCTTTTCACAATAAATAATAATGCGGTCTATTTCATGGTCTTCATAATAAACCCGATATACTTCACTACCATCAATATCATCTTTAGGAGATGGAATACCCAAAACATTAGTGAGTAATTTTAAAGAGGTATAGGTTTTATAGTCGCCAAATTTCCACAATTCTAAAGTGTCTAAATGTGGCACTTCCCATGGTTTTTTGCCAAATAAATTGAGTTTATATGGTAGCTCAATATTATTAATTATCATACGACGAGCAATGTAAGGAAAGTCGAACTCTTTTCCATTATGTGCGCAAAGTAGGTGTCTGGTTTCACTAAAATGAGAAATTAATAGGTTTTTAAAGTCCTTAAGGATTTTAATTTCATCACCATAAAAAGAGGTGACTCGAAACTTTCGAAGAGCTTCTTGATGCGTAAAATATCCAACAGAGATGCAAATTATTTTACCAAACTCCGCCCAAATACCTGCCCGCTCATAAAACTCTTCTGCAGTAAACTCATCTTTACGCTGGTATTGGGATTTTAATTCCCAAAGGGTTTGTTTGGTGTCATCCAACTCAGAAAAATATTGTACTTCCGGAACGGTTTCTATATCCAGAAATAAAATGTTTTCTAAGTTGAGTTTAGAGATCATACCCTAGCATTTTATAAGCCTCTTCTATATAAGTTGTAATGTCGTTAGTAAATGTTGCAATAGCATCTCCGGCTCCTTTAGAGTGCCCTAACCTTACAATAATAATATTGTCGTTTGGTTCTACAAAAACGTATTGCCCTAAATGTCCACGCATCATAAAGAAATGCTTATTTCCAATATCTTTTAACCACCAACCATATCCGTATTCCGGGCTTTCAGGGAAACGGGGTTTTAAAGATTTTGCGACAAAAGTAGAATCTAATAATTGCTTTCCGTGCCATTTTCCATGATCCTTATAGAGCTTTCCAAAACGCGCAAAATCTTTAGCATTACTGGCAATACAGCAGTAGGCTTTTACTAAATCATGGTCTTCGCTATCTACTTGCCAAAGGGTTGGATTTTCGCAACCTAAAGGTTTCCAAAAGCTTTCAGTTAAATAATCATACATTTTTTTACCTGTTGCTTTTTCAATAACCATGGCAAGCATTTGAGTATCTCCGCTTGCATATTTATAAGAAGTTCCGGGCTCTCGAACGACTTTTAAGCCTAGCATTACTTTTTCTAAATCATCATCAAAATACGCACGTGTGGTAATCGATAAAGGCGAATAGTATTTTTCGTCCCAATTGGTTCCGGAGGCCATGCTTGATAAATCACCAACGGTCATTTTAGCGGCAAGACCATCACCAAATTCTGGAATGAAATCACTAACAGGTTGATCTAAACTTTTAATATAACCATCTTGAATAGCTTTTCCCATAAGACCAGACACGTAACTTTTAGCCATTGAAAAGGAGTTGGTTTGAGAATCTTCATTAAAACCATCATAATAATTTTCAAACCAAATACTATCATTTTTTATAATAACGTAAGCAATGGTACCGTTGGCTTTGGTTAATTTGATTTTAAGCCTTCAGACTCTTTAACCGAATTGTAATTTTTATGATTTGGCCATGGCTGTGGTGTACTATTTTCAACAACTTGGTTGTCAAATTTTTTGTAATCTTCTAAATAAGCTGTGGTATAACCTTGCAGATAAATGGTTCTTACTGCCTTTAGTAAATAATCGGTGTCTGTTGCATAAAGTACAAGAACTAATAATCCAAATAATACAACAACCCACTTAAAGAATTTTTTTAAGAATTTCACACGTTTAAATTTTAGTAATTTATTAATTTTATTATAAAACTAAGAACGTGTGCAACCACTCGCTGTACGCGTTCTCTCATTAAAAATTTTAAACATTCCTTTTTGTGAATGTATGTTTAAAATTTGTTAATGTTTGTTTCATCTGTTAGTTTTTAATATAGAAATAAAGATAAGAAAATTCTATACTATTAAAAGTATAAAGGAATATACAGTTATTTTGCTGCTAATTTTTGTTTGCGTTTGTCTTTAAAGAATGCTTTGTTGGCAACATAAATCGTTTTACGTAATTCTGCAATGGTATTACCTTCTTTATCTATTAGCTTTGGGGTTTTTACAAGATCCATTTCCCCATTGTTCGCTATATGTGCCTTAATAGTTTTAATTTCATCTTTGCTAAACTTAAACTCACAATATATGGCTCCTTTCCCTGGGCGTTTATACTTTATAGAAGCTTCCTTATCCCAAACAATATAATTATCGCCTAAAATATTCATGAGCTGAATCATGTATATGGGATCTGTAGCAGAAAGCATACTTCCTCCAAAAAGGGTGCCTACAAAATTTCTGTTTTTCCAATTTAAGGGAATTTTAATTTTAACGACATATAAATCGTCACTTACCTCAATAACTTTTCCTGTTGTACGCCTGTACATGGGAGACCAATTGAAACCGTATTTGTATATTTGTGCATTGCTAAAGAAACGTTTTGCAATGTTGGTGAGCAGGCGATACATTTAAAAAAGAGATTGTTGCTTATAAGGGCTTTCGTGTTCTAACAACCATTGCTTACGATGTAACCCACCAGCATAACCTGTTAAACTGCCATCGCTTCCAATAACTCTATGGCATGGTACAATAATCCAAAGCGGGTTTTTACCATTAGCATTAGCAACGGCCCTTATTGCTTTTACATCGCCTAGCTGTTTTGATAGTTCTAAGTAAGAAATTGTTTTTCCATAAGGAATTTGTTCAAGTAAATCCCATACTCTTTTTTGAAAATCTGTGCCTTTGGGATTGAGGTATAGATCGAATTGTTTACGTGTCCCCTCAAAATATTCATTAAGTTGAATAACGCAATCTTCTAATACAATTGGGATAATATCGGTAATCTTTTCGTCAGAATTTAAAACGGTAACCGAAGCAATACCATCTTTATCGCCAGTAATTTTTGTAAACCCTAAAGGAGATTTTATGATGCAAGTTTCCATTAATCATCTGTATTAGTATCGTTTAAAATACCTAGTTTTTTAGCTCTGGCTTCCCAATTTCTTCTAGCTTGCACTTGTAGGTCTGATACATTATCACTTTCATCCATAATTTCTAAACCAAGTAAAGTTTCAATAACATCTTCCATCGTTACTAGCCCGCTTACAGTACCATATTCATCAACAACTAAAGCCATATGATTTCTAGTTTCAACAAGCTCTTCAAATAGAGTGGGAATAGCCATATTGCGATCTATAATAATAATGTTTCGTTTAAGTTCGGATAGTTTTTTGTCGCCGTTACCAAGAGCCATTTCTTTAAACACATCATCTTTTAAAACTAAGCCTTTTATATTGTCTTCAGTATCAACATATATAGGAATTCTAGAAAAACGGAGGTTTAAATTTTCATTAAAAAAGGCTTCAACGGTAGTGGTTTCGTTTTCGGTTTTCATAACCGTTCTAGGCGTCATAACATCTTTTGCTTTAATCTCTTTAAAGGTTAGAAGGTTTTTAATGACTTTACTTTCAGATTCTTGAAAAACACCTTCTTCGTGAGCCATATCTGCCATGGCATGAAAATCTTCTCGACTTAGTACACTTCCATGATGCCCTTTTCCACCAATTAATTTTGTTGTGAGTTGAAGCAACCAAAGTAAACCTGTCCATTTTAAAGGGAAAATTAAGACCTTTAAAGCTTTAGTTGTGAAATTAGCTAAAGATTTCCAATAAGTAGCGCCAATGGTTTTTGGAATAATCTCTGATGCTACCAATATTAAAATTGTCATAATTGATGATACGACACCTACCATTACCTCTTCAGTAAATGCTATACCAAAAACACTTTTGGTTTGCGAGCCATATAGCTCAGCATAAGCTACTTTTGCCTGTACACCTACTAATATAGCACCAACTGTATGTGCAATAGTATTTAAAGTTAATATGGCTATTAATGGCCGGTCTACATCTTTCTTTAATTGCTCTAAATTTGAAGCATAAGCTTTACCTTCTTTCTTTTTTACATTAATAAATGTGGGTGTAACACTTAATAAAACGGCTTCTAGAATGGAGCATAAAAACGAAAAGAAAATAGAAATAAAGGCAAAAAATAGAAGTAATCCCATGTGATTTTTTAAAACTCTAAAGTACTAATTTTTTACGAGTTTTAATTTAATCTTTTTGAGGCAGTATAAAATATTTGTTGCAACTTAGGTCTAATATTTAAATTGTAAATATTACGGTGTGTTCGGCTAGGATAAACACGATTAGAAAGCAATATAAAAACAAGATCATGTTTTGGATCTGCCCAGGCAAAAGTACCTGTAAACCCTGAATGACCAAAACTTTCTGGGCTTACTTGTGGTGCAGGATAAGAGGCCTTAATACTTAAGGTGTCGTTACCAATTAAAGGCTTATCAAAGCCTAAACCGCGACGATTATTGTTTTCCGGGTATTGAATTTTAGTAAACTCTTTTACTGTTTCTGGTTTAAAATATTGCCTTCCGGCATAAGTACCATTTTGTAAAAGCATTTGCATGTATTTTGCCAGGTCTAGAGCAGAACTAAATACCCCTGCATTACCAGAAACACCACCAAAGAGTGCTGCATTTTCATCATGAACCCAGTTTTTCGTGAGCTCTTTTCTAACGACAGTATCTAACTCTGTTGGAACAATGTTGTTTTTAAGGTTTTTATGCATCGGAAGATATCCTAACGTCGTACAGCCTAAAGGGTTATAAAAGTTTTCTTGAATATATTTTTGGTAGGGCATACCTGTTATATTTTCAATGAGCTGCGGGTAGATTAATGATGCTATTCCGGAATATAAATATTCCTTTTTACCATCGGCTTTAACGCGCTTAATTTTGCGATATATTTTATGCTTAAACCTGTTTTTTATATAAAGATTCTTATAAAATGGATTGGAATAACGTTTGCTTTTTTTGGAGCGTATAAACCGTCTTTTTAATTTTCCATTTTTCAAGACTTCATTTAAGAAAATTATATAGGGTTTTATTCCGGATTGATGTGCTAAAAGTTCTCTAAGCGTTATATCTTTTTTGTCTTTTTGATATTTCCAGTCGGTCCAATAGGTACTGAAAGGAACATCTAATTTTATTTTCCCTTCTTCATAAAGCTTCATTAGGGCAGGTAACGGACCTGTTATTTTGGTCACTGATGCTAAATCGTAAACATCATCTAAAGCTACCTTTTGGATACTATCATAGGTGTGATATCCATAGGCCTGATGAAAAATAATGGTGCCTTTTTTTGCCACTAATAGCTGTGCTCCAGGGAAAGCCTTTTCTTTAATGGCGTAATGCATTATAGAATCTACTTGGGAATGAATATAAGAAGGATCTAAACCAACGGATTGCGGTGTGCCATATTTAAGTTGAGCACTTGCTGCTTGAGTACAAAATAAAACAAGGAAAACTCTTAAAACGATTTTTTTTAACATGGATACAAGACAATAAAAGCCTTGACAATTTACGAAATCAATTTTACAATGTCTTTAGCGAAATACGAGGCTATAATATCGGCCCCGGCGCGTTTAAAAGCAGTGGTAGTTTCCATCATAATTTGGTTATGGTCTAACCAGCCGTTTTCTGCCGCAGCTTTTATCATGGCATATTCTCCTGAAACCTGATAAACAGCAACGGGGACATCAAACTCGTTTTTAATTTCACGAAGTATATCTAAATAAGCTATTCCTGGTTTTACCATGACAATATCGGCACCTTCATCAATATCCATTTCGGTTTCACGAAGCGCTTCATGCCTGTTGGCAAAATCCATTTGATAGGTTTTTTTGTCTTTTGGAATCTCCTGTAAATCTACTGGAGCAGAATCTAAAGCATCTCTAAAAGGACCATAAAAAGCAGAAGCATATTTTGCCGAATAACTCATAATGCCTGTATCTGTATAACCATTGTCTTCCAGAGCTTCCCGAATAGTTAGAATACGTCCGTCCATCATATCGCTGGGTGCTACAAAATCGGCTCCTGCCTGAGCATGAGAAAGACTCATATTGGCTAAAAATTCAGCAGTATTATCATTTACTATAACTCCATTTTCAATAATACCATCGTGCCCGTAAATAGAATACGGATCTAAAGCCACATCAGTCATAACTAACATGTCAGGACACACATTTTTTACCGTTTTTATGGCCCGTTGCATCAATCCGTTTGGGTTTAATGCTTCAATACCTTTGTTATCTTTTAAATTGTCTGGAACTTTTACAAAGAGTAACACCGATTTTAATCCTAACCCCCATAATTCTTTTACTTCTTTTTCTAGCAAATCTAAACTATACCGAAAGTAATTAGGCATGGATGCAATTTCTTCTTTAATGCCTTTGCCTTCAACAACAAAAAGCGGTACTAAAAAATCATTCGGTGTCATAATAGTTTCTCTAACTAAAGAACGAATGGCTTCGTTGCTTCTTAATCGGCGGTTTCTTTTTAGTGGGAACATAATAAATTTATGTTTTAAGTTATTTTGATAGGTTTCGACTGTGCTTAACCTAACATTTGGTTTCAATTTGTACTAAACCCAATCTTTAGGATTCGTTAAAACTTCAATTAATTTTTCTTCGTCACTTCCGGTTTCAGGGTGATGATTATAAACCCATTGTACATGAGGGGGTAAACTCATTAAAATGCTTTCAATACGCCCGTTGGTTTTTAATCCGAATAGAGTGCCTTTATCATGTACCAAATTAAATTCTACATATCGGCCACGACGGATTTCCTGCCAGTTTCTATGAGCTTGTGTATATGGCATATCTTTTCGTTTTTCAACAATAGGTACATAAGCGTCTAGAAAACTATTACCAACTTCGGTTACAAAGTTATACCAATTTTCCATGGTCATGGTATCTGAAGCTTTACAATAATCAAAAAATAAGCCGCCAATACCGCGAGCTTCATTTCTATGTGTATTGTAAAAATACGCATCACAGCGTTTCTTATAGGTTTTATAAAAACTGTTATTATGACGATCGCAAGCTGTTTTACAGATATTATGAAAATGGATAGCATCGTCTTCAAACAAATAATAGGGTGTTAAATCTTGTCCGCCGCCAAACCAGCTATCTGCAATATCACCATTTTCATTATACATTTCAAAATAGCGCCAATTAGCATGCACAGTTGGAACCATGGGGTTTTTAGGATGTAACACCAAACTTAATCCGCAGGCAAAAAAGTTAGCATTGGTAACTCCAAAATGCTTTTGCATGGTTTCTGGTAATTTACCATGAACTGCAGAGATATTTACTCCTCCTTTTTCAAAAACATTACCGTTTTCAATAACCCGGGTTCGTCCGCCGCCACCTTCAGCACGTTTCCAAATGTCTTGCTGAAATTTGGCTTTACCATCAATGCTTTCTAGTTTAGATGTGATGGTGTTTTGGAGGTCTTGAATATATTGATAAAATGTGTTCTTCATTAATTTAAATCATTGATTTATTGCAATATGTAGCTGCTTCAAAATCCCGAATATTAATAGCTATAAATGGAATGTTTGGAAACATGGTTTTAAGTCCAGCTACAATTTGTTTTGAAAGTTTTGCTTTTTGATCAGTAGTTCTGCCTTCCATTATATTGGCAAATACATGAATAAATGAGGTTTCTTTTCCTCCCACCAAATAGTTGTTCATGAAAGGGTTAAGTCTTACTTTAATATCATGTTCTTCAAATAACCCAGAATTATTGGCATCATTATGAACCTGAAGTACGACCGATTTTGGGTCTTGTATTTCTAAAATATCTTTTGAGCAATCAATTACAAAATGTGGCATATTAGACTTTTATTTCGTTATATAATTCATAGAGTTCCATGTTTAAAGGACTTTTCCCTGTTGGAGTAAATGCTTTTTTTAGTGTTTTTTTCCAGATGAAGTCACAATTCTCAGCAACTTTTACACTGGCATAATTATCTTTATGCACGATAATTTGAAGCGTTTTTAAACCTAATGTTTTAAAAGCATATCTGGATAATGTTTTTACCGCCTTTGTTGTTAGCCCTTTACTTTCAAATGGATAACCTATACAATAAGCAAATTCACCTTGTTTTTTAATCCAATCTAACTCTTTTAAATAAATTAGGCCTGCTAATACGTTAGTCTCCTTTTCTTTTATGGTGAATAAGAATTCTTCTTTTAACTGAAATTGTTTTCCCTTTTTTTTTACAAATGTTTTTGATAAATCTGGCGTCAAATTCTGCTCTAAAGTTTTTGGAAAATACAACTTTAATCGGTCTTCGTTTGAAACTACAAAATTGCAAATATGCCATCCATCATCAATTTGAATGGGTATAATATTAAAAGCGCCTATACTAAATTGCATGTTGTGGTTTATTATTTAATTGTAGGGCCTCAACTGTTTTTAAGGAAGCTGCGGTTACAGATAATGGCAGTACTAAAATAACACCAATTACTGGAACAAACAGAAACAGCATAAAAATTAATCCGTTACCAATGGCTAATCCTCGATGTTTACGTACAAACCGCACACTTTCTGCATATTTAAAATGACGCTCTAAAGTATAGTCCATATTACCAAAACCGGCATAATATGCCTGAACCATAAACAGTAAAATGGTAGAGAATATATTAATCACAGGAATAAACTTTAAAAGCAAAATAGGAATGGTTAAAAGCAACTCCATTAATAGGTTTCTGCCATTTATACGAACACCTCGCCATAGCTGTTGCATAAATGAGGTGTCTCTATGCGAATGTACAGGGCTCCCTGTTAAATGTGCTTCAATTTTTTCGGACACAGGACTCATAAATGGTGCCGATAAGGCCATTATGATATGTTTGAAAAGGATAAGTCCAATAACTAATACAATAAGCGCTCCTAGTATATTGCCAATTGTAGCGAAGGCTTCTTTTCCCCAATCCCAAATCCAAATTTTAGCTATAACACCACCAATATTGTCAGATAACCCATAGGCAGAGCCAAAAATGATGAGAGCAGTAATAACACTAATAAGCATAGGAATGGCAAAATATTTCCAAAGCTTTAGTTTAGAAATAAGGCTAAAAGCACCAAAATATGCTTTGATTCCTAATGATATGTTTTTAAACATTTTTGCTTTTTAAATAATCGGTTTTCAGCAAACCAAAATACATAACATCTTCAAACTTGTCTTGAAAGCCTTTATATTCTTCTCGTAAAACCCCTTCTTTCTGAAACCCATTTTTAATGGCAACTTTTTGACTTGCAATATTTTCAGGAGCAATACGCAAAAACACTTTATTTATATGTAGTACGTCAAAACAATAAGTTACAACTTCGGATGTGAATTTTGACACGATCCCTTTTCCTGCAGCGTGTTCTGAAATAAAATACCCTATCTCGCACTTTTCTACATGGTTGTCAATATTTTTGATATTAATCAAACCAACAAGATCATTTGTTTGTGCGTGTTTTATAAAAAAAGAAAAATGGTTTCCTTTGCTTTCTTCTGAGATCCATTCATCAAATAGTATTTTGGCCCCTTGTTGTGTTTCACATCTTTTTACGGTTCCAGCAAATCCTTTTTCTATGTATGTTTTATTGGTATAAATTAAATCTAAAAAAGCTTCAAAAGAAACAGTATTAATGCGTTCTAATTTATAATCAAAAAGACTCACAGCTTCACAAATTAATTATTATATGCTTTTACGGCATCTACAAATGCTTTAGCATTATCTAGCGGGATATTTGGTAAAATACCATGACCGAGGTTTACAATGTATTTGTCTTTCCCAAAAGCGTCTATCATTTGGTGCACCATTTTTTTAATTTCTGCCGGTGGAGATAATAATCTTGAAGGATCAAAATTACCTTGTAGTGTTATATTACCACCAGTTAAATAACGTGCATTTCGTGCAGAACAGGTCCAGTCTATCCCTAAAGCAGAAGCATTAGATTTTGCCATTTCACCAAGTGCAAACCAACAGCCTTTACCAAAGGCAATTACCGGAGCGTCGTCTTTTAGAGCTTCTATAATTTGGTTAATGTATTGCCAGGAAAATTCTTGATAATCGGTTGGCGATAGCATGCCTCCCCAGGAATCAAAAACCTGAACCGCATTAACTCCAGCTTTTACTTTTTCTTTTAAATAGGCAATGGTTGTATCGGTTATTTTTTGGAGCAATTGATGTGCAGCAATTGGGTTTGTAAAACATAATTCTTTGGCCTTATCAAAAGTTTTACTGCCTTGACCTTGTACACAATAACAAAGGATGGTCCATGGCGAACCTGCAAAACCTATTAAAGGAATCTCATCGTTTAATAACTCTTTAGTAGCTTTTATGGCTTGATAAACGTAATCTAGCTCAACCTTTACATCTGGAACAATAACCTTATCGACATCTTTTTGAGTACGTACAGGGTTTGGTAGATACGGACCGAAATTAGGTTTCATTTGCACCTCAATATTCATGGCTTGAGGAATTACCAAAATATCGCTAAATAAAATGGCAGCATCCATACCGTAACGACGAATAGGTTGTACTGTAATTTCACTAGCTAATTCTGGAGTTCTGCATCGTGTGAAAAAATCGTATTTCTCGCGAATAGCCATAAACTCCGGCAAATAACGCCCTGCTTGACGCATCATCCATACTGGAGGTCGATTAACGGTTTCGCCTTTTAATGCTCTTAAAAATAAATCGTTTTTAATCATATTTAGCTGTTTGCTTTTGGCTCTTAGCTGTTTGCTAAAAAGCATTATCTGTTTTTGATTTTATTAATTAAACTGTTAATCATTTTTGCTTCTTTTTGTATTAAATCAAAAATGATTTTGAGCTCGTTTTCTTCTATAAATTTTAACTCTTGACTAATAATTAATTGAGTTTCTACTTCAAATAAAGAACCCATTGCAATTTCTAAAAATCGTTTGAATTCAATTTCACTATGCCTACTGCAACCTTCAGCTATATTTGAAGGAATAGAAACTACAGCTCTTGTAAATTTGACTCTTTATACCAAACTTTTCTTCAGAGGGTAATTTATGTGATAATTGATATACTTGCTTTACAAGCTCAATACCATTCTTCCAAATGTCTAGTTTTTTAAAGTCTTTCATTATTATTCTGGCTTTTGGCTATTTGCCTTTAGCTTTTAGTAATATTTCATTATTTATAAGTAATCTTGCTAACAACTAACAACTAACAACTAACAACTAACAACTAACAACTAACAACTAACAACTAACAACTAACAACTAAACATAATATTCATTCACCAACTCAATAACGCTTTCCACGGTTGGCACCTTAGCTACTCTAACATCTTTAAAATGCTTTTTTGCCTCTTTTGCTGTGGTTTCTCCAATGCAAAACGCAATAACCTCTTCATTATTTTTTTGAATAAAGCTCTGCACTGTTGATGGGCTATAAAACATTACACTTTCAATAGAATCATCAACGTTTACACCGTCAAACTTAGTTTGATAAGCTTCAACTTCGTTAACTTTTATATTGTTTTTTTCCAAAATAGTTGGCAAATCGTCTAGCCTTAAATCGCTACAAAAAAAAGTAGCTTCTGCTCCTTCTATATATTCAACTAAATATTCAGCTAGTTTTTTTGCATTTTTTTCAAAATGAGTAACCTTACCAATTTTTTGTTCTATTAATCGTTTAGTGCGCCTTCCAACACAGTAAATATTTTTAAATTGTAACTCGGCAGCAGAATAGTTAGTCACTAAAGATTCTACCGCATTTTTACTTGTTATAATAACATTTTTAATTTCGTTTTTTAAGAATCTGGGATGAATCCTATTTAAACTAATCTTTATAAAATCGGTACTTTCAACTTTTACTTTTTCATGAAAGAGTAAGCGTTGACTTTCGGTGAATGATTTTGTAGAATATACATTGGTTTTCTTGTTAGAATATTTAATGTTATCCATTAATCGTTTACCGCCACGTTCTATAACAAAATTGGCACAAAATGCGGCTATATCGCTGTGTTCTCCTAACTTTTTAACACGAGTAACATCAATTCTTTTTGAACCGTCTTCGCTCAATAAAACACCTTTAAAGACCACTTCTTCATTTTTTATATAAGCGAGGGCACCAATAGGAGCGGTACAGCCCCCTTCTAATTTATTCAAAAATTCACGTTCAATAGTCGTGCAAATTTCAGTTTCCTCATGGTTGAGTTCTGCGCAAATGGCTCTTACAGCTTCGTCTTCTTCTAAAGCAGTAATCATTATGGCTCCTTGTGCTGGCGCAGGAATCATCCAATCTAAGTTTATGGCTTCCTCAGGTCTAATACCAATACGGCCTATTCCGGCGGCTGCGAAAATCGCACCATTCCAATCGTTATTTTTTACCTTTTCTAAACGCGAGTTTACATTGCCTCTTAAATCTACAATAGTGTGTGTAGGGTAACGGTTTAACCACTGGGCTTTTCGGCGTAAACTACCAGTTGCTATTACTGCATTTTTAGCACTTAAAAACTCTTCATTATTTTTAAAAACCAGGGTGTCGTTAACATTACCACGTTTTAAAACGGCCGTTTGCACAATGCCTTTGGGTAAAATGGTTGGAACATCTTTTAAGGAATGTACTGCAATATCAATATCATGATTTAACATGGCAATGTCAAGAGTACGTGTAAAAATCCCTGTGATACCAAGCTCGTATAAAGGTTTATCTAAAACAATATCGCCCGTTGCTTTTACAGGAACAAGTTGCGTATTATGACCAAGGTTTTCGAGTTGTTGTTGTACTATTTTGGCTTGCCACAGTGCTAATTCACTATCGCGTGTACCAATTCTTATGGGTTTAGACATTTTTTGTTGAAGGTTCTAGCTGAAACACTTTTTTTATAAGTTCGAGACTGTCGTCTGTAGAAATATTGTCATCTTTTAAATGATGAGCAAAATGATTGGTAATTTTTTGAATGATGTTATTACTAATTATTTCAGCTTGTTGTTCGTTAAAGTCTGATAATTTTTTTCGCTGTGTATCCAGCTCAGCAACTTTAAAGTCGTTTAACTTATGTTTTAATGCTTTAATTGTAGGCGCAAATTTTCTGGTTTCTAACCAATCATTAAATTCAGTATTAATATCTTCAATAATCGATTCAGCCATAGGGATATGCTTTTTTCTTTCTTCTAAGGTCTGATCGGTTAGTTTTGATAAATGATCTAAATGAACTAAGGACACATTTTCTAATTCATTTACATTCTCGTCTACATTTTTGGGAATTGATAAATCTAGAATTAATAGTGGTTTTGTAGATTGAATAATGTGTTTGTCTATTGTAGGGCGTTGAGCGCCTGTAGCTACAATTAGAATATCAGAGGTGTTAATTTCTTCTTGTAAATTGGCGTAATCTTTTACAATTAAATTAAACTTTCCTGCAATTTGCTCTGCTTTAGTTTTTGTTCTGTTAATTAATGTGATATGCTCGTTTTTGGTATGCTTTACAAGGTTTTCACAAGTGTTTCTTCCTATTTTTCCGGTACCAAAAAGAAGAATGTTTTTGTTTGAAACCGCTTCAATAGTATTTAAAATGTACTGAACCGATGCAAAGGATACAGAGGTTGCGCCTGATGAAATATTAGTTTCGGTTTTAATACGTTTACTGGCCTGAATCACAGCATTTACCAAACGTTCTGAAAAATGGTTTAGCAAACCAAACGTTCTTGAAAGTTTAGCACTTTTTTTAAGCTGACTAATAATTTCAAAATCACCTAAAATTTGGCTATCTAATCCAGAACCTACACGAAACATATGAGCAATGGCTTCTTTGTTTTTATAAACGTAAGCTACTTTTTGAAAGGCTTCAACTGTACCTCTTGTATTATCACAAAGCAATTGGATAAGCTGAAAAGGATGCTGTGCAAAACCATAAATTTCTGTCCTGTTACAAGTTGAAGTAACAACCAAGCTTTCAATATCATTCTCTTTGGCCTGATTCATAAGGGCTAACATTGAATCTTGGTCCAAACTAAAGCGTCCTCTTATTTCGGCATCGGCCTTTTTATAACTTAAACCAATAGCATAAAAGTAATTACTTCTTGATATATTATATTTTTGCATTTAGTGTTTTGTAATTTCTTAAGCAAATGTATATTTATGATTATAAAAAAAACAACGCTGAAAGAACTTTTAATATCGTTTCGGGTTTTTTTAGCTCATTTTTTCTTATAATATGATAAATGTCATATTTTTGTAGTGAAATCAGTGGTTTTTGATTGTTTAGTTTAGAATGAATCTAAATAAAGAAGCATGAATAGTGAAGAAATTATAAAAAAAAATGTCGCTAGAGGGACTTTTGTAGAAACTCAGGTGGATGATGGCTTTTTAGTTTTTACTTATAAAAATGATGATCATCAGGTTCAAAAAGTTACCAGACATATAGATAGCGATTACATTCAATTTCATTTTTGTGTAAAGGGGGCGAGCAAATTTATTTTTAACGAAGGCAGATATGCTTTGAATATTCAAGAAGAAAATTCATTATTGCTTTACAACCCGCAACGCGATTTGCCTATTGACTTGGAAGTAGATCCTAACTCCTGGATCGTTTCTATTTTAATTTCTATTAAAAAGTTTCATGGGCTCTTTTCTCAAGAAGCCGATTACATTTCATTTTTAAATGAAGATAATAGAGATAAAAAATATTATAAAGATGGTATTATTTCTCCTTCTATGGCCATTGTTTTAAATCAATTAATAAGCTTTAATCTTAACAAGTCTATAAAAAGCCTTTATTTTACAGGGAAGGCCTACGAGTTATTGAGTTTATACTTTAATAGAAGCGAAGATGCCAATATAGAGCAATGCCCTTTTTTAGTTGATGAGACCAATGTGATTAAAATACGTAAAGCAAAAGATATTGTTATTTCTAGAATAGCTGAACCTCCAAGTTTACAAGAGCTAGCCGATGAAATAGGACTGAATTTAAAAAAGTTAAAAGAAGGGTTTAAACAAATTTATGGCGACTCTGTTTACAGTTTTTTGTTTGATTATAAAATGGAAGTTGCCAGAAAGCTATTGGAAGCAGGTAACCTTAATGTAAATGAAGTTGGACATAAAGTTGGGTATAGTACTTCAAGCCATTTTATTGCCGCTTTTAAAAAGAAATATGGCACAACACCAAAAAAATATTTAATGTCTCAAACATAAAAGCACATTAGTAACCCTGATTAATTCGCTTTCTGGTTTTATGTTTTGTTAAGTTAATTGCATTTTCAATAACCTCATCTTCAGTTTTAATACCAGAAATGGAAATGCCATTTTTTCTGCTAGTGTAATACGGCTTATTAGTATTTAAGTTTTTAAAAGCTATATAGTGTAAATACTCATTATTGCTATTTGAACGTTTGTTTTTTCGTTTAAAAATAAAAAGGCGAATGTTTTTGTTGGTATCTGTTTTAAATGTTTTTTCTTCTAAAAAACAGATGGAATCCTTGGGCATTTTATAATTGGAGTTAGCAAATAACTTCGATTTTGCATAGGTTTTTAAATCTATAATACGGGTTTCTTCTTCAGTTAAAACATCATAAGCTTTTAATTTTGTAAAAAGTAAATGCTGTGCTGCTTCTTTGTGGAGCGCTTTGGATTTTAATTGATTTGTAATGAGCTCATTATTCTTTTTTAAAAGTGCATAATAGGTCGTTAATGCCTCCCAGTCGTCACTTTCTAACAATCTTAAATAAAAGGCTTTAACATTTCTGTCTGCTCTAAAAGGAAATAAAAGTTTGGTATAATTATCTAGTGCCAGATTTTTTCTGAAACTATAAGTGTATTTTTTTTTGTTTCCCAAGCTTCGCTTTATTTGAATTTTGGCATCATTTATTATTTGTTTTTTAAATGTTTTATAAATTTTAGGTTTAACAATATTACTATCTACAAGTTTTGTTAATAAGCCATAAATTGGAGCTTTGTATTCTTCAACGGATGTAAAATCTAACAATTCAGGAAATAAAAATTTGGCTATTTTTAAAGAGTCGGATTTAAAATTATAGGAGCTAAAACTGGGGGTTTTAGTTCCTAGAGGTAAATCTTTATTCATCAAATTTAAAAACAGTGTATAGGCCTCTTTATTTCTTCTTTGTAATAGACCATTAAGAATAAGCCTTTGTGTATTAGGATCTGAATACGATTTTGAGTATAATTTTTCAATAAACCAGGTTACGTTTTTGCTTGTATCGTTTTCAATAAGCGCTCCCAGTAAATAGTTTTTAATCATTAATTTATCTTCAGGAAAGGTATAATTTTCTAAAGCATCAATAAGTAATGGGGTATGTGTTTTAGAAAAATGGAGTTGCCTGTAACCGCTTAAAACAATACTGTCATTATTCTTTAATGCATCAAAAAACAATTGGACTTTATCATCAAAAATGTCTTTGCCTAAAAGTGTATCTATAGGTTTAAATGAATTATAAAACTCACTTATAAATGATGATGTGTCACTTATAGAATCAGTTAGTGCAGAGAGTTTATACATTATACCTTGTTTTTGAAGGTACTTAACAAGAATTATTTTATTACTGGCAGTATCCTTTAGTTTATGTGTTAAAATGTTAAAGCCATTTTTGCTATACCTTTTTTCGTCAAAAGGTTCAAGTTTTTTACGATTCAGGTATTTTGGTAAAAAGGTGGTTTTTTTGTTAACATTGTTCCATAAACTATCTACATTCTCATACATTTTTAAATCATGGAACTTTGTTCTGGTAACAGATATTTGCTGATTAGATTTTGATGTGTAGGATGTGCTTTTAACAATCTCCTCATAAGGTTTTTTTCTTTTGTGCTGATACAATTTATATGGAAGCGGTGGCTTTATGGGAGACTTAGTTGTAAAATAAAGCGATGTATCCTTAACGTGTTCTATGCCTTTGTAATATGGTGTTTCAAATTTTAGAGTATTAAAATAAGTATCTGCCTTTTCTTGATTTTTACCTGAATACCCTAAAAGGTAATAGCTATTGTCTTTAACTACAGATTTTAACCAAAGCTTTCGGTTATTTAAAGTATCGATAATTGCAGATGACACGTAACTTTTATAGTCTCCGTTTTTAAAATGCCCATTAGTTTCCTCTATTTCTAAACTTTTGTAAAAACTAGAGTGAATATATTTTGCTTCAAAAGCATCTTCTTCTATATAATTAATATCATGATGAGGAGACTCCTGAAAGAAATAATAATCGTTGTCAATATTAGCTTGTATTAGTTTTTTCCCAGACTTGTCAATATTGTTTGTAACATAATTATTAGGAAACTTAAAACGATACTTTTTAAAAGGGTCGTTAAAGGTTTTGAACTGCTTATCGTAAGGTTTAAAAGTTATCGATTTGAAAATTTCACTTTCATATTTTTGTACAAAGTCTTTTTTTCCTCCAAATTTTATAATAATAATCTCTAAAGGTGTTTTGTAAATATGATATTTTTGATAATCGCCTTTTTTTGTTTTGTTTAAAATGCTAATTCCGGGAAAAGGGACTTTTATTTCTGTTTTCTCAAGAATATTTCCCGGGATATCTTCATAAAGTAAATCATCAATTTTTTCTAATGAAATAGCTTTTTTATGAGGTAAATAATCAAAAATACTGATTCTGTTTATAGCTAAGAAAGCACCGTTAGTCATATCTGGAGCCAGATAGTATTTTTGTGTTCCATAAGAAAACTCTCTTAACGTATCAAAGCTTTTAATGGTTAAGAACTTATCTGGTGTAGCCTGTACAGAAAGCTTAGGCTTAACAAATAAGTTTTCAAGTTTTGTTTTTTCAGACTTTCCATAATCGGTTTGGTTAGAGACTAATGGCGTTACGGTATAACCTTTTTTAATGAGCATATTAATCATGCCTTTTTCACCCGGTAAATGAGCCGCACCAACTCCCGAAAAAACAGATTTTTTATGCATTAAAGAATCTAAAACGGCAACCATATTTTCATTGCGTTTGTACAGCATATGCTCTCTAAAAAAAGGCGTGTTAATTGCAACGCCAATAGAGTCGAGTAGGTCCAGGTTTCTTTCTCTATAAGTGTTTTCCTGAATTAAAAACCCGCCTTCTTCTTTAAATCGCTTTTGTAACCAGGTGTCAGGCTTCTTTTTGTTTGAGTTGTAGCTTGCCTTAGTGGTTAAGTATCTAGATTCTGCCAAATCTTCGAGGCCAACTATGGTTTTGTTTTGTTTTTTACCCGCCTGATATATAAACATATCCAGATATGTTTCTTCTTCAAAATTATCAAAGCCATAACTTTTTCTATATAAATAGCCACTAATTAGTCTATTGTCTATTCTAATACTATTTCTAATATCTAACTGTGACGGCCGTTCTAAACTAAATAAATTAGAGTAAAAATCATTTCTATAGAAATGACTTAAAGCGTTAAAAGAAGCACTTTTATAATTAAATTCTAACCAGGTAGATGGATCGGACTCTAAGGCAATACATTCGCTTTTATTTAGTGATTTGTAGAATACATCATCTAGTCTAAAAGCTACTTTTTTGCTAACATGCATGGTGCCGTATAAGTACGACGATTTTTTCAATCCGTTTCCAGAAATTTCCCAAAGCAAGCTTTGGTATTTTTGTTGAGCAGGTAGGTGAAACGAAATAAGTAAAATTAATATTGGCAGTGTTTTTTTCATAAAAAAAGGGAAGGTTAGCAAATTAAAACCTGTTGTGTTAAACGAATATATAAATATATTTATTTTAAAGTAGGATAATAAGCACGAATTAGTTAAAAGGATTATTTAATAGGTGAACACAGTATTTTAATGAGTATTACAAATTTGTGTTGTACTTTTGTAAGAGTTAAAAAGGAAAATGAAAAAAGGAATTTTACTGGTAAATCTAGGTTCTCCAGACAGCCCGGAACCAAAAGATGTAAAAAAATATTTAGGTGAATTTTTAATGGACGAGCGTGTTATAGATATTCCGCTTGTTGCCAGAACCGCCTTAGTAAAAGGGATTATATTAAATACAAGACCTAAGCAATCTGCTGCGGCATATAAAAAAATATGGTGGAAAGAAGGTTCTCCACTTATTGTGATTTCTAAAAGACTTCAAAATAAAATTCAAAAGCAAGTAGATGTGCCAGTATCTTTAGCCATGCGCTATGGAAGTATGACTATTAAGAAAGGACTTCAAGAGCTAGTAGATAAAGGTGTTGATGAGGTTTTGCTTTTCCCTTTATACCCGCAATTTGCTATGGCTACTACCGAAACAATTACCGTATTAGCCGAAGAGCTTCGTCAAGAATTTTTCCCAAATATTTCTATAGAATCTGTTCCGGCATTTTATAATAAACCCGATTATATTGAAGTACTTTCAAACGCGATAAAAGATCATTTAAAAAATAAAGAAATAGATCATTTGCTGTTTTCGTACCATGGAGTTCCAGAACGGCATATACGTAAAAGCGATGTCACTAAATCGCATTGTAAAATAGATGGAAGTTGCTGTATTACAAAAAGCAAAGCACACGAATTCTGCTACAGGCATCAGTGTTTAGAAGTCACAAGGCTGGTTGCTAAAAAACTCGAATTAAAAGAAAACACATATTCATCCTCGTTTCAATCGCGTTTAGGATTTGATCCTTGGTTATTACCGTATACAGACAGAACCATAGAACGTCTTGGAAAAGAAGGTATAAAAAAGATGGCAATTGTAACTCCCGCATTTGTAAGCGATTGTTTAGAAACATTGGAGGAGATAGCTATGGAAGGCCAAGAAATATTCCATGAAATGGGAGGAAAAGATTTTACAACCATACCCTGTTTAAATGACGATGAAGCTTTTGTTGATTTGTTATCGAATTGGATTAATAAATGGACTGGTACAAAAACGGAAACCGCATAACCATGGATTATTTTTTAAGCTATTATCAATATATTAAAGCACTGCATCTTATTTTTATAATTACGTGGTTTGCCGGATTGTTTTATATTCCACGCTTGTTTGTATATCAAATAGAAGCCTTTTATAAACCTTCACCAGAAAAAGAAATTTTGGGCAAGCAATTAAAGTTAATGGCAAAACGTTTGTGGTATATTATTTCATGGCCTTCAGCCATTTTAGCAACACTTTTTGCAGTTATACTACTTATTTTAAATCCCGCTTTATTATATTTAGGATGGATGCAAGTAAAGCTAGGTTTTGTAGTATTACTAATTATTTATCATTTAAAAACCCACCAATACTTTAAGCAATTACAAAACGATGTGGTTAAAAAATCGTCAAGTTTTATGCGTATCTGGAACGAAGGCGCAACCCTAATTCTATTTGCTGTTATCTTTTTAGTGATTTTAAAAAACGCAATAAATTGGGTTTTTGGTGTAATAGGTATTCTAGTTTTAGGCGTACTTTTAATGTTAGGATTTAAGCTTTATAAAAACATTAGAGAAAAAAATCCAGAGGCCTAATTTATTATAGCGTTACCACACCCTTTGGCTCCGCTCTGGGCAAGTGGTCGGGCTATTCAATACAATCTTTTTACTCGTGCCTCATAAAAAGGATTTCCTTTTCTATCCCTAACGCAGCTATCTGCTAGGTTCTGTTTTTTTTAAACCAACCTGAAGCTGTTTGGTTTGATTATTGCTATATTTATGCAATCGCAAAACCTCTAAATGAAACTAAAAAAACTCTCTTTACGCACACGTATTTTTTTAACCATGATTTTATTGGTGTTACTCGCATCAATACTAATTGCAATTGTAGCAATATACCAATATAGAGAAGAGACAAAAGATTATCATACCCAACGATTAGAACGAAAAGAGCAAAGTATAAAAACGCATATAAATAAAGTTTTAAATGGCAGGCAAAATACCTGGGAAGTTAAAACAGAAAATATACCATTAATTTTTAAAGAGGAAATAGCAAATATTGGGGAAATACATAGGCTACAAATAAATCTATATGATCTGGAAGGTTCTCTTTTAATTTCTTCTAAGGCCAACTTACAACCTAGTTTAAAAGATAAATGTATAAAAGCAGAAATTTTAAACGCTATATCAAACACGGTTGAGTTTAATAGTATATCTAAAGTAGCAGAGCATAGATATGTAGATAAGCATCGAGAAAACGGAGAAACATTTCAATCATTATATACCTATATTAACGATAAAAAATCTAAGCCCTTAGCCATATTAAATATTCCTTATTTAGAGAATGACGATTTTCTATCAAAGGAACTTAACGAGTTTTTAGGGCGCATTATGTACGCGTATCTTTTTGTTTTACTCATGGCCATTGGCGTTGCTTTTTTACTTTCAAAATATATTACAAAATCACTTCAAACGATAAGCGATAAAATTAATGCAACACGATTAGAAAAGCGTAATGAAAAAATTGATATAAATGATACCAGCGAAGAAATTTCGGCCCTGGTAAAATCGTATAATAGTATGATTGACGAACTTGAAGAGAGTGCGGTGCAGCTGGCCAAAAGTGAGCGTGAGCAAGCTTGGAGAGAGATGGCAAAACAAGTGGCACACGAAATTAAAAACCCATTAACCCCAATGCGGTTAACAGTTCAGAATTTTCAACGAAAGTTTAATCCGGAAGATGAAAATATTAATAAAAAAGTTGATGAATATAGTAAAACCTTAATTCAACAGATAGATACTATGAGTTCTATTGCATCTGCTTTTTCGAACTTTGCAAAAATGCCGGCACAGCAAAATGAAACCTTAAATGTGGTAAATATTGTTAAGCTGGCTCTGGACATTTTTAACGAAGACTATGTTCATTTTCAAACAGACGAAGAAGAAATTATAGCTAAATTAGATAGAACTCAGCTTATTAGAGTGGTTACCAATTTGGTAAAAAACGGAATACAATCCATTCCAGAAGATAAAGAATACCCTAGTGTGGTTATTCAAGTAACTTCAGAAAATAACCACGTTAATATTATTGTTTCAGATAATGGTAAAGGCATCTCGGAAGAAAACAAATCAAAGGTTTTTGAACCTAAGTTTACTACAAAAACAAGTGGCATGGGCTTAGGATTAGCGATGGTGCAAAACATTGTAGAAACCTATAAAGGAAGCATTACATTTACATCAGAAAAAGATAAGGGTACTACATTTAAAGTCTCTTTTCCAAAAGCATAATATATTATGAATTACGAAAATATTTTAACATCATTTCAAAACGGAATAACAACGCTAATTATAAATCGGCCAACAAAATTAAACGCCTTGAATAAGGCAACAATTAAAGAGTTGCATGAGGCTTTTAAAAAGGCTGATAATGATAAAAACACAAAAGTTATTATTATAACTGGCAGTGGCGAAAAAGCTTTTGTGGCCGGGGCAGATATCTCTGAATTTGCGGATTACGATTCAAAAAAAGGAAAAAAATTAGCCCAAAAAGGACAGGAACTCTTGTTTAATTTTGTAGAAAATTTATCTACCCCTACCATAGCAGCTGTTAATGGTTTTGCACTTGGCGGTGGTTTAGAATTGGCTATGGCCTGCCATTTTAGAGTCGCGAGTAATCATGCTAAAATGGGACTGCCGGAAGTGTCGCTTGGAGTTATTCCGGGCTATGGTGGTACACAGCGCTTACCTCAGTTAATAGGTAAGGGACGTGCTATGGAACTTATTATGACTGCGGGCATGATTGATGCCAACCAAGCACTACATTATGGTTTGGTAAACCATGTTACTACACCTGAAGAATTGTTACCACATTGCGAGAAAATAGCAGGCAAAATAGCACGCAACTCTTCTGTGGCTATTAGCGCAGCAATTAAAGCTATTAATGCTAATTTTAAAGATGGTGTTGATGGTTTTGAGGTTGAGATTTCAGAATTTGGAGCTTGTTTTGATACTCAGGATTTTACTGAAGGCACTACCGCTTTTTTACAAAAACGAAAAGCTGATTTTCCAGGAAAATAGATTTATGCTATAAGAAAGACACTTGATTTTTTAAAAGACTCGTTTAGTAGGTATAAATTATTATTTACAGTTTTTTATTTATTCTCAATTTTATTTAATTCTGCCTTTCGTTTTTTATACATCTCAAATATTATTTCAGGATTCCATTCATCATCTTCAGTTTTTCCGTGCCCCAACGACATTAGTGAAACTAATTTCCCTTTTTTTGTATAAAACTGGCAAGTCCAAGAAAGTAAAGTATAATGATTAAACGGCATATGTTTTATTGATTCCTCTGCGTAAATAAGTTCGCCATTCTGTTCGTAGTAAACTTCTTCATAAAGCACTGCTTTTTCGTGTGAGTTAATATGTATTATTCTTTTCCCATTGTCAATTTCGCAAATCCGCCAAAATTCCGTTTTGCCATTAAAGTCGGTTACGGCATTAACATTTTGAGAGCATTTAGTAAGTTCGTTCAAATACTGGTTGTTAATTTCCTTCCTTATCTTCTCTTCTTTATCTAATTCAGTTAATTCAGTTTCTAAATAAGAAGTTTTTATTTCAGATTCCATTGCATTTTTTTCAGTTGAATTATTTTTTTTTGATTCACAAGTTGTTAATGAAACCAAAATTATAAATGACAGCAGGAATTTCTTCATAAGTTGTAGCAAATGTTTTTAAGTATATCAATCCGTTTTAATACTGAAATAAATTCGGTATGTGATTTATATATATCGTTAAACGAATCTATCGCTTTTTTCTGGCAAAGTCAAGTTCAAGTATAATAACAAATACAACTAACTGGTAGGTACTAGTTTGGTTATTGCACAAAATTAAATACCTTGCGTACAATCATCACAACCTTTGGATAAATTTCTATGAAAATATTTTTTAAAATGGCTATTATCTTTTTAATAACTATTAAAGGGATAGGGCAAGAAATAAATAAAAGCAAGCTTCTAAAAGAAGAAGATTTTCAAAAAACAATAAAAGGGAAACAAGTTAACCTCTTTACTTTAAAAAATAAAGAAGGAACTGTAGCTCAAATTACAAATTATGGTGGTAAAGTAGTGTCATTATGGCTACCAGACAGACTAGGTAATTATGAAGATGTTGTTTTAGGCTATCCTACTATTGAAGGGTTTTTAACAGCAAAAGAAAAATACTTTGGTGCATTGATAGGTCGTTATGGGAACAGGATAGGCCATGGAAAATTCTCGTTAGATGGTAAAGCGTATACTCTGGCTACAAATAATAATGCTAATCATTTGCACGGAGGAAATGTAGGTTACGATGCTGTTGTATGGGATGCCCAACAAATAGACCGGCAAACTTTAGTATTAACCTATCTTTCAAAAGATATGGAAGAAGGTTATCCCGGAAATCTTAAAATAAAGGTTAAGTATAAACTCTCCGATAATAATGAGCTTATAACAGAATATTGGGCTACTACTGATAAACCAACGGTTATAAATTTAACACAGCATTCCTTTTTTAATTTAAAAGGAGCTGGTAATGGTAGCATTAATAATCATTTGCTTCAAATAAACGCATCCTATTACACTCCAGTAGATCAAGGATTAATTCCCACAGGTGAAATAGCTACTGTAGAAAATACACCGATGGATTTTTTGAAACCAACCAAAATTGGAGAAAGAGTTCATAATGATTTCAAGCAATTAAAATACGGGTTGGGCTATGACCACAATTTTGTGTTAAACCAGAGCTTAGAAGGACTTAACTATGCTGCTAAGGTAATCGAACCAACCTCGGGAAGAACTTTAGAAGTGTATACCAACGAACCTGGATTACAGTTTTATGGCGGTAATTTTTTAGACGGATCAATCCAGGGAAAACAAGGAAAACCTTATAAGCACAGAACGGCATTTTGTTTAGAGACACAGCACTTTCCAGATAGCCCAAATAAGCCACAGTTCCCTTCTACACGATTAAATCCGGGAGAACAATATTACTCAATATGCATTTATAAATTCAACACAATAAAGTAACATGAAAATTGCAACCCTTTTTAAAAACTCACTTTTTATCTGTTTGACTTTAGTTTTTGTTGCATGTATAGGCAATAAAAAAGAAAAAAAAGAGACCATAAAAAATACAGAAGAGGTTACTAATGTAGAAAGGCCAACTGGTATATGGACTGTAGAAAGAGCTAATAAATGGTATGATAAACAGCCTTGGATTGTAGGATGTAACTATGTTCCTGCAAATGCTGTTAACCAATTAGAAATGTGGCAAGAAGCTACATTTTCACCAGAACTTATAGATAAAGAATTAGGTTGGGCAGAAGATATAGGGTTTAATTCACTTCGTGTTTTTTTACATTACTTACCTTGGAAAGAAGATAAGGAAGGGTTCTATAAACGCGTTGACCAGTTTTTAGAAATATGCCAAAAGCATGATATAAACACCATGCTTATCTTCTTTGATGATGTATGGCATCCCAATCCAAAATCAGGGAAACAACCCGAACCTATAAAAGGCGTTCATAATTCTGGATGGGTACAATGCCCCGGAAAAGAGATTTTACTCAATTTAGGAGCTCATGAAGCAAGTTTAAAAGCTTATGTTAAAGAGACTATGGAGCGATACAAAGAAGATGAACGTGTATTAATATGGGATTTATATAACGAGCCTGGTAATCCAAATGAGAATAGCTATGGAACTATGGAGCCAAAAGATAAAGAAAAGTATGCTTTAGCATTGCTTAAAAAAGCATTTCAATGGGCAAGAGAAGTAAACCCAACGCAACCTATCTGCTCTGATGTATGGCGGGCAGGCCATGCAGACTTAAACAAGCTAGATGCTATTGATGCCTTTTGTTATAACAACTCAGATATTATTAATTATCATGGTTATTTCCCAAAAGATATACAGGAAAAAGTAATTGCTGAGCTTAAAAAATCGAAACGCCCATTGGTCGTTACAGAGTATATGGCCCGTACTGCAAATTCAACCTTTGAAAATTCCTTATCATTATTTAAAGACAATAAAATTGGGGCATATAACTGGGGGTTTGTTAATGGAAAGTCAAATACGATTTATCCTTGGCATAGCTGGCAAAAGCCTTATGATAAGGAACCAGACGTATGGTTTCATGATATATTAAGACAAGATGGTACGCCTTTTTCGAAAAAGGAAGTGGCGCTGATAAAATCTTTGACTGGTAAATAAGCCTCATTTTTCTAATAAGTCAAGTTGCATATATGCTGTTATTTATTCGAGTCTTACTAATAATAAAATCGCGATTTATCGAGTTTGTTAATAACCTGTTTTGGTTTTAACAATTTTCAATACAAATTATAAGTAATTTTAGAGAGCTTCAAAAAAAGCATTCAACCTCTATTTTTACTATAATGAACCCAAAATCTGCCATTAAAGGTCGTGGTGCACAGCTTAATGTACCTAATCGTTTTTTCGAATTAAGTCACGAAATGCGTGATGATTTTTTAGAATTCTGCCAAAAAGAAGGCGAGGTAAGTGATAAAAATAAAACCCTTTATTTAGAAGTATTTCCTAAAACCATAGTTAACAAAGTGGAGAGCCCGGATGTAGGGATGATGTATTCAATGAATGCCTACCAAGGTTGCGAGCACGGATGTATTTATTGCTATGCACGCAACTCGCACGAGTTTTGGGGGTATAGTGCAGGCTTAGATTTTGAGCGCAGAATTATGGTTAAAAAAGAGGCTCCAAAATTATTAGAAACCTTAATAAAAAAGAAAAGTTGGAAAGCACATCCCATTGTAATGTCTGGGAATACAGATTGTTATCAACCTGCCGAAAAACAATTTAAAATTACAAGGCAATGCTTAGAGGTGTTTTTAAAGTATAAACACCCTGTTGCAATCATTACAAAAAATGCCTTAATACTTCGCGATTTAGAACTCTTAAAGTCATTAGCAAAAGATAATTTGATAGGTGTAAATATGTCTATTACGTCGTTGTCAGAAGATACAAGGCGGGTTCTGGAACCCAGAACAGCTACTATAAAGAAACGCTTGGAAACTGTTAAAATATTGAGCGAAAATGGAATCCCGGTAAACGTGATGTTAGCACCAATAATACCGTCAATAAACAGTCATGAGATTTTACCACTTGCAAAAGCGGCATCCGATCACGGAGCATTTGGTATAGCTCATACCATTGTTAGGCTAAATGGCGCAATAGGCGAAATCTTTACCGATTGGATTAAAAAAGCAATGCCAGATAGAGCAGAAAAAGTATTGCATCAAATAGAAAGCTGCCATGGTGGGAACTTAAATGATAGCCGTTATGGAACCAGAATGCGAGGCGAAGGTAAAATGGCAGAACAAATTAATATGCTGGTACGTTTAGCCAGAAAGCGGTATTTTAAAAATAAAACGATGCCAAAGCTAAATTGCGATTTGCATGAACCTTATAAAGTCGGGCAATTAAAATTGTTTTAAAAAAAGCTGCCTAAAAAGTGATACATTTTGTCATTCGAGATAACACTTTTTTAGACAGCCTGATATAAAGACTAAAAGATTTACTTATTTGTAATTAAAGTATTTTGTAAAGACTCTATTTTCAGTATTATAAACAATTTTGTAACTCCCTTTTTCAGACAGTTTATATATTTTTTCAATGACTTTTTTGTTTCTGATTTTTTCGGTATATAATGATTCGTAACCATACGGAGTGTCTAAAAATATTTCAATATGTAATGGCTGAAAATGTAAAGCTAGCTTAGTTACATAAATAGCGTTTCCTTTAATTTTGGTATGGGGTTTATGTATAGTGCGCTCTTGAGCCTTTTTAAAAATAACGTTGTTAGATTTTACTATAAAAGGAATGGTTTTAATTTCCATGTCTTTTTCTAATTCAAAAAAATAGTTTCCATTGGGCAATTGAGTTAAATCAAACCCTTTGCTGTATAGTCCTGCTTTTTCAATTAATTCTTTATATAAGATTAAGCCGCTTTCATCTTTTATTGATAGTAGGTTTCCTTCTTTTACATTTTTAAGGGTTAAAGCTGTTCTTTTAATGTTGTCATTTTCTGTTAAAGTGATTTTACCTGCATAGCTTAGTGTATTGACAAATAGTAGTATTAATAATACACTTTTTTTGATGTTACTAATTAAATTTTTCATGATTTGGTTTTTTAATGTTTAACGCGGTAAAGGTAGGCGAGTAGAAAAGCTAATAAAATGTCAATTTTGACTTATTTGTAGACTATATTATCTGTTAACTCAGTGTTAATTTAATATTAAGTTAAAATAGAATATGTTTTAATTAAATTAATACATAAATCATATATAATAAATGGTAATTTTGTTATAGAATAATCCATTATGATTAATAAGAAACCTACATTCGAGAAAGTCAATCCAGGTTTTGGAAGTTCGCTGTTAATTAAACAGCATTCAAAAAAGGTAAAAAGCAAATTTGCTTCCTGGCATTTTCACCCTGAGCTTGAACTCGTCTATGTAAATAAAGGAAAAGGGAAAAGGCATATAGGGAATCATTTATCTTACTTCAATAATAGTCAATTAATTTTAATTGGTTCAAATTTACCTCATAATGGTTTTACAGATAGATTTACCGCTAACGGATCTGAAACAATAGTTCAGTTTAAGCCAAATTTTTTAGGTAATGATTTTATAGGTATTCCTGAAATGAATGCTATAATGGTGCTGTTTGATAAAGCAAAGAAAGGGATTCTTTTTAAGCCTGAAGCAAAGAAGAAAGTTGGGCGTAAAATAGAAAAACTTATTGAATATAAAGGACTGAAACGTATTTTAAAGTTTTTAGAAATATTAAATTACTTAGCCACAACTAATGCATATACTTTACTAAACGCCAATGGATTTGCTTTTGAAACCGAGCCACAAGACAGTGCAAAAATTGATATTATATTTAAGCATATTAACAAAAACTTTCGTAGACACATTAGTTTAGATGAAATAGCAGGTAAAGTTAGCATGACTGTTCCCGCATTTTGTAGGTATTTTAAAAAAACTACAGGAAAAACATTTACTAAGCTGGTTAATGAATATAGAGTTGTTCATGCTACGAAATTGTTAAATGAAAGCCAAATGACTATTACCAGTATTTGTTATGACTGCGGATTTAACAATTTTTCTCATTTTAATAAGCAGTTTAACGACGTTACAGGGAAAAGTGCTTCACAATACAGAAAAGAAATTAAATTGATTATACAAGAAAGTTGAAAATATGGACGATAAAATAGATGCTACATTAGCGTACTACTACCTCAAAAGAAACAAAATACTTAATTTTATTAATACAAACGATTGTTTAGTTGCAGATCAAATTATAGAAAAAGGCGAAGAATTAGCTGTTTTAGAATATAAAATTACGGCATTACAAATTGCAAAAGAGAACTAATAAATACAATTTTTGCTATATGTTGCCATCCCATTCATTATAAAACTGATCTAGAAACCCAACCATATAGTTATGACGTTCTTTAGCAATCTTTTTTCCTGTTTTGGTATTCATTTTATCTTTTAACAACAATAACTTTTCATAAAAATGATTAATAGTTGGAGCTGTTGAAGCTTTATACTCCGCTTTATTCATTTTTAAGTTGGGCTTTATTGATGGGTCAAAAAGTTTTCTGTTTTTAAAACCGCCATAATTAAAGCAGCGTGCAATACCAATAGCTCCAATGGCATCCAATCGATCGGCATCTTGAACCACATCCAACTCTAAGGATTTAAACTTTTCACCTTTTTCTAATGATTTATTAAAGGAAATGTTTTCAATAATGTTTACAACATGTTCAATATCGGTAGAGTCAACATTCATTTTAAATAAAAATTCACGAGCCATTTTGGGTCCAACAGTATCATCGCCATCATAAAATTTGCTATCGGCAATATCATGTAATAAAGCGCCTAATTGCACAACAAAGGGATCTACATTTTCATTTTTAGAAATAAGTAAGGCATTGTTATAGACTCTTAAGGTATGAAACCAATCATGTCCGCCTTCAGCATCAGAAAGTGTTTTTTTTACAAAAGCCCTCGTTTTATTTATTATTTCTTTTGATGTATGCATGGTATAAAAATAAAACTCTTTTCTTAATCGAAAGGAATTATTTAAAATATAGTTTTTTGAAAATCTGTTAAATGCCTCACCCTGATTTTTTTCAAGGTCTTATCATCGTCGTATTTTATTAGATATATGAGATTCTGAAACAAGTATAGAAAGCCGTTTTTATATGAATTGACTGTATATTGAAAATCAAATTTTTGCAGGCTCAACCCATTTAAATTCAAATGAGTTTTCAGGAATTTTAATTCTGTCTGCCAAACGCAACATTCTATTTGGAAGCTTTAATATATAGTCTCTAGCCTTTTCAGCTTCATCAGTAAGATTAGTAATTTTATCGATTTCCCAACGATCAATTAACTTTTGTAATATATCAACATAATCTTTTGCGGTATAAACCCCTATACGTTGTGCGGTGTTTGAAAACTCTTCGAAGGCCGCACCTATTCTATTTCCCGATTCTCTTAAAAAATGAGCTGGCATAGTAATTTTTTGTTTCATCATATAATGAAAAGCCAGCATCATTTGGCTGGGGTCAACATTAAAAATACGTTCAACAAACTCAGAATAAGCCTTATGGTGCCTCATTTCGTCTCCAGCAACAATTTTACACATTTTAGCAAGCTGTTTATTGCCTTTTTGTCTGGCTATTTTGGCTACGCGATTATGCGAAATATAAGTTGCTAATTCCTGAAAACTGGTATATACAAAGTTTTTATAAGGATCTCTATCTGTACCAATATCAAAACCATCAGCAATTAAATGGTGTGTGGTTTTTTCAACCTCACGCATATTTACCCGACCAGACAGGTATAAGTATTTATTAAGTACATCTCCATGACGGTTTTCTTCACCAGTCCAATGACGCACCCATTTAGCCCAGGAGTTTTCTCTGTCTTGTTGCTTAACACCTTCAACATCCATAAGCCATGATTCGTATGTTGGTAAGGCTTCTTCAGTAATCATATCGCCAACTAAAACCACCCAAAAATCGTAAGGAAGCTCTTTAGAGAGCTCTCTTATTTCTTTAACATCTTCAAAAAAATGATCACTATCTGAACTAGGTAAAAAATCTGAGGGTTGCCATATTTTTTCTATTGGAATTAGGTATTTTTCTATGAGTGATTCAACGTCTTTTTCTAGAAATTGCATCACTTCTAATCGTACATTTTTTAGCGACATTTATATTTTTTAAGGATGGATATGATTTTTTATGGTAGTTTCAATACTATTTATAAGCTCTTGTTTGTTTTCAAACGCACTAATTTTAATAGGCTCATGAACGGTAAAAGTTATATGTGTTCCCAAAGCCATAGGGAATTTGCCATAACGCACTATTTTCCAGGAGTTATTTATTGAAACCGGAACGACTAACGCTGAAGGGATTTTTTTAAACAAGATCTCTAAACCTTTAGTTTGAAAAGGTTTTGGTTTGCCGTTTTTACTTCGTGTCCCTTCAGGGAATATCACAGCTGTACGTTTATTGGCTTCAATATATTCCCCAAACGTCATAAGAGCGGGAAGCGATTGCCTTGGGTTTTTTCTGTCTATTAAAGCAGCTCCTCCATGGCGTAAGTTATACGATACGCTTGGTATCCCTTTACCTAATTCTATTTTGCTTATAAATTTTGGATGGTATTTTCGCATATACCAGGTAAGCGGGTATATGTCGTGCAAACTTTGATGATTAGCCACTATAATAAGAGGCTGATTTGTGCTTATTTGATGCGGGTTATATAACGAAAAACGAGTTCCTAAAATATTTGCACAACGCATTAGCCAAAACTGTAGAGCATCTACACTTTTTTTATGTGCCTGATACCCAAAAACATTAAAGCAAAACCACTGAATAGGGTGGAATATTACTAAGGTTAATAAAAAAGCTAAGTAATAAAGAAAAGTTAATGGGTACGACACTAGTTTAAGCATGCCCAAAAGTACATAAAACTTAGTTTTAATATACAGGAATACAGGTGTTATTTTCGCAATTTATACTTGATGGAGGATTTGTAATTCCACAATCTGAAAGGGTACCCCATTTAGCGTTGAATAGGGCTTCTTTTTTATTGTAATCTTCAACCCATAATTTAAGCTTTTCTGTATCAATTGAAGTGGTATATATTAAATAGCTCCATGGTCCGCCGCAGGGTTTGCTTCCCAAAGCTATAAATTTACATTCGGTAGCTTCGTTGCATACAGCTGTAGCAGCCAGATCTTCAATAGCTTTTTTATATATATTTAGTGCTTCGCGTTCTTCTTCTTGAGTAAGGGATGTTTCATCTTCATTGCATTGAAACGCCATTAAGGACAAACACAGGCTAAGTATAAATAAAAGAAACGTTGAGCTTTTCATCATCAGGGTTTAATATATAGATGTGAAATAGTTAAAAAGGTTGCTTAACTATATTAAATCAAAATCAAAAGGCATAAATTACACATAAAATTGTACACCTTTTCTTTCTTAAAACAAATAATTAGGTCTTTCGTCGAAAAAATAAACAACTTAGTCTTAAAATGTATATGTTTACAATCTTAACCTACTTAATCTCCAAGTTATGAAAAAGAATATTTTTTTAGCATTCTTATGTTTAATTTCTATCTTTTTTGGCTGTAATGTTGAAAAGCTTCAAGAAGAGCAACAAATAGTTTTAGATAAGAAAAGCAAAATTAAAAACAATAATGTTGAAGTTACAGAGAGTAATAACACAACATCAAATGATACAGAAGAACACTGTAAAACAGTTAACTTAATAGCTGGCCAAAATCATATAGCAGGAACGGTAACTATAGATATAGAAGGAGATCATTTAATTGTAACCTATACAACAAATTCTGATTGGAATATAGATGCAACTCATTTGCATATTACCAGCTGTGAAAATAATGGTTTCCCTACCACTGGGAGCAATAATCCTAAAGTAGGAAACTTTGAGTACTCAAGCACACATGAAAGTGGTATTACAGAAGTAGTATACGCTATAAGCTTAAGTGATGTTACAGAAGAATTTTGTTTTGCAGCTCATGCAGAAGTGAATGGTCCGTCTGAAGAAACTGCTTGGGCAGAAGGTGAGGAATTTGGTGGAAATAGCTGGGCCATGTTTGTTGAGGCAAATCTAACAGATTGCGAAGAGGATGATGATAATGGAGGCGGAGGCGCTTTTTAATTAATATTACTTGTAAAAATTCATTTCATCCAGATACTCCCATACATGTTGAGGGAGCATAGGTTGAACATTTTTACCCGCTTTAATGGCTTTACGAATAAAGGTTGATGACAATTCCATTATTGGCGCTTCTACACGATGAATTTTTTTATGATTATCAAATTGGGTTTCTATTTGCCCTTTAGAGATTCTTGGGTAAATATAAATATGATGGTCTTGAAGTATTAATTCATAATTTTTCCACTTATGAAAGCTCTTTAAATTGTCTTCACCCATAATTAAAGAAAATGTATAATCCGGATGTTTTTCTTGCAAATAGGTAAGCGTGTTAATCGTATAATTGGGCTGAGGTAAACCAAATTCTATATCGCTTGGCTTTAGTTTGTTATACTCTTTGGTGGCCCGATAAACCATTTCTAAGCGTTGGTTGTTATCTAGTAAACTATTCTTTTTTTTAAACGGATTGTGAGGTGTAACAACAAACCATATTTGGTCTAAATCGCTATGTTCTGCCAAATGATTAGCGATTATAAGATGCCCAATATGTATGGGGTTAAAAGAACCAAAATACAATCCAATATTCATGTTTTTATTAAGTCTTACGATTTATTCGGATATAAAATTGCTAATTAAAACTTCAGCTTCGTTAAGTGCTTTTTCTAAATTGTCATTTTCAATAATCACATCAAATAAAGGCGCCGTTGCTAATTCTGCTGAGGCCTTTGCAATGCGCATATTTATCTTATCTTCCGTTTCTGTTTTGCGTTTTTTTAATCTTATTTTAAGCTCATCAATACTTGGTGGTTTTACAAATATAGCTAGCGTTTCTTCAGGGAATTTACGTTTTATACGCAATCCTCCCGATACATCAATATCAAAAATAACATGCTTGCCCTTTGCCCAAATACGTTCAACTTCGGTTTTTAAAGTTCCATAAAAATTATCGCGATACACCTCTTCCCATTCTAAAAACGCATCGCTTTTTATTTTGTTTTTAAAAGCTTTTGCAGACAGGAAATAATAATCTTTTCCGTGTTCTTCTTCGCCACGTTTTTTTCTTGATGTCGCCGAAATCGAAAATTCTAAATTCAAATGGTTAACACCTAATAAGTGCCTTACAATAGTTGTTTTACCAGAACCTGAAGGTGCCGAAAACACGATTAGCTTGCCTTGTTTTTTATTGTTATCCTTAACCAATAGTCTTAAGTTTTAAAGCACGTTTAATAATTGCTCTTTAATTTTTTCAAGTTCGTCTTTCATTTGAACGACCAACTGTTGCATAGGGGCGTAATTGCTTTTTGAGCCAATAGTATTTATTTCTCTACCCATTTCCTGACTGATAAATCCTAATTTTTTTCCGTTAGAATCTTTAGAGTTCAAGCATTCTGTAAAATAGCTTAAATGGTTTTTTAAACGTACTTTTTCTTCTGTAATATCAAACTTTTCAATATAGTATACCAGCTCTTGCTCAAAACGATTTTCGTCGTATTTTTCTTTTAATTCTTCAACGCCTCTAAGCAGTCGCTCACGAACCGCCTCGACACGTTCAGGATCAATTTTAATAATCTCTTTAAGAATTTCATCAATGTTATTAATGCGAGTATTAAAATCTAATTCTAAAACTTCACCTTCGTTTAATCGATGTTGATTTAAGCCCGTAATAGCATTTTCTATTTCAGCTTCTATATGCTTCCATTCATTTTCATCAATCTCTTCTCTTACCGTATTTAGTGCGTCAGGAAAACGAACAGCCATTTTAAGAAAATCTATATCATTCCCCTCAGCTACATTTCTTAATTGATTAATATATTGTTTTACTACGGGTGCATTAATTTGTGTAGAAGTATCTTCAGCTGTCGTTTCAACATAAATAGAAAAATCTATTTTACCACGCTCTAGTTTTTTAGCAAGAAGCTTTCTTATGGCTAGCTCTTTTTCTCTATAAATAGAAGGCATTCTGGCATTTAAATCTAAATTTTTACTGTTTAGCGATTTAAGTTCTACAGTAATTTTTTTAGTGGGTAATTGCAATACAGATTTTCCGTAACCTGTCATTGAATGTATCATATTCCAAATATATTAAGTTGCACAAAGGTAAGTAAAACCTAAGGTTTAGAAGTGTATTATTTAGAATTAATAATGTTTTCTAAGGCTTCAATTTTAAATTTATCAATTTCGGGTGTGGTGTGTTCTTTTTTAAGGATTGTATAAAATTTTTCTATAAGTTCTGGATGATCTTTTGCAATGTTGTGCTCTTCTAAAAGGTCTTCATCAAGATTGTAAAGCTCAACATCTGTATTGCCTTTTTTAATATTTGGCCATACAAATTTCCATTTCCCCTGGCGTACTGCAACTTGTCCATTATATTCTGGGAATTCCCAATACATATAATCATGAGTTTTTTGCTTGTCTTTTTGAATTAAAGTATTGTAAAAACTAATCCCATCAGTGTTTTTAGGGCTCTCAATTTGAGCGACATCACAAAGTGTAGCCATGACATCGTAAAACCCGGAAATATGATCTGTGGAAGTACCGGGTTTAATTTTTCCAGACCATGAAGCAATCATAGGAACACGAATACCACCTTCGTAAACAAACCCTTTGCCTCGTCCGTATTCGCTATTAAAAGGTTTGGCACTATTAAACCAAACAGGATCTGCTCCTCCTGCATAACTGGGGCCATTGTCTGAGGTAAAAATAATGAGGGTATTATCGTATTCTCCAATCGATTTTAAGTGCGCCATTAGATCGCCTACTTTTTCATCTAAATAAGAAATCATGGCAGCATATGTTGCTTTAGGATAACGATTAGGAAAATACCCTTTGTTGCCAATATAAGGAGGCTCTTCACCAAATTTATCGACATAATAATCTACCCATTTTTTTGGAGCTTGTAGTGGGACATGCGGAATAGGAGATGCCCAGTATAAAAAGAAGGGCTTATCTTTATTAGCATCCACAAACCCAATCATTTTATCAAAGGAAACCTCAGGAGCGTAATAGGGTTGCGTATATTTTTTATAGCTGGCTATGTCATTAGGATCAGCATTTTTTTCTAATCTTTCGTTTGGAGCAACAGTATCATTTGCTAAATGATATCTTTTTTCATTTTCATATAAATGCAAAGGCGTATAGGTATGTGCCTGACGCTGGCAATTATATCCGAAAAAATAATCAAACCCCATATGTTTTGGTAACGATTGTGTGTTTGGAGCACCCAGACCCCATTTTCCAACAATTCCAGTGGCATAGCCCGATTCTTGTAATAATTTAGCAATAGTTACCGTGTTTTCTGGTAATGGACGCTGACCTTCTAAAGTTGAGTCTTTTGCCATTTCACGATAATCCCAGACCTTTCCTCGTTGGCGCCATTCGTCATTTCCTCTAATATAGGCATGCCCTAAGTGTTTTCCTGTAAGTAACGTGGCTCTTGCTGGAGCACAAACTGGAGCTCCAGAATAGTGCTGGGTGAACATTAGGCCATCCTTTGCTAAGGCGTCAATATGAGGTGTTTCAATTTTTTCTTGACCATAAACGCCTAATTCGGCATAGCCTAAATCATCGGCTAAAATATAGATGATGTTAGGTTTTTCTGGGGTTTTACTTATTTCCTTTTTTTTCTTATTACAAGAAGAAATACAGAATGAAATAAAAAAAGCACAAAAAATGTATTTAGTTTTTAGCATGGTGTAGGGTGTTTTAAAACATAATAATTCACAAATTAAAGCCTTTATCTCTAAAACGTAAAGGCTTAGTAAAAGTAAATTAATATTTTTAGCATTAATTTATTCGATAAATTTAATGAGAACCAGTATAATTTGCCTTTGTTTTTTTACTTTTTTAAGCTGTAATAAAGAAAACTCTAATAAAGCTAAAATTAAGAATAATAATATACGAGCCAGTAAGATAGACAGTATAATTAATAAGCCCCCAAAGGGGATGATTTGGATTCCTGGAGGGTCTTTTTTACAAGGTGCAGTGCCCCATGACGAAGTAGCTATGAAGCATGAAAAACCACAGCACAAGGTAAGTGTAGATGGATTTTTTATGGATATAACCGAAGTCACTAATGCTCAATTTTCCAGATTTGTTGACGAAACGGGTTATATAACTGTAGCAGAAAGGGAAATTGATTGGGAAGAGATGAAAAAGCAATTGCCCCAAGGCACAGCAAAACCTCATGATACCATTTTACAGCCCGGGTCTTTAATGTTTAAAAAAACAAAAACATCTGTTCCTAACTTATATGATTTTTCTCAATGGTGGCGCTGGGTCATTGGTGTAAATTGGAAACACCCAAGTGGTGTTAATTCTACGTTAGAAGGAAAAGAGAACTATCCGGTAACCCATATTTCTTTTGAAGATGCCCAGGCGTATTGTAAATGGGCAGGGCGACGATTACCAACTGAAGCAGAATGGGAATATGCTGCTAGAGGAAATAAGGAAAACACCATTTATTTTTGGGGTGATACTGTTAGTTTATTGTCTAAAAAGGCTAACAGTTGGGAGGGCGAATTTCCTGTATTTAATACCCTTGAAGATGGTTACGAAAGAAGTGCACCGGTAAAGTCGTATCCGCCAAACAGTTTTGGATTATATGATATGGCCGGTAATGTTTGGGAATGGACTACAGATTGGTATAATGTAAATTATTATCAGGAATTAACCGCAGCTAATGCTCCAATAATTAACCCGAAAGGGGCTTCTAAAGCTTACAATCCCAACAACCCTTATTTGCAGGAGAAAGTTATAAAGGGCGGTTCGTTTTTATGTAGTTATACGTATTGTGCTAGTTATAGAATATCATCAAGAATGGGGTCTAGTACAGATTCATCATCTGAGCATATTGGGTTTAGAACAGTGGTAACTCCAGATATGTTATTAGAATAGCTTATTTATTGATGATTTCTTTTATATTTGAAAGCTTATAATTACAATTTCAACATTTATTCTATTATGAAAAAACATTTAGCTATTATTTTAGTATGCTTTTGCACATCGTTAATCTATTCACAAAAGATGAAAGTAAAAGAAGGAAGTTTTGATTTTATTAAAGATCAAAAAGAAATTAACGTAGAGTTTGTATATGATAATATGAAACTCTTTAAAAAGAATCTTACAAATGATGAATATGTTAAAGAACGATTTGAAGATTTAGAATCTAAGGGAAAAGGAAAAGGAAAAGCTTGGAAAAAAAGTTGGGTAGCTAGTCGTGAGCTAATATATGCGCCAAAGTTTTTAGAGTTAATGAATCGTGACTTATATAAAGAAAAAGGAATTTCGTTTGAAGAAAATCTTTCGGGCGCAAAGTATACACTTATTGTTGAAACGGTATGGGTATACCCAGGATGGAATGCAGCAGTTATGAGAAAGCCAGCTAAGGTAACTACGCTGCTTAAGTTTGTTGAGACAGCTAATAGAGACAATGTCGTGTTAGAAATAACCAGTAAAGAAGCCCCAGGAAATAGATTTGGAGGAACTTTTAGTAATGAAGATAGGATTGGTGAAGGTTATGCTAAAACTGGGAAAACTTTATCTAAATTAATCATGAAGAAAGCCTTCTAAACACATGCGTTTATAAACTATAAAAAAGCGAACATCAATCTATGGTATTCGCTTTTTTATTTTCCATATCAATAATATGAGCAATAGCTTTTATAAGCCTGTCATGATTTTTTACAAAAGGATTGGTTTCATCCCAAACGTACCCAGCTAAAACGGCACATATTTGCTTTTTAATTTCAGGATTTTCTGGCTTATGAAAAAATAATTTTTGAAGGTTTCCGGTATACCACTCCTTTACGTAAGTTGCAAAAACATTAACTCCTTTTTTTATATAGTTAGAATATTCTGCCTCCCAATTTACAGAACCCTTTTTTAGTTCTTTTGTAATAAGTTTGGCGGCAAGAAGAGATGATTCTGTAGCAAAAGTTACTCCCGAAGAAAATATAGGGTCTAAAAATTCAGCACTATTTCCCGTTAACACGTACCCTTTTCCGTAAAGCTGTGTTACCGACTTAGAATAGTTCTTTATTTCAACCGGATCAAACAAAAACCCTAAACCTTTAAACCTTTCGTAATAATAATCAGAAAGGCTTAACATTTCGGTTAATTTTTCAGTGGTACTTCCTTTAAAGGATTCAATAAGTTCGGTTGGGCCAACAAAGCCAATGCTTGTTGTACCATTAGAAAATGGGATAACCCAAAACCACGTTCGTAAATCAATTACATCAAATGTAATGCGAGTGCCTTCCCAACCCTGAGGCCGCTTAATATCTTTTACATGTGTAAATATTGAAGATTGATTAAGGAGTTTTGATGACTTTTCTAATTTTAAAAGCCTTGGTAAAACTCTACCATATCCACTGGAATCAATAATATACTTAGCTTTTATGGTGTGGCTTTGTCCTTTTTTATTTTTAATGGTAGTTTTAGAAGTTCCATTTTCATTAAATTTAACATCAACGACTTCGTGCTCAAAAGCAATATCAACACCTCGCTTTATAAGCTCATTTGCAAGTGTATTATCAAAATCTGCCCGAGGTACTTGCCATGTCCAGTTCCATCCCTCGGTATGTTTTTTACTAAAATCAAAATTAGACACTTTGTCACCCCTAATAAACCGAGCTCCTTCTTTAACCTCAAAAGCACATGTTTTTAAACAATCTAACAACCCAGCTTCTTCAAAGTGATCCATACACCTAGGCAATAAGCTTTCGCCAATTACAAACCGTGGAAATTTATTTTTTTCAACCACTTTTACAACACATCCATTATTTTGTAAATAAGATGCTGAAACACAGCCTGATGGGCCTGCTCCTATAATTAATACATCAACATTTTTATCACTCATTATCTTAGTAGTTTAGAATCATTTATTATTCTAAAATTTGCAATCCAAAATAACTATTTTATCTTTAGTTATTAAAATAAATTTTTAATATTACCAATACAGTATAAATGTTAAAATTAAATGGAACTTTAGGTGTTGAAGATTTTTATAAAGTTATTTTCGAAAACAATCCTATTGAAATTGACAGCACGGTTTTTGAAACTATTGAAAATAGTTTTAATTTTTAAAAACATTTTCAGAGAACAAAACCATTTATGGTGTTAACACAGGCTTTGGACCTATGGCACAATATAAAATAGCCGATGCCGATCGTATAAAGTTGCAGTATAATTTAATTAGAAGTCATGCTTCTGGCACTGGAAATATTATCCATCCTAAGTATGTGAAATCAGCCATGCTAGCTAGGTTGAACACGTTGTCATTAGGTCATTCAGGTGTCCACAAATCAGTAATAGAATTAATGAGAACATTGATTAATAGGAATATTATTCCGTTAATTTATGAGCATGGTGGTGTTGGTGCTAGTGGAGATTTAGTACAACTAGCACATTTAGCACTTGTTTTGATGGTGAAGGGGAAGTTTTTTATAAAAACGAATTAAAACCAACAAAAGATGTTTTTGAAATTGAAAACTTAAAACCAATTACTGTTGCTTTACGAGAAGGGCTAGCTTTAATGAATGGCACATCTGTTATGACAGGGATTGGCATTGTAAATACCATAAATACCAGACGCTTACTTAATTGGGTTGTGTTGTGCTCATCTGCTATCAATGAAATTGTACAAGCTTACGATGACCATTTGTCTTATGAACTAAATCAGACGAAAAAGCATAAAGGGCAGCGAGAAGTAGCCAAACAAATGAGAATGCATTTATATGATAGTAAACTAACCCGAAAGCGAGAAGAATTTTTATATAATAAAAATCCAGAGGTAACCGTTTTGAAGAAAAAGTTCAAGAATATTATTCTTTACTTGCGTTCCTCAAATACTTGGTCCGGTTTTAGATACTTTAAATAACATAGAACGTATTTTAATTGAAGAAGTTAATTCAGCAAACGATAATCCAATTGTTAATGTCAAGGAGCAACATGTATATCATGGCGGAACTTTCATGGAGACTACGTATCATTAGAAATGGATAAGTTAAAGCTGATAGTTACCAAAATGAGTATGTTGGTAGAGCGGCAGCTTAACTATTTACTAACCCAAACCTCAACAATATCCTT
>CBDDAJ010000016.1:0-79631 GCA_965224845.1 Wocania sp.
AAATCCTGAATTAATTTAGATAATTTGGTTTTTAACTCTTGCGGTTGTTTCATTGGGTTTCCTTGAAATTCTTCAGGAACTACTACTGGAGCAATTTCAAAATATTCAAACATAGCATCAGCCCAAACCGCATGATCTCCACTTGCATCATCACCTGCATTTTCAACAATTAACTCTAAAAGGCCTCGCTCTATTTTTAGATGGATTGCTTTAGCCGGATCACCCTGTTTAATAATTCCACTATTGAAAATCTCTTTTCCATTTTGGCGTATTATAAATACCACACTACCTTTGCTTATCTTTCCTCCTGCTCCTTCTACTCCAAGAAATTGCTTTTTTGATGGTGTTACATTATAAAAAATGCGCTTCCCGTCTGTTAAAGGAATAGTTTTAATCGTTTTTAATTTATAGTCTATCTTAGAATCGTTAACACCAACTTTCGCTATAAAGGTTCGAGCATTATTCGTTTTAATTTTAATAACAGACCTGGAATGAACTCCAACACCGTTTTTATAGGAAACTCCTGCAATGGATAAAGGTGCTCCACTAACCGATTTATTAATGGTAGGAGCACTAAAGGTTTGTTGAGATAGTGAAACTTGCAAATCTTTTAGAAACACCTGGGATTGTGCTTTTGCTAGTTGACTAATACTCAATAAGACAAAAAATAAGAATACAGTCTGCTTTTTTTTAAAACGCTTCATTAATTTTTATAATTAAACTCTTTTGGATAACGACTTGCATCATCCTATTTTATTATACATTTACTTAATTATGTTAAGGTTTTTATCTAACCAGATTTTCTCGTTTCCAGGCAACTCAACAGCACGCATTAAGGTCTCATACTTAACCTTATAAACGCCATCTTTTTTTGACAATAGCCCTACTTTTTTTAACCTTCCTTCTTGCCATTCAATATCAACCTCTATATTTCCTCTTGCCTTTAATCCTTTTATCTTGCCTGTTTTCCAGTTTTTTGGCAAAGCAGGAAGTATTCTTATAAAAGATTCATGAGATTGCATGAGTAACTCTGCAACCCCGGCTGTATATCCAAAGTTTCCATCAATTTGAAAAGGAGGGTGTTCATCAAATAAATTATCTGCAACAGATATCTGCATAAATTTTTTAATGTTTTCTTGCGCTGAAGTAGCATCTAATAAACGTGCATTTAAATTAATCATCCAAGCTCTACTCCAACCAGTTCCTGCTCCACCATATTGCAAACGGTAATCGATTGTTCTTTGTGCTGCTTTAAAAGCAGCTGTATCTGCAACAGTAATTTGATTACTTGGGTGCAATGCATATAAATGCGACATGTGCCTATGCCCTTTTTCAGGCTCTTCATAGGCTTCATTCCATTCTAAAATACGGCCTTCATCACTTACAACCACTCCAGGAAACAGCTTTTCTCTTTTAGCGCTTAGCGCTTTTGTAAAATCATCTTCAATACTTAAAATTTCAGCTGCTTTTAGTACATTATCAAAAACTTCAGCAATAATTTGATGCCCCATCGCTGCACCGTATGAAATTGCAGCGGGTTTACCATCGTTAGCAAAGTATGAGTTTTCCGGAGAAGTCTCAGGTGTAGAAACCCACTTTTGGGTATTCTCATCCCAAACGAGCCATTCGGCATAAAACTCGGCTATTGATTTAAGATACGGATATACCTGGTTTTTTAAAAACGCCTCATCTTTTGTATAATTATAATGCTCCCAGTAATGCTGCCCTAACCAGCCGCCACCATGAATCCAAGATCCCCAATAGGGTCTTGCGGCTCGCATCCAAGCAGGTGCCCATAAGTCTGTTGCATGATGCATTACAGCACCTCTTTCTACGCCATATTGTTCTTTAGCCGTTATTTTACCTCGTTCTAATAAGCGATTGGAAAAATCAAATAGAGGCAGGTGCATTTCGCTTAAATTAGTAACCTCAGCCGGCCAATAATTCATTTGAAGGTTAATATTCAAATGATAATCGGCATTCCAGGGAGCTTCAATATGCTCATTCCATATGCCTTGTAAATTAGCAGGATTTGTTCCTGGTCTTGAAGATGAAATAAGTAAGTATCTACCGAATTTAAATAATTTAGCCGCCAAGTCCGGATCATCATCTCCATCTATAATACGCTGTAATCGCTTATCAGTAGGAATCGTATCTAATGCTTTATCGCCCAAACTTAGTTCAACTCTATCATAATATTTTTGGTAATCTTCTATATGATTTTTTAGAAGTTCACTAAACGATTTATTTGATGCCTTTTTTAAAACAGCAGTATTGATAGCTTTATAATCTTCATGATAGAATGATGTTTTACAAGACAAAATGAGTGTTACCTTTTTTACCTCTGTTAAAACCAGTTTTCCTTGATCGGCTTTTATGCTTCCTGATGAATTTTTAACTTTCAATCGTGTTTCAAACTCTACACCATAATCTATTGGAAATGGCTCATTCATCTTTTTACCTCCATATTGAGTTACCATGCCTTCCATAACTATTTCATCATTTGATGGATTAGAAACAGTAACTGTTTTACGGCCTTTATCTTCAGGACGATTTAAGGCAACACTAAAATTCATTCCAGCTTTTGCATCGGTTTCTAACTCAACAATTAAAACATCGTCTGCAGCAGATGCAAAGACTTTTTGTGAATAATTGTTACCACCTGACGTATAATTTACAGTGGATATCGCATGATTTAAATTTAAACTTCTAGTATAGTTTTCTACTTCTCTATCTTTTAAAAAATCTATGAACAAATCTCCCATCGTTTGGTGTGATCTCAAAACCGATTTATACGAGAACCGTTCTACAATGAGTTCATCAACTTTATGGGCATCGCCTTCTTTTAAAAGCCTCCTTAATTCTTCTAAATCTGCTTTATTTCCTTTTGAGTCTCCCCAATCGGGGCCACCAGGCCACATAGAATCTTCATTTAACTGAATTCTTTCATGGTTTGGGTTTCCAAAAACCATAGCACCTAAACGTCCATTACCAACAGGTAAAGCTTCCATCCATTTAGATGCGGGTTGTTCATACCATAAAATGTCGTTGTAATTTTGTTCTTTTTCTTGACAGGCAACTATCATTAATAAAGCTAGAGTCATTTTAAAATAACTCGAAAAGCTTATTTGTTTTTTAAATAAATTCATCGGTTATAGGTTATAAAATTTAACGGCATTTTCGCCCATTATTTTTGTTTTTTCTTCTTTTGACAGTTTTAAAATATAGTCTTCAATAATACTTAATTGTTCTTCATATTTTGCGGCCAGTAAACATACCGGCCAATCAGAACCATATAAAAGCCTATCTGTTCCAAAAGCATTAAATACGACATCCATATATGGCCTGAAATCTGAAGTTTTCCAATGCTTTAAATTGGCTTCAGTTACCATTCCTGATACTTTACAGTATACATTCTGTGCTTCTGATAATGCTGCAATTTTAGTTTTCCACGCATCAATCTTACCTATTTTAATATATGGCTTTGCTAAATGGTCGATAACAAATTTTTGATTTGGAAATTTATTCACCAAAGTAATGGCAGCTTCTAATTGCTGAGGAAATATTAAAATATCGTAGGTTAAGTTAAATTGCTGCAATTTAGCTATGCCCTTTTGAAAATCTGCACCCAACATAAAATCGTTTGCTTCGGCTTGCACGATATGCCGCACGCCTTTAAATGTTTTATGCTTTGAATAATACACTAAACGTTCCTCTACATGCTTATCTCCTAAATCTACCCAACCAATAACTCCCTTTATGAATGGATTTTGCTCTGCACAACCTAATAAAAACTCGGTTTCAGCCTCGCTTTGATCTGCCTGTACGGCAACACATCCATCAATATTATTCTTACTTAAAATGGGTTTTAAATCTTTAGGCAAAAAATCTTTTCGAATGATTTGCATTGAATCATCTATCCAAGCATCTCGCACTGGATTGAATTTCCAAAAATGTTGATGTGCGTCTATTCTCATTTACTTTTGCTTTTATTTATTAATCTTTTATACCAAACTCAAAATTATAATCAGACATTTCTGCTGAATACACCATCCCTTCAATGCCTTTTGGCATTCCCATATCGTAAGGAGAAGGTGTCATCCATTTACTTTTAACGCCTTCAATATGAATGGTTCCCTTTTTATTGATTGTTGCAAAAGCATACAGCGGATCTTTATAACCTGCAATATGTGGTAAATTACTATATTGATCGTAAAACTTTTTTGGGAAACGGTCTGTACTTTTATATGCATCAGACACCCATTGGTATGACATACTATTAATCTCTATATAATCTATTCCATTTTGATGAAAATGATAATCTAAATGATTATGTCCATTCATACAACAAATTATTTTTTGCTTGTTGGCCTCTAATATTTTTTGAAGTACTAATCGGTTTTTTACTCCCCATTGATAATGCCATAAACTTTGATGCGAAAAGACAATAGTAGGTAAATTAGTAGCTTCCAAATCAGCTTTAAACCATTTTATTTGCTCATCATCAATAAAGGTTCTTATACTACTATCAACATAAAAATTTGCCTTATTATAATCTATAAATTCTCCATCTTGATATAAAAAATTTGCATCCAAAACAATAAAATGTACGCCTTTAAAATTGTATGAATAATATGTTTTGGGCATCTGCCAAAACTCCAACATCTCTTGTTTTGAATTTCTGTCCATATCATGGTTTCCTAATACATGGTATTTTGGTCCAGAAAATGATCGCCATATTTCTAAAAACCTGCGGTTTTTATTATCGGCCATACAAAAATCTCCAAGTTGAATAATAAAATCAACCTGCCTTTCAGCAGCTTTATTTATAAATACTTCTAATCGCTTATCTGCATCTGGCATTAAATCTTTATGTACATCTGCTACAATACCAAAACTTAAATTTTCAGCACTACTAGTTAACGAAACTGATGGCGTAAAAGAAAGCAAAGTAGTTGGCAAAAAGGCAGTAGTAGCGCCAATTCCTAACTGATTTATAAATTTTCTACGCTCCATCCCTTTTATTGAATTACAGTATTATAAATCGATTCTAAATCTAAAGCATCTCCTTTTTCTTTTTGTAATTGAACTAAATCATTAAAAAGTGATTTTATTTTAGTTATACTTTCAGGCTTAGATGCCATATCATTTAACTCTAAAGGGTCTTCTTTAAGGTTATATAATAAGACTTTTTTTGATTTAGGATAAAGGATTAACTTATAATTATCTTTTCTTATCATACGCTGAGAAGCTTTCTCATAAACGCCATAAATACTGTTATAACTACTTTTAGCTTGTGTGCCTTTGGCTAAGTCTAAAAAGCTATTAAACTCTATATATTCTGGCTTTTTAACACCAGAAATATCTAATGCTGTAGCCATAACATCCTGTAAATAAATATCTGTATCTATTTTTTTTCCTTTATCAATGTTAGGACCAACAACCATTAATGGTACTCTTATACTATGATCGTACATATTTTGTTTTCCAAGAAGACCATGCTCGCCTATAGCCAAGCCATGATCTGAAGTAAAGAAAATATAAGTATTTTCTTTTAATCCATTTTTTTCTAAAGCTTCTATAATATCCTTTATTTGGTCATCTAAATGTGTCGTAATAGCATAGTATTCTTGCCGATTTACTTTTACTGCATATTCAGTTCTTGGGAATGGAGCTAATTTTTCATCTCTTAAACCACGCCCTGCCCCCATGGTTTCTGCATATGGATATTCGGGCATAAAACTCTTAGGTACCGCTATATGCTCTAAAGGATATTGATCTACATAGGCCTTTGGAGATTGCCTGGGGTCATGAGGTGCATTAAATGCTATATACATAAAAAACGGGTTTTCACTTTTAGCGGCATCAGATATAAACGACACAGCATCATCTTTTACTAACTCGCTCCAATGCTTGCCTCCTTTCCAATACCCCCCAAATTCTTTCTTCCAAGGCTTCCATAAAGTATCATTATTATTTAACGGACGGTTATAACCTTCTGGTGTATCAAAAGGCATTCCTCTTAATACATGACCCACATGGTTAAAAATGGAATCTGGCTTTGCTTGTACATGCCATTTGCCTGTCATATAAGTTTCGTAACCTGCTGTTTGCATTAACTTAGGCCAGGTTTTATCTAAATCTTCATTTTTAGAATAATTATTAGAAATTTGTTGCGCCCTCCACACAGATCTTCCACTAATAATCATGGCTCTAGATGCCAAACATATGGCACCATTCCAGCCTCCCATATTATAAGTATGGGTAAATGTTGTTCCCTCTTCTACTAATTTATCCATTGTTGGAGTAATAACTTCAGGGTTCCCTAAAGCATTAACATCTTTAAAACTCTGGTCATCAGAAAACAAAAAAATAATATTGGGTTTCTCCTTTGTTTTTACTGCCAGACTTCCTTTATTAGAATCTTCTTTACACCCTAAAAACAACAGGAGTAATATTATTTTAAAACCAATTATTTTTTTCATTTTTATTAATTTAAGTCTATACTAATTCGATACTTTAGTTTTTATTGGAATATGAACGTTAAAAGGCAGGTTTAAGCTATCCTTTCCTTTTTTAAGCTGTGCCGCACAAAATAACATAGCTGGTTGTCCTTTATCATCTAGCCAAATTTGAGGGCGTTCTAAATATTGTAACTCACTTACTGTTCCATCTTCCCATACAATTTCTGGTTTCATTACACTAGGATTTTTAGAAACCTCCCATGCTTGCCCATTTACAGATGTAAACAATGCTAACCCATGTGTGCCAGTATATAAACCTCTCTGATCATCTAGTACGGCATAATATTTTCCATCTTGAAACCATAAAAAAGGATCTTCAGCCTCTTTATCTGTTAAAATTGGGTGTTCTGCAATAATAAATGGCCCTTCAGGGTTTTTAGCTGTAGCTATACATTGAATCATTCTATTTTTAAGCTCTGGTTTATTAGAGCGTGTTTTAAAAATCATGAGATACAATCCCTCAGGTGTTTTACAAACACTGGGGTTTACCATATATCCTTCTGCTCCTTTTCCTTCTTGGTAATCAATCAAAGGCTTTTTTGAAACTTCCCATGGTCCTGAAGGGGTATTGGCAATTGCAACGCCAATTCTTTGTCCCCAACGATGATTTTCAGTATCATTCTTTCTTCCAAAATCTTTATTTACATGAGAAATAAAATATAAGTAATACTTACTTCCAAACTTTTTGATATGCGGATTATGAGCAGATTGTTCGTTCCAGTGTCCTTTGCCAAATCCATCTAATATCACTTTTTCGTGAACATAAGGCCCTCCTATATTATTCGCTGTGGCATGTGCTATTACAGAGTAATCCAACCATCCGCCAAAACCTTTAGACCTGGGCCATCTCGAATAATAGAGATGGTATCGCTTATCTTCACCTTGTACCATAGAAGCTCCCCATATATAATAGTTAGGGTCTTTTAAAACAGAATGAAAGGGAACAGGTTGGATTAATTTACTTAAATCTAATGCTTCAGTATTTTCAATTACTACCTGCTTTTTGTCCTTACATGAAACTAATACAATAAAAAATGCGATAATTATATTTAGGCTGTTTTGTTGCATGTCTTATAGTTTCCCTACTTCTCTTTTATTACGAGTTAAATTAGCATCAAATTCTAACATGATCTTCTTCAGTGCTATCGCTTTTTCAGGTAATCTTTCTGCCAAATTATAAGCCTCAGAAATATCACTTTCTAAATCAAATAAAAAAGTATCATTTTCAATAATTAGAAGCTTAAACTTTCCTTTTCTTATACCTTGGAGCTCTCCTTTACTGGAATAATACAAAAATGGTTTGCTTTCTTCTTTTTGTTTTTCTCCTAATAGTGCTGAAGAAACATCAACACCATCTATCTCTTTTTTTGGCAAGTCCGCACCGCATAAACTTGCAATAGTAGGTAATAAATCCATATTTGTAATAACCTTAGTTTGAAAAGCCCCAGAAGGTATTTTCCCTGGCCACCAAACGATACAAGGTACGCGAACGCCTCCTTCCCAAGTAGTTCCTTTTCCGCCACGAAGTGGCCCTGCAGATCCACCATCGGTTTTAAAGACTTTCCAGGGGCCATTGTCTGAAGCAAAAACGACTAAAGTATTGCGCGACAAATCATGCTTTTTTAAAGCTTTAAGTATCTCTCCCACACTCCAATCAATTTCTTCAACAGTATCTCCATATTTACCTCTTACACTCGTGTTTTTAAATTTATCGGAAGCATATATGGGAATATGAGGCATGGGGTGTGCCAGGTATAAAAAGAAAGGGTTGTTTTTATGCTTCTCAATAAAATCTACAGCCTTATAAGTAAACCTTTTAGTAAACTGTTGCTGATTTGGGTCTAACTCAATAGTATCTTTTTGAGACATTAATGGAAGTTGCCATTTGTAGTTTTTATTCCCATAAATATCCTGTTCTTTTCTACTCATATCATTACTAAAAGGGATACCATAAAAGACATCGAAACCTTGGTTGACTGGTAAGAATTTTTCTTGAAAGCCTAAATGCCATTTACCAATACAAGCAGTAGCATAATTTTTTTCTTTTAAAATTTCTGCAATAGTTTTTTCTTCTGGGTTTAAGCCTGTTTTAGATGAAGGAAACAATACGCCCTTTTCTAAACCAACTCTTTTAGGGTAAGCACCTGTTAACAAGGCTGCCCTTGAGGGGGTACACACAGGTGCCGCAACATAAAATTGAGAAAGTTTCATGCCTTGAGTAACCATTTTATCTAATTCGGGGGTATGCAAAGTTGGGTTTCCGTAATTGCTTAAATCACCATAACCCAAATCGTCTGTATAAATAATAATTACATTTGGCCTGTCATTGGTTTTAATTTCTTTATTTAATTCTTGAGAATAGCCTTTAGTTCCAATAAACAAAAGAGATATTAGTATTTTAAAACCGGTTACTGTTTTCATTTATATTTGTGTTTTCATTTTAAATCTTGATATCGTAGGGACAATAGGATCGTTAGGCAAGGTCTGGGGTAAATTCATTTCCTTAGGTCCAGGGCCAACAAATTCTGTTTTTTTGGGCTGAATAATGATACTATTACTCTTTATCTTTACAAAAGTGAACAGAGGGTCTTTGTATGGAATTGTATATTTAATCCATTCATATTTTTTATCAATTTCGTCACTATACCTTATAACTTTATGCTTTCCTCCAACCCATCTATACGATGCACTATTAATTTGCACATAATAAATACCATTAATTTGAGTCATATAATCTGTATGCGTATGCCCGCTTATACAACACATTACCTTTTTAAACCCAGCTTCTTTATTTGCGTTTTCTATAATTGCTCGAATCGCTTTCATATTTGCGACCCCATCATATTCTAGCTCTAAGGATTGATGACTAAAAATGACTGTTGGCTTATTGGTTTTCTTCAAATCATCAACAAGCCATAGTTTTTGTTTATCTCCTATATATCGATTATATCCTGACCATGGCTTCGGGTTAGCATCATTACCATCTAAAACTATAAAGTGTACCCCTTTTTTATCAAATGAATAGTAGTTTTTTGGCATATTCCAATACGCCCTGGTTTGCGCTCTGGTAAACCCGCCATCAGTATCATGATTACCTAATACATGATATTTTTCACCTTTATAGCTATTCCAAATATTTAAAAATGGTTTGTTATAATCGTAAGGCCTGCAGAAATCTCCTAACTGTAAGATAAAATCCAGGTTCTTTTTATTTGCCGACGTTATAAATGCTTGTAAGCGTTCGTCTCCATCATGCATAACATCTTTATGTACATCGGCAATTAATCCAAATTCAATGCTTTCCTTTTTAATAACCGAAGAAAAAACATCTATTGACAGAGTTATGGCTCCTGTGGCTAATATTGATTTTTTTATAAAATCCTTACGGTTCATTTTTCTATTTTTATTGATAAGCTTTAGCGACTTGTTTTGAAACACCTAACCCTTCGATTCCTAATTCCATAACATCACCAGGTTTTAAATATTTTGGTGGATTAAAACCTAAGCCAACACCAAATGGTGTACCTGTGGAGATAATGTCACCGGGAAGCAAGGTCATGTATTGGCTAATATATGAAACCACTTCCTGCACATTAAAGATAAAATCTGAAGTTGATGAATGCTGTAACCGTTCTCCATTAACGTCTAACCATAATTCCAAATCATTAGGATCCTTTATTTCATCCTTCGTTGCAATAAATGGTCCTACCGGAGCAAAAGTATCGCAGCCTTTGCCTTTGCACCATTGTCCTTCTTTTTCAATTTGAAAAGCGCGTTCTGAAACATCATTATGAAGCACATACCCTGCTATATGATCAAATGCATCTGCTTCTTCAACATAAGACGCTTTTTTACCAATTACAATGGCTAACTCAACTTCCCAATCTGTTTTTTCTGAATTTTTGGGAATAATAACATCATCATTAGGGCCACATAATGCTGTTGTAGATTTAAAGAATAAAACCGGCTCTTTAGGCACAGCCATACCAGCTTCTTCTGCATGTTTCGCATAATTTAATCCTACACAAACTATTTTAGACGGGCGCGTTAAAGGAATACCTATACGCACATCATTTTCAATTACTGGGCAACTGTTTTGATTAGTCTCTAACCATTTTTCTAGCCGTTCTAACCCATCACCACCAAAAAAGTCTTCATTATAATCTTGTCCAAATGCCGATACATCAAGTCTTGTCCCGTTTGCTAATTGCACCCCTGGTTTTTCATTTCCTGCTGCTCCAAATCGTATTAATTTCATTTTTATTTCTTTATTAATTCATTATATTTTTCTCGTATAAACTTTCCCCAAACTTGATATCCTTCTGGTTTTAAATGTATTCCATCACCGCTATAAAGGTTCTCTTTTAAATTACCATCTTCATCTGAAAACAAATCAACTAGATTGTAGTAGTTCACTAAAGGTTTCTCATCTAGATAGGCAATTGCTTTATGAATAGCATTGTATTTTTCTCGTCGTTCAGAACTGGCATCCAAACCTGTAGGTAAAGGTCCAAAAAATAAGATTTTCGAATTAGGAAATTCGGTTTCCATCAATTCAACAACTTTTACAATGCCATCACTTATCTCTTCAGCTGTATTAAATCGAAAATTATTAACGCCTATTGCTAAGGTTACTAACCTTGGGGTATTGGAATTATAATTACCATTTTTAATTCTCCAAAGTATATGTTCTGTTCTATCTCCGGAAATACCTGCACTTACATAGTTTAATCCTTTAAAATAAGTGCTTGAAGCCTCTTGACCAGGGCTATAAGTAGTCAAGGTGCGATTACCTCCCCAGCCTTGGGTAATGGAATTCCCAATCAATAAAATATTTAAATCCTTAGTAGCTCGACATAATGAATCGATATCTTCCATTTGATACCACCAGCCTTTTCCTGCCTTCCATCCGGCTCCAGAACGGTACTCTGATCCTGGAGTTGGAATGACTGCAAAATTTATTTTTTTATTGGTAGCTCTTAAAATAAAATCGACAATTGGTGCAGGGTTTTCTAAACTATGAGGATGATGGCCAACATCTGCTTTATAAATCGTTTTTATTCTACCTCCCTTTTCTTTTATTCTCTGTTCAAAAATTCGCGTATTCTCATCAACGGGAACCACGCTATCTAATGTACCACATACATGTAACATGGGGTAGTCTCCTTCTACAATGGCTTCAATGTTATGAATTGGGTTTCTCTTGAAATTATCTATTTCATTTTCTGTGGCAATACCATATTTTTCCTTAAAGGCTTTCCAATCATTTTCACTTCCTTTTCCTTTACCTTTCCCCCCCGGCCAACTGGTTCCGTCTAAAACAGGAGCATCTGCATATATACAGGCAACCTTATCCGGGTTTTCTGCTGCCCAGTTATATACAATAAGGCCGCCCCGACTCATACCCTCTAAAACGACCTTTTCAGAAAACCCGCTTTGAATCATAAAATCATAAAAGGCATTCCAACGTTTTACCGCTTCTTCATTTCCAAAAAAACGAGCAACATCACAATAAGCAATATGAAAACCTCTTTCCAATAAAGCGATGTCTGTTTGTGGTTCATGACCAAAAAAACGTGCTCGTAATATCCAAGGCTTTCCTTTTGCTATCCTTTTGGGCTCCACTATTTTACAGGACACATTTTTATACTTAAAATCGGTTTGGGTAAATCCGTAAAAGTTATTTGTTTTTACATCTTCTGTTTTTGAAATATCAAATTTTTGCTGTGTTTCATCAATATTAAGCATAACATCTTCATAAACCCGCTTAGCAATTCGAGTAGCTCCTAAAGAAGAGGGATGGATCGCATCAGGAAACATATTTGGTGCTCCTGCAAATAATTGATACAAATCGACAACTCCGCTTTTAGTATTAAAAGCTACTTTTTGAATTAAAGGGATGATTTTATTCTTAATAACTGGATTCCAAATACTTGTTGAATCATTTAGAAATGAAGGTACAGGCAATAGCAAAACAACACGAACCTTGTTGTTTTTTGCTTTGAATGATTGAATGAGTGCCTTGTAATCGTTTTCAAAATCTGAATCTAAATACCTACGGTTTTGTTGTTTACTATCATTGGTTCCTAATTTTATATATACTACATCCGGAGCAAATTTCAAGGCGTCTTGGTATTTATCAGATTTCCAATAAGGATAATCTCCCTTTTTTAATAATGTATTTCCGTTAACACCAAAGTTTTTTACTTGATAGTGCTCACCAAGCATTGCTTGTAATTGCTTTGGATAAGCATTCTTTTCGGGGTTATCCATACCTGCTCCATAAGTAATACTATCGCCTATGCAAGCTATTTTTACAGGTTGTATTTCTGGTTTACAGCCCATAAAAATTAAAACAACTAATAAAAATAAGTTCAAAAAAGACTTCATACTAACTTATACAATAAATTTACTATTATTTTTTTTCACAATTGTTTTGTATTGATCTTTATAATCTCTTTAGAAAGGAATTCAGATATAATTTTACCGAGTTTTTCATAACCTTTTTTAGAATAATGCACATCATCGTCACCTTTTCCATATACCTTATGAATAGCTTTAGATGCTTTATAAATATCATTCACCTTAACATCATACTTCTTCATCACCCTTTTAGCCACCTTATTAAACTTTTGAGCATCCTTCTTAAATCTCCCTGCTTCGTGTTTTGGAATATAACTGGTGGTAACAAAAATCAGCTGTGCATTAGAAACCTGCTTAATGGATTGTATTATACGCTCTAGATTTTTCTCATAATCATCTAAAGAAAAAGTAACCTCCCCATTTATTTTATCTCTATTACCATAAACCTTAGCATCGGGGTGCCGGTAACACAAATCCCATAAGCCCCAATTAAACTGGATGATATCCCAATCTTCATTCCCTATCCATTCTTTCACTTTTTTAAGCCCTGTCCCCGTATGTTGAGCGTTCCCCGGGTTATGGTTTACAATGGCATCTTGGTTCAAATTTTCTTTTACAAAAGGAGTATATCCAATAGAAATGGAATCTCCAATAATTAAAACCTTAGCTTTTCTATTAGAAAAGCCACAAAAAACCAATACCGTTACTAACAGTATAAAAAAGTAAAAACTATTTTTTGTTCTCATTCTATTGGTTTTATATAAAAAACACTCAGATTTTTTATTTGAGGTGTTCTTTCAAACTTCAAAATTTTTAGTTTAATCCTGCTTGTTTTTATGGTTTCAAATAGTTCTATTCTTTTATTGCCAACACTTTCTCCTTCAGTAATGATTTGCCATTTTCCATTTACTAAAGCTTCTACCTGATAATTTCTAATACGTTCTCCTTTTTGAATATCTTCTTGAATCATTATATGATTCACGGCAGTTGGTCTATCCAGTTTTAATGTTATTTTATCACCTTTTCCAGAAGTAGATGCTATTGGTGTTTGAAATCTTCTTTTAATTTCATCTCCCCATGCTTTTAATCGCTTTACATCTGGTGCTGGCATTAAACCATCTGGATTTGGTGTTAAACCCATAATTAAAGTTGAATTTCTACCTACAGATTTATAGTACATTTCCATTAAGTTTTCCAATGGAAAAATATGAGCTTCATCTCCAGGTTCCCAAAACCATTCGTGCCTTCCATTATACCCTCGCAATGGTGCATCAGACATTGCCGGAACCCAAAATTCACCCTTAGGGTCGCCTTGTTTTAACAACTTATAATTGTCTTTATAGATATTCTTCTGTGCCGTTTCTCCAGCACCAGTACTTTTATAAGGAAAAGTGGCCCAACTGGGATAACTTACTGTTCCCGATTCTGAGCCTCCCCAACGCACTTCAGCCAATTGTCCATTATGATAAAACAAGCAATTGGGTTGGTATTGACGCACAATTGGTAAAACATCCGGGGCCCCATTATCCGGATGGTCTGCGCCACCATCAAACCAAATTTCAAACAAATCCCCGTATCTAGTACAGATTTCTTTAACCATACCTTCTACCATATTGTTATACCATTTTTGGCGGTTCTCTCTAAAATCACCTTCACCATTTACTTTAAAATCGTGAACCCCCATAAAGGAGTTCCACCGAATACCCAAATAAATGCCTGGTTTAACTCCATATTTTCTACAGGAAGCCACAAAATCTGCTACAATATCACCTTTGCCATCACGCCATTTTACTGCTTTTAAACTATAAGGATTGACATCAGACTGATATAGGGCAAATCCTGTTTCGTGAGTTGCGGTTAAAATAGCAAACTTAGCACCTGCATCTTTAGCAGCTTTTATCCATTGATCGGTGTCTAGCTTTTTAGGATTGAATATTTGATAATCTGGAATAGGATCAATTCTATTGCCACCTTGTCCATACTTTTTTCCATCAAATACGTGTAAATCGTAGTGAAAAACAACTCCTAACTCTGCTTCTTGCCATGCCAGTTGTCTCTTATTGGGTTTTGGGTATGGCATTTCTTCTATAGGGATAAAAATACTATACGAATTATTACCTTTTTTAACAGCTAGACTTAACACTTTCGGTTTACCATTTTCATGATAGATAAAAGGGCGCTCCAATCGATCAGGGATTAGCATCGAGCCATCTTTTAGCCTAACTTCCTTTCGCATTAAAACATATTCATTCGATTTTTTCCAATTGATACCGTCTACTGATGTTACCATACCTATAAAACCATGTGTATGAAATACACCATAAAATCGTTTTCTTATTTCATCAAACCAGATAGACATATCTTCAGTATCTATATAATCAATAACGGGTTTCTCTTGTATTTTAAACGGTCCAACCGGGGTTTTAGAGATTGCCACAGCTTGATTTCTAATAAAACGTTTCTCATTGGGTTTATCGCCCTTTACTACCAAATAATATTTATCATCTTTACCTTGATCAATTGCAGGGTTAACTGTAAGTGTTGTAATTGGTCCTGAAGGTTCTATTAGAGGTTTTTGAATCCGTTTCCATGGCCCATTAATAGAATTAGACACTGCAACCCCAGTTCTTTGATTGGGGCGTAATATTTTCCAGTTCGGATGGCTATAACCTGTTTTAGCCGTTTTAATTAATGCTTCTTCTGAATATTCTTTATCTCCTAAATTTGTAGATATATAATACAAATAATATTTACCTTCAAAATACTTTATTTTAGGGTTATGTGCTGTAATGGCATCCCAGTTGTTTTTGCCTGCCCCTTTTAAAGCCGTGCTTTTATATTTCCAAGGGCCTGATGGACTTTTTGATGTCGCATGTGCGATTTCAGAATGCGTTAACCAACCATAAAATCCATAATCTTTTTTCCATCTTGAATAAAACAAATGGTATTTACCATCTTTTCCTTTTATTATAGATGTTCCCCAATTATAATAGCCTTCAGTTTTAAAAATGTTCTCTGATGCTAAGGGTTCAAATTTATCATACAAACGCAAATGATCTGTATGCTCCTGGGCATTAGTTCCCAATGAGACAAGCAATGTCTGAATTAAAAGAAATCCGGTTTTTATAAGGCTATTACTAAAATTCCTCATCATGGTTTTTATTAGTTCTATTCAAAAAAATCTAGCTCTGCAATGGCAGCTGTTTTTTTATTGCCAGCAATAATCTTGGACTCTATTCGTATATACTGTGTTGTAACTGGTGCTTTAAAGGTATAGCTTCGAGGAGTTGGATCGTTGATAAGGTTACCAAACTTAAAATCTTCCCACTTTTTCCATGTTTTTCCATTACTACTCACTTTTATAATTCCCTGTTCTATCATACCACTGTCATGCTTCGTTTGCGGTGTATATGTAAATTCTTTTATAGAGTAAGCTTTTCCTAAATCGATATTTATATAATGTACTTTTCCATTTGCTTTAGATTGCCAAAAGGTATTTGGGTTTTCATCAATGGCTTGATTTCCTTCATTTTTATTTTGATAACTATCAACATTTAAAACAGTCCAATCTTGCTTCAAAATTCCAAATGTTTTGGAAGTAATACTCCCTAATTCGCCTTTATCAATGGCCACAGCCTTTACTTCCTTTGACACTACCAATTCTCCACCTTCAAAGCGCTTAGACTTTTTTGTTGGATTACTACCATCTGTTGTATACCGGATCTCATAATCTGAATTTAAATTTCCTGTAATATCTTCTCCATGAGGTTTCCAGCCAAAGTCATGCTTTTTAGGTTCTATCTGAAGCTCGCCTTTAATGGTTCTTGATATTGAAAGTTGAGGCGGTCTTGTTTTGTAATAATGCGCAGTAATATTTGAAATTGCCGGACTTAATCGCGACTCTAAAACTCGGATTCTAAATTTATTTGATGTCGTTTCCGGAAAGCGTAAAATACGTTTATAACCCACATTTGTTGCTGAAACTATTTCTTTCCAGGCATTATCTATCCAGGCATCAACAGCATGCTTTTCGATACGCTCACTGTGAGTTGCTATGGCTTCCTGAATAATTAGCCTATTAATTGTTATCGGGCTTTCGGTTTTAATAATGAGTTCTTTATCCTCTGAATCTAACAATGCATAAGTTTCTGTATTATTATCTAAACTATTTTTTGCCCCCAATGCCCCAGCAAATAAATTTGTTGTGTAGGTTTTATTTATACGCTGCCCAACTTCATTTAAAACGCGAACATCTTCTGGTGAGAATTTGCCTTCCCTATTTGGTGGAATGTTTAATAAAAAGGTAGAATTCCCTCCAACTGAACGTTCATACATATCAAAAACGTCATCGGCACTTCGTACCTTTTGGTGTGTATCATCTCTATAAAACCAACCTTCTCGAATTGAAGTATTGGTCTCTGCCTGTTGGTAGTGCAAATACTTAGCATCGTATAGTTTATCTCTGCTTCCAATATCCTTTTCCATGATATCGGCAAATCTGTTCATTTCATGTGGGTTGGTTTTATACGGAATAATATTCCACTCGGTAGCTCTGGTGGCACCAGCCTCATTACCACACCAACGAATATCTTGTTTACCAAAAATAACGGCCTCTGGTGCTAAAGTAGAAATAAGTTCTTTCCAAGCTAAATAATTATATTTTTGCCCGCCTTTACGTTTTGGGTGTGCACCATCAAACCATACTTCATGAATGGGGCCATACTCGGTTAATAATTCAAATAACTGGTTTAAAAAATATTCATTATAATCATCAACATTAAAAGTGAATGTTGTTTTATTTTTAAAAGGGCGCCCTTCAACCGGTCTGGGAATAACGCGATCTGTGTATTTACTTAAATTACCATATAGTCCTGCTGCATTTTCAATTTGGTATAAATCGGCTGGCGATAAATACACCCCTAATTTTAATCCATACTTCTGACAAGAAGCCGACAATTCTTTTAAAATATCGCCTTTGCCATCTTGAAAAGGCGAAGACATAATGCCATGTTTTGTATAACGACTTTGCCAAAGGACAAACCCATCGTGATGCTTCACAGTAATGATTACCATTTTCATATGGGCAGACTTCATGGCTTTACACCATTGATCTGTATCTAAATTTTTAAGATCAAAAATTTTAGGATCTTCAAAACCATTACCCCACTCCATTCGGGTAAACGTATTTGGCCCAAAATGAATGAAAGCTATAAATTCATTTTTTAAAGCATTATATTGATTTTTGGTAGGTACTACATGAGCTGCTTTAGCTATAATAGAATCTTTAGTATCACTATCTAAAACTTCATAAGTATTTTTAACTTCTAATAAGGTTCCTCTTTGTTCTTGAGCACAGGATAATAGTGCAAAAAAAGACAAACTTAGGCATATTAAATATATGGTTTTTACTGTGTTTTTCATTTTCTCTTAAATATTTTATGGTCTTTTATTTTTTCAACATTTCTCCAACTTTCAAAAGGATTTTAACACTTTCTTCAGGCACATTTCCGTTGCCATCTGGCCCAATGTTTAATAATAAGTTTCCTCCTTTATTATTAATATCTTTTAGCTTACTATAAACTACTTCGGCATTTTTCCAATTGGTATCATTAGTTTTAAAACCCCAGGAATGATTCATGGTATAACAAGCTTCCCAGTAATATTTTAACTTATTATCTGGATGTTCTTGCTCTGGAGTACCAAAATCTTTTTTAAATACGGCCCTTTTAGAAACTCGATTATTAATTATAATAGTTGGTTTAAGTGTTCTAATATATTGATACAAATCTGCGCCAACTTCTAAGTTCCACCATTCTACCCAATCACCGTCAAACCAAAGTATATCTGAATCGTAATTCTCGATTAATTCTTTAATTTGGTTCTTCATATAGGTAATATACTCTTTCTTTTTTCCGTATTTCATTCTAATTTGCCCCCACCAATCCCAGGGCTGGTTTCCATCTATATTGCGGGCTTGTGATGGATGATGCCAATCTATAATACTGTAATAGGTTCCAAATTTTAATCCATATTTACGACAAGCTGTACTTAGCTCTTTTAAAATGTCTCTTTTAAATGGTGTACTGCCCACATCAAAAGTAGTATACTGGCTATCCCAAAGACAAAACCCTTCGTGGTGTTTTGTTGTGATAACGATATATTTCATACCAGCCTGCTTTGCCGTTTTTGCAATAAAATCTGCATCAAAGGCCTTGGGGTTAAAAGTAGCTGTAAGCATCGCATATTCTTGAGCTGCTATATCGGCATTAGATTGAATCCATTCTGCATAACCATCATACGGTTTACCTTGCCATACCCCTCCAAGTTGACTATACAACCCAAAATGAATAAACATTCCATATTTGGCATCCGAAAACCATTGCATACGTTTTTCAAAACCTTCAGGACTTTCTTTTAAATAATCAATGTTTTGTTGAGCTTGTATACTTAAGACGCTCAGCATCATTAAAAATACGGCTGTATATTTTTTCATTTTTTACTTATTTATTTTTATAGCATATGCGTAATCATCTGTTTCTTTAAATTTTTTGGGCAAGTACATTGGCATTTGTATAACAAAATCTGCTCCCCTTTGTGTTCCTTTTAAAGATTCTCCTGTGGCCAATAAAGTTATAGTAACCTTACTAGACGGTTTATAGTTTCTTACAACAACTTCTTCTTTCCATTCTGGCACTATTACAAAATTGGCATTACTGTTTTGAGTAAAAAACAGTTCTTTTACAGCATAGCCTGGTTCTGGATCTATGGTTTGTTTTAAAATAAAATCACCTCCTAAATAATGCTGTTTTGGCATATAATTCTTTTCTCCATTTAAGGACCACTGGAAAGATTTTTTCCAAGGCATGGTTCCGTAAATAGCTTCCCCATTTGTACTTAACCATTCCCCTATTTGTAATAAACGCTCCTGCATGATTACCGGAATACTTCCGCGGGCATCCGGACCTATATCTAATAATAAATTACCTCCTGTACTTACAATGTTTACGAGATTAAGCACTAAGGTTTTTGGTGAATTATAATCTTTAAAATCTTCGTTTTGATTATATCCGAAAGAAAACCCCATACCACGACATTCTTCCCAAGGGCGTTTAAATTCTGGAGCTTCGGCTTCGTATTCAGTGGTGAAATAACCGCCGTGTTTTTTACGGATGCCTTTTCCCCATCTATCATTTATAACAATATTATCTTTTGCTACCGATTCGTTAAACAACCAAGCTAAAAATTCTTTCGACTTCCATTTATCAGCTTCCATATCCCATTCACCATCTGCCCATAAAATATCTGGTTTATAGTTTTGTACTAAATCTTTAATTTGAGGTAAATAATGCTCATCAACAAAACGTTTTCTATCGGTTTGCCACCATGGGTGATACCATTCATACAGCGAATAATACAAGCCCATTTTAACACCGGTTTTCTTTACTGCTGTAGAGAGCTCTCCAACTAAATCGCGTTTAGGCCCAACCTCCATACTATTCCATGCAAAGCCTCTATCGTTTGCTTCTTTATTTGGCCATAAAGTAAAGCCATCGTGGTGCTTTGATGTTAATACTATATATTTGGCTCCGGATTTTTCAAATAATTGCGCCCATTCATCCGGGTTAAATAAATCGGCTTTAAATAGTTCTCCAAAATTGTAATAAGAAAAATGATCGCCATAGGTTTTTTTGTGATAAGCTGTTACCTCATCCCCTTTAAATTTTCCATTTCCAAAAAGCGATTTGCTTTGTAACCAATATTGATACCATTCTGAATACGTCCCTTTTGGTGTCCATGCTGGAACAGAATAAGGCCCCCAATGTATAAAAATACCAAACTTAGCATCTTTAAACCATTCTGCAATAGGTCTTGAGTCTATTGATTCCCAGGTTGGTTCATAAACTTCTTGAGATTTTGAGATACCACAAACTAAAATCATCAGGAACAAAATAACTAGCCTATGTTTTTTAATATTTTTTTTCATTTTAAATTTATTTTTAATTTTTTATTTTTTTGATTTCTGTAGATTTCCAAATGTAATACCCCTTTCCAATTATTATTTTGGTAAACCTTCATTAAATCTGCAATACCTTTTACCTTATCATTTTCGGCGCTAATAATTACATCGCCTCTTTTAAGAGTCGACTTAGCAATAATAGAGTTATCATCAATATCAAGTATTAAAACTCCTGAGGTTTCATTGAGTCCAGCAGCTGAACGTTCTGCCATAGTTTCAATATTTTTAAGTGTTGCCCCTAGCCAATTTACTTTTAAATCTTTTTTAGAAGCGGTTGCGCTCCAAATGGTTGGTATCTCTGGTTGTTTTACAAGTGTTTTTAAGTACGCGTTTTTTACACCAAAGTCATTCATTTTAAAATTTTTAAACCCAATTTGAAAAGCCGGTGAGTTTTCGGAAACTGTATAATCTGCTTGCTCAGGGTTTTTAAAATTGGGGTTTCCAAAAACACTATGCGTATCTACACCTTGTTTTTGTGCTTTAAGCAATGCTATCTCATCTGGGAATACATTAAAATCCACCTCTTTTCCCCAGGCTTGCAGCCTGATATCCTTATGTTCGGTTAATACGATATTTCTTCGAAATATATCTTCACTGTTTTTAAACCAGACATGAGGATGGAAACCATTATTGATCATAATATTGTTTTCGACAGTTCTGTTAAAGCCCTCTCGAAGTTTTAAACCTCCGTTTAAGCAAACATTATTATAAATGTAATAGTTAGAAGATCCATCGTCTAAATCGATATCCCAGCCATGATCACATCTAAATCTATTGTTTCTGATAATGGTAGGGTGTATAGCATCCCATTTAGGCATGTTAGGGTACTTAGCAACTATACTATCTAATACAGCTCTGTTTGGATGCCAAAAGCGATCTCTCCCCCAGGAATTAAAAGCACCGTGATCTCCAGATTCTAAAACGGTATTAAACACATCATTTTGTTCGATAACATGACCTCCCCAGGTTCCATCACAAATGTTAATACCCGCTCTGGGCACATCGTATATCGTATTATTGCTAACCGTGATATTCATAGCCATTGATATATTAACCCCGGCCGTTTGCTTTTCTATCCTTCCAATACGATAAATAAGGTTATTGTCTACTATAGATGTACTTGGATAACTATTATTTTTTGGACCCTTAATAGTATCCATTTTGGCAAGTTCTACGAATTCATAATATTGAAAAGAAGGGGAACGCACTGCAGTAGAGCTTCCTACAAAATTGATAGCAGTTGCACCACATTCATGGATGTGATTGTTTATAATGGATACATCTCTGTTATAAGCACTTACAAAAACAGCATTACCTCCCAGATTAGTAAATTCGCAATCTTTTATTTCTATCTGCTCTGTGCCTTCAATAAATAAAGCTCCGCCTCTGTAAATGGTCCAGTCGCTTCTTAATAACGGCTCATAATTTTCAAATAAAGTGCGCTGTGTATGTTCAAATTTAATACGACTTATGCTTATATTTTTCACAGGATCAGCTTCAGAACCAATAATTTCGATAAGGTGTTTTTGCTGTACAACCTCAACAGTAGCACTATTTATTTCTGTTTTTGCTTCTGGCCAGTAATACAACTTGTCATCGGTATCTAAATACCATTCATTGGGAGCATCCAGCTCTTCAAAAACATTTTCAACCATACGATAAGTATCATGCATTTTTGATGGTCTATTATTTTGATGTCCTTTAGTTAGCATTAATTCACCATGCTCATCTACGCCATCTATAAGATAATGAAACCCACCCCATTCACCTCTATGCATGGCATGAACAATGGCTCCTTTAGGCCTTTTCCAGGTCGCAACTCGATTTGAAGAAATAGCGTCGGGGGCATGTCCCTGCCAATGCCCGCCATGTTCGGTATAGTTAGGGTAACGAGCCAATACCTGTTGAGTTCCATTAACATAAAGTTGATCGAATGATTCGTTTTTGGGTATTTGAGCTACCCAAATATGCTTATTATATTTCTCCCATTTCAGTTGAAGTACTTTAGAACCTTTAATAACCGTTTTATTTAGTCCATCTCCTACTAGGCTTAGCGCCCCATAACCTGGTTTTATTCTTAAGGTAGATTTCAACCTATGTGTTCCTTCAGAGATTTTTATGGTTATAGGGGTACTGAGATTTTCATTACGCATTTGCTCTACCTTACTAAGTGCTGCTTCAATAGTATTAAAAGTAAAAACAGAATCTCCGCTTCCATTAGCAACAACATTAAGTATTTGTTCTTGCTGTCTAGAACAAGCCATTACAAAAATGAAAAAAGCAAAACATATGAAAGACTTGTATATTCTCATCTTTTAATTCTTATCAATTTCAAAAGTCCAGGCATCATGCGATGGCATTTCAGAATATTTTATAGTACTTGTATTGATATACATCTTACCATCTATATATTTCCAGGTTAAAGACTGCTCTAACCCCAACATTTTAACTAATGCATCTTTACCTGGATGTGGAATTGTTAATACCAGATTTTCTTCCGGCCATTCAAAACTAGTGGCATAAATCTTGTTTTTATTTTGTGTGTAACATAGATAGGTTTTAAGAGATGAGTAACGACCTGCCAACCCTTTCTTTACTTTTTCCTTATCTAAATATAATGCTGAAGCAGGTACTAATTGTTTGTCTTGACCTTTTGTATTCCAAAATAAAGCTATAGATGCATTTTGTTTTTTCTCTCTATATTTAATTTGAAGGGAATGTAATACCCCGGCTTTTAACTTAATTTTTCCTATTGAAGATGTACTTGTTTTTGCTCCCATAACTTCTGACTGTGAGCCTTTAGCTGTATAATTTTGATTGATAACCAATTCATTATTTATATAAACAGCAGCTTCATCATCAGCTTTGACTTCAAATGTGTAAGTATTAGTTTTTGGTACTTCAATGAAGCCATTCCACTCAACTGTAAAATTATCCTCTTTAATCCCTTTCATTGGAGAGTTTCTTACCCAATTAAAATTGATTTGATTGTCAATACGATTAATTATAACTTCCTTTTCTTCTTCTTTAATAGAAAACGGTTTTGAGCCATAAATAGCATCGCCATTAATTTTTAGCCAGTTCCCTAATTGAATCAAACGCTCTTGTTGTATTAAAGGAATTTGTCCATCGGCTTTAGGTCCTACATTTAAAATCATTCCTCCACCATTTGCAACGGCTTGTACAAAACGATGAATAAGTTCTTTGGAAGTTCCGTAAGCCTCTAAATTTTCATTTCTGTTTAAACCAAAAGAGCGTCCTAACCCTCTAACTTCAGCCCAGGGTCTGTTGGTTACTTTTATCCCTGCACTGTATTCCGGTGTTAAAAACCCAACATCAATGCCATGGCCCCAACGGTTATTTACTATAGCATCATCGCCTACCAGCTTATAATACCAATCTATAAGTTCAGCCGAATGCCACTGCTTTGCCGTATTAAACCACTCACCATCAGCGAAAATTAACGAGGGCTTATAAGTAGATACTAATTCTTTAAACTGAGGAATCATATAGTTATCTACATAATTCCCAATGCTATCATGGGGGTCGGTATACCAGCGATGCAATGGGTGGTTCCATTCTGCAAGCGAATAGTACAGTCCCATCTTTAGTCCGGATTTTCTAACCGAATTTGTTAATTCTCCAACCAAATCGCGCTTTGGCCCCACATCAAAACTATTCCAGTTTCTGTTATATTTACTAGGCCAAAGGGCATAACCATCGTGATGTTTTGATACGAACATGACATATTTTGCTCCTGCATTTTTAAATAAAGTAGCCCATTCATCCGGGTCAAATAATTCAGCCTTAAATAATGGAGCGAAATCTTTATAAGTAAAGTTATCTCCATAAGTATTTTTAACAAAATTTGTACGCAACGTATCTTTTAATTGTAAGCCTCTCAAAAACCACTCGGCATAAGATTCCTTACCACCGTAAGCCGGTACCGAGTATAACCCCCAATGAATAAAAATACCTAACTTGGCATCTTTAAACCATTCTGGGTATGGCCGCTGTTGAACTGATTTCATCAATTCTGATTCGTTAATATTCTGTGCCTTTCCAAAAAATATACTTAGCGCAAAAAATATAATTGTTAATCGTATTGTTTTCATTCGTTTAAACCTGTTTTGCTAATTTTAATTTAAATAAAGGGTATTAATTATTAATGCGATCCATTTTCATGGATACGTAATTAGTTAATGTTCCTATGGGTGAAATGGTAATGGTTATTTTGTCTTCTAATTTAAGTGTAAAATCATCATCAGGAACTAAACATGTTCCCGTCATTAAAAAAACACCTTTTGGAAAATCGCACTCCCTAAAAAGATATGCTACCAATTCATTATGAGTCCTTTTCATCATTCCTATCTCTACTTTTCCATAATACATTACTTTACTACCTCTTGCGATTTCAATTTCGATTTCTGTTTCTGCTGGTAAAGGAGTTTCAGAGATGTAAATACAAGGCCCCAAACCTGCACATTTTTCAAACACTTTGGCTTGTGGTAAGTATAACGGATTTGCTCCTTCTATACTCCTAGAACTCACATCATTCCCAATGGTATATCCTTGAATTTCTCCTACTGAATTTATCAACAGCGTTAACTCTGGTTCGGGAACGTCCCAGTCTGAATCTTTTCTAATATTAATGGCTTCACCTGTACCTACCACTCTGTGAGATGTAGCTTTAAAAAACAATTCTGGCCTGTCAGCATCATAAACTTTATTATAAAATATATCGCCTCCTGAAGCTTTTGCTTCATCCATTCTTGCTTCTTTACTTCTAAGATAAGTAACCCCTGCCGCCCAAACTTCTTGAGTTCCAATAGGGGCGTCTATATTTTCCAGCATTTTTTTACTAACAACTTTAGCTGTAGCGATCTGATTTTTCACAAAAGCATATAAATTACTTCTATTAATAAAACGATCCCAATTATTTACATCTAGTTCATAAAATGAGCTTTCGAATTCCACTATTGCTGTTTGGCCTTTTTTATATACTCTCATTTTTTATCTTAACTCTAAATTTGCCGAGTGATTTATCTTTTAATTAACTACAATTTCATCTATCCAGATATGAGAACGACTTCCGCTTTTATGATGTTCTTTTGGAATAGGGTTAAATCCTTTTGCCTTTATTTTTAATCTCTTTACATTAATTGTATTGAAAGGCAAACTAATATTTACCTTATTTCTTCCTTGTTCTGTTGCTACTTTTAGTTGCTCTTTTTTGGCTAACAACTTATAAGTTTTCCCATCGGTTGATCCAAAAACCTCGATTTCTGTTGGCGGATAAATTCCCGAAATGGTATATCGTAAAGCATCAAACTGTATTTGATTTACCTGAGTTTCTTTATCAAAAACCATATCAAATTCTACAGCGTCTAAAAAATGACACCATGATTTATCTCCTTTTGAGAGCGATCCGTAGCTCAAGTCTGTCAATTTTTCAATCAACTTTCCTTGTTTATCATAAACTTTCGCCTGTTTTGCTTTATGAATTACAAAGTCTTTAACTGAAGTATACCCTACGGGTGTATCATTATTAAATGATCTAGCCTTTAATTTCGCTGTTTTTGCTATTCGAAAGGGTTTACTATATATAGAAGATCGAAGTGTAGGCTCTGTTCCATCTAGAGTGTAATACATCTTTAATCCGTTAACTTCCGTTTTCATTTGTATTTCTATTTCGTTTCCATACCCTGTGTGGTCAATCCAAGGACTAAAAGCGCTTACTGCATATCTAACTTTTTGAGCATCAAGCCTGTTAAATTGAGTATATAGGCGATTTGTAAAATCATTCCAGTTTTTCTTTTCATGTGGTGTCCATGCACTTTCTGCGATAGCATAAGTTCTAGGAAAACTCATATAAGTCAATTTGCTCCAATCGCTGATGGATTCAGTCCACATATTCGCCTGAATCCCTTTTATCAATAGCCCTTCCTCTGGGGTTAATACTTCTGGTATAACGCTGTAATTGTATGATGCTGAAAGCAATAAGCGAGAGTATCCTAAATTAGGTTCTAAATCATCATGCCCCTGTTTTAAATCTATATAACAATAATTACTTGGAGTCATTATAACTTCGTGTCCTGCTTTTGCAGAAGTGATACCACCTTTTTCTCCTCTCCAGCTCATTACTGTGGCATTAGGTGCTAAACCACCTTCCAATATTTCATCCCAACCTATCATAATGCGATCACGTTTATTTATTATTTTTTCAATACGCCTTATAAAATAACTTTGCAATTCGTGCTCGTCTTTTAAGTTTTCATCTCTTATTCTTTGCTGTGCATACGGGTCTACTTTCCATTGCTCCTTACTACATTCGTCACCACCAATATGAACATATTTAAAAGGAAATAAATCCATGACTTCATTCAGCATGGTTTCGGCAAACTGAAAGGTTTCTTCTTTTCCTGGATTATATGTATTGTTTTTATAAACACCTCCAGTAGCTACATAAGGTTCAGCGTTTACACATCCTATTTCTGGATAAGCGGCAATAGTAGCCTGTGCATGCCCTGGCATATCAATTTCTGGAATTACTTCTATACACCGCGCTTTGGCATAAGCAATAATTTCTTTTACATCGTCCTGAGTATAAAAACCACCATATGTTGCTTTTTCACCGGGCTTTTGCTTTGGTCTTCCCCACCAATTTGATTTCGTTTCATCTGTAATATTATAATCTACTCGCCATGCTCCAATAGCTGTAAGTTTAGGGTAACTCTTAATCTCCAGCCTCCAGCCTTGATCGTCTGCTAAATGCCAATGAAACCGATTTAGCTTTATTTCTGCCATAAAATCGATTACTTGTTTCACTTGTTCTTTACTAAAAAAGTGCCTTGATGCATCTAGCATATAACCTCGCCAGCCAAATGCTGGGCTATCTTTAATATCTACTGCAGGAATACCCCAACTAATAGCTTGCAGTGTGTTTTTATAAAAAGCTATAGGTAATAATTGTTTTAAACTTTGTAGAGCATAAAAGAAGCCTGCTTTTGACGACGCTTTAATATTAATAGTAGTTGTTGAAATTTTCAAGTGATAGCCTTCATGCTCAATAGCTTTGTCTGTAATAAAGTTTATATCACCTTTACCTCCAATTTTAATTGTTGGTACCCAACCAGCTACTTTTTGAAATTGATTAAAGAACAGGGTAGCAATTTTTTTTTGTATTTCATTTTCAACAACTACTATTGATGAGGCTTTTATTTCAAAATACCCTTCTGCTTCAATCTGACTTACAGGCTTAGGTATAATGTGTGCATCTCCAATTTGAAGTTCCAGCTTTTTCTGCTCGCATGAGCTTAATAATATGCTCAAAACCAGTGCTCCAATTAACTTAAATAGTATTTTATTAGTTATAATTCGCATAAGCATCTTTTAACCATTCAATTTTATAAACCCACCATCAATAGGAAAATCTGTTCCTGTAATAAAGGCCGCTTCATCTGAACACAAATACAAAGCTAAATTTGCTATTTCTTCTGGTTTCCCCATTCTACCTATTGGCTGGGTTTTTGATAAAGCGTCAAACATTTCATCTTCTTTTCCCGGATAATTCTTTTTAATAAATCCATCAACAAAAGGCGTATGCACTCTGGCCGGGGAAATACAGTTACAGCGAATATGACTAGTTAAATAGTCTTTAGCTACAGAATACGTCATGGTTAAAACCGCTCCTTTAGACATGGAATAGGCAAATCGGTCTGAAATACCAACTGAAGACGCTATTGATGCCATGTTAATAATTACACCTCCGCCCTGTGCTTTCATTTTTGGTACTGTGGCATAGATACAGTTATAAACCCCTTTTATATTTACATTATAGATCCGATCTAAATCTTCTACTTCTGTATTTTCAACATTACCAACATGAGCAATTCCAGCATTGTTTATTAAAATGTCTATTTTTTCTTTTCTAGATATTTCATTTATAAGTGCTTTAACCTGTTTATGGTTGGATACATCGCATGGATAAAAATTAGCTTTACCACCATCTTTTTTTATTTCAGCTACTGTTTTTTCTCCACTTTCTGCATTAAACTCTAAAATATGTATCTGGGCGCCTTGTTGTGCAAATGTTGTAGAAATTGCTTTTCCAATACCACTTGCCCCTCCAGTGATTATTGCTGATTTCCCTTTCAAATTAAACTTTGCCATTTTTTCTTATTTTAATGTAATTTCTATAATAGTGTCAATAGACTCCTTTTGATTTTCTGGAAGGCTAATTACTAATTGGCCCTTTTTAAGTTTATGCTTCACTTTACTTTTGTTTTTAAATAATCTTACTTTTTTTATACGTTCTTTAAAGTTATCTATACGTAATGTTTTTATGTCATTATTTAATACATGCACATAAAGTATGTTGTTTTTTTGAGTAGACACGTAATCTTTAGTAGCTGCTATAATTCCTCCCCGGGTACCATAAATAGTTTCACCGTTTTCTTTTAACCAATCTCCAACTGCATGTAGGCGATTTATATGCTCTTCCTGAATTTTCCCATTTGGCATGGGACCCACATTTAATAAAAAATTAGCATTGTTGCCAGCAGCTTTAACAACATATTTTATCAAATCATCAACCGATCGATGGTTATTATCTTGTAAATTAAAACCCCAGGAATTATTAATGGTTTCGCAGGTTTCTAGCGGTAATTCTCCTATTTTGGTATTGCCAAATCCTGTAGTGTTCTTCCCAGGAAGATCTCTTTCAAACATTTGAAAATCTTCTCCTGCAAATGGTAATTCATGATGGTTATTACCTATGAGTAGGGCAGAATTAACATCATGAATCATTTTATATGTTTTCTCCAAATCCCATTCTGCACCTTTAATTCTATATGCTACCGCTTTATGCCAATCTATTTTATGAGGTGCTTGATCCCACCATCCATCAAACCAAAAGCCGGCAATATCGTAGTTCTCGGCTAGTTCTTTTATTTGTGCATCCTGGTATTTTAAGTAATCTTTCCAATTACCTTCCTCAGGTCGTTTTAAATTTCTTCCTGTCCATCCTCTTGGATAATAATCTGGGTTATGCCAATCTAATTGTGAATAATAAGCATAAAGCTTAATGCCTTGTTTTTTACATTCTTGTTCTAACGCTCTAAAAATATCTTTACCATATGGGGTGGCCTTTACTATATTATAATCTGACACTTTAGAGTTATACATTGCAAAACCATCATGATGTTTTGTAGTAATGGTTATGTATTTCATACCCGCATCTTTAGCTAATTGTACAACATCTTTAGCACTAAACGCTATTGGATTAAAAAATGATGGTAATAACTTATATCTATTTACAGGGATATTCTGGTTATGCATTACCCATTCAGCATCACCTAAGATGCTATAAACTCCCCAGTGAATAAACATCCCAAACTTATCATCTTGAAATGCTTTTCTGGCTTCTAAGTTTTCTTTCGAAGGCACATAGGTTTCTTGTGAAAACCCCAACAAGCAAATAAATAATGCTAAAAAACAGGTACCAAATTTATATATACTTTTCACTTAAAATATTTTATGTTATTATAATGACACCCCTCGTTTCCAAGGAATAAAATCGTCTTGTTCTAATTTTGAAGCACATGTTTGATGCCTTCCGCTAGCTACTTCAATAATCAAATCTATAAGTTCGTCTGAAAGTGCTTCTTGAGATACGCTTTCAGAAATCAACCGTCCAGCATCAAAATCAATAATATCCTTCATTTTAACAGGTAACATTGAGTTTGAAGATATTTTTATCACTGGACAGATAACATTACCTGTTGGAGTTCCTAAACCTGTAGAAAACAGTATAATATTTGCTCCAAAACCTGCCAAACCAGTAGTAGACTCTACATCGTTTCCTGGGGTACATAGTAAATTTAAGCCTTGCTTTGTTGCGTACTCTCCATAGTCAATAACATCTGCTACAGGTGCACGACCACCTTTTGTAGCTGCCCCCGCCGATTTTATTGCATCAGTAATCAAGCCATCTTTTATATTCCCCGGGGAAGGGTTCATATCAAAACCAGAGCCAGAATTTTTAGCTTTTCTATCATAACTCTCCATGATATGAATAAACTTTTTAGCTATATCCTCATCGGGACACCTATCAATTAAATCCTGCTCTACACCACATAACTCTGGAAATTCTGATAAAATACTTTTTCCTCCAATGGCATTGATTTTATCAGACACAAGTCCCATAAGTGGATTAGCGGTAATCCCAGAAAAACCATCAGATCCTCCACATTCTAAACCAATACTTAATTTACTTAGTGGTGCGGGATGTCTTTCAATCTCGTTTACTTTTTCTAAAGCTTCATAAGTTTCTTTTATGGCTTCTGTGAGCATATCATTTTCTGTAATATATTGTTGCTGCTCAAAATATAGCACCGGCTTATCTGTATTAAAACGTTCTTTTAAAGCTTCTTGGAGTAAACTAATTTGTGCATGCTGACACCCTAAACTCATTACTGTAGCTCCTGCCACATTAGGGTTTTTAATATATCCGGCTAATAAATTTACTAAAGCCTGAGCGTCATCTTTTGTTCCTCCGCAGCCTCCTTCGTGAGTTAAAAACTTAATACCGTCAATATTTTTAAACACTTTTTGGTTTAAAACTTCTTCTTTATAAGACATTTTTGAAGTACCATTAACTAAACTTCTTAGCTTAAGCCGATAGGGGTTTTCTTTCTTGAAGCCTAACTCAGCTTCAAAGGCTTCTTTTAATACCTTTAGATTTCTATTTTGGCAAAATACCATAGGAACAAAAATCCAATAATTTGCTGTTCCTACCTGTCCATCTTTTCTATGGTAGCCCAAAAACGTTTTTTCATCTAAGCCATTAGTAAATGGCTTTTTATAATAATAATTGGTATTTTTATATTGGTATGGCGCTGCAGTATGCTTTAAGTTTTTAGTGGTTATTAAACCTCCCTTTTCAATTGGTTTTATAGCCTTACCTACAGGAACACCATACATTGTTATAATATCTCCTACACCAAAAGATTCTAAAGCAAATTTATGCTTTACAGGAATATCTTCGATAATTGTAATGTTAGACTTGTTAATTGAAACATGCTCTCCTTTTTTTATAGCAACCAATGCCACAGAAACATTATCTTTAGGAGATATGATTATATTTTTTCTCAAAATATCAATAATAAAGTTAGCAACTAAAGTGAAACGTATCTAGCCGTAATGACATCCATACGCTATACAAACAAAAATAATGTAGATGCAGTTGCACTGCTACCTTTTAAAACACCTTAACTAATACTTTCTTTGCAGTTAAACAAGGTTTAAACCTTTAAAATGGAATTATTCTTCATGATAGTCTCATAGAGATTTACCCTTTGGATAATACAAATGCGTAAATTTTTCTTATAAAACTAGGTTTTTAATAATGCCTTTGTTTTTTGCTTCAATTATTCTGAAGTTCTGTAAATGCAAACTCTACTATAACTGGTAAATGGTCTGATGGGTACTTACAATCTTTGTTATCGCTTAAAACAGCATATTTAAGCACATTAATATTTTTTTTGCTTGTAAAAATATAGTCAATCCTATCTAAAACCGATTTGTTAAAATTAAAACCATTAAAGGTTCCTATTGGCCCAAAAGGTTTTAATATGCTAACTGCTTTAGTATCATTTAAGGTTTTAGAAAATAGTAGAATAGGTTTAGTATCTGGCTTTAAATTAAAATCTCCCATAACAATCACCGGTAAATTGTTGATGTTTAATGTTGTCATTTTTTGAAGAATTAATAGTACACTCTTTTCTTTAGCCTTATTACCAATATGATCAAAATGCGTATTAAAAACCCAAAATTGCTCGTTGTTCGTCTTGTTTTTAAAAAGCCCGTAAGTACATATACGCTCCATTGAAGCATCCCAACCTATAGAAACTTTATTAGGGGTTTCAGATAGCCAAAACGTGCCTTCGCTTACTATATCAAGCTTTTCTTTATTATAAAATATAGCACTATACTCTCCTTTAATTTTGCCATCATCACGACCAACTCCTATATACTTATATTTAGTAAAAATGCTATCTAAATACTGAACCTGATGCTGTAAACCCTCTTGAATCCCAAAAACATCTGGAGCATTATACATGATTTGATTACTCAAAAAGTTTTTTCTTTTCGACCATTGATTATCACCATCATTAGGATTATCGTACCTAATATTATAAGTCATTACTTTATAAGATTGCGCTATAGCACCTTGAAATAAGCAAAACGTAAGAATAGTTAGTAGTATCTTTTTTAATAACATGATTACTAATTTATAATGACTTCGTCTGCAAAGACCCAAGATGGTAATCCTGCGCCATGATGCCAATAAGGGGCTTTTCTGTGGCTTTCAGCTTTTAACTTTATATATCTCAATTGAGAAGTTGGTTTAATTTCCAAATTAAAATACTGAATATCGTTTACTTTGCTCTTCTTATTTAAAGGCATTTTATTTAAAACGACTCCAAGTTTTGAATATTTTTTTCCATCAATTGAACCGTAATAAGTGACTTGTTTAGGAAAAAAAACAATATGATTTGTTACCTGCAAAAATGCTGTTGAAATAGTTGAAATATCCTGTTGCTCATCCAAATCGATAATAGCTTCCATATGATTCCCTTCGAAACCTAACCAATTGGAATAAAAATTGCTTCCTCCTAAAGCACCATCGGTTAAAGCCTGGGGATTCTCGTTTGCATATTTTTTGGGTTGTGTTAGCAAGGTTACTTTTTTACCAGATGCTATATTAGGCTGCATGGCCACATGAATAGATTTTTTATAAGCATTAGCATAATCTTCAACCGTATAACCCATCTCATTCATTAACACAATGTTAGCCGCTTTACTAACCGATGCGAAGTTTTCAATTAATAGTTTTGTGCTTTTATTAAGTTTAAAATCTTCGGAAATGCTTTTTCTACAGGCTTCTAATACCGCATAGTCTGTACTTAATCGTGCAACTTTTACACGTTTTAAAACTTCAGGTTTATCGGTAACTGCCCGTTCAGCCTCATCAAAAAAAGTAACATATTGTTTTAATAAACCTGGACTTAAATACGCATTGAAAGCCTGTGACGGATCGCCATATAAAAACAGAAAAAAATCTGGATGCTTTTTCAATTCTTTATGAATTAAATCTACGTAAGATTTTATATAACTCCCAGCTTCCTGATAATATCCATTAGTAAATTCTGTTACGATATCATCTACATCTGCATCCGGGTTCCAAAGTAATTTTGCCATTAAATATGACCGCAATTCAAACAACTCACTTGGATTATTACTGTGTTGTTCAAAAACCCACTTAGTGTTATGATCCCTAAAAAATTGAATATTGGGTTGCAGCGTATTAAAATTAGGAAACGGTGCTAAAAAGTTGGTAAACTGTGTAGTGTAGTCCCATATTCTAATATTTTCAGTTAGGGCACTCCAGCCTTTTATATCCTCAGCAAAATCCTTACATTTTTCTGTAATTGGTGCACTTCTGTCACATTCAATTGAGCATAATGTAATTAGTACATTCTTTAAGGGCTTCGTTTTACAAGGCTTTCTTGTGTATTGATATGCCAGTGTCGAAATAGTTTTATCTGGAAAAGATTTTGCCACTTCGTTTACAAAACGAATCATTGTTCCTGCATGGCTACCTTCTTCTTCATCTATTATTTTACAATTCCCACATTCACAATACTGTGTATTATCATTACTACTCACCGAAATAACGCTTGACTTTGGATAACGCTTAAACATCGCCTTCACTGAATCTTTCACAATTTCTAACACCTTTTTATTTGTTAAGCACAATTGCGTTGGCAAACGTTTATTACCGCGAAGCGCAAAATATTCGGGATTTGAGTTATAAAACTTTTCTTCCGGCAAAAAACGATGAAAGGTATGTACTTTTCCTTTTGGTACATAAAATGGAAAAGCTTCATAAGTTACTTTATGTTTATCAGCAAAACTATGGTTTTCATAAAACAACCTGGAATGCACCGTACGTGTTTTAATTTCCGGGTTGTACTTATAGTCTATATTTAAAGGTAATGTAATTGATTGTAAACTTGGAATATCTTCAACTTGGGGTGTATACCACTTACAATTCAAATAACGTTCTAAAAACTCATAAACGGCATTTCTTAATGCTTCATCTGAACCACCGGCAATAACAAGATTTTTATTTTCTGTTTTAATACAGATGTCCTGATTTTGTAAATTCTCATTTAAAACATTTCCTATATATATCTTAGGTGCTTTTATATTTTGCGAACTTTCATCAACAATATTTATTTCAACACCTGCTATTTTTTGAATATAACTTTGAAGTATTTCTGCAGATTGAAAACTATGCTTTGTTGAAGAATTTAAAATTGTGATTTCATAATCTGAAGTCCCATTATCCACTAAAGTGATCTTTTTGTCTTTGCAGGAAGAAACAAAAAATAGAATCAACAAACATTTTAAAACTTTGGTAATATCCCACTTAAATAGTTTAAACATTGGTTACCGTTTTAAGTTAAACTGAATTTTTGATGCTTGAGTAAGAGCATCATGACTTACAAAAAAGGAAGCTTTTGTATTTCCGTTAATAGTATAGGATTTTATATTTCCTGTCCCGTTTTTTTCAATAATCAATTTATCATTCTTATAATATCTTGTATCTAAATGTATCGTTATTTTATCAAATCGCGGAGTACTAATCGTATATAAAGGCTCAGCAGGAGATACCGGGTAAATCCCCATCATGCTATAAATTAACCAAGCCGACATAGTACCTGTATCATCGTTTCCTGGTAAACCAGCTGGTTTGTTAGTGAAATATTTATTAATTAAACTGGTAACACGGTTTTGAGTTTTCCATTCATAACCTTTTGCATAATTGTATAAATACGGATAAGCAATATCGGGTTCGTTAGCCATATCAAATTGGTTTTTATCAAAAACCTCATCCAATTTTGCAACGTATTTTTTTGCTCCCCCCATGAGTTTCATTAAGTATTTAACATCATGAGCTACCATAAAGGTATATTGCCAAGAATTACCTTCAATAAACCCTAAATTCTTTTCAAAATTAGCGCCTTTATCAGGGTTAAAAGGCGAATACCATGAACCATCATCATTTTTTGGACGCAATAAATTGAATTGTTTGTCGAATAAATTTCTATAGGTTACAGAGCGCTTAGAAAACAATTTATAATCTTCTTTTTTACCCAAAGCCTGAGCTAATTTCGCAATTGCAAAATCGGTAATATTGTATTCTTGTGTTGTGGAAACCGAACCACTTTTGGTTGTTTTTGTTGTTAAATACCCCTTTTTAATATAATCTTTAATCCCTGGTCGTAAAGGATTATCTTCCAATTGCATGGCACTTTTACGCATGGCCTCATAAGCTTTTTCAATATCAAAATCTTTAATTCCTCTTAAATAAGTATCGGTTAAAATAATGCCGGCTGGATCGCCAACCATAGTTGTAGTTTCGGTAGCGTTAAGTTCCCACTTTGGTAACCAACCACTTTCGTTATAAATATCCAACATGCTTTTTACCATATCCGATTGCTGTTTTGGATATACTAACGACATGAGTGCATGTAGGTTTCTATAAGTATCCCAAAATGAAAACACTGTAAATCGTGTTCCTTCAGTTTTAGCGGTTTCCCGCTTAGCCATCGTTGGATATTCTCCATTAAAATCATTTAGTGTATTAGGATGGATTAATGTGTGATACAAAGCTGTATAGAAAATGGTTTTATCATCTTTTGTTCCACCTTCTACTTCAATTTTAGACAATAGATCATTCCATTGCGAAGACGTGCTTTTATAAATCTCATCAAAACTTAAACTCTGAGTTTCTTTCTCTAGATTTTCTCTGGCATTTTCAATACTTACATAAGAGATTCCAACTTTAACCTCAACTTGGGTTGGTTTGTTAAAATGATAGGTAAAATAACTTCCAATACTATCTCCGATAACTTCTCTTCTATAGTTTTTATATAAACGTGTTTTTCCGTTGTATGGCATCCATTGGCCTTCTACTCCACTATACTTCTTCGTTTTTTTCCAAACACCAAAATCATCAGCAGGCTTACTAAACTTCGCTACAAAATAAACCGGGTAAGATTCTTCAGGTTTATAGTAACAAAACGATCCAACATTACGTATCCCTTCAATTTCTGTAGGAGAGACTATTTTAACTGATGCACCTTCTTCATTAGTTAATCCTAACCCCAGGTTAATTAGAATATTAGATTGTCCTTCAGGAAATGAGTATTTACTCACCCCAACTCTGGTTGTTGCTGTAACTTCAGTTTTTATATTATATTTTGAAAGTTGAACACTATAATACCCCGGTTTTGCCAATTCGTAGTTGTAAGTTGAACCATACTCTACATAATTAGTATTTAGTTTTCCTGTTGTAGGCATGGTTAAAATAACACCTAAATCCGGGCAGCCTACACCACTTAAATTAACATGAGAAAACCCTGTTAAAAATGTATTTTCATTTACATACGGGTTCGAGAGCCATCGGCTATCTTTTTCTAATGGTAAATTTTGAGGCCCTGCAACATTAAAAGGCGATACACTTGCCATACCTCTTGGTGCGATAGCTCCGGGGTTAGTAGCACCAAAATTTGAGGTTCCTATGAACGGGTTAACATAATCTACCGGATTTTGTGCATGGACACAAAAATTAAATAGAATGATTAAAACCAATAATAACGTGTATCTTTTCATAAATAATTATGCCTTTTATAGTTCTGAAATTTTAAACACCCAAGCATATTTACTTGCCGGATTACTTTTTAATGCCTCTGGAATTATTAACTTAAAGCCTTTATTTAATTTTTTCCATTTTAACCTTTTATTTGATCCTAACATTTTAATTTTAGCTCCTCGTTTAGGGGTAATTGAAGTAACTACAATTTCAGACGGTATTTTATCTTCTCCTTCTTTAGCTAAATAAAGTAAAAACACTTGTCCGTCCTTATTTTGTGTCATACAAATATTGTTTTCTTTATAAGGTGCAATAGGTTTTGTATTATATATGGCCTCACTATTTATTTTCATCCAATCTCCATACGCTTTTAATAAGTTATATGCCCCTTCCTGCCATTCTCCTTCAGGGCTGGGTGCTATATTAAGCAACAAGTTTCCTCCTTTTGCAACGACATCTATTAGCATGTGGATTCCTTCCCTACCACTCATATACTTAGCATTAGGAGTATATGACCATCCGCCTCCAGAAATAATACACGATTCCCAGGGATAAGGCAATGTTTTTTCTGGTACTCTATTTTCTGGGGTTAAATAATTTTGATTTTTGCCATGAACAGCTCTATCAACTACAATCAATCCGGGTTGTTTTTGTCTGGCTTTTACAACCAGCTCGTCCATTTTTATGTCTTGATTAATAATACGGTGTTTTAAATACCCTTCTTCTGCATTATCAATAGTATGCTTGTACCATTCTGTAATTTCGGCTTTTGGTGTTTTTGCAACCCAACCACCATCTAACCAAAGGATATCCATTTTTCCATAGTCTGTCATTAATTCCAGGATTTGATTATGTGTAAACTCAACATATTCATTCCACTTTTCCGGGTTTTCAACAGGAGAATAATTTACGTTTCTGTCCTTTGGTGGGTAATAGGGATCCCAGTAGCTTTTAACATGCCAATCTGGCTTAGAAAAATAGGCTCCCGCCCACAGGCCTTCTTGTCTAAATGAATTAAATATTTCTTTAGCAATGTTTGCTTTAGGGTGAGAAGAAAAGGGTGTGTTAGGTGATGTAATCTTATAATCGGTATACTTTGAATCGAACATACTAAAACCATCATGGTGTTTTGTGGTAAAGACCACATACTTCATTCCTGCATTTTTTGCTGCTCGCGCCCATTTATCCGGATCAAATTTAACGGGATTAAACGTTTTTTGTAGCCCTTCATATTCCTTTTTATATAAAAAATAATTATCGGGATTACTTCCTTTTTTTCTTTCGCACCAACCATACTCTTCGGGTGATAAGGACCACGATTCAACAATGCCCCATTGGCTGTAAGTTCCCCAATGCATAAGTAATCCAAACTTAAGGCCTTGCCACTCATCTAATTTTTTTAATACTAACGGATCTGTTTCCGGCACATAACGCTCGTCTTCGTATATGGCTTGAGAAAACGAATAGGTAGAGATTAATACGGCTAATAATATTTTTTTCATCTGTTTTTATTTTACTCAAAAATATTTTTTCTATTAGGAAAAAACTACACTTTAAATGGCTTAAACCGATACTTTTTTTTCTTTAACAAAAAAATAAAAGCTATGTTTCGGGTATTAAACTTTTAATTTATAATTCCCAAAGGGTTACATTAGCACTACACTATAAAGATTTCAATACCTTTCTTTTAATTTTTCTATACGCTTTAATTGAAAGGTTGTAATCGGTATAGCTTCTAAATATATGACGAATAAGTTTATTATACTTTTTTTCATCTTTTTGCTTCAGTATTTGTAATACATCATAATCTTCACAGCCCAAGCGGTGCGCCTCAAAACGAATAGACGATAAGGGGCCCTCTTTACCCGGATATATAATGTGCGTATCTCCTGCAGGTAAAAAATTATTCTCTGTAGCCTGCGGGGATGGATGTTTTACAACACTTTGTTCAAATGGATTGGAATAATATTGGTTTAATCCCCAGTGCAAATACCCATTAGTATTATAATATGCTGCTCCCCAACCAAAATAGACCTGTCTTAATTTTTCCATATCTAAAGTTCTATTCAACCATTTCCCTCCAGGAATTAAACAGGTATATACCAGAATTTGCTCGCCTTGGTTTTCTCGTTGTCTAAAAAAATCTTCATGCTCCTGAAAATCATTTATTAAAGGACACCATATATCTACCGCTCCAACTAAACCATCTCTATCGTTTGTGGCTTCCATGATTTTAATTTGCGGGTATATTCTTTTTATTTGTTTAGCTACATCCAGATAACATTTAGCATTAACCGCTGTTGGTTCATCAGAAATATGCTGTAACCAATTATTTTCTAAATTGTTTTCTTTTACAAAAGCATAAATAAGCTTCATCAACTGCTCAACATCCTTCTTTCCATTATCGTTATAATAGCGTCGTTTGCTTAAATATACTTTAAGTTCCGGATCACCCCAATCATCATCATCACCTCTATACATAATATGAGGCGCTTCAAAATATCTAAACCCATGGCTTTTAAAAATGTTGATAAAACCAAGTAGTTTTTCATCATCTAAAAGAAATTCTCCTTCAACATATTTAAATAGCTCATGTGGTAACGAAATAGCATTTTGCCTACCATAGGCCATAAGTTTTGCGTATTTATCGAGCATCTTATACCAATCTTCAGACCAACGTTCAACACCGTGCTGCAGTTCCATTTTGGGTAAATTAAACCAATTGGTGTAGAAAAAATTACTTTCAGACAGTTTTGGAAGCTTAACATTATGACTGTTCACAATAAAAGTCCCTTTATATTCTATCGTACCTGTGGCTACAAAAATCTTAATTTTATGCGTTCCCTTTTTATAAAATGCTGAAGCGGGAATTGCTAATCGCAACGCAGTATAATTTGCATTTGCAACAATCTTTTTCCTTTTTAAAGGTTTTATTACTTCAAATACTCTGAAAGGTGCTCGCCTTATTACATAAGGGTTTATTTTATTTAAATATTGTTCCGTTCTGCTATCAATTCCTGTGTTTTGCTCAACAGGCACATCGATAAGCTGACTCCAAACACCTTGAAGTTCTTTCCCTTCTTTTATAGCCTTTATTGAAAATGATGTGCCTTTTGGTATCTTTAAAACTAAATGGACTTCAGCCATACCCTCTAAAGTAATATCAGTTTTCAGGTTTTTAGAATAATCACTTAAGTTGTTTACATCCGGATAAATAGGCTCCAATGGGTCAACAAGCCATAGTTGACCAAAAGCGGTATAGGCTATAAAAAATATTATAAAAACGATTGGCTTCATTAGTTAGTTGCCTTTGCTCATTGAAAAGGGTGTATTCTCAGGTTTACTGGCCCATGCTTTATTTGGTTTAGCATTCATATTAAACTCCAATTGTCCGCCTTTTTGAATATCTTCATAATTGATAAAACTATTGTTCCATGCTTTTCCGTTTAATAATGCTGATTCTATATATACATTATCCTTTGCGTTATTTGGGGCAGCTATTATAAACGTTTTTCCATTTTTTAATGCGACTGTAACTTTCTTAAATAGCGGGCTTCCAATAACATATTCATTTACTGAAGGCGTAACCGGGTAAAACCCTAAAGAGCTAAACACATACCATGCCGATGTTTGGCCGTTATCTTCATCGCCACAATAACCATCTGGTGTAGCACTATATAATTTCGTTAAAACATCTCGTACTTTATCCTGAGCTTTATATGGTGCATTTGCATGATTATATAAATATATCATGTGCTGTATGGGTTGATTTCCATGGGCATAATTACCCATATTAGCAATTTGCATTTCTCTAATTTCGTGAATGGTGAACCCATAATACGATGCATCAAAATCTGGTGGCATCTCAAAAACCTCATCTAGTTTAGCCACAAAACTTTCTTTTCCTCCCATTAAATCAATTAAACCTTGAGTATCGTGAAAAACAGACCATGTATAATGCAAACTGTTGCCTTCGGTAAATGCATCTCCCCATTTTAAAGGATTAAAAGGCGTTTGAAAATTACCATTTTCGTTCTTACCCCGCATTAAATTACTTGATGGGTCGAACAAATTTTTATAATTATTGGACTTTTTATAAAACGTATTGGCCAAATCTTTTCTATCTAATTTTTCGGCCATTTTTGCAATAGTAAAATCTGCAAAGGCATACTCTAAAGTTCTTGCTGCATTTTCATGAATTCCAACATTATAAGGTACAAACCCTAATGTATTATAGTAATCGGCTCCTGCACGACCTACCGAATTTACCGGTCTGCCTTCTGTCTCATTTGCATTTTTTAAAACAGCCTCTAATAACACGTTAACATCTTTTTCGTTTACATTCCCTTTCAAAAAAGCATCGGCTATTATGGTCGCCGAGTTGGAGCCAATCATGCAATCTCTATGCCCGGGGCTTGCCCATTCTGGCAGCCAACCAGATTCTTTATAGGTGTTTGCTAAACCTTCCATAATTTGCGTATTTAACTCAGGGTACATCATATTAAAAAATGGAAATACAGCTCTAAATGTATCCCAAAACCCATTATCAGTAAACATATAGCCTGGTAAAACCTCACCATTATACGGACTATAATGCATTATATTGCCGTCAGCATCATATTCATAAAATTTTCTTGGAAATAATAACACGCGATATAGGCAGGAATAAAAGGTTTTTATATTATCTATATTTTCATCTTCTACAACAATTCTTTTTAATTCTTTTTCCCATGCTTCTGCAGCGTTTTCCTTTGTTTTTTCAAATGAATCATTCCCGATTTCAGTTTTTAAATTTAGATGTGCTTGCTCTAGGCTAATAAATGACGATGCTACTTTTACATGCACCTGCTCGCCTTTGTTTGTTTTAAAACCTATAATGGCTCCAACATGTTCTCCTTCACTTTCTGTAGAGCCTTCAAGGAGTTTCCAATCGTCTCCCCAGGTATGGTTTACTTCAAAATCTTTATCAAATTCGGCAACAAAATAATTATGAAAATTCTCTGGTACACCTCCACTATTGTTTCGGCAATAACCAATAATTTTTCTTTCTTTAGGAAGAATTTTTACCATTGAGCCTTTAAAGAAAGCATCCAACATAATGTAAGATGCATTAGATTCTGGAAATGTAAATCTAAAATGAGCCGCACGTTCTGTTGGTGACACCTCAGCAGTAACGTCATAATCAGCAAGGTAAACACTGTAATAATTTGGTTTTACAATTTCAGCCTTATGAGAAAAATAAGAGATACGTTCTTCTTCTTTATATTTTAAATCTCCTGTTACTGCCATTAGAGAAAACGCAGCATAATCATTTATCCAGGGGCTAGGTTGATGGGTTTGTTTAATACCTCTAATGGTTTTATCGTCATATTTATAAGCCCAACCATCACCCATTTTTGCCGTTTGTGGCGTCCAGAAGTTCATGGCCCATGGTGTTGCTATGGCCGGATAAGTGTTCCCGTTAGATAAACTAAAATCTGAATCCGTTCCCATTAGCGGGTTTACATAATCTATAAGATTTTTAGATTGCTCATGCCCGTTATTTGCAATAGTAGCGGTTTGTTTATCGCAGGCTATAAAAAAACTTAATCCTGCAAATAATATAATTTTTGATGTAACTTTTATCATTCTATTCTGCAAATTCTATTTATTAATCTATTCTTTTCCAAAGTTTAAAACTACCAGAGTATTATTTCGTCAATAAAAATCCATGGCGGGTTACCAGCTCCTTCATGCCATTCAGGCAATACTTTAGGGTTTTTGGCAATTACTTTAAAATATTGCGCTTTAGTGTTTTCTGGCATTTTAACATTAAACTTTTTTATTAATGTTGATTCTCTTTTTTCATCTTCAACAATTGACAATGAGCCAACAAGTTTAAAGCCTGATGTTTTATTTGAAGAAGCAAATACCTGAATGTTCTTTGGAAATAAAATCCAATCTCTTGAGCGGCCTAAACAATTAACTGTAACCGTACTAACGGTTTTAGCTTCACCTAAGTTTAGAGTAGTATTTAAGTCGTTACCAAGATAGCCATTCCATTTTTCATCTTTAAAGTTTTCTGAGCCTAGTTCAAAATCAAATAATTTTTTAGGTCCGAAATATTGACGCTCCGGTTTATGAACAATACTGTAATCAACAACTTTGTGAGTTACTTTTATAAAATCTTCTTTCATGGTTTCGCTAGGCAACCATCCTTTTTTATAAGCCTTTATAGCAACACTTGTAGCATTATTAATTAAAATTGGATCTTTATACTCCAAAGAGGTAGAGTCTGGCTCGGTACCATCAAGCGTATAGAAAACTTTTGTTCCTTTTAATTTTGAATCTAATTTAATTGATAGTGTATCGGTAAAAAGCGTGTTTTTAGTTAATAGTATTGGAGCTTTTATCTGTGTTATTTTCACAAAACCTTCCGAAACACCTTGATTTAAATTAACATTGTATTTGTTTTGAATTTGCTCTACTGCATCTTTAGCTACGTCTGTTTTCCATATATAAGCACGTTTTAAATCTATGGAAGACAAAAGGCTTTCTAAGCCTTTATCAGTAATTTTAGTTCCTACCAAGTTTAATGTAGTAAGTGCTTTAGATTTTTGTAAATGCAATAAAGTTTTATCTGTTACTTGAGTTTTACTTAAATCTAATTTCTCCAGGTTTCTTAATTTCTTAATTGCAGAGGTCATGTTATCAGTTAAAGCAGAGTTGCTTAAATCTAATTCTACAATTTGCGCTCTTAAATCTTCTAATGTTTTGACTGATTTTTTTGTAATACTATCTTTATTAAACTTTACCCATAACTCTGGTTTATTAGGTACTAATTTTCTAACTAAAAATCCCGCATCTATGGCAGCTTGAATATCGCTTAAAGGCGCTTCTTTAATTTGTTTTTTATTAAAAACCAAATATTTGTTTAATAGTTTATTTAAGGTATCACTTTTAGGCATCGCAACAACTTTAGAGTCCATAATTTTGCTGCTATTTAACCAATATTGTATTAACCAAATTTCATCTTTAGTAAGTTGTGGTTTTCCTTCAGGAGGCATATGCTTTTCGTCAGAAACAGGTAACAAAACATGCTTATAAAGCATACTTTTGCTTGCATTTCCTAACTCAATAACATCTCCCGATTCTCCTCCCATCAATATACTTTCTTTAGAGTGTAATGCTAATTCTCCCTTCCTTTTTGAAGTATTATGGCATTCAATACATTTACTATCAAATATTTTTAAAACCACATCATCGTACATATTTAAACTATCAATATGTGTTATGGTTTTTGCCTTGGGTAATGGTTTTATATATTCGGTAATATAATTATCACCATGAGTTAAAACACTTCCAAAATGGCCTGCGATACTAATCCCAATAATAGTGGTAACGAAAAGAGGAAAAAATAATCGTTTAGCATATTTTTCTTTGCTATTGGCTAATAGATATAAAACAGTAATTAATATAGCAGATACAATCCCTGTCCAGAAATGGAGGTCTAATACATCCTCAGAATAACCACCTTCTAGAGATAAAAAGTATCCAAAAACACAAGCTAGAATTGAAAAAAATGAGGAAAAACCAAGCGCATATTTAACTGTAGCCTTAGGGTAATTTTTTCTTAATCGCCCCATAATATCTAAGAAAAAAGTAAGTAAGAGCCCTCCAATAGGCAGATGTAAAATTAAGGGATGAAATCGTCCTAATGCCAGAACAAACCTGGGAATATCTTCAGTATTATTTGCATAGGTTGTATTAAAGGCTAACAAGCAAATAATAAAAATTATTTGTGGTTTTAAGTTTTTTATCATTATCAAGTTATATGTTCTAGTTAAAAATAAATTCGTCTATAAACAACCAAGCTTTTTGCCCTTTACCTTCGTGCCATTCGGGTATGGATTGCAAATTATTCACATTAATTTTTAATGATTTAACCATAGCTTCAATAGGAATACTTATAGTTTCATTTTTTTTATCAGTAAGCGCTTTTACTGGCATTACAGGTTTTGTTTTTTTACCATTAATCATAGATATTTCAATGTTTTCCGGCGGAAATATCCATGAGGCCGGATCATTTAAATAGCTTATCGTTATAGATTTTACAAATATTTTTTTATTAAACTGTACAGTAGCTATGGCTGAAGTATCAAATCCAACCCATTGCTTATCTGTAAAATTCAATGATGCCTTTGTTTGATTGATTAATGTTTTAGGGCCTTGTCCTTTATACTTTTCAGATGCGTTTGTATGCCACAAAATGGAATCGGCCGGTAACCCTGTTTTAAATAGTGTTATTGCAGTAGTTTCACTTGGATTCCAATCGCTATGAAATGCTTTAAATTTATATACTCCAGGTTCTGAGGCTTGAATAGGCTGAGTATATTTTGGCGAAGTCAAACCTGGTATCTCACCATTTGAAGTATAATGAATCTCTACCCCATCTACCTTTAAGCTAGCTTTTATAGTTACAAAAGAATCTATAAATGTTTTGTTAGCTACTACTCGGGGTTGTGCTAAACTAATAGTATTTTGCTGTAAAAAATTAGTTTGCGTTTCTTGTTTACAACCAATTAACAAAAAAAGCATAAAACAAAGACTCATTAACCTCATACACGTATTAGTTTTATAGGGTAGGTTTGACCAGAATTCCATTGTGCTACATAAATATTTTCATCATCGTCTATACAAACATCATGTGGGTATTGAAATAATCTTACGGTTTGATATAATTCTTCTAGAACATGGTTATTATATTCAGGTAAAGTAGCTCCAGGGCATGAAACCACTTCATTTTTTTCATTCATAATAAGTAAAAATCCGGAATCGCTATTAGGTGCATTTCTTGATTTTAGGACTGCGAAATAAATATCCTTTTTGTGAATCACAGGTCTGCAAATTAAAGCTCCGGGAACGTTTATCGAAGATAAATACTTACCATCCAGACTAAAGCGTTTAAGTACATTCATCTCTCTGGCAGAAATTAAAAGTGATGGGTTATTTTTGTCACGATTATCATAGCAGATACCATGAGCATTCAAAAATTGTGAATTTCCGGTACCTCTTCCTCCAAAAATATTTTGTAATTCTCCTTTATGGTTATAGTGCATTATATACTGATTTCCATAACCATCAGCTACATAAAAATCACCATTTTCTAAAACAGTGGTTTCGGTAGGTTTAAATGCTTCTTTAGTATCATACTTGCCTGACTCAGCTGGATAATCAATTTCAAAAACCACTTTTCCATCTATTGTTGTTTTTATTACCTGGTGGCGTTCATAATCTGTAATTAATAAAAAATCTTCGCCATTCTCTTTTACCAAAGTTAAACCATGGCCACCGGGATACTGGGTTCCCCAAGTTGTAATTAGTTTTCCCGACTTATCATAAATAATAATATTATTTTTAGTATGATTGGTTAATAAAACAATTCTTCCTTTAGAATCTTGAACCATTTCATGGCAATCTTTTACAGGTGTTTTTAGTGCATCTAAATTGCCCCAATTTACATCTACTTTATAACGGTGTGAATTGTGTCCAATAATGACATCATTTTTAGAGTTAAACTCTAAAGCGTTTCCACACATAGGATAAGTAAGTACTCCTAAAGAAAATAACGACGACTGCTTTAAAAACTTTCTACGACCCATATTTAAGTTTTAAGATAAAATATCGTGAACAACATGACCCGAAACATCGGTAAGTCTAAATCGTCGTCCTTGATGCTTATAAGTAAATTTAGTGTGGTCTACACCCATAAGGTGCATAATTGTGGCTTGTAAATCGTGGACATGCATGGGATCTTTAGCTATGTTATATCCAAAATCATCAGTTTCACCATAGCTAAAGCCTGGTTTAACGCCTCCTCCAGCCATAAACATAGTAAAGCATTTTGGATGGTGGTCTCTTCCGTAATTTGTATCGGTTAATGTGCCCTGGCTATAATTAGTTCTACCAAACTCTCCTCCCCAAATGACCAGGGTATCTTCTAGCATACCCCGCTGTTTTAAATCCATAATGAGTGCAGCGGTGGCCTGATCTATATCTTTAGCTTGCTTTTCTATTTGAGAAGGCAAATCAAAATGTTGGTCCCACCCCATATGATACAATTGTATAAACCTCACATCCCGTTCTGCCATTCGTCTTGCCAGTAAGCAATTTGCAGCATAAGTTCCCGGAATCATAGCATCTACGCCATACATTTGAATGATATGTTCTGGTTCTTCTTCAACATTCATTGTATCTGGAACAGAGGTTTGCATACGATAAGCCATTTCGTATTGTGCTATACGACTATTTATTTCCGGATCGCCAAATTCAGCTTCTTGCTTTTGATTTAATTCACTAATATGGTCAAGCATTTCTCTTCGTTGCATCCTTGTCATTCCATCTGGATCTTTTAAAAAGAGTACAGGATCTTTACCGGATCTGAATTGCACACCTTGGTGTAATGAGCTTAAAAAACCATTACCCCAAAGTCTGGAGTATAAGGGTTGAGAAAAAGGACGACCAGTTCCTCTTGACAATAATACGGAAAACGTAGGAAGGTTTTCGTTAAGACTTCCTAAGCCATAGCTTAACCAGGATCCAATACTTGGTCTACCCGCCTGCTGAGAACCCGTTTGAAAAAAAGTAATTGCCGGATCATGATTTATAGCCTCTGTATGCATAGATTTTATAAAGCATAATTCATCTACAACTTTAGCCGTATACGGCATTAAACTACTCACCCAGGCTCTTGATTCGCCATATTGATCGAATTTAAAATTACTTCCTACTAACGGAAAATTTTCCTGTCCTGAAGTCATTCCTGTAAGACGCTGACCTTTTCTAACAGAATCGGGAAGGTCTTGCCCTCTCATTTTATTTAATAGTGGTTTGTAATCAAAAAGTTCTAATTGTGATGGACCGCCACTTTGAAATAAGTAAATTACTCGTTTTGCTTTTGGAGCAAAATGAGGCAGGTTTAATCCGGTTGGATTTAAGTGACTATTACTCCCTAGGGATGAAAATGGGTCTAATAAAGAAGCAGCCGCTAAACCACCAATACCTAAGCCAACCTTTTTTAAAAAATGTCTCCTATTGTTATTAATAAAATGTTTTGATAGCTCTTCCATAATTTTATCCTTTTATAATAGCTTCGTCTAAATTGAAAATTAAACTCGAAAGTAAAGTATAAGCATATTCGGTTTTTGAAATATCTTTATTTTTCTCCATTTCTTCAGTATGGGCTTCATAATCGTTTTCAACAGTTTCAACATATTGTACTAATTCATTCAGCTCTTCATCTGTTGGATAACGAGATGTTATTTTTCTAAAAATAAGTTTTACCCGGTCATTATTAGACATGGTATTATCTTTCAATACATTTTTGGCTAAATGCTCAGCTGCTTCAATAAGTTGGGGATCGTTTAGCATGACTAAAGCTTGCAAAGGCGTACTGGTTTTTTGACGCTTTACTTCACAAAGATCTCTGGTTGGAGCATCAAAAGTCATCATTGTTGGCGGTGGAACGGTGCGTTTCCAAAACGTATACAAGCTTCGTCTATGCAAGTTTTCGCCGGTGTCCGGAATGTATTTGGTTAACCCTTGTCCAGAGGTTGTTTCTGCCCAAAGTCCCGGAGGCTGGTAGGGCTTAACACTGGGGCCTCCAATTTTATCAACCAGTAAGCCGCTTACTGCCAAGGCATTATCCCTAATCATTTCTGCTGTTAATTTGCTTCTAGAGTAACGTGCCAACAGTATATTATCTGGATCGGCTTCTAATAGCTCAGGTGATATTTTAGAAGCTTGCTTATAAGTACTTGACATAACAAAACGCTTATACATTTTTTTCATATCCCAGCCTTCTTCTCTAAAAGTTACTGCCATCCAATCCAGCAAATCCGGATGTGATGGTAATGCTCCCTGATTACCAAAATCCTCTGAAGTTGAAACAATGCCAACTCCAAAAATATCTTGCCACATACGATTTACAGCTACTCTTGCCGTTAGAGGATTCGCTTTACTAAAAAGCCAATTGGCTAATCCTAACCTGTTTTTTGGAAGCGAATCCGGGTATTTTAAAATTACATTTGGGGTGCCTAATCCTACTTCTTCATCCGGAGCATCATATTGGCCTCGTTTTAGCAAATATGTTTTTCTATCTGGTGCATTGTCTTTCATTACCATAAGCCGTACCTCTTTAATAGAGTCTGGTAAGTTTATAAATGCCAGTGTTTCATCTATTTCTTTTTGTGTAATTTTAATATTAGGCTCGGGAATTTCGTTATACTCTATACGTCCTTTCTCTCCAACTTTATTAAAAAAACCATAAAAATTATAAAACTCTTTTTGAGAAATTGGATCATATTTATGATCGTGGCATCTGGCACATTCCATCGTTAATCCCATTAAAGCTTTAGATGTTGTGTTGGTTCTATCCATAACGTACTCTACCCGATATTCTTCATCAATTACGCCTCCTTCCTGAGTGATTTTATGGTTTCTATTAAAAGCTGTTGCCACTATTTGTTCTGGAGTTGGATTTGGCATCAAATCTCCAGCTAACTGCCATTTAATAAACTCATCATAAGGTATATTTCTATTAAAAGCACTAATTACCCAATCTCTCCATGGCCACATAATACGCTCTAAATCATCTTGATACCCATGGGTATCAGCATATCTGGACACATCCAACCAAATAGCAGCCATTCTTTCTCCATAAGCGCTTGATGCCAGCAATTTATCAACCATTTTTTCGTAAGCATTGGTATCCTTATCATTAAGGAACGTGTCAATGTCTTGTATCGTTGGTGGAAGCCCTGTGAGGTCAAAATAGACTCTTCTAATCAATTGTTCTTTTGAAGCCTCTTCAGATGGGTTCAGCCCTTCCTGTTCTAGTTTCTTAGCAATAAAAAAATCAACCTTATTAGTTGCCCAATCTTCATTTTTAATTTTTGGAACCTCTATTTTTTTTGGAGGCACAAAAGACCAATGCGTTTTCCATTCTGCGCCTTGCTCAATCCATTTAATTAAAACTTGTTTTTCGTATTCAGACAAGGTTAAATTAGAACTTACTGGCGGCATCACTTGTTGTAAGTCTGTATTTGTTATTCTATATACTAACTGGCTTTCATCTGTTTTTCCAGGAACAATAGCGTGTTTATCTAAATTTTTCCCAATAGCTTTAAAAGCGCCTTCTTTAGTATCCAATCTTAATCCTGCTTCACGAGTGCCTTCATCTGGCCCATGACATAAATAACAGCGATCTGATAAAATTGGTTTTACATCAAATATATAATCGATCTTTTCGGGTAAATTGCTTATTTTTTCTTTTGAATTCGAACTTTCAGTCGAAGTTACTTCGCCCAATGATTGGTATGAGCTATCTGAGACTGAAAGACTGTACTTTATTAATAATACAATAACAAACGGCACTAAAAAATAAAGTACTAAAACAAAATGCTTACTGAAGTGTGTCTTTTTGGCCATTGTCGAAAATTATTTTTAAAAACTCATATTAAGTATAATATAAAGTTAATCAAAAAAAATTCGACGGATAACATTATATCATAGTCCGACAAAAGGTTTTAACGTACAACTATTTCATCAACAAAAAGCCAAGTATCATTTCCTCGATCTGTTGTTTTTAAATTTTTAGCTTTAACTTTCACATATCTTGCCCTTTGAGTATCAAAATTGATAATAAAATCTTTAAGCGTTATACCTGCATTAATTTTAAAAGGCCTTTCAATTTTACCAACACGAGTATATGTTTTTCCATCTTTAGACAAAAAGGCTTCAACTTGGGTTGGGAAATAAATACTAGGCCCTTGATTTTCCATAGTTCCTACAGAGACACTGGAAACATTAGTTTCATTTTCTAAATCTATAGTTAGCTCCATATCTTTTACCAACCACGCTTGCCATTGTCCGTCATGAAAATTTTTAGTTCCACGAATAATGTTAACCATATTAGCAGATGCTTTCCCTTTGTAACTGTTATGGTATTTAGTATTATACACCACTTTCTTGCCTACAGCTTTATGGTAGTTATATGTTTTTTTAAATACTTTTCCAATAGGTTTATCATTTTTATAAAGTGATGCTTTAACTGTTGTAGTCTCTTTAATCTCTATAGGTTTTGTATAGGGTATAGCTGTTCCATCAAGAGCCTTATCATTTAATGCATAACGAATATCTGAAACCGGAAATTCGTTTTTTAAAGAGATGCTAATAGTATTTGTTGTATCGTTAACTTTTGCATCAGATACTATTGTATAGGCACTCTTTGCATAATTAATCCCCTGATTACTATAACGTTCAAAAAGAGTTTCCAAACGAGATGAAAAATTAGTCCAGTCTCTATCTGCTTTCGGGCTCCAAAGCGCTTCAGATAAGGCCGCAATTCTTGGGTAAATCATATATTCTGAATGCGATTCTGTAGGGATGTATTCAGCCCATAAATTGGCTTGTCCGCCTAAAACATGCTTAGCCTGCTCATCGCTCATAGTATCAACAATGGGGTCAAACTGGTATACTTTACTTACAGGCGAATTACCTCCCCAAGCTAAAGGTTCGGTATCCATTGGGCCTTGATAATGATCAAAATAACAATGCGTTCCAGGTGTCATTACCACATCATGTCCTTGCTCAGAAGCTTCCAGTCCTCCTTTAACACCTCGCCAACTCATAACGGTAGCACCTGGTGCTAATCCGCCCTCTAAAATTTCATCCCAGCCAATAAGCACTCTACCTTTAGAGCTTATAAAACGTTCCATGCGCTTAATAAAATAACTTTGCAATTCTTCTGGAGAATTAAGATTCTCATCCTGCATGCGTTTTTTACAATGTTTACATTTTTTCCAATTGGTTTTTGTGGCTTCATCTCCACCAACATGTATATATTTTGATGGGAATAATTCTATAACTTCAGTTAATACATTTTCTAAAAACTCGAAAGTAGAGTCTTTACCAGCGCAGTAAATATCGGTTATTGGCCAGAGCCCACCAGACGGTACTGCAACTGGTTTTCCAAGACAAGATAACTCAGGATAAGAAGCTACAGCACTTGTTACATGGGCAGGCATTTCAATTTCCGGAACCACATTTACACCGCGACTTTCAGCATAAGTTATAATTTCTTTTATATCTTCTTGTGTATAAAACCCACCATAGGTGGCTTTTTCATCTACATCCGGGGTATAACGGCCATCCCAGGGTTTATTTTCCTGGTCTACTCTAAATGCACCAACTTTGGTTAGTTTAGGGTATTTTTTAATTTCTATACGCCACCCCTGATCGTCCACTAAATGCAAATGCAAGGTATTCATTTTATGATATGCCAAACGATCAATTGTTTTTTTTATGTACTCTTTTTGGAAAAAATGACGTGATACATCAAGCATTAAACCTCGCCATTTAAAACGTGGTGCATCAACTATTTCTACATGAGGTATCACCCAATTAACATTTGAAACTTTGGTTTGCGATTCAATCTCTGTTGGTAATAATTGCCTAAGGGTTTCTACACCGTATGTAAAACCCGCAAAATTATTCGCTTCAATTGCTATTTTTTTATCTTCTACCAACAATTTATACCCCTCTTTTTCTATTTCTTCAGAAATTTTGAATTGAATATAATTAGATTTAGGCTGAGCTTTAACCGTTTTTAAGTCCCAACCCTGAGCGGTTTTAAACTTATCAATTAAAATTTGAGCTGACGTTGCTTGTACCTCATCTGTAACATAAATCGCCGTGTTTTTATTAAACTCAAAATGTCCTGGGTTTAACTTCAGGGCTTTGGGTTTTGGAATGATTTGTATATCGGTTTCTGTAAATACTTTAGGGGTGTTCGAGTTGCATCCTAAAATATAAAAACAAAGAAACAGGAGTATTAGTTTTTTTAAACTCATAAAATTTAATTTTTATTTGATGTTTTGTAAAATGGGGTTAGTTTGAATGTAAACGTATATGTTTTATCTAACAATCTATATTTTTTAAGTGGCAATGCCCCCCAACTGTCATTACTCCCTAGTCCCATTTGTTTATAATCGATAAACAAGCTGGTTAAATCGCGTTGCTTTAATTCGCCTGCATGCCTTTGATCTCTTTGTTTACCATCATCCAGATCGTCTATGGTATAATGCAATGCTGTTGTTGCAAATAAAACATCTGATTCTATTTTTATTCCTACCCCTTTTTCTGATGCCAACTTATACCAGCGTATATCGGTTTTATTTCCAGTTTCCTGAGGGCGTATGTACGGGTAATATTGCTTTGTTACAGTTTGGTTATATATCCCTACAGGCGTACTTGCTTTTCTATCAATATAATTTTCATGCGGACCACGACCATAATAACTAATGTTTTCAAATGCTTTTGGCAGCACCATTTTCATACCGAAACGAGGTAACATTGGTGTTTTTTCTTTTTTATCTATATTTAAAACCTGATTTACAAGTATAGCTCCATCGCTGCTAATTTCGTAGTTTAAAACTAAATTACTAAATACTTTTCCCAGCTTATAGGTCGCTTTAGCCATTACTTTAGCCTCTATAATTTTATAGGTCCAATCTATTAATTCTAAACCTTCAGAATAGGTTTTCCAATCGCTTAATTTATTTTGAGATCCTGCACCATAATCATTATCGTTTGGTGCCCTCCAAAAATTAGGTTGTAATGTATACCCCGCTTTTAATATCAAATTATTTTTAAACTGAAAATGATTAATAAAACCCGATGCTTTATCAAACGCAACTTCCATCTGTTTCGATTTAAACAGAACTTTAGTCTCTGTTTGAGTAACTTCAATATTATTAATACTACTACCAATACTAACACTTTTGTTCCACCCTTCTCTTATAGTTAATTGCTCTTCGGCTATTTTAAAGCCTTTTGGTAAAAAGGGTTCATCTTGTTTTAAATGATAGCTAATATTTACGAAAGCTTCTTTATAAGTACCTGGTAAATTAAATGGTAATTTATAGTTTTTACTTTGAGAGGGTTTAACCTCTAGAGCTTTAATAGTTCCTGCATCTGTGATTTTTCCATCAATAACTAGCTCCCATTTTAATTTTACATGACTTAAATCTTTAAAAAAGAACTCGTTATGAATGTTTATAGTTTTTGCTTCTTTATTATTCCAAGTCGTATGTATATCTTGATATACTTTTCTAACTTCAAAGGCATGTGGGTTTGGTTTGCGCTCAGGATTAAAGACTCCATTATTTAAAAAGTTGTTATCACTCGGTACATCTTTGGGTCCAAAATCACCGCCATAAGCAAAAATAGTAGTACCATCCTTTTTCTTTTTATAAATAGATTGATCTATCATATCCCAAATAAAACCACCCTGGAAATTGTCGTATTCTCGAATAATATCCCAATAGTCCTTTAAATTGCCCATAGAATTTCCCATGGCATGTGCATATTCGCATTGAATAAAGGGTCTTTTAGGACTGGGGTTGGCTTTTATATATTCAACCATTCCTTTTGGAGAGCTATACATAGGACTGATAATATCTGAATTCCAATCAAAAGCAAGGGTTTTACCTTCCCAACCTCCAACAGTTGCTCTTTCATATTGAATAGGGCGAGAGGGGTCGCGCTCTTTAATCCATAAATAACCGCGTTTAAAATTATAACCATTTCCAGCTTCATTTCCCATGCTCCAAATAATGATTGATGGATGGTTTTTATCGCGTTCTACCATACGTTGCATACGTTGCAAATGTGCCAATTCCCAATTGGGATTATTTCCTAAAGTTTTTGTTAGATTATAGCCCATACCATGCGATTCTATATTGGCTTCGTCTACAACATAAATGCCGTATGTGTCACATAAATCATAAAAGTATGGATCGTTAGGATAATGCGAAGTACGTACAGCATTAATATTAAATGCTTTAAGCACTTTAATATCTTGTTCCATGCGCGCTCTAGAAATTGTTTGCCCACTAGTAGGGTCTGTTTCGTGCCTATTCACTCCTTTTATATACACAGCTTGCCCATTTATAAGCAATTGTCCGCCTTTGATTTCTACAGAGCGAAACCCAACGTTTTGATTAATAATCTCGATTACTCTTCCTTTTTTGTCTTTTAATAAGAAGCTAACAGTATACAGGTTAGGCGTTTCGGCAGACCATTTTTTGGGTTGTTTTACTGAAAAGGAAATTAAAGGGGCCTTGATTAAATCTAAAACTTTATATGTTTTGCTTTTAATTACTGACGCATTATTTTTTAATTGAACCTCTAAAACATGCTTATCTGTTTTTGAAACATCAGAAAAAGAAGTAGTTATATTAAGTGTTCCATTAATATAATTACGGTCTAAAAATGGAGTAATTTCAAAATCTTTTAAATGGGTTTTATTACGAGCATACAAATATGTATCTCTGGTTATACCACTCATTCTCCAAAAATCCTGGCATTCTAAATATGCGCCATCACTCCATCGCATCACCCTTAATACAATAGTGTTTTTTCCAATTTTCAAATACGAATTAAGATTAAATTCTTGAGGTAACTTGCCATCTTCTCCATAACCAACATAGTTGCCATTAACCCAAACCTTCAAATTTGATTTTGCTGCTCCTACATGAAGAAAAATGTCTTTATCTTTCCATGACTCATCTATGGTAATCTCTCTTCTGTAAACCCCTGTTGGGTTATACTTTGTGGGAACTTCTGGAGGATTTATTTCAATTAAATTATCAAACTCATATGGTTGATTAACATAAATAGGAATACCATAGCCATTCACTTCCCAATTCGCCGGAATTTTAAAATCGTCCCAATTGGTATCATTAAAATCTATTTTGTAAAACCCTTCCGGTTGTTTTGAAGGCGCTTCTACCCAATTAAACTTCCAGGTTCCATTTAAATTAATGTAATTAGAAGATGCCTTCCAATTATTATTTAATGCAAGCTTTTCATTTTCAAAAACAAAATAGGATGCATGCATAGGTACTCTATACGCTTCATTAACTTTTTCATCGAGATAAAAAGGCTTCTTTTCTTGAGAATTAGCATTAGTTATAATACTAAACAAAATAATTAGTACAAATATTTTTTTCATTTAGATCCCTTGATTATTTTAAGTGTGATAATTTATTTTTTAATAGCATTTCCCATAGTAAAAATTATAATCCCTCCATCCATAATTTCTTTATGTGAAATATAATTTCTGTTGATCTTCTCTCCATTTAAAGTGATGGATTGAATGTATTTATTTTCTTTTGAATTATTAACGGTCATCATTTTAAATTGCTTGCCATTTTCTAAATTAACGGTAGCTTCATCAAATAATGGAGAGCCAAAACGGTACAAGCCCTCTGCCGGGTTTACCGGGTAAAATCCTAAACTGCTAAATATATACCAGGACGACATTTGTCCGCAATCTTCATTACCACAATGTCCGTTAGGTTTGTTTTTGTATTGTGTATCTAGAATTTCTCGAACAACTTCCTGTGTTTTCCATGGCTTATCAATGTAATTGTATAAATAGCCAACATGATGACTAGGCTCGTTACCATGTGCATATTGTCCTATCATTCCTGTACTGAAAATTGGTAATTTATCAGTTGGTAAAGGTTTATAGCTAAACATAGAGTCTAACTTTTGATTAAATCGCTCTTTTCCTCCTACGGCTTCAATAAGTCCGTTAACATCATGCTGAACAGACCAAAAGTATTGCCATGCATTACTCTCACAAAAATAAGGTGTATAAGCTTTGGGAATAAATGCTTTTATAAAAGTGCCATCTTCAAACTTGGGGCGCATAAAACTGCTTTTAGCATCATATACATTTTTCCAGTTCTCAGATCGTTTTAAAAAATATTCGTAATCATCGGTTTTATTTAAAGCTTTTGCAAATTGGGCAACACACCAATCGCCATAAGCATACTCTAAAGTTTTTGAAACCGACCAATTTTCATGTTGTTCGTCTACCGGAATAAACCCAAGTGTTTTATAAACATCAATTTGTCTGTTATCATCCATAGCACTTGCTTTACAAGCTTCGTAGGCTAACTGTTTATCAAAAGCAATACCCTTAAAATAAGCATCGACAATAACAGGAATGGCATGATAACCAATCATCATATTCGTTTCGTTTCCTTGCATAGACCAAACAGGAAGCAATCCCGTTTCCTGGTAATGTGCTAATAAGGATTGTATCATATCACTTACCCGTTCTGGTTGCAAAATGGTATATAATGGGTGAGCAGCTCTATAGGTATCCCATAACGAAAAAGTATCGTATCTATCATAACCTTCTGCTTTCATTACGGTACCATTGGCTCCTTTATAATTACCGTTATGATCACTTAAAAGTGTTGGTGCCAGCATACTCTGGTAAAGCATGGTATAAAAAATATGCTTTTGAGTCTCATCCTTAGTTTTTATTTCTACTTTTTGTAACTGAAACTCCCAAATACTATCGGCTTGCTTCTTATAAACTTCAAAATTAAAATGTGGAGCTTCCTTACTTAATGATAGTTTTGCTCCTTCATTATTTGCTGTTGAAAGCCCTGTTTTTAAAACAATCTCTTCATTTTCAATGGTGTTATAATTTAAAACAATTTTAGTGTTTTTTGCTTTAGCTGAATTTTCTATCAAGGTATCATTTTGAAATAATTGATAAGAATCAAACGGCTTAGATAACTCTATTTGGAAGTATACCCGTTGGTCTTTTGCCCAACCCGTAGATTTCCTATAACCTTCAATAGTAGTATCATTTAAAACCTTAATATATGTATCTGTTGGCGCGTCCCAATTTAGTGCATACCCCAAATCAATATGAATTTGAGACAAACTATCCTTTGGAAATGTATATTTATGAATTCCTGTTCTTTGGGTTGCCGTTACTTCAGCCTTAATGCCATAATCGAGTAAATCTACTGCGTAATATCCTGGTGAGGCAACTTCTTTATCATGAGAAAAAGCAGAAAAAGGTTTAAAATTGTTTGCTTTAATGCGTTTATTAAACCTGCTATTTGTTGGCATGACTAAAATATCATATAAATCGCCTGCTCCGGTTCCTGTTAAATGCATGTGTGAAAATCCAGAAATTATAGAATCCTTGTAGTAATAACCGGCTATTCTATCCCAACCTGGGATTCCAATATCTGGGCTTAATTGTACCATTCCAAAAGGTAGTGTTGCACCTGGGTAAGTATTTCCCGGACCATCTGTACCTATAAATGGATTTACAAAATGGGTAAGACCAGATACCGTGTCTTTCTTTTTCTGTGTACAGCTAAAAAACTGTAAGATACAAAGCGTTAAAATAAACCCTTTTTTAAGCATAATAGTCTATTGAATTGAAGCTTTAACCTCTTTGATTGTTTTTAAATATGCATCTGATAATTGAGGTCCATCAAAAAATGTAACGCCTTTAGCGCCGTTGTTTTTAGCTTGTAAAATGGCTTCTTTTAAGCTTTCCCCTGATTTAAACGGTGGTAAGTACACTCCCGTATTTAATGCGATATTTTCAGATTCTATATCGGTAACACCTTGTCTGGTAGCATACCCAATCCAGTCTATCTCTTCGTTATAAAAACTGTGATAAATCATAGGATAAACCTCATCTATATTCCATTTATCCCAGCGCTGGCGTACCATATGATCTGCCATTTCCGGATATGGAAAAACCGCTGCCGTTAGCTTTTTATTATTGCTATGTACAATCTTATAAGCATCATCAACTAAAGCTTTAATAGCATTAAGCCTAAAATTTTTCCATTCCATATCAATAGCTGTATTTTTGCTTTCCTTTGGATTTTTGTGATGGATTTTCTCGAATTCACTTATGCAAACATCGCAGTAGCAAAAATCGTATTCGGGCAATTCTACATCCTGAACCAGATTATATTTTGGCAATAATCCTATTGGTAAAAAAATATCCGGAAAACGAATATAATCTAAGTGTACACTTTCAATTCCATCAACTTTTGCCAAACCTTCAACCAGTCCTAAAATATGATTACGCGACTCTTTTCTTGTAGGACACAACCACTGGTAATAGCCTACATATGGGCGAGTATCGAAGCATGATTTACCATCCCGACTTACTTGATACCATTCCGGGTGTTTTAAGGCTTCTTGGTCTCCAGGCCTGTTTACTGCCATAATCCACGCGTGTACTTTTAAGCCTTCAGCTTTTGCAATAGGCACAAGTCGTTCTAATTCTATTGGGTCTGTCCCTGTATTGATTAATAATTCATCAATCCCACCTGCTTTATATCGCTTAAATTCTTTGGCATAATCTTCATTAGATTTTTTCTTGTTAGATGTAATCCAGGTTCCAAATTCAAATGAAGATTTTGTTGTGTTAGCAGCAACTTCTTTATCATTATCATTCGCATTTGCTGTAGCGTTATGCGTCTTTTGAGTTTGGTTACAAGCTATAATATTAAATAGCATTGCAAAAAGTAAAAAAATACGTGTTGTTTTCATGTGCTTAGTATGTATAGTTCTTTAATGATGCTTCTATCAGCTCATTTTAAATTTTAATTGGGAGTTGTAATCATTTCATGTTTTCAAAAAGGGTATTTAACAATTCCTGATCTTTATCTAAACTATATTCCCAAAACATAGCGCCCCCCAAACCATTTTGTTTTATATATTCGGTTTTTAATTGAATTTCTTTTGGTGTTTCCCACGAAATAAAAATACTGTCCTGAGCATTCCATAAGTATGACGCTTTTGCTGAATCATCATATCCTCTTTTATAATTTTCAGATTTTATTTTTTCTACTATGTTCCAATACGGTACAATAACACCTGTAGACATAGCCGTTTGATATAAACCGTTGTTGCCTAAAGTAACTTTTTCCCATTGTCTTCCATAAAAAGGAATTCCCATAACCAATTTATGGACTGGAACACCTGCTTTTATATGTCTTTCTATAGCTTCTTGTCCACTATTACCTGTAAACCGTTCTTTATCTGAGGGCCATAAATTAGCGTGATGTCCCGTTTGAAAATGCCATCCATGGTAGTAGTCATAGCACATTACATTAATAAAATCTAAATATTCATGAGCTTTTCCTAAATTGGTGTGATTAATATAGGCCTGGTCTGCTCCTGTAGCTATAGTTAGTAAATAATGTGTGTTATTTATTGCTCCTGCTTTTTCTAAATGTTTTCTAATTTCGGCTAAAAGCAAGCTAAAGTTTTCTTTATCCGATGGTCTAAAAGCATTATCTTCTGCACGCTGCCCCGGATACTCCCAATCTAAATCTATACCGTCAAAACCATGTTTTTTCATAAGTTCTACACTGCTAATGGCGAATTGTTTTCTGGTATCGGGATAAGCCGCTACATGAGAAAACTTATCAGACCAAACCCATCCCCCAATAGAATACAACACTTTTAAATCAGGATTCGCTTTTTTTAGCACCATTATTTTTGAAATTTTGACGGAATCTATATCCAATTCAAATTTCGGCTTTCCATCAACAATATTTGCAAAGGCATAATTGATGTGGGTCAACTTTGTTGCATCAACCTTTGCCGGGTCAAAATCCTCGTAACCTGCCACATAGCCTATTATTTTTAAGTCTTTAACAGGCTGAACTTTATTTTGAACCATGTCCTGTTCTTGTTTTTTATCCTTTTTTGAACAACTAAAAACAAACAATACAAGGCCTATTATTACAATTGATTTTATTGATGTGTAACTGATTTTCATGTGTCTTATATTTTGATAAACTTCCATCGTTTTTGTGTTCTCGATACATTTCTTTTTACTGTTGAAACACATTTCGATAAACTCAATACATCACTCGAACTAACATCCAGTTTAATAGTTATTTAATAAAAAACGCACTATCATCTTTTACCGATAGTGTTTTGTTGGTAAACGGGCTTTTAACAGAAATTGTCCAACCCGAACTATGATTTTCAATAGTTGGATTTAATACGTTTTCATCAACTATAGGTTTTGAAGACATTAAATCGTTTATTGAAGTTGCCCAACGTTTATTAGCTTTATAAAATGCTTTATTAGCGCGTAATAATTCGTATAATTTCCATTTAATTTTTTCATCCTGAGGAATGGTGAAAGTAACATCACTCCCTACTTCTTTTGACGAAAAATACACATAACCCCAGTTTTCGGGTAAGTGCATGTTTATAACTCCTGTTGGCGACCACACCCAATTGTATTCGGGTAAAAATTTACCGTTTGCTCCTTTTTTACGTGAATATACTCCGTTTATTAAATCGAAATCCCAATTAACACGCGAAAAATTAACGCGATAAAATTGGTCTCTCGGTACATTATCTTGTCTGTATGCGGTTCTTAAATCTTTAAACGGAATAGCAATTTCAAGTGTCCAGCCTTTATCGGTATCATTCGGATTATTTAATGTCCCATTAACACTTACTGCCGATTTTAGCCCTGTGTAATTCCAATCGAATAACACCACATTACCGCGTTCTCTGTAAGGTTTATTTATAAACAAATCCCAAACGGTATTTAGGGCATTAATTTCTAATTCGTAATAATTATGTGTATCGCCATCGGGGTCTATAAATACTTCGAAATCGTTATTATAAAAAATAACTGCGTCGTGTTCTTTAATATCGCCCCAAACATGCGGTTCTTTAATGTCTGCTAAAATATAATAGTAATTTTCATCCCAAAGCATTTTTACCTGAGTTTGATATTTGGGTATTTTGTCCCCTTCAATATCTATAAAATTATTAGTCCATTTAGCATTTCCCCAAACTGCTTCATCTGCTTTTCCATCTATAGTAATGGTTTCAGATATTTTATAAGCTACATAGGTTTGCGGGGTAATTTCTTTTTTAGTTTGTGCACAACTTAGTATTGAAACACAACCAAAAACCACGACTTAAGTATTTAAATTTTGAATACATTTGTTTTTAATTATAGGCTATTGTCTTTTGTAAATTGAATAACTTCGCTCAATCTGCCATAAGCTAATCCAACAGCTGTATCTGCTGCCCCATAATAAATAGCTAGTTTATCTGCTTCTGTATCATGTAAAGCGGCACATGGAAATACTACATTGGGTACATCACCAACCATTTCATAAGATTCTGCCGGCCCTAATAAATAAGGCTGAGTTCTATATTTTACTTTATCGGGTTCATTTTCGTCCAACAATGCCGATCCCATAGCGTAACGAAACCCGTTACATGTATTTATAACACCATGATAAATCATTAACCAGCCTTCAGTAGTTAAAATTGGAATGGGGCCTGCGCCTATTTTTGTACATTGCCACGCGCTATCTTCAAAAGCTGTTGCCTTCATTACGCAGCGATGCTCTCCCCAATATTTCATATCCGGGCTATAGCTTATATAAATATCTCCAAAAGGCGTATGGCCATTATCACTAGGGCGACTTAGCATAGCATATTTTCCATTTATTTTCTGCGGAAACAGTACTCCGTTTCTGTTAAATGGTAAAAATGCATTTTCGCATTGGAAAAATGTTTTAAAATCGAAAGTATAGCCAATACCTATTGTTGGTCCATGGTAACCATTACACCAGGTTATCCAATAGCGATCTTCTATAAAGACCACCCGAGGGTCGTATTTATAATCCGATTCAATCATAGTAGTGTTTCCGGCTTGCATTACGATAGGGTCATGATTGATTTCCCAATCGACACCATCTTTACTAAAACCTGCAAAAATATTCATTTGCACTGCTTTATTATCGCATCTAAAAACACCGGCATATCCATCATTAAAAGGCACAACAGCACTATTAAAAATACTGTTTGAGGTTGGAATATCGTATCTGTTAATAATAGGGTTTGCGTTATGACGCCATATAACATCCTGACAACCTTCAGGTTTGTTTTGCCAAGGAAAAGGTCTGTTTTGCATTATTAATTTTTATATTTTTTTACTTTATCTAACCAGGTAAACTTTAATATTATGGAAGTGATAACAAACACTAACAGTGCCCATAAAGTTTTTGGATAATCGCGTACCATAAAATAAATGGGTAGCACAATCATACTAGACTGCCAAATAACTCCAATAACACAATTAGCCATATCGCTTATAAAATTATTATTTTTTGTAAACGAAGCATCTTCTGCTTTTAATACTTTATATACCGGATTCCACCACCCCCAAGGTTTTACGCTACTATAAAAACTTTTTAAAGTTTCCATGTTAGTTGCTGGTGTTAACCAGGTGCCTATAAAAGATCCTAAAAGCGATACAAAAAATATAATTGGAAACACATAAATAGCAGGAATTTGTGCTAAATCGTACAACCAGGTACCCATCTCAAAATTAGCTTTATTTTGATCTAACAGAAACTGAAGTGTGGCGATAATTAAACCTGCTAGCATACCCCAAAAATATCCCCAACCATTAAAACGCCACCAAATCCATTTTAAAAAGTTTGCTGCGACATACCCTCCGTATAAAGCACTCGTAATCCACAAGGTTAATGAGTTTATCGAGTCTGCAAAGAATCCCATAATAACACCTATTATTACCACACCAAAAGATGCTATATGACTGGCTTTTATATAATGTTTTGGTGAAGCTTCGGGTTTAAAGTATTTTTTATAAATATCGTTAACTATATATGCCGGACCAGAATTTACAAATGCTGAAAATGTAGACATAAATGCTGCTAAAAGTCCAGCTAATAGTAAGCCCTTGATACCTACTGGCACATGAAAATTAATTACTTTAGGAAGGATAATTTCTAAATCGTTGGAACCAATACTATCCATAGCACTCATTTCTGGAGTTAAAAAAACTAAGCCTATAACTACAATCCCTCCTATTAATAAATAGCGAGGTATAAATAAAATAAGGTTGGTAAAGCCACTCATGTAGGCTGCTTCTTTTACAGAGCGTGTCGATAAAATGCGCTGCATATCGTAACTTGGAGTTGGTCCAGCTATACTTGCAAAAATGCCTTTAAACAAAGACATCCCTATAAAAGCACCAAACATTTTATAGCCTTGAGAATCTATTAAATCATTAAAAGCTTGAAGCTTACCATCCCAAAACCCTTCTAGCTCCATGCCAAACAAAATAGAGTTCCATTCTTCTGGAATAATTGCTGCTATTTGGGCATCAGTAATGGTTACAAAGGCATAAATGGTAATCAAAATACCTGCTAAAACCATAATACCATATTGCAATACTTCGGTTGCTACCACCGAAAACATCCCGCCTTTAATAGTATATATGGTGGTTAAAAATATTATAAGCAATGCATAACTTTGTTCTGATGCTAATAAGGTACTATTTCCTGCCATTAAAGTTAAATCCCATGGTAAAATAATAGTCATAAATTTACCAACCCCTTCAAAAAAGTAAGCAATAAAACCAATTGAAGCAATAATTGCAAAAATAGCAACAATAAGGTGTGATGCTCTACCTGCCTTATCATCACCAAAGCGTGTTAAAATCCACTCAGACCCTGTCATTATATTTGAACGACGAATCCAGGCAGCAAGAAAAATCATAATAAAGATTTGATTCCAAATGGGCCAAATCCACATAAACATAAAACTTTTAGCACCATATAAAAATAAGATCCCAACCATCCAAGCTGTTCCCGAAACATCAAACATTCCTGAACCGTTGCTCAATCCTAAATAATACCATTTGATACTATTTCCTCCTAAAAAATAAGAATTCAATCCTTTTGAGGCCTTTTTAGAAATCCAAATCCCCACGCCCAAGGTTAATACGATGTAGATTACAATTATTAATACATCAATGATATTCATTTAGTTGTTGGTTATTTGGTTATTAATTAGTGGTTATTATTCCCCAATTTTTATTTGGCTGGTCTCCCATTACAAAATGTAATATCCCGCCTTCAATAATCTGTTGGTGAGAAATAGAGGTTTTGTTAAAATCTCTGCCATTTAAGGTTGCCGATTGAATATAAATATTTTTATCTGAAACGTTTTCTGCTTCAATTACAAATGATTTTTCATCAGAAATTTTAATTGTAGCCTTTTCAAAAATTGGGCTTCCTATTTCATAATCGCCCGAAGCAGGATTCATAGGATATAACCCAATAGAACTTAGAGCATACCATGCGCTCATTTGCCCACAGTCTTCATTACCGCTTAATCCATTGGGAGTCGTATTATATTGTGTATCCATAATATAACGTGCCCAGTATTGGGTACGCCAAGGTTGGTTTGCATGATTAAACATATAAGCAATATGATGGCTTGGTTCGTTTCCGTGTGCATATTGACCAATAAGACCAGAAATATCTGCAGAAACATTATCACCGGTAATTTCAGAGCTTTCGGTAAATAATTGTTCTAATCGATTAGTAAATATTTCATGGCTTCCGTGGAGCGTAACAAAATCTTCAACCGCATGAGGTACAAACCAGCTATGTTGCCATGCATTACCTTCGGTATAGTCTGTTTGTTCTCTATGATTAGAATGCTTAGGATCAAAAGGTTCGTTCCAAGAGTTCCCATCAACCGATTTACCTCGCATAAAACCTGTTTCATTATCAAATAAATACTGGTAAGCTTTAGAGCGGTTCAAGAAAAACTCATAATCGTCATTTTTTCCTAAAGCCTTTGCCATTTGCGCCACACACCAATCATCGTATGCATATTCTAATGTAATAGTAACCGACTCATCAATTAATGAATATGGAATGTACCCATATTTTTTATAATGATTTAATCCGCGTTCATCTTGCATCATAGTTGTTTTCATGGCTTCAAAAGCCTTTTCGGCATCAAAACCACGAATCCCTTTTTTATAAGCTTCGGCTATTACAGGAATAGAATGATAGCCTGTCATGGTATTTGTTTCGTTAGCATAAAGTGTCCAAACTGGTAATATTTTCCTGGTTTCGTAATACGCCAGCATGGTATTAATAATATCTGAAACTTTTTCTGGTGCGGTTAAAGTTAACAGCGGGTGTTCTGCTCTAAAAGTATCCCAAAGTGAAAGTGTAGAATATGCCGTATAATTATCTGTACTAACAATCTCATCATTTTCTTTTCTAAATTGTCCATTTTTATCGCTATAAGTAACTGGTGCTACCTGAGCATGATACATCGCTGTATAAAACATGGTTTTAAGAGAATCTATAGGTGTCTCTACTTCAATTTTAGTTAGCGCTTTATTCCAAACATTTTCAGCTTTGGTTTTAACAGCATTAAAATTAAAGTCGCCAGCATCTAAATTCTCTTTTGCATTTTCTATACTTACTGAAGACAAAGCAACTTTAGCAAACAATTCATTTGAATTGCCTGAATTAAAAAATAATTGAGCTGATGTTTTAATACCTTCGGAAGATTCATTTTCTATACGATTACCATCAGTAAAAAGATGATGCTTAGTTATTGGTTTAGAAAATTTTGCTACAAAAAAGACCTTTTGATTAGCTGCCCAACCTTTACTAAAACGAAATCCAGTTATGGTATACTCATCTTCAATAGCAATAGAAGTTTTAAGAGCTCTATCCCAATTAATTGCAAATCCTAAATCAATAACTATCGCTTGTTTATCGTCTTTTGTAAAAGTATATTTATGATAGGCTGTTCTTAATGCAGTTGTTAGTTCTACATTCACATTATGGTCTTCTAAATATACTTGATAATAGCCAGGGGAAGCGCTTTCATTTTTGTGACTATACTTAGATTTATAAGTTAACGAATCTCTTGATAATGGTGTTGCAGACAAATCAACCTCTTTATTTATTGGCATAAACAATACATCGGCCAAATCACCAATACCTGTACCACTTAAGGCTAAATGACTAAAACCAACCGCAATAGAATCGGAATAATGATAGCCTGAGCACCAATCCCATTTACTAATCCCATTTACAGGTGTTACTTGAAGCATCCCAAAAGGCACTGTGGCTCCTGGATAAGTATGTCCATGACCACCTGTTCCTATATAAGGATCAACATAAGCGATATTTTTTGTTTTGGATCCTACAATTTCTTTTTCCTCTTTTTTACAAGAAATAAATGCTGAAGCAACTAGAATTATAAATATGTATTTTTTTAACATGGGTAAACCGTTTTCTATTATAAAAACCAAATAAATATCCTTTTTTTTATTGGAGTGGTTAAGTATTTTAGACTAATAACAGTAATGTATAGCTAAACAACGAAATTTAAATTTAATGACATACCATGAACACTATCAATAAAAAACCAGATGTAATAGATAATAATAAACAAACCTAAGTTAACTAATACTATTTAACTACTATGATTAATACTAAAGCTAATATTTTTTTTGCCTAAATCACCATCATTAGTCAGCAATAAAAGTATCAGTTATGGTTAGATTATTAGTAGCTTTTAGCAAAATATATACATAATTTTATCATGTTTATATCGCAAGTTTTGATTATGTTTTGAGTTAGTCACATAATTTTTATCTTATCGCGTTAATTTTTTATGTAGTTAGTTTAAAGGGCAATTTTTTTGCCCTTTACTCTTTTATCAGCTCTAAGACACTTAATACTGGCCTGTGATCTGACGCTATTTTCTCGTCAATTACTTTGCTTTCCAATACACGCCACCTATTTACTGGTCTAAAAAGAATATAATCAATTTTAGCCTTAGGATTTTCAGCGGGTGACGTAGCTATATTTTCTACAAATGAAGGCTGCCATTCTTGAAATAAGATCTTCATGGTTTCACTATCTGGTGTAGCATTTAAATCTCCAGCTAAAATAGTAGGTCTATTATTTTTTGTAAAAATAGCGTTTAATTGATTCGCCTGATTTATCCTATCGGTTTCATCTTTTGTATGGTCTAAATGTGTTCCAATAAATCTAATGGTATCGGTACTTTTTAATACTACATTAATTTCTAAAGCAGCTCTGGGCTCTTTGTCTTTTCTTGCGGCCAGCGGATGATTTTTTGTACTCAAAAAGGAACGCTTAGACAATACTCCTTCACCATATTCACCACCATCAAACGCCATAGCTTTACCAAAAACAGCTTGCATTTTTGTACGCCATCCTAATTCGGTTACCAAATCCATTTTTAAAACTCTTTTAGTTTTAAAATCTACTTCTTGTAAAGCCACCAAATCTGGCTTGGTATCCCTAATAATTTTAGCCAGCAAATCCAAATCAAACCGTTTTGCTGCAGCAACAGTTTCTCCGTGGTAGATATTATATGTTAATACACGAACCACACGTGAAGAATCAACTTGTGTTTGCGCCAATACTTTAGCATTATTAAACATAAAAAAACTAAAAACACATAATTGAAAACAGACACTTTTTTTAATTAAATTCATTTACTTTTAAATTTGTTTATTAATTTAGATATAACAGTGTAAAAACTAAAAAAGCTGTTTGTATTTTACAATTTAAACTCTGCTAATACAGGATAATGATCAGATAAATAATATGTATCTTCTTTATTTAATACCTCAGATTTTATGCACCTTTCGGCTAAAAAAGGAGACGTTAGAATATAATCTATGCGTGTAGACTTTTTAGGGCGTCCTTTCTCTTTTTCTTTTTCAAAAATTTGTGTTGGACAACTCACTCTATCATCCCATGTGCTAGTGTATTTTTGAGTAACATCAATTAAAGGGTAGCCTAAGAATGCCCCCATTACCCCATACTCCAACGCTCCGTACAATAAGTTCTTCACATGGCTATGTTGCGCTTCTGAGGCTTTTCTGTTTTCTATAAGCTCACTTATGTTTTTATACAAATGTGCATCAAAAGGCGATAGTGCATTAAAATCGCCCAGAACCATATATTTATCCTGTTTATCTGAAAGCTTTGATAAGCTATTTAAAATAATTTTAGCTTCTTCCCTTCTTTTTTCATGACTAAATGGTGAAAAGTGAATCACAAAAAAATCGATGTTATCAACTTTACAATGTAATGCACCATGATGCATGTTTTCCAATATTTTTTCTTTTACCTCAATAGGCTTATTCGATGTTATACCAACTGAATATCCTGAAGTTTTTAAAATTTCGGCATAATCATGCCCCCATTTTTTGGCATCTTTTTGTAACTGTTCCTGAGTGTAGCCGCACAGTTCTTGTAAAGCTACTACATCTGGTTTTTTAGTATTTATCCAATTTACAAGTTTAGCTTTACGATTAATATCCTTTCCCCAATCAAAACCATTCCATATGTTATAAGTAATAACTTTTAAAGTACTCGTATTTTGGGCATAACATTTGTTTTTACAAATTGAAAGTATAATCGAACATGCAAAAACTAATACTATTCTAAAGGTTTTTGAAATCATTTTATTTTTTTAAAATTTTCAACTCATTTAATTTAATATGGCAGTATTATCGCTATAGCTGGTATTAATCATTTATTAACTTACTTGTTAAAACATTTAACGTGTGTTTAGCATCAAGAAGCATCTCCTCTAAATCATCTGGTTTTTTTGTTATATTAAATTTAGCAACAACATCATTCAAATAGTCCAGTTCATCCAACATATTATTAGCTTTTAATTCTTCACGGAGAATCCTAATCTTTTCAGCATCTTGAATGCCTTCTCTTAATTTTTCAAAGCGAATAGAACTACGGTTCTCGGGGTATACAATGTAAGTATCGCCGGCAGGCCATGCTCTAAAACGGGAATCTTGTAATGGGTTTTCTACCCAACTATTATAAGCCCAACGCAAAAACCCATCAAAATTAGCAGCTATAGTATACCAACCAATAAAAATGCCTTCTTCGGGTGGTGAGAAAGTAAAAGTATTTGGAAATCCGTCTGAACAACAAACATAATGTGTACTTACATGTCCTTTATCCCTTCTTTTTACTAAATCTTCTTCATCGACCGGATGGCCAAATGCCACAGACATATCTTTTAATTCGTTAGGATATAGTTTATAGCTCTTATGATTATCGGCAAAAGAAACTCCAAACTCGGGCGCATATTGATTAAGCAACTTTAACATGGCTTTCATTTCATCTGGTCCCCTTTCATCCATAGCTATTCTGGTAATCTTATTCCATCCCTTCTCAACCAAATGCTTTTTAAATGCTGTTAAAAAAGGGATCCATAGCGCTTCATATGCTTTTGTTCCTGGAGGTGCTTTTATTTTAATCTCTTTATTTTCTGCTTCATCAAAATAATAAAACTCATTGCCCCAAGGCACCATAGAATAGCAGCTAATTTGTTTTTGTACGCCTAAACTCATCATAAACTCAACCCAGTTATCAAAAGTGGTAAAATTATATACCCATGTACCATCGGTTTTCTTTTTCCAATCAATCATAGCTTCAAATTGATCAAAAGTTTGTCCGCCCCAGGGGCGTTTGTTTAACGACACCGTAATCACTTTTTGTCCAGCATCAGCAAGACGCTTCATTAGAGGTCTTAACAAATCCCAATGCTTTTGAGACCATGGCTCAACATTATGAAAACGAGATACAGCGTAAGGGTTTTGCCATAAATCTAAATGAAACTTCCAATCTGTTCCTTTAGGCAAAATCTTATTAAGAACCTTTAAATGTAATTCAAATTGCTTGCTTTCTTGTCCCTCAATATTAACCGTTATAACCCCTGTATACGTAGTTGCTTCTGTATTGGCAGGAACATTTATAATAATCCAAACGGGTCGAGTTTCCTGAGCATTTATTTTATAAGAATTTATAGGATCAAAACCATCGGCTGCTAACGAAGATGCAAAATCCTCTGGTTTTCTATAACCACAACCTCCGGCAAATTCATCAGTAATAATATATTTTACAAAATTAATTTCTATATGCTCTTCTGAAATTTTATCTCCTTTTTCAGACATTAGGTCTGAAACTTTAACTTCTACATGATTTACCGAGTCGTTGCTCCAAAGTACTAGTTGAGTAGAAATACGTTCTCCTTTCCAAACCGTTTCTGTATAGGCGTTTGTTTGCTCTATTTTTGGCATTTCACTTTTTACAAAACGGATATTTGTTGATGCTAATGAAGCCTGTAATCCTTTATTTAGCATAGCCCAATCGCTATCTTTGCTAGGTAATGGATCTTTTGGCTCTTTAAAAGTCTGGGCAATTATAATTTCTTTTTTTTGCTGACAGCTTACCACTAAATTAAAACATAAAATGACTGACAAAATATACTTAACCATAATAAATAATTCTTTTTATATAGTACTAATGACCTCCTGATTATCAGGCCAAGGAACCTGCTTGTTATTATCTGTTCGTATAGGCATTTGCGCATTCACACTTCTTAAGTAGTTTGATAGTTCTATTGCCAGTAGTTTCAGTTTTTCTTTTTCTTTAGTAGCTAAATTTTCTGTTTCGCTAATATCATTAGTAATATTAAATAACTCAAAATGGCTATCTAAATGATAATAGATTAGTTTCCAATCGCCCTTTCTTATAGTGCTTGTAGCTCCAATACCAGGACCGCTTGGTCCCCAATGGTTTGGATAATGCCAAAACAAGGCCCTTTGCTTGTTATCTTGATTTTCTCCTTTTAAAATTGTTGTAAAACTTTTGCCGTCTACTTTTTGTACAGTTTTATAGTCTGATATTCCTGCTACTTCCAAAATGGTTGGAAAAAAATCTTCAATAATCACAAAACTATCAGTACTTGAGCCTTCTTTGGTTACTCCAGGCCATTTTACAAGCATAGGTTCCCGAATACCACCTTCATGAACAGATCCTTTTCCGCTAGATAAAGGTTTGTTATGCGTATGTTTTTCTCCGCCCCTGGCCACAGCACTAAGTCCGCCGTTGTCTGACATGAATAAGATGATGGTATTTTCTGCAACCCCTTTCTTTTCAAGATAATCCATCAAATCACCTAAGCTTTTATCCATGCCTTCAACCATTGAAGCATATTTTGCCTCAGTAGGGTGCAAGCCTTGATCTAGATATTTTTTTTCAAATCTTGGATCAGCTTGAATAGGTGTATGTACAGCATAATGCGCCAAGTACAAATAAAATGGTTTTTTACTTTTAACGGCATCGTCCATTGCTAAAATAGATTCTTGAGTTAGGGCTTCAGACAAAAAGATGTCTCTTCCATGGTATTTTTCTAAACCTGGAACATCCCAAATACTATTCTTAGCAATCTCTTTTTTAAAGTTTTTCGTTCCATAATAACTTCCTGGTGCCCCAGCTGCATGTCCTGCTATATTTATATCAAACCCAAAACTCTTTGGATCTGCACCTGGCGTATCTAAAGCTCCAAAATGAGCTTTTCCTGCATGAATAGTAACATATCCTGCATCTTTTAATAATTGCGGTAGCGGTGTAATATGTACCGATTGGTTAATGGTATCTGTAATTTGTGCTCCATTTAAATTCCAATCCGGCATTTTTAAACCCTTAGGAGGGTTGACCATTGATTTATTTTTTCTCAAAGTCCAATTAGTAACACGATGTCTGGCAGCATTCATTCCAGAGATTAAACTAACCCTGGTAGGGGTACAAACTGGGGTTGAATAGGCTTGTGTAAATTTCATCCCTTCATTGGCCAGTCGCTCCATATTTGGAGTTTTATAAATGCTGTTGAATGCTGTCTTTTCTTTCCAAAACGAAACTGATGTGTCTTGCCATCCCATATCATCTACCATGAACATGATGATGTTTGGCTTTTTATTAATCACTTTTTCTTCTTTTTTATCAGCCTTGCACGAAATAAAAGCGATATAGAAGCAAAGTAGTATTACAGTTTTACTTGATATTTTAACCATAAAATTTTAAATTGTTTTTTTTATTCAGCACCTTTAAAATAGTTGATTCCTAAACTATCCCAGCGTTTTTGTGTTTTTTTAAGAGCAAGTGTAAAGCCTTTATAATCTTTATTTTTTAAAGCTGTCCAACCTACTTCTGCAAATGCCGCAATCCTTGGAAATGTTTGTCGCTCAACATCATCATTTGTAGGCGTCCATTCACTCCACATTTGACAACCTAAGCCATAAACATTATCGTGATATTTCTCATCTAAGCCCTCTGGAATAGGATTAAAACCATAAGCTTTTTCCAGGCTAATAGACTTATACCCATAATCTAAATACGTATTACTATGTAGTGAATTAACAATACCATAACCTTTTTCAGCAGCTTGAGTTGCTAAATCTAAATTTCCTTTCCAAAAATGTACAACAACATTTTTAGCCAACTCCGTTTCTGCTTCCAGATCATGCTTCTTTTCTTCAAAACCTTTGTGGATGTTAATTCCCATAATCTCATTCCATCCCATCATGCGTCTACCATTAGCTTCTATAAATTTTGAGATGTCGTTAGTAAAAGCAATTTGTAAATCTGCAGGAGTACTTATATTGTTTGCTTTCATATATTTTTTAACATGCTTTGCATCTTCCCATGATTTATAACCCACTTCATCACCACCAATATGAATAACTTTTGAAGGGAATAACTCAAATATCTCGATTAAAACATCTTTAATAAATTGAACAACTTCTGGTTTAGTTACATCGTAATTATCATAATGTCTACCAAACTTAACAGGAACGTCAATATCCTTACCTGCAGTTCCTAACCAAGTATAAGCTGCTATTGCCGCACTAGAATGCCCGGGCATTTCAAATTCCGGAACTATAGTAATATGTCTTTCTGCTGCATAAGCAACAATATTTTTTATTTGTTCTTGAGTATAAAACCCGCCATGAGGTTTGCCAGAAGTTTTACCACTTTTCCAGGTTTCAATTTCACTATCTGTACGAAACGCACCAACTTTAGTTAACAAAGGGTATTTTTTAATTTCTATACGCCATCCGGCATCATCTGTTAAATGCCAATGAAAGATATTCATTTTTAGCGACGCCATTTCATCTAAAATTAATTTCACAAACTCTTCCCCATGAAAATAACGAGATTCGTCCAACATATAAGCCCGCCATCTAAAACGTGGTTTATCCTTAATATCAACAGAAGGAATTAAGATTTTAGCTTCATTTGAAGTGTCTGAATCTGCTTTTGAAATGAGTTGTTTTATGGTTTGTATGCCATAGAAAAAACCGCCATATCCATTAGCTCTAATCGTTATCTGCTTAGGAATAACCTTTAAATGATATTCGTCATCACTTAGTAAGGTGTCTAATTTAAAAATGATATCGGCATCTTTCGTTTTAGCTTTTTGAAGATTGATTTTTATTGCGGCTTTGATATCATTCACAAGATAGTCGCTCGCCATTTCTGCAGCATTATGATCCCCATAAACAGTCATGCCATCCTCTAGTGCAAATGAAAACTCACCTAAAACCAGAGATAATGGTTTAGGAAGAATTGCTATTTCTGATTCTGAAAATGTTCTGTTTTTTTTATTGCAACTACTAAGCAAAATAAGTACAAGGGCTAAACGAAAAATTGTTTGCATATTTCTAAGATTAAATTGAAAAATATTATAATGTGCTCGAACACAAATTTAATATTATTTTATAGGTTTAGTACTATCATCTAAGTATATTATTAAATTTTATTAACAAAGATATAGGATGAATACACTGGTTATCTCAAATTTATTTGCTATTGGCAATACTATTTTATTAAAATAAGAAAGCTTTATTATGCTATTGTAAATGAATTAAAACCGGTGTAAATCAAGATATAAGCAGGCTTATTCGCTTTTTAATAATTGAAAATGTGTTACTACAAAACCATGATCTGAAGGATACTGTATTTCTTTATCATTTATTTTAATTGGTGTATTAAAAAAGGCGTTATAAGTCTCAGATTTAATAGCTTTTAGTGTAGTTCCTTTATAATATATATAATCAATTCTATGCGAATCTACTTTACCTTCAGCATCCCATGTTATTCCGGGATGTGAGATTGGATTGGGGTTTAAGTCTCTATAAGAGTCAATAAAACCAATATCTTCTAAAACTTTTGTTGCAGCCCAGGGCACAACCAAATTATTATGCATCTTTTTAGTGTCTGCTCCCCAGTCTAAGTGCGAAGGCGAATTCATATCTCCACCAAAAACCAATGGTACAGCATCAGATGCTTTAGCATATTGCCTAATATAGGGCAATACTTTTTGTATCATTTCATTGCGCTTTCCACTTTCTTCCCAGATCAGTAACTCTTCAGCTGTTTTTCCCATTTTTTCAGGCTCGTTATTCCAAGGTAAATAATGAAACCAATTAGAAAAAAACCGAATCTTTTGATTTTTGATAATAATCTCCCTACCTCCCAAATAAAAAGGATATTCAGTGTCTATACGTTTCCCAAAAGGAAACTTTGAAAAAATAGATAGATTGGTGCCTTTATTATCTAATGGCGTTCCTTCTGGAGCTATTAAATGAAAATTATACCCTAAAGCTTCAGCAATTTCTTTTCCAGATCCATAGGTTTCCACCATTAAAATAACATCCGGATCTATTTCCCGTATAATATCTATGGCTTTTTCTCTACCATTAGGGATATCGTTTGCACCATGTAAAATATTCCAAGCCATTACTTTAAATGTAAAAGGCGGTTTTTCTTTACAGTTTGTAATAAAAAAAACTACTATTAGTAAGAGAAGTATTCGCATAATAAATATGATCTGTTTTTAAAGGTTTAAAAATAAAGATTTTTAATTTAATAATCTCCTGTTTAGTGATAAGCCAAAACACCAGATATTATGGGGGCTTACTTAAACAAATAAAAAAATCTCTGTTTTACTGAATATGTATTTCATCGATTATTTTTGCGTTTCATGGAGTTTTTTTAATTATTATTTTATATTAGCCGCATAAAATTCATTAAAAAAAACCCTAAGTCTGATGAAAAAAATTACTCTCGTAAGTGCTATACTATTTTTATTAGTACAATTCACTTATTCTCAAGACATTTACAAACGAATTGCAATTAATAGCCCCTCTCCTACTTTACAGAAGCAAATCAGTGCTTTAGGTATTGACTTTAGTTGTGGTGCAAACCATGATCACAATAAATTGATACTGGAATTATCGGAATTTGATTTGGAGCTCTTAAACAAAAATGGTATTGCTTATAGTGTTGAAATTGAAGATTTAACAAAGTTTTATTCAGAAAGATCAGAGCGCACCCATAATGAAGCTCTAAGAAACCTACAAACAGAAAAATCAAGGGCTAGAAGTAAAACATTATTATCTAAAGGTTCTAAAGGGCCATTGACTTCAAAATCAGTATCAAGTACAGTACTGGATAATTTTTTAGAATATGTTGGCTGTGATGAAATAGATTGGGTAACCCCAACTAATTTCAACTTAGGTAGTATGGGTGGTTGTTTAACCGTTAGTGAAATGGAAGCAGAACTTGATCAAATGCGTGCTTTATACCCTAGTTTAATTTCTGCAAAAGCCGATGCTTCTTCTACAGGAATAACCACCTGGGGTAATCCATCTGGCACTATAACAAATAATGGTATTACAAATTATACAGGACAAGGAACCACAAGGTGGGATCCTCAAACCGTATACTATGTAAGAATTACTGGGAATCAAGCAAATCCTGAAGGCACCAAGCCTCAATCGCTTTTCACCTCTATGATTCATGCTAGAGAAGTTGGAAGTTTAATGGGTAATATCTATTTTATGTGGTATTTGTTAGAAAACTATGCTACAAATCCAGCGATTCAAAACTTAGTTGATAATAACGAATTATACTTTATCCCCGTAGTAAACCCAGATGGGCTAAGATGGAATGAACACATTGACGATAATACCTCTGGTGATGGTGGCGGTATGCAGCGTAAAAATTTAAGGCCAAATACAGGTGGTACAGGCAATACATCTTCAGATAGAGGTGTGGATTTAAATAGAAACTTTGATTACTTTTGGGGAACAGCAGGCTCGGGATCTTCGGGCACGCCATCTAGTGATTCTTATAGAGGCCCAAGTGCTTTTTCTGAACCAGAAACTCAAATACTAAAAGAATTTGTAGAAAGCAGAGATTTTAAGACCTGCTTGATGAATCATACTTCTGGAAATGCTATTCCGCATCCCTATGGTGGTAACCCTACCAATGTTTCCGGGCGTGAAAATGAAATGCATAAATGGCACGAAGATATGACGCGCTATAACAGGTATGTATCTGGTGCTACAATTTTTTCAGCTGCTAATGGTATTGCTGACGACTGGATGGTTGGTGGACCAGCTGATAGTAATGGAAAAACAGGTTCCACAAAAACAGTTTTGGCATCTACACCAGAGCATGGTGGTACAGGGTTTTGGCCACCAACAACAGATATTGTTCCTATTGCTAAAAGAGCCATGCGTATCTCGTTAACTACCGCTTATTATGCAGGTAAATATGCAAAGTTTCATGATTTAACACAATCAGACATAAATAGTTTATCCTCAAGTCTTACTTTTGGAATTGAGCGTTTGGGACAAACTACTAGTGATTTTACAGTAACCGTAACACCTATTTCTAGCAATATAGCTTCAGTAGGTGCTCCAGTAAGCACATCTAGTATTAATATCTTAGAACAACAAAATCTTACTGTTGCATTAACTCTCAACCCTTCAATTGCAGCTAACGATAAGATTGAATACAATGTTCAAGTATCTGATGGCACTAATGTTTTTTATAATGTAAACTTTGAAAAATACTACCAGCCTTCTGTTCTATTTTTGGACGATGCAGAGTCTGGATTAACAAATTGGAATGTTAATATAACCGCCGGGACTACTTCCTGGACAGCTTCAAATAATACTGCTGCAAAGTATAATGGTACTAATGGTATAAAATTGGGTGGAAATTCTATTGCAACATATGGTGCTAGTGATACAAATACTTTATCAACAGTTGCTTCTTATGATCTCTCAAGTTCAAGTGAAGTTTTAATTCAATTTTATACAAAATGGGATTTGGAACGAAACTATGATTTTGTAGAACTATTAGGATCTACAGATGGTAGTACATGGCAACCACTTTGCGGTAAATACAATAAGCCTAGTTCTACGAGTGGTACAAATGGTCATGATGCAAAAGGAGGCAGCGCATCTTTTCAAAATTCTAATAGTTCCGGAGTGGTTTATGATGGTGACAGGATGGATAACTGGGTAATGGAAGAAATTGTTATTGATGCCTCTAATAATAGCTTTTTAAATGGAGCCACCAATGCACAATTTCGTTTTCGCTTTAGCTCTGATGGTAATAACCGATTTGAAAACTATTCTGCTAATGGAGAAGGTTTTTTTATTGATGATTTTAAGATATTAAGTATTCAAATCCCTTGTGATAACACCAACCCTCCGGCTAATTTAACTGTAAATAGTATTACAACTATTTCTGCTACTGCTAGCTGGGATAATATTCCTTCGGCTACTTACGATATTAGATATAAAGAAACGAGTTCTGGTACTTGGACAGAAGTAACAAATATATCAACAAACAGTTATTCTATTTCAAGTTTAACTGCATCAACTAATTATGAAGTACAGGTAAGAACACGATGCACAAGTAGCACATCATCATATAGTACTTCTACTAATTTTACAACAGCAACACCAGTACCATGTACTGGAAGCAGCGTTTCTTCTTTTCCTTATTCTGAAGGGTTTGAAACTGGCTTAGGATTATGGTCTGATGCAGCCAATGGCAGTGCTGATGATATTGATTGGACTCGAAAACAAGAAGAAGGTGATGGTAATTCAACACCATCAACTGGTACCGGTCCATCATTAGCCTCTGAAAATGAATGGTTTTTATTTACGGAAGCTTCTACTAATGTATCTCCTGCAGGAAGTCCAAATAAATCTGCACATTTAATTAGTCCTTGTTTCGAACTTAGTGGTTTTGAAAATGCGCAATTTTCATTTGACACACATATGTTTGGTGCAGATATAGATGGTACTGCTTCAATATCTTTAGATGTAAGTATAGATAACGGAGCCAGCTACACAAATTTATTTACCAATACCACACAACAACAAACTGCACATACAGATTCTTGGACAACACAAATTGTAAATCTTTCAGCATATGACGGACAAACAATAAAACTTAGAATTAATGCCATTACTGGTGGCGGATGGTCTAGTGATATTTCTATAGATAATATTAATTTAACTGCCGATGTGTCTTCAACAACATGGTATCAAGATGCCGATGGA
>CBDDAJ010000017.1:0-16963 GCA_965224845.1 Wocania sp.
GCTTTCTCCGGGTTTAATGTGCTCTCCTAAAATTGTTAGCGTATCGTTTTTGTTATCGGGCATTTATCTTCGGTTACGTTCAATAAAAGTTATAATAGCTTTGGCAATATTTCTTCCTGTAGCACTTTCAATACCTTCTAATCCGGGGGTTGAATTAACTTCGAGTAATAAAGGTCCACGAGAAGATTGTAGCATATCTACACCACAAACAGGAAGTTTTAAAGCCCGGGAGGCATTCATGGCAACTCGTAATTCATCTTCATTAAGTTTTACAACTTCAGCAGAGCCACCACGGTGTAAATTAGAACGAAATTCGCCCTCTTTTCCTTGCCGTTTCATAGCGCCAACAACATGCCCGTCAACAACCAATGCTCGTAAATCGGCGCCCTTAGCTTCGGCTATATATTCCTGAACTAAGGCCCTTGCTTGCAATCCGTTAAATGCTTCTAAAACAGATTCGGCCGCGTTTTTTGTTTCTGCCAAAACCACACCTAAACCTTGCGTGCCTTCAAGAAGTTTAATAATAACCGGAGTGCCACCAACATGCGAAATCACTTCTTCTACATCACGGGAATAATTAGTAAATACCGTTTTGGGCATCCCAATTCTTGCTTTAGAAAGTCTTTGAAAACTTCGTAATTTATCTCTAGAACGTATAATGGCATCAGAAGTTACCGTTGTAAAAACATTCATCATTTCAAATTGCCTAACTACTGCACAACCAAAAAAGGTTACTGAAGCTCCAATTCTAGGGATAATAGCATCTACATAATCTAAATAACGATCTTGATAATAGATGGAAGGTTTCTCTTTTTCAATAATAAGATCACATTTTAAAGGGTCAATAACCTCCATGATATGACCGCGTTTTTCTCCCTCTTCTACAAGTCTTCTGGTAGAATACAAATTTTCGTTACGAGAAAGTATAACTATGTTCACTTATTATAGTTGCGTATTATAGCTGCAATATACTAAAAAAGCATATCTAATTTTTAGTATTTCGTTAATTAGTATACCTTTGATATAATGAGTAAACCTACCTTAGAAATACAATTAAAAACCTTACCAAATGAGCCTGGAGTGTATCAGTATTTTGATGCAGACGATACAATTATTTATATAGGCAAGGCTAAAAACTTAAAGAAAAGGGTAAGCTCGTATTTTACCAAAACACACGATAATGGCAAAACCAGAGTATTGGTAAAAAAAATTGCAAGGATAAAGCATATCGTGGTTGAAACAGAAACCGATGCTTTGTTACTTGAAAACAATCTTATTAAAAAGCACAAACCACGCTATAATGTATTGCTGAAAGACGACAAATCGTATCCGTGGATTTGTATAAAAAAAGAACGCTTTCCCAGAGTGTTTTCTACACGACGCGTTTTTAAAGGCGGCGGCGAATATTTTGGCCCTTATACCAGTGTGAAAACGGTGCATACACTATTAGATTTAATAAAGGGGTTATATCATTTAAGGACTTGTAATTATCATTTATCTGAAGAAAAGATACAAGCAGGAAAATATAAAGTATGCTTAGAATATCATTTAGGCAATTGTAAAGGGGCTTGCGAAGGATTAGAAACTGAAGCTGAATACAACAAAAATATAAAAGCCATTCGGGAAATTTTAAAAGGAAATTTTAAAGACTCCTTAGCCCAGTTTAAAATGCAGATGCGTGGTTTTGCTGAAACCATGCAATTTGAAGAGGCTCAAAAAATAAAAGAAAAAATTGAAATTTTAGAAAACTACCAAGCAAAATCTACCATAGTAAACCCTAAAATTAGTAATGTAGATGTGTTTTCTATAATGAGTGACGAAAGTTATGGGTATGTTAATTTTTTACAATTATCATACGGATCTATTATCCGATCGCATACCTTAGAGATAAAAAAGAAGTTAGACGAAACCGATTTGCAATTATTAGAGTTGGCTATAACCGAAATTCGCCAGCGATTCCATTCAAAATCAAAAGAAATATATGTGCCTTTTAAAGTCGATTTAGGAGAACATATTAAAATAACAGTACCGAAATTGGGTGATAAAAAACACATTTTAGATTTATCGCTTCGTAATGCAAAGTATTTTAGAATGGAGCGTTTTAAACAGGATAAAATTGTAGACCCTGACAGGCATGTAAATCGTATTATGGCACAAATGAAAGCCGATTTACGCTTGTCTGAAGAACCACGACATATAGAATGTTTTGATAATAGTAATATACAGGGCACACATCCGGTGGCGGCATGTGTGGTATTTAAAAACGGGAAACCTAGTAAAAAAGACTATCGCCATTTTAATATAAAAACGGTTGAAGGCCCAGACGATTTTGCATCGATGGAAGAGGTGGTTTATCGCAGATATAAACGCTTATTAGATGAAAAACAGCAATTGCCACATCTTATTATTATTGATGGCGGGAAAGGGCAATTATCATCGGCCTTAAAAAGTTTAGATGCATTGGATTTAAGAGGAAAAATTGCCATTATCGGAATTGCAAAACGTTTAGAAGAATTATTTTATCCAAACGATCCAATTCCCTTATATTTAGATAAAAAAAGCGAAACCCTGAAAATTATACAACAACTGCGTAACGAGGCACATCGTTTTGGTATTGAGCATCATCGAAATAAACGTAGCAAAACAGCGTTAAATACAGAGCTTGAAACCATACCAGGTATAGGCGAAAAAACAGTAGTAGAGTTACTTAAACATTTTAAATCGGCTAAGCGTGTTGCCAATGCCAAGTTAGATGAATTAGAGGTAGTGATTGGGGTTTCTAGGGCAGAGAAAATTTATAATTATTATCATGGGAAGTCATAATTTAAAGCTGTTTCTATCCTTTCAGCGAAAGGAGAAATATTAAACAAATTGTTTTTATATTTTTATGAGATGCCTCAATCATAACTTTTTTCAATATGACAAAACATATAATCAAATATATAACTTGAACAAAAAAACAATCATATTAACCCTATTTGTACTCACTTTGCTTTCCGCGAAAGCGCAAAATGAAGACATAAAAAAACACGATGTTAAAGTTGGTTTGGTGTTAAGTGGTGGGGGCGCAAAAGGACTCGCGCATATAGGTGTACTAAAAATTATTGATAGCCTAGGTGTTAAGGTCGATTATATTGCTGGCACAAGTATGGGGGCAATAATTGGTTCGTTATACGCATCAGGTTACTCAGGAAACCAATTAGATTCCATCTTTAAAAAAGTAGATTTCGATAAAATTATAAGTGACGATTTACCCCGATCATCCAAGGCATTTTATGAACGAAGTAATTCTGAAAAATACGCTTTAACATTGCCTTTTGACAAGCTGAAAATTAAATTACCATCGGCTCTTTCAAGAGGACAAAACACTTATAGCCTATTATCTAAATTAACACTACATGTTAGCGATATTGAAGATTTTAGTAAGTTGCCTATTCCGTTTTTCTGTATTGGCACCAATATAGAGACTGGTGAAGCCGTAATGTTAGACAAGGGGAATTTAACCCAATCTGTTATGGCAAGTGGCGCTTTCCCTTCGTTATTTCAGCCTGTTGAAATAGATGGTCAAATACTAATTGATGGCGGAGTTGCAAATAATTACCCTATTGATGAACTCAAAGCAAAAGGAATGGACATTATTATAGGTGTTGATGTTCAAGATGGGTTAGCCGCTAGAGAAGAATTAACCTCGGCTCCTGAAGTATTACTGCAAATTAATAACTTCAGGACGATTAAAGACATGAAGCTGAAGTCTAAAAAAACCGATATCTATATAAAACCGGATATTACAGACTTTACGGTGGTATCGTTTAGCGAAGGCGAAAAGATTATTAAGCGCGGAGAAACAGCTGCAAAAACAAAAACTAATGCATTAAAAGATTTATCTAAATACGATAAAGGCAAGCCAAAGTTTAAAATAAGTTTACATACTCAAGATTCTATTAAAATTAATTCGGTTAAGCTAAGTGGAAATGAGAAATACACCCGTGCTTATGTGCTGGAAAACTTAGGTTGAAATTGAATGAAAAGATCGATTTTAAAGACTTTTACAAAGGTGTTAACAATTTAGTGGCTACCAATAACTTTGATTCGTTTCAATATAAGTTTAAAAAATCTCAATATAATGATGGGTACGATTTAGAAGCGACTGTTAAAGAAACTAATATTACTACGTTTTTAAAATTAGGATTGCATTATGACGGTTTATACAAAAGTGCAGCACTGGTTAATGTAACCAAAAAAAGGTTTCTTTTTGATAACGATATAGCATCTTTAGATTTGGTTTTTGGCGATAATGTGCGCTATAATTTCGAGTATTTAATCGATAAAGGATTTTATTGGAGTATTGGTATTCGGTCAAGATTAAATCAGTTTCATAAAAATATTAGTGCAGAATTGTTTTTTGATGATGCTCAAATTATGACAACCGGATTAAACAAAATTGATATTGAGCTTCACGACCAAACCAATCAGTTTTATTTGCAAACCTTGTTTAAAAAAGACTTTGCATTAAGTGTAGGAGCCGAACATAAACGCCTTGAGATAAAATCTGAAACGGTTACAACAAACAACAACGAATTTGTATTTGAAAACACAGACTATTTTAGTGTTTTTGGGAATTTAAAGTTAGACACCTATGATAATAAATATTTCCCAAAACGCGGGGTGTATTTTAATGGCGATTTACACATGTACCTAATGGCCTCTAATTTTAATTCAGATTTTGAAGATTTTTCCATAGCAAAAGCAGATTTAGGATATGCATTTAGTATTTCTAACCTGTTAGCCTTTAATTTAAGAGTAAACGGAGGTTTCAAATTAGGTGATAAATCTACACAAGCTCTGGATTTTGCCCTTGGAGGGTATGGCAATGATTTAATAAATAATTTCGTTCCGTTTTTAGGATACGATTATATAGCACTTGTGGGGAACAGCTATGTTAAAGCAGCATTTAGTGCAGATTATGAAGTGTTTAAAAATCATCATATTACTGCTGAGGCGAATTGGGCAAATGTTGATGACGATATTTTTGAAAGTGGCGAATGGTTTACACTTCCAGATTATCGGGGCTATGCTTTGGGTTACGCTATTGACACTTTTATAGGTCCAATTCAAGGCAAATTTAGTTACTCTCCAGAAGCCAAACAAAGCGTTTGGTTTTTCAATGTAGGCTTTTGGTTTTAAACACGTTTTTTAAAGTCGTTATTTTTAGCGATATTTGTAACAGTATGAAACCTTTTTGGAAAGACTTATTATCGTTTCTACACTACCTCATCAAGAGAAATCCTGAGTGAGCTGGCATTATTGTATCTTTATATCACTTTTTAAAGTTTAAAGCATTGTGCTTTTAGCTTTTAATTATTAACTTTTTAATTTTAAAGAAAATGCCTTTTTATCATACATTAGGAAATATTCCGCATAAGCGCCATATTCAATTTAGAAAACCAGATGGCAGTTTATATTACGAGCAGTTATTTGGAACCGTTGGTTTTGATGGGATGTCTACCAACTCGTATCACGAACAAAGACCTACACAGGTTAAAGAAATTCGTTCTCAATATAGTGTAGCACCAAAAATCGCTAAAACCAATAATATTCAGTCTTATAGATTACGTGGATTTCAAGTTCCGCCTCAGGACGATTATTTAGAAAGCAGAAAAATAGTTTTAACAAACTCCGATTGCCATATTGCATTAGCAGCACCAAGAAAATCGACTACCACATATTTTTATAAGAATACAGATTCTGATGAAATGATTTTTATTCATAAAGGAACAGGTAAACTTAGAACAATCTACGGTAATTTAGATTTTAAGTATGGTGATTACTTAATTATTCCAAGAGGAATTATTTACAAAATAGATTTCGATACCGAAGATAACCGGCTGTTTATTGTCGAATCTCACGCACCAATTTACACTCCAAAACAATATCGTAATTGGTTTGGGCAATTGTTAGAGCACTCACCGTTTTGCGAACGCGACATTCGTCGTCCATACGAGTTAGAAACCAATAACGAAAAAGGAGATTTTATCATTAAAGTAAAAAAGAAAGATGAAATTTTCGATATGGTTTACGCCTCTCATCCCTTTGATGTTGTGGGTTATGATGGGTTTAATTACCCTTATGCCCTATCGATTCATGATTTTGAACCCATAACAGGTCGTATTCATTTACCACCACCAATTCATCAAACGTTTGAAACGACAGCCTTTGTAGTTTGCAGTTTTGTTCCGCGGTTGTACGATTATCATCCGCAGTCCATTCCAGCGCCATACAATCATAGCAATATCGATGCCGATGAGGTACTGTATTATGTAGATGGCGATTTTATGAGTAGAAACGATATAGAAGCAGGTCATATTTCACTGCATCCCGCTGGTATTCCACATGGGCCACACCCAGGAGCAGCCGAACGAAGTATTGGTAAAAAAGAAACCGAAGAACTGGCCGTTATGGTCGATACTTTTAAACCATTAATGGTCACCGAAGAAGCTATGAAAATAGCTGATGACGATTACTATAAATCTTGGTTATAAGCCTCCCCTAACCCTCCAAAGGAAGGGAATTAGCAACATACTCAAAACATCAGGATGTCTATGTTGCAAAAGTGGTTAAATAAACGTTCTTTAAAATAAAAATAACTAGAAGCTATTTCCTGCTTTTCACTGTATCTTTTATAAAAAGGTTAAAGGATGCCGTTTCAGTCAGGGCTAAAAAATATCACGCATTCGTTATTAGCAAAACAACTTAACGAATAACAAATAAACAATTCATCATGAGCAAAGAAATAAAATCAGTAAACTACGGTTTAGAAAAAATATTTGAAGGAGCACAAGATTTCCTTCCATTACTGGGAACAGATTACGTAGAATTTTATGTAGGTAACGCAAAACAAGCTGCACACTTTTATAAAACAGCATTCGGATTTCAATCGTACGCTTATCGCGGATTAGAAACTGGTGCGACAGACACCGTAAGTTATGTTGTAAAACAAGATAAAATTAAACTTGTTTTAACAACCCCCTTAAGCAGTAAATCACCAATAAACGACCATATTGTAAAACATGGTGATGGTGTAAAAGTCATAGCACTTTGGGTAGATGATGCCCGCAAGGCATATCAAGAAACAACGTCCAGGGGAGCAAAATCGTATATGGAACCAACCGTTGAAAAAGACGAACACGGTGAAGTGGTACGAGCAGGAATTTACACCTATGGAGAAACCGTTCACATATTTGTAGAGCGCAAAAATTATAAGGGCGCTTTTTTACCTGGATTTCAAAAATGGGAATCCGATTATAATCCGCCAGCAGCAGGGTTAAAATATATCGATCATATGGTTGGCAATGTAGGCTGGAATCAAATGAATACTTGGGTGAAATGGTACGAAGACGTCATGGGGTTCGAAAACTTTTTATCGTTTGATGACAAACAAATTCATACAGAATATTCGGCATTAATGAGTAAAGTAATGTCTAACGGAAACGGAAGAATTAAGTTTCCAATTAATGAACCTGCAGAAGGTAAAAAGAAATCTCAAATCGAAGAATATTTAGATTTTTATGAAGGTGCCGGTGTACAACATATAGCAGTTGCTACAGACGATATTATTAAAACCGTTTCTCAATTACGTGCAAATGGTGTAGAATTTTTATCAACACCACCCGAAGCATATTATAAAGCAGTACCAGGAAGGTTAGAAGCTTTTAGTCATGAATTAAGAGAAGATATCGAAAAGCTAAAACGTTTAGGGATAATGATTGATGCTGATGAAGAAGGTTACTTGTTACAAATCTTTACAAAACCTGTAGAAGACAGACCAACATTATTCTTTGAAATTATTCAACGCATGGGAGCTCGTGGGTTTGGAGCTGGAAATTTCAAAGCACTTTTTGAATCTATTGAAAGAGAACAGGCTTTAAGAGGAACGCTGTAGAACAACATATTTAGCCTTATACAAACTCCATCTCTTTTTGATGGAGTTTTTTGTTTCTATGTAACAAATAAACGTTAAGAACTTCTTATAATAAAGGGCTGTATAAAGATTTTTTATATTTTTGGAACAGTAATTGTAATTTCTTGCATACAACAATAAATGTTAGCCCAAAGAGTTACATTATCAATTACCCAATAAGGATGAATAAACTACTACTTATATTAATAACATTAGGCGTAATGCAAACTTCTTTTTCACAGCAAGAGTCTGCATTTGGCGAAGGCGAATGGTTTAAATTCAAAATGAGCTATAGCGGCTTTTTAAAAGCAGGAAATGCAACACTTACTGTTAAAGATGCAAAATTAAACAATAGAGAGGTTTATCATGTCGTTGGTAAAGGTTGGACTACCGGTATGATAAAATGGTTTTTTAAAGTTAAGGACAGGTACGAAAGCTATTTTGACAAAAAAACCATCATGCCTTACAAGTTTGTTAGAAATATAGACGAAGGTGGCCATAAAAAAGACATTGAAATTGAGTTCGATCAAATAAATAATAAAGCTTACGTTAACAATAAAAAGCATAAGAAAAAAACTGTAATAGATACCAAGCCTAATATTCAAGACATGGTCTCAACCTATTATTATTTACGTAACAGTATAGACATAAATACATTAAAAGTTGGCGATGAGTTTAAAGTTGATATGTTTTTTGATGAAGAAAATTATGGGTTTAAATTACAATATTTAGGCGAAGAGATTATTAAAATGGAGAATGGTCAAAAAGTCGAAGCCCTAATATTTAGGCCATATGTATTGGCAGGGCGTGTATTTAAAGAAGAAGAAAGCTTAACGCTATGGGTCTCAAAAGACAAAAATAAAGTACCTTTGCGCATTAAAGCAGATTTGGCTGTTGGCTCTCTAAGAGCAGACCTTGAAGCCTATAAAGGATTAAAACACCCTTTCAAAATAGTTGTAGATAATTAAAAGGAATTTTGAATAAAAAAATAACCAACCAACTTAAAGAAAAATACGAGGCCATACATCAGGATTTAGATGTTCATTTAGAAGGGTTGCTTTATAGTAAACCCATTACCTATTGGGATTATATACATACAGATGCCTTATTAAGTTTACAAATACAAAGAACGACATTGCCAGATGAGATGGTATTTATTGGATACCATCAAATTAATGAACTCATTTTTAAAATGATTCTTTGGGAAATTAAGCAGGTTGCAGAATGCGAAAATTTAAATGCCGCTTTTTTTGAAGACAAAATAATGCGTGTTAGTCGTTATTTTGATATGCTTACAACCTCATTTAATATTATGAGAGAAGGCATGGATGTAGAGCAGTATAATAAGTTTAGACATACGCTTACTCCTGCTAGTGGTTTCCAAAGTGCTCAATATAGATTAATTGAGTTTGCATCAACTGAACTTATTAATTTAATTGATTTTAGGTTTAGAAAAAACATAGACAGGAATACACCTTTTGAACATGCTTTCGAACATTTGTATTGGCAGGCTGCAGGAAAAGATTATGAAACTGGTAAAAAATCAATTCTTCTTATAAATTTTGAAAACCGTTATAAAGAAGAGTTTATTACTTTTATGAAAGTTTATAATACTAAAAACCTTTGGTCAAGGTTTAAAGAGTTACCTGAAGCCGATCAAAAAGATGAAGATCTGGTAAAAGCCATGCGTCATTTTGATTATACCGTAAATATAAAATGGGTGATGGCACACTATAATGCAGCCACGCATTATATTTTAGGAAAGGACGGAGATGGAGAAGCTACAGGAGGAAGTGATTGGCAAAAATACATGCTTCCTAAATATCAAAAAAGAATATTTTTTCCAGATTTATGGACAGAAAAAGAAATACAAGAATGGGGAACAAATATTTAATACTATCCGTTTTAGCAATAATGCTTATTGCTTGTAAGAAGGATAAACCAGCTCCTCCAGTTTTAGAAGAAGACGTTGCAGTAGTTGAAAAACCTAAAGAAGTTTACGAATTTGGGTTTAAACTAAATGATTATGTCGTTAAAAGAGACACCATAGAACGGGGTGACACCTTTGGTGTTATTCTAGAACGCAACAAAATTGGTTATCCTAAAATATTTCATATAGCAGAAAAAGCCAAAGATACATTTGATATTCGCAGGCTTCAAGTAGGAAAACCATATACGATACTTTTTTCTAAAGACTCGTTAGAAATGCCAGAAAGCTTCATTTATCAGCCTACAAAAGAAGAATATGTAGTCATCAACTTTAAAGACTCCATTCATGCATTTAAAAGTAAAAAGCCAATTAAATATGTTGAGAAAACAGTAACTGGCGTTATTACAAGCAGCATCTCAGAAACCTTAGACAAAAAAGGCGTTAGTGCAGTGTTAACCAACAAATTAGCAGATGAAATTTATGCCTGGACCATAGATTTTAGGCGACTACAAAAAGGCGATCGATTTAAAGTGATTTATTTTGATAAATATATTGACGACAGTATCTATGCAGGGGTGCATAAAGTAAAAGCAGCCTATTTTGAACACAATAAAGAGCCTTTTTACGCTTTTGAATTTGAAACCGATGAAGACAAAGGGATTGTAGATTATTTTAACGAAGAAGCCAAAAATTTACGTCGTGCTTTCTTAAAAGCTCCTGTTAAGTTTAGCAGAATATCTTCAAGATATAATTTACGTCGTAGAATAGCCGTTTATGGCTATAAAGTACGTCCGCATAAAGGCACCGATTTTGCGGCCCCAATAGGCACACCTATAAGAGCAACGGCTAACGGAACTGTTACTAAATCCAGCTATACCAGAGGTAATGGTAAATATGTAAAAATCAGACATAATGCTACTTACGAAACCCAGTATTTACACATGAGTAAACGCCTTGTAAAAGTAGGACAGTTTGTAAAGCAGGGAGATATTATTGGTAGAGTAGGTATGACAGGGAATACAGGTGGACCACATGTGTGCTATCGTTTTTGGAAAAATGGAAGACAAGTCGATCCTTTTAAACAGAAGCTGCCCGAAGCAAAACCCATTTCAGATTCATTAAAATTTAAATATTTAGATTTTATCAAACCTATAAAGTATCAATTAGATAATATTTTGTTCGAGCCAGAAATACTTGAAAACGAACAGCCAGAACAAACCATAATTACTCAAGCAAACTCATAACATGCCATTACCAAACATAAACCCAACAACAACAAGTTCTTGGAAAAACCTTTTAGAACATTACAATAAAGTTAAAAGTATACATATGAAAGAGCTATTTGCTCAAGATCCCGAACGAGCAAATAAGTTTACTATCAAATGGGATGATTTCTATATAGACTTTTCAAAAAACAGGATTACAGAAGAAACATTTAAATATTTACTCGAATTAGCTGATGAGGTAAAACTAAAAGAAGCAATCCAAAGTCAGTTTTCAGGAGAAAAAATAAATAAAACCGAAGGACGAGCCGTTTTACATACAGCGTTACGTGCCCCAAAAGATGCTACATTTTATGTAGATGGTGTTAATGTTATACCAGAAGTACATGAGGTAAAACAAAACATTGAAAATTTTACTAACAACATAGTAAGCGGTGATAAAAAAGGATTTACAGGAAAACCATTTACTGATGTAGTAAACATAGGTATTGGAGGTTCAGATTTAGGTCCGGCTATGGTTGTTGAATCGTTACAGTATTATAAAAATCATTTAACTACACATTTTGTAAGTAATGTAGATGGCGATCATGTAAACGAAGTCATTAAAAAGCTTAATCCGGAAACCACGCTTTTTGTAGTCGTTTCAAAAACATTTACAACACAAGAAACCTTATCTAATGCCAATACCATTAAAAATTGGTTTTTACAATCGGCATCTGAAGATGCTATTGCAAAACACTTTGTAGCGGTATCTACGAACATAAATAGCGTAAAAGAATTTGGAATAGACCAAAACAATATTTTTCCTATGTGGGATTGGGTTGGAGGTCGTTTTTCGTTATGGAGCGCTGTAGGGTTATCTATAAGTTTAGCTATAGGATATAATAACTTTAATAGCCTTTTAGCTGGAGCAAATAAGATGGATAACCATTTTAAGCATGAAGATTTTAAATCCAACATCCCAGTAGTTTTAGCATTAATAAGTGTCTGGTATAACAATTTTTTTAAAGCTGAAAGTGAAGCTGTTATTGGATATTCGCAATACTTAAATCAGTTTGCAACCTATTTGCAACAAGGCATTATGGAAAGCAATGGTAAAAGTGTTGATAGAAATGGAAATCCAATAGATTATCAAACAGGAACTTTAATATGGGGTGAGCCAGGAACTAATTCACAACATGCCTTTTTTCAATTAATACATCAAGGGACAAAAATAATCCCGGCAGATTTTATAGGGTTTGCAAAATCACTACACGGCAATAAGGACCATCAAGACAAGTTAATTTCAAACTTTTTAGCTCAAACTGAAGCGCTTTTAAACGGTAAAACCAAAGCAGAAGTTATTGCAGAAGGAGTTGACCAATCAATAATTCCATTTAAAGTGTTTAAGGGAAATAAGCCAACAAATACTATTTTTATAAATAAGCTTACTCCAGAGAGCTTAGGCAAGCTAATTGCTATGTACGAACATAAAATATTTGTACAAGGTATTATTTGGAATATTTTTAGTTATGACCAGTTTGGTGTCGAGCTTGGTAAGCAATTAGCCAATACCATTTTACAAGAATTTAACACTAGCAATGTTAATAATCATGATTCTTCTACTAACAACTTGTTAAATCACTACAAAAATTAAACATAAGTTGTTTATTTTCAGTATTTTAATTAAAAAATAGATAACCAGCCAAATGTTAATGTTATTAACATTTGGTAAATTATATTTTTTTTGTTTGTTAACATTTATTTTATGCATGCATAATATTTAAACTAATATTATGCTTATTTTTGCAAGGACTAATTTCAAATAATTAATTATGAAAAAAACTACGCATTTTATAATGTTGACTGTAGCGCTCTTATTCTCTACAGTATTAATTGCTCAAAGTACAATAACTGGTACGATAACTGAGGCAGGAAGTAACATTCCTTTACCTGGAGCAAATATTATCGAAAAAGGAACTACGAATGGGGTTACTTCAGATTTCGATGGAAATTTTACTATTAAAACACAGGAATCTTCCGGAGAATTAGTAATTACTTTTATAGGCTATACTTCTAAAACAATTTCGTTCTCTGGAGATATGACTTTAGAGAATGTCGAATTAGAGTCCAGTCAAGTGGGCTTAGAAGAAGTTCAAATAATTGCATCAGTTGCGGTAGACCGAAAAACCCCAGTTGCAGTTTCAACAATTAAATCTGCAGATATCGAACTTAAATTGGGAACCCAAGAATTTCCAGAGGTATTGAAGTCTACTCCTGGAGTATACGCCACTAAAGCTGGTGGTGGTTACGGAGATGGTAGAATTAACCTTAGAGGCTTTGATTCTGAAAATGTAGCTGTACTTATTAATGGTATTCCGGTAAACGATATGGAAAACGGTCGTGTATTTTGGTCTAACTGGGCAGGCTTAGGAGATGTTACAAGTACTATGCAGGTACAAAGAGGTTTAGGGGCTTCTAAATTAGCCGTACCATCTATTGGAGGTACAATAAACATTATAACAAAAACTACTGATGTTGAAGCTGGAGGTAATATATCCACTACAATTGCAAATGACGGATATGAAAAATTTGGTCTTACATATTCAACAGGATTGTTAGAAAATGGTTTTGCTGCAACGGTTTCTGCTGCAAAAACAGAAGGGAATGGCTATGTTGATGGAACAGAGTTTAGCGGTGTATCTTATTTTATAAATTTATCAAAAGAAATAAATGATAGCCATAAATTATCTTTTTCAGCCTTTGGCTCAAAACAACGTCACGGTCAAAGACAAAATAGACAACTTATAGAAACCTATAGAAAAAGTGATAGAGGAAGAAAATTCAACGCCGACTGGGGTTATTATAATGGTCAAGTAACTCATCAAGAGGATAATTTTTATAACAAACCTCAAATTTCCTTAAACCACTATTGGACTTTAAGTGAAAAAACATCCATTAATTCATCTGCCTATGTATCTTTCGGTACCGGTGGTGGTGGTGGAACCAGAGGTGTAAATAAATTTACATTTAATGCTGATGGAAGTAGCGACTATAGAACTGGACTTTTTGGCCCACTAAATTTTGATAAAATTTCTGATGAAAATGAAGCTTTAGGAGCAAACGGCTCAGAAACAATATTGAGAGCATCTCGAAATGACCATAACTGGTATGGGTTATTATCTACTTTAAAAACGGATTTGTCTGATGATTTAGTGTTATTAACCGGTGTAGATTTTAGATCATACAAGGGAATACACTTTCAAGAAGTAACTAACCTATTAGGAGGGCAATATTTCTTAGATAACGAAAATGAAAATAATCCAAATAATCCAGCTAAAGTTGGTGATAAAATAAATTACCACAATGATGGAAAAGTAGGATGGTTAGGATTCTTTGGTCAATTAGAATACGATGTTAATGAGAAGTTTAACACGTTTATTGCTTTAGCCGCTTCAAATACCTCTTACCAAAGAATTGATTATTTTAACTATTTGGACTCTGACCCATTACAAGAAACAGACAAATATAACTTCTTTGGTTTTAGTGCTAAAGGGGGAGCAAACTACAGAATTGATGAAAATCATAATGTATTTGCTAACTTAGGTTACTTTGAAAAAGCTGCGGATTTTGATTCGGTATTCTTAAACTTTAGTAACGATAATATTAATGCTGATGCAGAGAATCAAAAAATTACGAGTTACGAGCTAGGCTATGGTTTCCGTGGAGATAAATTATCTGCAAATGTAAACTTATATAGAACTACTTGGAATGATAGGACAGAAACTGCCACTTTTCAACAACCAGATGGGACAAGAGCTACTGCAAACATATTAGGTGTAAATGCTATTCATCAAGGAATAGAGGTTGATTTTGTTTATAGAGCTTCAGAAAAATTAACTGTAACTGGTATGGCTTCTTTAGGTGATTGGAGATGGGATAGTGATGTAACAAATGTTAGTATACTTGATGAAGAACAAAACATTGTTGATACGGTGAACTTATTCATTAAAGATTTACATGTTTCTGATGCTGCTCAAACAACTTTTGCAATAGGAACTAATTATAAATTTTCTCCTGATACTAGATTAGTTATAGATTATAACTATTATGCTAATATTTATGCTGATTACGACCCTAGCGATCGTGGTACAGCAGGAGCACCAGATGCTTGGGAAATGCCAGATTATGGCTTGTTTGATCTGGCTCTAAATCATAATTTTAAATTTGGACCTTTTGACGCTACTTTAACAGGTAGAATGAATAATGTATTTGATACAGAATACATATCTGACGCGCAAGATGGAGCAGGATCTACTGATGAAACTGCTTTAGTTTGGTTTGGTTACGGAAGAACATTCAGTATTGGCGCAAAACTTAATTTTTAAAAAACTTTGAAAATGAAAAAAATAATTTATTGTTTAGTAATATTAGGATTGGCTATTACTAGCTGTAACCCTAATGAAGACATCTACAACCAGTTAGATGCGCAAGAAGAAATAATTGCAGGAGATGTAGAGTATACACTTACTGATGAAGATTATGACGAATTAGAAAAAACGTTTGGTAACTTCAATTCAGAAGATGAAGCTAAAACCTTAATTCCTGGTTTATTAGCAAGTAAATTTCCAGTTTGGGGCTTAGGTTCTTCTGCGAATGTAACTTTTGATTTATATGCTCCTAAAAGGGAAGAAAAAAGCCTGATTAGATATACTGTATCGTCTCAGGATTACGACGATTTAGGGCAAACATTCGGAAATTTTAGCAGTGATGGAGATATCCAAGAATTTTTAGAATGGAAATATCCAAACCCTGCTAACAGAGTATTAGTGTCGTTAACTTATAAGTATTACGATGGCAGTGTTAATACCTTAAACAATGGATTCTTATATATTAACGATGCCTGGGAGACTATTTTAGGGTTTACTGATGACGAATATGAAGAAATGGGAGAAGGTTTTTCTAATTTTTCTAGTGAAGATGAAGCCATTGTAAAATACCGGTTTTCTTAAAAGACAAATTTAAATACGATCCAAAAGAAGCGGGAGACATAGTGGCGACAATGTATAAGTTATATACCACTGATGTAGATGACCTTGATGGAGACGGAAGCACTACAGACAGAACAACTTATAGCTATGTTAAATATTTTATTTTTGATGGAGTAAACTGGTCTGAGTATAACGATGTAATAAGTTCAACTATCCAGTTTGGTCATGACGGTACAGCCTGGGTTCCTGACAATACAATTAAGTATACTTTTACTGCTGATGATGTCGCTTTCATTTCTAATGCTTTCATCTCAATTTATGAAGGACCTGCAGATAATGTTGGATTCTTCGGAAGTTTTGATAGAAGAGAAAGTAGCGATAATTATTGGAGTGATGCAATGCTACTAGAAGCATTTAATGTACTTTTAGACGAAAGAGACCCTAGTGCAGAAGAAGGTCAAAAATATGTTTTAACTTTTGTTGTTTACACAGGTTCAACAGGTAATGAAAACGAAAAGTGTTATTAAAAACAGGTTGGAGAATGGGTTTATCAATAAGATAACACCAAAAGACATCAAAAACCACCTCTTATATTTGAGGTGGTTTTTTTTCCTCAACATTCAATAAATTTATAATTGTTATGCAACTTCCATTATTAAAGCCATATCGCACATAGTGAAATGATTATATGGATGTTACATGTGATCTATGAAAAATAATAAATATACACATGAAAAAAGTCTTTTTAATATTTAGTGCAATAATTATATGTAGTTTGTAGTTCAGGTGAGGATGGACTCTCCTCCTCCAAACAAGGAGCTGTAGAAGATGGGAAACCTATTGCTATTAATGATAATGCTACGACTCCTGAAGACACAGAACT
>CBDDAJ010000018.1:0-29334 GCA_965224845.1 Wocania sp.
CAGTAATGCAAGGTGGTTTGTATTACGAATCCGATTGTGATGGTGATGGTGTAACCAATGGGGACGAGTTATATCCACCTGGAGGAGAAAACCCAACCGATCCTACAGACCCTTGTTCATATGTACCAAGAAGTATTACGGAACCTGTTAGAACTGAAGTAGATTGTATAGCCAAAATTGAAGTAACTAAAGCAGTGAGTTTAAAAGGAAAACGTTTAGGTAATGTAATTACCTATGCCATTACTGTAAAAAAATACAGGAAATGTTACAATTACAAATATCAGTTTAGATGATGTTTTTATGGATTTAAATGGTGGCTTATTAGCACTTTCATCTGGTCCAACATTTGATGGTTCAGATATGAATAGCCCTGAAGGAATGTTGCTTAAAGGAGAAGAGGCAACATATACAGCAAGTTATATTATCACTCAGCAAGCCATAAATGCTGGGGGTGTAAGCAATAGTGTTGTTGCTAAAGGTTTTACATTGTTAAGCAAAGACCCCATATTTGATACAAGTGATGATGCAGATGATTTTGATGGAAATACTGTTGATGATCCTACGATTACTGAATTAGGTTGCTTGCTTATATTTAACGAATTCTCTCCAAATGGCGATGGTATTAATGATAAGTTAGTGATTAACTGTATTGGGAATTATCCAAATAATAAAATAGAAGTTTATAACCGGTGGGGAAATAAAGTTTATGAAAAGAAAGGTTATGATAATGACTGGGAAGGTACTTCTAATGGACGAGAGACTATAAATAAGTCTAAAAAATTACCAGTAGGAACATATTATTATATCCTAAACTTAGGAGATGGTTCTAAGCCAAAAGTAGGATGGTTATATATAAACAGGTAATTGACAGTAAATAACTAAAAATATTTAAAATGATACATAAATCATCATTTATAAAAAGTTTCGTTTTGATAGTATTTACTGCACTACTAAGTGCTGAAATAAAAGCGCAACAAGATCCCCAATACACACAATATATGTATAACACTATGAGCGTAAATTCAGCATATACAGGACAAAGAGAAGTGCTAAGTATAGCAGGTCTTTTTAGAACGCAATGGGTTGGAATAGAAGGAGCTCCTATAACACAAACCTTTAGCATTCACACACCCTTGCGTGATGAACGCATAGGCATAGGATTAAGTATTGTAAATGATCAGCTGGGACCGGCACAAGAGACATATTTTAATGCTAATTTTTCATATACAATTCTATTAGATAATACTGATAAAAAATTGTCGTTTGGTTTAAATGGAGGATTTCATTTTTTAAATACAGATTGGAAAAAAGGGATTTACCAAAACCCGGATATTGTATTTAATCAAAACTTAAACTTGTTTTCTCCTCTTATAGGAGCAGGGCTATATTTACATTCAAGAAAGTGGTATGTTGGTTTATCTGTTCCTAATTTTATTGATACTAAGCATTACAATGATTTACAGGAATCACTGGCAATGGAACGTATTCATGCATTTTTAATTTGCGGCTATGTTTTTGATTTAAATAATAAAACCAAATTTAAACCAGCAATTCTTGTAAAAGGAGTATCTGGAGCTCCTTTAATAGCCGACATATCTGCTAATTTTTTACTTAATAAAACCTTTGCTTTAGGGTTGGCATGGCGTTGGGATGATGCTATAAGTGGTTTGGTAGGCTTTCAAGTTACCAATGGTTTTTATATAGGTTATTCTTATGACAGAACAACTACCAGATTAAAAAATTATAATGGAGGGACGCATGAGATTATGATGCGATTTGAATTACAAAAAGTAGGACGATTAATTTCACCGAGATTTTTTTAAACTTAAGAAACATGAAAGTACATAAATATATATTAACAGGAGTTTTGTTACTCACATTTAATTCAGGTTTTTCACAAAAGGAAAAAATAAGAAGAGCGTCATCAAGTTATGATAAATTCGCATATATTAAAACTACAGAAATTTTATTAGAGGTAGCAAACAAGGGGTATAAATCTGTAGAATTATTTGAAAAAATAGCGAATTCATTTTACTTTAATAATAAAATGGAGGAAGCAGCTAAATGGTATGGAGAACTTATGAATATGAATAAGCCGGTAAATCCCGAATACTATTATAGATATGCGCAAGCATTAAAAGTGATTAAAAACTATAACGAATCTGATAAGTGGATGCGAAAATTTAGTGAAGAGCAAAGGGATGATTTAAGGGGAAAATCTTTTATATCTAACGTCGACTATTTAGCAAAAATAGACAAGGTAAGTCGTAAAGATGTACAAATTAAAAATTTAGATATAAACTCTGAATTTTCAGATTTTGGTAGTACACAATTTAGAAACCTTTTGGTATTTGCCTCTAATAGAAAAAAAGGGAAAGTGTATCGATGGAACGAACAACCTTACCTCGATTTGTATACTGCAGAAAAACAAGCTAAAGGAATTTATGTAAAGCCTGTATTGATGAACGAAGACATTAATACAAAATTTCACGAATCTTCTGCAACGTTCACACCAGACGATAAATTTATGTTCTTTACCAGAAATAACTATTATAAAAAGAGGTATAGAAAGGATAAAGCAGGAACTAATAAGCTTAAAATATTCAGAGCAACTTATAACTATGGGAATTGGGACTGGGAGAATGTTGTTCCGGTTCATTTTAATAATGATGAATACAGTGTAGCACATCCATGTGTTAATGTTAAGGGTACTAAAATGTATTTTGCATCAGATAGGCTTGGAACAACTGGTCAATCAGATTTATATGTTGTTGATATTTATAAGGATGGCACGCTAGGAATACCAAAAAATCTCGGACTTAAAATAAATACAGAAGGTCATGAGTCTTTCCCGTTTATAAATGAAAAAGGGGATCTTTATTTCTCTTCAAATGGTTATCCAGGTTTAGGTGGCTTAGATGTCTATGTTGTTAAAGATTTTGAAAATAAATACGAAAGTAGGTCTCCAAATTATAAGGTTGAAAATATCGGGCGACCAATTAATAGTTCAAATGATGATTTTGGATATTACGAAAACCTAGGTACTAAAGAAGGATTTTTTACTTCAAATAGAGCAGGAGGGAAAGGCGATGATGATATTTATTCGTTTGTCATTCCTAAATGCCAGCAGATATTAGAAGGTGTTGTTAAAGATAACGATACATTTGATTTTATACCAGGAGCTACCGTTACTTTATATGACGAAAGCGGAAATAAAATAGAAACTGTAATATTAGGAGATGATGCTAAGTTTTCATTTCATCTGGAATGTGAAAAGGAATATTTAATTAGAGGTGAGAAAGGGACGTATACATCAGATGAAAAACGTTTTACCACGCCTTCAGTTACACAAGAACTAAAACTTGAGCTATTATTAGATAAGGATGAACAAGAAGTTCAGCCTTGCGATGATTTAGCTAAAATATTAGATATTCCGATAATCTATTTTGCTTTTGATAAGTATACGATTAGATTAGATGCAGAAATTGAGCTTCAAAAAGTACTTACTGTACTTAAACAATATCCAACCATGCACATAGATATTCGTTCTCACACGGATTGTAGAGGAACTAATAAATATAATGAAACCCTAAGCGAAAACAGGGCTCAGTCTACCAGACAATATTTATTAGATAAAGGGATTCCCCCTAACCGTATTAAAGCAAAAGGCTATGGAGAATATAGGCTGATTAATGATTGTGACTGTGAGTCTGAAAGTGAGTCTAATTGTTCAGAGGTAGAGCATCAAGCCAATCGCCGTAGCGAATTCATTATTACACATTTTAAAGGAACAAAATGTGACAAAGATTAAAAGGCAATTATTTTATCAGTACCTGGATGCAATACAATGTCAAATAGGCGCATATATAAGCTAGCACTCATAAAGATAAAGCAGGGTAACGAATTAAAAGCTGATTTGCATATCATTTCCACTTTTAAATTATACATTAAGAATTACTGTTTTGGCCTACACTTCATAATAAAATGACGGTCTGGTTAATGCTATAGTTTTTTTGCTTATTTAAAAAATAAGTGTTAATACTTGATAAATTTTAAGTTAAACAGGATAATAAATTAAGAAAAAAGATGTGAATAATAGATGATTATGCAATCAATTCAAAAAAGTTTAAATGCTGAATTCATGGTAATTTAGTTTTTTATATCAAGGCATGTTTTTATTTTATGATGCCATAAAAGTATTTCATATTTTTGTAATATGGAAGAACAAGTTATACTTGTAAACGAAAACGATGAGCAAATGGGTTTAATGCCCAAAATGGAAGCTCATGAAAAGGCTTTACTGCATCGCGCATTTTCTGTATTTATTTTTAATGATAAAAATGAACTAATGCTACAGCAAAGGGCTCTTGACAAATATCATTCACCAGGGCTTTGGACAAATACGTGCTGTAGTCATCAACGGGATGGTGAGACCAATATTGAAGCTGGAAAAAGACGACTTCAAGAAGAAATGGGTTTTGTTGTAGAGCTTAAAGAGTCTATATCATTTATTTATAAAGCACCATTTGATAATGGGTTAACTGAGCATGAATACGATCATGTTTTATTGGGTAATTATAATGATAAACCAATAATAAACACAGATGAAGTTGCTAGCTGGAAATGGATGCCTTTAGAAGATATTAAAGCTGATATTTTAATAAACCCTGGTGTTTATACAGAATGGTTTAAAGTTATTTTTGATAAATTCTACGAACATATAAACTTTGCAAAGCATGAAAGTAACAGTTAGTAGAAAAGCTCATTTTAATGCAGCACATAGATTGTATAATGCAGAATGGACAGATGCGCGGAATGCCACTGTTTTTGGCAAATGTGCAAACCCCAATTACCATGGTCATAATTATGAGTTAATAGTTTCAGTTAAAGGTGAAATTCATCCAGAAACAGGTTTTGTAATGGATATGAAGATTTTAAAACATTTAATAGAAACTGAAATTGAAGAAAAATTTGATCATAAAAACTTAAATGAAGAAGTAGCTGAGTTTAAAACACTAAACCCTACTGCCGAAAATATAGTTGTGGTTATTTATAATATTATAAAGCCAAAAATTGAGCCTCATTTAGATTTAGAGGTAACACTTTACGAAACGCCACGTAATTTTGTGACTTACTCAGGAGACTAACTGGTTTGTTTTTTTATATAATTCACCCTAATTAATACTAAATAATTACACCTAAATATTTAAATATTTACTTATTTTTGCACCTAAATTAAATTTGATAGTTATGGCAAATGTTAGAAACCTAAAAAAAGATATAAACTATGTTTTAGGCGATATTATTGGAGTAGTTTGTAGTTGGCAAATCGCAAATGCAGATAAAGATATTAAAAAGAGTGAAGCAATTATTGATGAGGCAATTGAGACCTTTGACACATTAATAGCTAAGGTAAATGCTAGAGATGTAGAAAACTTCTAAAGCTCACATTAAGGCTATTAATGCGAGAGTTAGAAGAAAAAGGACGGGCACTAATAGAAAAAATTAATAAACTAGGATAATTTTTTAACGGACGGCTTGTATATTGTTTTTAAGCTATTATATTTGCATCCGTTAAAACGCCGATGTAGCTCAGCTGGCTAGAGCAGCTGATTTGTAATCAGCAGGTCGTGGGTTCGAGTCCCTCCATCGGCTCCAAAAAACAAAAGCCTTTCAATGTTGAAAGGCTTTTGTTTTTTTGAAAATTCCAGTTATTTATTTTTTTTGATCCTCTTTTATTTGCTCAATAAACACTTGTAATTTTTTTCCGTATTTTGATGCTTTTACCTTAGGTGTTAAAGAATTATTTATGGTGTCTAATAGGTTAATTCGTGCGTTATAAATCTCTGTTAAAGCGAGATAAGGAGCAACTTCACTATCTCTATTAGTTATTGCGAAATTTACAGCGTATAAATACTTGCGTTTTAATAAGCCATTATACTCATTATCAATTGAGCTAAGTTTTGCTGTATCACCTTCTTTTTGTGCTTCAAATTTGCTCTTTTATCAATTCTAAATTTCTATTGTTTAATTTAGAAATCATGGCTTGATATTCTTCCCAGGTTTTTTTGTTGTTCAGAGCCCTTAATTTTTGCATCAAAAACAAAGTTTTTTAAAGTCGTGTTAATTTCGGTAATACCTTTGTTAGCAAAAAAAGCTATAGCGTCATCTTGATTGGTATTTTTATTTAAATATAAATAGAATACTTCTGGTGTTTCTATATCGCTATACAATTCAAATTCAGAATTTCCATTAATCATTATAGAATCTACAGTTACTAGAACAGTGTCTTTTGCTTTTTTAAGATAAACGGTTCCTTTTTTTAAGCCTTTAATGGTTGTTTTTACAATTAAATCGGGTTGATTTTTGGCACAAGAAACTATTAAAATAAGTGTAGCAAGTAGTAATAACTTTTTCATGATGTGTTTTTGAATTTTTAAGAATGACAAATATCTTATAATTATATTTTAAATACTAGTAGTAGTACATAATTTATAAGCTTAAAAAGTGTATTAAAATTATGTTAATAAAATTATTATATAAAAGTTTGGCACAGATATTGTGTATATAAAAGTGATTACATTCTAATAAAAGGTTTATGGAGTGGTTACTTTAAACTTAAAAAATGTAATTCATATTTTTGGTTGGTTAGTTAGTAAAAAAGCATCTTATTTTAAGATGCTTTTTTTATGCGCAAAACGCATTTCATCGATGAAATGCATATTTTCATCTTTAAATGTTAAAATTAAATGCATTTCATCGATTTATTATGTTTTTTATCGTGAAGATATTTTTATTAATTATATATTTGGAGTGTACAAAATAATATACTTTTTAGTTCAATGGATTAATTAATTAATATTTGCATTATGTTGTTGGTATAGAGACCCTAAATCTACATCGTAATAAAAAAGCAAATTGAAAAGAAACCGAGTTTGAGGGAACTCGGTTTTTTTGTGTTTCAATTTTAAGGAATACATTTATTTGCATAAATTAGCTTATAACTAATATACTTATGAAATTTTTTTCAATTCTCCTTTTGTTACAAATAGGCTTACTATCTTTTGCGCAATTACCTGAGGGGTTTGTTTATGTAGAAGACATTATTCCTGATTTAGATATAGAATTAAGATATAACACGTCAAATAATTTTGTTGGAAAGCGTATAGATGGTTACCATTCAAATAAACTTATTTTAACAAAGCAAACTGCCCTAGCTTTAAAGTTAGTTCAAGAGGATTTGCAGCAAAAAAATTTGTGTTTAAAAGTATACGATGGGTATAGACCACAACAAGCGGTAAATCATTTTGTGCGTTGGGCAAAAGTTTTAAATGATACCTTAAATAAGTCAGTTTTTTACCCTAATGTAGAAAAGAAAAGCTTATTTAAAGCAGGTTATATTGCCAGTAAATCTGGACATAGTAGGGGTAGTACTGTAGATTTAACTATTATTGATGGCAATACAGGGAAGCCATTAGATATGGGGAGTCCTTACGATTTTTTTGGTCACGAATCTTGGGTTAATTATGTCGGAATTACCAAAAAGCAAAGCGAAAACAGGCAACTGCTACAAGATATGATGCTAAAGCATGGGTTTAGAAATTACCCAAAGGAGTGGTGGCATTTTACGTTGCGGCAAGAACCTTTTCCTGGTACTTATTTTGATTTTTTGATTAAATAAAAAAGCGATCTTCTTATACAGAACATCGCTTTAACAAATTTGATTGGTGTTGTTTTTTTACTCTTTATCTAAATTTTTAGTCATATTAAATCCTATAAATAATGAGGCCCCGGCTGTTAAGAAAATTGTTGCAGGATACACTTCATCCCCTAAGTTGGTGTTATTATATAGTAAAGAAGCTATAAATATTCCAACGCCAATACCCATGAGTAATAAGGCTAAGTTTAATATGAATACTTTCCAAATTGGAGCTGTATGTCTCCTTCCTTTCATAAAGATAGTAGCGTCTGCTCCTTTTTCAATGAGTGCCAAGCGTTCTTTGTTTCTTGTAGATAAATATAAATAGACTATTCCGAAAATAGCTAAGAAAAAACTAATTGGGATAATGGCTTCTGATGCGTGCATAATGTTTCGTTTTAATTGATTAATTTTAATGTGTTCATAGCTTATGACGATACATTTTTGGTTTTGGTTACACTTTCTTTAAAAATATTTTTTCTAGATAGGTGTAACCTTAGATACAATATGGTCGTCTTACTTTAAAATGACCACCAACAACGACCAACATTATATCAATCAAGTTATTAATGGCGACACTAATGCATTTTCAGTTTTAGTAGATCGTTATAAAGACCTGGTTTTTACTTTGGCATTAAGAATGCTAAAAAACAGGGAAGAAGCTGAAGAAGTTTCGCAAGATACTTTTATTAAAAGTTATAAATCGCTACATAAGTTTAAAGGCGATTCTAAGTTTTCTACATGGATTTATAAGGTAGCTTATAATACATGTTTAGATAGGTTGAAGAAAAATAAAAAGCATTTTAATGATGTTGCAATTGATGAATTTACAGAACATCAAATAAAAACAATGGATAATGCTTTAGATCAAATGGAACAACAAGAGCATAATCAAACTATAAAAGATTGCTTAACTTTGTTGCCTAATGATGATAGTTTTTTACTAACATTATATTATTTTGAAGAACGTTCTTTAGAAGAAATTTCTAAAATTGTTGGTATTAAAGCTAATAATGTAAAAGTGAAAATTTTTAGGAGCCGAAAAAAATTGGCAACTATATTAAAACATAGGTTAGAACCAGAAATAATTGAACATTATGAAAGAGAACGAAGATAAATACCTTGATAGTTTTACAAAAAAGATTGTTAAAACAGCTTCATTAGAGCGTCCTTCAATTCACTTTACTTCAGAGATAATGGCTCAGGTAAACGTATTAAGTACAAGTAAGGCTGTTACTTATAAACCTTTAATTTCTAAGAAATCTTGGATTATAATTACTTTAGGTTTTACCGGGCTTTGTATGTATTTAATTTTTGGTACAGAAACACAGCAGAGTAGTTGGTTTGCTAATCTAAACTTTAGCGTGCTGTCCGACAGTAAGTTTACCAATGTAATATCTGGTTTTAAGGTGTCAAAAACGATGATGTATGCTATTACATTTCTCGGTTTAATGTTATGTGTTCAGATTCCGTTTCTTAAGAAGCATTTTGATAAACGATTTGAAGTGTGATTAGCTTTTAAAATACCAGAAAGGAATTTTGGAAAGATTCCACCTACTGGTATCGCCCTCCTTTATGCGCATACGATTAATTTTTAATAAATGTTTCCCTTCATTAATATGATCTTTAATCTTTATATAGGTTTCAAAACCTAAATTTCCATTCTTACTTTGAGAAAAAATAAAATTGGAATCGTATACTGTGCTATCAATAACCACATAATAAATGGAGTTAAAAGTTTTTAAGTACTCTCGTCTTATATTGTCTCTTTTTTGCTCTTTAATAAAAGTATTACTAATCGTGATGTTACTATTTAAACCTCTTATATCTTTTTCGGGTTTTAAAGAGGGGTTGACATTAAATAAGCGATTTTCGATGTTTTCAGAATAAGTCATAAATATTTTTAAGTAATCGTCTGTAATCACTTTAGACTGAATCATAACATCGCTAATAAGAGGTTTGTTTTCATTAACTAAATCCTCGTAATTTTCGTTGTTGGCCATAAAATCATTTGAAGAAGTATTAGCACTAAAATAATTAGAATTTTGATAACCTAAAGAGCTGAAAATTAGAATTAAAAAATAAAAAGGAACGAGAATAAGGCTAAGGCGTCGTCCAAATTTGTTATCTAAAAAATTATAAACCAAAGGCCTATATAAAAAGGATAAGGTAATAAAACTAAATACCCAATAGATAGGAAAATAAATTTTTGAAATCCATTTTTTCTTTTTTAAAAAGCCTAAAGTTACAAAGTCTATGAATGTGATAAACATTCCAAATATTATAAATAGTATAAGTATAATACCAACGCCTTTAGATACCCATACAGGAAGGTGATCATTGTTAATTATAAAGTTTGCGATTAGTGCAATACTTAGTATGGTTAGCGTAATGGCCAAAACATAAAAAATAAGTAAGAATGAAATAGCAAATATTACACTGCAGTAGTTCTCAAGTGTTCCAATATATTTATCAAAAGAACCTACCTTTTTTTTAAGGTATTTGGTGAATTTTTGATGATAGTTCAAAGACTCATAGTCTATATCTCCAGATACATAGCGTAACCCTAAAGCACCTATCCAAAGTCCACGAAGTAAAACATGCAAAAGCAAATTAAAAATGAGAATAGCACAAGAAATCTGTGCAACTAAAGTAATAACAAATTTGTAAATCTGTTGATTGTTTTGTGCCTCCTTAGCACTTTCAGATATGGTTGGAAAAGCTGTAAATAAACCGAAAATGGCAAACCCAGAAATTAAAAGTTCTAATTGCCAGCTTTCTTCTTGAAGTTTCTGCAATAGCTTTTTAAAAGCTGGATTATTGTAATCGTGACTCATAAATAATAATATTTAGCAGAAAGATACAGACTTTTATACTAAATTCTAATTTAATTTAGAATCTTAGTCATTTTCTATGCAGAGTGTGTAAGGTGTTTGATTATCTGAATATGTTGCGGAAACCTTGAAACCAGGTCTTCCCTTGATGGTAATTCAAAATCATTAAAATCGAAACCTGGAGCTACCGTGCAGCCAACTAAAGTAAAATCATTCGGATTAATAACCTCGGCAGCAAAATAATCTTTAGCCTGTACGACATATTGAGGTAGCTCTCCTTTTTCTAAATGGTTACCAATAATAATTTTTTTATAGTTACCATCTTCAGAAATTATATGAAGCTTTATAGGCGATCCCTTATAGAAATGCCAAATTTCGTCTTGCTTAATTCTATGAAAAGCCGAAAAGCTATCAGATGTTAAAAGAAAATAAATACATGTTGAATAGCTTCTTTTTTCTGAAAAATCTTCACCAAGCGAATCTACGCTTATAGCACCCTGACTTCTATAGGTTTCTTTAAAAAAACCACCTTCAGGATGGGGTTGTAATTGAAGGCTTTTAATTATTTTTTTGGCTTCAGTCATCTTTTTATTTTTAATACCAGCGTTTCTTTTTCTTTTTAGAAGCCACGCTTTTGCGTCCCTTTTTATGCTTGCTTCCGGTTTTTTTAGATTTATGAATTACAGGCTTTGCTTTAGGGTCTAACGGATAAGGATGGTTTTCTTCAATAGGAATTTGAACATTTATTAATTGTTGAATGGTTTTAATGTATGCTTTTTCATCAGCAGAACATAAAGAATAAGACATCCCTGTTTGACCCGCACGCCCTGTTCGGCCTATTCTATGAACATAAGTTTCTGGTATGTTTGGAAGATCAAAATTTACAACAGCATCCAATGCATCTATATCTATACCACGTGCAGCAACATCGGTTGCTATTAAAATATTTACATATCCATTCTTAAACTTTTTTAAAGCCTCTTGTCTTAAGTTTTGAGATTTGTTTCCATGTATTGTCTCAACCTTATATCCATTCTTTATAAGGGTTTGCTCTAATTTGTCAACTCCAAATTTTGTTCTTCTAAAAATAAGAATATTGCCTTTTATAGTGTTTCGTAATAAATGTAAGCACAATTCAATTTTATTACGTTTAGGCACATAATACAACACTTGCCCCACATTTTTTGTAGCCGATGAAGTGGGAGATACTTCAACGCGTTGGGGAGATTTTAAAATGCTATTGGCAAGTTGCTCCACTTTGTAGGGCATAGTAGCAGAGAATAACAATGTTTGTTTGCTATCTGGACATAAACGCTCAATCTTTTTAACATCATCAATAAAGCCCATATCAAGCATTAAATCGGCTTCATCTAAAACAAGAACTTCAACATAATCTAAATTAATATGATCTTGTTTGTGTAAATCGAGTAGTCTGCCTGGTGTGGCAATAAGAATGTCAACGCCTTTATTTAAGATATCCTTTTGCGGTTCAATAGATGTGCCACCATAAATTACTGTCGACCTTAAATTGGTATTTTTGCCATAGACTTTAAAGTTTTCATTAATTTGAATAGCTAATTCTCTTGTTGGGCTTACAACAAGTGCTTTAATTTTTTTTCCCTTTTTAGGAGCGTCTTGCTTATCAAATAGCAGTTGCAAAATGGGTAAAGCAAAAGCAGCCGTTTTTCCTGTTCCCGTTTGTGCCGATGTAATAACGTCCTTTTTCTCTAAAACGAGAGGGATTGTACGTTCCTGTACTAAAGTCAGATCATCATAACCAGCATCGGCAATAGCTCTTAAAATAGGCTTATTAAGTTGTAAGTCTTTAAACGACATCTATATAATAGTTTAAGGCAAAGATAGTTTAAATACTGTAGTTTTTATGATTCGTCACACCAGGCAACTGAGGATAGTTTCCAGTGGTTGTTTACTTTTATAAATTGAAGTGTTTTCACGCCATGACTCTTAAAATACCTGCCATTTAATTCTCCGGTTTTCTCATATTTACTAAACCGATGGGCTATAGTATTATAAATTTCTGTTTTATGAGAAACTTCATATTCAGAAAAGTTTGTGAGTGTACCATTAGTAAGCATTTCTATTCTTGGGGCTATAAAACGATCAACACTATATATTAATGTATTTCCATTTGTATTACTGGTTATAATACCTTCTTGAATGAATAATTCCTTAAGGATGGAAACATTGGGAACCCTATTATTGGTATTAGTAAAGCCATCGAAAAATTGAGAGGTAAGATCGTTTATTAGATATAAATCATGATTTGAGGGCATAGACTATAACTTGTTTGTCAGATTTATTTAATGAACCGTTTTAATTTTTTTCTTTTTTTTAGAGGTAGAGCCTCAATTTTTAAAGCGATGTTTATATGCTCTTGATTTTTTTCTTCTGAGAATAGCATATTAAAAAATTGAGCGGTAGTAAGACTGTTTTTTGCTTGTTCAATTAGCTTAAAGGCGTCGCCTTTTTTTACGAATCCTTCTTCTAAAACACGTACATATGTTCCTGGTAATCCACTATCTATAAACTGTTTTAAAGCCTCTTGTGTACCTAGTTTTATTCCAAATTTAAAACAAGGCTCTCTAGGTTGGGTAATCTGTACCAGGGCTTCACCAATTTTATAAATACTTCCAATAAGAATTTTTGTTTCATCTAAACCCTTTACTGTTAGGTTTTCACCTAGCATGCCATAATCCCAGTTTAAATTAGGATATAGGTTTTTCCAATAGGCATATTGATTGGACGAAAATAAATAACACGCTTTATAAATTCCGCCATGAACACGTCTGTCTGAGATTTCATCACCTCTAACAGCTTCTTTCTCTAAATAAATAGGAGCATAGGTAGCTGTTTTATATATGCCTGTTGTTGTTTCTTGCCCATTCCAAATTATTGTTGTTGGTTTTGCAATATTTGTTGAAATAATTTCCATGTCTTAAAAGTAATGAAAAAGAAAATGCTTCTTAAAAAAAATTATGCTTTATCCTCAAAAGGACAGGACCTAAAATACTCTTGGAGATTAAATTTTCTATCTTGAAATGTATCGTTTAATATTTTAAAATGCTGAATTCTATCAATCCTAAAAGCACGATAGGTATGGCGTAAATAGCACCATGAGATTAAAATCCATTTATTATGAGTAGAAAATAAAGCATAGGGTTCAATTTTTCTAAAAGTAATATTTGGATCATTAGCTTTTCGGTAATTGATTTCAACATAATTAAAGTTTGTAATAGCTAATTGTATTTCAGAAAGGGCATTGCTGGATATATTTTCATTATAAGAATCAAAAACAAAAATTTTACTATTCAATAACTCACTCTTTTCTTGAATAGAAGTTCTGAATACTGATTTTATTTTGGTTAAAGCTTCTTCAAAATCGGTTACAAAAGAGGAGTCGTTTGTTTGATTAACCAAGTGTTGTGCTGTGATTAAAGCATTAGCCTGTTTTTCTGTAAACTGAACAGGGGCTACCGTATAGCCATCCATTAAAGAATAGCCTCTGCCTTCAATTGTTGTAACAGGTATTCCGGCCTGTTCCAATTTTCTTATGTCTCGGTATATGGTTCTAACGCTTACATCGAACCTTTGAGCAAGTTCAGAAGCTGTTAAAAGACGTTTGGATTTTAACAGGGTAAGTATTGATATAAGTCTGGATAATTGAGACATCTTAACAAAGATAGTGAACCGGCTAGCAATTCACTATCTTGGATTTTAGTTAAAAAAAAATTACATCATGGAATGTAAAGCCACTCTATTGCCTTCGGTATCTAAAAATTGAGCTATAAAACCATTCTCATCAATGTTGGTTTTAGGCATTAAAATTTTACCACCGCATCTTTCAACTCTAGATAAAGGCAAGCCTAAATCTTCGCCACCATTTAGATAAACAATAGAACCCTCTGTTGTAGGGTTTTGCCCTTCAGCCTCAACTATAGCACCGCCTACACCTTGGTTTTTTTCATCGTGCATAAAAATACCATACTTCATGTTTTGTTCAGGCATAGGAAAATCTGATATTTCAGTTCCTAAAACGGTGGCGTAAAATTGTTTAGCTCTGTTGTAATCTTTTACTGGAATTTCAAACCAGTTAACTGCGTTTTTCATTTTTTAAATTGATTTAATTGTTAAACTTAAATGCAAATTTATTAGAGCAAGTGACGAAGGGTGTCAGGGGTTCTTTTTTTTATTATTTCGAGGCCATAATAAATAAATAATCTCCAAAATCGTTTTCATAAGATTTTATAATGTCATCTATTTTATGCGTATCAATATCGTTTTTTAGTTGTTGCATACCGGTTTCAATTTCCTTAGCGTTGGCAAGTGATGAAAAAGAAGATATGCCTTGTCTTACCTTTGGATTCAAATACAGGTTAGGATTGTGCTTTCCACTGTACAAAAACAAATCTTTTAAATCTGGTTTAACACTATATAATTCAGTATTGATTGATGAAAAACCAATTTGTTTCATAATGTTTTTAATAACTTCTAGTGATGGCATTTGCACCATGGAATCTTGCATCATCTTAGGAAAATAATGATTTAACCAATATCCAGTCATTTGTTTTGGCGTTGAAGTAAAAATAACCATATGTCCCTCTTTTTTAAGCACACGATATAATGCTTTAAACCCTTTTTTTAAATCTTTCCAATGGTGAATGGTCAGGCTACCTATAATCCCGTCAATGCTTATAGCATTTAAATTTAAGTGTTCGGCATGTCCTTGTTGCCAATCAATGTTTGGGTTTTGTAGTTTCGCTTTCTCAAGCATTCTTTTTGAAGGGTCTACACCAATAAAATTAAGGCCTTTCTCTTGTAGTTTACTTGTGTAATTGCCAGTACCGCAACCAATATCCAGATATAATCCATTTGGTTTAGGGTTTAAATGAGTTAATAATCGTTCAACAAGAAAATCATCGGCCTTTCTTGTGACGTTATAATTCACTCCTATGTCATCGTATTTTGCACGCATTCTATGCTGTATAAACTTCTCCGCGATGGGGTTTTAAGGTGTCTCTGATAGGTCTCATAATATCTTCAGTTATAACCATAAAAGCAATAGCATGAACCTCTGTGATAGGCTCAAATCCTGTTATATTAAGTTTTAATTTCTCTAAACGAATAAAGTCTTTTAAATGTATTTCGTGATGCTCAGCAATTTTCAAAGCATCAGGACCACGAAAATCCCAAATAAGTTTTAGTTTACGCATTCTATTATTGTAATTAAAAACAGTGTGTAAATGTAAAGATATATTATATAAAATGGAGTAATATTTTTACTTTTTAAACGTTTGTTAAAGCAACTTGTATTATAGGTTTATATTAGTATTTTTGTATCCACTTGAATAATTTTTTCTTCATGCAATTAAAACATTTTTTTACTTTATTATTAGCGGTAACAGTGCTATGTATTAATGGACAAACAGAAACTAAAGAAGTCCTTTTTACTGTTGATAAAACCCCGGTTTATGTTTCAGAATTTTTAAGAGTATATAACAAGAACCTAGACTTGGTTCAGGATGAATCTCAAAAAGATGTAGATGAGTATTTATCGCTTTTTACAACTTATAAATTAAAACTGAAAGAAGCAAAGGCTTTAAAGTTAGACAAAAAGCCTTCGTATTTAAGGGAATTAAATACATATAGAAAGCAACTGGCTAAAAATTTTATTTATGACAATAAAGTTACAGATGAATTGGTTGAAGAAGCTTATCATAGAATATCTTATGAGATAAAAGCGAACCATATTTTGATTAAAATACCGGAAAATGCAAATCCGCAAGATACCCTGGTGGCGTTTAATGCAGTTAGTAAATTAAGGGAAAGAGCTTTAAAAGAAGGTTTTGAAACTGTTAGAAAAGAAGTACACAATGGTAAATCTGTTTTTGGAGAAGAACTGGGTTATTTCTCAGGGTTTAGAATGGTTTATAAATTTGAGAATGTAGCTTTCAATACTAATGTTGGTGAAATTTCTCAACCGTTTAGAACGCGTTTTGGATACCACATAGTTAAGGTTTTAGATAAGCGTAAATCTAGAGGTGAGCGCACTGTGGCTCATATTATGATTAGCATTAAAGATAATGATACTTTAGGAGAGAAACCGGAAAGTAAAATACAAGATATTTATAAAAAACTAAATCAAGGAGAAGATTTTGAGGCTTTAGCCAGACAATTTTCTGATGATAGGAATTCGGCTCCTAAAGGCGGTTTGTTATCGCCTTTTTCTAGCGGCCAATTGAGTTCGCCTGAGTTTGAAGATGTTGCTTTTAATTTAGAACACATAGGTGCTATTTCGCAACCTTTTAAAACAAAATATGGCTGGCATATTGTTAAGTTACAGGCTAAAAAGCTCATCCCTCCGTTTCAGGATATAAAATCGGAGTTGGAAGCCAAAGTAAAACGGGATGAACGTTCTAAATTAATTGATGAGGCTTTAATAGCTAAACTTAAAACGAAATATGATATTAGTAAAAATGAACCCGATTTAACATATTTTGTTTCGTTGTTAAATAACGATTATTTTAAAGGAACATGGAAACTCCCTAAAGGTTTTACAGGAGATTTACCTTTAATTAAAATAGGGAACCGGCAATTTACTTTTAAAGAATTTGGAATTTATTTACAAAAAACGCAACGCGGTGTTAATCCTAAGGCAACATTTAAAAACATCGTTTCAGAAAAATATAAAGCCTTTTTAAATAAAAGATTAATACAGTATCAGGAAAATCATTTAGAAGAAGAAAATAAGGAGTTTGCTCATATTGTTAGCGAATATAGAGACGGTTTGTTGTTATTCGATTTAATGGAAACTACCATTTGGAATACAGCTAAATCAGATTCTTTAGAAACTCAAAATTATTATGCCGCAAACAAAGAAAAGTATGAGCTGCCAGAACGTGTTAATGCTATTGTTGCTTCGTCTACCAAACAAAAAACCTTAAAACGCGTTGCGAAACTACTACAGCAAGATATGAGTTTGGAAGATATAAAAACATTGGTAAACAATAATGGTGAAGTACATGTGGTTTTCACTTCAGATATTATGGATGCTAAGCATCAGGCTTTGCCCGATAAGTTTGAGTTTAAAAAAGGAATATCAAAAATTTACAAACACAATAAAGCTTTTATAGTGGCTCAAGTAAAAGCGGTATTACCAAAAAGAGTAAAGACTTTTGAAGAGGCAAAAGGTTTAATTATTAGCGATTATCAGGCTTATAAAGAAAAGAATTGGGTTAATCAACTAAGAGCGAAGTATAAAATTGTTGTTAATCAAAATGCTTTGAATAAGGTTAAAAATCAAATTAAAAACTAATCATTGAAGTTTTATAAAACCATATTTGTACTAATAGTTATAATAACGACTTCTTGTACCTTTTTTAAAAAGGCAGAAGCAGGTAAACCCATTGCAAGGGTAAACGAAACGTATTTATATTATGACGACATTAAGGACTTAACCACAGAAGGTACTACTAAAGCCGATAGTATATTGGTAGTACAAAACTTTATTAATCGTTGGGCAACACAGCAACTTTTTGTAGATGGAGCAATGCTTAATTTAAGCGAAGAGAAGCAAGAAGTATTTAATAGGTTAATAGAGCAATATAAAAACGACCTATATACCAAGGCATATATTGAAGGATTGGTTAAAAAAAATATTGACACTGCTGTAGCGAGTAATGAAATTGAGAGTTATTATGAGAAAAATAAAGAAGCATTTAAGTTAAACGAAGAGCTTATAAAGTTTCGCTATGTACATGTAGATAAAAATATAATTGATTTTAAATCTATAGCAGAAAAATTTAAACGCTTTAATTTAAAGGATAAAAAGGAGCTAGATTCTATGTCGATTCAGTTCAAATCCTTTTCATTAAACGACTCCATTTGGATAAAAGCGAGTCAGGTTATTGATAAAATTTCTGTTATAAATTCAGAAAATAAAAATCAACTGTTAAAAAAATCTAATTTTTTACAGCTCAAAGATTCATTAGGAGTATATTTGATGCAAATTAATAATGTTTTGCTGCGTAACGAAACCGCGCCATTAGAATATGTTAAACCAACTATAAAGCAAATCGTTATTAATAAAAGGAAGTTAGAGCTTATTAGAGAATTAGAAAAAGATATTACAAAAGATGCTATTAAAAACAAACAATTTGAAATTTATAACTAATTTAAAACGCATACTGGTTTTAAGTATAACCTTACTTGTGGTAAATGTTATGTCGGCACAAGAAATTATTGAAGATGAGGTTAAAGACACTGTGAAGAAAACAGATACAGTAAAAAGTGCGTTTAATGCTAAAAAAGTAGATGGTGTAGCTGCTGTTGTAGGGGATTATATTATTTTAGATTCAGATTTAGATAAAGCTTATTTACAATTACAGGCACAAGGTGTTAACACAAAAGATATTGAACCCTGTAGTTTGTTTGGAAAGCTGTTAGAAGATAAGCTGTATGCACACCATGCTATTCAAGATAGTATTCAGGTCTCTGATGCAGAGATTCGTCAACAGGTAGATTACCAAATTCAGCAATTCTTACAGCAAACTGGTGGCTCAATGGATAAACTTTTAGCGTTTTATAAAAAAGAAGACGAAAAAAGTTTTAGAGATGAAATGTTTGAGATTAATAAAAGCAATCAATTGGCAGCTAGAATGCAGGCTAAAATTGTTGAAGAAGTTGATGTGACTCCAGATGAGGTTAGAATATTTTTTAATAAAATTCCTGAAGACGAAAGACCTCTGTTTGGAACTGAGCTTAAGGTTGCGCAAATTGTTGCAGAACCCATAGTATCTGAAGCCGATAAACAAAAAATAATTGATCGCTTAAAAGGTTTTAAGGCTGATGTTGTTGAAAATGGAGCCAGTTTCAGATCAAAAGTAGTATTATATGGTCAAGATCCGGGAATGAAACAATCTGGATATATTTATACCTTGGATAGAAACAAACCGCGTTTTGCAAAAGAATTTAGAGATGCTGCTTTTTCGTTACAGGAAGGTGAAATTTCAGACCCTTTTGAAACAATATTTGGGTTTCATATCATTAAACTTGAAAAAATAAGAGGACAGTTATACGACGTAAGTCATATTTTGTTAACAGCAGAGGTATCAGATGCTGCAATAAAAGAAGCCAAAGAACGCCTTGAAAAAGTTAGAAAAAGTATAGTTGATGGCGATATTACTTTTGCTGAAGCAGCAAGAGAATCTAGTGATGAGAAAGAAACAAAATTTGATGGCGGCCAATTAATTAATCCTCAAACGCAGGACTATAATTTTGAATTAACACGAATGGATCCGGAGCTGTATGCGCAGATTCAAAATTTAAAAGATAACGAGATAAGTTTAGTACTTAAAGAGCAAGATAGAAGAGGTCAGATTAAGTTCAAAATTTTAACTGTTACCGATAGAATAGATGAACATGAAGCAGATTATGCCCGGGATTATTTAAAGATAAAGGAGCAAGCTTTAAATGAGAAAAAAGTAAAAGCTATTGAAAAATGGCAAGCTGAAAAAATATTAGATACTTATATTAAAATTAGTGGCGCACATAGAGATTGCGATTTTTCTAGTAACTGGTTAAAACAATAAATATATGTCGGATGTAGCAGCCGTAGAACAATTTGTAAAGCAATATAAAGATTTAAGATCTGAAATAGCCAAGGTTATTGTTGGTCAGGACGAGGTTGTAAATCAAATTTTAATTTCCATTTTTTCGGGCGGACATTCTCTACTTATTGGTGTTCCGGGTTTAGCAAAAACCTTAATGGTTAATACCATTGCGCAAGCACTTGGTCTTGATTTTAAACGTATTCAGTTCACTCCAGATCTAATGCCAAGTGATATTCTTGGTAGCGAAATATTAGATGAAGACAGGCATTTTAAATTTATAAAAGGCCCTATTTTTGCTAATATTATTTTAGCAGACGAAATTAACAGAACACCACCAAAAACTCAGGCTGCTTTGCTTGAAGCCATGCAAGAACGTGCTGTTACCGTAGCAGGGCATCATTATAAATTAAGTTTGCCATATTTTGTTTTAGCAACGCAAAACCCTATAGAGCAAGAAGGAACATACCCCTTGCCGGAAGCACAATTAGATCGTTTTATGTTTGCTATTCATTTAAATTACCCCTCCTTTGAGGAAGAAGTCCAGGTGGTTAAAGCAACAACTACCGATAAGCAAGCCAAAGTAAATGCATTGTTTTCTGCGCAGGAAATAATCGATTTTCAACAACTCATCCGTCGTATGCCCGTTGCCGATAATGTTATTGAGTATGCCGTGACTATGGTTGGTAAAACCAGACCAAATGCTGATGCTGCTAACGATTTGGTAAAAACGTACATCGGTTGGGGTGCAGGACCAAGAGCCTCCCAAAACTTAATTTTAGCAGCTAAAACACATGCCGCAATACATGGTAAGTTTTCTCCGGATATAGAGAATGTTCAGGCTGTGGCTCATAGTATTTTAAGACACCGTATCATTAAAAACTATAAGGCAGAAGCTGAAGGGGTTACTGAAGCCCAAATTATTAAAAGCCTTTTTTAAGGTTATCCAAAATTACTTTTCATTTAAAACAGATTTAAACCCATCTTTTAAATCGTTAGTTCGTAATTGAGGGATGTAGTTATAATAATACTTTATATAGTCAATTTGCTTTTTGTTTACACAGGGAAGGTTTCCGTTACCTGTTGCCCAAAAAAATACGTCCTCGTCTGGTGAATAAAATTCAAAGCCGTCAATATAATATCTAATGAATTTTGTTTTTGTTCTTGTGTTTTCTTCAGGAATAATAACATTTTTTAATTTAAAAGTGCTCAACGCCATTGCAAAATTATTATTTGTAAATGCATTTAGATTTACAGTTACAAAAACGGGAATAGCACTTAAAATGATTGAGAATGTTACCAGGGATACCCCAACTTTTTTACTCTTTATAAGAGATGAAAATATTTGAATGGCTAAAAAAGAAACAAATACAAAAAAGAACCTGTATTGAGGCGAAGTAAACCACAATATAGCAAGCTGAATAATGGCTAATATATAGATTACCAATACGCTGGACTTGTGCTTGCTTTTGTATATAAACCATGGGAAAACAAGCAGTAATAGCACAAAAGCCTTATTAAATAAACCATCCAGTTTTGGTAAGGTAAGCCACACTTTTACTTTTTCTAAAACACTTAATTGAGAAACATCAATATTACTCATGCCTTCTAAATAAGTTCCCAGCCTATAAAACTCTAAAAGCTCTTTTGGTACTTTCCAATCAAAATTTAAAACATTTATTTGAGCCAATGGGTAGAATAAATACCCGGAAATGATGGCATTCTTAAAAAGAAACAATCCTAAAACTGTAAGGCTTAAAAGCGAATATTGCCAGAGTTCTTTCTTTAAACTTTTAAAATTATTAACGAAGAGCATGATAATTAAAACAAATAAAATAACCATAGTTACTTTAACAAAGCATAAAAACAGTACCAGACTCAAAATTATTTTAAACTCGTTAGCAGTAATGCTTTTATATTTAATAATAAAGCGGTAAAAAATATAAGGCGTTATTAAAAAAATAATCAAATCAGGAGAAGGCGCACTAACAAATTGCATTAAGAAAAGAGAAAATAAGAGGGTTAATCCAAAATTAAAACTTTGTATGTTTTTACGATTGCTGTAATGATTTAATCTTTCTATAGCCCAAAACCCAAATATTGCAAACAAAAAGCCATTTAAATCATTATAGAAATCAGATAAAAAAGGAAAATTAAAGCCAGCTTGTAATGCGTGCCATGAAGAATTTTGACCTAAAAACATATGCAAATTGGCCAATCCCTTTACGAATCCAAATTCATTAATCCATTTTATGGTTTGTATATAATAAGTCTCATTATCAATTAAATAGGGTTTTGTGCTACTTTGTGCTAATATGATAAAAAACAGAAATAAATAAAGAAATTTATATTGAATTTTTAGCTGTTTAAATAATAATATTGTAGTAGTAAAATATGTTTTAAAAGCCTTTCTGTTACTATAAAGAAGTATGATGTTTAGTAATAAAATAAATAAATAATATTCAATATTAATTCTAATAAAGAAAGCACAAAAACTAGTAATGATTGTATAAAAGAATAGCCCTAAAATATGGAGAACAATAGGGTGACAGTTTTTAATGTTTAAAATTTTAGTAAATAAAATTCCAAAGTTTTTGGTAGTAATAAAAAGATATATCCAACTTAAAAAAATAAGTAGCATGGGTTGTAGTTTTTTACAAACTTAAGCTTATTAAAAACTAAATAGAAGCTTGTTATACTGATATTGCTTTTTTCGATACATAAAAAACGAAGCAGAAAGCGCTTCTTTTTTGTTAATTTATAATTTTTGATATGGTTATTTTGTTGAATCGTTATATTTAATGGTTAATATTTTGTTTTAATTGCGAATTATTTAAAATTATAATAGATTTGATTAGATTTTTTTAATACATGCGATTATTCGTATTTTTGCAAGACTTTCAAAAACAGAATAAATTTAAATATATAAAATATGGCATTTGACATCGATATGATAAAAGGTGTTTACACCAAAATGGCAGAACGTGTTGACCAAGCTCGTGAGATTGTAGGTAAACCATTAACACTATCTGAAAAGATATTGTACTCTCATCTTTGGGATGGGAATCCTACTAAAGCGTTTACCAGAGGAAAGGATTATGTAGATTTTGCACCAGATAGAATTGCGTGTCAAGATGCAACTGCTCAAATGGCTTTATTACAGTTTATGCAAGCTGGAAAAAATAAGGTAGCAGTACCAACAACAGTACATTGCGATCACTTAATTCAAGCTAAAGAAGGTGCAGCTACAGATTTAAAGCATGCAAATAATGTGAGTAGCGAAGTTTTTAATTTCTTAGAATCCGTTTCAAATAAATACGGGATAGGTTTTTGGAAACCTGGAGCAGGAATTATTCATCAGGTTGTTTTAGAAAACTATGCCTTTCCGGGAGGTATGATGATAGGTACAGATTCGCATACAGTAAATGCCGGCGGATTAGGAATGGTGGCTATAGGTGTTGGTGGAGCAGATGCTGTTGATGTTATGGCAGGCATGGCCTGGGAGCTTAAATTCCCTAAATTGATTGGAGTTAGATTAACAGGTAAATTATCGGGTTGGACTGCGCCTAAAGACGTTATCCTTAAAGTAGCAGAGATTCTTACTGTAAAAGGAGGAACAGGTGCTATTGTTGAATATTTCGGACCAGGAGCCACATCAATGTCGTGTACAGGAAAAGGAACCATTTGTAACATGGGCGCAGAAATAGGAGCAACCACATCTACGTTTGGATATGATGCATCTATGGAACGTTATTTACGTGCTACAGATAGAGCCGATGTTGCAGATGCTGCAAACCAGGTTAAACAACATTTAACTGCTGATGCAGAGGTTTATGCAAACCCGGAACAATATTTCGATCAAGTAATAGAAATTAATTTATCAGAGTTAGGTCCATTATTAAATGGCCCTTTTACACCGGATTTATCTACAGAAGTAGGATCGGCAATGACTGAAAAAGCAACTTCTAACGAGTGGCCTTTAAAAGTTGAATGGGGATTAATAGGATCTTGTACGAACTCTTCTTACGAAGATTTATCAAGAGCATCATCTATTGCACAACAGGCTTTAGATAAAGGCTTAAAAATGAAAGCCGAATTAGGAATTAACCCGGGCTCAGAGCAGGTACGTTATACTGCCGAGCGTGACGGTATTCTTGATGTTTTTGAAAACTTAGATGCTAAAATATTTACCAATGCATGCGGGCCATGTATCGGGCAATGGGCAAGATATTCAGATCCTAAAAATGCACCAAAGAATAGCATTGTACATTCTTTTAATAGAAACTTTGCGAAGCGTGCCGATGGAAACCCTAATACACATGCTTTTGTAGCTTCACCGGAGTTAACAGCTGCTATTGCTGTTGCGGGACGTTTAGATTTTAATCCGCTAACCGATAAGTTAATAAATGAAAATGGCGAAGAAGTTATGTTCGATGAGCCAACAGGGTGGGAGTTACCTCCAAAAGGTTTTGCTGTTGATGATAATGGGTATTTAGCACCTGAAGCAGATGGAAGCCATGTACAGGTTACTGTTAAAGACGACTCAGAACGCTTACAATTATTAACTCCTTTTACGCCAATAGGAAGTTCTATAACCGGGGCTAAATTGCTTATTAAAGCCTTTGGTAAATGTACTACCGATCATATCTCTATGGCTGGGCCATGGTTACGTTTTAGAGGGCATTTAGATAATATTGCCAATAACACTTTAATAGGAGCAGTTAATGCTTTTAACAAAAAAACAAACTTTGTTAAAAATCAATTAACAGGCGATTATGGTGGTGTACCGGATGTGCAACGCGAATACAAAAAAGCAGGCATTAAAACCGTAGTGGTTGGCGATCATAACTATGGGGAGGGCTCATCTCGTGAGCATGCGGCTATGCAACCAAGGCACTTAGGTGTAGCTGCGGTTATTGTAAAATCTTTTGCACGTATTCATGAAACAAACCTTAAAAAGCAAGGGATGCTGGGTTTAACGTTTGCAAACGAAAGCGACTATGATATCATTCAGGAAAATGATACTTTTAACTTTGTGGATTTAAATGCCTTTGCTCCAGGCAAGCCATTAACCCTTGAAGTTGTTCATGAAGATGGAACTAAAGCTATCATTAAATTAAATCATACCTATAACGATGCACAAATCGCATGGTATAACGAAGGTTCTGCGCTTAATTTAATTAAGAAGCAAAACGCTTAGTTTATGCCATTATAAATATTAAAAATCCAGCTAAAAAGCTGGATTTTTTAGTTTAATAGATTTACGGTTTGGGCGTTACCCACCCTTCGGCTCACTTCGGCTACGCTCGTCGCTCAAGGCTAGGGGGTCGGGCTTTACGTTATATCTTTTTAAAATGTCATAGCGAGTAGCGTGCCACGTGGCTATGTGCTTATTATTTACTTAAAAGCGAATTTAGGTACCGGGCAATTTTAAAAAGGATGCCACTGCAATCCCTAACGCGCTTATCTGCTAACCTTTGTTTTTAATTAAAAATTAGTTAGCTTTTGGAAAGGTTCGTTTAATGCAAAGATAAAGTTCTGTTTTAATGAACGTTATCGGTTGTTAAACGACGTTAGCTAAATTTTCTGATAAGGTCAAGCATATATGACATGGCTATTAGTAGAAATTATTAAACAGATTACTTCCAAATCAAAACATCAAAATTGTATTTTTACAAAAACATCAAAAATGAATTCCAGAGCACATCAACTTAAAGCTTTTGACAGATTATTAACCATTATGGATGAATTGCGGGAGCAATGCCCCTGGGATAAAAAGCAAACTATGGAAACCTTAAGGCATCTTACCATAGAAGAAACCTACGAGTTAGGCGATGCGATTCTGGATAATGATTTAGAAGAAGTAAAAAAAGAGTTAGGTGATGTTTTATTGCATATCGTGTTTTATGCTAAAATAGGCAGCGAAACCAAAGCCTTTGATATTGCCGATGTTTGCCATAGTATTTGCGAAAAACTGATAAGCAGACATCCTCATATTTACAGTGATGTAAACGTTGAAAACGAAGACGATGTTAAACGAAACTGGGAAAATCTTAAGCTAAAAGAAGGAAAGACCAGTGTTTTACAAGGCGTACCCAAAAGTTTACCGGCTTTGGTTAAAGCGAATAGAATTCAGGAAAAAGTTGCCGGTGTTGGTTTTGATTGGGAAGCACCCCATCAGGTCTGGGAAAAGGTTGAAGAAGAATTAACCGAGTTTAAAACCGAAGTTGCTTCTGGAAATCAAGATAAAATGGAAGCCGAGTTTGGGGATGTGCTGTTTTCAATGGTTAACTATGCACGGTTTTTAAACATAAACCCGGAAAATGCTTTAGAGCGAACCAACAAAAAGTTCTCAAAACGATTTCAGTACCTTGAAGCTAAGGCCAAAAGCTTAAACAAGCCTTTAAAAGACATGACCCTTGCCGAAATGGATGTGTTTTGGGAACAGGCAAAGCAATTACCTTAATAAATCAATGAGAAAAAAATGCAATAAAAAAGCCAACAATTTAGTTGGCTTTTTAGTTTTATTATAACTTTTAGTAAAGTTCTTTAATTTTACTAAGCTTTGTTTTCCAAAGCGTTAACGCTTGCTTATGTGTTTTAATATTATTATGCACTTCTTTTACTAAAGGATTATCATCATCAACATTAGTAAAAAACTGCAAATTATTTTCTAATTGATTAATCTGACTTTTTACCTCGTCTATTTTTTTCCTTATAAAAGAGCGCTCGTTATCTAAATTTCTATGGTTATCATCAGTTTTATTTAAATCTTCTAACTTATTTTCATACTTAATCATTTCAACTTCATTCTTATCCATTTTTAAGTTTGAAAACAAAACATCTAAAGATTTATTAAACTTTCCTTCAATGTAGCGCTTATCGTTTGGTACCCTGCCTATACGTTTCCATTTTTCGATTTGTTCTTTTATGGTCAGTAAATCTTTGTCTTTTTCTCCAGATAGACTTAATTCTTTTAGCGAATTTAAAAGGTCCTGCTTTTTGTTATAGGCATCCACCTGCTCATGGTTTGCTGCATCTCTTTTTGAGTGTAGTTTATCAAAATAATAGTTACAGGCGGTTTTAAATTGTTTCCATATTCTATCGCTGTCCTTACGTGGTACATGACCAATTTTTTTCCAATCGCTTTGAATTTTTTTCATCAATGTTGTTGTAACTTCTACATCATCACTGTCTTTGTTATCCTCAGCAATTTTAATAAGTTCAAGTTTCTTTTTAAGGTTTTCGAACTGTTCTTTTTTTAATCCTTTATAGAAAGCATTTTTTTTCTTGTTAAATGTTCTTACAGCGTCTTTAAACTTAGCCCAGGTGGCTTCATTAACCTTTAGAGGTACTTTTCCTGCATTAAAAAAATCGTTGCGTAATGCTTCTACTTCTTTTATTTTCTTTTGCCAGGAACTATGCGAAGTGCTTTCTTGAGCACCAATGGCTTCTATCTTAGCAATAATCTCAAGCTTGGTTACAAGGTTTTTTTCATAAACCTTATCAATTTCCTTATAATAAACTTGACGCTTATCATTGATTATTTTCGTAGCGGCCTTAAACCTTTCCCATATGCCTTCTCTGTGCTCTCTTGCTACAGGACCCAGTTCTTCTTTCCACATTTTATGTAATTCCTGCAATTCTCTAAAAGAACGCATAACATTGTCGTCTTGCGCTAATTCTTCTGCACGCTCTATAATTTTTAATTTTTTATCTAAATTGTGTTTAAAGTCTAAATCTCGTAAATCTCTATTTAAATGTAAAAAATCATAAAATCGTTCAACATGATGGTGGTAAGAATTCCATGCATTGTTGTATTTGTCTCTGGGTATTGGCCCGGTATTACGCCAACTTTCTTGTAATGCTTTAAAGTGCTTATATGTTGTGTTTATGTTTTCTTCAACGTTAAGCAAGCCTTTTAACTCTTCAATAATATGTAGCTTATCTGCTAAATTTTGCTTGAGATTTTTTTCTAAACCTTTGTAATGCTCGTTAAGTTTATTTCTGTATTCTTTATAAGCCGTTTTAAACCGTTTTTGAATAGGCGAGGAGTAATAAAAATCAATTTCATTACCGCCATTATTTAAAAACTCTGTTTTTTTCTCATCTAATAAAGCTTGAAATTTAGTTTTAAATTCGTTGTTGATATCATTTACATGAGATTTTATAGCTTGAATTTTTTCGTTTTTTAAGAGCTTCTCTAGCTCAATTGCCAAAGATTCTAACGACATTTTATCGTATTCTTTAACCTCAATACTATGGCGCTCCTTATTACCTTCATCTTCGGCATCTTCAGCATTAGATGCTTCAATTTCATTTATAACATCCTCATTTTCTGAGGCATCGTTTTCTTCTGCTTTTTGTTTTAAGCGATCTTCATTTACGGGTTCTGTTACTTCTGCAGTAGTTTTTTCATCAAGTACTTGCGGAGTCTCTACAGGTGTAGCTTCATTAAGTTCTGATGATTTATTTTCAGCCGTATCATCATTATTAATGGCAGATTTATTTTCCTCTATTCCGTCTGCTTTTTGCAGGTTATCTATCTCAGACATTTTAAAAAATGTTTAGGTTCGTTTAATACTTTAAAGTTTAAAGATAATAACAACTCTAGTATTTACAAAGTGGAAGCGGTGCTTTTAACGCTTTAAGTAGAATTTTTATTACAAATTCCAAATAGACCAGGCCTTTTCAGCTTGAAATTTTAACATATCTAAACCGTTAATTATGGTAGCACCATTGATTTTGCCCAAATTAAGAAACCTGGTTTCTTCAGGGTTATATATTAGATCAAATAATATATGCGTATTTGAAATTGCTTTATAAGGGATGTTTGGGCAATCATCTACGTTTGGGAATGTGCCCAAAGGGGTACAGTTTATTATAATTTGGTGTGTTTTGATAGTCTCTTCCGTTACCATATCATAAGTAAACTGAACTTGATTTGATGCTTTTCTCGAAACATAATTATAATCAATATTCAGTTGTTTAAGGCTAAATGCAACAGCCTTACTCGCGCCACCTGTACCAAGAATCAATGCTTTTTTATGGTGTTTTTTTAAAAAAGGTTTTAGTGATTTTTTAAACCCGTAACAATCGGTGTTATAACCAATTAATTTTCCTTTTTTAGTAACTTTTATGGTGTTTACAGCACCAATGGCTTCAGCCTTTTTGT
>CBDDAJ010000019.1:0-8691 GCA_965224845.1 Wocania sp.
ACCTGTATAACACCACTATCGTTAGGGTCAAAAACCACGATTTTATTTTTGTATGCCATATCTAAACTACTTAGTTCCTGTATGGTCATGTCACGGGTGGAGCCATCCCATAACAATATCAATGCCACGCCATTTTCGTTTTTTGTATCGGTATTGTAACTCACAGACATACCGTTTCTATCTGCCCGATAGGCGTTTACAGATTCATCAAAGCGCCCTGCACTGCCAATCTGGATTACTTCGGGAATGTACAGTTTTGTATCTATGGCATAATTGCTTGTTTTTATATTAAAACGCTGCTCTTTTCCGAACATGCTATTGGAAATCTCGCTTACTTTTTCCTTGGTTCCCACACCCTTGCTGGCCCTAATTTGCTTTAAGAATTCCGGCTCCATCATTTTTGTGGTTCTTTCAAAGTTCAGTTCCCCAAAAGCAACCTTGTCAAAGGCATTTATATCCGGGGTGTTTTTGGTTAATGCATAAACGCTTAAATGATCTCTGTACCCATCAGAATACCTGGATTTTGTGATCTGGTTCCTTAAGGTAAAGTCGTTAAATTCTCCAAATTCCATCCCATAGATACCAAGATCGTTTCCCTTATAGTCTGCAGTTCTGGAGAGCTCCACGACTTTTACACTGTTGGCCTCTTCTTTTGGAGCTATTGCATTGTTCTCCTCTCTGTTACAGCCCAGTAATAGGCCAATGGTAACAAGGCTCCATAGTTTATATTTTAATGTTTTCATGATATTTTTTTATTGTTTATTCTTTTACTTCACCAGTATCGCATCCATATACCGTTCCAACAGAGCAGGGTACCTCGCCTTTAGATGTTAATACCACGTTGGTGCCATTTATGGTTGAGCCCGCAAAAGCTACATTTGTACTTGTTCCCGCCAGTGCAAATTGTCTGACCTTATCGCGTGATGAAAAATTTTTTTCGAACTTCCACCACGACCCTTTTTGACATTGGTAGTGGCATTGTGAAAATACGTTGATCCAAATACCTGTTTTCCACGAACTTCCAGTTCCAGGAATTTTTACATTGGTGAATTTTAGCATTCCCGTATCAAAAGTACCCTTGGCCACATTGGCCTTATTATTATCGTCTATACAAGCTTTAAACCCCATATTTGCTTCCGTAGGATGCCCAAAGCCTCCAAAGGTGGTCCAATAGGTTAAATTCTCATTAAAATCCGTTTTTTTACGGTACACAACATTGTAAAGCTTGTACAGGTCTATCCATACATGGGTCTTATATTGTGATGCATTTCCAGGATGGTAATCGGGATTACCAGCCCCACAAAGGCTTCCACCATTGATATCTGCTATGGCCAGGTAAAGATCATCATTATAGTCATCAGCCCCTAGTTGCGCATTGCCCCAAGTGCAACAAAAAAGTACTCCAAAAATGACAAGTACAGTCATTTTTAATCTTAATGTTTTCATTTTATTAATATTTTAAAATTATATATTTGCCTCGAACAGTTAAAGACACTCAAGGTTTGTGTCTGTCTTTTTGCCAAAAGAGTATTGTTCATGGAGCTGTCTAAAAAGACAGCTCTTTTTGTATTGTTTTTGTTGTACGTATCTTTTAAATATGCTTAATATTAAGTGAATTTAAGAGCTCCAATAGCACGTAAGCAGTAAGTACATAATAATTAGGTTAAGTTTAAGTTATAGATGCATTAATATTAATTTGAAACTAAGTTTTCTTGTCGAATTTGGGTGTATATAAATGTAGGATTTTATCTAATAAAACAAAAGCCTTTACTTGTTAAAAAAACATGATATCTTTATTTTTTAACCGATGTTCATTATCATCCCATAATTCCGGTAACAATCCATCTACCAATAAATTTTTCTTCAAAACACCACTTTTAAGCCTAAAACTGTGCTCATTTAAATAGAGTTGGTAAATTTTATTTTATGAATAGCTATAGATAACCCAAATACCCCCTTAAAATCATAAAAAAAACACAACAGATAATTAAACCTCATTATTATCGTTATTTTTGCTACAAACAAATTTTACTTTGAGATCATCTTATTTTTTTTACATCCTCTTTTTTATTGTTTTAGGACAATCACAATTTTGTCAGGCTCAAAAAAAGATCAATATAGAATACGCAGGTTTTCTAACTTTTGATGAAGACAAATATCCTGGAGCAAAAATTCTTACTCGTAATGACCAACAGCAAGTTCATATTATACATGAAAGTATAAACATGTGGTGCGATCAGGCCATCCATTATGGAAATGAAGATTTTATTGAAGCCTATGGCCATGTAAAAATGGTTCAGGGAGACACTATTAATATGACCTCTAAATACATTGAATATAGTGGCAAAACACAGTTAGCCTTTGCCAGTGGCGATGTGGTTCTAAAAGATCCAAACTCAACCATTTCAACAGATACTTTACATTTTGACCGTGTAAAACAACAAGCTTTTTATAATACAGGCGGCACCGTTGTTAAAGATTCTTCTGGAACCATAACCAGTAAAATTGGCCGTTATTATATGGATACAAAAAAATATCAATTTGTTGAAGATGTGGTTTTAAAAAGCGAAGATGCTACAGTAAAATCTAATTATTTCGATTTTTATTCAGATACTGGTCATGCCTATTTATTTGGTCCTTCAACCATTACCACCGAAGAAAGTGTAACCTATTGCGAAAAAGGCTTTTACGATACTGAAACTAAAATAGGATATGCTGTTAAAAAAGCAAAAATAGATTATGAAAACAGAACTGTAGAAGGCGACAGCCTGTACTTTGATAACAATACCAGTTTTGCCTCGGCCACTAACAATATTACCGTAACCGATACTATAAACAAAAGTATTATAAGAGGACATTATGCCGAAGTATACAAAGAAAAAGATTCTATGTTTATTACAAAGCGTGCTCTGGCAATTACAGAACAACAAAAAGACTCTATTTATATACATGCAGACACGCTTATGGTTACTGGAAAACCTGATAAAAGAATCACCAGAGCCTATAGAAATGCACGAATGTATAAATCGGATATGAGTGCCAAAGCAGACTCTATACACTCAAACCAAGAAACGGGTTTAACAAAACTTATAAATATTTCACGGTTTGATAGTAATGATGCCTTTTCTGTAAAGCGAAAGCCCATACTTTGGAATATTAAAAATCAAATGACTGGCGATACGATTCATTTAAAATCTAATCCTGAAACCGAAAAAATAGATTCACTCATCGTATTCGATAATGCCTTTATAATAAGTAAAGACACTTTAGATGCTGGCTATAATCAAATCAATGGTAAGAAATTGGTTGGCTTATTTGATGATAATAATGAATTATATCAGGTAGATATTTTAAAAAACGCACAGTCCATTTACTACTTTAGAAATGATAAAAATGAACTCATATCTATTGATAAATCAAAATCCGGAAGCATTAAAATTTTAATTGTTGATAGAGAAATTGAAGAAGTTAGAAAAATCAACCAAGTAGATGGCGATGGTTATCCCGAATCTAAATACCCTAAAAACGAAAAGCTTTTAAAAGGCTTTGATTGGAGAGAAGATGAGCGCCCTAAAAGTGTTGAAGATTTATTTAAAGATGATCCACCACTAGTTTTACCTGTTATAAAAGGCTTGGAAGATTATGTCCCTCAGGAAGATTTTGTAGATGAAGATGTAATGGAGCGAGTTAAAAAAGCAGAAGAAGATACTAAACCAGCTTCAAAAGAAAAATCTAAGGCATCAAGGAATTTACCAAAACCATCTAAAAAGAAAATTGCTCCGCGCAAACTAACAGAAGCAGACAAAAAGAAGTTAAATAATGCCAGCGATGTCTCAAAAGAACAGCAATAAATGACATCCGATTTCTTTAAATATCAAGCACAAACCTCGCCACATCCTCTGGCTATGGAAATAGCTCATGCTAGTGGTTCGTATATTTACGATACTAACAACAAAGCCTATCTCGACTTTGTAGCAGGAGTTTCGGCATGCACACTCGGGCATAATCATCCAAAAGTGATTAATGCCATTAAATCTCAGCTAGATAAGTACATGCACGTGATGGTTTATGGAGAATATATCCAAAAGCCTGCGGTAGCACTCACAAAACTATTAGCTGAACAGCTTCCTTTTCCTCTTGAAAAAACCTATTTAACAAATTCTGGAACTGAAGCTATTGAAGGGGCATTAAAATTAGCAAAGCGTGCCACAGGACGCAGCGGAATTGTTGCTGCTAATAAAGCCTACCATGGCAATACTATGGGGTCTATGAGTGTAATGGGTTACGAAGCACGCAAACAAACGTTTCGTCCGTTACTCCCCAATGTGCGTTTTATTGATTTTAACAACGCATCAGATCTCAGGCATATTACAACAAAAACGGCCTGTGTTATTCTTGAAACCATTCAAGGAGGCGCTGGTTTTATTGAGCCTGAGCATAATTATTTAGAGCAGGTTAGAACCCGTTGTAATGACGTTGGTGCGCTATTAATTTTAGATGAAATTCAACCTGGAATAGGCAGAACAGGTAAGCTTTTTGGTTTTCAACATTATAAGTGTATCCCAGATATTTTAGTAACAGGAAAAGGCCTGGGTGGTGGTATGCCCATTGGAGCATTTACGGCATCTGGCAAACTTATGGATTTACTTAGCGACAATCCAAAGCTTGGACATATCACAACATTTGGCGGGCATCCGGTTGTAGCTTCTGCGGCATTAGCAACTTTACAAGAAGTAACCGGAAGCGATTTAATGCAGCAAGCCATAGAAAAAGAACAGTTATTCCGCAAGCTTTTAGTACATCCATTAATTAAAGAAATACGGGGAAAAGGATTAATGCTTGCCATTATTACGCCTTCAGATACTCTTACAAATTCGTTAATTCTTAAATGCCAAGATGCTGGTTTAATCCTTTTTTGGCTCCTTTTTGAACCCAAAGCAGTAAGAATTACACCGCCTTTAACCATCTCAAATGAAGAAATAAGTAAAGGATGTGCCATTATTATTGATATTTTGAATACACTTCAGCAAGAAATTTAATTTTCAATCAATTGAAAATCAAACAAAAACACAATCAAAGCCGCATTTATGGTACAACTGTTGATTACTTTGTTAAAAACATTTAGGATATAAGGCTTTAAAATTAGAATAGAACCTTAAATTTATTAACGAAGAAACTTACAATGTGCTTATGGAGTTTAGTCATAACGACAACAACAATTTGCCTCTTACCAAGTTTGAATCGATGTTAAAAACGAATCATGTTTTGTTCTTCGATTCAGAAGAATTTGAAAACATCATTCACCACTATCTTAATCAAGGTAAAATTGCCTTAGCAAAAAAAGCCATTAAATTAGGTCTTGACCAACATCCTACTTCTATTAACTTAAAACTTTTTAAAGTAGAAATCTATGTTTTTGAAGATAAATTACCCGATGCCGATGCTTTGCTAAATGAACTCTATGCTTTAAACCCTTTAAATGAAGAAATATATATTCAAAAAGCTAATGTTCTATCGAAAAAAGATGAGCATTTAAAGGCAATTGAGGTTTTAAAAGAAGCATTAAAACTTACAGACGATGTTGTAGATTTATATGCTTTAATAGGAATGGAGTATTTGTTTTTAGATAAATTTGAAGATGCTAAAACTTACTTTATGAAATGTTTAGAGCAGGATTTAGACGATTATTCTGCGCTTTATAATGTTATTTACTGCTTTGAGTTTCTTAATCAAAATGAAGCTGCCATTTCATACTTAAATGTGTTTTTAGATAAAAACCCATATTGCGAAGTTGCCTGGCATCAATTAGGAAAGCAATATGTTATTTTAAAAAAATATAAAAAAGCATTAGCGGCTTACGATTTTGCTATTATTTCTGACGACACCTTTGTTGGAGCATATTTAGAGCGTGGTAAAGTTCTTGAAAAATTAAAGCGCTATCAAGATGCTATTGAAAACTATAATATTTCTCTTCAATTAGATGAACCTACATCGTTTGCCTTATTACGAGTTGGCCATTGTTACGAGAAATTAAAAAATGATGAATTAGCGGTTCAATATTACTACAGAACCGTACATGAAGACCCTTTATTAGATAAAGGCTGGATTGCAATTACTAAATTTTATAACAAAAAAAGAAATTATAAAAAGGCCCTATATTATATTAATAAAGCTATTAATATAGATACAGAGAACGTTATATACTGGAAGTTATATGCTCAAATTAACCATCGTTTAAAGCTGTATGAAGAAGCAGAACGCGGGTACAAAAAAACTTTAGAATTAGGAAATTACGAACTAAACACCTGGTTGTCCAGAGGTGATTTATTAATTAAACTGGGAGAACTCCAAGCTGCTATATATAATTTTGAACAAGCTGTTGAATTTTATCCTGAAAATGCAGAAATAGAATTCCGATTGGCTGGATTATATTTTTCTATAAACGAAAAAGACAAAGGCTCTTTTTATTTGAAAAACGGTTTAAAACACAACAAAGAATACAACTTTATAATTGAAGAGCTTTTTCCAGAAGTTTCTAATAAAATCTTTGTAAAAAACTTACTAAAAACAAATCTATAGCCAAACGTTTAGCTAAAATGTATACCTTTGGTTTAAGCAAAAACAACTAAGTATGCAAAGACGTTTTATAGATTATTTGGTTATTTCTTTGAAAGGAATTGCTATGGGCGCTGCCGATGCCGTTCCAGGGGTTTCTGGTGGTACTATTGCTTTTATTTCCGGTATTTATGAAGAGCTTATTTCAACCATTAGCCATGTTAATCTCTCCTTATTTAAAACACTTTTTTCTAAAGGCATTAAACCATTCTGGCAGCAAGCCAATGGAAACTTTTTAACAGCCCTATTATTAGGTATTGTTGTAAGTTTTGTATCGTTTATGAGGCTTGCTAAATATTTATTGGAGTATCATCCCATTTTAATCTGGTCGTTCTTTTTTGGCTTGATCGTAGCAAGTATTTATTTTGTTGGCAAACAAATTACCAAGTGGAATGCAGCTGTGCTAATAGCCTTAATTATTGGAGCATGTATTGCTTTTTATATCACTACACTTCCAGCCATGGCTAATAATGACAATTCCTGGTTTTTATTTATTGCCGGTGCCATTGCTATTTGTGCCATGATTCTACCCGGTATTTCTGGTTCTTTTATTCTAATAATTCTTGGTGCATATAAAACGCTAAGTGATGCGTTACACGATTTTGACATCAAAAGAATAGTCATTTTTACAGTTGGTGCTCTTGTGGGTTTACTCAGTTTTAGCCGGGTCTTAAAATGGCTATTTAAGCACCATCATAATATAACATTAGCGCTTCTTACAGGATTTATATTCGGGTCTTTAAATAAAGTTTGGCCATGGAAAAAAACCCTAACATGGCACACAAACTCAAAAGGAATAAAAACACCGCTATTAGAAGAAAGTATTTCGCCTTTTTCTTTTGATGGTGAAAATCAAATCACGATTGCTATTATTTTAATGGTTCTTGGTTTTTTAACTATTTTTATTCTTGAAAAATTAGGCTCGAAAAAACAATAATGCAAAGTACCAGAACTTTTACCGATAAACTATTTCTTATTCTTAAGGGTTTAGGCATGGGAGCTGCAAATAAAGTTCCCGGTGTTTCTGGTGGTGTAGTGGCCTTTGTTGCTGGTTTTTATGAAGAGTTTATCTACTCGCTTCAAAAAGTAAATAGCAAAGCATTCAAATTACTTATTAACGGACGTTTTAAAAGCTTTTACCAATATATAAACGGGCGCTTTTTAGGCTTACTTTTTTTTGGAATGATCGTTAGCTATTTTAGTGTTTCAAAAATTTTAGACTATTTAATAAAACATTACGAGCTATTTGTTTGGAGTGTTTTCTTTGGCATGATTATAGGCTCCATTTATTATATCTATAAAGATTTTGAAGATTGGAATTACAAAACGTATCTAGCATTAGCGGTTGGTATTATAATGGGCTTAAGTATTAGCTTTTTAAACCCTGCCAAAGAAAATGACAACCTTTGGTTTGTATTTTTTTGTGGAATAATTAGTGTTTCCGGAATGACACTCCCAGGTTTTTCCGGTTCTTTTATCCTTATACTTTTAGGCAATTACGTGTTGCTTTTGGTAGATTCAGTGAATGCTTTATACGATACTTTTTCTGATATTTTAAGAGGTGAGTTTAGCTTTATTGAAAACTCAGAACGCATAAGAAAGCTTAAAGTTCTTGGTGTTTTCACCTTAGGCTCTGTAACAGGGTTAGTTACATTTTCTCATCTATTAAGCTATATTTTAAAGCATTATAAAAGTATAACTCTATCTGTAATTATTGGTTTTATTGTTGGGTCTTTGGGCGTAGTATGGCCCTGGAAAAAAACAATTTACCAGGTAAACAATGAGGGCCATTTTATATTAGATTCAACCGGAGAAAAAATAATTGCAAACTACAAGCGCTTTATTCCAGAACTAACCTTAGAAACATTTTATGCCATGGCATTTATTATTTTAGGCATCGCTATAGTTTTAGCCCTTGAATGGTATGGCAAAAAAACCAGAAAAAACAAATGAACAAATTAGGCCTTTTAGGTAAAAACATATCGTATTCCTTTTCAAAAGCATATTTTAAAAATAAGTTTGAAAATGAAAATATAAATAATATTACTTACGAAAACTTTGATATTGACTCTATAG
>CBDDAJ010000020.1:0-82595 GCA_965224845.1 Wocania sp.
TTGAAGCTACTAACCTATCTGTTTTTTCATCTAAATAACAGTACACTAAATACCAACCACCCGGTTTCATTTTAAAAGCTTGCTCTTTAAATGGGCAAAACAACTCCTTTACTAATCCCCAATCTAAAAAGGCACCATAGTCCGTTACCTGATTGCATCGTAATAATGCAAAATCGTTACGTTTTATATAGGGTATATCTGTAGTTGCAACGGGTCTTTCTTCATTATCTAAATACACAAAAACCTCAAGTTTATCCCAAATTTTAAACGCTTCCGGAACATATCTATTTGGTAATAACACTTCATTATCTTCATCATCAATTAAATAAACGCCGTGGTCTGTTTCACGAAGTATTTCTAAGGTATTTATTTGTCCTAATTCTATCATGGCACAAAGGTAATGATATTGAATAAGATTATTTATTTGAAGTTAACAAAACTATAAAGATCTATTTTGTTCTTAAAAAGTATTCAAAAAACGTTAAAATAAGTAAATTGAGGTCAAAGAAAAAGCGTTACAAAAAATGCAACGCTTTGAAATTATATAAACGACTTATACTAGTAAGCAGACTCCTTCTTGAAATGCTTAGTCAATAAATAGTAAACCACTGCTCTATACTTATTTCTGTTTGACTGCCCGTATTGATCCATAACCGCTACAATACCTTTATCTAAATCTGCTCCATCCTTTAAACCCAATTTTTTAATCAAGAAATTGTTTTTAACAGTAGCCAACTCTGATTCGTCTGATCCTGAAACCGTAGATGAATCTGCATTATAAATTGATGGACCACAACCAATTGTTACTTTAGTTAATAAATCCATATCTGCATTAACGCCGCATTTATCTTTTAGATCTGCTGCATACTTTGCAATAAGCTCGTCTCTTTTACTCATAATTAAATAGTTTTTAATGTGTTTGTTTAATTTGTAAAATACGTTTTAAAGATAACTATTTTTTAAACACATAGAATTATAGAGCGACACTTTATTGCCCGATACACTTGAAATATTGGAGTAATACCTCATCATTTAAATTTTTTGGAGTAAAAATTTCTAATAATTTAGGTTGATGCCCTGGCTGAAAAAATGTTTTTAAACAGTTTGTTAAATCTGGTTCATTTGATACACTAATGTATTCTAAATCATACATTTTGCATAAATGCTCTGCCGATAGCTGATGTTTAGTTTCAAAATAGGTGTCAAAATTTTCAGTGTTTTTATGTCCTGGAAGAATTCTAAAAATACCGCCTCCCTGATTATTGATAACTATAACTCTAAAATTATTAGGTATATAGCTATTCCATAATGCATTACTATCGTATATAAAACTTAAATCGCCAGAAATTAATGTTGTTTGTTTGGTTTGAGCTACTGCACAGCCAATAGCTGTAGACGTACTCCCGTCTATACCACTAGTGCCTCTGTTGCAAAACACTTCCAAAGTATTATTTAAATCGAATAACTGAGCATAGCGCACTGTAGAACTGTTTCCTAATTGTAGGATGGTATTATCTGGAATGGCGTCCAAGATGACTTCAAAAGCTTTTAAATCACAAAAATCAATCGCTTTTAAATAGTTTGCATGCTTAATATGCCGATTTGATTTAATTGATGCCCAGGTATATTTATAATCACTTTCTTTTGTTTTAGTAAGTTCTAATAATTGTTTTAAGAAGTGATTAGGTGTTGTTTGAATGAATCTATTTAAACTAAAAAACGTGTCATTTGCTTTCTTTGTGTCTACATGCCAATGATGCTTTGGTTTATACTTACGCAAAAATGCTTTAATTTTTTTAGACACAATTAAACCACCAAATGTTAGTAAAATATCCGGCCGCAAGTTTAAAAAATCGTGGTCTTTAAAAGGCGCAATTATTTTATCGATGCTAGGGAAAAAATCTTCATGGTGCAAATTCGATGTTGTTTCGGTAAGCACGATTACACTATCATCCTTTGCCAAAGCATCTAACCATTTTTGTTCTATAGCATTGGGATGGCTTACACCAACCAGTACCATTTTTTTTGAAGCTTCATTCCAATCTCTAATGCAATCGTTTAAAACCAAAGGTTCAATCTGTAAAATATTTTCTTCAACAGAAACTGTTTTTGGGTTTACTGTTGGAGCAGCAATCATATCATACAAAGGCTCATCAAACGGAATATTTACATGTACTGGCCCGTGTTTTGAATAGGCCATGTTAATGGCTTTATTTATTTCAACTTCGTTATACTCCTGAATCCCCTGCTTCAATCCCAATAAGGTTTCCAGTTTATTTTCTAAATTTTTAAAAATAGGTAACTCCTCATCTGCTTCAACACTATCCTTTAAATCCAGTTTTAGATTTGCTGAATACAAAATATGGTTTTCAAATACATGGGGTTGGTTTATGGTTTGTCCGTCTCCAACACCTATTAAATGCTTAGGTCTATCTGCCGATAAAACCAGTAATGGAATATCACTATAAAACGCTTCTGCTATTGCAGGATAATAATTTAACAGCGCGCTACCAGAAGTACAAACCACAGCGGTTGGTTCTTGCAACTGCTGTGCTATACCTAAAGCAAAAAATGCGGCACAACGCTCGTCAACAATACTATAACACTTAAAATATGGGATATTAGTAAAGCCAATGGTTAATGGTGCATTTCTACTGCCTGGAGAAATAATAATATGCTTTATGCCTTTTGCTTTACAGAGCCTTATAACGGTTTGTGCAAGTGGGATTTTCGGGTATTTCATGTTGCACAAAAATAAGAAATTAGGGAGTTAAAATGCTAATTACAAAACGTTTTTAATAACCATAGATTTTGATACCGTTTCTTCCCACTCATTTATAACATCAGAACTTTTTGTAATACCACCGCCTACATAAACTAAAGCTTGTTTATTTTTAATTTGCATACAACGCAAATTAACATACAACTGTGTGCTTTTTTGAGTTATAGCATAGGCTCTATTTTCTATATTGCGTTTTCCTGAACGGGGTGATTTAGTGATTTCAAAATTCAATTCTCCTAAAAAGCCTGTGTAAAATTCGCGGTTATAGCCTTCATGTTGCAAAATGAATTGTTTCGCTTCTAACTTTGGAAACCCACAAACTGCAGGTGTAGGATGTAATACAGAAACCACATCCCTTAAACTTGAATTTGACCTTAACCTTGCAGAGATCATCGTTTTTAAATGCAATAAGTTTCCGGCTTTTACAGTTTCGATTTGCGATGCATTTATATTTTCAACTAATGGTTTTAAGCTTTCAATAATAAAATCTGTAACAATAAGCTGTTCTTCTTTTTCTTTATCCTGCCAGATCACATCTAAAGTTCCGTTATAATCTTGTGTCCCTGCCAAGGCCATGATAGAAAATTGTTTGCCTTCTATTTTTATCAAGGTTTCTGGTGTTGCACCTAACCACAACCCTACTCTGGGATGGTACCAGCAATATACAAATGCAGATGAATAAAGGCCTAAAAGATTTTTTAAGATGGCAATAGGATTAGACTCAGAAATGCTTATGGTTTCTTTTCGTGATAAAACTACTTTCTCAAATGCTTTATTATGAATAGCATCGATTCCTTTTTTTACAAGATGAATGTGGCGTTCTTTAGAGTTTATGTCGATGCATGCATCTATAAGAGATCCCTCAACACTATGGGGCGCTACATTGGGTACAGATAACACTTCTGAAGCCTCAAGTGGAATTAAAATAGAATCTTTAGTATCATCAAAAGGCGAAAACACAAAACCTTGTTCAGTAAAATCTTCAGTAAAATATAAATCGCTAGTTTCTTGAAGCAAAGCCTTTACAACACTTTCATTAGGTTTTCTATAAACAACAAAAGGGGTTTCGTTACGATGCTGTGTTTTAATACGATTAAAAAAATCTTCCAAAGTCATTAACTCGTCTTTTTAGGTAACGAAATGGTGGAAAGTCTACAAATTGAGATTAAATTATCTGCTTCATCAGTTACTCTAATATCTAATAATTGTGTCGTTCTGCCTTTATGCAAAAAAGTTGCTTTTGCATAAACAAAACCTGCTGTAACACTTTTTAAATGGTTGGCAGTAATTTCGATACCACGTACAAAGCACGTTTCAGTATCTATAAAAATGTGCGACGCAAAACTCCCTACACTTTCTGCCAATGCTGCGGTTGCACCACCATGTAATACACCATCAGGCTGATGCACTCTGGCATTTACAGGCATTCTAGCTACTAAAAAATCTTTACCAAAATCTACAACTTCTATCTGTAAAGTTTCCATTAAGGTATTTTTACAGGCTTTATTAGCGTTAGCCAAAACATCTTCTTTACTTAACTGCATAGATTAGTGTATTTATAAAATCGGAACAAAAGTACATTACTTATCATTAAAAATCAATGGTGAGTCATTTTGATTTTTAGGTTCTTAAAATAGACTTTCATATTTGGTCCGGCATGTACTTGAAGTGCTATCACTCCAGTATTTGAAGCTTTACCTGCCTCTTTATCGATCACATCTATAGTTTTAATACCGTTTATAAAATGCTGCAAATGGTTACCGCTTGCAACAATTTTATAGGCATTCCATGTTTCATGGTTTATTTTATTTTGAATCGCTTTAGATGTTGTAAAAGCTGTTTTTTCCTTTTCTCCATGCTCTAAAACAGTAACTTGCTCGCCTCTATTCGCAATAATACCTCTACCTTTTTCTTCGTATAAAATACCAGAATAGTTAACTCCTGCTTCCAGGTCGGCCTGATAACCACCAACCACAAATAAATCTTCATCAAGCACTTTGGCCCTATATTGCACACCACTATTTCCGTTAATGATTTTATATTGAAGCTTTAATTCGAAATTTGAAAATTCGTCTTTATAAATTAAAAATGTGTTTTCTTTTAATTTGTATGCATCAGTATTCTTCCCAACAATACAACCATCTTCAACCGACCAAACTTTGGCATCCCCCTTCCAACCATCAAGATTTTTACCATTAAATAACATAATGGTCTCCGGTTTATTTTTAGAAGCCAAATTACAGCTAAACAAAAAAACTGTTAGCATGGCTAAAATTAACTCCTTTACAAAAATGTTTCGCTTATTCATACAGCTTTTTGGTAATACTACTTATAAATTTTACTGCTTTTGTTTCCTCCAGACAGTAAAAAAGCCATCAAATCACTTAATTCTTTCTCGTTCAAACTATTGATCAAACCAGCTGGCATTGCAGATTGTGATGCAATTTCTGTTTTTAAAACCTCTTTTTTATTTATTTTACTTGTAATATCTGGTGAAAACGCATTAACACTAATCTCTAATTCGTTTTCGGTTTCATTAATAAGTCGACCTGAGATTGAGTTACCGTTTTTTAGGTGGTATATGGTATTTCTGTATCTATCTGAAACTGCCTTTGAAGGGTTTACTATAGCTTCAGCAATATCTTTAATTGAAAAACGTGTACTAATTTGAGTGAGCTCCGGTCCTGAATTCCCTCCAACGCCTTTAATACTATGACAAGAAATACATAATGAAGTTCTGAAAAAATTCTCTCCGTTTTTAAAATTAACAGTTTGCTTATTGGCTTCAAATGCTTTTTCAACGTCAAAAACCGTATAGTTTTTACCTGGACCAACAGGCATTATTAGGTCTTTCATCAAATCTGCTTGCTGATTCATTGATTCACTAGCTAAAGATTCAAAATACGCCTTTTCTTCACCCGAAACATGATCTAAAGCATTACGCTGAATCGCTTTAATAAAATTGGCATACTGTTTTCCACCAGATTTTTTTAAAGCGCTGTTATACCATTTAAAATAGCGTTCTTTTAATGCTTTTGTCCAGCCCGTTTTTATGACACTTAAACTCTTAGCATAACTTATGTTTTGCTGATTAGGCATGTTCTTGAGCATATTTTCAACATCCTTACCGTATTGATCACTTCGCTTTGAAACATCTGCAGACAGATACATAGATTTTAAATTTGATGTTATAGTATCGTTTTCCATTTTATAAATGGTAGGTTCTAGGATTTCTGATACATCTAAATAACTAAGCAAAGCACATAGTTGTTTATTTATTAATGCAGATTCTTTTAAATAAAATGGTAATAATTTGTCTTTTATGGATGTCCTTAATGCCACATCCATTTCCTTATCTGTTCTAATTATTAATAATTCTATCGCTCTTAAATAGTTTGTTTTTTTCTGTGGCGTTTAAAGTTTTACAATCTGTTTCTAACAGCGTTTTTAATGCCATTATTCTATCATTATTTTGCCCTTGGTGTGCAATAGCTATAGCAATAGCTGTTTGTCTTAAAGCATCTTTACTCTTTGCAATTTTATATTTCCAAATATTTACATCTTGATTTTCTAAAGCAACTCTAGAAGCGTATCTAACAAATCTATCTTCATTATTTAAGTTTTCTATAAGAAAATCAATTTGACCAGCATCTTTTTTTATCTGAAAAGCTTCTATCTTTTTTCGCAGTGTTCTTTCTTTTTTACCAATATTGTTTTCAGACAGTTCTTGTACCTCATTAGCACGTGTTCCTGTATAGGTTACTTTATACAATGCCGATTCTAAGCGTCTACCTCCTGTTAAAAAGTATAATGCCCCATCATTACCTACTACACCGTTAGTTAATGGTAAAGGCACTCCTGATAAAAACTCGCTTACCTCAGCGGTATAGCTGCTGCCTTCAGGTTTCAGATTTGCAAAGTACACGGTGCCATAACTCCAATCGAAAAGATACAAGCCATTTTGGTAATAAACAGGAAACTTTAAACCATTACCATTAAGAAGTCCCGTTGGAGAGCCCTGACCTAAATTCGCTATACCAGGTAAATTATCCGGGTATTCCGGAGCAAATTTTCCTGTTCCTGTTCGCCATCCAAAATCACTTCCACTTGTTAAATGACAAAGTCTAATAGGTCTGTACCAGGGCATTCCCATATCATATTCCATATCAGAATCAAAAGCAAACAATTCACCATCATTATTAAACGCTATATCGTAGGTGTTTCTTAATCCCACACTTAAAATCGTCCAATCTTTACCCTCAAAATCTGTTTTTACAACCCATCCACCAGGAGCTTTTCTATCATTTGCATGTCCGCTTGGGTCTTTTATTACTGGCAGTAAATTGTCTTCACTCCAATTTTTAGGGATTGTACTTTCAAGGTCTTCCGGAATATCTGTATGATTCCCCAAAACCAGATACAGCGATTCCCTCATCGGGAGACAATACTATATTATGCGGTCCGTGCTCACCAAAGCCATCAAAAGACCGTAGCTTGCTTACAGTATCAAACTCGTCATCCTTATTTGTATCTGTTATTTTATAAAAACCACTTTGAATCTTTAATTGGTTATTAGGATCTGCATTTACCAGGGCATATAAGCTTTTATTATGCCAAAGTAAGCCTTGTGCCATACCAATGGTTATATTAAGTTTTTTAACCTTTACAGAATCTTGTTCATGCGCTACATCAGGCAAAGTCACTCTATATATGTTTCCGTATTGATCGGATGCATATAAACGTCCTTCATCATCTTTAGTTACACTAACCCATGATCCCTGATCATGCGCACCCGGACTATAAAGCTTTTCAATTTCAAAGCCATTAGGCATTGTAATACCATCTTGTGTTATTCGCTCTATAATAGTTGTTTCTGGATTAGATGAGCAAGCCAGTATAACAAGGCTAATAAAACTTATTACCAGATGTTTTGAAAAGGGTTTATTCATAATCGTTGCTTTATAATCGTTAATAATTCGATTAGGTATTACTCTATAAATCTAAGAAATATTATGGCTTAATATTGTATTATGAATAAGAGATGATGTATTTTTAATCTTTAATAAAGAAAAAATAGTAATGCATTTACAAGAAAAAGAAATATCGTATAGGATAACAAATTCTTATTCTACACTGAATACGCTTACAAAATCGACTAAAAATGTTTGGTTTGTTTGCCATGGCATGGGCTATTTAAGTCGATATTTCTTAAAATATTTTAAAGGGTTAAATCCTGAAGAAAATTATATTGTTGCACCACAGGCTCATAGTAAATATTATATTCAGCCTGGGTTTAAACATGTTGGAGCAAGTTGGTTAACCAAAGAAACCACAGTAAAAGACACCCAAAATGTGATGCGAAACTTTGATGCCATTTTTGAAGCAGAAAACATTCCTGATACTATTAATTTAATTGTTCTTGGATATTCGCAAGGCGTAAGTGTTGCTTTGCGCTATGTAGCAAAGCGACAATTACCATGCGCACAATTGGTATTGCATTCTGGAGGTATTCCTAAAGAATTAAATGCTGAGGATTTTGCATTTTCGAATGCCAAAGTAAGTTTAATTTGTGGAACAAATGACGAATATTTAAATCCAGAACGTTTAGCATCTGAAACTGAAAAAGCAAAGCTATTGTTTAAGGATCATTTAAATGTTATGATGTTTGATGGTAAACATGAAATGCATATTGATAGTATTAATAATTTAGTATGAATTGAGAATTCCACAATTCGCAATGACAACAAGACCATGAAAAACAAATCGATAATAATTATTTTATACTTATCCATTTTCATTCAACTCTACAATTGCAGCAGTAATACTGATGAGCCAGAAGAAGAAGTGACTCCATTTAATGAAACGGCTAAAGTAATAGGTTATTTACCCAGTTATAGGTTTAACCAAAGCTCTAAAATCGATTTTTGTAAAATTACCCATCTAAATTTGGCTTTTGCAAACCCTGATGCTTTAGGGCATTTAATTATGCCTTCCATTACTGATGTAATAAATCAAGCAAGAACTGCAAATCCCGATATAATAATTTGTATTTCTCTTGCAGGTGGTAGTCTAACTCCGGAAATCGCAACTAACTGGAGTAATTTAATAGATATTGAAGCTAATAGACCTGCATTTATTAGCAAAATAGTAGATTATGTGCTTACAAATAGTTTAGATGGGGTTGATGTAGATTTAGAGTGGGATCATGTAACCATAGGCTATAGTGGATTTGTTACAGAATTAAAAACAGCATTGGATGCACATAATAAAATTATTACCGCTGCCCTACCAAATAATACTCGGTTTGTAAACATAACAGATAGTGCATTGCAGGCCTTCGATTTTATTAATATTATGTCTTATGATGCCACTGGCCCATGGAATCCTACTAACCCCGGACAGCACAGTTCATTACAGTTTTCAGAATCTGGTATTCATTTTTGGAAAAACACAGTTAAAATCCCTAAAGAAAAACTAACCTTAGGAGTACCTTTTTATGGTTATAATTTTAGTAATAACCCTGTAACTGGCGTTTCTTTTCAAGATATAGTGGCTTCTGATGCTTCTCTGGCAAACAAAGATCAAGTGGGTAGTACATATTATAATGGTATACCAACTATTGAAGCTAAAGTTGAATTAGCGAATAAGGAAGTTGGAGGCATTATGGTATGGGAATTAGGGCAAGATGCATTTAATGCATACTCGCTACTATCAACCATACATAATAAATTTACATCGCTACAAGTAAAAACTACTGGTTTATGTGCTAACGAACCTTGATAATAAAAACAGTAATGAAAGTACCTACTCTAGAAAACAATCGCGTTAAACTGTCGCTTTTAGATTTAAGTAACTACAAGCACTTAGCTCCTATTGCTCAGCAAAATAACTTAATACAGTTCTCACCCAGTAAAATTGATACGGATGAAGATTTAAAAAACTATGTACAAACGGCTGTTGATGGCTATTACCATAAAACAACCATTCCGTTTATAGTATTTGATAAGCAAACTAACACCTATGCAGGAAGCACACGTTTTGGGCTTATTAACTGGAAAAATAAAGTATTGCATATTGGCTGGACATGGATAGGACATGAGTTTCAGGGTAGCGGACTTAACACCAATATGAAGTTTTTAATGCTACAATATGCTTTTGAGGGTTTAGAATTTGATAAAGTAGAATTCCGTATTGACGAACGCAATATAAAATCCAGAAAAGCGGTCGAAAAATTAGGCGCAACGCTTGAAGGTGTTTTACGGAAAGATACACTAATGCTTGATGGTTTTAAGCGTAGCACCTGTTGCTATGGTATTTTAAAAGAGGAATGGCCAGATATCAGAGTTACTATTTTTAATGGGTTTTAAAGTAAAAAACTAATATTCAACAGCAATGGATATATCCCGATAATTTTTTGAAGCCACTTTATAATCATATTCAAACAGTAAAATTTTCTTGTAGCGGCCGTTAAACACATTTTTATAATGTTTAATTTCATCAATCGATTTGGCATTATATACCACCTGTGTGTTCTTATTTTTTACCGTACCATAAATCGAAATTTGATATATGTTTTTAGATTTAGAGTCCTTATAATTTGAAGAAAATACTATTCTATTAACTTTAAATACCTGCTCCTGGTTATTGTACTTTTGTGGCGATTTGTAAAATATGTTTTCGTATTTATCACTCAAATTCGTAGCTCTAAGTTTTGTTGTTTGAGCATATGATGTACAATAAGCTACCATAATTACAAGTAATGCTATTTTTTTCATGATATTTAGTGTTTATTTTTTCTGGAGTTCTTCTATAAAGCTAGCAAAAAAAATCTACTTCCTAATATTTTTTGAAAAAATGGAATTGTAAAAAGGCAGTACCTACCAGTAAAACTGCTCTTTTAAAAGCTATTAAGCCGTTTGTTGTAATGACTTGTTCTTTTCTTTTAAAATGGCTAATTGTTTTTCTAAAAAGGTAATGGCCTGTTCCGTTTTGTAACTTGTTTTAGAGGCTAGCTTTTTAATGTCTTCTTTTAATTTTTCTTTACCTGAAGCCGCTGCTTTTGATACATCGTCTTTAACCTCTATAAAATCTTGAGTGATCTGGTCTTTAACCGCTTTACCTTCTTTTTTAAGGGTATCTCTGGTTACACTTCCTTTTTCTGGGGCTAATAATACACCCGCTGCTGCTCCTAACAATACGCCTAATGCTATGGCGCCTTTATAATGAATCATCTTGTTTCTTTTAAATAGTTATACTGTTTTATTTATAAGTAGCAAAACTGCTTTAATTGTTACAAACAAGTTATGTATCAAATAGTTGATTGGAGAAGATTAACGATTTTATAATTTATACTTTGAATTGAAAAAATCAGAAAACGTATTGTAGTTATTGCACTTATCGTGTTTAAGATGTGAATCCGTTTTAATGGTTTATATCAGACGATAAACGAAATTAGAATTTTCTTACTCTAAAAACAAAAAACACGCTCCAAAACCAGAACGTGTTTTTAATTAATTTTCAACTTAAATACAATTTAAATCGAGGTATCACTTCAAGTGGCATGCTGCAAAAATTTTATTAAGAAATAATATATTCAATTATTGCATTAGAGTGAATTTTTGTGGTATCAAAAACTGGTATTTTAAAATCATCATCATCTAAAAGCAAAGGAATTTCTGTACATCCAAAAATTATCCCTTCTGCTCCTCTTTCAATTAAAGCATTACCTATGGCAATAAATGCTTCTTTCGACTTATCTACAATCACTCCTTTACCCAATTCTTCTTTAAGTATATGCTGAATTAAATCTCGCTTCTCTTGTGTATTCGGAATTAAAACGGTGAGTCCATTTTCTTCTAGTTTTTTTCTAAAAAACGCTTTTTCCATCGTAAAGATAGTTCCCAATAAAGCTACTGTTTTTATTCCTTTCCTAACTATTGCTTTAGCAGTCTCCTCAATGATATTTATTATTGGCACATCAATTTCTCTTTGTATTTGGTCTGCATATAAGTGGGCTGTATTGGCACATAAAACAATGGCGTCTACATTGCTATTTTTTAAGCACTTACATGCATTCAATAAAAGTTCAAATGAATTTTCCCAACTTACTTTTTGAATATCACCAAAATTCAAAGAATAGACAATACATTCAGCAGAATTTAAACCGCCTAGTTTTTTATTTACGCCCTCATTTATATAGCGATAATAATCTAGCGTTGATGTCCAACTTATTCCTCCTACTAACCCTATTTTCTTCATCCTTTTCTTTTCATTAAATTATTGCAAATGCCAAAGGTATAAATCTGCTTCGATAATTTATACCCACCGTTCTATACAATTACTGATAACTAAGCTAAACTTATTAGAGAAAATATTTGTAAATACAGCAAATGCAGATAATTATTACTGTTGCAAACAAAAAACACGCTCCAAAACCAGAACGTGTTTTTAATTAATTTTCAACTTAAATACAATTTAAATCGAGGTATCACTTCTAGTGGCATGCTGCTAGAATTTTGTATCGAGAAGTCGCATCATGAAAATTTTCTAATCCTCTAAACGTTTCCCTGTCATTTCACGTCCGTTTTGTAATAGGGTTACGCTTTCTACTTTACCAGCATCGTTTTTATTAAAAACAAGTTGTGCATTCACTATTTTTAGGTAGAATACATTTTCAGATTTAGGAAAAATATCAGCAGCCGATTGCCCTGTGGCCTGTCCTTTTAATTGGTTGCCTTCTTTGGTTATGGTAATAATAAAATTGGGTGCCAGCTCATATTTACCCACATAACTTTCTAAAATCGCATCGGGAACAAGCACTTCTTTTTCATAGGCTGAGACATCTGCTCCTAATTTTTTTAAGGCTTCAATCCCCAGCTGATTATTAGGGTTTAAGTCCACCGATTTCTTGTAATTAAGGATAGCCAAATCATTTTTACCTAAATTCATTAAAGCTTCTCCATAGCTATCGTATACATTTGAAGATTTAGGAAAGGCTTCAACATTAAGTTTAAATACTTTGGAAGCTTCATCTACCATCTTATGCGTATTCATAAGCTGATAGCCCACGGTATTCATTTCCCTTTCAATTAACTCATAATTTTCAGAGTCTTTAATAGTATTATAATGAGCTAATCCTGCTTCAATGCCTTTATCCTGTATAACAGCCAACAACGCATTGGCAACCGATTTTTTAGGGCGACTATAGTCTTTACCATATAAAATGCCTCTTATAGCACGCGTCATTTGATTGAGTGGCGCACCTCCTGTATTGTTTAAAAGCACAACCAATGATTTGTCTGAAGGTGCTCTGGAAATATTAGTATTAAAACCGTTAATACCACCACCATGCCCGATGGTATAAATGCTATCGGTAGATTTTCCTATTTTACCATAACCAAGCCCCCAGCCGTAGGCATAATGCCCGCTTCCAAAAGCTGGAATGTACGGTTTAAAATACATGTCCATATATTTTTGAGGTAATAGTTTGTTGGTGTACAAAGCCTGATCCCATAAATATAAATCCTCAACAGTAGAATACATGGACCCTGCCGCATAAGGAATAGACATATCTAAATATCTTGAATTTACATAAGCGCTACCGTTTTTTTCGTAACCTGTAGCGCGATTTTTTAAAATATCTCCATGATTATCATATCCTGTATCTTTCATATTTAACGGTGTAAAAATGTTATCGTGAAGCAGGTCTTCATACGTTTTACCTGATAGCTTTTCAGCTATTACGCCTAAAAGAAAATAGCCGGAATTGCTATAACTAAACCTTTCTCCCGGTGTGAAATCAAGTTTTTTACTATCAAATTTTTTCACAAATTCATCTGGAGTATAGGGGTCTCTGCTATCCTCTTTAAAAAATCCGGGAAATGCAGTATAATTTGGTATCCCAGACGTATGTGTTAATAAATGATGGGTCGTAATGATATCGCCTTTGTCCTTTGGATACTCTGGAAGGTAGGTTGAAATGGGAGCTTGCAAGTCCAGTTTTCCTTCGGCCGCTAATTGCAAAATAAGCATGGCGGTAAATTGCTTGGTAATAGATCCTAAACGATGCTTCGTATTGGATTTATTAGGAATATCCCACTCCATATTTGCCATACCAAAGCCTTTTTTATAGATCACCTTACCGTGGCTTGATACTAAAACTGAGCCGTTAAATTTACCATACTCGGCATACTCACCAATTAGGTTGTCGATTAGTTCTGCTTTAGTTTGAGCAAAACTTATATTGCCCATTAAGAATACAAGAAGGATTACTATACTTTTTTTTGAAAACAGATGGTTTAAAACAGACTTCATAAATTAAATTTTAGATTGGTAAATAGATACATGAATGTATGACGCTGGATAACTTTATAAAGTTACAGAATAAATGATTAATTATTAAAAAATAAAAGTCAGCAAGATTGGAAAAGTATTTATATTAGTTTACAAATACATTTGTGGTATTAATACAAAACGATGAAGCCAAAACAAAGTAACAAAGCCTTTTACAACGAGAAGCTAAATGTAATTATTGAGTATATTAATACTAATTTAGACAGTAAAATTGACGTAAAAACGCTGGCTGAGATCTCACATTTTTCACCGTTTCATTTTCATCGTATTAGTAGAGCGCTTTTAGGCGAACCCATTGGTGCATACATTTCTAGAACGCGACTAGAAACCGCTGCTAAAATGATTCGATACTCCTCTTTAAAAATTGAAGCTATTGCTTATAATGTTGGTTTTGAAACGCCATCGTCATTATCAAAAGCTTTTAAAATTCATTTTGGAATATCGCCTACGGCGTATCGAAACAATAAATTATTCAATTTAAAAAAAACGAACATTATGAATGCCACATTAAATATTAAAAAACCAAAAATTCAAGACATTGAAGACAAACAATGTTTGTATTATCGTATGCAAGGCGCCTATCAAACCCTGGATTATGCCGGTGCATGGAAAAAACTTTGGGAACAAGTAAAAGCACAAAAACTATTTACCAAAGGCATACAGCACTTTGGATTACCACATGACGACCCCAAAGTAACTGACGAAGATAAAATACGATACGACGCTTGTTTAATTATTCATAAAGAGGCTAAACCAAATGGAGATATTGGAGTAAAAACCTTAAACGGTGGTAAATTTGCTGTATTCATATATCAAGGATCGTATAAGTATTTTGCCGATGTATACAATCATATATTTAACGAATGGCTTTTAAATACGGATTACGAACTGAGAGACGAACCGGTAAGAGAGCGGTATATTAGTAACCCTGAGCGTGTTGCAGAAGATAAGCTTAAAACTGCGTTTTATATTCCTATTAAGTAGTCTTGTAGATGTATTTTTGATTAAAAATGTTACTTTAGAGCCTTATTCATCAAAAATATGATTAGAGGAAGAATAGCATCAATAGATATGCTTAGAGCAATCACCATGGTTTTAATGATCTGGGTAAACGATTTTTGGACACTAACCAATGTTCCTAAATGGTTACAACATGCATCGGCCACAGAAGATTATCTAGGGTTTTCAGATGTTATTTTTCCTCTTTTTTTATTTATTGTTGGGCTTAGTATCCCTTTTGCCATAAAGCAACGCCAAAACAGAGGTGACAGCAACGTATCTATAGCAAAGCACATTATAATTAGATCTGTATCGCTTTTAATCATTGGAGTGTATATGGTGAATTATCCCAGTGCTCATGAAAGCCTGGGTATTGGAAAATATTGGTGGTGTATTCTTATGGCATTAGCCGTTGTACTCATTTGGACGCATTGGAAAAAAAGTCCTGTGCCAAAAAAATGGCACTCCGTTTTACAGGGAGTAGGTGTTTTAATCCTTATGTATTTAGCTGTTATTTATAGGGGTGGTTCAAATGGAGAGGTTTTAATGCAAACCAAATGGTGGGGTATTTTAGGGCTTATTGGATGGGCCTATGCAATAAATGCTTTGGTATATCTGTTTACCAAAGGGCATTTATATGTTATACTAGGGTTACTTCTTATTTTTAATGTTTTAGCTGTCCTGGATCATACAGACTTACTGCCTCCGCTTAATGACAATTTAAGCTTCCTATCTGTAATTTATAGTGGTACCATACCAGCTTTAACTACAGCAGGAATTATGGCTACTTTACTTTATAAAAAAGTAGTCGTTTATCAAACGAAATGGGTATTTATATCGCTTAGTATAGTAGGCATTATATGTATTAGCTATGGATTATTAACACGACCTATTTGGGGGATTTCTAAAATACAAGGTACCCCATCATGGGTTGCCATATGCTCAGGTATCGGTTTTATTTCTTTTGCCATTTTGTACTTTATAGCCGATGTAAAAAAACAGGTGAATTGGGCTAAAATTATAGCTCCGGCAGGAACTGCAACGCTTACCTGTTATATGATTCCTTATTTTGCATATCCATTAAGACATCTTATTGGCCTTAGACTTCCTGAATCTTTAAACGATGGAGTTATAGGGCTTTTAGGGTCTTTAATTTTTGCTTTACTTGTAGTTATTTTTACAGGTTGGATGGAGAAAAAAGGCTTTAAATTGAAACTTTAATGAGCAGCCCTTTACATTTCAACCGCTCTTTCAAAAGCTAAAAGATGTGTGGTGTTATTATCATTATCTTTAAGCGGATAGATTTCTATTTCGCAATTATATGGTGTACCATTCTTTCTATAGTTAACAATTTGTGCTTTAAACTGTTTCCCGCTGTCTAATTTTTTTCTAATACGTTTTTTGGTTTGTTCAGAAGAACCTTTTCCTTGTAAAAAGTTAGGTTTTTTTCCTTTAGCATAGTTGGCAGGGTAGCCTGTCATTTTTGTAAACCCCTTATTTACCCATTGAATGTGTTGCGTATTATCTGTAAGCACCAGGGCTTCAAAATCTTTCTCCACAAATATTTTTTCAATATTTAATGACCATTTAAACTTTTTTTGGAAGTGCTTTAAAACATCCAACTCGGTTTCTCTATTAAAGCTGATGGCTTGTTCTGTTAGATGCATCGCATAAATATCCCAACATAATAAAGGCCCCCTTAATAATCTCTCTTTAGTTTTCATAGCTTCTTTTTTAAGTGCAGTGATATAAAGAAGCCAGACAATAACTATAAATTACTTTATAGCTCATTAAAAAGATATCTTGACTTGGCTTTAAATCGCGAAAGCACAGGTTGTCTATTATAAAGGAAGTATCTGGCTTGTAATAAATATTACTTACAGTTGCGCGACAGCTTGTGATTTTAACACAATTCCTTTTTAGCTAGCGATATGCTAAACCTTTATAATAATACATCAAAGGTATTGCTTTGACTGGTTGCAAACAAATTCTATAAATCTTTTTGGTAACGCTTTACCATAGCTTCTCGGGTTTCTGGTGCTTCTTTTGAGCCCAATTGATCTTTAAGCATTTGCCCCATCGTTGGGAATTTATCACGATTGATTTTTGAAGACTCATCCCATAATTTAGACCGCATAAAGGCTTTGGCGCAATGTAAAAACACTTCTTCAATCGCAACTACAATACAACTCTTTGGAGGATTCTTCTCTGCGGTAAATACGTTTAAATAATCTTTGTCTGTAGACAGGTATGCATTTCCGTTAATACGCAAAGTCTCATCTACACCAGGTATTAAAAATAGTAGTCCAACTTTTCCAGTTTCAACAATGTTTGATAAACTATCAACTCTATTATTGCCTTTTGAATCTGGAATAATAATTTCTGAATCGCTAATTACTTTTACAAAACCTAAAGCTCCGCCACGAGGTGATGCATCTTGTTTTCCCTCCTTATTTGATGAAGATAAAATTAAAAAAGGGGATTGATTTATAAAGTTTATAGCATGCGTTTCTAATTTAGAAAGGACTTTATCTTTTGCTCTTCCACTAGGGTAACCGTATAATTCTCGTAACTGCTGAATGGATTCTATTTTCATTGAAATTGTTATCTGTTTAAAGCAATAAAGTTAAGCTAAAATATCTATTTAACTAGCCTATCAACAATTGCTCTTGTAGATAAAATTTCATTAGTGTGTTCTATACTAGGTCCGGCAACCCAAACCGTTTTATAAGTGGCTTTTGTTGCGGCATTCTTTGTAGCGTTCATTCCTATTGAAAAACGAATCATTTTAACCCATTTCTTTAGCTTTCTGTTTTTGTTCAAAACAGATTCTAACCAGGTTTGCTTGGTACCAATTTTCTGTACATAAGGCGTGTTAATAACAGTACATGGTGTACCCGAAATACGCTCGGTCATAACTATATCGTTAGCGCCATAATCTACACAAGCTTGTTTATATTCTTCTGTAACGTTCGCCTCTATTGACGCTATAAACGGGCTTCCAACCGAAACGCCTTCCGCACCGTAGCTCAACATTTCATCAATATCTGCTTTGCAGCCTACACCACCTGCAGAGATAATAGGGATATTACAATTCGCCACCAGTTCTTTAATTAAATTTTCCGGTGTGGCATTACCTCTATGCCCACCTGCTTTATTATTTACTGCTATAACAGCATCGGCACCTAAAGCTTCTACCTTTTTTGCAAACTTTAAATCTACAACATCACAAAACACCTTAATTCCTGCTTTATGTGCCTGATTAATAGTTTCTTCAGGACTGCCCAGAGAGGTTATAATGAAATCGCAACCTTCTTCACAAATTACGCGCAATTGATCTTTATATTTTATGTTTGATTTATTTACTATAAGATTAAAACCAAATGAGCCACCTTCAATTTTGTTTGTATTAAGCTGTTTTATGGCCGCTCTTAATTCTTCAAGTGTTCTATAATTAAGAGCCGGAATGCACCCTGCTATACCTCCTTTCATGGCTTCGGTTACCATAGCTACATTGGAGACCAAAAACATTGGGGCTTGAATAATTGGATGTTTAATCTTTAAAAGTTCGGTAAGCTTAGTATTCATCTTAAAAAATGGATTTCAACAAATATAAGCAATAATTTATTATGCACGCATAATAGTTTAAGTTAATCAAATTTGTAGTAACCACACTTTAAATAAGCACCTTCTGTAAAACGAACTGGGTGATCTATATCATGGCAGGTCTTCAAAATATTTTTGAATGGTCTCTTTTGATCAGTTAGTGTTTGGTTATTAATATCAAAAAATGCCTGAGCTGTAACTCTTGAAGAACAGGATGCTAAAACCAATATACCGTTATTAGCGGTTAATTTTATGCCCAAAGCAGCCAACTGTCCGTATTTTTTTTTGGCAAGCTCAATCTCTGACTGTTGTTTAGCAAAACTTGGCGGGTCTATAACAACAACATCAAAAGTTTTACCTCTTTTAATGAGTTTGTGTAATTCATCAAAAGCATCACCAGCTATGGTTTTATGTGTACCCGAATAGCGATTCAATTTCCCATTTTGTAAGGCCATCTCTAAAGCTTGTTTGCTGATATCTAAACTGGTAACTTCTTTTGCTCCGTTAGCTAATGCATGTACCGAAAACCCACCTGCATAAGAAAACACATCCAGCACCGTTTTTTCTCTACTCCACGCGCCTACCTGTTTTCTATTAGCACGATGGTCTAAAAAATATCCTGTTTTATGCCCTTTTATAACATTTGCAGAAAAATGAATACCATGCTCAACAAATTGAACAACTTCATTTTTTAAGGTTCCAAATACTACATCTCCATCTTTTAAATGGTGTTTTTTTGATTGTTGTAATCCGCGACTTAATCGAATAACAACGGTTTCTGCACTTGAAGTGCTTTGCAAACCAGATAGTATTGCTTGTAAATACGGTAGCCAAATCTCTGAATATAGCTTTACAACTAAAACGGTATTATAAACATCGGCTATTAAACCAGGAAACCCATCATTCTCTCCAAATAGCAAACGATAAGCGGTTGTATTCGTTTTTAGCAGAGCAAATCGTTTAGCATAAGCTTCTTTTATTTTATGTTTGAAAAACGCATCATTAACTTCTATTTTTTTTGAACTGCTGTATAGCATTTTTATACGAATAGGCGAATTAGAATCGTAGAGACCTAATCCAATCACCCTATTCTTATTCTTACTAAAAATTATTGCCAGATCGCCTGTAATCGCATCCTTATTAATCTTGATAATATTATTAGAAAACACCCATGGATGTCCTTTTACAACAAACTGTTCTCCTTTGGCATTTAATTTAACTGCCAAACGTTTTGGCTGATAATTTGGGACTATTTTAGTAGAAAATACCATGCCTGCTTTATATGCTAAAAAAACCGTTAGTCCAATTCAAATGAAAATGAATTATATGGAGCTTTACTCCATGCCTTTTCCTGGGTTTCAGGAGAAATTGCAAAAAAGGGAGAGAATGTATGCATCTTCACAGTTTTTTTATCTGGTAAGAATTCAAGAATACGAAGCCAGCCATTTCCTCCATTTCCATGCCATCCTCCTCCAAGTGCTTGAGCATTAAACGTGATTTGATTTACTTTTTTACCTGACTTATTAGTATCTACTCTATAGCCTACATGAGCTTTAAAATCGTTTACTCCTCCAATATGCCCTGAAAAGACCATTTGAATATTTTCAGAGGGTTTAACAAGTTTCTCCCAAATAGCCTTTCCATAATTACCATCTTCTATAGGGTAATTCTCTTTTTCAATATGCTCGTTGTTTGCATTTAAATACGAATGTGTTAATAATACCAAAGTATGATCTTTATAGGCTTTCTTTTTTGAAACTTTATTGGCCCATTCTATAACCGTATTTCTTGGAGCAAACTCTAAATTGATAAAAAGAAATTTACGCCCATGAGGCGAAATAAATTCAAATGCAGCATTTTCAATAGTAGGCAAGCCATCAATATTATTGGTAACTTCTTTAAGTAATTTAGCATTTAACAGGTTTTTATGCGCTGGAAAATATGTGTTGTAATTCGATTTTCTGTTTTCAATATTTTTGTAACCAAAATCATGATTCCCCGCAGCTAAAATATAAGGTACTTTGCCGTCTAACTTGTCAAATGCTTTCGATATGAATCGCCATTGATCCCTACTGGGTTTATTACCATTTGTTTTATCTGCTACCAACAATTCGTTTTGCTCTACCAAATCACCGGTACATAAAACCATTTTAATATTTAAATTCTCAATGTTTTCTTCAATCCACCCGGTCATCAATTCAAATATACCCTGGTTTCTACCAAACTTCATATAAGTTTGTGGATCTGGTAATAAAATTAACGACCAGGATGCTTCATTTGAAAGTTTAGGAGGGGTATAATTCTCTTGAGCACTTATAGTATTTCCTATAAAAAAGGCACACAAAAGTACTAGTAGATGCTTTAAATAAGTCATATGTATTTACGTTTAATTGATGTTGATAATTTATCCTATAAATATAGGAATGAATATATTATAACAAAGCATTGCTAGGATAATATCTTAGGACGTTTTGACAAGCTCTTATAAATAAAATATTATTCCTGCAACCCAGGAATATCAACCATTTCGTTTACATCCTTATCGTAATCAACACCATCTACTTTAAATCCAAAAAGATTGAAAAAGTCTGTTTCGTACCCTTTTAAATCTCCTATTTCTGGCAAAGTTTCGGTAGTGGTCTGCTTCCAAAGCTCTAAAACTTTCGCCTGAACATCATCACGCATCTCCCAATCATCAACTCTTATTCTGCCTGATGCATCTAAAGGTATATTTTCGGCATACAACCGAGTATTAAATAAGCGTTCCATTTGCTCAATACAGCCTTCATGAACCCCTTCTTCTTTCATTACCTTATACAATAGTGAAATATACAGTGGAATCACAGGGATTGCAGAACTCGCTTGAGTTACTAATGCCTTATTAACAGATACATAGGCTTCGCCTTTTATATCTTTTAAAGTATCTGTAATCTTAAAAGCTGTAGCTTCTAAATCATCTTTTGCACGGCCTATAGTACCTTTTCTATAAACGGCTTCGGTTAAAGAAGGCCCAATATATGAGTAGGCAACCGTTTTAAATGCTTTTGATAAAACTCCGGCAGACTTTAAAGCATTTACCCACATTTGCCAATCTTCGCCTCCCATTACAGCAACTGTATTTTTAATGTCGTCATCAGTACAGGGAGCTATAGAGATTTCTTTAACTTCTCCGGTATGAAAATCTACAGTATTATCGGTAAATGTACTTCCTATTGGCTTTAAAACCGATTTAAAACGCACTCCGGTATCTGGATGCTTTCTTACTGGTGAGGCTAAACTATAAACCAGTAAATCAATTTCTCCTAAATCTTTTTTTATTAAATCGATAGTTTGAGCTTTTACCTCATTAGAAAAGGCATCTCCATTAATACTTTTTGCATACAAACCATCTTTATGTGCCTGAGCTTCAAAAGCAGCACTATTATACCAGCCAGGAGATGCTGGACGCCCCTCACTTGGTGGTTTTTCAAAAAAGGCTCCAATAGTAGCGGCATTAGATCCGTAAGCACTTGTAATTCTTGATGCTAAACCAAACCCCGTTGAAGCTCCTATAACTAATACTTTTTTAGGACCATTCTTTACTGGTCGTTCTTTAATATATTCTATTTGGTTTAATACGTTTTGCTCACAACCCTTTGGATGTGATGTTAAACATATAAAGCCCCTTGTTTTTGGTTCTATTATCATAATTAAATATGTAATGGTCTGTCTTCTGTTGCCGCTAAAGCTGCTTCTTTAATGGCTTCTGTAAATGTTGGGTGCGCATGAGACATACGCGAAACATCTTCAGCAGATGCTCTGTACTCCATTGCAACAACGGCTTCGGCTATCATATCTGCTGCACGTGCTCCAACCATATGTACTCCTAAAATTTCATCTGTAGTTTTATCGGCTAGAATTTTTACAAACCCATCTAAATCCATACTCGCTCTGCTTCTGCCTAAAGCACGCATTGGAAATTGTCCAACTTTATAATCTACTCCTGCTTCTTTAAGTTGTTCTTCCGTCTTACCAACTGCTGCAACTTCTGGCCATGTATAAACTACACCAGGAATTAAATTATAATCGATATGTGGCTTTTGCCCTGCCAAAGTTTCAGCTACAAAAACACCTTCTTCTTCAGCTTTATGCGCTAACATGGCACCTTTTATAACATCGCCAATAGCATAGATGTTTGAAGCAGAAGTTTGCAAATGTTCATTAACCTCAACCTGACCTCTATCGTTTAATGTTACACCGGCAGCTTCAGCATTTAACCCATCAGTATATGGACGACGACCCACAGAAACTAAGCAGTAATCGCCTTTAAACTCAACTTCTACACCTTTTTTGTTATCTGCCTTTACAATAACTTCATCCCCTTTTCTTTCAACAGATTTTACTTTATGCGAGGCGTTAATTTTAAATTTCTGCTTCTTTAAAACTTTATTCAATTCTTTAGATAAGCCCGCATCCATTGTTGGTATAATTCTGTCCATATACTCAACAACACTAACTTCTGCACCTAACCTTTTATATACCTGACCAAGCTCTAAGCCAATAACACCACCTCCAATTACAATTAAATGCTTAGGAATTTCTTTAAGCTTTAAGGCCTCGGTAGATGTAATTACGCGTTCTTTATCTAACTTAATAAAAGGTAAACTTGATGGCTTACTTCCCGTAGCTATGATGGTATTTTTTGCTTCAATTTCGGTAGTTTCCTTTCCGGAAATTAAAATATGAGTAGCATCTTTAAAAGCACCTAAACCTTCATAAACATCAATCTTGTTTTTCTTCATTAAAAAATCAATACCTCCTGTAGTTTGATCAACTACTGATTGCTTTCGGGCAATCATCTTTTCTAGATTTACTTTTATGTCTCCAGGGATTTCAATTCCATGTGTTTCAAAATGCTTTACAGCATCTTCGTAATGGTGAGACGAATCTAAAAGGGCTTTACTCGGAATACATCCAACATTTAAACAAGTACCTCCAAGTGTTGAATATTTTTCAATAATGGCTGTTTTCATGCCTAATTGTGCGCAACGTATTGCGGCTACATATCCTCCAGGACCAGAACCTATTACTGCTACATCGTAAGAATTCATATATTTTGTTTTGTTATCTTAATTTAATGACTGCAAAAGTACAATTTTTGTTAAAGAAATTAGATTAATTATTGGCCTTTTCAATATCATGTAAAATCCACTCTAACTCGGTATCTATATTTTGCTTTCTATCTATAATAGTTGGAGTGATTTTAATATCTGGCTTTACCCCATAACCATCAGGGTGTTGTTTTTGCGGTGCTTCAATTTGCATTAACCCCATCCTAATCTTTAGCTTAGATGCTGGTAATTGATACAGTTTATAAATCCCTGCCACGGTTCCATTATAAGCACCGCCTGTTTCCTCGCCTACAAAGATGGCTCGTTTGTTTGCCTTAAGATGCGTAGACAAAATAGAAGCTGCTGAAAATGAATTTCCGTTAATTAAAACATATATAGTTCCTTTAAATGCCAATGGATTTGGAGGTTTTATTTTTGAATATTTATTAAACCTGTAATACAGCTTATCTGCTTTCTTTTTCGTTTTTAATAAATTATGAGTTGCGATAAATGGCGACAATATCCCAGAAATAATTTTTAAACCAACAGGACTTGTATTACTCATTAAATATTTAAAAAAGGGCATTCTGCTATTCACTTCACTCTCTGTAATAAATTGATAGCTTTTATTGGTTAAATAAGCATATAAATTATCAATTTCAGAAATACGTCCGCCTCCATTATCTCTTAAATCCAAAATAAAATATTTTGATTTGGCCGAATCTAATTTGGTGAAGCTTTCTTTATAAAAAGCTTTATAACTACCATTACTAAAACTTCTAATTTTCATGTAAGCAATAGTGCTATCTTTTCCTATAAACTTTAGGCTCCTTGTGTATTGCTTTATACTAGGTATATAACCGTGTTTGTTGTTATACCTTCGTTTTCTTTTAGCCTTTAACTTTTTAGCCTTTTTTTCAGCCTTTGTTAATTTTTTGGGTGTAACAACTTTAGTAGAATCGGATGCTGGTTTTTCTTTTTTATCGTCCTTTTTTAAACGTTTAAAGGTTTTTACAAAGACAGAATCTTTATGCCTAAAAGTTACTTTTAAACTATCAACAAATCCTTTATTTCTGTGATAAAAGCTTTTAAAGTTTTTGCCTACAAATCTGTTATGCAAGGTCGTATTGTAACCATCAGATGCAAATTGAGTTTTAAACTTTTCGACTAAACTAATAGCTAAATCGTTTTCCATTTTTACCACTTCACAGCCAACAAGAGCAGAATCTTTTCCTCTTGTAGTTTTCACCCATAGCTTTCCCTCTAAATATTCAAAATCTAAATCGTAAAAGTCAAATTTTTTCTTTTTTAGTATTTTTCGTTCTTTTCTTGTAAATCGTTTGTTTGCAGAACCTAACGAAACATGCCCTTGCCTCACATGAGTTACAACAGGCGCCAGTGCTTTATAAAACGCTCTGGAAGTCATTGGCTTTTTTATTGAAGCCTTTAAACTATCAAATTTAAAGTCTAAAACTTTTTTCGACGTGTATTGGTATAGTTTGGGGTGGTGCCTTTTAAGTTGTTTATAAAGCTTATCTACATCTTTTTGTAAATCGTCAACCGTATGTAAGGAAGTAATTTGCTCGTTATAAGTTTTAACACTACTACAAGATGTAACAACCAGTAAAATAACAAAAACCGAAAGGTATTTCTTCATTAAAAATAGAATCTTGTTAATACGCTACTAAAGTAATTGTATTTATTTTAATTTATTATTGTATTAATTAATCTTTAACTTTTAAGTAAAATCGCGTAGTTTTGTGCTCCATGCAAAAAACCATTAACATACAAAATAAAAAAGCACGCTTTCTATACGAAATTTTAGATAAGTATACGGCTGGAATTGTGTTAACTGGCACCGAGATTAAATCTATACGACATAGCAAAGCTTCTATAGCCGAAAGCTTTTGTGAATTTAATGAAAAGGGAGAGCTTTTTGTAATAAATGCTACTATTGAAGAATATGCTTTTGGGAATTACTACAATCATAGACCCAAAGCCGAAAGAAAACTCCTTTTAAATAAAAAAGAACTAAAAAAGCTTAACAAAGAGGTTCAAAACACTGGTTTAACTATTATTCCATTACGTTTGTTTATTAACGAAAAAGGACTTGCCAAATTAGACATTGCCTTAGCAAAAGGTAAAAAATTATACGACAAGCGTGAAACCATAAAAGATCGTGATAATAAACGCGATTTAGATAGAATTAAAAAAGCTTACAGATAAATGCTATCCTACTCAATATTTTTTTAAAATGTTCATGAATCGTAGAATTTAAACAACTGGTAATTCTATTAAATACATTGGTAATTTCTTTTTAAATTTAAGAAAGTCTTAACGCTTCAACTACTCCCAATTTTCTACTTTGTGGCTTTAAAATTTCTAACATGAAAAAAATAATTACAACACTGTTTCTTTGCCTGTTAATATGTACTGCAAGTGCCCAGGAATCTACTGAAAAAGCTAAAGATTATTCTAGTAAGGTAGAAACACTAGATAATACCATTAAAACGCTATATGCCGTAATTTCAGGCGAAAAAGGAGAAGCGAGGGATTGGGACCTTTTTAAGTATTTGTTTAAACCTGATGCTAAACTCATTCCATCAGGAAAAGATAAAAAGGGTATATATAAAGTACGTTATATGAAACCAGATGATTATATTAAAAACTCTGGCAAGTGGCTGGTAGATCATGGTTTTTTTGAAAAAGAAATACATCGAAAGGTTGATATTTTTGGCAATATCGCTCAAGTGTTCAGTACCTATGAAGCTTTTAAAAGCGAAACAGATGAAGCGCCTTTTATGCGTGGTATTAACAGCATCCAATTATTAAATGATGGCAAACGTTGGTGGGTAATTAATATATATTGGACACAAGAATCTAAAGAAAACCCTATGCCTAACACATATCTTCCAAAACAATAAAACTCATGATAAATTATTTCAAATTAAAAGCTCGTATATTTTCTTTCTCAATTGTAATTATTACCTCTTTTTCGAGTTTTGCTCAAGAAAAAGCTAAACCAATTTTTAAAGATGGAGAAGCTCAAATAGTTGAGGCCTTTAATACACCAGAAAAATGGATCCGTCATGATTTATTTGTCGAAACCGAATTTGATACCGATGGCGATGGTAAATTAGACCGTATGCATGTTAGTGTAACCAGACCATTTCAAACAGATACGGAAGGTTTAAAATTGCCTGTAATTTACGAGTCCAGTCCATACTATGCTGGTGTGGCACCAGATGTTGACGGCGTATTTTGGGATGTAAAGCACGAATTAGGTGAGGCAGCACAAGAGCGGGTGCATCCTGAAGTAAAAAGGTTAGGCGAACGACCAATAATTTCAAATTCACAAATTAATACCTGGGTCCCCAGAGGCTATATTGTTGTGCATTCATCATCTCCCGGAACCGGGCTATCGCAAGGTTCGCCAACAGTTGGTGGCGATAACGAATCGTTAGCTCCTAAAGCGGTTATCGATTGGTTGTGCGGACGAGCAAAAGGCTATACAGAACCTTACGGGAATAAAACAGTTGAAGCCTTCTGGAGTACCGGAAAAGTTGGTATGACCGGAACATCATACAACGGAACCATTCCTTTAGCCGCTGCTACCACGGGTGTAGATGGATTAGAAGTTATTATTCCAGTAGCACCAAACACCTCATATTATCATTATTACCGCTCTAATGGTTTGGTACGTTCTCCCGGAGGTTATTTAGGTGAAGATATAGATGTGTTATACGATTACATTCATAGTGGTGGTGAAGAACCGCTAATACCTAGTAATAATTTGAAGGTTAATGATGCAGATATCCCTAAAGGATATAAATCGAAAAGAGCTTACAGTAATGCAAAAATTCGCGATACTGAAATGAAAAACGGAATGGATAGGATTACCGGTGATTATAACGATTTTTGGGCAGGGCGCGATTATTTAAATGATATGGCCCCCATGAAAGCGGCCTTATTAATGTCGCATGGATTTAATGACTGGAATGTGATGCCAGAACACAGTTACCGCATTTATAAAAAAGCAAAGGAAATGGGGTTACCAACACAAATTTACTACCATCAATTTGGTCATGGTGGCCCGCCACCAGTTAGCATGATGAACAAATGGTTTACACATTATTTACACAATGTTGAAAACGGTATTGAAAGCGAACCAAATAAAGCTTGGATTGTTCGTGAAGGCGATAAAATGAATGCTCCAACGGCATACAAAGATTATCCTAACCCTGAAGCTAAAGACGTTATTTTATATTTAACTTCTGGTGCTCCAAAAACCGGAGGACTAACCCATACAAGAACACAAAAACAAGGTAAAGAAACTTTAATTGATAATTATTCGTTTTCAGGGGAAGCACTGGCAAGAGCAGAAATTACAAATCACCGTTTATTGTATGTAACACCCACGCTAAAAAAAGATATTCATATTTCTGGTGTCCCTCAAATTACAGTTAAACTAGCAAGTAATAAGTCTGCCGTGAATTTATCGGTTTGGTTGGTTTCGTTACCGTGGAATAGCAGCAGAAGAGCAAAAACCACAGATAATATCATCACCCGTGGTTGGGCAGATCCACAAAATCATAAATCGCTAACCGAAAGTACCCCTTTAAAGCCTGGTAAGTTTTATGAAGTAACTTTTAATTTGCAGCCAGATGATCAGGTTATTAAAGCAGGACAACAAATAGGTGTAATGATTTTTTCTAGTGATAAAGCGTATACTTTACATCCTAAACCAGGAGCAGAATTAACTATTGATTTAGATGGCACATCGTTAACATTGCCGGTTGTTGGTGGCACTCAGACATTTAATGATGCTGTACAGGATTAAACAGGTTTATAAAAACAAGCTAAAGTAGTAAAACTATGAAGCACCTACTTGTTCTAACAACCCTAATACTATCTAGTTTGATGTCATCGCATGTGCTTGCTCAACAGAATGATTTTATTAAAGACTATCTGGAGCGATTTGAAAATTCACGCAAGTATTTGATTCTTGTTGCTAAAATGATGCCCGAAGAGCACTATAACTACAAAGCATCACCAAAATCATTAACCTTTGCCGAAAATTTAATGCATATTGGATTTGCAATAGACTGGCACAGTCAATCATTGCTAGGCGGACGAAAATCAAGAGAATGGAAAACAGATACAATTTTTAAGACAGGCAATAAATCTAAAAAGGAAATGATTGCAACAATTGATAAAACATTTGATGAAGCCATAAGGCTAATTAAACAATTTGATTCCACCCATTTAAATGACAGGTTAGATTATTTTAATTTGAGTAGAACAAAGCGGCAAATTTTCTTACTGCTTACCGATCATATAACCCACCACAGAGGGCAAATGCTTGTTTATATGAGACTTAAAGGGCTTGTTCCTCCTAGGTATGTTTTATTTCAATAATTTAAAAATCACCCTTAAAAAAGCCAGCGCCATAGCGTTATAAAATTGAGCCGGAAACTCTAAATAAATATTAGTTAATTTTTATCCTCCAGCAACGGTACAAAACGAAACTCACCAAATTCGTGTTGTTCAAATTCTTTTTGTCCTTTTCTAATAAAAAGGGTCATGATTTGCACATTATCTCCTACCGGAATGACAAGCCTTCCTCCTATTTTTAACTGCCCCAACAAAGGCTTAGGCACAAACGGGGCGCCCGCTGTAACTATAATACTATCATAAGGCGCTTCTTCAACCAAACCTTTATAACCATCACCAAAAATGAGTTTTTTAGCACGATATCCTAACTTTGGCAAGAACTTACTGGTTTTTTTAAACAATTCTTGCTGGCGCTCAATACTAAACACTTTCGCTCCTAATTCACACAAAACGGCAGTTTGATAGCCGCTACCAGTACCAATCTCTAATACCTTATCCCCTTTTTTTACTTGTAACAATTCTGTTTGAAAAGCAACGGTATAAGGTTGCGATATGGTTTGATCTGCTGCGATAGGAAAAGCTTTATCTTGATAAGCATGGTCTAAAAAACCAGAATCCATAAACAAATGCCTTGGTATATTTCCTATAGCTTTTAAAACAGCTTCATTAGCTATTCCTTTGTGTTTTAAAATATTAACTAGCTGCTGCCGCAGTCCTTTGTGCTTAAATGTATCTTTCAATGGTTGGGTTATTTTCAAAGCTAAAATTAGTAAACATTTTTAATCAAAAACCATTTTATCGGTAATTTCTTTTAAGTATTAATAAAGCAAAAAAATTAGACTGAAATAATCAATTTCATATACTAAATATCTTATTTTTGTTGAAAACGTAAAAATATGCTAAACGCTGGTGTACTAGGTGCTGGTCATCTTGGAAAAATTCATTTAAGGCTTCTTAACCAATCGAATAAATACAATCTGGTTGGTTTTTATGATGCCGATACCAATAATGGTAAAAAAGTAGAAAAAGAATTTGGTTATAAATTTTTCAATTCTATCGAAGCTCTTATCGATGCTGTGGATGTAGTAGATATTGTCACACCTACATTATCGCATTACGATTGTGCAAAACAAGCCATTGCAAAAGGAAAGCACATTTTTATAGAAAAACCAATAACTAACACCGTTGAAGAGGCAGAACATATTAGAACGTTATTAGCAGAACATAATATTCGTGGTCAAGTGGGGCATGTAGAACGTTTTAATCCAGCTTTTATAGCTGTTAAAAGTGATATTAAATCCCCTATGTTTATTGAAACTCATCGCTTAGCAGAGTTCAATCCGCGTGGCACAGATGTTCCTGTAGTACTAGATCTAATGATTCATGATATAGATATTATTTTAAGTGTGGTAAAATCTAAAGTAAAAACCATTTCTGCAAGTGGTGTATCGGTTATTAGCGACACACCAGATATTGCCAATGCGCGTATTGAATTTGAAAATGGTTGTGTTGCTAATTTAACAGCCAGTAGAATCTCTTTAAAGAGCATGCGTAAAACACGTTTTTTTCAAAAAGATGCTTACATCTCGGTTGACTTTTTAGAAAAAAAATGTGAAGTAGTTAAAATGAAAGATGCACCGGAAAATCCCGGGGATTTTGACATGATTTTACAAAATGCCGAAGGGGTAAAAAAGCAAATCTATTTTGATAACCCGGAAATTGCAAATAACAATGCCATATTAGATGAATTGGAAACCTTTGCAGATGCCATTAATAATAACACAACACCTGTTGTAACACTGCATGATGGCACTGAGGCCTTACGTGTAGCTACACAAATAATTAATTGTTTTTAACGAATGTCATTGCGAGAAGTTTTTAGCCTGTATTTAGCACAGTAGGAGTTTGGAAATCTGTTTTATAATATCCCTTATTTAAAAAGAATGCCACATCTCTCAAAAAAATATAATTCGCAATAACAAAACATAAAATAAAAAGATGAAAAACATTGCAGTAATTGGTGCAGGAACTATGGGAAATGGTATTGCACATACTTTTGCACAAAGCGGATTTAAAGTACAGCTTATAGATATTAGTGAAGCATCACTTAAAAAAGGTATTGGAACCATTGCTAAAAATTTAGATAGAATGGTTGCAAAAGAAAAAATTACAGAAGCTGATAAAAGTGAAACACTCGCTAATATTACGACATTCACTAATATTATAGAAGGTGTTAAAAATACAGAGTTAGTGGTAGAAGCAGCTACCGAAAATGTAGATTTAAAACTCAATATTTTTAAACAATTAGATGATGTTTGTCCTAAGGATACCATTCTTGCTACCAACACATCGTCTATTTCAATTACTGAAATTGCAGCGGTTACATCCAGACCTGAATTGGTTATTGGCATGCACTTTATGAATCCTGTACCAATTATGAAATTGGTAGAGATTATTCGTGGCTATAACACTAGTGATCGTGTTACCAACACGATCATGCAACTCTCTAAAACTTTGGGTAAAGTTCCTGTAGAAGTAAATGATTATCCTGGTTTTGTAGCCAACAGAATATTAATGCCTATGCTAAACGAGTCGATTGAAACTTTATATAATGGTGTTGCAGGTGTTGAAGAAATTGATACGGTCATGAAACTAGGGATGGCTCACCCTATGGGACCATTACAGCTTGCAGATTTTATAGGTTTAGACGTTTGCTTATCTATTTTAAATGTGATGTATGAAGGCTTTAAAAACCCTAAATATGCCCCTTGTCCTTTATTAGTAAATATGGTTCGCGCTGGTAAATTAGGTGTAAAATCTGGTGAAGGCTTTTATGATTATGCAGAAAGCAGAAAGGCAGAGCAAGTAGCCAAACAGTTTACTAAGTAGTTAGGTATTAGTGATTAGCTATTACATTTCTAACATCTAAAATCTAAAATTTGGCAAAGTTAAAACCTTTTAAAGCAGTAAGACCTACCAGAGCCATCGTAGGTTTGGTAGCAGCACGTCCCTACCAAAGCTATACTGTTAACGAGCGCGAGTCTCGAATGGACTACAACCCGTATAGTTTTCTTCATATTGTAAACCCAGGTTATAAATACGACCAGGTTATTACTGGTGAAGAACGCTATAAACTGGTAAGAAATCGCTATTTAGAATTTAAGGAAGATGGTGTTTTTATCCAAGATAAAAGGCCTTCATTTTATGTTTATAAGATAGTAAATAGGCATGGGCAGGAATTTAATGGTATTATTGCTGCAACTAGTGCTGAAGATTACGAACATGATGTTATAAAAAAACATGAAGACACCATAGAAAAACGGGAAAAAACATTTAAAAGCTATTTACAAACAGTAGGCTTTAATGCAGAACCAGTACTACTTACCTACCCCGATAATGATGTGATTGCATCCATAATTACAGAGACTCAAAAAAATCATGCTGAGTTTGAGTTTACTATGACCTACAGAGACACCCATTATTTATGGAAAATAGATAACAAAAACACAATTGCATTGATTCGGAATGAGTTTGATAAAATGAAAACCATTTACATTGCAGATGGTCATCATCGCTCTGCTTCTTCATATTTGCTATATAAAGACGAAAAAAGCAAAAACACAAACCATAACAGTGATGAATCGTATAACTTCTTTATGTCTTACCTTATTCCTGAATCAGATTTAGTAATCCAGGAGTTTAATCGTTTAGTTAAAGATCTAAATGGTTTAACCAAAGAAGAATTCCTTATCAGTTTAGATCACTATTATCGTATTGAAAATAGAGGGCTTATACCATATAGTCCTTCAAAACCACATCATTTTAGCATGTATTTAGATGGTGAATTTTATTCTCTATATTTAAGAAAAACAAGATATGAATTTAATACTGCATTAGACAGCCTTGATGCACAATTGCTATACAAAACGATACTGCAACCTATTTTAGGTATTAACGATCTGCGAGACGATAATCGCATTGAATATGTAAATGGCAGGCATGACATGATAACAATTAAAAGTAGCGTAGACAGTGGTGAGTTTAAAGTTGGGTTTGGTATGTGTCCTGCAACTATAAAACAAATGAAACATATTGCTGATGAAGGTTTAAAAATGCCACCTAAAAGCACTTATATTTTGCCAAAGCTAAGAAGTGGCATAACCATTTATGAGTATTAAGCAGGTTATATTATGGACGCTATTAAAATTATTTTACTAAATTTCTCAGAAACCCGAAGAAGAAGTTTAAAACTCTGGAGAGGGATTCCTAAAGAATATTTAAACTGGAAACCGGATGCAAAAGCCTTAACAATTATAGAAATGATTAGGCATGTATTAGAAGGCGAACATTTATTCCATAAAATTATAGAAAAGAGAGGTAACCTGGGAAACTATAAGTCTCCATGGGAAAACTTACCTTACCATGATTTGGAATATGAAATTGATTTTTCTAAAACTTATAGAATCCAATTTATCAATATGATTAAAACCCTAAAAGCATCAGATCTTGAAGAAATAAAGATTGAAAGAAGCGAAGTTAATCAAAGTAAAGTTTTAGGAGATTATTTGAATAGAATAGCTTACCATGAATCTGTACATACTGGACAATTATTAGATTATTTAAGAACCATTGGTACAGAAAGACCAAACATTTGGGATTAATAATTATGAGTATACAACAAAACCTAAACCATATAAAATCTACAGTACCGGAACATGTTACTCTGGTAGCTGTTTCTAAAACCAAACCCATTACCAGTTTAATGGAAGCCTACAATGCAGGGCAACGGATTTTTGGAGAAAACAAAATCCAGGAAATGGTTGAAAAGCATAGCATTATGCCTAAAGACATTGATTGGCACATGATAGGTCATGTGCAACGCAATAAAGTAAAATATATGGCTTCGTTTGTTCGTTTAATACACGGTGTAGACCATTTTAAATTATTAAAAGAAATAAATAAGCAAGCAAAAAAGCACAATAGAATCATAGATTGTCTACTTCAAATAAAAATAGCTTCAGAAGATTCTAAATTTGGGATGTCGGTAAATGAAGCTGCAGAGATTATTCAATCTAAAGCCTTTTCAGAGTTACAACATATAAAGGTGGTTGGCGTTATGGGAATGGCAACTTTTACTGATGATATGCATCTGGTAAAAAAAGAATTCACGGTATTAAAAGCAACTTTTGAAGAATTAAAAATATTAGAAACAGAAAACTGCAAGCTACAAACTATTTCAATGGGCATGAGTGGCGACTATAAATTAGCTATAGATTGTGGGAGTAACATGATTCGTGTTGGAAGTAGTATATTTGGAGAACGTAATTACAGTAAGCAATAAGTAAAACTATATTTTTAACTTTTAACTTTTTAACAAATTTACGCAATACTAGACATAGAAACTACGGGAGGTAAGTATAATGAAGAAGGCATCACAGAAATTGCAATCTATAAATATGATGGTCATCAAGTTGTCGATCAATTTATAAGTTTGGTAAACCCGGAACGCGAGATACAACCCTTTGTAGTTAATTTAACTGGTATAAACAGTAGTATGCTACGCCATGCACCAAAATTTTATGAGGTTGCCAAGCGTATTGTAGAAATTACTGAAAACTGTATAGTTGTTGCACACAACGCTCAATTTGATAACAGGATTTTAAAAACCGAGTTTAAACGGTTAGGTTTTGAGTTTGAACGTAAAACACTCTGTACTGTTGAGCTAGCAAAAGATTTAATTCCGGGGCAGGCATCATATAGTTTAGGTAAATTAGTCCGTTCACTTGGTATTCCTGTTACCGATAGACATCGTGCCTCAGGTGATGCATTAGCCACGGTGAAATTATTTAAAATGCTGCTCGATAAAGATACCTCTAAAAACATAATCCAGCAATCGATCCGGTTAAACCCAAAGCATCAATTAGAACCCAGGCATATAGACATTATTGAGCAAATACCTTCAGTAACCGGGGTTTATTATATTCATAATGCAGATGGTGAAATTATATATATTGGTAAGAGTAACAATATAAAAAAGCGTATCAATCAGCATTTTACAAACACCAGTCAAAAATCAAAAAAAATTCAACAACAGGTTAGTACGGTTACTTACGAAGCTACTGGTAGTGAATTGGTAGCACTTTTAAAAGAAAGCGAAGAAATAAAACGTCTTAAACCTATTTACAATAGAGCATTAAGACGACATATTTTTACACACGCTTTGTATAGTTTTAAAGATGAAAACCATTATATTAATTTAAAAATTGATGTAGTTGACGGCAGAAAAAAACCTATTACCACCTTTAGCAATAGGCAAAGTGGAAAGAGCTTTATTACTAAAGCTGTTCAAGATTATGGCTTGTGCCAGAAACTTACAGGACTATACAAAACCAAAACCAGTTGTTTTAATTATGATATTAAAGCCTGTAATGGAGCTTGTATAAATAAGGAACTGCCAGATGTTTATAATCAGCGTGTTAATGCTATAATTAATAAAAACACCTACAAAAATAAAAACATGGTTATTATTGATAAAGGCAGAGATATCGACGAACGCAGTGCTATACTTATTGAAAATGGTGTTTTTAAAGGCTTAGGTTATTTTAATTTAAACTACCAAATAAACAATATTGAGGTTTTACAATCTATTATAACACCCATGAAAAATAATAGAGACACCCAACATATTATACAGAGTTACTTAAGGAAAAATAAACGCTTAAAAATTGTTACTCTTAATTAAGATATGAAAAAACATTATTTCTTCTTACTTTTTGTTACTTCCATTCTATTTTCTTTTTCTCAAACTGATGACAAATTATATAACTATAAGGTTAATCTTAGTGAATTAAAAATGAAAGCTTATGAAAAAGATTCGACAGCAAATGCTTTGGTTTTATATGAATATGGAAATAGTTATGTAGAAAAACAAAATTTTAATTTGGTTACAGAAGAAAAGCATAAAGTAAAAATATTAAAAAGAGAAGGGTATAAAAATGCTACAATAACGCTATACCTTTACAATACAAAAAACAGAAGTGAAAAAGTAAAAGATATTGTGGCTACTACCTATAATCAATCTAATAATAAGGTAATTAAAACAAGGCTAAGCGATAAGGATATTTTTAGAGAAAAATACGATGACAACCATACTTTAGTCAAATTTACATTGCCGAATATTAAAGAAGGTTCAATAATAACTTATAGCTATAAATTAATATCGCCTTTTATGTTTAATTACAAAGGTTGGAATTTTCAAAGCGATATTCCAAAACTTTATAGCGAATATAGGGCTAGTATCCCGGGTAATTGGGAGTATAATATTAAGCTTGTAGGCACACAAAAACTATTTATTGATGAATCTATAGTTAAAAAAAACTGTTTATCTGCAAACGGAGGGTATTCGCATTGTTCCTACTCTACTTATGCCATGAAAGATATTCCTGCTTTTGTAAAAGAGGATTATATGACTAGTAAATATAACTACCTGGCAAGAATTGAATACGAACTAAAAACATTTAAAGGATTTGATGGTAGAATAAATAACTACACAAAAACATGGAAAACAGTAGACAGAGAGTTTAAAACTGATAAAGATATTGGTAGACAACTTTCTAAATCTGTTAATTTAGAAGCGTTTGTTAGTGGTGATATAATTAGAGAGACTGACGATTATAAAAAAGCAGATGCAATCTATAAATATGTTCAAGAAAACTATACATGGAATGGAACATATAAAATATTTAAGGATGTTTCTGTTAAAGATTTAATTAAAAACAAATCAGGAAATGTATCATCCATCAACATTTTGTTGCACAACTTATTAAAAGAGGCAAATATTGATACCAAACCTGTTTTAATCTCTACAAGAGATAATGGTTTTCCAACAAAAATTTACCCTGTAATAACCGACTTTAATTATTTAATCGTCCAGGTTATTATTAATAATAAAGCATATTTATTAGATGCTACAGATCGCTATTTAAGTTTTGGTGAGATTCCTTTCAGATGCTTAAACTCCTATGGTAGACTTATGGATTTTAAAAACGGAAGTGAATGGATAGATATTATCCCTGAAAAATTATCTACAGTTCAATATAGATTACATTTAAATTTAGATGAAGAGGCGAATATTACAGGTGAAATTAGTTCTAAAACTACAGGTTATCACGCCCTGAATAAAAGAAAAAAATACTATCAAAATAACGAGTCATACATAACACGTTTAGAAAACAAATTTCCTAACACTGAAATAGTAAATCATAAGGTTACTAATGGCGGGAAAACTAACTCACAATTTGTTGAATCTTACGATATTGAATACCGTTCTGATGAAACCGGAGGCTCTATTTACTTAAACCCCTTTTTTATTAAATTCTTCTCTGAAAACCCATTTAAACTTCAAGAGCGCACCTACCCTATTGATTTTGGGTATAAAGACTCCTACTTTTATGTGCTAAAACTTAATTTTGGGGATAAATACACGCTTTTAGAAAAACCTAAAGATCTTAATTTAGTCTTACCCAATAATACTGGAAGTATCATTTTTACTAGTATGGTTAAAAATAATTTTTTACAGCTTTTATTCAAAATCAATTTTAAAAACTCAATGTACTTGCCAGAGTATTACCCTTATTTAAAAGAGTTTATGGGTAAAATTGTTGATATACAAACAAACTCCCTTATACTACTAAAGAAGAAATAACAAATCTTTTACTATTTTTGAGTTTATGAGTAGTTATAGAACAAACAAATGGAGATTAAAACTTCAAGAAATTATTTATGAAGCAGATACTCCTGCAGGTAAGTTGTTTGATGTTGTTTTATTAATAACAATTCTCGCCAGTATAATACTAGTTATGCTAGAAAGTGTCAATAGCATTGATAAAAACTTTCATGATTTTCTTAATATTTCAGAATGGGTAATTACTATTTTATTTACTATTGAATATATCGCCAGAATTCTTACAGTAAGAAAGCCTCTAAATTATGTTTTTAGTTTTTACGGCATCATAGATTTACTATCTACCATTCCAAAATACATTTCACTTTTATTTGGTGGAATACATGCACTTGCTGCTTTACGAGCTTTACGTTTATTGCGCGTTTTTAGAATATTAAAGCTAGCACGTTATTTAGGAGCTTCAAATACTCTGGTAACTGCTTTAAAAGCCAGTAAAGCAAAAATATCTGTATTCTTATTTGCAGTAGTTATTGTTGCCATTATATTAGGCACCATAATGTATTTGGTAGAAGGTGAAGAAAATGGTTTTACTAACATCCCAAAAAGTGTTTACTGGTGTATAGTAACATTAACGACCGTTGGATTTGGAGATATTGCACCACAAACACCTCTTGGGCAATTTATAGCCTCCCTTGTTATGATTTTGGGCTATGGTATAATTGCTGTTCCTACAGGTATTGTATCGGCAGAATATACTAATCAGAACAGGTCTGAAAAAGAAAAGGAACCAAAATACAATTCTGATAATAATAATGCTCCTTTACAACTTAACTCTCAATGCTGTGCAAATTGTTTAAATAAAACCCATCGAGATGATGCAGAGTTTTGCTTTAAATGTGGATGCGAATTACATCATGACTAAGTTTTTAATTTCTATTATTGGTCCTACTGCTATAGGAAAAACGGCACTTAGTATTAAACTTGCTCAACATTTTAATACTGATATTATTTCGGCAGATTCTAGGCAATTTTTTAAAGAGATGCCCATTGGTACCGCAGCCCCAACTAAAGAAGAGTTGTCTCGGGCTAAACATCATTTTATTCACCACAAATCTATAGAAAACGATTATAATGTTGGCACTTTTGAAAAAGAGGCCATATCTCTGTTAAATACACTTTTTAAAACTAAAAACATCGTTATTATGGTGGGTGGTTCTGGACTTTATGTAGATGCCATAACCAAAGGACTTGATTACTTTCCTGATGTAGACAAAAATATCCGGATAAGCTTAAACAAAAAATATAAAGAACAAGGTCTTTTTACTTTACAAAAACAACTAAAATCACTAGATATTAAAGCTTTTAATACTATTGCTATAGATAATCCGCACCGTGTTATTCGTGCTTTAGAAATTTGTATGGGTACCGGTAAACCTTATTCTTCTTTTTTAAACCAGGGCAAAGCGCATAGAAACTTTAAAACAATTACAGTTGGCCTTACTGCCAAAAGAGATATTATTTACGATCGTATTAACCAGCGTGTTGATATTATGATGCAACAAGGCTTGCTAAATGAAGTTAAAACGTTATTACCTTACCAATCGTTAAATGCATTAAATACGGTTGGCTATAAAGAACTTTTTAATTATTTGAATGGTGAGTGGACTTTAGATTTTGCAATATCAGAAATTAAAAAAAATACACGACGATTTGCAAAACGACAATTAACCTGGTTTAAAAAAAACGAAGCCACCCTATGGTTTGATTATAAAACGCCAGTAGAAAAAATTATTGAAGATATAGATAACTTATTATAACCATGCTAATACCTGAAGATGCTCTAGATAATCCGGTTTGGTTCTCTTTAACAGATATACATTTTAAAGAAGCCATAGACTATGGCAATGTGAAATTTTTTCAACCTGATTACGGTCCTTTTGGCGCTTTTATTAATAATGCAGATACAAGCATCGCTATAGAAAAACACGCAACATTAATTAAAGATTTCTTTATTGTTGGTGATAAACCTAAAATGCCACGACATTTTAAAGCGCCTATTGAATATATAGGTTTACAAATGATTATTTATAATCAAATAAACTACCCAATAACAGAACCCATTGTTGAACTTACAGAAGCTCACTACGACGATTTAATTAATTTAGTTAAACTTGTATATCCTGAATATTTTAAACCTCAAACCCATGCTTTAGGTCAATATTTCGGGATTTATAAAGATGGAAAATTAGTGGCTGTAACAGGCGAACGTATGCAAACCAAAAACTTCATTGAAATTAGTGCTGTGATCACACATCCAGATTATACTGGCAATGGGTTTGCCAAGCAACTTATTACACATACCGTAAAATGTATTCTAAAAAAGGGGAAGATTCCTTTTTTACATGTGGATCAAACTAATTTAGGACCTATTAAATTATACAAAAGATTAGGCTTTATTATAAGAAGAAAATTTAGCTTTTGGAAAATTACACGGGCAGAAATCAAGCCCAGGTAAATCAAAACTCACAATAAATTAACGCTGGGTTTTAATGATTAAACACTAGTGTAAACATAGTATATTTACCGGGTTCTGAACTTACTAACAAATTACCACCATGCTTTTTAAGAATGTTTTTTGACAAGCTTAAACCTATACCAGACCCGTTTTTCTTAGTAGTATAAAAAGGTATAAAAACCTGATTCATTATCTTCTCCTCTATTCCTTTTCCATTATCATAAACCGTAATTATTGTTTTATCAATTTTTACTTCGCAATTTAATTGAATAACAGGGTTTTCAATACCTTTTAAAGCATGAATACTATTATTAATTAAATTAATTAATACTTGTTCAATTAGCTTAGTATCTGCCAAAATTGTCGCATTAGCGGGAATTTGCAACATGCTTAAATTAATATTAGCCTCATCAATTAATGGTTGCATTAATAACTGAATTGCAGAGAGAAAGCTCTTAACATTAACTTTATGCAACTGAGGAACAGGTACATTAGATATGGTTCTATAATCTTTAACAAAAGCTAATAAGCCTTCCGAACGCTTTTTAATGGTAGCGGCTGCCATATTGATATCTAATATATCATCCTTATCTAATTTATCAATACTAATAAGCTTTCCCTCTTCATCTTCGGTAATAGATTTCATTGTAGAAGCTAAGGAGCTAACCGGAGTAAAAGAGTTAAGCATCTCATGAGCCAAAATTCTTATAACGTTATGCCAGGCTTCTATTTCTTTTTGTTCAATTTCCGATCGTATATCCTGAAAAGTTATAATCAAGTAAGGCTCATTAAGCAATTGTATTTCGATTACTTCCAGAGACAATTGTTTTCTTTCTGTTTCATCTCCAAAATCTACTAAAACTTTTCCTCCATTGGCAATACTTTTAATTTTTACAACCAGCCACGGAACCTGATTGGCTAACCGATGCCAATATTTGTGCTTTGGCAATTTAAGAATGTCACTGGCAGCCCTGTTTAAAAATAAAATCTCTTCGCTGGATTGTTCGTTAGATAAATCTGCCTTCTTAATAGAAACTATACCTAAATTAACATGCTCAATAATATATTTAAAATACTTATACTGAGCCTCCTTTTCTATTTTATTCCTTTTAAAAATTTTAATTATCAAATTAAAATCATCAAAAACTTTTGCAAAAGAGTCTCCTTTTTTGGAAGGTGAAAAATATACCGAATAATCTTCATTCTTTAAGGCTTCTAAGAATTTTACAAGAGAATAGTTTGTATTATTTACATACCTAATTAAAAAAACAACTTGCAAAGCTATTAATAAACCTACACCAATGGTACTAAACCAAAGCGATTTAATAAAAAAAAATGAAAACAGAACACATAGAAATAAAATTATTAAAATGCGTATTACAACTTGTAGTGTAAATCTTTTAATCAAATTAAGCGTATTATAAATTAAACTTTTCTAGCCTTCTGTAGAGTGCTGCTCTGGTTAGCCCTAATTCTTTTGCTGCTTTAGATATATTTCCATCATACTTTTCAATGGCTTTTTTAACCAATAGCTTTTCTATTTCTTGTAAATTTAAATTGCCGTAGTCCCCAATGTTTGCAGTGTTGCCTGTGTCAATAGTCGAAAGATTAAAATCTGAAGGTTTAATAACATTATCATCACACATAATAACACCCCGTTCAATAGTATGCTGAATTTCTCTAATATTTCCCGGCCAATGGTGTGTTTTCAAAATATTTAATGCTTCATCTGTAATCGTTAAATGTGATTTTTGATATTTTTCCTTAAACATATTTAAATAATGTGTAACAAAATCTGAAATATCATCTGATCGTTCTCTTAATGGCGGAATTACAATCTCTACAGTATTAATTCTAAATAATAAATCTTGCCTAAACTTTCCTTCCGAAACCCATTGCTTAAGTGGTGCATTTGTGGCAAACAGTAATCTTGCATTAAAAGGTCTTTCAATACCTTCCCCTAATCTTGACACCTTTTTATCTTGCAAAACGGTTAATAGTTTAGATTGCAAATTATAAGGAAGGTTACCGATTTCATCTAAAAAAAGAGTACCGTTTTCGGCCATTTCAAAACGCCCGGGCTTATCTTCAAAAGCATCAGTAAAAGCTCCTTTTTTATGCCCAAAAAGCTCGCTCTCAAAAAGAGATTCAGATAATGCTCCTAAATCTACATGAATAAACGGAGCATTTTTATTTGACGACCTTTTATGAATTTCTCTTGCAATATGTTGTTTACCAGTTCCGTTTTCTCCTAAAATTAAAATATTTGCATCAGTATTACTAACCTTTTTAACAACATCCATAACTTTAGCCATGGCTCGAGATCTGCCAATTACTGGTCCAAATCTTATATCATCATTCTTTAACAAAGCTTTATTGGTATGCTTTAAAATAGATACTTGTTTGTTAGATTTACTTAATTCTAACCCTGCATGTACTGTGGCTAAAAACTTCTCATTGCTCCAGGGTTTTAATATAAAATCGAAAGCGCCATTTTTTATGGCATCAACAGCCAATTCTACTTCGCCATAAGCTGTCATTAGTATAACCACCATTTTGGGCTTTACATTTAAAATATGTTTTAGCCAATACATCCCTTCCTTGCCATCATTAAAACCAATTCTATAATTCATATCCAACACAATCATATCTATGTGCTCTGTTGAAATAAGCTGATTAATTTCTTTTGGACTGTCTCTGGTAATTATATTAGTGTAGTACTTTTTAAGCAATAATTTTGCAGAAAGCAAAACATCTTCATCATCATCAATAATTAAAATTGTAGCTGGATCTTTTATCATTTATAGCATCCTAAAATTAAGTTTTGCCTAATGTACAAAATGTTCAATAACGAACAATGAATTGTTCGATAATGAACACTTTTAAAAAAAGCTTAAAACCATAAAACACTGACTAACAATACATTACAATATTTAAAATATTTGGCACTAGCATTGCGTATTTCAGTTCAAAATTCATCAATCAAAAAACGATCAGTAGGAATAATCAAAATCAATCAATCTAAAACCCAATAATAACATGATAGTATTAATTATAGAAATAACAGCTTTTATTACAGACCTCGTTTTATCAATCATCTTTTAAATGTAATAGTTATGAAACAAATTGGAATGGATAAGAGAGTTGAAAAAAAGACATGGACCCAAACAAAAAAATTATACCTGGCAGGAAGCATTGTATTTTTAATTCTTGCCTTTTTCGGGTTTAAAGCTATTAATAAAAAAACATATAAAGTAAGTGCTTCAAAAATATCGGTAAAGCAAGTTATTGAAGGTAATTTTCAAGATATGATTTTAATTGATGGTGATGTAGAGCCTATTAGTTTAGTACTAGTTAACACCTTAGAAGGTGGTACTGTGGAAGACATATATATAGAAGATGGTGTAAAAGTAGAAAAAGGCACACCTTTATTGCGTTTAAGTAATCCTGCTGTAACCTTAGGTTACATGAATCAGGAAACAGCTATTGTAGAGCAAATAAATAATTTAAGAAATTTAAAATTATCACTTGAAAAAGATCAGCGCGATTTAACAGAATCCCTTATAGACAGTGAAAATAGCTTAGCCGATATTGAGCGTAGCTATAAAGTAGATTCTGTATTATATACTAAAGATATTGTTGCAAAAAATGACTTTATAAATAGTAGAGAGTCTTATAAATATTTAAAAAACAAACGCAATATAGTAGACCGAAATGTAACTAAAAGCAAACAGGACAACAAAATTCAAATCCAGCAGATAAATAAGTCTATAGGAATGATGCAACGTAATTTGGAAATGATTCATGATAATATTGATAAAATGTTGGTTCGTGCTCCTGTTTCCGGAATGCTATCGTCCTTCGATCCTGTAATAGGCGAATCTTATGGAAGTAATCAAACCGTTGCAAAAATAGATGTGCAATCTGGTTTTAAAATTAAAGGGCAAGTTGACGAATATTATTTAAGTATGGTAAAACCTGGTCAATTAGCACGCTTCTCTTTTGATGGCGAATTAATAGACTTAAAAGTAAAAAAAGTGCTACCTGAAGTAGTGAATAGGCGTTTTGAAATTGAACTAATATTTGTAAACACACCTCCAAAAGCCATAACTATAGGTCAATCACTTCAAGTAAGACTGGAACTATCAAAAGCACAAAGATCATTAATGATTCCCAGAGGTAGTTATTTTCAATCATCTGGAGGGCAATATGTTTATGTGTTGGACGGAAATGGAGAAGCCAATAAACGCTATATAAAACTAGGAAGTAAAAACCCTAGTTATTACCAAGTATTGGAAGGGCTAAATGCTGGAGATGAATTTATTTCATCGTCTTACGACGACTTTAAAAATTATGAATCAATCAAAATAAATTAAAACTAAAAAATCATGATCAAATTAAATCAATTAACTAAAGTTTACAGAACAGACGAAATTGAATCTACAGCATTAAATGAGGTGTCTTTCGAAATAAATAAAGGTGAATTTGTTTCCATTATGGGGCCTTCAGGCTGTGGAAAATCAACACTTTTAAATATTTTGGGACTATTAGATAAGCCTGAAAGCGGGAGCTATGAATTTTTAGGAAGCGAAGTGTCGCATTTAAACGAAAAAGGACGTTCTGAAATTCGCAAAAAAAATATTGGTTTTATTTTCCAAAACTTTAACCTAATTGATGAATTAACCGTTTTTGAAAACATAGAACTTCCTCTACTCTATAATAAAGTGCCAGCCGCCGAGCGTAAGCAAAGAGTTAATGAGATTATTGAAAAGATTGGAATTTCACATCGATCGTCACATTTCCCTCAACAATTATCAGGTGGACAGCAGCAGCGTGTTGCTGTTGCCAGAGCATTAATTAATAAACCCCCACTAATTTTGGCTGATGAACCAACAGGAAATTTAGATAGTTCGCATGGTAATGAAGTTATGGAATTATTATGCGAATTGCATGAAGCAGGTACAACTATAATAATGGTAACGCACTCTGCACACGACGCGAGTTATTCCGGCAGAATAATTAATTTACTCGATGGACAAATTGTATCTGAAAGCAAAAATAAATTAGCCAAAGCTATTGTATAATTTTAAATATAGAAATCATGCTTAAAAATTATATAAAAGTCGCTTTTAGAAGCTTAAACAAAAATAGAGTCTATGCCATAATAAACATTTTAGGTTTGGCTCTGGGGCTTGCCGTTACCATTCTGGTTTTTCTTTTTATTAAAGATGAAACCAGCTACGAAAAACATTGGGATGGATACGAACGCATATATAGAACTGGTATTAAAGCCGACATGATGGGGCAAAAAATGAATGCGCCAGTTTCTTGTAGCCCTATGGCAAATGCTTTTAGAACCGAATTTACTGATGTTGAAACCGCAACACGTATCCAAACCATTAACCAGGAAATTTTAATGCGCCATGAACAAAACAAAGTTTATATACAAAAAGGGGTGAGAGCTGATAGTACTTTCTTTAAAGTATTTAATTATGAGTTTGTTCACGGTAATGCAGAAACGGCATTAAAAGAAGACAATGCACTTGTATTAACTGAAGACACGGCCCGAAAATTATTTGGCGATAAAAATGCCATAGGTGAAGTGGTGAATTATGACAATAGACAGGATTATATTGTAAGAGGTATAGTTAAAGAACCCAAAGGGCATGCACACTTTCAATTTGATATGTTTTTAGCAGATCCTCAAATTCGAAACATATGGATGAACAATGGCTGGTATACTTACGTTAAACTAAAAGAAGGCGCCGATTTTAATGCTTTTGAAGCCGAAATGAAGCGTAATTTCATCAAAAAGATTGAACCAGATGTTGAGCGCTTCTTAAAAATAACAGTGGAAGAATTTTTAGCTCAGGGTAATGCTTTTGAATACCAATTACAACCGCTAAAAGATATCCATCTTTATTCAAAAATGGATTTTGAAATAGAACAAAACGGTAACATTATATATATTTATGTATTTATGGGCATTGCGCTTCTGGTTATTTTAATTGCCGGAATAAATTTTATGAATTTATCTACTGCAAGATCTGGTAAACGAGCAAAAGAAGTTGGAGTAAGAAAAGTAACAGGAGCTTCAAGAAAAATGCTAATCACTCAGTTTTTAACTGAATCTGTCATCCAAAGTTTTATTGCGCTGTTCTTAGCTTTTATATTGGTAGAATTATTTCTTCCTGGTTTTAACAATATTATGGAAACCAACCTTACCCTTTTTAATGATTATATAGGGAAAACTATATTATTTGCCTTATTAGTAACCCTTATTTACGGTTTATTTGCAGGAAGTTATCCGGCTTTTTTCTTATCAGCATTTCAACCCATTTCAGTATTAAAAGGCGATCTTACCAAAACCAAAGGAGGAGCTTTATTAAGAAAAGCACTTGTAGTAACTCAGTTTACAGCATCCACCATTTTAATTATTGGTATGATCATTATTTTTAAACAAATTTCGTTTTTACATAATAAAGATATTGGTTTTAATGGAGAGCAGGTCATAGTAGTTCCGTTACAAACTGATGCTATGACAAAAAATTTCAGAAACTATAAAGGTATATTTTTAAAGAACAGCAACGTTTTAAGTGTTACCAGAGCGTCTTACTATCCTGGAGATAATCCGAATCAAAACATGTACGCTTTAGAGGGAAATGAAGAACAGTTACCACTGTGGAATATGGAAGTTGATTATGATTTTATGAAAACTTTAGATATCGAGCTTTTAGAGGGACGAAAATTTGATAGAGAAAAAGAATCAGACTCTGTCCCATACTTTATTTTAAATGAAACAGCTGTTAAAAATTTAAATATTGAAAACGCCGTAGGAAGACGTTTAGGAAGATACACAGGAAATGATGGAAATTTACAGTATGGCAATATTATAGGAATTGTTAAAGATTTTCATATTGAAGGTTTTAATCAACCCATACGCCCAATGGTTCTTACCATAGAAAATTTTGTTTGGTTTGCGTCATTTAAGATTGCTAAAAACGATATGAATGCTACCATTGATTATATTGAAACCGAATGGAACAAACTAGAACCATCACATCCTTTTAGGTATAAATTTCTAGACCAAAAGTTTGGAGCTCTATTAAGGCAACAAGAGAATTTTGGAACCATGTTTTTATTTCTAACCATTCTAGCTATAATAATATCTGCAATGGGACTCTATGGTCTAGCCTCTTATACGGCCGAACAACGCACCAAAGAAATTGGGATAAGGAAAGTTTTAGGATCATCTGTTCCTCAAATTATGAATATGCTTACCAAAGACTTTATCAAGCTGGTACTTATAGCAAATATCTTTGCATGGCCTATTAGCTATTTACTGGTAAAAAATTGGTTATCAAATTTTTCATACCAAATAGATATGCCTTTATTACCATACTTTTTTGCTACATTTTTAGCGCTTATAATAGCATTAATCACAGTAAGCTCTCAAGCATATTTAGCAGCAAACTCTGATCCTGTAGATGCTCTAAAATATGAATAACTACAATTAATCAACCTAAACCAAAATGAGGCTGTCTAAAAAGCGATAAATTTTTGTCATTCAGAATGACACGTTTTAAACAGCCTCATTTGTATTTTAAATTAATAATAAAATTATTGTAATAGTATCAACTATAGCACTTTGAACTGATAAATTCCCGAATCAGATGTATTTCCATGCTCATCTTTAGTAATAATTTTCCAGTAATAAATCGTATTCGCAGAAACCGAAACAGTAACTTCAGTGGTCGTTACATTATTTGAAAAAATATCCGGAGAGCTATTTGTACCAAAATATACATCATAAGCTGCTATATCATTATCTACATCATTACCTGTCCAATCAAGTACCACAGAACTTGTAGTTGGTAAATTTTCAGCCATTAAAGGGGCATTAATAGCTGCTGGAAAAGGGGCATAGGTTTCTACCCCTGGCCCTGCATTATAAAATTGCCAGGTATCGCTTTTGTAAGTTTCTGAACCTTTAATAGCTTCTACAAACCATTTATAAGGTGTTGCTCTATCAATAGTAATAGGAATAATATCATCGGTTGTTTCTCTTTCAATAAGCGCTCCAGTAAACAAGTTTTCAATTGTAATTTTATAGTTCTCAGAATCATTTGCACGCCACTCAAAAGCCACAGTGCTTTCTGTTGGTGTTGCATCGGTACCCAAATTACACAACATATTTTCTTGAGGAAAATATAACTTAATAGAGAAATCGTTATTTTCTCCTTCTTCTGTTGGGCTTTCATTTTCTTCTCCAACCTCTCCATTTGATGAGGAACTACAAGCAAAAATTAGAAAAGCCAAACTCAAAATATAAATTATCTTTCTCATTGCTTTATCATTTTAAAAGTTGAGGTCTTTGCTTCAGACTTTACTGTTAATACATACAATCCAGATTTTAATTCGTTAGAATTAACATTCAAATTATTAAATTTATTATTCGTAAATGTTTTTGAAAACACCAAATGTCCCGATATAGAATAAATGCAAACATTTACGGTATCAGAATCATTTGCTCCAGTGTTTATTTTAATGGTATTTTTAAACGGATTTGGAAAAACCAAAACCTCATCAGATATAAAAATGTGTTCTTCAAAAACACCTTGACACTCAATATCTGTACTTACTTTAATAATATTTTCTCCATGCTGCAATACCAACTCTAAAACATCTTTATTGGTTTTAAAATTTAAGCCGTTAAATTCAATAGTATAATTACTACTCCCAGATAAATAGAGGGATACTTTTTTACCATCGCTACTTTTTCCAGTAGAAACTTCTAAAGGCTCAGGTTGTGTTATTACCACATCAAAGCAACTGGTATAGCCCGGAAACTCTTCTGCCGTAATACATAATGTATAGGTTCCTGCTAATAAATTTTTAATATCAATTTCCTTAGTGAAATTATATACTCTATTAAAATCTTCGCCAGTTAATGTAGCTGTATAATTATAAAATTCTTTGGTGGTTATATTAATTTTACCATCATTATTATTTAAACAGGTTTCACTGGTTATTAAAATGGTGAAATTATCATTTGGTAAATCTAAAATTGGGCAACCAAATAAATCTACCGAAGCTCCAAAAGGGGTTCCAGGGCAATTATCATCTGCATTTGCTACACCGTCATTATCAGCATCATCACAAACCGATTGGTAATTAGCTGTAGCATCTTTAAACCAATTATCGTAATCTCCTGATACATTTGATATTACTGCAACCGGATCATCTACCAAAATACAGCCTAAATCGGGGTTATTAGTTGCAACTAATGTTCTTAATGTAGCATTTGATCCATTTTTAAGATTAAGTTGGTCATTAACCAAAAGGTTAGATTGACAGTACAACTCCTCTACATTAGGATTTGATACAATATTCAAATTAGCAATCAGGTTATTTGAACAATCTAATACGCTTAAATCTACTAATAGATTCACTTCTAAAATTGTTAATTGATTGTTTGATACATTTATATTTAATAAATTCAAATTATTATCAAAATTAACTTGAGCTATAGTATTGTTAGATATATTTAATACAACCAAACTCGGGTTGGATAACAAATCAATTTGAGATAAATTATTGCTGGAGCCGTTAAAATTTTCCAGCAAAGTATTATTACTTAAATCTATATCTGCAAGCATATTATTATCTACAAATAAAGTTCTAAGGCTTATAAAATCTTCAATACCCGTTAAATCAGTTATACTTTTTTCTCCAACATCTAAAAAAGACAAACTTTCAATAGTAGATGTTAATACATAATCGTCTAAAACGGTATCGTAACCTAAATCAATTAAGGCCGTTTCAAAGGCATCATCGGGTACGTAAGTCTCTCCATAATGGCAATCAATAGCATATATTGCTACAACATCTTTTAACCAGGTTACGCCTGGTGGCACCGCTCCTGTATCAGTTAAAATACATGTTAAATCGGTATTACTTTGTGCATTTAGATTTGATAAATTGGTGTTTTGACCATTTTGAATATTCAATACTTCTAATAAATTTGACTGGCAACTTAAGCTAATTAAAGCTGTATTGGTACTAAAATCTAATTCAGTAATTTGATTAGTATCGCAATTAAAAGTTTCTAATAATGGAACCAAGCTTACATCAAACATTGTAAATGCATTGTTAGCAACGTTTAAATTAGTAAGGTTAGTATTTTCTGCTAAATCTAACACACTCAACACATTATTTGAACAATTAACTATAGTTAAGCTTACATTATTACTTAAATCTATGGTAGACAATGTGTTATTTGAGCAATCTAAATCTTGTAAAGCCACAAAATCTTCTATGCCAGTAACATCTGAAATATTATTTCCGCTAACGTTTAACGCTGTTAAAACTTCAATATTTGCGGTAAGAACATAATCATCTAAAGGTCCAGTATCGTAACCTAAATTTATTAAAGCTTGTTCAAAATTATCATCCGGCACATAAGTTTCGCCAAACCTACAATCTATACTATAGCTTGTTGTAACATCTTTTGTCCAATTTGCACCGATATTGTTAATATCATCTACCTGAATGCAATACAATTTAGGGTTAGCAGAAGCATTAAAACCACTAATTTCATTATTCATTCCGTTTTGAATGTTAACAAAATCTAATTGATTATTAGATACATTAATTGTGATAAACCCTGGACACAAATCTTCTCCTGAAGGGCAAGCACTTATTCCCAAACTTGATAAATCTAAATCGTTTTCTAAAAGGTTATTGCTGCAATTAAATGTTTTTAGCTGATTTAAATTATTAGGCAAAACCATGCTTGTAATGTCATTAAAACTAGCATCTAAAACTATTAAACCGGTGTTATTACTAACATCTAAGCTATTTAAATTGTTATTATTTGCATACACATATTTCAAGCTTGTTGTTGCACCTATATCTATGGTTGTAATAGCATTATAATTACAATCTAAATACTCTAATGCTACATTACTGACTAAATCTAGCTGTGTTATATTATTTTGAGAAGCATAAAGTGTTGCTAATGCAGTATTTTGAGTTAAGTTTAAGCCATCAATAAGATTATTTGAACAGTTTAAGCTAACCAATAAAGTATTATTATCAGTATTTAGATTTGATATTGAATTCGAATTACAACTTAAATCTTCTAACGATAAATAGGTGTTAATTTGTAAAGTACTCAAATCGTTATTCGAGCAATTTAAATGGGTTAAAGTCGAATTGTTTACAGCAGAAGTAATTAAATTACTGATACTATTAACACTGCAATTTATTGTTTCTAATACAGTAAGATTGCTAATATCTATACCTGTTAATTGATTATTTGAACAGTTTAATTGCTGGAGCAATACATTATTATTGACGTTTAAATTAGTTATTTTGTTATCGGAACAATTTAAGTCTTCAAGGTTTAATTTTGATGACACATCTAAATCTGACAGTAAATTTCCTGAACAGTATAGTGTTTTTAAATTAGCGGTTCCTGTAATATTTAAAACGCCATTTATATTTGTAGGATTACTTGTTAAAAAATAATTTGAACTACAATACAAGGCCTCTAAATTAGTCATATTACTAACATCTAAGGCATTTAAATAATTATTGCTACAGTCTAACTCGGTTAGCGATAAAAAAGCTTTAATACCTTCTAAACTTTCAATATTTCTGCCATTAATATCCAAAGTGGTTAAATATTCAATATTTGCTGTTAATACCTGACCATCTATAGCTCCGGAATCAATGCCTAAGTCTATTAAGGCTTGTTCAAAGTTATTATCCGGGATTGGTGTATATCTGTTATTTTCACAATCGGAATTATAGTTAGCTATAGGATCTATTACCCATCCTCCTGGAATGCTTCCTATTACTCCGGCATCCACATTAATACAAAATAAATTTGGGTTATTTGTAGCATTAAATACAGTGGCATTAGTATTGTTTCCATTTCTGATATCTGCAAACTCTAAAGCATTATCATTACAAGTTATACTTGTAAGTGCTGTGTTTGCAGTTAAATTTAATATTTCAATAGCATTATTAGAACAATCAAAAACGGTCAATGCAGCAAAGTCTTCAATACCTGTTAAGTCTGTAATATTATAAGCACTTACATTAAGATTTGTTTGTGCAATTATATTAGCAGTTGGCACATAATTATCAAGAGGAGCTGTATCAAACCCAGCATCAATTAAAGCTTGCTCAAAACCATCATCTGGCACATAGGTTCCGCAAGTTACGGCGTAGGTTGCAGTAGCATCAACAGTCCAAGTAACACCAGCCGGCACGATTCCAGTATCTGTTTCTATACACGACAAATCTGGATTTGCTGTAGCGTTAAAACTTAAAAGGCTTGCATTTTGACCATTCTTAATATTTAAAACTTCCAACGAGTTAGTTGTACAGCTTAAATCTGTGATAGCCGTAAGTAAACTTATATCTAATAGTTTTATGCTATTATTAGAACAATCAAGGGTTGTTAATAGCAAAGTATTGCTTACATCTAGCACAGTTAAAGCATTTTGAGAAATGTTTAGAATCGCTAAGTTTGTATTGCTCTCTAAATTAAGGCTTGCCAAATTATTATCAGAAGCATTTAAATTTAATAAAGCCATATTGTTAGACAGGTTTAAGGCATCAATATTGTTTCCACTACAATCTAATGTTTGCAGTGCTATAAAGTCTTCTATACCAACTAAACTATCAATATTTAAGTTTGAGACATCAAGAGAGGTTATGGTATTAATATTTGATGTTAAAACTAAATGATCTAATACATCGTCTAAACCTAAAGTAATTAATCTTTGTTCAAAATTATCATCGGGCACATAAGTAAAAATATCTGTACACCCTGTATCTCCGTAATAGGTCCAATCATCTTTAACCCAATTATTGTTTGGTACTATAAAACCACTATCGGTTTGAATACAAAACAAATCTGGGTTTTGCTCTGAATTAAAAGCAGTTATTAAGTCATTATTGGCGTTAGCTATATTTAGAGACATTAACTGATTATAAGATACATCAATAGTTGCAGAACTTTGACAAGGTGTTGTAGGTTCAGTTTGAGGGTTAGGGCAACTAATTGTATTTATAGTACTTAAATCTAAATTAGTAATAGCATTCTGCGACGCATTTAAAGTACTTAAAACGGTATTATTTGAAAGATTCAGGTTCGTTATTAAGTTAGAAGCACAAAATAGTTGTTCAATTTTAGTATTACTGGTAACATCTAAACTTGTAAGTTGATTTTCTGATACCGATAAAAAAAACAGTGCTGTATTTAAACCTATATCTATTGATGAAATACGGTTATTAGAACAACTTAATCGTTCTAAATTTAAATTATTGCTAACATCCAAATTAGCCAGCTGATTACTGGAACAGTTTAAAACTTCTAAAGCATTATTATTGCTAACATCTAAATTGGTTAGTTGATTTATACCACACAATAATGTGGTTAAACCATTATTGTTTGAAATATTTAAACTGGTTAAACTATTATTACTACAAATTAATGTTGTTAAATCATTAAAATCCTGTATACCTGTTAAATCTTGAATATTTAAGTTGCTCACATTTAATGATGTTACCGTTGCTATATTAGCTGTTGTAACTAAGGCATTATTAGCAATACCATCTCCCATACTTAAAGCATCTCCTACTGATACCAACACGCCATCGGGAGTATGAGTTTCCAGATAATCTTCAAAATTTGCATCTGGGATAGACGTTGTTTGAGCACATAAAAAAGAAGTACCTAACAACAAAATAGAACATGTAAAAATGAAAAACTTTTTCATATTTTTATGATATTGACAAAAACATGTCTAGATTTTAATGATGAGATTTTGTACTAACCGTTTTATGATAATGAAATTGTTGATCGATTTTTGTTTTTATGGTAGCCAGTATTTTATTTCTAAAACTAGAATCTTTTTTAAGCTTACCCCACATTTTGTCTTCATCAATATTAATGCCTTTAGAAAGCATTTGTTCTTCGGCAAGCTTCATACCTCTTTCTAAGTCTTCCATAGTAATTTCCCAATACACTATTTCGCCATGGTCTGTCTCTACCACTTCATACTTCCTATTATCAAAAGTTATAACCTCATCATCATCGCTATGTTCTTTTATTAATTTATTAGAGATAGTAGCATTTGATTTACCAGACAGTATATTGTATATCTCAGCGATTTGTGTTTTTAAATTTGTAATTTCTTGTGCTTGCTCATTTAATTTAGCCTCTAAATTTTGTATCACATGATTACTATCATTATTGTTTAAACCAACAGCAATGATAACAGTACTTTTTCCAAAACTCTTTTGGCTGTTAGTCCAAGCTACACCAACAATTTTACTTATTTGTTCTGTTGTAATCTTAGAAGGATGAACGGATATACCATAACCATCGTTATTACCACTTGGTATGATATAATCTCCTATATTTACCTTGCCAAAAACTTTTACAGGAACTTGCCCCATAAAGGCTACTTTTTCGTATTCGGTTTCCTTATCAGGTTGCGGCATATTTCCTAAAACAATAGGTTTATAAGATACCACCATCATACGCTGTGCATTTGAAGTATTTTTAGATATCTTACCGCCTTTTAAACCAACTATATCACCAAAGCTTATATCCTCATTAGTATGCTCTCTCATTAAATACTCGGCATAGTCTCCAGCTCCTGAGGCATAGGTTACCCCTTCAAATAATAGTTTATTGTTATCATAAGTCGTTTTATAGCCTTCTGCTCTAATTTTTACCTGTTCTGCAAAAATGGCCTGAAGTGCCGCTGAAACAACTTCAGCAGCAGAAAACAATAAATCGGCTATACTTGGTGCTGCAACACAGGTTCCCAAACCTGCACATACTCTATAATCATTAGCAGCTTTAACCAATTGAAGGTCTGCTATTATACTATGTGCTACCGCAAAACCTAAATCAATTTCACTATCATAAATATCAAATGCCAGCGAGCTTTGGTCAAATAACCAATCTGCATTATTACCAAATTCTTCTTCAACTTCCCCTTCAATTCTACCTCGCATAAAACTAAAACCATCACCATCCCAAAATGAAATAAAATTATTTCCATTTCTTCTGTTCCCTATTACTTTAATGGCTATCCCTTGAGTACTCCCTTCTACTAGCAATGGATAATTACCAATGTTTTTTCCGGGATCAGTGCCTGAAACTTGTTCATAAGGTGCTGTACCTCCATAACTTATGGGATCTGTGTGTACTGTAGAGTTAAATACGATCTGTTGGTCGGTATTTATATTAACAGAACCATATAAGTTTGTGGATTGATTAACTGATAATCGTTCTGCTGCCAGTTCTTCAAAAGAGGCTTCTCCTTCTGCACTAAAATTATAAACCGTAGTTAACCCCGTAACATTTAAAGATCCGTTTAATACTGTTGAGGCATTTACATCACCATCAGGCACTCCATAAGCAGGGTCTCCAACATTTAAATTTGAGTTTAATTGTGTTTCTCCATCAACCGCTAAATCACCTTTTAAAGCTGTATTACCACTTTCTACAGTTAAATTATCATGCAAATGTGTTTGCCCTCTAACTATTAACTCCCTGTTTAAAGTGGTATCATCATCAACATCTAAAGTTCCTGTTGCCGTAATATTTCTATGATAAGCATATGGTACAAAAGTTAACACCTCTCTGCTCATATCAACAAAATTGTTACCACCATCAAAATCAATATCCACCTTTAAGTCTTTTGGGGTGCCGTCCCAACTAATTTTTTCAAAATTGTCATGCTCAACTGCTCCAATAATGAGGTTTATTCTACCAAACTCATCTGTGGTTGTGGTTTGTATTTCTTCAAATTCAACTGTGTTACCAGAATCAAAAATGGTGAATCGAACAGCTACCGTTGTACTAGGTAAATAATTGCCTTCAGAATCTACACCTGGCAACTCTAAATCGTTTGGTCCAATTATAACGGCTTGATAACTTATACCATCTGTTTGCGCAAATAGGTTAGCAGATAGAATGAAAAATAATAATAAATTGATTATACGTTTCATAGTTTTGGTTGGTTTTAGTGTTTTTTATAGTCTAATCAGTTTAGCATTAAACTGTTTACCATTAGAGTAACATTTAATTAAATACGACCCGCTGGAAAGCTCATTTAATTGCAATTGAATAGTTTTTGATGGCGAAAAATTCTTATTATAAATGAGTTTTCCACTTATATCAAAAATTAAAATATTGATGGTCTCCGTTAAGGTTTCATTGAATGCAATTAATACCCTTTCGGCAAAAGGATTTGGATATACTTTAGCTAATAAATTATTGTTGTTAGATGGTTTTACTAAACCATTAGAATTTATAGGTTGTTGATATCCCTGACGTAAATAATAGCCCGCACTTGAAAATGTTCCTATAACACCAGACTGACCAATACTTTGGCTTATTTTGTAATGGCCTTTATGAGTAGAAACAACTTTTGAAGATCCTGCAACACCTAAGTTTGAGCTTAGTATTTTATATGAGTTACTGGAGTTTGATTGTTGTGCAGAAATGGTATTTGCCAAACAAAACACGAGTAACAAAAGGATAACTATTTTAAAATCTTTAAAGTGCATTTTAATTTTTCTTTAAACCAAATTATGCTAAATACTTAATATATACTATAGTGTCCATGCTTTGTCCAGACTTAAAAAACAGGTTTTTATAGCTAAAAATCGCAATTGCAAGTAGGTAAATTAATGATGAAGCCTATCCCAAATTGATGCGAGTTTAGCTTAAGCTTTTCGGCATTAACACCACTACTTATTAAAACCGATTTTCCATAACTATATCCCACATAAATAGCAGTGGTATTAGAAATGGGATACTGCATATGAATTCCACCACGTAAAAAAAGAATGTTATTATTAAACTCTTCTTCTCCTACCAGATTAAATACATCGTTATTTATGGTTTGATTCCCTCTTAATAAAAACTCTGAAGCTACTGAAGCATTGGCAAAAAACATTAAATCTCTTACATGAAACAGCTTAACATCTACTCCACCTTTTAAACCTAAATAACTAACATCCCATTCAAAAAAATTATCTACACTAGGCTCGCTGCCTATGGCACCATACCTATTGTAGGTAACTCCTATTCTATAAAACAATGTTTTACTTACATTAAAAATGCCACGATACCCCATACCAAAATTTGTTTTAGACTGGGATAATAGATTATTTAATGGCTGTCCTTTAGAATTCTTATAATCAAAAGAAGATATTGTAGAACCCAGTTCCATATATAACTGTTGACTGTTAGCAAAAAAAACAGTTACAAAAGCTAAAAGAAAGAAGATCTTTTTATTCATATTTCCAATCGGTTAATAGTTTTAAACACATTAATGCTTATGCACTTAGCATGCATAGGATACATTTTTAATAGTTAAAATTGATAACTATAGCCAAAGTAGCTTGTAACAGTACACAAAACAAATAAACACAGATTTGTCCATGCTTTTTCCATATAAAACTACATACCATTAAACTTTTAGCTTATGCTCAATACCTTAGTTAGTAATCCAAAGTATATATTTCTATTTAACTTTATATAATAAACTCTTTGAAACGTAGCATGTTTGGGTTTAGGTGTTTAATCTGAATCTTAACTTTATTGGCTAATAATAATGTGATGCATTGCAGCATCTAGCATTTTCAGGAAGATAAAATGCGCAACACAACGTTATAGTCTGATGCTTTAGTTAGCTTTATAATGCTATTTGCAAACCTTATTAACTTACTTAATATGTATTATAGGAAGACTTATTGCAACTCCATAGAGCGTTCGTTGCCTTTTCTTTATTAGCAGTATTTTTAATATAACGTATTAAGAAGAAGATTTAAATGACTTCAAAAAAAGGCATTAAAACAAAGTAATCTGTCCTTCATCATCTATTTCTAAATCATTTGATTTACTTTCTGAGGTATTACCACCTCCCTTACTTTCTGTTTCAGAATCATTAGCAGTAACTTCAGTTTCATCAATAACTTCCAATTCATCTGCATGAACCTCAGCAGGCGCTTCAAAAGGAATAGGATCTAATAAATTAATTTGGTTCACTTTATCTTTTGTAAGCTGGTTTCCTAATGCATTTATACCTTTAACATTAATAAACTCTTCAAGATTAACCTCTAAATTATCCTTTCTGTCTTTACCACGTTCTTTAGCAAAAACAACCTCAGCCACAGGCTTCCAATCTGTTGAAACAATTTCTAACTGTGAATTTGGATGATCTGAAATAAAAGATTCTTCTCTTCCTTCCTGTTCAATCAAAAAGCGTTTAACATAATACAGCTCTTTTTCTCCATTAAAGTAAATAGCCGAAATAGGCTTTTTAGGCACCCATTTTTCAAGAACTATCATATCATCATCAAAGTGCATCGTAACTTCAGGTGTAAGCGTTTTAATAACACCGGACTGGTTAATTATAAGCAATTTATCTTCACCTCTAAACTCTCCTATCAGCTCCCCTCTACCATCTACATTTAAGCGCTGAACTGTATCATCAAACCATATTTTACGAGGTTTTAATGTTGAAACGCCTTTTTCTTTTAATTCAACACGCTTAACAGAGTATTTAGTAACCAGGTTCCCTTTTGAAGTACGCCCTTTAATTAAAATATCAGCAAAATCAATGTCCCACTTTAGCTTTTTAATACTACCCGCCTGCCTCAAATTAATGCTAACAACTTCAGCTTCACCATTCGGGTTTGCCGAAAAATATAAACTAACCGAACCCTTATTACCGTTTGTTAAATCGTATTCGCGGTCTCTGGTAATACTAGTTACGGCAAAACGTTTAATATATGATGGCCCTTTTCGTCCATCACGATAAATCATATTGTAAATTGTACGCTTATCTTTTTTCTTGAAAACTGCTACATGAATAATATCCTTACCAACAAAGGTTTTAGAGTCCACCTTTGTTACCATCATCTTTCCCTCTTTTGTAAATACTATAATATCGTCAATATCACTACAATCACAGACATATTCATTTCTACGTAACGATGTTCCTATAAAGCCCTCTTCTCGATTTACATAAAGCTTAGTATTACGAATAACCACTTTTGTAGCATCTACATCCTCGAAAGTTCTTATTTCGGTTTTGCGTTCTCGCCCAGCTCCATATTCTTTTTTAAGCCTTTTGAAATACGTTATAGCATACTCAATAAGATGTTCGAGATGATGTTTAACTTCGGCTATTTGATCTTCAAGTGCATCAATTTTTTGCTGTGCTTTATCAATATCAAATTTTGAAATACGCTTAATCCTTATCTCAGTTAAGCGTACAATATCCTCTTCCGTTACCTTACGCTTTAAATGTTTAACATGAGGTTGTAACCCTTTATCTATTGCCAAAATAACACCTTCCCAAGTTTCTTCTTCTTCAATATCGCGATAAATTCTGTTTTCAATAAAAATGCGTTCTAAAGATGCAAAGTGCCACTGTGCTTCAAGTTCACCAAGTTTTATTTCTAATTCTTGCTTGAGAAGTTGAACTGTGTTATCTGTAGAGCGACGTAACATTTCAGAAACGCCAATAAAGAGGGGCTTATTATCTTCAATAACACAACCTAATGGTGAAATTGATGATTCACAACTTGTAAATGCATACAAAGCATCAATCGTTTTATCTGGCGATAAACCTGAAGGTAAATGCACTAAAATTTCGACCTCAGCGGCAGTATTATCTTCAATTTTTTTAACTTTTATTTTCCCTTTATCATTAGCTTTTAAAATGGAGTCAATCAACGAAGATGTCGTTGTTCCATATGGAAGCTCAGTAACAACCAATGTATTTTTATCTAACTGCGAAATTTTAGCCCGGACACGGACTTTACCGCCTCTGTTTCCATCATTATAATTAGAAAAATCTGCTATACCTCCAGTAGGAAAATCTGGTAAAATGGTAAAGCGTTTCCCTTGTAAATGTTTTATAGAAGCATCGATAAGCTCAATAAAATTATGAGGCAATATTTTAGTAGATAACCCTACAGCAATGCCTTCTCCACCTTGAGCAAGAAGCAAAGGAAACATAACCGGAAGATTAACAGGTTCTTTTCTACGTCCGTCATAACTAGCTTGCCACTCTGTTATTTTAGGGTTGTACACAACATCTAAGCCAAACTTTGAAATACGAGCCTCAATATAACGTGATGCAGCTGCCCTGTCGCCTGTTAAGATATTCCCCCAGTTTCCCTGAGTGTCAATTAATAAGTCTTTTTGACCAATTTGCACCATTGCATCTGCAATACTGGCATCTCCGTGTGGGTGATATTGCATGGTATGCCCAACAATATTTGCTACTTTATTGTAACGCCCATCGTCAAGATCCTTCATAGAATGCATGATGCGGCGTTGTACTGGTTTAAAACCATCTTCTATTGCTGGTACAGCACGCTCTAAAATAACATACGAAGCATAGTCTAAAAACCAATCTTTGTACATCCCAGTAACTCTGGTAATCGTTTCTTGAGGTTGCTCGTCTTGTGCGTTGCTTAAATCGTCGTTCTCTTCTTCTATCATGCTGTATTAGGCTTTCTCTTCTTCAATTAGATCTAATTCTACTTTCAGGTTTTCAATAATAAATTCTTGTCGTGTTGGTGTATTTTTCCCCATATAAAACGCTAACAACTCTTCAATAGACATGTTATCATCAAGCATCACAGGGTCTAAACGAATATCGTCCCCAATAAAATGTTTAAATTCGTCAGGAGATATCTCACCCAACCCTTTAAATCGGGTAATTTCTGGCTTTGGCTTTAATTTCTCAATGGCATTAAGGCGTTCTTCTTCAGAATAGCAATAAATGGTTTCCTTTTTATTTCTTACTCTAAATAGTGGTGTTTGTAAAATATATAAATGCCCTTCTTTTATCACTTCAGGAAAAAACTGTAAAAAAAATGTAATTAGCAACAAGCGTATATGCATACCATCTACATCGGCATCGGTAGCTATTACCACATTGTTATACCTTAAATCTTCTAAAGATTCTTCAATATTCAAGGCCGCTTGCAATAAATTAAATTCTTCGTTTTCGTAAACAATTTTCTTTGTTAAACCATAGCAGTTTAAAGGCTTACCTTTTAAGCTAAATACCGCCTGAGTATTTACATCTCTTGACTTTGTAATGCTTCCTGATGCCGAATCTCCCTCTGTAATAAAAAGGGTAGTTTCCAGGTTTCTTTCATTTTTAGTATCTCCAAAATGTACACGACAATCCCGCAATTTTTTATTGTGCAAACTTGCTTTTTTTGCTCGGTCCTTAGCCAGCTTTCTAATACCGGATAACTCTTTTCGTTCGCGTTCGGCTTGTAAAATTTTACGCTGAATTTTTTCGGCTGTATCTGCATTTTTATGTAAGTAGTTATCAAGATTAGTTTTTACAAAATCGTTAATATAAGTCCTTACCGTTGGGTAATCGCCTCCCATATCAGTAGACCCTAGTTTAGTTTTAGTCTGACTTTCAAAAACAGGTTCCATCACTTTTATGGCAATGGCACTTACAATAGATTTTCTAACATCTGAGGCATCATAATTTTTTCCATAATACTCGCGAATGGTTTTAACTATCGCTTCTCTAAATGCATTAAGATGCGTACCCCCTTGGGTGGTGTTCTGTCCGTTTACAAAACTATTATACTCTTCGCTATATTGTGTTTTACTATGTGTTAGAGCAACCTCAATGTCATTGCCCCGCAAATGGATGATAGGGTATAACAAATCGGTCTCAGCAATCTTTTCAGCCAGTAAATCTTTTAAACCATTTTCGCTAAAATATTTTTCGCCATTAAAAACTATGGTTAAGCCTGGGTTCAGGTACACATAATTTTTAAGCATTTTTACTACATACTCACTACGATACTTATAATTTTTAAAAATAGTTTCATCCGGTATAAATGATACTTTTGTTCCTTTTCTTCGGGTCGTATCATCGAGTGTTTCCTTATCGGTAAGCTCCCCTTTTTCAAACTCGGCCGAAGCTGATTTTCCATCTCTGTTAGATTCGACTCTAAAATAGTTTGAAAGCGCATTTACTGCTTTGGTTCCTACGCCATTCAATCCAACCGATTTCTTAAAAGCTTTAGAATCGTACTTTCCACCGGTATTCATTTTAGAAACGACATCTACAACTTTTCCTAAAGGAATCCCTCGACCATAATCTCTAACAATAACTTTATTACCCTGAATAGAAATTTCAATGGTTTTTCCGGCACCCATAACAAACTCGTCAATTGAGTTGTCTAAAACCTCTTTGAGTAAGATATATATCCCATCATCTGGCGAAGATCCATCACCTAGCTTACCAATATACATCCCGGGACGCATGCGAATATGCTCTTTCCAGTCTAATGAACGTATATTATCTTCGGTATAATTGGATTGTAAAGCCATGAATTTGAGCAAAATTTAATGATAGGACGCTAATATAACACAACGTTATAAAAAATAAAACAGCCTTTACACAAAGTAATTAACAATATAAAATTGTTTTTGTTGAGAACATCAAATCTCTATTGATTCTCTTTTTTTAAAGACACTAAAAATATACCTATAATTACTACCAATGCCCCAATTAATTGTAAAGTTGTCAAAAATTCATCTAAGAAAACAGAAGCTAATAAGATTGTTGATATTGGTCCAACACCAGCCACAATCGCAAAGTTTGACGAATTAATCATTTTAATTGACAAGGATACTAAATACGATGGAATTACTGTTGCAAAAACGGCTATTAAAAAGCCTAAAACATAAACCTCAAAATCCTGCCCTAAAATACTAGACTCAGCAGAAAAACTAAAATGCACAAAAACACAAAAACAAGAAACCAACATGGCATAAGACGTAAACTTAACAACTCCGAATTTAGGAATTAACCACCCGCTACCAACTAAATAAGACGCATAAGTAATAGCGCTTAGCAAAATAAAGAATGCGCCTAAATACGTGTTAGTTCCAGATATGGCAACCTCATCCCAAAAGGCCATAATAATCCCTAAGTAGGTTAAAAAAATCGCTCCTACCTGCAATTTATTGATCTTTTTCTTTAAAAACACTTTATTGAGAATAAGCACAATAGTTGGGTACAGAAAGAGAATAATACGCTCTAAACTTGCTTTTATATAGGTAAGCCCTACAAAATCAAAATAACTCGCCAAATAATACCCTACAAATCCAAAAAAGAAAACCCATAAAAAATCATGCTTAGAGACTTTTGCCAAAGGATTCTTTTTTCTGGACGAAAGTGCAATGATTAAATAAAAAGGAAATGAAAATAACATTCTTAGCAATAACATACTAATAGCATCTACACTATAATTATATGCTATTTTTACCATAACAGCCTTCGAAGAAAATAAAACAATTCCTAAAACCCCTAATAAAATTCCGTAAACAAAAGTTTTGGTAACATTCATAGAACGAATATAGACCAGTCTATTCTAGTTATATTTCGAAATGATTAATAATTACGATGTTCAAGTAAAACAGAAAAGATTAAATAGACTCTGCTTTTTCTTTTAAGAATTGGCTTCTTGTTTTTAAAAGCTTACTCATATACCTTTTTAAAAACAACCAATTTGCTAATTTACCAAAAACACCATACGGAGATTCAAAATGAAATTTATCAACCATTATAGTGCGCTTTTCATCAAAGTTAGTTTTAAGCGGTGTTGAAGTACAGAAGATATGCTCATGACGAAATGATTTAAAAGCACCAAAAACCATTTCATCTACAAAATAATTAGGGGCATCAAACTCTGTAATTTTTGAAGTAAGATGCTGTACAAAACCCAGGTGTTTTGCTTCCCAGCTCACCCATTCGCCTAACTCAATTAAACCAGTTATCTTTCCGGCAATAGCTTTTTCATTGGAATGCTTTAAAGATTCTTGATGCATATCAATGCTACGGGCTAAATCGAAGCAGGTTTTTATTTCTGCTTTAATTTCTGTTTTAATCTCTATTAATGGCATTTTTATTGCATTTAAGAGAGCGAAAATATTAAAATTCTTACGATTAAAAAATAACTAAATAATTATTGAGCTTTAAACATTAAACAGGAAGTGCATTACATCACCATCTTTAACCACATAATTCTTACCTTCAACTCGCATTTTCCCAGCTTCTTTTACTTTGGCTTCGCTACCATATGTAACATAATCATCATAGGCAATAACCTCAGCTCTAATAAAACCTTTCTCAAAATCTGTATGAATTACACCGGCTGCTTGTGGTGCTGTTGCTCCAATATCTATAGTCCAGGCACGAACTTCTTTAACACCAGCTGTAAAGTAAGTTTGCTGATTTAGTAATTTATATGCTGAACGGATTAACTTAGCAGATCCCGCCTCCTCAAGACCAATATCCTGAAGAAACATTTGACGCTCTTCGTAATCGTCCAGCTCATTAATATCTGCTTCTGTCCCTACTGCCAACACTAAAACTTCAGCATCTTCGTTTTTAACGGCTTCCTTAACTCGCTCTACATAAGCATTACCAGAAACCGCCGAACTTTCATCTACATTACAAACATACATTACCGGTTTATCTGTAATGAATTGCGATGGCTTTACAAAATCATTATAATCATCTTTTGAAAAGGTCAAAGCTCTAACCGATTGTCCTGCTTCTAAACCTGCTTTTAAGGTTAATAAAATAGCCTCTTCTTTTTGAGCCTCTTTATTTCCTGTTTTAGCAGCACGCTTAACTTTATCTAACTTTTTCTCAACGGTTTCCAAATCTTTAAGCTGTAATTCCATATCGATAGTTTCCTTATCTCTAATAGGGTCTATCGTTAAATCAACATGCGTAATATTTTCATTATCAAAACAACGCAAAACATGAAGAATGGCATCGGTTTCTCGAATATTTGCTAAAAACTGGTTTCCTAAGCCTTCACCTTTACTTGCCCCTTTTACCAAACCAGCAATATCTACAATCTCAACAGTTGCAGGTTGCACACGCTCCGGATTCACCAATGTTTCCAATTTTTCTAAACGCGGATCTGGTACGTTTACCACACCAATGTTTGGTTCAATAGTACAAAAAGGAAAATTTGCACTTTGCGCTTTCGCATTAGACAAACAATTAAATAAGGTCGATTTTCCTACGTTCGGTAATCCTACAATTCCGGCTTTCATTGAATACGTTTTTCTTCATTCCCTTGAAGCAGGGAATCTTTTTTATTAGCGAGTGCAAATATAGTAGTTTGTATTAAGAAATCTATTAGCTATTTCTCAGTTTTAATTTAATATGGAAACAGCATATCTAATCTATATAAAAAATAATCTATATTTGTTGAAGTCTAAATTTAACTTTGTTAATTATTTGGATCGCTTACAGGCTGATTATGAAAAACTTAACAGATTATGATTTATGGGTATCGCTAAAAAGAGGCGACTTAAAAGCATTTTCTACTTTGTTTAAAATTTATTATCCGTTATTGCATAATTATGGTTTAAAACTTTCTAATTATAATGAGCAATTAACCGAAGATTGTTTGCAAGAGTTTTTTCTTTATGTTTATGAGCACAGAGAAAATTTAGCTGATTTAAATTCAATAAAACCATATTTATATGTGTCATTTAGGCGTCATTTATTTCGTGAAATAAAAAAAGCTTCAAAAATGATTAACTATGATGAAAAAGAAAACTTTTTTGTCGAAATAAATTTTTCTGCTGAAGATGTTATTATTCAACAAGAAATTGATGCTTTAAAGCAAGAAAACTTAGCTAATCTTTTAAATGAGTTACCTAATAGACAAAAAGAAGTTTTATACTTAAAATATTATAGCGATTTAAATATTGATGAAATAGCAAAGGTTTTGGAAATAAATTACCAAAGCGTATTAAATTTAATACACAAAGGCATTAAAAAGTTGCGCCAGGACGCATCACTTAATGAGCTTTTAAAAGATATTGTATAAAAAATAAATAAATACTTAAAAAAGAGAGTATATAAAATGTAAATGACTCTTATAATAAGTATAGAAAAGAAGATTTTTGAATAGTCTTTCAGTTTATGGAAAATAGAACATATACAAAAATAGAAGATTTAATAAATGATGATTCATTTGTTAATTGGGTGCATAAAAAACAAATGGCCGATGTTGATTTTTGGGATACTTGGCTTCGAGAAAACCCAAGTAAAAAACAACTTGTATTTGATGCTAGAGATATTCTTGTTGGTGTTAAGTTTAACAAATCTTATGTTTCTGAAGAAAAGACCCTTAACGCATGGGAAAAATTTGAGCAAAATGTAACTACTACTGATAAAGTTTATAAAATTCCCTTCTATAAAAACATAAAATACCAAAGCATTGCTGCGACTATAATAGTGCTTATTTCTATATCTGCTTTTTATCTAGTAAACAAGCCCACTACTGTTATGCACAAAACAGCTTATGGTGAAATAATTGACATTACACTTCCAGATAGAACTAAAGTTAAATTAAACTCAAACTCCTCTCTATCTTACAATAATGATGATGTAAGAGAAGTTGTTTTAGAAGGCGAAGCGTTTTTTAATGTAGAGAAAAAAACGGCCACCAATGCTAAATTCCTTGTAATAACTGAAGATTTAAAAGTTGAAGTTTATGGCACCTCTTTTAATGTTAACAATCGCAATACCAGAACTCAAGTATTCTTAGAGGAAGGAAATATTGCTCTTAAACTAAATAATGGTATACAAAAAAAGATGATTCCTGGTGACTTAGTTTCTTATTCGTATAAAGCAGATAAAATTATTGAAGAAAAAAGAATTCTAAGACCAGAATTACAAACCTCATGGAAAAACGGGTCTTTAATTTTTGATCGTGCTACCTTAGAGACTGCTATGAGTAAAATTGAAGACACTTATGGCATTACAGCAGTATTTGAAGATAACGCTAGTAAAACAGTATTAATAACTGGTGCTGTACCTACTCAAGATTTAGAGATTTGTATTAAAACTATCGAGAAAACGGCACAAGTAACTATTGTAAATCAAGATAATAAGTTATACATTAACAAAAATTAGGCTCTAATTTGCGTAAAATGTATTCTAAAAAACCTTTAAAAATAATCTTGACAATAGTCTTGGTTATTGCATATAGCATTGGTTTAAATGCGCAGAATACCGAAAATCAAAAAATAAAGTTAACACAGTTTTTATCTAAGTTAAGTGAAGAACAACAAGTATTCTTCACATATGATGTAGATTTACTTGAGAACATTGAAGTTGATACAAATCAATTAAACAACAAAGATTTACAAGTTATAATTGATTATTTAAGAAAAAAAACCAATCTCCATTTCGATAACTTAGGCAATAATTACTATGTAATTTATAATGATAGTGAAAAAGGAAAAGCATCGTTTGAAAAAGCAAAGCAACGTTTAAATGAAACCATTGCTACTATTTCAAATTCAAATGGCTTTAGCAATCATATAATAAGAGGGAAAGTTGTTAATCTACTCAATGAACCTTTGGTTGAAGCTAATATTATTGAAAATGGCTCCATTAATGGAACTACTACAGACAAAAATGGAAACTTTAGATTAGAAACAAATTCATTAAACAATCTATTTATTACAGTAAGCTATGTTGGTTATACTTCAAAAGTAATTGCTATTAAAAATGAAAATGAGATAACAATCGTATTAGAACCTGGAGAATCTTTAAACGAAGTTCAAATAGTAGGTTCTAGAAACGCAAACAGATCAGCTCTAGATACCCCCTCAGCAATAGATATTGTTCAATTACAACAAGCAATTAATAGAACTGGACAAATAGAAATTAATCAAATACTTCAATTTGTTATCCCTTCGTTTAACGCTTCTAAACAATCTGGAGCAGATGGTGCAGACCATATTGTTCCAGCAACATTAAGAGGTTTAGGTCCAGATCAAACCTTAATTCTAATCAACGGAAAAAGAAGACATCAGTCATCTTTAATTAATTTATATGGTACTCGCGGAAGAGGGAATTCTGGAACCGATTTAAATGCTATACCAGCATCAGCTATAGAAAAAATTGAAATCTTGCGTGATGGCGCCTCAGCCCAATATGGCTCAGATGCAATAGCTGGGGTAATGAATATTGTTTTAAAAGACAAAGTAGACACCTTTAACGGAAACATGACCTATGGTTTTAACAATGCCAATGCCAAAGGAAATTTTACAAACCCTACTTCTGGTGTAGACGGAAATACTATGAAACTGTCTGGTAATTACGGGATGAAGGTTTTTGAAAAAGGGTTTATCAATTTAACAACAGAATACTTATCAAAAGAAAAAACTTTAAGACCAGGAGCAGATTTTAGGGAGAAGTATGGCGAAGCTGGTTTGAACGAATATAGTATTTTTATAAATACAGAAATTCCAATAAACAACCATTCAAGTTTCTATGCTTTTGGAGGCTATAGCTATAGAGATTCAGAATCTTATGCCTTTACAAGACCAGCAGATAGTCCTAGAAATGTACTCGAAATTTATCCTAACGGGTTCAATCCATTAATAACAGCAAAAATAAAGGACAACTCTATTTCTACCGGTTTTAGAACTCAATTTAATGGCTGGAACGTAGACATTAATAATACATTTGGTAAAAACAACTTTCATTATTTTATTAAAGAAACACTAAACGCAACTTTGCTTTCTCATTCGCCTACAAGTTTTGATGCTGGTGGGCATATACTAAATCAAAATACTACAGGAGCTGATTTTACAAGGTTTTATAAAAATATTCTTAACGGAATAAATATTGCTTTTGGTACAGAATATAGAATAGAAAATTATAAAATATTTGCCGGAGAAATAGGGTCATATGCCGCTTTTGATATTAATAACAATATCGTTAACCAGAATACACCAGCCAGTGATATAATAATGCTAAATGGCTTTCCGCGCCCAAGAGGATCTCAAGGGTTTCCCGGATATGCTCCAGAAAATGAAGTAGACCAAACCAGATCTAATCTGGCTGTATATGTGGATACTGAATTTGATTTTACAAATAAATTTATGTTTGGCATTGCAGGCCGTTATGAAAACTATAGCGATTTTGGCAGCACATTTAATATTAAATTATCATCAAGATATAAAGCCAATGACAACTTTAATATAAGGAGCTCATTTAGTTCGGGGTTTAGAGCGCCTTCTCTAGCTCAAATTTATTACAACTTGAAATTCACAAATTTTATTGGTAGTGAGCCATCAGAATCTTTACTAGAATTAAATGATAGCCCAATTACCAGAAGTTTTGGTATAGGAAACTTAATTGAAGAAAAAGCAATTAATGGGAGCTTTGGTTTTACAGCAAAAACTAAAAATTTTAAAGCTGCTGTTGATGCCTATTATGTAAATATAAAAGATAGAATTATACTAACAGGAAATTTTGACGCGTCAAGCCTTAATCTAAATGTAAACGATGTACAGTTTTTTACTAACGGAGTAAATACAAGTACTGTAGGTATAGATGTTATATTAACATGGAAAAAGAATGTTATGAATAATAACTTTCTAGTATCTTTTGCCGGAAATATTAATAGTATGACTATTGATAAAATAAAAAACAAAACTCTAGATGAAGAAACTTTTTTTGGCATACGCGACCAATATTTCTTATTAGCATCTGCTCCAAAAAGTAAGTTTAATTTAAATTTAAACTATTCTAATAAAAAAATTAATACAAACCTAACTCTTACCAGTTTTAGTAAAGTAACACTCGTGGATTGGCAAATCTATCAGCCTTTACTTAATGAAGACCCAAATTCAGAATATATTGACGAAGTAGATAGATTGCAAAAGGCAACAGATGTTTATAATTCTAAATTAACTACAGACTTTAATATTGGTTATGCTTTAACTGATAAAATTGCATTAAAATTAGGTGCAAATAATATATTCAACATATACCCAACTGCCCAACAAAATAGTTGGACCGATAGTGGCGGATATTGGGATTCTGTGCAAATGGGAACAAACGGTTCATTTTTCTATTCAAATATCTCCTATAAGTTTTAAAAACTAATAAGCTGATTTTCAATACTTTAACTTAAACAGTTTTTGTGAGTTAAAAAAAAGTTAAGCTTCAACGAGTATATTATAAGGTTTATGTGCTTATAACTTATATAAGTAACTAATTCTTTATAATAACTAAACAATTCTTTTATGAAAAACACAATTCTTTTATTTTTATTAATCTTTAGTGTCTCACTTACTTTTGCACAGCAAGATGTAACTGGAAAAGTTACCGACCAAAACGGTATTGGTATTCCAGGTGTAAACGTTATAGAAAAAGGCACTACAAATGGAACTACTACAGATTTTGACGGAAACTATACTATAGTTACAGACAGTAACGGTACTCTGGTATTTAGTTATGTAGGTTACTCTACTAAAGAAGAAGCTGTAAACGGAAGGACTCAAATTAATGTATCGCTATCTGATGGTGAAGAACTTGCAGAAGTTGTACTTGTTGGTTCGCGTACAGCCCCTAGAAGTAATGTAGATACACCATTGCCTGTTGATGTTGTTGGCGTTAAGGAATTGACCACTACTGGGCAAGCTACTTTTGATAAAGCATTACAATATAGAATTCCATCATTTAATACGGTACAAACACCAGTAAACGATGCAACATCCTTATTAGACCCTTATGAAATTAGAAACATGGGACCAAGTAGAACATTAATTCTTATTAATGGTAAACGTAAAAATTTAAGTGCTTTATTGTATACACAAACTTCTCCAGGTCGTGGTGAAACCGGTGCAGACATCTCTGCAATTCCAACAGACGCTATTAAACGTGTAGAAATACTTCGTGATGGTGCATCTGCACAATATGGATCGGATGCTATTGCCGGTGTAATGAATATTATACTTAAAGATGCTCCTAATAAGGGTTCTGCTACTTTAAGAGGTGGCATAACGTCTGAAGGCGATGGCGAAATGTTTGGTATTAGTGTTAACAATGGCAGTACTATTGGAAATGATAAAGGATTCATTAATTATACTATAGATTTTTCGAAAGTAAACTTAGCAAACAGACCAGGTACAGTAAATGCTGCTGGTGAAGCTGCCGATTTTGGAGCTAATATTACAGATGTAGAAGAATTTTTATCGCGTCGTCCAGATGCAGGAAACATAAATGGGTCTCCAGAAACTGCTGCTTCAAAATTTTTGGTTAATGGTGGTTTTGATTTAAGTGATAATACTCAAATGTACTTTAACGCTGCTTATGTTTATAAAAAAGTAAATAGTTTTGCTAACTACAGAACTCCATATTGGAGAACGGTTAGCGATTTCCCATATTTAGCAGACTTTTTCCCTGGTAATAACCCAAATAATGCAGGGGGTTATGATGGTTATGTACCTACTTTCGAAGGCTTATTAAATGATTATAATGGAACCATAGGTATTAAAACTAAAATCAATGAATGGAATGTTGATTTAAGTTATACAACAGGTGGTAATACACAAACATATACTGTAAACAATTCTCATAATAGAAATGTAGTATTTTCTCCATCTACATGGATAGATTCTAATAATAATGGATCTGTTGATGATGGCGAAATTACTGAGGGCTCTCAATTATATAGAGAAAACAGTCAACAATCATTTGATCCGGGAGGAACAAAATTCACTCATAATGTAGGGAATATTGATATTTCCAGAATCCTTTCAGATAAAGTAAGTATTGGTTTTGGTGCTGAGTTTAGAAACGAGGTTTTTGAAGTTATAGAAGGTGAATTGGCATCTTACGATGGTGGTGGTGCCGATTCTTTTGCAGGTAACAGCCCTGAAAATTCAGGAAAGTTTAACCGTTATAACTTTGGAGGGTATTTTTCTTTAGACTATGATGTTAGTGATGCTTTTTTAATTAGCGGTACTATTAGAACAGAAAATTATTCTGATTTTGGAAATACGTTTGTTTATAAATTAAGTTCTCGCTTAAAATTAAACGATAATTTAACTGCTAGAGCGTCTATATCTTCTGGATTCAGAGCCCCTACATTACATCAAATTTATACACAAAAAGCACAATACAGTTTTGTTCCTGGACAAGGGATACAAGTAGGAGGATTAATAAACAATGTATCTACTCAAGCTAAACTTTTAGGTATCCCTGAGTTAGATGCTGAAACTTCCAATAACTTTACTATTGGTATAGGAGGTAAGCTAGAAGGTAACTTTAGCTTTACCATAGACTATTACAATATTACTGTAGAAGATAGAATCGTATTAGGTTCTGAGATTGGTGCAAGTGGAGATCCTTCAAATCCATTAGATATTCTTCTAACTAATAACAATTTAAGTGATGTAAGCTTTTTCTCTAATGCAATAGATACTAGAACATCTGGTATAGATGTTGTTTTAAGCAAGAGAAATATAGCTATAGGAAATGGAGATTTAGATTTAAACCTTTCAGGTAACTATACATTTCAAAATGAAAGAGATGGTGCTGTAAAAGACATTCCGTTAGTAGCAAATTCTGGGCAATCTGTAGTAAATGCTACGCAAGAAGCTCTATTCTTTACTTCAAGACCTGAAACCAAGTGGATTTTAGGAGCAAACTATAATGTTGGTAAATGGGGATGGTCTCTTAATAACACCTATTTTGGGAAAACAACATTTAAACAACAAGGGATGAGTACAGATTTAAGAACTGAATTCACACCAAAAATAGTTACAGATTTAGGTATTAATTTTAATGCTAGTGATAAACTAACCATTGCATTAAATGTAAATAATTTATTAAATGTGCTACCAGAATGGAGTTTTAAAGCAGAAAATGCTGCTGGACAAGCTATTTTAGCAGATGCTGCCCAAGTACAAAATCAATCTAACTTAATTACTTTTAACCAACGTTATTCTCAAATGACATACGATGGTTATCACTTTAGTCAATTAGGAACTATGTTTAACTTATCGCTGAACTATAGATTTTAATAATTTTGAGTAGTTAATTATTAAAAGTGCCGCTTTTTTATAGAGTGGCACTTTTTTTTATCTTTATTTTAAATTAATAATATGCAGAGTTTATATAAAAATGGTTTTGAAAAAGTTTATGATGCCATGTATCAATCTTTTATTGATTATGACGATGAGTATAAGTTTTACTCTAGCTTAATTAATAAACACAAAAAAAATAGTGTCTTAGAAATTGGTTGCGGCTCTGGAAATCTTGCAAAGCGTTTTATAAACTCAACGTTAGCTTATATCGGTTTAGATTTAAGCAAAGATATGGTGAACCTTTCAAAATTGAAAAACCCTAATGGTACATTTATTCAGGGAGATATAACAAAATATATGCTTAAAAAGCCTTTAGAATCTACAATTATAACTGGAAGAACTTCAAGTTATTTACTAAGCAATAAAACGATACATAGGGCTTTAAAAACCATTCACAATAATTTAACCGCTGATGGTTTGCTGTGTTTTGACTTCATCGATGCTAATCGGTTTATTAAAAGTATAAAAGGAGGGAAAAAGGTATATCATGAAGCATTCTTTGATAACAAATGTTATTATAGAGAAAGCTACATGAAAGATAACCTGTTAGATAACTTTATGTTTAATTGGGATTCCATTTACTATCAAAAAACAAAATCAAACACCATAAAACTAACTGAAGACAAATCTATTGTTAGGGCTTTTACAAAAAACGAATGGGAGCTTTTCCTTTATCTAAATAATTTTGAACTTCAAGAATTCATAGACCGAAAAAGTTATGCTTTTGATACCTATGTGGTAGTTGCAAAAAAAATATAGCTCAGAAAACCCCTTATACGCATTATAACCTGTTACATCATTTTCGCTAACAGTTCTTTCATCATTTTTGCCGCTAAAAAAGCGGTCATATTTTGAAAGTCCCTATTAGGGTTATATTCCACAATATCGGCTCCTACTACCTCAGCATCAATATTTTGAACTAAACTGATCACATCTCTTGCAGATAAACCACCAGGCTCATGATGTGACACTCCAGGTGCAAATGCCGGATCGAAAGCATCCATATCTAAAGAAATATAAAGCGGGTTTTCAAACTTAGATATTGCAGTTAAATCTAAGTTTTTCATTTGATGAATCTCTACACCAAACTTATCAGACTGATCAGTTTGGTGAGAATTTAAAGTTCTAATACCTACTTGTACTAATCTAGTAGCAAAACGATTTTCCATAATCCTTGCAAACGGACAAGCATGAGAATACTTATCTCCCTCATAAACATCATACAAATCTGCATGTGCATCAATATGAAGAATATCCAACTTAGGATATGTCTTATTATAGGCTTTAATTATTGGAAATGTTATAGAGTGGTCTCCTCCAAGAGTTAAAACTTTCGCATGATCATCTAAATGCTTTTTTGTAATGTTTTCTATATTGAAATATTTAGTAATTTCAAAATCCCCTTTATCTTCTATAAAATCGTTTTCTATAGATTTTCCATTTTCAGCAAAAAGATTCAAAGAACCACTATACAAAGCTTCCCTAATCAATGGTGGTGCTAGTTTTGCTCCCTTTTGATATGATGATTTCTCATCAAACTGTATGCCTTGAATAATTATTTTTGTCACTTTATAGAATAGTTAAATATTACATTGCAAATCATTCTGTGCATAGTAAAGATAAAGCTTATAGACAAAAAATCCCAAGCTAAACACTCAGGATTTAATGATTAATACTTTATCTATAAATTTTAATTTATTCGTCTGGATGCATAAAACGTTGTTTTGCCAACAATTCTTCTTCGGTTTCCACTACATCTTCATCAGGCACACAACAATCTACAGGACAAACAGCAGCACATTGTGGCTCGTCATGAAAACCTTTACACTCGGTACATTTATCTGGTACAATGTAATAAATCTCATCACTTACAGGTTCCTGGGCTTCATCAGCATCAACCTCTGTTCCATTGGTTAAAACTACAGTACCGTTTAAACTGGTTCCGTCTTTATAGCGCCAATCATCCGCCCCTTCATATATTGCTGTATTTGGGCACTCTGGTTCACAGGCCCCACAATTTATACATTCGTCTGTTATTATAATTGCCATAGCGTTTTTTCTCTTGAGTTTGCTTAAATTTGCAGACGCAAAAATAAAGCCAAAACCATTCATAACCAAATATAGAATGAATTTAGAACAAAGAATTAATGCTTTTGTAAAATTAGGTGATTTTATAGGTCAATTTTCTAATGAAGCTATCCAAAAAAAGGATAATGTGAAACACAATGATATGTTCTTTGATGGTTTTAAGCATCAATTAAAATTAGCCGAAGAACACAATGGATGGTTTACACAAGAGAATATAAAGTTTGCGTTGAATGGATGGTCAAATGCTTTAACTCTAGAAAACCTTTCAAAATGGCTACGCCCCTATCAATTAAATACGATTACCCCAAAAAAAGTAGCAATAATCATGGCTGGAAATATTCCTTTGGTTGGGTTTCATGATTTTTTATCGGTTTTAATTTCCGGACATCAAGTAGTAGTTAAGCAATCATCAAACGATAAGCACCTACTCCCATATTTAGCTAAGTATTTAGAATGTGTTGAAAATGCTTTTAAAGGAAAAATAAGTTTTACTGAAGGTAAAATTGAAACCTTTGATGCCGTAATAGCTACAGGTAGTAATAATACAGCGCGTTATTTCGAATATTATTTTAAAAATAAACCATCAATTATTCGAAATAACAGAAATTCGGTTGCAATTATCAATGGTAAAGAATCTGAAGAAGATTTAAAAAACCTTTCTGAAGATATTTTTAGATATTATGGATTGGGATGCAGAAATGTTTCTAAGCTTTTTGTCCCCAAAAACTATAACTTTGATGCCTTTTTTAAAGCCATGTACCATTGGCATTCCATAATTGAAAAAGCGAAATATGCTAATAATTACGACTATAATAAAGCCGTATATTTAATGAGTGAGTTTGACATGCTGGAAAATGGCTTTTTTATAATTAAAGAGGATAAGAGTTACGCATCGCCTATTGCCACTTTGTTCTATGAATATTATGATGATACAGAACAACTTAAGAAAAAAATAAATACTGATGCAGCCCAAATTCAATGTGTTGTATCAAAAGGATTTGCTGGAAACGAAATTACATTTGGAGCTACCCAAAAACCACAACTTTGGGATTATGCAGATGATGTAGATTCTATTGCATTTTTATTAGAAATATAGCTTAAAAATTATCAATTTTATAACACATAATCGTCAATTAATTAGCAACTTTGCATCTTAAATTTCACTACAAAATGAAAAAACATAACTTTAGTGCCGGACCATGTATTTTACCTCAAGAAGTTTTACTAAAAGCCTCAGAGGCAGTCATAGATTTTGATAACAGCGGTTTATCGTTAATTGAAATTTCGCATAGAAGTAAAGCTTTTGTTGATGTTATGGAAAAAGCCAGAGCCTTGGCTTTAGAATTACTTGATTTAGAAGGCAAGGGCTATAAAGCATTATTTTTACAAGGCGGAGCAAGCACTCAATTTTTGATGACAGCTTTAAATCTTTTAGAAAAAAGAGCTGGCTATTTAAACTCAGGAACTTGGGCAGACAAAGCCATAAAAGAAGCCAAAATTTATGATGATATATATGAAGTAGCATCATCTAAAAATGCTAATTTCAACTATATTCCTAAAGGTTACGACATTCCTTCAGATTACGATTATTTTCATTGTACATCAAATAATACCATTTTTGGAACACAGATGAAATCCTTTCCAAAATGTGATATCCCTATGGTTTGCGATATGAGTAGTGATATTTTTTCACGCACGCTGGATTTTACTCAATTTGATTTAATATATGCTGGTGCACAAAAAAATATGGGACCAGCTGGTACTACTCTAGTTGTAATTAAGGAAGATATTCTTGGTAAAGTATCCCGAAAAATCCCATCAATGATGGATTACAAAGTACATATAAGTAAAGGTAGTATGTTTAATACACCTCCTGTATTTGCTGTATATACTTCAATGTTAACACTGGAGTGGTTAAAAAGCCGTGGAGGTATAGCAGCAATTGAAGAAGAAAATGAAAAGAAAGCCCGTTTAATGTATTCTGAGATTGATTTAAACCCATTATTTAAAGGGTTTGCTACCAAAGAAGACCGTTCTAACATGAATGCCACATTTACTTTAGAGAACGAAAACTTAAAAGAAACATTTGAAACCATGCTGAAAGAAGGTGGAATTAATGGTTTAAATGGTCATAGAAGTGTGGGCGGATACAGAGCATCTATGTATAACGCCATGCCTCTCGATAGCGTTAAGGCCTTAGTGGAAATAATGAGTGAATTAGAAAGTAAAGCGTAAAATAGTTTGCAGTAATGTAGTCACAGTATGCAGTTGCTTACTCAAACCAATAAAAATAAATCGTCATTCTGGATGTAGGACAAAGAATCTCATTAAAAGATTGCCACATCATACTTCCTTGCAATGACAACAAAATATAAATTTAACTTAAAGTTAAATGATTATTAGTTCAGAGAACTTTTAACTTTTAACTTTTAACTTTTAACTTTTAACTTAGATAAATGAAAGTATTAGCAAACGATGGTATTTCTCAAAGTGGAATTGATGCATTAGAAAAAGGTGGTTTCGAAGTTATTACAACTACTGTTGCGCAAGAACAATTAGAAAACTACATTAACGAAAAAGAAATTAGTGTTTTATTAGTACGTAGTGCCACTACAGTACGTAAAGATTTAATTGATGCCTGTCCTAGCTTAAAAATTATTGGTCGTGGAGGCGTTGGCATGGACAATATTGATGTTGAATATGCTAGAGAAAAAGGGCTTTCTGTTATAAACACCCCAGCAGCTTCATCGCATTCTGTTGCCGAACTGGTATTTGGGCATCTTTACGGATTATCTCGTTTTTTACATAACTCGAACAGAGATATGCCTTTAGAAGGAGATAGTAATTTTAAAGGATTAAAAAAAGCCTATGCCAAAGGCACTGAATTAAAAGGAAAAACCTTAGGTGTTTTAGGTTTTGGTCGTATAGGTCAGGCTACAGCAAAAGTGGCTCTAGGAGCTGGGATGAAAGTAATAGCTTTCGATCCTTTTATAGAAAAAGCCAATCTAGAGCTAGAATTTTTTGACGGGCAAAAAGTTAATTTCGAAATCGATACCATTTCTAAGGAAGATGTTTTAAGACAATCAGATTTTATTACATTACATGTTCCCGCTCAAAAAGAGTATGTTATTGACGAAGCTGAGTTTAACATGATGAAAGATGGTGTTATAATAGCCAATGCAGCCCGTGGCGGTGTTGTTAACGAAGTCGCTCTTGTAAAAGCCATAGAAAATGGCAAAGTAGGCAGAGCCGCTTTAGATGTTTTTGAAAACGAGCCTAAACCAGAAATTCAATTGTTAATGAATCCTGCATTATCCCTAACGCCACATACTGGTGCAGCAACTAACGAAGCTCAAGACAGAATTGGTACAGAGCTGGCTTCACAAATAATTAATATTCTTGGATAGAAGACCTGGTTTTAAATAAAATGTGACCTAATTAATATAATTGAGTCCTAACTATATGTTGGGACTTTTTTTGTACCTTCAAATCAAATTTTATTAACCCATTTAAATAAAAATTAAAAAAAATCATGTCTGGAATTTTAGATTTATTAAACAGCGACTTAGGAAAAACCATTATTAGTGGAGTTTCTAATCAAACTAATCAACCGCAAAATAAAACACAAGATGTTTTAACTATGGCTCTGCCGGTATTAATGCAAGCTATGAAACGAAATGCTTCAACCCCTCAAGGAGCTGAAGGTTTACTTGGAGCTTTAAACGGAAAACACGACGGAAGCATTTTGGATAATTTAGGAGGCCTGTTTGGTGGCGGAGTAGACTCAAATGTTATAGAAGATGGTGGAAAAATTTTAGGGCATGTTTTAGGAAATAAACAACGTAATGTTGAAAATGCATTAAGTCAAAAATCAGGCATGGATACTGGATCTATAGCACAGATATTAAAAGTAGCTGCGCCAATATTAATGGGTGTTTTAGGAAAACAATCTAGACAACAAAACGTAAACAGTTCAAGTGGTATTGAAGGCTTGTTAGGAGGATTACTTGGAGGCAATTCCCCACAACAGGAACAGAGTTTTTTAGAATCTATTTTAGATGCCGATGGAGATGGTAGCGTTATTGATGATGTTGCTGGAATGGTATTGGGAAGCGATAAAAAGAAAAAAGGCGGACTTGGTGGTCTATTAGGTGGTCTTTTTGGAGGAAAATAAAAACAACCTCAATTTTACAAACTCAAAATGTCAAGCTTAATAGTTTGGCATTTTTTTGTTAAAAATATTTAAAATCAACCAATTACAAGAAGTATTTTTGTATTTTTAATAAAAAACTTTAGTTATGAAAACATTTGTATACTTTCTAATTGTATTAGGTCTCTTGATTGGATGCAATACCTCTAAACAAATTTCTTCAAACAGCAACACCAATGAGAAGCTAAATAAAATAGCTTCAAATGATACGGTTAAAATAGCTAATGACGAATTAGAATACGAAATTATTATTATTGAACCTGGGTTTAATTATTGGCTAGCCAGTAGAGCAAGACCAGAAGGCTATTATTCGCAACAGTTTTTAGAAAACAGAAACTATCTATACGTAACAGAATGGAATCAAAGGGTGTTGCAAGCTAATCGCTTTAACTCAAATCTTTATGAAATGCAAATTGACTACCAACCCGGGATAGATTACGGCTATGATGTTAATTATAAACTGTATAACTACTTTATTTATTTTCAGTTAACCTATAAACAAAGATTAGGTGCATTTGTTCCTAGAATTTAAAACTCTTTTAACTATTTTTGCAAGCAAATAGGTATTGTGAAAAAGTTAAAAGAACGTTGGGGTATTGAGAATAATTGGCAAATTATTGTTATTCTAATTGTATTTGCTGTAACAGGAACTACAGCATCTTATATAGGTAAACCTATTTTGGATTTCTTAAATATAACTACTGAAAACATTTCAGCATTTGGCTATTGGGTAATACGTATTCTTTTACTTTTTGTAGTTTATCAATTTCTTTTGGTTACTTTTGGCTGGTTATTTGGTCAATTTAAATTCTTTTGGAATTTTGAAAAAAAAATGCTCTCAAGATTGGGCTTTAAAAGATTTATAGAATAATGCAGCAGTTAAAACAACATCTAGCTTATAAGATAATTGCACTGTCTGTACTCGCAGCTCTATTCGCTCCATCTATGATGAAATTTGCTCATATTTTTGAGCACCACAACCATATTGTCTGTAAAGGAGATAGCTCTACACATTTCCACCAAGTAGATTTAGAGTGTGAATTTTATAAATTTCAACTCAATAATCATTTTTATTTACCCTATGAAAACGATAATTGGCTAGATGTATCTCACCAATATCAAATTTCCACATTAACATATAATTTTTTTTATAATAATCGGCAATTATCCTTCTCTTTAAGGGCTCCTCCAATTTTAGTTTAGAACTTCAATTTTAAACTAAAATACAATTAGATGAAATATTATTTATTGATTATGGTGCTTTGTTTTTTCAACTTAGCCCACACACAAGACTGTACATACACTTTTATTGGTGAAGTAAAAGATTTTCATGACGGTACGCCAATGTCGGGTGCCACTATCTTTATAGAAAACCTTAATACTTATACATCCGCAGATATTGATGGTAAATTCACCATTAAAAATTTGTGTAATGGTATTTTGATTTTAACAATATCTCATGTGGGGTGTGAAACCAAAAAGTTAGAAATAGACATTAATGGGGACTCTTACAAGGAAATCAATATGGAGCATCATATCGAAGAATTACATGAAGTAAAAGTTTCTGGAAATGCCTCAAAAAAACTAACTAAAACCGCTCAAGAAACCCAGTTAAATACTGAAACACTTGAACGATTTAGTGCCCTAAACCTTGGTGATGCTCTAAAAGAAGTAAATGGTGTTTCATCGATTAATACAGGAAATTCTATTGTAAAACCAGTAATTAACGGGTTGCACAGTAGCAGAATTTCTGTTATTACAAATGGAGTATTATTGCAGGACCAAGAATGGGGTATTGAGCATGCTCCAAATATAGATTTAAACGCTGCAGGCAGTATAAACGTTATAAAAGGAGCTAGTGCATTAGCCTATAGTGGAGATGCTATTGGTGGTGTAGTTGTAGTTAAACCTGCTAACATTATTACCAATGATTCTCTCTATGGAAAAACCATTCTAAGTGGTCAAACCAATGGGATGGGATATAACATAACATCTAATTTAACGAGAACTTGGAATAAAGGCTGGTTTATTAGCGCACAGGTATCTTCAAAGCGGTTTGGCGATTTCAAAGCCCCAAACTATAATTTGACAAATACTGGTGTTAATGCTAAAGGCTTCAACTTAAATGCTGGATTTAAAACTTTTGAAAAAGGGTTTAGTATTAACTACAGTTATTTAAATAACGAGATTGGTATTTTAAGAGCTGCTCACATTGGTAGTATTAATGATTTAGTTGAAGCTATAAACAACGGAGCACCCAGTGTAGTTGAAGATTTTAGCTATGATATTAATTCACCAAGGCAGGATATTACTCATCAAATTTTCAAAGCTGTATTTTATAAACGCTTTAAACAATTTGGGAGGTTTGAAATACAATATGATTTTCAAAATAATCAGCGCTTTGAATATGACATTAGGAGAGATAATGATAACAAACCTGCCATAGATTTAAATTTGAAAACACATGCTATTAAGGCAAACTTGAAATTAGATGCCAATACTAAAGCTGTTTATAATTTTGGAATTCATACCAGATATCAAAATAATATTGCAAATCCAGATACTGGTATAAGACGATTAATTCCTGATTATGACAGGTATGATATTGCAATATTCGCTGTTTCAAATTTAAAATGGGGAGATCATACGAATTTAGATTTTGGATTGCGTTATGACTTTAACAGAATAGATGCCCAAAAATTTTATTTAACTTCCAGATGGCTAGAAAGAAATTATGATGAGGATTATAATGATGTTATAATTGGTTCTGTATTTGGCAGGGACATTCAATATGGCGTTATAGATTTTGATGCTTTTCAGCTGTTGACTAACTCTGTTTATACTTTTC
>CBDDAJ010000021.1:0-87575 GCA_965224845.1 Wocania sp.
TTTTATCCCAGCAAAAATATTTAAAACACGCGTTGAAAAATTTTATTTATTTTTTGATGTAAAGTATTCGCTATTTAAAAAGAAAATAGGCGACACCGTTTACGGGATAGGTTGGTTACCATTGGGAGGTTATGTAAAAATTTCCGGAATGATTGACGAAAGTATGGATACCGAACAAATGGCGCAAGAACCGCAACCATGGGAATTTCGATCTAAACCGGCATGGCAGCGCTTAATTATTATGCTTGGAGGTGTCACTGTTAATTTTATTTTAGCGATTGTTTTATTTGTTATAATGTTATCGGTTTGGGGGACAAGTTATTCAACAAAGGATAGTGCAAAATATGGTTATGGTGTAACTAAAACATTAGAAAACTATGGCTTTCAACAAGGAGATAAAATTATTTCTATAAATAATGAACCTATTGAAGATATAACTATCCCAGTTAATAAGTATTTAATGTTTCGGGATGTAGATAACGTTAAAGTAGAACATATTAATGGTTCTATTGAAGAAATTAAACTTCCTGAAGATATAGGTACACAACTTTTTGAAGCTGGCGATATACCTGCCTTAGAACCACGTTCTCCTTTTGAAATAGATTCCGTAGCACCTAACTATCCAGCTGCAAAATCTGGTTTACAACCAAAAGATAAGATTGTTGAAATAAATGGGCAACCAGTTACTTACTTTTCAGACTTTTCTTATGGTGTTAAAAATAGGACTGATTCTATTATAAGCTTAAAAATTGAACGTAATAATAGTTTTTTAGACTTAAAAATACAGCCAAATGAGGACAATAAAATTGGTATTGTTTCCAAAAAAACAGATTCAACATATGTAAAATATTATAACAGAGATTATACTCTTTCTGAAAGTATAACAGGAGGATTTAGTCAAGCTTATTGGGAAGTAAAAGATTATTTAGCACAGTTTAAATATATTTTTACCAAAAAAGGAGCTACTCAAATAGGAGGTTTTGCAGCTATTGGAAAAATGTTTCCAGATAAATGGAATTGGGAAATGTTTTGGTATTTAACAGCATTTCTTTCAATCATGCTTGGTGTTTTAAACCTATTGCCCATACCCGCTTTAGATGGCGGTCATGTGATGTTTTTACTGTATGAAATGATTTCCGGAAGAAAGCCGGGAGATAAGTTTATGGAGTACGCTCAAATGGTTGGATTCTTTATATTAATAGCTTTAGTTTTGTTTGCAAACGGGAATGATATTTATAAAGCTATTTTTAATTAATTTTTTTAATTATTATATTTGTTGTAATTAAAAAATAATATATATTTGCGCTCGCTTAGGCGAAAAAAACACTCCTTCTTAGCTCAGTTGGTTAGAGCATCTGACTGTTAATCAGAGGGTCCTTGGTTCGAGCCCAAGAGAAGGAGCAAAAAAAGCCCGATACGAAAGTATCGGGTTTTTTTGTGGATATTAGAATTAAAGGAGAAGGGTTGTATTGAGAGCAACCAAAATAAGCCCCAAAGTAACCCCATAAATTGCTCCGGAATGTATTTTCAAAAAAGCCATACGCCTATACAAAATATTTTTGAGATCCCGCTAAGCTAAAACCTTACTTTTGGTAAGGTTTTAAAATCTGCAGTTATTAACAACCGCTAAAGTTGTATGGTAATTGGCCTTAGTTTAGAAAAGTAAAAATATACACTACAATTACTAAAACTGTATTTAACTAAAAAACAAGGTGTTACAAAAACTTATAAACACTTACCAAAAGTAAGGTTTTAGCTTACTCCAAATCGGAAACTCCTTTCTAGTTTTATAAGCACATTACAAACCGTAAATAATGTCCTTATGAAAACACGATCATTAATTCTAGCATGTCTCTTTCTAATTTCAAAGCATGTTTTATCTCAGGATTTACCAGAGATTGTCCCTCCAAGTCCAGAAGCGGCTTCGTTAATTAAGCATTCACAAATGGATGTTTCCTTATATACAGGTACCCCCAATATATCGGTGCCCTTTCATACCATATCCTATAAGGGGGTTAATATTCCTGTAGGAATAAGTTATAACTCCGGGGGTATTAAAGTAGGCGATATAGCCTCCTGGGCAGGTTTAGGTTGGAATTTAAATGCAGGCGGATTAGTAAGTCGATCTATACGAGCACTACCAGATGATGCTATAACTAATGGTTATATGAATACGACATATACTGTTGAAGATCTGTTTCAAAGAGACCCCAATACAACAGGACCAGGAAGCCAACATTGGCAGTTTTTGGATATAAATGCAGAATCAAGAGATTATGAGCCCGATATTTTTAATTTTAGTTTTCCAGGAGGCTCGGGGCAATTCTTTTACGATCAAACTTTAGATACATTTGTACAGACCCCGTATTCGAATTTAAAAATTGAAACCAAAACCAATAGTAATGGCATTATTACCGGTTTTATTATTACAGACACTTCTGGAATAAAGTTTCATTTTGGAACCTCTTCTAATAATTTACGAACAGGTCTGGAACAGGTTACTGGAGCAAAAAGTGTTAATTTAACTTTAAATGGCGTTTATAACAGTAACGCCTCAGTTTATGGAACCCCCAACCTATATTATCAAAGCTGGATGCTTATGGATATTGAGTTTCCAACGTCAAATGAATCTATAACCTTTGATTATACAACAGAGACCAATGTAGAAACCACTCAGTTACAAAACGAAGAACGTATTCATCTTACATACTTTGCTTGTTCACCTGAGTACAACATTAAATATCTAAACCGAAAATTTACCCAACCCAAAATAGCCAGTATCACGTTTCCGGATGGGAAAATTACTTTTGAAAAAAGTACGACGGTACGTACCGATTTACGTAATTCTTATCCTTTAAAGAAAATTAGACTTTTTGATAACGACAATCAGCTTATAAAAGGTGTAGAGTTCCATACCTCTTATTTTACAAGTGCTGTAGATACGAATTCTTATTTTGATTATTATAATGAAGGGATTTACCGTTTAAAACTGGATTCTATTTCACAGTTTGGTAAAAACCTAAACACTTTACCGCCTTATAAATTTGAATACGATTCTAAAATACTTCCAGACCGGTATGCCAGATCACAGGATTATTTTGGGTATTATAATGGAAAGAACAATACCACCCTTATACAAAAAGCCAAATATGGGCTTACAACGGGATATATTGGAGATGCAGACCGATCGGTAGATCCTGCTTTTACAGACGCTTGTACTTTAGAAAAGATTATTTATCCTTCAGGAGGTTATGATGCGTTTACCTGGGAAAATAATATGATTACGTCTTTTACAGGAAATGCAGCCGATTATGTAGACCATTTAACTCAAAATTCTACATACTTTTTTAATGACCCTTCGTTGTTTTCAGATCCTGATCCTAATATAGACTACTCGAAAACCTTTACCATATCTCCCGATAGCGATGGTATTGTAGAGTTTAATGTTACCATGACGGGCTGTCCTGTCCCAACAAATTTTAATAATACCAGTTGCGATTTTTCAATGAAAGTGGTTGGGGTAACCAACCCTAGTTATCTACTTAACATCCTTAATTCTAATTTTTATCACACCTTTCCGGCAGGAACTTATAAAATAGTTTCTAACTCAAATAATTCTGGAGGTTGTAACCCTTATACAGATCCTAGTTGTACTAACCCGGAAACCTTTAGTGCCAATTTAAAATGGACTACCGATCCTACCCCTGGAGAACTGATATATGGCGGATTACGTATTGCAGAGATAAAAACCTATGACACCCCTAGTAATTTAGCCTTTTCCAGGAGTTTTGACTACACCAATTTTGTAACTAACCCTACCCTAAATAGTGGTGTTGCATTAAACTTTGTTGACCTTAGTATGAGTAACTACAGAGATGCCACTTGTGGGCCCTCCGGAGGTGGCCCAACTGGAATAAAAGTGACCTCTAACAGCCAGTCACAGCTTACACCTACTAAGGGGAGTTTAGTGGGCTACAAAAATGTTACCGAGACCTATACCGGATCTGGTGGCAATGGGCGTAAAGAATATACCTTTTCTCCACCAGCAGAGCGCACCGACAATCCTTATATGGGGAACGGATACTATCAAAGTCCTTATCCATCAAACTTTGAAACCTCGGTATATAATGATTGGGTTTCTGGGAACTTAGAAAAACTGGAAATCTATGATGCGTCCAATAATTTAATTCAGAAAACTACAAACGAATATGAAGCTGCAAGCACGAATCATGCAGAGTATTTTGGTATTCAGCTATTAAGAATGGCGGGAGATGCATCTCCTATTGTAAATGCTTATATCACCACATACACCTATACCACCGAATGGCACCGCTTAAAAAACAGTGTGACCACCGAGTATTTCAATGGCACTCAAGTTGTAACGACGCAGAACCATAAGTACGACAATAACGCACTGTTGGCATCAGAAACCAAAACCACGTCCAGCGATGGCGAGTCTATTATTACAAAAACATTTTATCCTGATGATGTTACAACAACCAGCGCTTTAGGGGCCGATGTTTTAACAAGTTCGGAAAAAGCAGCGATCGACAAGCTAAAAAGTGGTGTGCAACACCGTATAGCAGAAGCTGTACAAACCGAATCTTATAAAGATGAAAACAAAAATGGTGTAGCAGATGCCGGAGAACTATTAAGCAGGCAGCGCACTAATTATAGAGATTGGGATTCATCCTTAGGTCTTCCTACTAATACCGATATTATATTACCTGAATATGTACAAACGGCATTAGAATCGAACACCCTGGAAAACAGGATCCAGTTTCAAAGCTACTATAGCAATGGTAATGTAAAAGAGGTTAAAAAAACCGATGGCACCACCATCGTTTACATTTGGGGTTATGAGCAGCAATACCCGATTGCTAAAATAGAGCATGCCACTTACAGTCAGGTATCCGGCCAGGTTTCAAACTTGCAGTCTAAATCCAACTTAGATGACGATACTTGTTTAGATTCCGGGAGTTGCGACGAAAAAAACCTGCGTACTGCCTTAACAACTTTAAGAAATTCTGTCCCCAATGCCATGGTAACTACCTATACTTACGATCCTTTAGTAGGTGTAACCAGTGTCACCGATCCTAAAGGCTATACCATGTACTATCTGTATGATGAGTTTAATCGTTTAAAACAGGTTAAAGACGATGCAGGCTATGTGTTAAGCGAAAACACATACTACTATAAAAACCAATAATAACTTAACTATTTAGAAATCATGACATACAAATTTTCAATCATCCCGAGTATCATACTCCTGTTAAGTTTTTTATACTCAAGCGCACAAACAGCGCCTTTAAATTTTACTATAACCAGTACTCAGGCTCATATCTCCGGGCAAGACACTTCTATAACATCAACCATTAAAAAAGCGGGGAATACCATAACATGGACACAGGTAAATAACGGCAAAACCGATACAACCACTTTTACTATTGCAGGTATTTCTAAAAACACCTGGGAGGTTTCGAGCGCTACAGGAGCAATAGCTTATGAAATGAATACAGACGGCTACCGCTGCGATTTGTTTCTAAAAGGAACTCCGGCAAACCAATATGCCACCCTAACGTTTCATTTAAGCGAGACCGATCGGGAAATCTATACATTTTACATCAATACTATGTCTTACCAATAAAATACAACTTAAAATTATGATACGATTATTTAATATGTTTTTGCAAAACAAAATAAGGTTAAGTGTATTTATGCTTTTCTTGTTTTGTTCCTTTACACAAGCACAGGTTACAGGACCCACAGCGGTAGATACCCATAGTACCCACAGGTATTACTATGATGATGGCATTTCTTATGCCTTTAACAATTGGGTGGTTTCAGGGCCATATACAAGCGCCACCAAAGGCAATACAGGTACTAATTACTATGTAGATGTAGCCTGGGCAGGCGCAGGTACAGGCTCGGTAACTTTCAGAAAAAAAACAATTGTACTGTCAACCCTGGCCAATATTGTAATATCGGTACCGGCACCAACTACAGGGCCCTCACAAAACCAAAATTATATCCATACCAAAACTCCAAGGATAGCTACTACCAATGTAAGTCAACTGGCTAACGACAAAAAAATAGAATCTATAGCCTATTTTGATGGCTTAGGCAGAGCCATGCAAAGTGTGAGCATACGAGCCGGAGGCAATGGCGAAGATATTATAACCCATGTGGCTTATGATGACTATGGCAGGCAGGCAAAAGAATACTTACCGTATACCGCCAGTACTACAGATGGAAGCTTTAGAACCGATGGATTAAACGCGACAAACACCTATTATGATGCTGCAAAATACGAAGCCGATTTCCCTAGTGTAGCGGTTAACGATATTAATGCATATTCGCAAAAAGCCTTTGAAGCCTCACCCCTTAACAGGGTATTAAAACAAGCCGCTCCGGGAAAAGACTGGAAACTAGGTAATGGCCGGGAGATAGAGTTTAACTACCAAACCAATCATAGTACCGAAGTACGGTTTTACGAGGTTAGTTTAGCTTTTGCAAATAATACCTACACCCCTACTTTACAAGGTGGCACTACATATTATAGTGCAGGCACATTGTACAAAACAGTAACCAAAGACGAAAATCATGATGGTACCAGTACTAAGAACCATACTACCGAGGAGTTTAAGGACAAACAAGGGCGGGTGATACTAAAGCGTACCTATAATAATAGTGTGGCACACGATACCTATTATGTATACGATAAGTTTGGTAATTTAAGTTATGTATTGCCTCCAAAAGCAGAACCACAATCGGCAAAACCTGATGCAACCGAATTATCAGAATTATGCTATCAGTACAAGTATGACCATAGAAGTCGTTTGGTAGAAAAGAAAATACCGGGTAAAGGTTGGGAATATATAGTATATAATAAATTAGATCAACCTGTTTTTACTCAGGATGCTAATTTAGATGCCCAAGCTAAATGGCTATTTACTAAATACGATGCTTTTGGTCGAGTGGCTTATACAGGTACAATTTTAAATGGAATCTCTAGAGTTTCCTTACAAAGTGCCACAAATAATACAACTAGCTATACTCAATTTGAGCAAAAATTATCTTCACCTCAAACTATTGCTGGTGTACAAGTATATTACTCAAATACAGCAATGCCACAATCTCCTACAGAAATCTACACCATAAACTATTACGACAATTACACCTTTGATAAAGTATCGGGGAACTCAGAAACGGCTTATGGTGTTACCCCGGAGACCAATGTTAAAGGCTTGGCTACAGGAAGTAAGGTAAGAGTTTTAGGCACTAATGACTGGATTACTACGGTAACTTATTACGACAGTAAATCCAGGCCTATCTATGTATATAGCTTTAACGATTATTTAAATACAACCGATAAGGTAAAAAGTAAATTAGATTTTACAGGAGCTGTAGATGAAACTACAACAACCCATGCCAAAACCGGACAAAGCACCATAACAACCATCGATTATTTTACCTATGATGCTGCAGGGCGTTTGCTAACACAAAAACAAAAAATAAACAGTTTAGCTCAAGAAGTCATTGTACAAAACAATTATGATGATTTAGGGCAGCTTATAAGCAAAGGGGTTGGCGGTAAAACCACTCAGGGCCGATTACAAAATGTAGATTATACCTATAATATAAGGGGTTGGCTAAAACAAATAAACAACCCAGCTACGTTAGGTAGCGACTTATTTAGTTTTAAAATAAACTATAATACGGTTGATCATAATGCTACAAAGCTTTATAACGGTAATATTTCTGAGACGGAATGGAAAACCGCTAATACCGATACTAGCCTAAAATGGTATAAATATACTTATGATGACTTAAATAGAATTACCAGTGGTATAGATAATACCACAAATCAAGATTATAAGTTACAAAGTATAGCTTATGATAAGAATGGGAATATTACCAGTCTTATAAGACGTGGGCATACCGTAGCAAACCCGGTAGCAGGTACAAGCTCGCATTTTGGTACTATGGACAACCTGGTATACACCTATGAAGCCAAAAGTAACAAGCTTAAAAAAGTATTAGACAATGGAAATGACACCTATGGGTTTAAAGACGGCTCAAATATAACCACAGAATACACCTACGATGCCAATGGCAATATGTTACGCGATTATAACAAAGGCATTTCATCGAATATAACCTACAATCATCTAAATTTACCTACATTAGTTACACTAAGTAGCGGAAATATTTCTTACATTTACGATGCCACTGGCGTTAAGCTTAAAAAAGTAGTAAGCAATGGTGGCACAACAACTGAGTATGCAGGTAATTATGTATACGAAGGCGGTTCTTTGAAATTCTTTAATCATCCTGAAGGCTATGTAGATGTTAATGGGAGCAGTTATAGCTATGTATATCAATACAAAGACCATTTGGGGAATATAAGGTTGAGTTATAAAAATGACAGTTCTGTAACTTCTGTTAATATTGATGATGATTTTAATACAAGTACAGATGGATGGCCTCACACCAGGTCAAACGCAAGCTATCTATAAATAATAACTAATCAAAAGCTGAACCTGTAACTATTACTGAATAAGTGGAATGGTACCAGTAAATATCATGGCAATTACTCCAAATATTCCTATTCCATATAGAGTTTGATTTTGAAAAAGGTGAGTATGGTTAACCTTCCATATCTTGTAGTTAGAGGAAAGAATAAATGGTGTATGGCAATCTAACTCAAATCGTGATGCTATTTACAATATGGCAGATGGACATTACACTTTAGATTTAACATTAACTGGAGATTATATACGTATATATTTTGAAAAAGGAAATAGTACGGACGATGGCACATCAACCACTTGCTACGTAGACAACTTTAAGATCACCCAAAATGGGCTTGAAATCCTGGAAGAAAACAACTACTATCCATTTGGACTGAAACATAAAGGGTATAATAATAATCCTGTTACTAATCATACATATGAATTATTTCAGGGACAAGAAAGAACAGACGATTTAGGACTCAATATTGACGAATGGAAATATAGATGGAGTGACCCAGCGTTAGGTAGATTTTGGCAAGTTGACCCACTAACTGAAGACTATGAATGGATGACCCCTTATCAATTCTCTTCAAATCAACCAATACATGCTCCAGAATTGGAAGGTCTTGAAAGTATGAATGACTTAAACTCTAAAGACCCTAATCTACAAAATAGAACTAAGGAAGAAATGGCTGCTTTCCATGAAGGAGAAGCTCTTGGGTTGGCCACATTTCTTGGTTTAGCAGCTGATGTTTTATTGACAAAGGGACAAGTTACAAAAAGTTTATTACAGCAAACAGCATTAAATACTACTATTAATGGTGCTGACCAATTATTTGAAGGAGGTGTGAAAAACCTTAATTTTGATAAAGCTGTTGGAGATGCTGCAGGTAATGCTGATTTATTTGATGCGGGTATGGATGCTCTTACGTCTAAGTTCCCTGGGGGTAAAATTATAAGCGAAATAGTTGAAAACATGGCAACATCTATGGTAGATATGACTATTGATGGAGGAATTCAAATTGGAGGAGACAATAAAGATATGAGTGATGTTGCTACGGATTTAATATTCTCTGTTGCGACAGATAAAGTTAAAAGTATAAGTATTCCAAATATAAAATTCAGTGGAACTGGTTTAGGGAAAAGTATTAAAAATGGAGTAATTGATATACTTTCTGGTAGTAGTAGGAATAATTTACCTTCTGCTGACACAAAACCAGAAGAAGGAAGAAGAAAACCAATCATAACATCAGAAAGAGGTATGAATACTAAAGTTCGTGATAACACAAGAGTAAGAGTTAGACTGTAATATGAGTGTAGAAAAAAGTTTTCTTAATGAAATATTTAAGATTGTTAAATTCCTTTATGGCATATTCATAATAACTGATATTGCAATTTTAGTTAGGGTATTATTAATGAGCTATGGAGATAAACTTAAAATGAATAATGTAATAACAACTATTGCAATATTTGGAATTATAACAATATTACTTTTTTTGTTGAAGACTGTAATTAAAAATAAAATTAAATAAGTATTACTTAATTTTAGTGATTTCTATTTTAGAATCTAAAGTATTACTCTTAATATGACACAAGTAAGAATGTTCTTTAGATTCTAAGATTTTCACATTTATTTTTTTGCCAATAATCTTTTTTTTGTTAGGGTAATTAAAAATGTCCTTATAAGTTAAAACAAATTCACAATCTGTAACCCAATTCACTTTGCTTATAATCTTGATATCATTATAATTGTTAAATTCAGTTTGTATTGAATCAGTTCTAACAATAGTAGTTTCTATATTATTTGAATCAATATATTTAAAAGTTCCAGTCTTGAATTCAAAACAATTATTTGTTTGACTTTTACAATTAAAAATTATTAAAAGAAAAAAAAAGGCAATATACTTCATTATTCAATAGATTTAAGCTTAACAGATTTGATTAAGGCATCAAGAGTGTAAAGAATGTGTTTCTTATCTTCTTTGTTCATTTGTTGTCCTAAAGCCATACTTAAAAACACTTAAAATGCTATATATAATTAAGGTTTTAGCAAATATAACTGATAAAAACGTCATAACAAAAGTCACCACCCAAATTAGTTGATAGTGACAATTAAACATTTAACTGCCTGATAACCTAGGCTTCACTAAGTGCTATATCCATATTACCATATTTGGGTGATGCCCCCCTACTAGCGCTCGACTGTGTCGGGTGCCATATTGAGTGTCTCGTCCTAAAAAAAGTTTACATGTTTTACATTAATCCTAAAATAGGTTTACAATTCATTCTTAGTCCTATTATCGGTTTACAATAATAGGGCTTTTTAGATAATAATTTTTCCATAGTTTTTCGATTTTTATATTGTTTTGATGTACTTGATTAGGAGTAAGATTACCTATGCTCATATGTGGTCTTTCATTATTATATAGATTAACAACAGTATCAAGTAATTCTTTAGCTGTTTTTATATTCTCTAATTGATAATCGTTGAGATATTCTTCCTTAATAATTCCATTAACCCGTTCTGCAATTGCATTTTCTAGCGGGTCACCGTTTTCAGCCATACTAATTTCAATGTTATTGGTTTGCAACAATTTTACATATTCGTTACTACAATACTGAGTTCCTCTATCTGAATGATGTATCAATTTAGACTTATCTATTAAGCCTTCTGGTAGATTGAATATTGCCATCTGTAATGCTTTGATTGTCTCTGAGGTCATTAAACTATCAGCTAAATGATAACCGACAATTTTTCTAGAATAAGCATCTGTTATAAAACTAATATAAACAAAACCAGTTTCGATTTTCCAATATGTGATATCACTTACCCATAATTGATTTGGTTTATCAGGAATAAACTTCTTAATCAGGTTTGAATATTTCTTAAACCTATGGAAAGAATTTGTAGTTATTGTTTGTTTCTTTTTACGTCTAACCAAAAGATAATTAGCTGATAAAATATCGAATAGCCGATCTCTTCCCATTTTTATTTGATGTGCTAATAAAAATGGTTGTAATAGTTCATATAGTTTTCTGCCTCCCATATGGCGATGATTTTTTCTAATCTTATGTACTTCGGACACAATTAAATCTTCTTCAAAAGATAATTGTTCACGATACCAAAAATGTTGATAATATGCTTGACGGGTAACACCAAGTAATCGGCAGAACCTGCCTAAGCTTACCTTTGGATATAGGTTTTTCATCTCTTGGATTACTTGGTATTGGACTTTTTTACAATCTTTATTTTAAATTCATTCTCTGCAATTTCAATCATTTTCCTATAAGTTTCAGCTAATAATCGAGCTTCTACAAGTTCCTTCTCTAATTGAGATAAAGAGTTTTTTTCTTTATTTGATAATTTGTCCGGTTGATTTGCCATTGAGGGCAAAGGTACAATACTGGGTTTTGAATAGTCATATCCTAATTTCTTTAACCAAACAGTCAATTGGTTATTACCTATATTATACTTCTTTTCGATTGATTTTCTAGTTGCAGTTCCCGTTAGAAATTCATTACATAAAAATTGTTTGAACTCTTCACTATATCTATTTTGAAATTTTGATGAAGATGTCTTAGTATATCTTTCCATTTGTTACACTTTTGTGTAAACCTATTTCAGGACAAGACAGAGTAAGCAAAATAAACAAAAGCTATTCTAAAAACTAGAGTAGCTTTTGTATTTTATATAGTTATAATATTTCTTACATTTACGATGCCACTGGTGTTAAGCTTAAAAAAGTAGTAAGCAATGGTGGCACAACAACAGAGTATGCAGGTAATTATGTATACGAAACCGAAATAAAATGAGGTTCACGAACACTTATTTATCAAATAGAATGGTGTAAGTAAAACGGTTCTTTGAAATTCTGTATACTGGATATTGCTTAAAATGGCATGTAATAAAAACGAATGATTTTTGCACCAGGCGAAAAAGAAAACTAAAGTATAGCTGTAGCTATGGTTTCTTTTTATTTTAAAGTATGGGGTGAAAAGGGGCGTTTTAATAGTGGTATTTTAAGGAATATACAGTATTCCCCACCCGGAAGGCTATGTAGATGTTAATGGGAGCAGTTATAACTATGTATACCAATACAAAGACCATTTAGGGAATGTAAGGTTGAGTTATAAAGATAGTAACAATAATGGTAGTGTAACAGCTTCTGAAATACTGGAAGAAAACAACTACTATCCCTTTGGGCTGAAACACAAGGGGTATAATGGGAATGTTAATAGTACTAATATTGCACTTAAAAGAAAGTTTGGTGGAATGGAATATCAAGATGAGTTAGGTCTTGACTGGTATGATATAACGGCTAGGAACTATGATCCTGCAATAGGTAGATGGATGAATATTGACCCATTAGCAGAAAAGTCTCAAGATTGGTCTCCTTACAATTCTGTTTTTAACAACCCAATTTTGTTTGTTGACCCAGATGGAGAATACCCTGTTATTACAATTACTAATCAACAAACTGGTAACACCGTTAAACAAAGGGTTATAGGTTATTATGGTGGCGGGACTCAATATACTGATGTAAACACATATAAAGTTGTCGTCACAGATACTGAAGATTCTAGTTTTAGAATGGAATTTGCTGTAGCTCGGGATGCTTTTGCTGTTAAACCCGGAAACGATAATGGAACAACTATGGAAATGTCTAATGTGTCATTTGAACCAAAAGATGGGAATAAAAATCATTTTACAGGTAAATATATGAAGGCCTATCCTGAAGGAAATGATACTCCAGCTATAAAACTTACTCAAAAGGGCTCTGAAGTAATGCATGCGGAAGCTCGACCTGATGCAGTCGATTTAAAGTATAGATACAAAGAAGATGTTGCTTCTGGAGTAATGATTCATGTTGGAGGAAACTATGAAAATGAAAATACAGGCAGTAGCGTTTCTGCTTCTGAAGGTTGCTTTGGGGTTTGCAATAAAGGAAATTCTGCATCTAGTACATCTGATGCATTAACAACAAAAATAATGAAAGCTATTAAAACGCAAGCAGATAATAGCAAAGTTGACCCAGGACATATTAGAATAATTATACAAAAAAGAGATGAAAAAAATATCCCAGATAATGTTACACATACAAAAAGTTAGTATTTTATTAATACTATTAATATTTTCATGCACTCCTGAGGAAAATTATTCAAAGATTGTTTATGGAACACTCATCCCTAAGGGTTTTGAATTCAATAAAGAAGCAATTGTTTCTATAAATAACACAAGTGTATTACTAAATATGATAGTATACTATGATTCTGATAATAATCTTGAATCTTTAAGTGTTTTTAAACCTGAAGGAAGCTTGAAATATTCATTAGAAGATATCAAGAATGATAATAAATTAATTAATTATTATAATATTGAAGAAAATAGTAAAGTAAAAATTAATGGTGAATCGATGTCTCTAAAAAATTTCAACGGTAGAATTCTTCGAAACGATAAAGATTCTATCATTTGTTCTAATGATAAAAAAATGGTTGTTATAGTAAAAAGATAAGGTCACCGTTAAACTAGTTGATAGTGAAAACTAAACATTTAACTATTTGATAATCAGTTAAAACAAATAATGTAATTATAAAAAACAGGTGTGCTTAGGTGTGCCTGTTTTTGTTTTTAAACAGTCTATAAAATTGATGATTGATTTTATATTTTTCTATTGAAATACAAAAATAGTTTTTTGATGAGTAAAAAATGAGAGTGTTAGTCTAATCTTTATTTGATTGTTGTTTACTCGGATAGAAGTAATCTTTCAATTTGAAGAAAAATGCATGATATGTTACCGAAATTATATGTAACATTACTATGAACCAAATGTAACCTTTAGAACAGTTATCATTTTTCATATCCTCAATTATGCATTGTAAGTCAGCTATAAATTCAGCTCTTGAAGACTTTGGAATGATAACTAATAAGTATTTAATTTTACTAAGAGTATTAGAAGTATTTTTTGAATTAACCTTTAAAGACAATTTTACAGGAGATACAAAATTTAATAAAGATATAATGTATAAATCAGCTATTTTAGGTGGGGCGGCTACTATTTCTAATGCTACTCCTCAAACAAAAAAAGCTTTTGGGTTAGGTTTGTCAGCAGGAAATATTTTAAGAGATCAAAAAAATGTTAGTGGTAAAAGTCGTTATATACAAAAACCCGCAACTTCAACAACTTATGAGTAAAATAAAAAGAATAGCATTTAGTTTTTTCACTGTTAGTGTAGTTTTAATATTTTACTATTCTAAATATTCGCTTTATGAAACTGGCTCTAATACATTGTTTATTTTTATGAGTATTATAGTCTCTGTATTTATTCTATTTATAATTTACTTAGGAAAAGATAGAAGAGAATTATTTGACAATTCTTCTCTTTTGAAGTCTAAAAAAAAGAGTATTAAAATTTATAATACTGATAAAATAGCATATATTATTTTACTTAGTGTTCTGTTGTATCTAAATACAAACAAAGCACAACAGTTTTTATATGAGGATTTAATATTTTTAGTATTGATAATAATCTTAAGCGTTTTATTATTGAACATAAGAATAACTTCTGACAGTAATACCCGGTAGTGTAGTAAACAAGGTCATGAACTAAAATAGGATTTTAAATATTTGAAAACCAATAGTTAGAGTAAAATTTAGCTATTGGTTTTTCTTGTTCTTAGACATATTATTAGAAACAAAAGCCCCCCCGCTAGCGCTCGACTGTGTCGGGTGCCGTTATGAGTGTCTCGTCCTAAAAAAAGTTTACATGTTTTACATTAATCCTAAAATAGGTTTACAATTCATTCTTAGTCCTATTATCGGTTTACAATAATAGGGCTTTTTAGATAATAATTTTTCCATAGTTTTTCGATTTTTATATTGTTTTGATGTACTTGATTAGGAGTAAGATTACCTATGCTCATATGTGGTCTTTCATTATTATATAGATTAACAACAGTATCAAGTAATTCTTTAGCTGTTTTTATATTCTCTAATTGATAATCGTTGAGATATTCTTCCTTAATAATTCCATTAACCCGTTCTGCAATTGCATTTTCTAGCGGGTCACCGTTTTCAGCCATACTAATTTCAATGTTATTGGTTTGCAACAATTTTACATATTCGTTACTACAATACTGAGTTCCTCTATCTGAATGATGTATCAATTTAGACTTATCTATTAAGCCTTCTGGTAGATTGAATATTGCCATCTGTAATGCTTTGATTGTCTCTGAGGTCATTAAACTATCAGCTAAATGATAACCGACAATTTTTCTAGAATAAGCATCTGTTATAAAACTAATATAAACAAAACCAGTTTCGATTTTCCAATATGTGATATCACTTACCCATAATTGATTTGGTTTATCAGGAATAAACTTCTTAATCAGGTTTGAATATTTCTTAAACCTATGGAAAGAATTTGTAGTTATTGTTTGTTTCTTTTTACGTCTAACCAAAAGATAATTAGCTGATAAAATATCGAATAGCCGATCTCTTCCCATTTTTATTTGATGTGCTAATAAAAATGGTTGTAATAGTTCATATAGTTTTCTGCCTCCCATATGGCGATGATTTTTTCTAATCTTATGTACTTCGGACACAATTAAATCTTCTTCAAAAGATAATTGTTCACGATACCAAAAATGTTGATAATATGCTTGACGGGTAACACCAAGTAATCGGCAGAACCTGCCTAAGCTTACCTTTGGATATAGGTTTTTCATCTCTTGGATTACTTGGTATTGGACTTTTTTACAATCTTTATTTTAAATTCATTCTCTGCAATTTCAATCATTTTCCTATAAGTTTCAGCTAATAATCGAGCTTCTACAAGTTCCTTCTCTAATTGAGATAAAGAGTTTTTTTCTTTATTTGATAATTTGTCCGGTTGATTTGCCATTGAGGGCAAAGGTACAATACTGGGTTTTGAATAGTCATATCCTAATTTCTTTAACCAAACAGTCAATTGGTTATTACCTATATTATACTTCTTTTCGATTGATTTTCTAGTTGCAGTTCCCGTTAGAAATTCATTACATAAAAATTGTTTGAACTCTTCACTATATCTATTTTGAAATTTTGATGAAGATGTCTTAGTATATCTTTCCATTTGTTACACTTTTGTGTAAACCTATTTCAGGACAAGACAGAGTAAGCAAAATAAACAAAAGCTATTCTAAAAACTAGAGTAGCTTTTGTATTTTAGGTGTTATAAAGATAAAAAGTATTGTGGGCACTCCTTATAAACGAGCGCTAGCTGGGGAATTGATGGCTATGTAAATTGAATAACGAATACTAAAGTATCAGGTAATTAAATATATAAAAATGAAAACTAAAATAATTTTAATTTTGTTATTAGTGGGTTTAGTAGCAACATTCTTTTTCTTTAAAAATAATAATTCATCTCAAGAAGAATTATCTAATCAAATTAAAAACAAGGTTCAAAACAGATCATTTTCTGGAATTGTGAAAAAGAAGTTTATAGATTCTAGTTTTCATAACAGGGAAACAATTACAATATCTAATAAAGAAGCTGTTTTGGTTACTGATTTTATATATGAGGATTCTAGCCTTTTCAACTTTATCAATGTTGGAGATTCTATTTTTAAGAAAAAAAATGATTTAAATGTTAGGGTAATCAGAGACGGGGTTGATTCATTAATTCCATTAACTTTTAAAAGATTAGCTATTGACGGTAATGCCCCAAAATAGCGCCCTACACCCACACGAATCCTTTCGTGTGGTAATGTAAACCGGTAAGCTTATATAAGCGACCTTCTATATCCTTACAAACAACTAATAAAAACAAAAAACCTCAAGTAAAAACTTGAGGTTTTGCTCTTAAGTGTTATATAATGGTGTTTACTTTAAGGTAAACTCTGAGCTGGAAACTAAATCTTTTTCGTTAAAAACATTAACCGTATAACGGCCTTTTGCAAATTTCTCTTTGCCTTTTGATGCTACAAACTCGCAAATATTAAGACTTCCGTTTTCGTAATTAAACTTACTAATAATACTGTAGTTTAATGTTTTTTCGCCAAACTGTACTTGCTCGTTAGATCCTAATGTGTTGTTTTTAGGGTCGATAACCTGTACATATAGCTCCTGGTCACCGGCTTGTACCAATGCATTTTTAGCTACAGTAAAACAAACTCTTATTTTATCTACTCGACTTGCTCTTTCTGTTGGAATTAATTTACCAGAAGTTCTTTCAATAACTCCAAATCCTTTTAAACCTACCGTGTTTAAAACCGCTGCATTTTCAACTACTTCTGCTAAAGCTGTATTTTGTACTAACAAAGAATCTGTAAACATAGTACGCTCTTCTAAACGAACTCTTGTGCTATCTAACGATGTTGCTAAATACGAATTCTCTACTCTTAACGAATCATTCTGAGCCAATAGTACATCCATTTCTTTTTGTAAAGACAAATACTTCTTTTTATAGCGCCATAAGCTTTTTACATTAGTTTCAGATATCTTTAATGAATCTATTAAGCCTTGAATTCTACTTCTTGCTTCAATCAAATTATTATTTGCTATCTCATTTTCTCCAATAGCTTCGTCATATTGCTTAGCCATGGCATTTAAATCATTCATTACTAACTGCTTTTGCTCTGTTAGTTCTTTTTTATCTGCATTACTTTTTTGATAAAGGTTCATGGTATAAAAACCTGTTCCTAAAAATAAAACCAAAGCGATTCCTAAAGCCACTTTTAATCCCATACTACTTTTGCTATTTTCCATAATTTTACTTGTTTTAATGTTTGTGAGTCTTACTGTTAATCTAAATTTTTAATACTTTAATTTTCTGATGTTTTTAATAAATATTGATTAATTTTAATTTTTAAAATAAATTATAATTATTGCATGGATAAACTTGTTTTATTTAACAATACTACGCTTAATACATTATTAAACAAACGCAGTGGTGAATCCAAATTTGGCGAACATGTTAAAATGTTAGCCGGCATTTCCAATATATACGAACAACTTAAAAGTTTGGATGTTACACATGTAATAATTGGTTTGCCTGAAGATGTTGGCGTATTCGCAAACTACGGAAAACCAGGAACTTCGCTAGCCTGGGAAGCCACATTAAAAGTTTTGCTAAACCTACAAAGTAACGCATATACCAATGCCAATTCTGTTTTAATTTTAGGGCATTTAGATTTTTCTGATGAATTATTAGAAGTTTCAAAACTTAATCAAAACAAGAAAAGAGACATTCAAAAAGCCAGAAAAATAGTAGAACGTATAGATAATTATGTAGCCCATATTATGCAATTAATTATCGCTTCTGGCAAGAAAGCTATTATTATTGGTGGTGGGCATAATAATGCTTATGGTAATATTAAAGGCGCATCATTGGCCCTAAATAAGCCCATTAATGTTATTAATTTGATGCCCATAGCGATTTTAGAGCAGAAGAAGGCAGGCATAGCGGTAATGGCTTTAGTTATGCCAGTGCCGAAGGTTTTTTAGAACGCTATTTTATTTTTGGATTGCATGAAAATTATACTTCAGATACCATTTTTAAGATATTAGATCGATCAAAAGCAATAAAATACCATACATTTGAAGCCCTGGAGATCAGGAACGACCTGAAGTATAAAAAAGCCTTGGAACAAAGCTCAGCATTTATCTCCGGAAATACGTTTGGTATAGAAATAGATTGTGATGCCATTGAAAATATACCTAGCAGTGCTATGACGCCCTCCGGGTTTAGTGTAAAAAAAACAAGGCAGTTTGTAAGCTTTTTTGCTAAACATAAAAATGCAACCTATTTACATTTATGTGAAGCAGCACCAAAAAAGAAAACAGCAAATCAGGTTGGTAAGCTTATCACCTATTTAATTACAGATTATATTAAAGCCTAAAAAAAGCGCCTATAATCAAAACAAATTTTATAAATTTGCATAAGTACTTATATAAATAATAATATTATGGATGCATTACGAGGTTTAGGTGAGCTGGCTTTAGGGTCGAGGCTTAAAAGAATAAGTGAATATATGATGAAAGAAACACAGGTAGTATACGATTACTTTAATATAGATTTTGATCCTTACCTATTTCCAATATTTAAAATAATAATACATAAAAATGGGGTTACCAATACCGAAATACAAAGCACTTTACAGTTTACACAGCCCGCGATAACCCAAGCCATAAACAAATTAAACAATAAAGGCCTAATACGGTTTAAATCTGATGACATAGATAAAAGGAAAAAAATAATTCATTTATCTAAAAAAGGCAAAGCCTTAGTAAAAAACTTAAAACCAATTTGGAAAAGCATAGATATAGTTATTAAAGACTATACTTTAGAAACTTCAAGTTCTTTAATTGAACATTTAAATGCTCTCGAAAATAAGCTGAATACAAAAAGTTTTAGCGACACTATAATTAAACACATTAAAATGCATACAACAAAAACGCAGGATATAGAAATTGTTATGTTTAAAAAAGAATATGCAAAGCCTTTTTACGAATTAAACAAAGAGTGGCTACAAACGTACTTTTATGTTGAACCTTATGATGAAGAGGTACTAAGCAAACCCGAAACCTATATAATAAATAAAGGCGGGCATATTTTTTTCGCGAAATTAAACAACCAGATTGTAGGTACTGTAGCCCTAATGCCCATTGGTAAGGATGGTGCGTTTGAACTTACTAAAATGGCTGTTTCTCCAGAAAAAAGAGGTTTAAAAATAGGCCAGCAGTTAATGCAGCATTGTATTGATTTTGCAAAATCAATTGGGTTAGCAAAGCTTATACTTTATTCTAATAAAAAACTTGAAAATGCTATTTATATTTATAGAAAATACGGGTTTATTGAAATTCCGGCAGCATCTAACAGCCCGTATAAACGCAGTGATATAAAAATGGAGTTGGTTTTTGATCCGTCAAAAACCCCATAATTTTATTCCATATTAAATTTTGAAAGTACTAAATAAAAAAACGCAACCAAAATGGTTGCGTTTTTGCTTCAAACCTCTGTCTTCCATGACTTTGGTCTTTTTTAAAATCCTTCAACTGCGCTCAGTACAAGTTACTTGACTTCTTCGAAGTCTATACTTCGACTGCGCTCAGCACAGGCTACTTGACTTCTTCGAAGTCTACGTCTTCCACATCACTGCCTTCAGATTGTGCTTGCTCTCCTGCTCCAGCATCTGGTCCGGGCTGTCCTCCTCCTTGTGCTTCAGCTTGCGCTTTGTACATCTCTTCAGAAGCAACCTTCCAAGCTTCGTTTATTTTGTCTAAAGCTGGTGTAATAACCTCTAAATCTTTAGTTTCATAAGCTTTTTTCAATGCTTCTAAAGCCTCTTCAATAGGTTTCTTTTTATCATCAGATAATTTATCACCAAACTCTTCCAATTGTTTTTCCGTTTGGAAAATCATAGAATCGGCTTCGTTTAATTTCTTTGCATTTTCTGCAGCTTTAGCATCTGCTTCTGCATTTGCTTCAGCATCAGCTTTCATTTTCTCAATTTCCTCGTCCGTTAATCCAGAAGATGCTTCAATACGAATATCCTGTGTTTTATTTGTAGCTTTATCTGTTGCAGTTACGTGAATAATACCGTTAGCATCAATATCAAACGTCACTTCAATTTGTGGGGTTCCTCGTCTTGCCGGCGGAATACCATCTAAATGAAAACGTCCAATCGTTTTATTATCGGCAGCCATAGATCTTTCACCTTGTAAAACGTGAATCTCAACCGATGGTTGATTGTCTGCCGCTGTAGAGAATACCTGCGATTTTTTAGTAGGAATCGTAGTATTCGCTTCAATAAGCTTTGTCATTACATTACCCATCGTTTCAATACCTAGAGACAAAGGTGTAACATCCAATAATAATACATCTTTTACATCTCCGGTTAAAACACCACCTTGAATTCCTGCACCTAACGATACAACTTCATCAGGATTTACACCTTTACTTGGTGCTTTTCCAAAAAATTTCTCAACCGCTTTTTGTACAGCAGGTATACGTGTAGAACCACCTACTAAAATAACCTCATCAATATCACTTTTACTTAAACCGGCAGCTTTTAATGCCGATTGGCAAGGCTCTATAGTACGTTTTACTAAATCGTCAATTAATTGTTCAAATTTAGAACGTGTTAAGGTACGTACCAGGTGCTTAGGCCCACTTGCTGTAGCCGTAATATAAGGTAAGTTTATTTCTGTTTGCTCAGATGATGATAATTCAATCTTCGCTTTTTCAGCAGCTTCTTTTAAACGTTGTAAAGACATAGGATCCTGACGTAAATCCATACTTTCTTCAGCCTTAAACTCATCAGCTAACCAGTTAATGATTTTTTCATCTACATCATCACCACCTAAGTGTGTATCTCCATCAGTTGATAATACTTCAAATACACCATCACCCAATTCAAGAATAGATACATCGTGTGTTCCTCCTCCAAAATCAAAAACCACTATCTTTTGGTCTGTACCCTTTTTATCCATGCCATACGCTAAAGCTGCAGCTGTAGGTTCGTTAATAATTCTACGAACTTTTAAACCTGCAATTTCACCAGCTTCTTTTGTAGCCTGACGCTGCGCATCGTTAAAATAAGCAGGTACCGTAATTACCGCTTCACTAACATCCTGTCCTAAATAATCTTCGGCAGTTTTCTTCATTTTTTGAAGAATCATAGCCGATAATTCTTGTGGTGTGTATAAACGACCATCTATATCTACACGTGGTGTATCGTTATCTCCTTTAACAACTGTATATGGCACGCGCTCTGCTTCCTTTTTAGATTCAGAATATTTATTACCCATAAAACGCTTAATAGAATAAACCGTTTTCTTTGGATTTGTAACGGCTTGACGTTTTGCCGGATCACCAACTTTAATTTCTCCCCCTTCTACAAAAGCGATCACCGATGGTGTAGTACGCTTACCTTCCGCGTTTGGGATAACAACAGGTTCGTTACCTTCCATTACAGAAACGCAAGAGTTGGTTGTTCCTAAATCGATTCCAATAATTTTACTCATAATATGTTTTACTTTATAAATTGTGTTGAATGTTCATTTTAAATGTCGAATTGTTAAAGTCAATGATTATGCCATTTGAATAATACTGACACAGTGTCATATTCTTTTAAAGCAGCAGTAAACAGTCTTCAGCTTACTACCGCTTTTCTTTGTTCTATTCTCATTTTTCCTTTTTTTGGGCGCAACCCTACCCTTCTACTCCGTTCAGGGCAATTCGGGTCGGGCTTTCCGCTAAAAGTTTTGGCTCGATGCCCGCCTCGCCAAAAGCTACCGCATCAATCCCTTGCGCACCATATCGCAGCAGTATTGAAATAATACAAAAACCTGTTTTAAACGGCCAATATTTCGCTTTCTAACCTACACAAAAAAACGAAGTCTGAATCTTTTATCAAATACCGTTTTACAAGACCATAAAAACAATTTATATTTGCCAACTAAAACGATATAGTTCATGGAATGTATCTCTGTTTTTGATATGTTAAAAATTGGTGTTGGCCCATCCAGTTCGCACACCCTTGGCCCTTGGCGAGCAGCCGAACGCTGGATTGAAGAGTTAAAAGCCCAAAAGGTGTTTGATGCTGTTGAAAAAATATCGGCAGACCTCTACGGCTCTTTATCTTTAACCGGAAAAGGGCATGCCACAGATTATGCCGTAATGCTTGGGTTAAGTGGAGCAGATCCTGAAACCATCCCTACAGCAGATATAGACACGATTATTTCTTCCATAAAAAAGAACAAAGAAATACACTTTAATGCTGAAAAACATTTAGCCTTTAATCCTGAAACCGATATTGTTTTTAATAAAAAGTTTTTACCGTTTCATTCAAACGGCATGACCTTTACTGCTTATGCCAATGCCAAAAAGTTAAAGTCGACCTTCTACTCTATTGGTGGCGGGTTTGTAGTGAAAGAAGCTCTAAAAAACGCAAAGAAAAATTTTGAGATCAAATGCTCGTTTCCTTACCCGATCGAAAAAGGAACAGATTTACTTAAATTTTGTAATGTACTAAACCAACCCATTTCACAAGTCGTTTTTGATAATGAAGCCTCCATTCGCCCAAAAGCAGTAATTGATAGCGAATTGCAACGCATTTGGGATACCATGCTGGAATGTATGTATAATGGCTGCCATACAGAAGGCAATCTTCCCGGGGGCCTGAATGTAAGACGTCGTGCTTACGATATGCATCAAAGTTTAAAAGGCGATGCCCCATATTCTAATCCGGTGGAATGGATTTATGCCATTAGAAATACTGAAGTTAAATTCAGGCAAATATTAAAATGGGTGAGTTGTTTTGCTTTGGCAGTAAACGAAGTTAATGCGGCTTTAGGTCGTGTAGTTACTGCGCCAACTAACGGAAGTGCAGGCGTAATTCCTGCTGTTTTAATGTACTATCTTGTTATTGAAAATCACGATGGTGATTTTGAAGATATCAAACGCTTTTTATTAGTTGCAGGAGAAATAGGAAGTATCTTTAAAAAAGGAGCCACTATTAGCGCAGCTATGGGAGGCTGTCAGGCCGAAATTGGCGTGTCTTCGGCCATGGCCGCCGGAGCTCTTACCGAATTGCTTGGTGGTACACCAGAACAAGTTTTAATAGCATCTGAAATTGCTATGGAGCATCATCTGGGTTTAACCTGCGACCCTATTGGCGGGCTCGTACAAGTACCCTGTATAGAACGCAATGCTATGGGAGCAATAAAAGCTATTAATGCTGCAGAACTTGCTTTAGACACCAACCCAAACAACACAAAGGTACCCCTGGATAAAGTGATTAACACCATGTGGGAAACCGCAAAAGACATGCACACAAAGTATAAAGAAACCAGCGAAGGTGGCTTAGCCGTTAGTGTTAATATGGCAGATTGCTAGTTTCTACTTTGTACAACTACTGCTTAGCTTTAACCTATTCTTTATCAGAAAGGATCGCTAGTTTTGTTTAACTTAGTATATAAATCATTATATTGTAAACAATTAAAAAAATGGAAAAAAAATTGATCTTAGGACTCTTTCTTTTTTTTATAATCACTTTTCTTGTTTGGAAATTCTTTAATGGATTTTACAAAAAGGAGAACAGTGCTAAGATGCGGAAGACATGGGGTGCAAAAATGTATTACTGGCACTATATAATAATGATTAGTGGACTAGTTACAGTTTTTATAATAACTATCTTTTAAAATGGTAGATTATTGTCTGTTTTACTGCATCTGATTTTCCTTTGGAAAGATTCTCACGCACAAAAACCACTGCGATTTTTGTACTAATTAATCAGCAAAATTTAACTATCCCTCTTGACAGCCTTTTTTTCTTCGGGTATCAATTAAATAAATAATTTTCCAGTTTTCTCCATCTTTAAATAGTTGAAAGGAATTAACTCCACAATGAAGAAACGCATCATTAAGCCAAAACTCATAGGGTGTCCAGGCATTAGCCATATTACCGTCAATCTGAATGCTATAGTCTAGCAAACGCTCATCCCATTTCTGGTCTTTTGATCTTGTGGCAATAGCATGCAATAGCTTAGAAACATCCCCATCATTTCTTAAAACAGCTTTTCCATCTTTATTTTTAAATGCCGTTTGCAGCACCACTTTATCAGCCAGAACTGATCGCATTAAAGTTGTATCGCCTTTATGAAATCCTTCAAAAAAGGTATTTACCGTAGCTTTAACGGCTTCTTTTTCATTCCTTTGACCAAAAACAGTCGAGCTTATTAAAATTGCTAAATAAAATATTGCGCGTGCCATAAATAAAAGTTTTGATCAAAATTAACTTATAAACAGCATTCACTATGCCTCTTAAAGAAAAGTTTAACAGTATATATGTAATTGGCACAGTGTTTAACCAAAATTCGCAAATACTTTCATAATGCCTGGTCGTACCCATCACACCAAACCTGGCTGAAGTGCAGTCGATAGCCTTCAGTATTGATGTTTTTAGCACCCAGACCCTCTATTATTAATAAAAACTTAAGAAGGCTTCGTTCTTTTTTGTCATGTACATACTTAATTTACTATTTTTACAAACTATCAAAATAAAGCACTTTAAAAATGTCTACAGCTAAAAAAGCATACAAACGCATTACCGTTAAAACATTAGTCGATATGAAAGCTAATGGCGAAAAAATATCAATGCTAACCGCATACGATTATACCATGGCAAAAATTGTTGATGGTGCAGGAATTGATGTTATTCTTGTTGGAGATTCGGCTAGTAATGTCATGGCAGGGCATGAAACCACATTGCCTATTACATTAGATCAGATGATATACCATGCCTCTTCAGTGATTAGAGCTATTGATAGATGCTTAGTAGTGGTAGACCTGCCATTTGGAAGTTATCAAAGCGACCCAAAAGAAGCACTTCGCTCAGCCATTAGAATCATGAAAGAATGTGGAGCACATTCAGTTAAATTAGAAGGTGGAAAAGAAATAAAGGAATCTATAAAACGCATTTTAAATGCCGGAATTCCTGTAATGGGGCATTTAGGTTTAACACCACAGTCTATATATAAATTTGGTACGTATACTGTACGCGCCAAAGAAGAAAAAGAAGCTGCAGATTTAATTGAAGATGCTAAAATGCTAGAAAAAATTGGATGCTTCGCTATTGTACTCGAAAAAATCCCTGCACAGCTTGCTAAACAAGTGGCCGAAAGTGTAAGTATCCCTATTATTGGCATTGGGGCAGGAAAAGATGTAGACGGGCAGGTTTTAGTACTACACGATATGTTAGGGATGACTCATGAGTTTAATCCGCGTTTTTTACGTAGGTATATGAGTTTATATGAAGATATGACTTCTGCAATTTCTCAGTATGTGGATGATGTAAAATCTGTTGATTTCCCAAATGATAATGAACAGTATTAATTTAGATTTGTTAGACTATCAGATAATTTAGACGGCCTGGAATAATGGCTTGGTTTATATAGAATAAAACTATTTTCTTGTATTATTACAAACAGAACTTTCTAAAAATCTAACATGTCTAACAAATCTAACCAGTCTAACTTACAAGTCATTTACGAAGACAATCATATTATTGTTATAAATAAACGTGTTGGAGATCTTGTGCAAGGCGATAAAACCGGAGACAAGCCATTAAACGAAGTTGTTAAAGCATATATTAAGGACAAATACAGTAAACCGGGAAATGTATATCTAGGTACGGTACATCGATTAGACCGCCCCACTTCCGGCCTGGTGATTTTTGCAAAAACAAGTAAAGCTTTACCCAGGCTAAATAAATTATTTGTTTCAAAAGCCATTAGTAAAACCTACTGGGCTGTGGTTAAAAATAAGCCACAAAAAAAGGAAGGCACCCTTATTAATTGGTTAAAGAAAAACCCTAAAAATAATAAGTCCTTTGCCTATTCTAAAGAAGTAGATGGTAGTAAAAAAGCAATACTTCACTATAAAACAATAAAAAAGCTTGATAATTATTTTTTACTGGAAATCCAGTTAGAAACCGGACGACACCATCAAATACGAAGCCAGTTATCGTATATAGGTTGCCCAATTAAAGGCGATTTAAAATACGGGTTCGACAGAAGTAATAAAGATGCCGGTATTCATTTACATGCCAGAGCAATTCAATTTATTCATCCCGTTTCAAAAGAGCCAATTCATATTGTAGCACCCTTACCAAATGATACGATTTGGAAGGCATGCCTGTAAAACGTTATATTTATATAAAAAAATTGAATACAATTCCCCATTTATTATCTAAACAAAAGGCCTTCTTTAAGTCTCAAAAAACTAAAGATATTGCTTATAGAATTAGTTTTCTTAAGCAACTAAAAGCAGAGCTCGAAGCGAATGAACAAGCTATTTATAATGCTTTAAAAGCCGATTTTAAGAAATCTGAATTTGAAACCTTTATAAGTGAATTCGGATTGGTTATTTCCGAACTTAATTTGGTTTTAAAAAACCTAAAGCGTTGGGTAAAACCAGAACGGGTAAAATCGTCAATGCTTACCTTTCCTTCTAAAAGTTATATTTATAAAGAACCCTTTGGTAGTGTTTTGGTAATAGCCCCTTGGAATTATCCTTTTCTATTGGCATTAGAGCCTGTTATTATGGCTATAGCAGCTGGAAACACAGTAGTTTTAAAACCTAGTGAGCTTACTCAGAACACATCACAATTAGTTACTCGTATTATAGAGAATGTATTTCCGAGGTCTTATGTCACCAGTGTACAAGGTGGTGTAGATATCGCTACTAAATTACTAGATCAGAAATGGGATTACATCTTTTTTACCGGGAGTGTACCTGTTGGAAAACTAATAGCACAAGCAGCTGCAAAACACTTAACTCCTGTTACCTTAGAATTAGGAGGAAAATCACCATGTATTATTGATGACTCTGTTGATGTTGCACTAGTGGCAAGACGACTAACCTGGGGAAAGTTTTTAAACGCAGGGCAAACCTGTATTGCACCAGATTATCTTATTGTAAAATCTAATATTAAACCGCAATTAATTAAAGCTTTAAAGGCAGAAATTACAAAAAGATATGGTAAAGACCCTGAACAATCGCCAGACTTGCCAAGAATAATTAACACTAAAAACACCTTACGCTTGGCAAAAATGCTTCAGGGCGTTGATGTTATCTTTGGTGGCACTATTAATGAAAATTCGAGATACTGTGCGCCCACTTTAGTAGATGAACCGGATTTAGCAAGTTATATGATGCAGGATGAAATATTCGGACCAATTTTACCCATACTGTCTTATAACACCGAAAAAGATATAGAAAACATTATTTGGAATTTTGAAAAACCGTTAGCACTGTATGTTTTCTCAAACACCAAATCGTTTATTAAGCAAATTATTAATAAGTATAGCTTTGGTGGCGGAGCAATTAACGACCCTCTAATTCAGTTTGGAAATCATAATTTGCCCTTTGGCGGTGTTGGTGCCAGCGGTATGGGGGCGTACCATGGAAAACTGGGTTTTGATACCTTTTCGCATAACAAGGCCATTATAAAACGTGGCATTTGGACCGACCCATCTATCAGATATGCCCCCTACAAAGGCAAACTCAAGCTTATCAAAAAAATGTTTAAGTGGTTTTCTTAACTGACTTGACTAATACCATAAAATAATCGTGGAACTTTATTTAGATTTAACTATACTTCAACTACGCTTAGTGTGATACATAACTTCACGATTTAAATTGAGCTCACACCAATTAAGAAAAGGGATAGTTTAAAGTTAGTTTAACCCCTGCATCAGGCTTTGAAAACAAATCTAACGTCGCATGAATTAAAGCGGCTCTACTCTGCATATTTATTAAGCCAGACCCTTTTTCAATAGTGTTCATATCAAAACCCCTTCCATCGTCAGTTGCAGTAATCATCAAGGCATTTGGTTGATAATCAAGAACAACTTTAAGGTTTTTCGCATCAGAATATTTAACCGAATTTGATAAAAACTCCTGCAATATTCTAAAAATAATAATTTCATGTTTTCTATTTTCAAAATATACAGTATCGCCTTTAATAATTAGCTCAGCACTAGTAAACTTCATTTTCTTTAAGCGATTCAATTCATTACTAATAGATTTTTCAAAACCTATGTTAAGTACCACTTCATTATTTAAGGTTTTAGAAAGCGAACGCACTTCTTTTAAGCTTTCTTTAAGGGCATCAGAAGTGTCTTTAAATTTGTCTTTTACATCATCCGTAACCTGAGTTTTTAAAATGCTTAATTGCATGCTGGCAAAAGCCAATAACTGCCCTACATTATCGTGTAATTCCCAACCAATATTTTTTAAGGTTTGCTCCTGGCTTTCGGTTTGGGCTAATGCAATTTCTTCTTCAAAAGCTTGCTGTTGCTTAATTCTATCCAACAATAATTTATTTTTTCGCTTTTGGAAAACTACAAAAAACACAACAACCAGTCCGGTAATAATGATCAATACCATAATCATATACACTAACAAATAGCGCTCGGAAGCCGTAGAAACTGACTTTGATTGTATAGTAAAAAGAGTATTTAAGTAATAATTATTCATTATTTAATTTAGGCTTACAAAATATTAATGCAAATGTAAAGGTGGAGTACATAAAAATATTAGCAAATAAAAATATTTGCCATCTTAAAAACACAAAATCCCAATCTGTATAAGGTTTTCCTACTTCATATGTAAAATAAACATCGTAAAATGTTAATGGGGTAATTATAAGCCACCAAATAAATATAGCAAAACTTATATAAAAGTTTAAAGACCTATAAAATGTTAGTATTTTTTCACTTAGTAACGTTTCTATAAAATAAAATACTGCACATAAAAAAATGACTATAGCACCAAATATATCAAGGATAGCAAAAAATTGCTTAAAAAACAGATGCCAATTTAGTATAATATAAATTATGGAAAAAACTAAAAAACTAAAAGTTGCAACCTTGATTATACTTTTAAATATTTTTACGTTTAAAATTTTTCGATAGTAAAAAGAAAAAAACAAAACTGCTCCTATTACCCAATAAATATTACTCCACCAATGATTTTTTTCAAACTTAGTTCCTATAAGAAACTCTAAAACATCTCCAGGGTAAACATATTTAGTATACCTGCCTATAAATTCACAGATTACAATACCAACTAAAAAAAATATAAAATATTTTTCTGTTTTATTTTTATAATGATTATAAAAAAACACACCTGTTAAAGCTGCCATGGCTTCAACACAGTGTGTTAACATCATGTAGTTTTGTTTAAAAAACTCTTCCACTAAAATATTTATTTAGGATAGCCAGAGCCACCACCTGTTCCGTTATTCAACGGAGGACATTCCGGGCAATCACCATTATTTTGAAAGCTAAGACTAAACGGTGTCATACCCGCTTTTCCTTTTCCTTTTTTTACAGTTGGCACTATAAACATAGTTGTTAAATTCTTTTTAGCTTGTCCGGCGTTTTTACCGTATAGCCCCAAATACACACGCATGCCTGTTATACTATAGCCCAAACTATCTGTTTGTTGCTTAGAATAAGCAATATAGTTTTCAAGATCGTCTATAGACCACCAGGTAGAACGGTCGTCCTTATTTCGGCCTTGTCTTCTGGCTGCTGAGTCTACGGCCGGCTCCCTGTATTCGGTCCAATTGTCATTCAATATTTTTGCCTGCCCCGGTGAAACAACACCTTTTGGCTTAATAATTTTGATATCTTCGATGTCTTCTACTTGTCTGGGGCAAAAAAAATAGGTCGCCAATGCGCCTATAAGAAATCCTAAAATGATGAAACTAAGTTTTTTCATGTTTTAATTCGGTTTTAAGGTTAATAATAGCTGCTCTAAAAATAATAAAAAGATTTAATTAACGTAAGATAATATATATTAAAATAAAAATTCGTCGCTAATTTATACCATATATTAATTGAAGTTATTGCAAAAGGGAAAAGCGTGTGCTATTTCAGGGCTTCAATTAGAACCTGTTAAAGTCAATTAAGCCGGAAAGCCAAGCATATCCCCCATGCCTACCGTAAATAGCCAGCATCCGTAAATAGCGTGCTCTATAGATACTAAAAGCGTCGATCTGGTTTTATAAAAAGTAAAAGCAAACAGTAAACCTCCTAAAAAAGTGAATACCATAACCAATGCATTCATAAAAAAAATATGACCCAGAGAAAACACAATAGCATTAACAAAAACAAACAAGTTTTTGTTTTTAAAAATATTGTGATAACGCTTAAAATAAAAGGTTCGGTATATCAGCTCTTGTGGGTATACCGAAAAAAAACTATATATAAATAATATAAAAAACCATAGTTTTGGTTTGTTTAGCAGTACACCAAACAGGGCTTCTTTATTAGTAAACCAAACAAAAACGGTTGTGATACACACAATAGCTATAAGCTTGAAAAACGTTTGTTTAAAAAAGGCGCGCCAGTTTAAGTTTTTAGCTATTCTAAATTTTTCATGCTCTACGTTTAGCAATACAAAAACTATATAAATAAAACCCATAACTCCAATAGCTAATTTAATCCATGGAGCGTATTTTAAAACAAAACTTACGGGTATTAAAAAGAAAATAATAAAAAGCTCAATGCCTTTATATAAAACAGTTTTCACACATTAATATTTTAGTAATTATCTAAGCCCTTTATGCATTTTGATTAATTTCTTAAACTAAATGTCAGTTCGAGTGATCTTCAACAGAAAATTGTATCGAGAACAAGCTATTTAAATAGACAATTTTATTCTCGACGCAAATTATACGCATCAAAATAAGCCTGATTTACCCGAACTAACAAATTTTCGTTAAAATCCACAACAGATCAAGTTAGCAAATATTTGTGACACTTTTAGATATTGATTGCGGTGGTATGTTTTACCTCATTTATAACAAACATACTATGTGTGCTTCCAATATGATTAATAGTGGTTAACTTTTTAACCATAAATTCTCTGAAAGCGGCCATATCTTTAACCATTACTTTTAATAGATAATCGTAATCGCCACTAATATGGAAACACTCTAAAACTTCATTTAAATTTGCCACTTCCTTTTCAAACTTAACCACAAACTCCTGACTATGCTGAATTAATTTTATATGGCAAAACGCCACAAATGATCTATCTACCTTTTCCTTATTAACTAAAACTACGTAATTTTCGATAACCCCGCTTTTTTCAAGTTTTTTAATACGTTCGTAAACCGCTGTAACCGACAAATTTAATTTGTTTGAAAGTTCTTTATTCGTTTGCTTGCTATCTTCTTGTAAATAAAACAGCAGCTGCTTGTCTATATCATCAAATACCATGATTGAAAAATTTTCATAAAGATATGGAATATATCTAACCTAAATAAATTATAATTCTACACAATTGCAATAAAATAGATTTATTTTCTAAAAAAACACTAATACATTGTTTTATAATCTAAATGTTTAGAATTTTGCATAAACAAAAAAACAAACATTATGGCATTCAAACCCGCAAATAAGATTCAAGACTTACAATACTTTGGTGAGTTTGGAGGTGTTAACCCTTCAATATCTGATGCTTCCACCTATACTTTTTTATCGGCAAAAACCATGTTTGACACTTTTGAAGGAAATGCAGATGGGTGTTATTTATATTCACGGCATTCTTCGCCTTCAAACTTGTACCTAGGTGAAGCATTGGCTGCCATGGAAGGTACCGAAACCGCAAATGTTTCAGCCTCAGGAATGGGTGCTATTACTCCTGTTTTATTACAGCTTTGTGGTGCTGATGACCATATTGTTTCCAGTAGAACCATTTATGGAGGCACTTACGCTTTTCTTAAAAACTTTACACCTCGTTTTAATATTAAAACATCGTTTGTAGATATTACAAAATTAGATGCTGTAGAAGCTGCAATTACTAAAAACACAAAAGTTTTATATTGCGAATCTGTAAGCAACCCGCTTTTAGAAGTTGCAGATATTAAAGGATTAGCAGACATAGCAAAAAGGCATCATTTAAAATTAGTAGTCGATAACACCTTTTCTCCGCTATCAATATCTCCGGCCATTTTAGGTGCCGATGTGGTAATTCATAGCTTAACTAAATTCATTAACGGATCTAGCGATACAGTAGGTGGTGTGGTTTGTGGCACCCAGGACTTTATAAACGCGTTGCGCAATGTTAATGATGGCGCTTCCATGCTTTTAGGTTCTACTATGGATAGTTTAAGAGCAGCTTCCGTTTTAAAAAACTTAAGAACGCTTCACATTCGTATGCAACAGCATAGTTTTAACGCTTCTTTTTTAGCTGAAAAATTTGAGGCAGATGGTTTAAAAACGGTTTATCCAGGACTTAAATCACATCCTTCGCATGAGTTATTTAAATCGATGATGAATGAAAAATATGGCTTTGGTGGTATGCTGACTATTGATGTAGGAACATTGGAAAAAGCCAACGAGCTTATGGAATTGATGCAAAACAGAAATTTAGGTTATCTGGCTGTAAGTCTTGGTTTTTATAAAACCTTGTTTTCTGCCCCGGGGAGCTCTACGTCTTCAGAAATTCCTGAAGACGAACAAATAAAAATGGGATTAAGCGATGGCCTAATTCGGTTTTCTATTGGATTAGATGCCGATATTGAACGCAGCTATCAAATGATGCGTGGCTGTATGCAAGAACTAGGTATCCTAAAAAAATAAAACGCATAGCCACTTTATAAACGCCTTACAACCCTGAATTAATGACTGATATTATAGCATTTGGAATTTTATCATTTACTTCTTTTTTTACATTAATAAACCCCTTGGGGACGATGCCTATTTTTATGACTATGACTAAGGATTTAGACCAAAATCATAGAACAAGAACTGCAAAAAAAGCATCCATAGTATCATTTATTACTATAATAGTTTTTGCTTTTTCAGGACAACTGCTATTCAACTTTTTTGGAATATCAGTAAATAGCTTTAGAATAGTTGGAGGTGTTATCTTTTTTTTAATGGGGATGGATATGCTACAAGCACGGTTAGGAAAAGTTAAATTAAAAGACTCCGAAATTAAAACCTATATAAACGACATTTCGGTAACCCCATTAGCCATTCCAATGATTTGTGGTCCCGGTGCTTTAACTAATGCCATAGTTATGATGGAAGATGCAAATACTATCGAAAAAAAAATGGCTCTGATATTCGCAGTGCTTATAGTGATTATACTTACTTATTTTATTTTGTACAGTTCATCTAGAATAATTAAAGTATTAGGAGAAACAGGAATAAACGTTATGATGCGGCTAATGGGATTGATTGTTATGGTTATAGCTGTTGAATTCTTTTTTAGCGGACTTAAACCAATCATTTTAGATATGGTTCAATAATCAATTATTTTCCTTTAAGACGTTCCCAAAGTGCATGTAAAGCATTAGATATATTATCTTCATTACGTTCAAAGGGCTGCATATTAATTTCACCATCCGCTTTATAAAGGCGAAACCTAAAAACAGAGGACGTTGAATTCGCTTTATCTGTAACCGGGTAACGCAAATCATTGTACTGATAGTCGTTAGGCCCTATTTTGTAAATACTATAATAATTATTACTAAACCAAGTCAAACGCTTTACACGCTCGTATTTTTCTGGATCCAGATCACGCACTTTTGGTAATGTTTTAAAATCTGAAAACACACTTTCTTTATCTAACAAAGAATAATACCCTACATGGTAGCTCGTGTCTGTTTCTGCAACACCATACCATAACACATTATTAAATATTGTGGGTTGTGCATAATATCGTTTATAATTTATCCCTTTATCATTTAAGGTTTCTTTAAAAACCGAATCCATATAAAATTTGTTACCGAAAGTAAAAAACATATAGGCTGTACTTATTCCCAGCCCCAACTTTAACCATAATAGTCTTCCTTTAGATTTTCTGTTGTAAAACATCAAAATAATCATACAAACCAGAAAGGGTAATGTATAAACAGGATCGACTACAGCAATATTATTAAAGGCCACTCTATAATTACTTATAGGCGCGAATAATTGTGTGCCATAAGGTGTAAAGCAATCTAAAATAGGATGTGTAAAAAGTGCCCAGAAAAACAAGCTTATCCAGTTTCTTTGGGTGGTAGCCCCCTTTCGCTTTCCGGAATTGTATAATTTAAACACCAGCCATCCCAAGACAAAAGCAGCTAAAACAGAAAATAAAATGGAATGCATAAACCCGCGATGAAAAAGCATCGCATCAATCTCGTTACCATAAAGCCAGCTCCCTACAAAAACATCTAAGTCGGGTATGGTCCCTCCAATAGCACCAAATAGTAAAGCTTTATTGCCTATTTTTTTTCCTAAAACCGCTTCCCCACAAGCAGCTCCTAAAACAATTTGGGTTAGTGAATCCATATTAAGTCAGCAAAGATAACTAACTTTTCATTTATGGGTGTTTATGGTATTCTTCTTAGCCACACAGCAACTCGAGCACTATTAATATCACCGGTTTCGGTAATAGACCGAAATCCTAATGTAGTGCCTGCTGGAATAGTAACTGGTGTTGTTAAAATTTCTGTGTATGACAGGTTATCATTTGCTCCTGATGCTGTGAATCTAAAAAATTCAGTAAATGTACTATTGCCAGATATATCTACAACGGCCATAAGCATTGTATTAGATCCATTAGACGTATTGTCTGCATGAAAACTTACAGCGTAAGCTTCCCAGGCTTCCGGCAATGGTATCCCTATAAAGCCGGTATCTCCATTAGCAAAACTCCATTCCATTGAGTTATTAGACAGATCTGAAGCTTCTTCTGCCCATATCACAACTTTTTCATAAGCAATTTTGCTCGAACTTATTTGCTGCCAATTAGTACCATCGCTTTGTAGCCACATTGTAGTTTCTCCATTTATAGAAGTATTGGCATTTCCTGTTAAATCGTTATAACTAGAAACTATTGGTGTATTATTTGTTGGGTTTTTAATTACATATATCCTACCGTTACAAGTATGGGCAGCAGGCAAAGTAATATTATGATTTCCTGACAGTATAATGGTATAGTGGGTTTCATCCAAAGTTAAGTTTCCGGTTGTCGTAGTAATATTAGTAGACAAAGAACCATTAATGTCTAAGGTAGATACTGGTGTAGTTGTGCCAATACCAACTTGGGCGAACAAGTTTAAACAGAATAGCAAAAGGAATTGTGAGAGAATTCTTTTCATCGTTTTATAGCAATATTTAAAATGTATCTGGCAATATTACACTATGATTTCAAATTAATGGTAACACAAAAAATCATAGTTAAAATATTACTGGCTTCTAAATATGAGACCAAAAAACAACTAAAAAGTCACATCATTTTGAAAGAAATTAATAAAATCGTAACATTACGTGGCAAAAAAATAAAAAAACAACTACATGCAAGACGAAAATAATATTTCTGAGTTTAAAGCAGACAAACAAAACATTATTGAAAATAAGGAGTTAAGCTTTATTGAAGCCATGGTTCCTGTTGTAATATTAATGGGTATGCTGGCTTATAATATCTTTTTTGTAGAAGATCAGGAATGGTTTGGAGCCTATACCAATCAAATTATTTTATTACTTGGAGGCTTAGTTTCTGCAATAGTGGGGATTTACAATAAAGTTTCTTTTGGTAGAATGCTAACAGAAATATGGGAAAACTTAAGAAGTGTTTTTGTACCAGTTATGATACTCCTTTTGGTTGGTGCATTAGCAGGAACCTGGTTGATTAGTGGTGTTATTCCTGCCATGGTGTATTATGGCTTACAAGTTTTAAGTCCCGAAATATTTTTACCGGCATCAATTATTATTTCTGCAATTATATCAATAGCCACCGGAAGTTCGTGGACCACATCTGCAACCGTTGGTATTGCACTAGTTGGCATTGGAACTGCCTTAGGCATTAACCCAGGAATGATAGCCGGAGCTGTAATTTCGGGGGCCTATTTTGGCGATAAAATGTCGCCTTTAAGTGATACAACAAATTTAGCTCCTGCTATGGCTGGTACAGATTTGTTTACGCATATAAAGTATATGACAATAACCACTGTGCCTACAATACTAATAACGCTTATTGTTTTTGGAATTATAAGTATGAATATTGAATCTACCGGAAGTTCTGATACTACATTTATTTTAGAAACTATAGATAAATATTTCAATGTTACACCATGGCTATTCTTAGTTCCTGCTTCAGTTATAGGTCTTATTTTACTCAAAACCAAACCATTAATCGCGCTTGGAACTGGGGTATTACTCGCTGTAATATTTGCTTTTATATTTCAATCTAATCTTATTAATTCATTCTCTAGCTCCTCAACAAAAACTGTTGTAAGTTCTATTTTTACTGATACCAGCGTTGAAATTTCTAATAAAGAATACTTAGCAACTTTATCCGATTCTGATTTAGATAAAATTAAGAAAGACGATAAGCTAAAAAATTTATTTTCTGATGATGACTTAAAAGGTGTATATACAATTGAAACACTTAAGAGTTTTTTTTCATCTAAACAGCAAGATTCACAAGCAATAAAAATCAAAGCAGAAAATTTAGAGAAATTAATCACTATAAAAAGATTAAAAAAACTTTTCTCATCAGGTGGTATGAATGGTATGCTATGGACTATACTTTTAATTGCTTGTGCCATGGTATTTGGTGGTGTCATGGATGCTATTGGTGCTTTAGCCAGAATTACTAACGCACTCCTCGCAATTGCAAGTTCCATTTTTGGATTGTTCGCAAGCACAGTAGTTAGTTGTTTAGGATTAAACATTGTGGCATCAGATCAATATTTATCTATTGTTATTCCTGGAAAAATGTTTAAAAAAGCATTTGACGATAGAGGTTTGGCTCCAGAAAACTTAAGCAGAACGCTTGAAGACTCCGGAACAGTAACATCGGTGCTAATTCCCTGGAATACTTGTGGAGCCTACCAAAGCGGTGTTTTGGGTGTTGGCGTAGGCGAATATTTTGCATATGCCATCTTTAATTGGTTGAGCCCTTTTACAACCTTGCTTTTTGCTGCTTTAAATATTAAAATCAGGCAAGCTGTATCAAGATCAGCCTAACTCCCTCATTTTCAGCATGCATAAATAAATACTATCAATCAATAAATATTTAAAATTTTATTATTGTTTCTTTTTCTCACTTTATAGCGTATTTTTGCACACTTAAAAACGAAATAATAATTTTTTAAATAAAAAAAGATGGCAGTATTAGTAGGTAAAAAAGCACCTCAATTTAGCGCGCAAGCAGTAATTAACGGTGGAGAATTTGCAGAAAATTTTTCATTAGATCAATTCATTGGTAAAAAACACGTTGTATTATTCTTTTATCCAAAAGATTTTACTTTTGTTTGTCCGACTGAGCTTCATGCATTTCAAGAGAAATTAGCAGAATTTGAAGCAAAAAACACTGCTGTAGTAGCAGTTTCTACAGATACGGAGCAATCTCACTGGGGGTGGTTACAATTAGAAAAGAATAATGGTGGTATTAAAGGCATAACGTATCCTTTAGTAGCAGACACAAACAAAACTATTTCTAAAAACTACGATGTATTAGCTGGAGATTATTTTTATGATGAAAATGATATGCTTCAAGCTGAAGGAGAATTAATTGCTTACCGTGGTTTGTTTTTAATTGATAAAGAAGGGATAGTGCGTCATCAAATTGTTAACGATTTACCATTAGGTAGAAACGTTGATGAAGCTTTACGCATGGTAGATGCTTTACAGTTTGTAGAAGAAAACGGCGAGGTATGTCCGGCGAACTGGAATAAAGGAAAAGAGGGAATGCATGCAACACACGAAGGTGTTGCCGAATTTTTAGAGAAGCACGTTAACTAATAACCTAAAACACTATACAAAAAAAAGCCTACTCCGTGGAGTAGGCTTTTTTTTTACCAGCAATCTTTATTATAAATCAAAGCGATCGAGATCCATTACTTTAGCCCATGCGGCTACAAAATCGTTTACAAATTTACCTTGTCCATCATTTGCACCATAAACTTCGGCAACGGCTCTTAATTCTGTATTTGAACCAAAAATTAAGTCGGCACGAGTTCCAGAAAACTTCATGGCTCCCGTTCTTCTATCACGACCAATAAACGCTTTATCTTCAGAAGTTGTTGCGTTCCATGTTATTGAGAAATCAAGAACACGGGTAAAGAAATCATTAGTTAAAGTCCCCACATTATCAGTAAACACCCCGTGTTTAGAACCATCATAATTAGCTCCTAATACACGCAAACCACCAACAAGAGCTGTCATTTCCGGAATTGAAAGGGTTAACAAATTAGCACGGTCTACTAATAAATCTTCTGCAGCTACATCTAATTTCGGATGCATATAGTTTCTAAATCCATCAGCTAAAGGCTCTAAATGACTAAACGATTCTAAATCGGTTTGTTCTTGAGTAGCATCGCCCCGGCCTTGAGTGAAAGGCACACTAATAGTGTAACCTGCATGTTTAGCAGCTTCTTCAACACCTGTATTTCCGGCAAGTACAATTAGATCTGCCATAGAAACAGTTCCGTTAAATTCATTTTGTATCCCTTCATATACGCTAAGCACGCGCTGTAATTCTTCAGGATTATTAACAGCCCAGTTACGCTGTGGTTCTAAACGAATTCTTGCGCCATTGGCGCCTCCACGCTTATCAGACCCTCTAAAAGTAGAGGCAGATGCCCAAGCCGTTTTAACCATTTCTGAAACAGATAAGCCAGAAGCTAAAATCATATTCTTTAAAGCCTTTATATCTGAATCACTTAAATGATAATCCACTTTAGGAATTGGGTCTTGCCATATCAAGTTTTCTTCAGGAACTTCTGGCCCTAAATAACGGTCTATAGGTCCCATATCACGATGCGTCATTTTAAACCAAGCACGTGCAAAAGCATCTTCAAAAGCGGCATGATCTTCATGAAAACGCTTTGATATTTCTAAAAATCCAGGATCTATTTTTAAAGCCATATCTGCAGTAGTCATCATTAAGGCCTGTTTCCCATTGGGGTCGCCAGCTTTAGGTGCCATTCTTGCATTTGATGCTGCAGTAGGGGTCCACTGGTGTGCCCCGGCAGGGCTTTTTGTTAATTCCCAATCGTAATTTAATAATACATCAAAAAAGTCATGATCCCATTGTGTTGGATTTGGTGTCCAGGCACCTTCTATTCCGCTAGTAATAGCATCGTCTAAAACACCGGTGCCAAAATTATTTTTCCAGCCTGTACTCATCTCCTCTATAGGCGCACCATGTGGTTCTGCACCAACATATTTATCCGGGTCTGCAGCACCATGTGCTTTTCCAAAGGTATGCCCTCCTGCTATCAATGCTACTGTTTCTTCATCATTCATAGCCATTCTTCCGAAGGTTATACGAATATCATGAGCAGATTTTAACGGATCAGGGTTTCCATTTGGCCCTTCTGGATTCACATAAATAAGCCCCATATGCACTGCTCCCAAATGCCCTTCTAAATCACCATCACTTGTATCATAGCGCTCATCATTTCCTAACCATTGGTTTTCACTTCCCCAATAAATATCTTGTTCTGGTTCCCAAACATCTTCACGTCCACCGGCAAAACCAAAGGTCTTAAAGCCCATAGATTCTAAAGCACAGTTACCTGCAAGGATCATTAAGTCTGCCCAGGAAATTTTATTACCATATTTCTTTTTAACCGGCCATAATAATAAACGTGCTTTATCCAGATTACCATTATCCGGCCAACTGTTTAATGGTGCAAAACGTTGATTGCCTGTAGCGGCTCCTCCTCTACCATCACCAACACGATAGGTGCCTGCACTATGCCAAGCCATACGAATCATAAAGCCTCCATAATGCCCGTAATCTGCAGGCCACCAATCCTGAGAATCTGTCATTAAATCGATAACATCTTGCTTCAAAGCTTTATAATCAATACTATTAAAAGCTTTTGCATAATCAAAATCTTCGCCTAAAGGATTAGATTTAGTTGCATTTTGGCGTAAAATATTCAATTTTAATTCATTTGGCCACCAATCTCTATTTGAAGTCCCTCCTCCAGCGGGCTTTTTTTGCGTTGAATGAAAAGGACATTTGCTAATATCTCCACGCATCTTATTGTTTTCCATTATTTATAGTTTTATATTTTTGATGTCATAAAATTAGCACTTAAAGCATTATAATCAAAATTGATTGTTCCTATAATAAAATAGATATTGCTTATTGTGTTACAGGTATTAAATATTTCAAAAAATGAATTAAAACGCTTATTTTTACAATTCACTTAACATATGTAAAATGGCAAAGATAACTTTAGGAGGCGCCCCTGCAGAGACCTCCGGACAATTACCAAAAACAGGCACTCAATTATCCGATTTCGAATTAGTGGCCGTAGATCTTTCTACTAAAACTCTAGATGATTTTAAAGGCAGCAACCTTATTTTAAATATTTTTCCTAGTGTAAATACTGGTGTTTGTGCCGCTTCTGTAAGAACATTTAATAAAGCTGCCGCAGCTTTAAACAACACCAAAGTATTGTGCATTTCCAGAGATTTACCTTTCGCTCAAGATCAATTTTGTGGTGCAGAAGGCTTAGAAAATGTTGTAATGCTTTCAGATTTCAGAACTGGAGATTTTGGGAAATCCAATGGTTTAATCTTTATTGATAGTGCCTTTAAAGGGTTGCTTTCAAGATGTATTATTGCTGTTAATGATCAAGGAAGAATACTACATACCGAGCAAGTTCCTGAAACTGGTGATGAGCCAAATTATGATGCCGCATTAAACGCATTTAAATCGTTTTAAAATAATAGGTTTGAAAAACAAAAAAGATTCCTTTTTAGTTAACCGATTAAAAAGTGTTGGTTATGCTTTTAAAGGCGCTATACTTCTTTTAAAAACTGAGGCTAGTATAAAAATACAGTTTGTTATTGCTCTTTTTGTAACTATAGCTGGGTTTATTTTTAATATCTCTACTAACGAATGGATTGTACAATGCTTAGCCATAGGATTGGTTATAAGCATTGAAGGTGTTAATACAGCTATAGAAGAAATCGCAGATTTTATGCACCCTGAGCGTCATAAAAAAATTGGCTTTATAAAAGATATTGCTGCGGGCGCTGTTTTTATTGCCAGTATTTTTGCCATGATAATTGGATTTATTATATATATACCAAAGATTTTTTAATATACGATTACCTGTAGGATAAACGTTAGTAATTTGTATTTTTGTCGAGTTGCTTTTACAACTCATTTTAAAACTAAAAGTTTTCCGTTAACGTGGAAATAAAACATGGCCAAGAAAAAAACTAAAACAAAAAAAGCACCTAAGCGAAAAATTAAAAAACCAAATTTTAAGTTATCTAACCAGCAAAAGCTTGTATTAGGTAGTTTCTTAGTTATTTTGGGTATCCTTTTATGTATTGCTTTTATTTCTTTTTTCTTTACCGGTGAGGCAGATCAAAGTGCCTTATCAGATTTTGCATCGCGTGACACCAAAACTCAGAATTGGTTAAGTAAAAGCGGTGCATGGTTAAGCGACTTATTTATACAACGTGGTTTTGGAATAGCCTCTTTTATAGTCTCTGGCTTAATATTTCTATCTGGTGTATACGTACTAATGGATCTGGGCAAAGCAAAATTGCGTAAACATTGGTTTTGGGGAGTTTTAATCATTATTTGGCTGGCTATATTTTTTGGTTTTTTTGGTAATAAAAATGATATCCTTGGAGGTACTATAGGTTATGAAATTAATACCTTTCTTCAAGATTATATCGGAAAGATAGGAACAGCACTCCTACTACTTTTTGGTTTAATCACTTATTTAGCCATTCGCTTTAAAGTGACGTTTGAAAGTATCGCAAACCTTTTTAAATCGGCAAAAAAAGACATCAAAGATGAGTTTTCTCAGGCTAATGATACGCATACTATACCACCAATAGACAATAATTTATCTGAAGAAGCAGAAGCCATCAAAACGGCCTTTGATATTCCTTTAGAGAACAACAAACTACCCGTAAAAGAGGAAGCAAAACCCGAAGTAGTAACACCTTTAGAGGTAAAAGTTACCGAGGAAGAAGTAGAACCTGATTTAGAAATAAAGGTTGAAAAAGTAGCCGAAGAGCAATCTGAAACCGATAATTTAGCTAATAAACTGGTTGAGGATTTTGGACAATTCGATCCAACTTTAGAATTGAGTAATTATCAATTCCCAACACTCGATCTTCTTAAAAAATATGATACAGAAGGGATTACCATCAATCAGGAGGAGCTTGAAGAGAATAAAAATAAAATTGTAGAAACTCTAAACAACTACAAAATTGGAATTGCCAGTATAAAAGCTACCATTGGACCTACCGTTACTTTATACGAAATTGTTCCTGAAGCTGGAGTTCGCATATCGAAAATCAAAAATTTAGAAGACGATATCGCCTTGTCGCTTGCTGCTCTGGGCATTCGTATTATAGCTCCCATACCAGGGAAAGGCACGATTGGTATTGAAGTTCCTAATAAAAACTCAACAATAGTTTCTATGCGTTCTGTAATAGCTTCAAAGAAATTTCAAACTTCCGAAATGCAGTTACCAATTGCTCTGGGAAAAACAATTAGTAACGAAACCTTTGTTGTAGACCTTGCAAAAATGCCACACTTACTTATGGCCGGTGCTACGGGGCAGGGAAAATCGGTTGGGTTAAATGCGGTTTTAACATCACTTCTTTACAAGAAACATCCTGCAGAGGTTAAATTTATTTTGGTTGACCCTAAAAAAGTGGAGCTTACTCTTTTTAATAAAATTGAACGTCACTATTTAGCAAAACTGCCAGATAGCGAAGATGCTATTATTACCGATAACACCAAGGTAATCAATACATTAAACTCATTGTGTATTGAAATGGATAATCGCTATGAGTTGCTTAAAAATGCATTATGCAGAAATATAGCAGAATACAACTCAAAATTTAAAGCCAGAAAATTAAACCCAAATGACGGGCATCAATTTTTACCATATATCGTTTTGGTTGTGGATGAATTTGCAGATTTGATTATGACAGCGGGTAAGGAAGTAGAAACACCTATCGCGCGTTTAGCACAATTAGCACGAGCTATTGGCATCCATTTAATTATTGCAACACAACGTCCGTCTGTAAATGTTATTACCGGAATTATTAAAGCTAATTTCCCTGCGCGTATAGCCTTTAGAGTAACAAGTAAAATAGATTCCCGAACCATTTTAGATGGCTCTGGCGCAGACCAATTAATAGGTCGTGGTGATATGCTGTTTACTCAAGGTAATGATGTTATTCGCGTGCAATGTGCCTTTGTAGACACTCCTGAAGTAGAAAAAATAACAGAGTTTATTGGTGCTCAAAAGGCGTATCCTGATGCATATCAATTGCCAGAATATGTGGGTGAAGAAAGTGGCACAAGTCTTGATATAGATATTTCAGATCGCGATAAGCTCTTTAAAGACGCTGCTGCTGTTATTGTTACCGCACAACAAGGATCGGCGTCTTTATTGCAACGAAAATTAAAATTAGGATACAATAGAGCCGGTAGAATAATAGACCAGTTAGAAGCTGCAGGTATTGTTGGTCCTTTTGAAGGCAGTAAAGCCAGACAAGTTTTAATACCAGATTTAATTGCCCTAGATCAGCATTTAGAAAATGAAATATAATTAAAAATGAAAATGAAAAAGTTTATAACCCTCTTATTAATCACGCTTTCTGTTAGTACTTACTCTCAAAACAAAGGCAAAACTTTATTACAAGAAGTATCCGCTAAAGTAAAAAGCTACGATAATATTTCAATAGACTTTAAATATGTGCTTGAAAACACTTCAGAGAACATTAAACAAGAAACACGTGGAGATGTGGTGATGCAAGGTGAAAAATACAGATTAAATATTCTTGGAATCACCCGCCTTTTTGATGGCAAAACCATGTATAGTATTAGCCCTGAAGATGAAGAAGTAACTATTTCTTCTGATAATACCGATGAAGAAGACCATATTACTCCTAGTAAAATGCTTTCATTTTACCAAGATGGCTACACTTATGCTATGGATATAGAACAAAATATCAAAGGTAGAAAAATTCAATATGTAAAATTAACACCTATAGATTCGAACTCAGAAATTAAACATATTCTTTTAGGTATTGACAAGCAAACCAAACACATATATAACCTGATTCAAATAGGTAAAAACGGCACAAAAACAACACTTACTGTTAATTCTTTTAAAACAAATGAACCTATATCGAAAACCTTATTTACCTTTGATGACAATAAGTATAAAGACTATTACATCAATAAATTAGATTAGGTATTTTTGTGAAAATTCTTGACCGCTACATACTAACCACATATTTAAAAACTTTTCTCAGTGTGTTTATCATTCTCATGCTGATTTTTGTTTTACAAGCTATTTGGCTATATATAAAAGAGTTGGCAGGTAAAGATCTAGATATTGATGTTATATTTAAGTTTTTATTATATGTTACCCCAACGCTAATTCCTTTAATTTTACCCCTTACTATACTTCTTTCTTCTATAATGGTATTTGGTAATTTTGCCGAAAACTATGAGTTTGCAGCTATGAAATCTACCGGGATTTCTTTGCAACGTGCCATGTCTGGCCTCAGTATTTTTATTGTGGTAATAGGCCTGGTTACTTTTATTTTTTCTAACAACATTATACCTTGGGCCAATTATAATTTTTATAATTTAAGAACTAATATTAAAAAAACTAAACCGGCACTGGCTATAGCCGAAGGTCAGTTTAATCAAATTGGGAAATACAATATAAAAGTAGATGAAAAAAGTGGAGACCGAGGACAGTATTTTAAAAATGTGTTTATACATATTAAAGGTCCAGATGGTAAAAAAAACAACACTATCATCAAGTCTACAACCGGAGAGCTTGCTAGCGAGGAAACCTCTAACGTTTTAAAACTTATTTTATATGATGGCAATTATTACAATAACCTCCATCGTAAAAAGCCAAACGAAAGAGAAAAGCAACCTTTTGCGAAAAGCACCTTTGAAAAATATACGATTAATATAGATTTATCGCAGATAAATACTGAAGTAGATTTTGAAAACAAATCGCATTCAGACAGGTTTAACATGCTTAATTTAAGTGAATTGGACTATACCATAGACTCGCTTACTCAAAAGCGAAGTAAAACCCATCAAGAGCTTTCTAAAAATCTATACCAACGTAGTAATATCTCCAGACTAAAAAATATTAATATTTCTAAATCTAAAAAACAGCCAAAAACCGATTCTATTTATACAGGGGAAATCTTAGATCTTTTTGAAACAAAAAACAAATCTCAACTTCTGGATTTAGCTTTAAGAAATATAAAGAGTACAAAACAAATTATTGATTCTAAAAAGGCTTCACAAAAGCTATCAAAAATAAATTATAACAGGCATATTGTTTCTTTTCATGAAAAACTGGCACTAGGGTTTGCCTGTATCATTTTATTTTTTGTTGGTGCCCCCCTTGGTGCTCTTATTAGAAAAGGTGGTTTGGGCTTACCTATGGTAATTGCTATACTATTATTTTTAACCTACCACTTTATAGGCATTTTCGCAATAAACAGTGCTAAGAGCGGTGATTTTAATCCCGTACTTGCCAGCTGGTTTTCTACCTTGGTTATGCTACCTTTAGGTGTGTTTTTAACAAAACGCGCTACTGCAGATAAAGGCTTGTTTGAAGTTGGTAATATTACTGAACCGCTAAAGAAAATATTCAATATCAAACCCAAAGATAATGTTAGTTATAAGTTTCTTTCTGCATATACAAACGATAAACTGATTCATGTCATTAATAATTATGCAGCCTTAAGGCATCATGAGAACGTAAGATTTGAAGCTTTAAAAATTCTTAACTCCAGAGGTGTAGACAATAATGAGCTAAGAGCAAAAAATGTATTTATTGATAATACTTTCGATACTACTAAAAAGCGATCAAAAGACTATAGCGCACATTCAAAGTTTGCAATTATACTGTACAGTATTGGTGTTGTTTTATTAGTCCTGTTTTTTGTGTTTAAAAACAATAAAATGCCTTCACTGCAGTCGGCATCAATACAACTTAGTCTAGTAGCTTTATTCCTTTTTGTTATATATTATTTAAAATCAATATTTAATCTAAACCATTTTTACAATCATATTAATAAAAAAGAAAAGGCACCGAGTATTTTTCTTTTAATAATTGGATTTCCGTTATATATGCTGGTGTATCCTTTTTTAAATGTAAAAATTAAAGAAGACTTAAAGCAAAATTGCTTAGATAGTTTAAAATAAGCAATATCTTTGTACCATGATTTTAGAACCTATGACAACACATAAAACTTCGGAATTTAAGCTGAATACCATACATGAAGCTATAGATGATATAAGAAATGGGAAAGTAATTATTGTTGTTGATGATGAAAACCGCGAAAACGAGGGCGACTTTGTGGCTGCTGCCGGTAAGGTTACCCCGCAAATGATAAATTTTATGGCTACCCATGGCCGGGGTCTTATTTGTACGCCACTTACCGAAAACAGATGTAAAGAGCTGGAGCTTAATATGATGGTGCGCAATAATACCGATCCTATGGAAACTGCGTTTACAGTATCTGTAGATCTAAGAGGTAATGGTGTAACAACCGGTATCTCTGCCAGTGACAGGGCAAAAACAGTTAAAGCATTAATAGCTCCGGATACCAAACCTTTTGAACTTGGCAGACCTGGGCATATATTTCCTTTAGTAGCCAAAGAAGGGGGTGTTTTACGACGTACCGGACACACCGAAGCAGCTATTGATTTTGCACGTTTAGCCGGGTTGGAACCTGCCGGTGTAATTGTTGAGATTATGAACGAAGATGGTACTATGGCCCGTTTACCTCAGCTTATGGAAGTGGCAAAAAAGCTAGACCTAAAGATTGTCTCTATTGAGGATTTAGTGGCCTACAGAATGCAACACGATTCTCTGATTGAGAAAAAAGAAGATTTTCAAATAGAAACCAGGTTTGGAAGTTTTCGTTTAAGAGCATACAAACAAACCACTAATAATCAAGTACATATAGCTTTAACAAAAGGACAATGGAAAGATAACGAACCCGTGCTTACCAGGATAAATTCTACCCTTATTAATAATGATATTCTTGGTACACTTACTAATAATGCAGACAAGCAACTGGATAATATGTTTAAGCTTGTTAACAGTAATGGTAAAGGGGCAATTATTTTTATAAATCAAGAATCGCAGTCTATGAATATCTTGAAACGCTTATCGTTTTTAAAGGATAACCAAAAGCCTAATAAAATATCAAAAGCCCCTAAGATAAATATGGATAACCGCGATTTTGGTATTGGTGCTCAGATTTTACACGATTTAAATATTCATAAACTAAGCCTGGTCTCTAATACCGAACAAACCAAACGTGTTGGTTTGATAGGTTACGGATTAGAGATTGTAGACTATGTAAAGTATTAATTACTTCCTAAAATAAATAGTTTATTTGAAACCAATAAATTCTTCTTCAGCTTCGATAATAGATTTTACATAATTTTTAAAGGCTGAATAATCTTCTGCTGCAATAGTATTTGCAGGTGTTATGGAATGTTTTTCAACGCTTAGGTGATTATCTTTTACTAAGGTAAAACTAACACTGTATGAATGGTTCTTAAAGGTAAAAGTATGATTTTTTGGAATTTCTATAAATTTTTGCCCCTCCTCTATAAAAACATCGTAGTAATTATAATATTCATCAATATTTTCATATTTAATATACTCAATTGGATACTCGCGCTTATCAAGGCTAACAATATTATTTGTATAAGGGTTAGAAACCTTTGGCAGCCTAAAAATATTAATTGAGCCTATTTTATTGATCTTTTTATCAATAGTAATGTCTGAGGTATACTTAATAATTTTATCATCGTCAATCCTATGCATATTAGACAATTTGTCCAGTACAAAATCTTCGTTAATCAACCCTTTTAAATCTTCAAAAATAGATTTTTTCACAACATCCTTATTGGGTTCAGATAAAACACTTGCATAGTACGAATTTATATGCCCTTTAAATTCGGTATCAATACGCATGTTAATTTTATTTTCTTTAACAAAAACATCAACATTATTTGTAAATATGGATTTATCTCTTGCAACCTCATTAAGTTTAAACAGATCGTAAGTTTTAACTGCTCCATTGGTCTTGAAAGGAATTTCTAAAGCGGTAGCCCCCCGTAATGAATTAGGTAGTGACTTGTATGGCAGGTACTTATCTGTAAGCTCTAAAAACTGATCTTTTTTATTGATCTCAACTTTTACAATACAGTGGTTAAAATCTGTACTAGGGAGTACCATATTATTTTGCCCATAGTCTGAAGTTAAAACCAATACTAAATTGGCATTCAATCCTGCCATATTTGCAAGTGTTACATATAATGTTGAAAAATCTTTACAGTCTCCCAGGTTGGTTTTTATTGTTTTGGTTGGTTTTTGGGGTACAAAACCGCTCTGTTTAAAATTAACATAGCTATAAGTAAAGTTATTTTTTATGTAATTATAAATTGCCTTAGCTCTTTGATCTTCAGAAAGTTTTTGGTAACCGTCGGGAAAAATTTTCTTAAAAGCTTCTTTAACTGTAGACGTTTCTTCAATACTGGCTCTAACCAGGTCTGAATACCAAATCGCAACTTCGTTCCAGTTTGGTATTGTGCTAATGTGTAAATATCTGGCAACATCTTCATTATTTGGCATATAATCTTCTGTCTGAGCCAAGCCATGTATTCCCTCAAGTGTCCAATCGTATACATCATAATTATTTAGTTGAGATTTTTTAGGCTCTAAATTACCATTTACAACCTTATAAAATATTTTATGATGCTTTGGTACAATCAATTTTAATGATGTTTTTACCGTAGGGTGAAAAGAATCAAACATAAACTTATCTGTATAGTCCTTGTAAAAACGTCCGGTACTAGAAAAAGAGCTTTCATAATCTATATGGACAACATCTCCTACAGAGAGGCCGTTAAAAACCAATTTTGATCCGCTTTTTTCAGCTGGCACTACGCTTTTATCTTTTTTAACAATCTCAGATTTACTTATAAAATAACTTCCGGATAAGCCTAAATTATATTCTTTAAACGATTCTACTCCTGCATCTGAAGTAATTTCATAGATATAGGTTGTTCGGTACCTGCCGCCACCTTCGCTATATAACTCTACAATATAGTCGTCTAATAAAATATTATACCCATAGTTATTTACTTTTATCTTTTCCCGATTATTTTCAATATACGTGTAAACATTTTTTAATGCAAAGTCGTTTATAATGTTCGATTCGTTTTTTAAATCTTTAATTTTTTTCCTCAGCGCCTTTTTGGCACTATTAAATCGTAAAGATTTTTCGTAAGCCTGAATGGCTTCTTTATTTTTGTTTAACTGCACTAAGGCATCGCCTTTTAATTCCAGAACTTGAAATGAATATGGAAAATTATTTAATGCCAGATCTATGTATTTTAGTGATTCTTTATAGTTTTTATAACTATGAAGCTTCTTTATAACCTTTATTAAATATAAATTGTCTGTAGACAGATATTGTAAATCTTTGGTGTATAGCTTTATAACTTCATCTTTTTTATTCTTCTTTTCGTAAAACCTGGATAGTTGGATTATGGCCGACATGTCGAAATAACGTTTATTTATATCTTCCAATAGTGCCATTGTTTTATCGTCTTCTTTAAATAAAGTAGAGTATAAAGGTGCATATGCCAATAATAACCTCAAATTGTTTTGAGATAATTTTAATAAGGCATCCAGATTTTTTCTAACATTAACTAAATCTTCTTTTCTTGCATTGTAAATAAAATCTCCCGTTAAACGCAATATATCGTTATTTACAGTTTCTTTGAATTGCTTTATAAAAGCCTCCAGTTCGCTCATAGACATTCTATTAAGCTCCCTAAAGTTTATTACTTTTAAAACTAGTGGTAAGTAATAATTTGGATCGTCCAGCTCTAAGTTCTTTTTTAGTTCGTTGTAACTGGTAGTATCTCCTTCGCTGCTATAAACAAGCATTAGCATTTTTCTTAATAGCGAACTTTTAGGGTATTTAAGCATATAAGGTTTTAGCAAATCTTTAGCTTCTTTTTGCTTAGAATTACGCAAGTAGACCCCGTTTAAACAATACACATAAAAAAAGTTATCAGGTTCTGCTTTTATTTTATTTAAAAAATAGGTCTCAAATTCATTATTTAATACGTTTATATTTAGCTTAGAGGCATCACTTTTATTATACTCTGCTACGGTTGATGAGTATGTTAAGCCTTCTGGTGCGTTGCCTTTTTCGTCTACGATCTTTACTATAAAATAACTGGAAGAATTGCTTTCGGCTAATTTAAACAACAATCTGTTAGTTCCTTTGGGAAGTGTTAAGCTAAGCTTATATGCATCTAGCTCGGTTATAACATCCTCTGTATTTTCGAAAATAATAGCATCGTTTAACCACACTTTGAATGCCGATCCGCAGCCAATTCGCAGTGTAACTTTTTTATCTTCATTTGATGTTACAAAAGTTTGTGCATAATTTACGCCTGCCCCAAACTCCTCGTGATTTGTAAAAAATTGATAGGCTTCTTTTGTATTCTTCGACTTATACCAATTAACAAAACCATTACTCTTAGCATCAAACGGGGTTTTACTAAATGGTGTGTTTTCCGGAGGGTAATAACTGTCTAAACCACTTTCGTTAAGGTTTTCAAAAACACCACAATATGCCCAGTTTTTTATAACTTTAATAGAATCGTTTAATTCAAAATAACGGTCCCAATTATTATCATGCCGCGCCACAACAGAGTTTAAATAAGTAATAGCATCTTTAATTGTTCCGTTTGTAATATTTGATTTTGTAACCTCAGCTAAGATTCTTTTATTTTTCCCGTTTAAACCCGTAGTTAAATAACTATCAAAAAAATAGGTTTTATTCCATAAGGCATATAAATAGTATTCAAAATCTTTTTCATCTAACACTTTATTAATAAAAGGTTTGTTTGCAAAAAACTGCCCGTTCTCTTCTCTTAAAATTTCATTAATAATTAACCCTTGCAAATCTTCTTTTTCTATATTATTCTTAAAAACAGAATGTGCCGATGCTCTATCATTATTTAACAACTTATTCCAGAACTCGTTATAACTGTTTTGAGAAAAAGCTAAATTGAAGGTGAGTAAAGTACATAGAGCGATTAGTATATGTTTATGCATAAGGGTTAGGTTTAAAAAGTAATGATTATATGTTTTCTGAAATTATTTTTGTCATTTTAGAAGCTCTTTGCCTAACTTCATCTTCTGTCCAAGAGAGCTTTATCAAGCAGGAGATATTTCTAGCAATATAATGATCTGATTGCTCAAAGGTTTTGGTTTGGAGATAATTTAAGCCTTTTTTTACTTCTTCAGAAATTGGATACAAGGATTTTAGGTTTTTTAGATGCTGCCATTCTCGAATATAATGCCAATTGTTGTCGTAGTAATGAAAACAGCCATCAATTCCATTTTCTTTTAAGGCTGCAGAAACGTTTCTGGCCACTTCTAAATTTGGCAAAAAGAAACTTAAAAAGGAATAGCTCTCTTCACCTCCATCCGGGACCGTTCTAAAGGTTATTTCCGGAATTTTTGACAGGGCCTCACGAATTATAGTATAGTTTTTCTTTTGCATTGAAACAAAGTCGTCTAATCGCTTTAATTGTGCTAAACCCACAGCTGCATGTAACTCTGAGATTCGAAAATTATAACCCAAAAACGGGTGGGTTTCTGCACCTCTATCAGACCCCACGTGGTCATGCCCATGGTCAGAATAATGATCTGCATGCCTGTAATAAGCTTCATTATTTGTTAATACTGCTCCTCCTTCTCCTGCTGTTATTATCTTTACAAAATCTAAGGATAAACACCCTAAATCACCAATACTGCCTAAAGGGCTACCTTTGTATGTTGCTCCTGTGGCTTGCGAAGAGTCTTCAATAAGAATTAAATCATGTGCTTTACAAATATTTTGAAGGGCTTCTAAATTTGCCATGCTACCACACATATGTACCGGCATAATGGCTTTTGTTTTTGGGGTTATGGCTTCTTTTACTTTATTGGGGCACAGCGTTAAAGTATCATCAATATCTACCAAAACAGGAATTGCTCCAAGCATCATAATAGCTTCAAAACTTGCTACAAAAGTAAATGTTGGCATAATAACTTCATCGCCTGCTCCTACTCCTGCTGAGGCTAAAGCTACAGAAACTGCCGCTGTTCCGCTGGATACTAATTGGGCATGTTTTACTTGTAATTGCTGTTCTAATTGTTTTTCTAATGCTTTGGCTTTCCAATGTCCGTTTCGCATAGCATCAAAACCGTAGCGCATTAATACGCCATTATCAAGAACATCGTTTAATTCTTTACGTTCGGCTTCTCCAAATAATTCAAATCCTGGCATAATTTATTTATTGTTTTGTATTGGGTGCTTTTGCGTTAGGGATTGTAGTGGAAATCCTTTTTTATTTTTCTTAAAAAAGATTGTAGCGTAAAGCCCGACCCTTGTGGTAACGCCCAAATATTTATAGTTCTATAATTGTTTCTTCAATTGGTTTTCTCACTTTTTTGAAAGACGAAAACATATCATCTTTTGCTCTGTATCCTACGGGTAACAATAATACAGATTTTAATCCGTTTTCTCTTAATTTTAAAATGGTATCGTATGCTTTTGAAACAAAACCTTCCATTGGGCAAGCGTCTATCCCTTCTACAGCACAAATGGTCATTAAATTCCCCAGAGCTATATAGGCTTGGTTTTTAGACCATTGCTGGCGTTCATTAACAGATTTATTCTGCATCATTTCTATAAGGTCTTTTTTATATGGTTCCAATATACTGTCCGGGGTATTCCGTATCGCTTTTATATTAGTATAGTACTTGTTTATATCTTCTGTTTCAATATTATCTTGAATACATATTACTAATAGATGTGAAGCTTCAAAAACCTGGTTTTGTTGGAAAGAATGCTCGACCAAAGAAGCCCTCAAATCTTTATCTTCAACAATTACCAAGCGAATCGTTTGTAAACCAAAGGAAGTTGCTGTTAAGTTAAATGCCTGCTTTAATATATTTAGTTTTTTTTTTGTTAGTTTTTTACCTGCATCAAACTTTTTAGTAGCATAGCGCCATTGCAACTGTTTTATAGTATCCATTTTTGCTTTTTAAATTTATACAAAAATAAGGTTTGAAATATTCTTTTTACTATCAAGCCAGATAAATTAAACTTAAATGTTGATTGATAAAATTTATTTTTAAAAAAGTAGATTTTTATTTGAAAGAATTAAAAAAGGGTTCTATATTTGCACCCGCATTCAGGGAATACCTGATGAGGCACTCAAGGAGAAATGGCAGAGTGGTCGAATGCGGCAGTCTTGAAAACTGTTGAGGGTCACACCTCCGGGGGTTCGAATCCCTCTTTCTCCGCAAAAGAAACCCGTAACGAAAGTTGCGGGTTTTTTGTTTTTAGGCATGTTGAAAATTTATTTTCATGAATGGATAAAAACAAAAAAGTAAGCAAGTGAAACTTGCATGGGTTTCTATGCTTGTACAGGATACCCTTCCGGGATATGCAATCCCTCTTTCTTTACAAAAAGTCTTATAACAGATTGATTATCAATAATTTTTATATTTAGTTGACAGTATCATTGATAATTCTTCTAATTTTATACTTTATTTCCTTTCAAATAAAATAGTGTCTTTTAAACATCTTTTATATAAAACCATGTAGCTCCCAATTGGATAGAGTAATTTAATACCATTTGGGACATAGCAGCCCAAAAACTACTATGGTATATACACATGTTAGCGAAACAAGTATAAGAAAAATTAAAAATCCGTTTGATAATTTATAAATCATACTTACCTTTATTTCATAAGAATTTTCTATCATTCTAAAATGGAAACTAAAAAACATAAAAATCGTATAAAATTCCGCATAGCCCTCCAAATAATCTGGATAAGCTGAATAAACTTCCGCATATAAACAAGTTAGCTACAATTTTGAACCAACCAATGAACTATACTGAACTTTCTGAACATATAAAGAAAAAATACCTTGACCCATTAAAATCTTTTGAAATCAAAAACCTACAAGATGTTAGTGATTTTCACGATGAATTAATTAAGATTAGGGTTGATTTAAAATTTAGCGTAGGGGTTGACGTAATGCCACATTACAGAGGTGAACAACATTTTGGCTGGGAAATTTTACCAGGAATATTCAGACCGCCTTTCTCAACTGGACTTGACTTAAGTAAGGCAAGGGAAATTGAGAAGTATGGAGCTGATATTTTCAAGAAAAAGGTAACAGATACTTATGGCAAAGAACATTTATTCAAGTATAGTAAAAAGCCACACGGAGAAGAATGGGATTTGCTATTTCAAGCACAACACGCTGGAATAAAAACTAACTTAATTGACTTGTCAACTTCAAGTGTTCACTCTGCATTCTTTATGTCAGAACCTTCTGTGAAACACGAAAATGATGATGGGCAATTTTGGGGTTTACTTGTTCCATTCGAATTTATTTATAACGAGACAACTGACTATGACAAGCTATTATATCCTAACTATAATCCGTATAATTTAGACTCATCTTTTGTTTGCAATGTTCCGACATTTATTGATGATATAGACCAACGAACTTATCAGTTTAGATTATTTAGACAACACGGAAGGTTATTCTCCTCAAACGATTCCGATTTGTCAGTTCCCTTAGAAAAAAAGGAATTTTGGAAAAATATGATAATTAGAATCAAGGTAAAAGCAGAAGATAAGAAAACAATTTATGAGGGATTAAAGAAAATTGGAATCGATAAAGATAGATTAGTCCTAACTGAAAAAGAAGAGGCTTCAAAAATGATATGGGACATAAATGATGAAATGAAAAAAAACTATGAAACCACCTAAATGGCATCGAGATGAAGTAATTCTTGCGCTTGACCTCTATCATAGTATTGAAGCGAGAGAAATGGATAGTAAAAACCCAAAAGTCATTGAGGTTTCGGAGATACTAAATAAACTGCCTATTCATACAGAAAGAGTAGACAATATAAAGTTTAGAAACCCCAATGGTGTATCAATGAAACTTAATAATTTCAAAGCCATAGACCCAGATTATGATGGAAAGGGAATGGACAGATATAGCAAATTGGATGAAGAAGTATTCTTTGAGTTTCAAAACAATATTATTGGATTAAACAAAATAGCGGAAAAAATTAAAAACACTGTTTCTAATTCAGAATTGACCAAAAACTTATATAGAATTGGAGATGATGAAGAAGATGAGCAAATACAGGTCAAAGAAGGAAAAGTAATTTATAAATTACATAAGCATAGAGAACGAAATCCAAAATTGAATAAAAAGAAAAAGGATACGTATTTAAAGAAGTTCGGGAAATTAGATTGTGAAGTTTGCGGATTTGACTTCTATAAAATTTATGGAGAGTTAGGAAAAGGGTTTATGGAATGTCATCATAAAACACCGTTATCCCAAATCGAAGGAGAATCGGTAACAACATTAAATGATTTAGCTTTAGTATGCGCCAATTGTCATAGAATGCTTCATCGTGAATTGGACATTTTAAGTGTTACCGAATTAAAAAAAATGATAAAAAAACAGTAGCTAACAATGGCTATAAATAATTGCTTGTTCTCGCCTACTTCTGAAAATCCTCGCGGATTTTCAGTTTGGTGTGTACTTGCAAAGCTATGTGCTAACCCACGCAACTACTCATAGCCGAGACCGTTAGCTGTGATTTAAGAAACATAGAGCATTCATGAAAATAATTGAAGAATTAGAAAATAGAAGTAAAAATCCAAGTGATTCAGTAAAAATTGAATTAAAACTTTATAACCTTGCTGATGAACTCGAAAAAAAAGCTCGAAATCACTTAAAAAGAATTACTAATGTTTTGCCTGAATTTGATATTCATGATGAAAAACACAGTGAGAAAGTAATTTATAACATTGAAAAACTACTAGCTTCAAATGTTCAGAAACTTTCCAGTTACGAACTGTTTTTAATTCAACTTTCTTCCTTTTTTCATGACTGTGCAATGGCACCTTCAGATTGGGAACTTAATGTCTTAAAATTTACAGAAGGTATTGCAAAGTTCAAAATGAATGATAAGTCTATTAGTCATGACCTTAAAGAACCTTTTAAAATATCATATGCAAAACAAGTAGTTAAAGAAAATAAAAAAACTTTCTATGGAGCGTTTGATGAAGAAATAAAGAATTGGTTGTTTTCACCAAAAAATGAAAATGAGTTAATCGATTATCTTGCTACAATGTTAATCGAATATCAAAATTACAGAAATGGCTTTGCAGAACAACTTCGCAAGATTAATACAAAAGAAGACTTTGAAAGTTTAAATACATTCATAAGGACAGATTACATTCGAGCCACTCATCACATAAGAATTCAGACTTATGTAAATAATTTAGAATCGATTTTTGGAAATTCATTTGAACAGCCTGCTTGGGGAAAAAGATTAGCAAAAGACTTAGCTCTAATTTGTAGGTCTCACGGCGAAGACATTAGTTACTTAGAAAACTTCAATATGTCAGCGCAATATTACGGAAACGAATCTGCCAATTTGCAATTGGTTGGAATGCTATTGAGGTTAGGAGATATTATTCATTTTAGTTTTGACAGAGCACCTCTTGAATTACGAACTTCCAGAATATTTAAATCTGAATTCAGTTTTTTGCAATGGGCATTAAAAAATAATGGAGCAAATTATTCTATTGAAAATGGAAAGATTTCATTCAGAGCATATTGTGAAACACCTGAAATATATTTTAAACTGCATAATTATTTAGATTGGATTGAAATAGAAATTCAAAACTATTTTAAACTAGATAGGTTGTGGAATGAGGCATACAAATCATTTATTCCAAACTTACAGGATAAAATTGAACGGACAAATATTACTAATGATGAAAATGTTTTTCTTCCTAGGCGAGGATTAAGTTTTTCATTAAACCAAAAAAGAATTATTGAGCTATTAATGGGTGTTGGCTTATATAAAGATAAGTTTGCTTGTTTAAGAGAATTATACCAAAATGCTCTTGATGCTTGTCGATGTATGATTTCAGAAGCAAATTCAATTAAAAATAACGCTACTGGTAAAATTCAATTTAGTATAGAACGCACTGGAGATAAAGTATATTTATGTTGTAAGGATAATGGAATCGGAATGACAAAAGAGATTATTGAAAATCATCTTTTAAAAATCGGTAATTCCTATTATAAATCAACAAGTTTCTATAAAAAACAGGCTCAATGGGGCGGAGCATTTACACCAACTTCACAATTTGGAATTGGAATACTATCGTGTTTTATGCTTGGAAACAAAATAGAGATTATTACAAAAACAAAAAAAGGAGATTTTGTTTCTTGTGCAATCGATGGTCCTCATGAAAATTTTTACTATAAAACTACAACCGATACAGAGAAGGAATTAATATTGGAGTCGGGAACAGTTATTAAAATTCTTCTTTCTGATGACAACAAAAATATATCTAATAAAGAGTTAGACAAACTCTACCTTCTGCTAGAAGGAAAACCGAATTATTTTCCAGAACAATTTGAGCAATATGAAAAGTTGTATAACAACTGGGACAAACATTTGTATCGTTTAGTTAATTCATTTATCACATTAATACCAGACAATATTCATGTGAATATTGTTTTAGAAAACGACAGTGATTTACCAATATTAAATAAGCCTATTCTTCCAACAGATATGGAATTTACATTTACAGAAGAAGACCTTGATTTTCTAGACTTTTTGAATCGCCAAGGAAGATTTGTAAAGCTAAACGTAAATTATAGTGAGGTTAAAGATTCCTTAGAAACTTACGAAATTGATATAAAATCTCAATTTATTCAGTTCAGAACAACTCTTACCTTACCAAAATCAGGTGCAATTGACCCAGAATTGCACGCTTTTTATTCTCTTCCAAAAATTGGCTCATCTGCTGTATGTGTTGATGGTCTATCTATCAATGACCGTCATATAAGTATTAGTAATTTTTACTCTGATGCGTTACATAGGAATGGCATCTTAAATTTTATAGGGGAAAATAAACCTCAATTAACCGTAGATAGGACTTCTTTAGTAAATTATCCGTCTGAATATGAGAAAAATGCAGAAGAAATTTCAAAAAGACTTATTCAAGAGGTTATTTCAAAAACAAGAGAACATATTTCTAAGCACAAATTAAAAGCAAAAGAATTAGAGTTATTATGGAAGTTTGTTTTTGATAAAATAGGCTTTGCAGACACTATTTTTATTAACGAATTATCATATACTGATTATGGCAATATTCAATGGAATGGAATTGAAAAAGTTACTGGAGAAAAGCTAACAATAAAGGATTTTCTTAAAAGTAAAAAACTTGAATTTAAAGACTTCAATTATTCATCATTAGATAAATTAACCGAGAAATTAATTCTTTTTAAGCTAATTTCTGCGGAAAAAATTGATGTTACAAAAGGCAGTGTAATTTACGACGGTGATAAACTGTATAAAGCTACTTTTCTTGGCAAAAAGAATGATTTAGATTTTAACAAAATATTATTAAAATCGGATAGTTGGGATAAGAAGTACTTTGATTTTGATATCGTATCATCTTTATTTCCGTTAATTCCAGAACATTTATTTACTGCCATAAGTACTTACGAGGGAACTAAAGTAAATGATAGAACAAAAATTGTTCACGCATACGGAAATGGTATTACTGCTTTTTTCGACCAAGACCCTTTATTAATAAATGAAACTCTTGGATTATACACAGCTGATTCAAGACCTTTTGAAAAAAATGTAAACAGAGTTTATGAATTTGACAAAAAAAGGTCAACGTTCGGCTTAATGGAAATAAACAATCGGTTTGGAGATAGAAATGTAAAAGAACAAATTGTTTTAACTGCGTTTATTGCACCTAGAGAGTTAAATAAACTTGAAAAAGTAAAGTTAGAGGAGATAAAAACTAAAGACCCTTCATACTATAATGGTGTACTTAATGGTTGGAGTATTCTTGTTACTGGTCAACAAAAGCATAATATGGTTATATTATCAGGAACGAAAACAAGAGAGGAACTTTCATCAGCTTTACCAAAAGAGTTTTGGGAAGAAAACAAAGACGTTAAATTCAAATATCTCAATGGGAAAGAAATGAAAAACCACAGCTAACAATGTATAAAAATAATAGCGGTTTAATCGCTAAAACGAAAGTAAATAAATATAAAAAAGGTCTGTGTTTAACCGAAAAGTTAGTGCGTGAAAATCCGCTACTATTCTTATACTAGACCGTTGTAGGTAATTAAAACCAACCTTTGCGAATGAATGACTATTTAATAATTATACTGATTGTACTGCTTTACTTTTCGCCAGTATTTTATCAATTATACTTATTATTAAAAGAACGAAAAGAGGAAAACAAGAAACTGCTTAAAAGATTATTTCGTTTTACAAAATATAGTTTTTTAATTCTAATTTTTACTTCAGTCATATTTGGAATTTTAAGCCACACAAACTACTTGAATTATGAAAAGCCTATGACTTTTGACAAGTACGACCAAATCACCTTTGAGAACTTTCGAGGTTTGGAATTTTTTAAAAAATCACTTTATGGAAATGAACGATTTGCTTATGTCGTAACATCAATAGATAGTGAAATTGATGATAATTCTGTAACTGTACAATCATTATTCTATCCTTCACGCTCTTTCGTTTATAAAAAAAACACGAATAGTACAGAACTGTTAACTCACGAAAAGTATCACATCAAAATAACAGAATTGTTTGCCCGTAAAGCAAAACAAGAAATATCTGATTTAAAGATTTTAGATGAAAACAAAATTGAGGGAATAATAAAAGATATAAAAACCAAAGAAAGAGCTTTTCATAAAGAGTATGATTACAATACTTTTCACAGCTATGTATTAAGTGAACAAAAAAGATACGAGAAAGAAGTTGATAGTTTATTAACTTCGTTAAACCAATACAAAAACCCAAAAATCACAATTGATGACAAAAATTAAGTACATCCTTATAGCAATTATTTGCCTAACATTAACCAATTGTAAAACAGAAGAACACGAATTCCCATTAGACAAAAGGTATTGGGATACAAATGATTATGATAAAGCAATTCTTGAATTAAGATTTGGTTACGAAGACGACGAAAAGAAACCAACTTTTGACAATCCAGAACAAAGAATAATAGTTGAAAAATTGACTGACGAACAAAATTTCAAAGTAGTACTTAAAGACAATGAATTAGGTATAAAACATCGGAATGCAGTTGCAACCGAATTCTTTGAACATTGGAAAGATATGCATCAGATTTACCAAGCAACCGACCGAAAAGACATGTATGTTTATGACATAGAAATGTTGGCTGTTTGGCAATATGGTTTGAGTTTGCAACTTGACTATTTTAAATTAGGAAATGACGAAATATTAGAAAGTGCAGACGACCCAAATTCTTCAAGAGTCAAGAATGTTATTAATTCAAACATTGGTACTTTAATTGACAATTATACTATTTATTTAGATGAGATAAACGAAGAAAAGGCGTTTTCGAAAAAAGGTAAAACTAAACTTGCTGACGGAATTGATAAATACTTTACTCAACTGATAGAACTTTATCCTGACGCCAACTATAGTGGAATGAAAAAGAAAGCGGAATTGATGCTAAAAAAGAGTGAATCGGACAAAATAAAATCATCTCTGACTAATTTAATTGGGTTAATCGATTCAAAGAAAAAAACAGAAGAATAACTACCTACAACAAAGAACTGAGTTAAAAAACAAGCTTTTTTAAGCTAAGTTAAAAACAAAATATAAAAATTTGGCTCTGTGTTAATTCGAAAAGTTAGCGTCTATTTATATGCTACGTTTCATACACAAAACCGTTAGGCACAATTAGAAAAAAATGAAGTGGCTTAAAAACATTGAAGGTTTTACAGAACATATTTTTAGCAATAAAGAACGAGCTTCTAAAAGGCATTTGAATCAAAAAATTGCAGAAAAACCTCGTGAGGTATTTGACAGGGTTTGCCAATTAATCGCTAACGAATTAGAAACTATTGGGTTTAGATATTTTCCAAGTCAGCATAAGCTAAAATTAGAAAGTACTGATAAAACATACACCTTATTCATAAAATTTTCATCTAACCGAGATAATGTTGCTGGACAATATGTTGAGTTATCCGCAGTATTCTACATAGAATCAAAAGGGCTTAAGAAATTCTCGAAAAACTACCCATTATTGAATTATTGGAGAGAAACGATAATAGGTAGAGATTTTGGAGCCATAGTTAAAGGAGGAGAAGGAAATTTGGTTTGGAATCTTGCCGACAAAAAAGAATATGAAAGTGCATTATCAATTATTCCAAAAACGATAAAGGAAACTTTAATAGACCTTTTCAAAGATTTACAAAATTCAGAATTAGTCATAAGCGAAATTGAAAAAGACAACTTTGAATTGAATAGCTCAATGAGTACTGTTCAATATCTTCTTATGCATAACCAGAAAAATATTGCAGAAAAGTATCTATCTACTTTTTTGACTCGGAAACCTGAAAAAATACTGGACGACTACAAAAAAACAATTAGAGAATTTGAAAAAGATGGAATTCCAAAAGAGTTCATTCACGGAATGGGATACGGACACGAGATTGCTCTTTTAGAAAAGGTGTATAATTTAAAAATAACTGTGCCTAACAATGTATAACCGCAATTTGCTTACGCCTGTTCGCTACGCTCGGGTCGGCGGATTCGACTAGGCTCAGCACGGACTAGAACCCACTCAGAATTGCTAAAGTCTGTGCTTAATCCAAAAATAATTGCTAATTTGCCCGTAACTGACGGTTATACTTCACCGTTGTGCAACATATAAAAAAACCGAATCGTGAAATTTAAAATTGGAATATTAATCCTACTTCTGTGTCAAATTGTAAAAGCACAGCAATCAGAAATGAGTGTAAATCAAAACCAATATAATTCTGACTTTGTTGCTGATTCTGGAATTCAAGAAAAATTTAAAAAAGAATTAAATTCGAAAAAAGAATTTAGGCTAATTGCTTCGCCAAGTGATGACGGAAAAATTTCTATATATATTCAAAATAATACAATTGACAAAATAGAATTGAATCACCAAGACTATAAAATTTACATTTTGCAAGAGGCAATGGATGAAAATGGATTGTGGAAACCAATAGAATTCTGGGAAAGTTCGGATTGCGGAAATAGTTTCGGAGATATTAAAATTGAACCGAATGGAATAATTGAGACTAAATCAACAAAATATAATGGGAATTTTAAAACCAAAATCCGATTTAAACTGAGTAACAACAATAAAGTATATTATTCCAATGCAATTGATGGAAATATAAACCCAAACAAATTGATTATGCTAACCGACTTTAGTTTTACTTGGCCATTAGCAATTATGGAAAATATTGGAAAGAAAACACCAATTGAATTACAGAAAAAAGTTGTCTTTTTAGAACCTAATGGAATGGAAGAATTTAATGAGTTTTTTGAAAAATCAATGGCAAAAAAGAATTAAAAAAAACGAAAAGCCAACAACGGCTATAATTCATTGCGGCGGATTCGACTACCCTTCGACTTCGCTCAGGGTAGGCTCACGTATCCACTCGGAATTGCGAGCGTCAGTGCTTAACCGAAAAACAGTAACTTAAAACCCGTAACTGACGATTATACGAGACCGTTAGCAAACATTAGAACCGAATCTATGAAAGGAATTTACATAACAATCATACTTTCATTTTTTTTGAGTTGTTCTTCATCTCAAAAAGCTATTAAAGAAATAAAATGCCCAAAAATTTACAAGAATAAGTTCACGGAAATCTTGAATGAAAAATATGTTGCTGTAAATGGTAAAGACACTACAAGAATTAATGAAATTAGATATGAATGCGTTTATTCTGCTTTTTACACGCACAAAGTGATGTTTGACAAATATGGGAAATGGGACAAGGAAATTTTCCCGAGTAACAGAAATCACCCAATACTAATGTGGAATAATATTGACCTCTTATCGAACGGAAAAAAGTATACTGTTTTGACGAACGGACTTGAAGAATGGAAACATATTTATGCATCTGTTATGATATTAGATGAAAAAGAAAGAGACGTTTTAACGGAACAAACTGAAGAAAAAATCGCTCTGACGAACTTCTTTGGTGAATTAATAAAAAACCACAATCCTGAAAAGAAAGATTTTTATGAAGTCTATTGGAAAATGGTTGATCCAAAACGTTGGGAACAAATTAAACAGTATCAAAAGAATAAATAACGTTTGCTAACAACGTGTAAAAATAATTGCTTGGGCAATTGCCTACTTGGAAAATTCCTTCGGAATTTTCTCGGGCTCGTATTTGTTTACTAAATTAGTTGCTTAACCACGCAACAAGCCATACACAAAGACGTTGTGTGCAATTTGACCAAACCAATGAAACATATTTTTTTAATCATAGTTTTTTCCATTTTTTTGGCTTGTAACTCCAAAAAGGATAATGCGGTTTCTAAAATCAAAAAACCAAATCCAGAGAAAGTAATTCAAGAAAAATTAAGCGGAAAAGAAATCGTAGTGGAATTAGAAAAATTGGGTTATTTCAATTTGACCAGTGAATCTGAATTGGATACAGTTAAAGCCGACTTTCAAAAAGCGTATACGGACTTACATTTCTTTCAAGGACCAATGCGTGGAGAAACTCTGAGTTTTATGGATAATCATTATCAATGGGTTGATTGTGAGGAACTTTTTGAGATTGGTGGATTAACAGAATATTTAACCCAAGTAAAACCGGTTTTTGAAAAACTTGGACTTGAATTCAAATTCGAGAATGAACAAAGTGAGCAAGATCAAAATAGTTGGAAACATACAATTGAACTGAACGGAAATGTATACATAGCATTTGACGGACAATTTTCCGAGTTGGACTGGGGAATTGCATATGTCAATTTTATAGAAATGTTGAACGCTGAATTAAGGAGACAAAATTCGAACGAACAGTTTTATCCAATAAATTGTGGGAATGATGGAATGTTCGTCTTATTGACAACCAAACAACTTGACTTTGTAAATCGAAATTATCCTATTGATGACGAGCATCCGACAACAATGAGTAATTGGAAAAGTAAAAATGGAATGTAAAAAACTACCTACCGCAATGCATAACCGCAATTTGCTTACGCCTGTTCGTAGCGCTCGTGTCGGCGGATTCGACTAGGCTTCGACTAGGCTCAACACAGGCTAGAACCCACTCAGAATTGCTAAAGTCTGTGCTTAATCCAAAAATAATTGCTAATTTGCCCGTAACTAACGGTTATACTTCACCGTTGTATAGCATTAGATATCAGTAAATGGAATTTAGACAAGAGTTAATATCATTTTTGGAAAGTTTTCAGATTCTTGAAAAAAACGAAATTGAATTAATAGCTGCACATACAGTTGTTAAAAAGTTCAAGAAGAACACTGTTTTACTTCGAGAAGGAGCGGTTTCAAAAGCATGTTACTCAGTTATAAAAGGTTGCGTTAGAGAATATTATATTAAAGATGGAGTAGAAAAAAGTACTGCTTTTTTTACTGAAGGGCAACCAATTTCATCCTTTACAAGCTATACAAATGGTATTCCATCTAAACATTTTCTTAGATGTATTGAAGATTCATTACTAACAGTAAGTAATGAATCTTTAGAAAAGGAAATATGTCAAAAAATCCCACGTTTAGAATCTATAATTCGTATTGAGGTTGAAAAAAATGCTGGAGCATTACAAGATCGATTGTCTACATTTATAACCTCTTCTCCAGAGGAACGCTTGTTAAAACTCATTGAAGATCAGCCCAGTTTATTAAATAGGGTTCCTCAGCATCAAATTGCAAGCTACATTGGAGTTACGCCAGAATCATTTAGTCGAATAAAAACTAGAATTTACACCAAACTAAAAACTTTATAATTAGTTATTCATTCAAATACAATCACTACATTTCCTTTTTTTCTTCCTGAATCTATATATCTATGGGCTTTTGAAACTTCCTCTATGGAATATTTCCTATCGGTAACTGTCATTAGTTTTCCTTGTTTTATTAAGATATCTATTTGATCTAAAAATTGGTTTAACTCTATTATTTTTCGCAATCCTGTAGCTTGAAATTTTGCCTTCTTTTTACCAAAAAGGCTTGTTCTAATCATTATCATTAAGAGCGATAAACTCAACACAGGTGAAAGATACACTCCCCTGCTCTTTAATGCCTTTTTTGATTTAGAGAAAGAACACTTTCCTATGGTATCATAGATAATATCATAATAACCATAATTTTGAGTAAAATCATTTTTATTATAATCTATTACATGGTCTGCTCCTAAGTTTTTTACTAATTCGATGTTTTGATGACTACAAACAGCTGTAACTTCTGCTCCAATACTTTTTGCAATTTGAATCGCTGCTGTTCCTAATGCTCCAGATGCGCCATTTATTAAAACATGTTGACTCGCTTTTAATCTTCCGATATCTACCAAAAAATTAAAAGAAGTTAACGCTCCATCACAAATAGATGCTGCTGCTTCAAAAGACATTCCTTCTGGGAGTATTTGAACAATATTCTTGGTCGAATTTACACATACGTACTCTGCATTTGCACCATATCCAAATGTTGTTTCTCCATAAACTTTATCACCAACCTTAAATTTTGACACATCTGAACCTACTTCTTTAATAATACCTGAAAAACCTGTCCCTATCATTTTGTTTTTCGGCCTAAATATTCCCAAAAAAAGTCGGCCAAACTTAGGCGCTCCTTTACGCATAAAAGTATCTGCTGTAGTAATACTGGATGCATAATTTTTTATTAAAACCTCATTCTTCTGTGGAGTGTTCATTTCAACTTCTTTAACATTCAAGACCTCTGGCCCTCCGTATTTATAATATAGTACTGCTTTCATTACTTTATAAATTTTATTCTGGAGCAAAATTATGTTACGGAAAGTATTTGTGCATTGACTTAAGATAAGTATTAATTAAATTTGAATACAGCAATAACTATAGCCCATTGCAGCTAAATTCCTCAATCGGAACTCATTGCAATTTGCTATCTTCGGTTTACGGTGGAAAGAATCCTGCGGATTTTTCCGCTACGAGTCATACCCAAAACCGTTGCCAACAAACTAAAAAGCATAATGCAGAATAAAAGAGCTGTTTTACTAATTGTTTCTGTAATTAATGATTTTTATTATTGCGGTTCTATTTAAATTAAATTTTACAATTTTTGAGTCAGATATTGCTTTTATTCTAACCTTAATTCCTGTTGATTTTTTATAACAACTTAAATTGTGGGGTTTGTTATTTTAAGAAGTTTTGAAAAACATCAATCCAATTTTATTTAAAACTAAGTTAAAATCTATTCTATTTATATTAAAATTTCTAATTTTGTATTTACTTATGAAACAAGTATTCCACAAAATAATGGCTTTTCTAATGGCTTTTGTAGTATTATTTTCTACAATGTCATTTACTCTTGATATGCATTATTGTGGAGGAATGTTAGTTGAAACTGCCATATTCCATAAGGCTGAAGGTTGTGGAATGGAAATGAATACACCCTCAACGGATACGTGTTCAACCATCAAAAAAAATTGCTGTGATGAAAAGCAGTTGGTGATTGATGGTCAAGATGAGCTACAATTACAAATTAGCAAAATTTCATTTGATCAGCAAGTCTTCATTGCTTCATTTGTTTATGCCTATATTAACCTTTTTGAAGGTTTAGATAAAAACCTTACTTCTTATTCAGCATACAAACCACCACTGGTCGTCAAACCAATCTATAAAATTGACGAAACTTATTTGATTTGATATTTAAATCATAGACTTTTTTATCCAATGGATGATTTCCTTTAGGAAAATTTCTTGTATTCGTGTTTTTTTCACACCAATGTCTAATTATTTAATAATCAAATCAATGCTAAACAAAAGCATCAAATTTTTAATAGAAAACAAACTTGTTGCAGTACTATTACTTGTTCTTTTTATAGGATGGGGAACAGTTCATGCTCCTTTTAGTTGGGATACTGGTTTTTTACCTAGTAATCCTGTAGCTGTTGATGCCATACCTGATATTGGCGAAAATCAACAAATCGTATTTACAAAATGGGATGGTCGTTCACCGCAAGATATAGAAGACCAAATCACCTACCCATTAACCACATCGCTCTTAGGGATTCCGGGAGTAAAAACCATTCGCAGTTCTTCTATGTTTGGTTTTTCAAGTATCTATATCATTTTTGAAGAAGATATAGAGTTTTACTGGAGTCGGAGTCGCATTCTCGAAAAACTCAACGCATTACCAGGTGGGTTACTCCCTGAAGGTGTTAATCCCGCTTTAGGTCCGGATGCCACAGGACTGGGACAAATATTTTGGTACACCTTAGAAGGTCGTGATGAAAACGGAAACGTTACCGGTGGCTGGGACCTACATGAATTGCGAAGCATTCAAGATTATTATGTCAAATATGCGTTATCATCTGCAAGTGGCGTATCTGAAGTTGCATCTATTGGCGGTTATGTTCAAGAATATCAGGTAGATGTTAATCCAGAATTAATGCGCCAGTATAATATCGGATTACACCAGGTTGTAAATGCGGTAAAAGAAAGCAATAAAGATATTGGCGCGCAAACTCTGGAAATTAACCAAGCCGAATATTTAGTGCGTGGATTAGGCTATGTAAAATCTATTGCAGATATCGAAAATGCGGTGGTCACTTCAGAAGGCTATACAGCCATCAAAATTAAAGACATCGGCAAAGTGTCTTTAGGCCCAGCCACACGACGGGGGTTATTGGATAAAGAAGGGGCCGAAGTTGTAGGTGCCGTTGTCGTTGCCCGCTATGGAGCCAACCCAATGGAGGTTATTAATAACGTGAAAGATAAAATTAACGAATTAAGTGCCGGACTACCCACAAAAGTATTAGCAGATGGTAGCACCTCGCAGGTAACCATAGTTCCTTTTTACGATAGAACCGAACTCATACAGGAAACACTAGGCACACTTAATGAGGCCTTAACACTAGAAATACTCATTACCATTTTGGTTATTATCATTATGGTATTCAATCTGCGGGCTTCTGTATTGATTTCCGGACTATTACCCGTTGCCGTATTAATGGTTTTTATAGCAATGAAGCTCTTTGGTGTCGATGCCAATATTGTGGCCTTATCCGGTATTGCTATTGCTATTGGTACGATGGTAGATGTGGGTGTTATACTATCAGAAAATATCATTCGGCATTTTGATGAGGCAGAACAAACATCAGCAACCAACACCCAACTACTAACCACGAATCAAATTGTTTATAATGCCACTGCCGAAGTATCTGGTGCCATTGTTACCGCTGTTATGACCACGATTATCAGCTTTATTCCTGTATTTACAATGATAGGTGCTGAAGGAAAACTATTCAGGCCCTTAGCATTTACTAAAACCTTTGCATTAACAGCTTCCATTATCGTAGCCTTATTTTTAATACCTCCCTTTGCAGCATTTTTATTCAGGAAGAAAACCCTAAAAATTCATTTTAAATATGCAGTAAATGCTGTTCTAATAGCAATAGGTATTATAGCCGTTATTTATGGGTATTGGTTAGGACTAATAGTCACTGCGTTTGGTATTACTGCACTATTAAACCTTCAAAATAAAATAACTGATAAGCAATCTAACCTTATTAATATCATTATTTCGGCATCAGCCATAGTATCCCTTTTAGCTGAATATTGGAGACCCTTGGGTGTAGATAAAAGCATTTTTTGGAATCTCATTTTTGTAAGTGCTATTTGTTTTGGATTATTAGGTGTTTTCTCTTTATTCATTACATACTACACACGTATTTTAAGATGGTGCTTAGATAATAAGCTGTGGTTCCTATCTATGCCAATTGCAATAGTTATAGCAGGGTTTTTCATAATGAAAAATATAGGAAAAGAATTTATGCCATCCTTAAATGAAGGTTCATTTTTATTGATGCCTACCTCTATGCCACATGCTGGAGTTCAAGAAAACAAACGTGTACTGCAACAATTAGATATGGCTGTTGCCAGCATTCCGGAGATTAAAACAGTGGTTGGTAAAGCAGGACGTACAGAATCGGCATTAGACCCAGCACCATTATCAATGTACGAAAACATCATCCAGTATAAACCGGAATATATGCTGAATGAAAAGGGAGAACGTCAACGCTATAAGGTGAATGCTGATGGATTATTTGAATTGAAAGATGGAAGTTTTATGGCTAATCCCAATAATACTGAAAATACCATTTTAATCGCAATCGAAAGATCTCAATTAATAGAAGACACTAACGGGGAGTTCTATCGCAATTGGCGACCAGAAATACAATCACCAGACGATATTTGGAAAGAAATTGTAAAAGTAACCAAGCTCCCAGGTGTTACATCTGCACCAAAGCTACAACCTATTGAAACCCGGTTGGTAATGCTTCAAACCGGAATGCGGGCCCCTATGGGAATTAAAGTAAAAGGACAAGATTTAAAACAAATTGAAGCTTTTGGCATGCAATTAGAACGTATTTTAAAACAAGCTGAAGGTGTAAAAAAAGAAGCCGTTTTTGCAGACCGTATTGTTGGTAAACCTTATGTGCTCATTGACATCGACAGAGAAAAAATAGCACGTTACGGGGTTTCAATTGATGCTGTACAAAATGTTTTAAAAGTTGCTGTTGGCGGAATGGTATTAACCCAAACCGTTGAAGGTAGGGAACGTTACGGTGTTCGTGTACGCTATCCAAGAGCGCTGAGAGCAAACCCTACCGATTTAAAACATATATATATACCCGCTGAAAAAGGGAATCCAGTGCCTTTAAGTGAATTGGCTACTATTAGGTACGAACAAGGTCCACAAGTCATTAAAAGTGAAGACACCTTTTTAGTAGGCTATGTGCTGTTTGATAAATTGGATGGCTATGCAGAAGTTAATGTGGTTGAACATGCACAAACTCTTATTCAACAAAAAATAGATAGTGGTGAATTAGTAGTGCCAAATGGCATCAACTATCAATTTACGGGAACGTATGAAAATCAATTGAGAGCAGAAAAAACCTTATCGGTTGTTGTCCCCTTAGCATTGGTCATTATCTTTTTAATACTGTATTTCCAATTCCGTTCGGTAGGCACATCATTAATGGTGTTTACTGGCATAGCAGTAGCTTTCGCAGGTGGTTTTATCATGATTTGGTTATATGGTCAAGACTGGTTTTTAAACATTAATTTCTTTGGTGAAAATCTTCGCGACTTATTCCAAATGCATCCCATTAATTTAAGTGTAGCGGTTTGGGTTGGCTTCATTGCTCTTTTCGGCATTGCAACAGATGATGGTGTAGTAATGGCAACCTATTTAACACAAACTTTCAACAGGAATACACCTCAAAGTATAAAAGAAGTGAAAACATCAGTTGTTGAAGCAGGAGAAAAACGAATCAGACCATGCTTAATGACAACTGCAACTACCATATTGGCATTACTGCCGGTATTGACATCTACAGGACGGGGAAGTGATATTATGATTCCAATGGCAATCCCTAGTTTTGGAGGGATGCTCATCGCTTTAATTACACTATTTGTAGTACCTGTTTTATATAGCTGGAAAGCAGAAATTCAATTAAAAAGAACTATAAAATGAAACATAGAATAATAAATATAAAATTTGTCTTGGCTCTTGGTTCTTTCTTCTTGAGCCTCTTTGCAAATGCACAACAATTACAAACCCTAATTGATAAAGCATTAACAAATAATCCTGAAATTCAAAAATTTGAATTACAATATAAAAGGGTTTCAGAAAAAAAAGAAGAAGTTAATACCGTTCCTAATACCGAATTTGGTGTAGGGTATTTTATAAGTGAGCCGGAAACCAGAACAGGAGCACAACGCTTTAAAGTATCGGCTAAACAAATGTTGCCATGGTTTGGCACAATTACATCACGTAAAAACTATGTGAGTGCATTAGCAGATGCAAAATATGTAGATGTTGTTATTGCCCAACGAAAGCTAATGGCTTCAACATCGCAATCTTACTATAAGCTATATGCTTATAAAGCAAAACAAAAGGTGTTAAGTGAAAACATCAAGTTGCTAAAAACGTATGAAATAATGGCTTTAACTTCTGTTGAAGTCGGTAAAGCTTCAGCTGTAGATGTATTACGGTTGCAAATGCGTCAAAATGAATTAGAGCAACTTAAACAAATCTTAAAACAACAATATTTAGCAGAACAAACCACATTGAACAATCTGTTAAATAGGGAAAATAATATTTCAGTAAATGTTGTTGATGAGCTACTTATTCCAAAAGAAGACTTTGAAATACCTACTAAAAGTTTAGAATTGCATCCCGAATTACTGAAATATGATAAACTCTATCAATCCATAAAACAATCCGAATTGTTGAATCTAAAAGAAAGCCGTCCCATGATTGGTTTTGGGTTAGACTACATCAATGTTGCTTCAAGACCAAGTATGAGTTTTAGTGATAACGGAAAAGATATTGTAATGCCTATGCTTTCTGTATCCATTCCAATTTTCAACAAGAAGTATAAATCGGTTACCAGGCAAAATAAGTTGAAACAGCAAGAAATCAATTATCAAAAACAAGAACGCCTGAATGCTTTGGAAACACTTTTAGACAAGGCCATTAATAATCGTATTTCTGCACGAATAAGTTATAAGACGCAAACCAAAAACTTAAAGCAAGCCAAAGATGCTGAGCAAATTTTAATCAAAAGTTACGAAACAGGAACGATTGATTTTAAAGATGTATTGGATATTCAGGAATTGCAATTAAAGTTTCAAATGAATCAAATAGAATCTATAAAGAGCTATTACGTGCAAACCACTATCATCAATTATTTAACCCGTTAAACAATGAAACATACATATTACATACACGGAATGACCTGTAATGGCTGCCGCGGACACGTTGAAGAAGCACTATTAAAAGTTGAGGGTGTTTCAAAAGCAACGGTAGATTTGGAAAAAGCTGAAGCTACTATAGAAATGGAATCACATATTCCTATTGAGGCATTTCAAGAAGCCTTAAAAAATGCTGGTAGCAGATACAGCATCCATAAACAAGGGGAACCTCATCAATATTTGGCAGATAAAAAGAAAGAACAGCCCAGGAGAATGGGTACAGGAATATTTTATTGCCCTATGCATTGCGAGGGTGACAAAACCTATGATAAACCAGATGATTGTCCTGTTTGTGGAATGGATTTGGTGGAAGAACAAAATCTCTCAACAGCATTGACTGAACCATGGACCTGTCCTATGCATCCAGAAATCATAAAAGATGAAGCAGGGTCGTGTCCTATCTGTGGTATGGGTTTAGTACCAATACAACCTAATCTTTCATCAGAAGAAAAAACTTATAAAAAATTACTAAAGAAGTTTTGGATTGCTATCGCATTTACATTGCCTATATTCTTAATTGCTATGGGTGAAATGCTCAATAACAATCCATTAAACGATATAATGGAACAGAAACATTGGAACTGGATTCAGTTTGGTTTGTCCATTCCAGTAGTATTTCATGCCACTTGGATGTTTTTTCAGCGGGCATACAAAAGTATCAAAACCTGGAATCTCAATATGTTTACTCTTATTGGTATTGGCTCTGGTGTAGCTTGGCTATTTAGTATTATTGGAATGTTATTTCCAGATGTGTTTCCAGGTCAATTTAAAACAGCATCTGGGGCCGTACATGTCTACTTTGAAGCAGCAACAGTTATTCTAACGTTGGTGCTTTTAGGTCAATTGCTAGAAGCTCGTGCCCATAGCAAAACCAATTCTGCAGTAAAAGAACTGTTGAAATTAGCACCTAATAAAGCTATAAAAATTGTAGATAGTAAAGAAGTCGAAGTCAGTATTGACCAAATAGAATTCAATACTATTTTAAAAGTAAAACCAGGTGATAAAATCCCTGTAGATGGCAGTATTACAGAAGGAAATACAAGTATTGACGAGTCTATGATTACAGGCGAACCCATTCCGGTAAATAAACATGTAGGTGATAAAGTAACTAGCGGTACAATCAATGGTAATCAATCTTTTTTAATGAAAGCTGAAAAGGTAGGAAGCGACACCTTACTCTCTCAAATTATTCATATGGTGAACGATGCCAGCAGAAGCCGTGCGCCTATTCAAAATTTAGCAGACAAAGTTTCGGGGTATTTCGTGCCAGTTGTAGTTGTCATTTCTGTAACCACATTTATGGTATGGTCTATTTGGGGGCCAGAACCTGCTTACGTCTATGCGCTGGTCAATGCAATTGCAGTTCTAATTATTGCGTGTCCGTGTGCATTAGGTTTGGCAACGCCAATGTCTGTAATGGTAGGTGTGGGTAAAGGGGCTCAAAATGGCGTACTAATTAAAAACGCTGAAGCACTTGAAAAAATGGATAAAGTGAATACACTTATCGTTGATAAAACAGGAACGATTACCGAAGGGAAACCAACTGTAGAAACTGTAGGTGCCTTTAGTAATAATTTTACCAAAAAAGAAGTGCTTCAATATATCGTTTCGTTAAATACAAATAGCGAGCACCCATTAGGAGAAGCAACGGTTAAATATGGCAAAGAACATAATACTGAAATACTAAAAACTCAAGATTTTAGTGCTCTAACCGGAAAGGGTGTTGAAGCTAAGATTGAAGGTAAAAATGTAGCATTGGGTAATCCTAAAATGATGGAATATGTAAAGGCAAGCACCACATCTACAATGAAGGGGGAAGTCGAGAACTATCAAAAACAAGGGAAGACCGTTTCTTATTTAGCTATAGACAAAACGGTTGTGGGTTATGTGGTTATTGGAGATAAGATAAAAGAAACAAGTGCCAAGGCTATTAAAACACTTCGAGAGAAGGGTATTGATGTTGTAATGCTTACAGGCGATAACCATGATACTGCACAAGCAGTAGCTTCAAAATTAAACCTAACAGGCTTTAAAGCCAATATGTTACCGGAAGATAAGCTTAAAGAGGTGGAGAAATTACAAGGACATGGCAAAATAGTTGCTATGGCTGGCGATGGTATTAACGATGCACCAGCATTGGCAAAAAGCGATGTTGGCATTGCAATGGGAACAGGAACAGACGTGGCGATTGAAAGTGCAAAGATAACCTTGGTAAAAGGCGATTTACACGGGATTGTAAAAGCCAAAAAATTAAGTAATGCTGTGATGAGAAATATTAAGCAGAATCTATTTTTTGCACTTATTTATAACACATTAGGTGTGCCCATTGCTGCAGGGGTATTATTTCCCTTTTTTGGAGTTTTATTATCACCTATGATAGCGGCATTAGCGATGAGTTTTAGCTCTGTTTCGGTTATAGCTAATGCATTACGATTAAGAACAATTAAAATTTAGCAAAATGAAAAAATATCTAATTTATACCGGCATATTTGCAATAGGGCTTCTATTAGGATGGTTACTTTTTGGTAATGCATCAAACAAAGAAGCAGTGCATAAACATAATGAAGTAACAGAAACCAATCCAATGTGGACCTGCTCCATGCATCCACAAATTATGAAATCCGAACCTGGGGACTGTCCTATTTGCGGGATGGATTTGATTCCTGCAGCAGTTAACGCAAATGGATTAGAAGCAGACCAATTTAAACTAACAGAAAATGCAATGGCCTTGGCCAATGTACAAACAGTTGTAGTTGGTAGCAGCAAGGTGGATAAAAATACTGTAAAATTATCAGGAAAAATAGTAGAAGACGAAACCTCTAATGCTGTACAGATAAGCTATTTTTCTGGTAGAATTGAACACTTAAATATAACCTATACAGGAGAGCAAATACATAAAGGACAATTATTGGCAACCATTTATTCGCCAGAACTCTATGCCGCACAACAGGAATTAATTACCGCAGCAGCTTTAAAAGAATCACAATCGGCATTATACAAGGCCGTTCGTAATAAGCTGAAGTTATGGAAGCTCTCTGAAAAACAAATCAATCACATTGAAAAGACCGGAAAAATAAAAGAAAACGTCCCTGTATACGCAACTGTTTCTGGTACAGTTACTGAAAAGTTAGTTGAACAGGGCGATTATATAAAACAAGGGCAAGCCTTACTTAAAATAGCAAACCTAAATAAAGTCTGGGCAAATTTTGATGTTTATGAAAACCAGATAGCTGTATTTAAAAAAGGGCAGGAAGTTCTTGTAACCACAAATGCTTATTCTGATAAAGTGTTTAAAGGTCAAGTAGACTTTATAGACCCTGTTTTAAACACCAAAACACGTACAGTAACCTTACGTGTCGTACTCAATAATAAAAATAATAGCTTTAAACCAGGTATGTTTGTTACTGCAAAAGTGGATGATATCAAGAAAAAAAGTAAACAAACCGTTACCATTCCAGCTTCAGCTATTTTATGGACCGGAGAACGTTCTGTGGTGTATCTGAAAACCAATCCGGGGCAACCCGTTTTTGAAATGCGTGAAGTAATTTTAGGTAAGCAAATAGGTAATACCTATGAAGTTATAGAAGGCTTATTTACTGGAGATGAAATCGTAACAAATGGCACATTTACGGTTGATGCAGCAGCGCAATTACAAGGCAAAAAATCAATGATGAATAAAGAAGGAGGTAAAACTATGACTGGGCACGAAGGGCATTTAGGAATGGGTAATAATCCATCAAAAAAAGAAACCGGCCATACAAATATGAATATGCGTTTTAAAGTACCAGAGACATTTCAAGAACAGTTAAAAATGGTTTTCAACTCCTATATCAATTTAAAGGATGCTTTAGTAAAAGAGGATTCAAAAAGTGCTTCAGCAAGCGCAACAACTTTATTAAACAATTTGAGCAAAGTAAACATGAAACTGTTGTCAGATAAAAAGGCTCATAACCATTGGATGCTATTAGAACGCGATATAAAATCTTCTGCAACTTCTATATTAGATTCGTTAGATATAATAGCACAAAGAGCGCATTTCAAACATTTATCATCTCATCTAATCAACACCGTTCAACTGTTTGGAATTAATGAAAAAGTTTATATAGAATTTTGTCCCATGGCAGATCGTAATAAAGGAGCTTATTGGTTGAGTAAAGAAAAAAAAGTAATCAATCCCTATTTTGGTAGTGCCATGCTTACCTGTGGGGAAGTAAAACAAGTTGTAGAATAATTAATAATTAAATTTTAAAAAATGAAAAAAGTAATTTTAAGCGTAGCTATAGTAGCTACTATGGTATTTACCGGCTGCAAATCAGAGCAAAAAGAAACTACAAAAATGGAGCAATCAGAGGCCTTAGTTGCAACTACTGATGCTAGTTTTGGAGTAAGAGGAAATTGTGGTATGTGCAAAAAAACCATTGAAAAAGCAGCCAATAGTGTTGATGGTGTAACTAGTGCCAATTGGGATAAAACAAAAAAGAAAATAGATATTTCTTTTGATGCTACAAAAACAAATGCCAAAGCTGTTGAAAAAGCAATTGCAGCTTCGGGTTACGATACTGAAAATGTAATGGGCAATTTAGAGGCTTATGCTGGATTACCTGGGTGCTGCCAATATGATCATGAAATGAAGATGAATGTAAAATAAAATGCATGATTAAAATCATCTCAATACCTTAATTGAGATGATTTTGTTTTGGTCTTGTAAATACCAAAAAGGGATATCCAAGCGTGGTTAGGCATATCTTATATCCTAAAATAATCGCTAATGAATAATCCATAAAAATCAAATCAGGTTTCTTAGTCTCTCAGCTGCCTGTTCTGCAGTGATATCCCGCTGTGGTGAACCAAACATTTCGTAACCCACCATAAATTTTTTAACCGTTGCACTTCGTAATAATGGCGGATAAAAACTCATGTGCCAATGCCAATGGTTATTATCTTTTCCGTTTGTTGGTGCCTGATGTATACCACTTGAATATGGAAATGAACATTCAAATAAAGCATCGTAAGTCTTAGTTAAAACAGAAATAGCCTCAGCATAGGCCAGGCGTTCCGATTCAGCAATTTGACTGATATCTTTATAATGTTTTTTAGGAGCAATCATAGCTTCAAAGGGCCAAATAGCCCAAAAAGGAATTAAAACAACAAAGGCCTCGTTTTCAAAAATGATTCTTTCTTTGGTTTTTAGTTCCTGATCTAAATAATCCCCTAAAAGGCTGCTTTTATTTTTTAAATAATACGCTTCTTGCCGACTATCTTTTTTAGCAACCTCATTTGGCAATGTAGATTGGCTCCAAATTTGGCCATGCGGATGTGGGTTACTACATCCCATGACAGCCCCTTTGTTTTCAAATATTTGAACGTGATTAACAGTTTCATCGGCCCCAAGAAGTTTATACTCCTTCTGCCATACCTCTACCACCTTTGCGATATCATTTTTATGCATGTCTGCCAAACTTTTAGAATGATCTGGACTAAAACATATTACTTTACAAATACCCGTTTCACTTTCGGCTTTAAGCAATCCGTTATTTAAAGAAAACGATTTTGAATTTGATTGCAAAGCTGCAAAATCGTTTGTAAAAACAAAGACATCTTTATAGTTTGGATTTAGTGCTCCATTAATTCTTGTGTTGCCTGCACACAAATAACAATTGGGGTCGTGGGCTGGTCTTTCTGCTCTTGAGATGGCTTCATTTTGCCCTTGCCAGGGTCTTTTAGCACGATGTGGAGATACCAATACCCATTCTCCTGTTAATATATTGAATCTTTTATGTGAATAGTCCTGTAGGTCTGTATTCATAATTTGCATTATTTAATCTAAGCTATTAATCTGGTGCCGTCTGAAAGTTTTACTGAATAGATAGAACAGTTATTATTAAATTCATTTTTATAAGCTTTCGCAACTGTAGTTTTAAAAGCTTTTGAAGCATCTTTATTAATTAAATTAATAGTGCAACCACCAAAGCCACCTCCCATCATACGTGCACCTAAAACATTAGGATTGGCTTTTGCATAATCAACTAAAAAATCAAGCTCCTTACAACTTACTTTATATTGAGCACTTAAACCTTCATGAGATTGGAACAAGAGGTTTCCTAATAAATTAATATTATCATCATGAATCGCTTTTGCAAATAACTGTACGCGCTCATTTTCTTCAATAACATATAATGCTTTTTGATAATCTTCTTCAGAAATATGTTTTTTAATGGCCTTTAAATCTTCTTTTGAAGCATCTCTTAAAGCAGTCATGTTTAATGCATTCGATACTTTTTCACAGACCGCTCTCCTGTTGTTATAAGCACTATCTGATAGATTATGCTTAACATTAGTATTGATCAAAATGAGCTTATATTTTTTGAAATCTATCTTATAAGTTTGGGAGGTAATCGTTCTACAATCTAATAGTAAAGCGCTTCCTTTTTTACCAAACATACTCGTATATTGATCCATAATACCGCATTTAACACCCACATAGTGATGCTCTGCTTTTTGTGAAATTATAATCATTTGCTGCTTTGATAATCCTAAATCAAACAAGGTATTTAAACCAAAAACCACACTGTTTTCTAAAGCTGCAGATGAAGACATACCTGCCCCACTAGGAATATTTCCTGCAAAAACCGCATTAAAATTTCCCAGTGTTATACCTGTGTTTTGAATTTCTGCAACCACACCTAAAATGTAGTTTTTCCACCCTCCGCCCTTTAAAGCTTTGGGATTATGTAAACTAAACTCGTACATGTCCTGCATATCTAATGCATAAACCTTACTTGTATCTGAATTACTTTTCTGAATAGCCAGAGCAATGCCTTTATTTGTTGCTGCAGGAAAAACATAACCCTCGTTATAATCTGTATGCTCTCCAATAAGATTGATTCTTCCCGGAGAAAAAATTATAAGCGGCTTGGTATTAAAATGTGTTTTAAAATTTCTTCTAACCGCTTTTACCAGTTTTTTACTCATAATAACTACGCAAAATATATATACACCCCTACAACAATAATACAAATCGCTATTCCTGCTTGCTTAACATATTTCCAAGGGGTTATGTCTACCTGCTCTGTATATTCTTGAACATAATCTTCCGTTCTTGGCTTTATGGCGCCAATAACAAGCATAATAACAACATTTAAAACAAATAGAATGGCCATAACATCTAAAAAATGAGGATAAGCCTGAGCTTCTACTAAAGCTAAAGCGGCCTCATCTGTAACTCCAGAAGCTTTAGCTGCATGTAATGCTTTTTCAACAAAATGGGGTTGCATAAAAAATTGACTGACGATATATAGCAAACAACCAGAAGCTAAACCAATTTTTGCAGCAATTGCCGGAACCCGCTTTGTTAAATACCCCACAACAATAATGGTTAGAATTGGGATGCTATATATCCCATTAATTTCTTGTAAATAATCAAATAAACTTCCTGCATTAGCAATCAAAGGCGCAATAAACATGGAAGCAATTGCTAAAGCAACACCAAACATTTTACCATATTTTACTACTGTTTTTTCGTCAGCTTCTTTATTTATGTGCTGCTTATAAACATCAATTCCAAACAAAGTAACCGAACTATTTAAAACACTATTAAAAGAGCTTAAAATAGCTCCAAATAAAACTGCAGCAAAAAAGCCAACCCAAGCATTTGGTAATACTTCTTTTACTAACATAGGATAGGCACTATCTGCCGTTTCTAAGTTTCCTTCAAAAAGATGGTAGGCTATTAAACCAGGAAGCACGACTATTATTGGGCCTAATATTTTTATAAACGAAGCCAATAATAAACCTTTTTGACCTTCTTTTAAATCTTTTGCACCTAAAGCGCGTTGAATAATTTGTTGATTGGTTCCCCAATAGAATAATTGTACCAGCATCATACCCGTAAAAATGGTATAAAAAGGTACGGGATCAGTTGGCCCGCCCATAGATTTGAACTTCTCTGGGTTTTCGGTTGTTAAAATCGATAACCCCTCTAAAACGCTACCATCACCAATCATCATCAAACCAAAAATAGGAATTAAAATACCGCCAACTAACAGCCCAATTGCATTAATTGAATCTGATACAGCAACCGCTTTTAAACCACCAAAAACGGCATAAATAGATCCTACAATACCTATTCCCCAAACACAAATCCAAATCGATTGCGTATGTGTAACACCTAATAACTCAGGAATATTAAACATACCACTAATAGCCAAAGAGCCGGAATATAATATTACGGGGAGTAAAACAACAACATAACCCGATAGAAATAATACAGAGGTTAATGTTTTTGTCGTTACATCAAATCGTTTTGACAAAAACCCCGGAACCGTTGTCAACCCACCTTTTAAATACCTTGGTAACAAAAACATTGCTGTAACTACCATGGCAATAGCCGCTAGGGTTTCCCATACCATTACAGATAATCCGCTTTGGTAAGCAGACCCGTTTAAACCAACAATTTGTTCAGTTGATAAATTGGTGAGTAATAATGAACCTGCAATGACTCCTGCTGTTAGACTACGGCCTCCAAGAAAATAGCCATCAGATGAGGATTCCTCTGTTTTTCGTGTAGCCAAATAAGAAATTATGGCCACTAATAATGTAAACCCAATAAATGTTAAAAATTGCATAATCTGTGTGTTTAGTTAATGTTGTTATGTGTGATTTTTTTAAAACTTATAGTCCATTCTACCTCATATTCGTGATTTGGCTTTAAAACTTGTAAGCCTATTTTATTATTAAAACTATCGGAAATACCAGTCATTGGTTCTATAGCTACAACCTGTGTATGCTTAGGGTTATATAATTGCAGATAGTTTTCTTCTTTATTTGTATTTATCTTGATAGCATACGTAGGAGTTTTGAATTCTACCGTATTCCCCTTCAAAATATAGCAATCGTCTAATTGTGTGTTTTTAATTTGAAATGGATGCTTAAATTGATTTTTATAAACTGCTGTTGTAATAAGGTCTTTATCAAACCTTACTTTTTGATCGCTTTCAAAATTCAGAATGCTGTTATACAAATTTTCACTTATAAAATAAGGATGCCATCCTATAGTAAAAGGAAAAGAATGTGTATCCCTATTTTTAATCTTTACCGATAAACTAATGGTGTTTTTTGTTAAGGTATAGGTTAAAAGAATCTTATAGATAAAAGGAAACCCTTTTAATTTCTCTTCTTCTTGATAAGAGAGTGTTACTTTTACAAAATCAGGAGTAGTAATCGCTTTAACTAGAGTAAATACTTTGTCAAAAACCAGCCCATGAATAGCATTATCTCTTCCGCTTTCGTTACAAAATAATTGATAAGTCTTAGCTTCAAATGTGTATTTTCCGCTTTTTATCCTATTAGCAAAGGGGAATAAAATTGATGAAGCATGAGTGTTTTCGTATTTAATATTCGGACGGTCTTTAATGACAGAAACGCCATCAAACTGCAAGTCCTGAAGCCTCCCTCCTTCTTTTAAGCTTATTCTGGCTTTTGAGCCGCCATCATCGTGTATAAGCTCTAAATAATCCAATCCATCTTCTTGACTTTTTACTATGCTGTACATGTTATACTGATGCTCTTATTATTAAACTGCTTGGGTTTTCTATCTGGGCTTGCCTATTGTTAAGTATCATTTTTGCCAACTGTTTCCCCATTAAATTAAAATCTGTAGAAATAGTAGTTATACCACCTTCTACAATCTCCTTCAGCATAGTATCGTTATAAGAAATAACACCAATATTTTTTGCTAAAACCAGTTGCTGTTCCTTGATTTTTTTTATGATTCTAATTAAGTTCCTGTCGTCAAAAACAATATAAACTTCACCTGCATTCAAGACTCTATCGTCCAGGGATGAAATAACTTCTTTTTTTATATTATTATGTTTGCAAAATAAATTAAACCCACTAAGAAATCCCTGTGGTTGCTTTGCCTCTGAAAACAATAAAACCAGTTTTTTATAACGCTTTATTTTATTATATCCTTTAGTAAGTCCTGTATAAATATCTTTTTTGAAGTTTTGATAAATAGCCGAATATTGAGATAATTCGTCATGCATTTGATCTAAAATATAAACTTTATCTTGGGGTAAATTATCAATAATAGGTGCTGTTCCATTTAAATTAGCGGGCATAATTACATAAAAACTGTAGCCCCCTATATTATCAGAAATAAGCTTATTAAATACATCGATATTAAAATGATGAAAAAATATGTCTACCTGAATATTATCACTTAAATTGTTTAAAAAAGAATTATATAAGTCCTCCTTAAATGAGTTTAGTTCATCAAATAGTAAAAATACTTTTTGAGAAACTAGCACATCCTCGCTTAAAACATAGTAACCTTTACCAACCACAGAATGAATAATACCTCTGCTCTTCAGCTCATTAAACGCCATTAAAACGGTATCTCGCGAAAGCGAATGCTTGGTTTTTATACTGTTTAATGATGGTAGTTTATCTCCTTTCCTCAATACCCCTTGGTGTATAGCTTCTTCTATAGAATTTACAATTTGCTTATACTTTGGAGCACTAGATTCTTTACTTACTGAAACAATTCCCATGTTACAAATGTAGAATATTTTTTTACAAAAACAAACTGGTACGAACTGGTAGGTTTGAATTGTAAAAAATATATTAAACTTAAAAGGTATATTACTATACTAATTTATACATTCAAAAGTTATACTTTTAAGTCCTAAAGTATATTTAACTATTTTTGCCTGTAATAATATTGCTTAACCCTATTTATGAAACGTAGTCTATATTTTGTATTCACCATTTGTTTTTTAATCTTTTGGAGTTCTTGCCGTAAAGATTTTGAATTTTCACCGAGTACAGGGAATCTTCAATTTTCTAAAGATACTGTTTATTTAGATACCGTTTTTACTAACATTGGATCCAGTACTTACACCCTAAAGGTTTATAATAGAAGTAATGAAGATATTGCTATACCAAGTGTAAAGCTCGGTTTGGGAGAGGCATCAGAATACAGACTTAATGTAGACGGTATCTCGGGAAAAGCATTTGAAGATGTTAAAATTTTAGCCAAAGACAGTATCTTTATTTTTATTGAAACCACAATCGATATTAATAATTTTCCTAACCCAAACGGAATTTATTTATACACCGACCAAATTGAGTTTGGTTCCAATGCAAATCTGCAAAAAGTAGAACTTGTAACACTGGTACAAGATGCTGTTTTTATTTACCCAAACCGAGATAACACGACAAAAATAATAGAAACCCTAACTCTTAATATAGGAGGTGAATTAGTTGAAACCGAATTACAAGGTCGTGAATTATTGCCATCAGAATTTACTTTTACTAACGAAAAACCCTATGTTATATATGGCTTTGCTGCCATACCAAACGGAGAAACATTAACTATAAATGCTGGTGCACGATTACATTTTCATTCAAACTCCGGTTTGATTGTAACTGAAAATGCAACTCTCAATGTTAATGGCTCACTTAGTAACGATCAAGAATTGCTTGAAAATGAAGTTATTTTTGAAGGAGACCGGTTAGAACCAAACTTCTCTGACACCCCCGGGCAATGGGGAACTATTTGGTTATTTGATGGTAGTATAAACAACACTATAAACTACGCGACAATTAAAAATGCTACAGTTGGGATTTTAAGCGATGGCAACCCAAATGCTGTAACCGAAAAACTTAAAATTACTAATTCTCAAATTTATAACTCTAGTAATTTTGGAATCCTGGGGCGAAACACATCTATTACAGGAGAAAATGTTGTTATAAATAATTCGGGGCAATCCTCGTTTGCCGGAACTCTGGGCGGGGTTTATAATTTTACACATAGCACCATAGCAAACTACTGGTCCAATGGGTTTAGGCAATTTCCGGCACTTTTACTAAATAATTTTGTTTTAGATGAAGACAACAATGCTACTATAGCCGAATTTAACCGAAGCAAACTTTAACAATTGTATCATTTACGGGAATGATAATCCAGAAATTTTATTAGACGAAATTGAAGATGCAGCTGTAAATTTCAATTTTAAGTTTACTAATTGTTTAATCCGTTTTGAAGATAATAACAATAATTTTACAGGTAATAATTATAATTTAGACAACACCAATCTTTACGAAAATAATATTTTTAATGAGGACCCTAATTTTAAGAATACCGATTTGAATGAGTTAATTATAGGCGATAAATCAGCTGCTCTAAATAAAGGGAACACTATATTTTCAAATCAGGTGCCTTCAGATATTTTAAATGTAAACAGAACTGCTTCTCCCGATCTAGGTGCTTATCAGCCACATTATATTCGAAGATTAACATCACATTAATAATGATTTATAAACATATAAATTAATTTCTGATTGAATAAGTGCTTTGGGACGGCCCGTTAGAAAAGTAAATTATATATGATGATGGTTAACTCAATCCATAATAAATTCCAAATAACCATCTAATAAAACACTAAAGTTATCTGGGACTGCATGCCCCAGATTTTTAATGTCTACAAATTGATGTTTTAATTTATAGGTTTCAAAGGCTTTTTTAATGTTTTAATGTTTCTTTTTTGTAGCGGTAATCATGAGCTCCGCTAATTAGTACGGCTTTAATATTTTCACTGGCCGCTTTAACAATATTATCTGGGGTAAAAAACTCGGTTGTTCTTCCACCATGATTCAACGAAATAAACCCTTTTACCGGTATCATCTGATTTAACGCTAAGTCGACACTCATCTTCCCTCCCAACGAAAATCCACCTGCATAAACCTCATTATCTTTAATGCTATAGGCTTTTAAAATTTCAGAATAATACTGCTTAATATTATTACGCTCCTTTGATAAATTTCTCCAACCCCAATAATTTGGTGGATTATCAAGTGTCGTTGCCTCAAAATATGCCACAATAAATGCTTTGGATAGTTTATGACTTATCCACCATGTCTTCATGTTTTTAATATTGCCATTACCTCCATGAAATACAATAAATAAAGGATATGCCTTTGATTTATCATAATTATCAGGCAAAACAACCTCATACTTTTTTTGGCAAAAAGCTGCATTCAAAAAGAAAAACATACATATAAAAACTAACAACTTCTTCATTTTAAAAAACTATATTTTAGAATAATGCAATTAAAGTACTAACAAAACATCATTATATTACATTTTTAACAAAATTTTGATAACGACAATCAAGTAAAATTTCAATACATTTGCTTTCATAATATGAAAGACATTTTATTGGAATAATCAAGTTTTTTTGGAAATAACATCGAAAGTATTATTGGCTCTTATAAAACAAAAAAAGCATGATACATTAGCTTTATTATTTTAATTATTTGCCTGACAATCGTTTATATTTTAACTAAAGATTTTTAAATGAAAAATACTGCTTTAACTCAAACTCACGAAGCCCTGGGAGCCAAAAATGGTGCCCTTTTGCAGGCTATAATATGCCTGTACAATATGAAGGTGTAAACGTAGAACACGAAACCGTAAGGAACGCAGTCGGGGTATTTGATGTATCACATATGGGTGAGTTTTTAATTGAAGGCCCCAATGCTTTAGATTTAATTCAAAAAGTAAGTAGCAATGATGCGAGTAAATTAACCATTGGGAAAGCTCAATATAGCTGTATGCCAAATGATGATGGTGGTATAGTTGACGATTTAATTATTTATAAAGTTAAAGAAGAAACGTATTTGCTGGTTGTAAATGCCAGTAACATTGAAAAGGATTGGAATTGGATACAGTCTAAAAATGATATGGGAGCAGAGATGCGCGATTTAAGTGAAGATTACTCATTATTAGCTATTCAAGGTCCTAAAGCCATAGAAGCTATGCAGTCTATAACCAGCCATGATTTATCTGCAATTAAATTCTACAATTTTGTTGTTGGAGATTTTGCCGGCATAGAAAACGTAATTATTTCCGCAACGGGATACACAGGTAGTGGCGGTTTTGAAATTTACTGTAAAAATAGTGAGGTAAAACAAGTTTGGGATAAAGTATTTGAAGCCGGTGCTGATTTTGGTATTAAACCTATTGGATTAGCTGCTCGTGATACACTGCGCTTAGAAATGGGATATTGCCTATATGGAAACGATATAGATGATACAACATCGCCACTAGAAGCTGGATTAGGATGGATTACTAAGTTTACAAAAGATTTTACAAACTCGGAAGCTTTAAAATCTCAAAAAGAACGAGGTGTTGAGCGTAAATTAATTGCTTTTAAGTTAGAGGATCGCGGTATTCCTCGACAAGGGTATGATATTGTTGATGGCAATGGGCAAAAATTAGGTGTAGTAACCTCTGGTACCATGAGTCCAAGTTTAGGTATTGGTATTGGCTTAGGTTATGTCCCTACTATTTTTGCTGCTGTAGATAGTAAAATAAATATTCAAATACGTAAAAATGCTGTCCCTGCTACGGTAGTGAAACTACCATTCTATAAAAATTAATGACACCTGATTTTCAAGCAATATTAGATGCTATCTATAAAGATACAATTATTGAAAAAAATAAAGGTATTGTAGCATC
>CBDDAJ010000022.1:0-214677 GCA_965224845.1 Wocania sp.
GGTGGTGTTATACCAGTAGTAGCAACCTTTTTTGTGTTTTCAGATTATATGAAACCAGCCATTCGTTTAAGTGCTATTCAGGAATTGCCAGTTAAGTACGTGTGGACACACGATGCGTTTAGAGTAGGTGAAGATGGCCCTACACATCAGCCTGTTGAGCAGGAAGCACAAATAAGATTATTAGAAAAACTTAAAAATCATAGTGGAAAACCAAAGCTTCTTGGCTCTGCGACCAGCAGATTCGGCTGAGACTTCTGTTGCTTGGAAAATGGCCTTAGAAAATAAAAAAACACCAACAGGTTTGATATTATCTAGACAAGGTATTAAAGATATTCCAGCATCAACCAACTCAAGATACCAAGAAGCTTTAATAGCTCAAAAAGGAGGATACTTAGTGAAAAAGGCAAAAAAACCAGACATGGACTTTAGTTGCAAATGGTTCAGAAGTGAGTACGCTTTTGGAAGCGGCAGCACTATTAGAAACCTCAGAAAATATACAAGTCAATGTAGCTTCAATAATTTCTGAAGGTTTGTTTAGAAGTCAATCTGGAGAATATCAAGCTAGTATCCTCCCTTTAGATATACCTTGTTTTGGGCTAACCGCCGGTTTACCTGTTAACCTTGAAGGTTTAGTTGGAAAAGATGGTAAAGTATTTGGTTTGGAACATTTTGGGTATTCTGCACCAGCAACCATTCTTGATGAAAAGTTTGGTTTTACAGGAAAACATATTTTTAATGAGGTTATAAAGTACTTAAAAACCTCAAACCGATAAAAAATTAGAATTATGAGTGTACATAACAATGCAAAAAAAGGTGATATAGCAGATTTTGTCTTATTGCCTGGAGACCCACAACGAGCAAAACTCATTGCCGAAAGTTTTTTAACAGACATCTCCTGTTATAACAAAATAAGAGGAATGTTAGGATATACTGGGTTTTATAACGGAAAACGTATTAGTGTTCAGGGAACAGGAAATGGGAATGCCTTCCATCTCTATATATGTCACAGAATTAATCGAAGAATATGGTGTGGAAAAGTTGGTAAGAATAGGGTCTTGCGGTTCTATTCAAAACCATGTGAACATTATGGACATTGTTTTAGCAATGAGTGCTTGTACAGACTCAGGTATGAATAAATACAGGTTTAATGGTAAAGATTTTGCTCCAACAGCCAACTTCGAGCTATTAAAAAAAGCATATGAAGTAGCAGAAAAGCAAAAGCTAAAGGCTCATACAGGTTCTATTTTAACCTCCGATTTTTTCTATGGAGAAAGTCATTTGCCAGATCCGTTTTTAAGTTGGAAAACCTATGGGGTTTTAGGTGTAGATATGGAAGCCGCGGCATTATATTCCATTGCGGCCAAGTACAAGAAAAAAGCACTAGCTCTATTAACCGTATCGGACCATATCTTAAAAAAACAAGCTATTTCAGCAGAGGATAGGCAGCATTCGTTTAAAGACATGATAAATCTGGCATTACAGTTAGTTTAATAAATAATATGTGAAGAAGATGAGCGAATTAAATTGGATAGAATTAATGGGCTATGCAGCTTCTGTATTTGTTGCTATAAGCTTAATGATGGAATCTATCATAAAATTAAGAGTGATAAATTTTATTGGAGCCATAATGTTTGGTACTTACGGACTTTTGATAGAATCTATACCTGTAATGCTTCTAAATTATTTTATAGGACTTACCAATGTCTATTTTTTATGGAAGCTGTTTAAAAACAGAAAAATGAGTTAAACAATAAAATGAGAATAAGGAATGAAATTTTTTATAGATACAGCAAATTTAAATGACATTAAGGAGGCTCAGGAATTAGGGGTTTTAGATGGAGTTACAACAAATCCGTCCTTAATGGCTAAAGAAGGTATTACGGGGAAGTTAAATATTATCAGTCACTATAAAGCCATATGTGAGATTGTAGATGGTGATGTCTCGGCTGAGGTTATAGCCACAGATTTTGAAGGCATGATTAAAGAAGGCGAAGCGTTGGCAGCATTACACCCGCAAATTGTGGTAAAACTGCCTATGATAGCAGATGGAATAAAGGCCTGCAAGTACTTTTCAGAGAAGAATATTAAAACCAATGTAACTTTGGTTTTTTCATCCGGGCAAGCCTTATTGGCAGCCAAAGCTGGAGCAACGTATGTATCTCCCTTTTTAGGGAGATTGGATGATGTTTCAACCAATGGCTTGCATCTTATTTCTGAAATCAAACAGATCTATAATAATTACAGTTTTAAAACGCAGATATTGTCAGCTTCCGTTAGGCATACGATGCACGTAGTAAATTGTGCAAAGATAGGATCGGATGTCATGACGGGGCCTTTATCATCTATAAAGGGCTTGTTAAAACACCCTTTAACCGATAACGGATTAGCTCAATTTTTAGCAGATTACAATAAAGGAAACTCACATACGGGGATTTAAGTTAAGACGATGGTCTTCGCAAAAAGCATGAGTACAATAATAGAAGAAATCATAAAATATAATTTTTTGGAATGATGATAAATAGAAAATTTACAACATTTGCTTTAGCATGTTTGTTTTTACTTTTTAGCTGTAGTGTTATAAAAACGAAACAAAATAATAAGGAAAATATAGGAATATACCATTCAAATATTTCTACCCAAGAGCACTCAGTAAAAGCTGTTTTATGGCAGCAAACGGCAGCAGAATATAAAGCTTTGAGTTACCAGGCTTTTAATCTGGCAAAATTGCAGTTAGATAAAATAATTGAAGATGAAAAGGACAGTAAAAAAACCTTGGCTATTATAACCGATATAGACGAAACGGTACTGGATAACAGTCCGTTTTTTGCAAAAATGATTGAATTAAATAAAAATTTCAACAAACAAAAATGGATAGAATGGGGTAAGAGGATAAATGCTAAACCAGTACCTGGCGCTTTAGAATTTTTTAAATACGTCGCTAGTAAAGATGTTGCTATTTTCTATATTTCAAACAGGTATGATGTGCAATTGAATGAGACTATAGAAAACTTGAAAGCATCAGGGTTTCCCGAGGCAGATAAGCAACATGTTTTGTTAAAAACCAATAGCAGCGAAAAACAACCAAGACGAGATATGGTATTAAAAAATCACAATGTAGTGATGTTACTTGGAGATAATTTATCCGATTTTTTATCGGTATTCAGAAGTAATTCCATAAGCAAAAGAGGTGAATTGGTAGATTATTTAAGAGCCGATTTTGGCAAAAAATTTATTGTATTGCCTAATCCCATGTATGGCGATTGGGAAAACCATGGTATATACACAGGGAGGTATAATTGGTCTGAAGTAGCAAAAGATTCTATTAGAAGAAGTAAGTTAATTTCCTATTAGTAGTTAATCTGAAGGAGTTGAATGTATAGAGGCCAGACCAAGATAATAAAAAAGTGAGTTTAGGACAGTAAAGTAAGTTCACATCTCTCAAATTAAAAACCGCAAAACCTTTTATATTATCTAAAAGGCTTTGTGGTTTTTTTTAGCTGTGTTAATTCTATTTTGCATTCTAATCATTATTTTAAAAATGATTAGATTTGTTTGAGTCTATTTTCGCTTTGCCTATATTAACAATTATATATGTTAATGAATTTTAAAACCACCTTTGTCTTAGTTTTTGTTTTTTTAGTCTATGGAGCGTTATATGCCCAGTATGCTCCTTTTTTTCAAAATTATGCTTTAACAGAGTACAATGCAGGCAACCAAAATTGGGGTTTATCTTCGGCCGAAAATGGAAAGCTATATGTAGCTAATGATAAAGGTTTGGTGGAGTTTGATGGAATAAAATGGAATTTTTACCAATTGCCAAATAAAACTATTATACGTTCGGTTTTAGCTCACAAAGATAAAATATATACAGGATCATATAAAGAGTTTGGATTTTGGAAAAAAAATGCCAAAGGAAAATTAATTTATAAATCTCTAGGAAATTTTAAAGATAAAATTGAGTCAAAAGACGAAGAGTTTTGGCAAATATTTCATCATAATGGTACCATTTTCTTTAGATCTTTTTCAAACCTTTATGTTTATAAAAAAGGGGAAATAAAAAGAATAGAAGTAAAACCCGGATCTACTATTTTATCTTGTAGTGTTGTAGAAGATAAAGTGTATGTATCTACAGTAAGAAATGGAATCTTTATTTTAGATGGAAATGATTTAATCCCTTTTATAATAAATGATAAATTATATGATGTAAAGGTTATTTCAATTGTTAAGTATAATAGTAAGTTGCTTATTACTACTGCTTTAAACGGATGCTATTTGTATGATGATAAAAAATTAGAATCATGGCAATCAGAGGTTTCTAATGTAATGAAAGAGCAACAACTCAACGATTTTTTAGTGCTTCAAAATAATAATATGGTTTTCGGAACCATAAAGAATGGTATTTATATTACAAATGGTTCAGGAGATATAATATACCATGTCAATAAGGAAAATGGACTGTTAAATAATACTGTATTAAGTCAAGAACTTGGTAAAAATAATAAACTATGGGTTGGGTTAGATAATGGTATTGCCTTGATGGATTTTAACTATAACCATGTGCTTTACAACGACAGTTCGGGCAAATTAGGCGCTGTGTACGATATTATAAATTACAAAGGAACTTTATATATAGGTAGTAATACAGGTTTGTTTTATTTAGATGCTGCGAATAACAATAAACTTAAATTTATAGAAGGTTCACAAGGTCAAGTTTGGAATTTAAAAGAAATAAACGGGCAATTGTTTTGTGGGCATAATAATGGTACATATCTAGTTGAAAATAAAATATTTAAAAGAGTTTCTGCCTTTACAGGAGGCTGGGTTATTAAAAAAGTGCCAGAATTAAGAAATACTTTTATTCAGGGCACATATGGCGGTTTGGTTAGGTATGATTTAATTGGAAATACATGGGATGTTAAGCATTTGGGGGAAGAAACTATACCTATAAGATATATGATATTTGAAGATCAATATACGGCTTGGGTTGCACATGCTTACAGGGGGTTGTTTAGAGTTAAATTTGATGAAACATATAGTAAGGTGTTATTTAAAGATTATCGAACTAAAGGTTTATGGTCTGATTTTAATGTAAAGGTTCATAAAATTAAAAATGACATTTGCTTTAAAACCAATAAAGGATGGCAAAAATATGAAGCTCTTATAGATAGCATTGTTCCGCATCATTTATTGAATAGTGCTTTTGGTGCAGATACAGAGATTATTTCCGAATCTGATTCAGATGTGTTAGTCACAAAAAATACAAAAGATAAAATTAATTTTGTTTATAAAATTGGAGGAAACAATGATATAAAACTTCCTAACGACCTTATTCAAAAAAGACTGGTAGTAGATGCCGAAAGTGTTTCTCAATTAAACGATTCTATATTCACTTTAAATCTTTATGATGGTTTTATGCTCATTGATAAAGCTGTAAGTGTAAATACAACAAGTGATGCTTTGTTAAAACCAATCATAGAAAATATTGAAGTTGATAAGGAATTGATAAATTTAGGAGACTCACTTGAATATGAGCTTCCTTACAACAAAAATATTAGTATATCCATTTCGTCTCCAATGTCCAATAATCACTTTTTTGAATATGCCATCCCTAATTCCGATACACTAAAATGGTACCGTATGGAGAATGAAAAACTTGAGCTTTCTAGTTTAAGTAGTGGCTATCATAACATACATTTTAAAACAACAAATGTTTTAGGTAATTCGTCTCCGGAAAAAAAGATTCAATTATATATATTACCACCTTGGTATCAAAATAGTTGGTTCTATGCCTTGGCAGCTCTGCTTGGTAGCTTACTAATTTATTGGTTACACAAACGAAAAATTAAGAAAGAACAACAAGCATTGCACAATAAGTTGGTTAGAGAGCAAGAGGTATTGCTTAAAGAAAAAGCCATTGAAAACGATAAAAAGATTGTGCAATTAAAAAATGAATCTTTAAAAAATGAAGTGAAGTTAAAAAGTAAGCAGTTAGCAAATACAGCAATGGCACTTGTGAAAAAGAATGAGTCTATGCTTGATATTAAAGGAGAGTTATTGAAACATAAAAATAGTTTTGAAAACCCTTTAATGTATAAGCGATTGCTTAGGAAGATTGATAATTCTATAGGCCACGAAGATGAATGGGAGATATTTGAATACAATTTCAATCAAGTACATGAAGAATTTTTTAATCAGTTAAGAAGCAAACATTCTCAGTTAACTCATAAAGATTTAAAAATATGTGCATACATCAAAATGAATTTGTTAACTAAAGAAATTGCGCCATTAATGAATGTTTCAATTAGAGGCTTAGAAACTCATAGATATAGGTTAAAGCGTAAATTAAATTTAGAAAACAATATGTCTTTGGGGGATTACTTGAGAAATTTTGAATGAAAGTGTTAAAAAACCATTTAAGTGAACTCTCAGTTACTACGTCATAACTACGTCATTTTTTAATTAATCTTTCTGTTTTTTGTTAATTTTTGATATTATACCATACGTCAAACACTGCTTTTTTTGTTTTTTTTCGAGATGACGTAATTTATGTGTAAGCCAATTTTTGATATACACTCATAGAGTTAATAATTTAGTACAAACTAACACTTTAAATAAAACTATATGAAAACAAAATTTGCTTTATTGTTAATTTTTCTATTTTCAGTTCATGCTTTTGCACAAGACCTATTAATAAACGGTACAGTTGTTAGTGCCGAGGATAATATTCCGGTGCCAGGGGTTAACGTTATAGTAAAAGGAACAAGTAGAGGTGTAAGTACTGATTTTGATGGTAATTATTCTATTACTGTTGCTAAAGGTGAAACCTTAGAGTTTAGCTCACTAGGGTTTAAAACAACTTCAGTACAAATAGACAGCCAAACTACTGTAAATATATCTCTCGAACCTGATATTGCCTCGTTAGATGAGGTTGTAGTAGTTGGTTACGGATCTCAAAAGAAAGCTGACTTAACAGGTTCTATAACTACTATTAAATCTGAAGCGATTACTCAAGCTCCTGTAGCGCAGGCAATGCAGGCACTTCAAGGTAAAGTAGCCGGTTTACAAATTGTTAATTCAGGAAGCCCCGGACAATCTCCTACAGTACGAGTAAGAGGTATTGGGTCCTATAATTCTGGAGCTTCTGGACCCTTATATGTTGTAGATGGTATGTTCTTCGATAATATTGATTTTTTAAATTCTGCCGATATAGCATCAGTTTCTGTTTTAAAAGATGCTTCAGCAGCTGCCATTTATGGAGTTAGAGCAGCTAATGGTGTTATATTAATTCAAACGAACTCAGGTAAATTAAATCAAAAAACACAAATTACTTACGATGGGTATTCTGGTGTTCAAGTTGCGCAAAATGTACTAAAGTTGGCAAATGCTGAGCAGTTTACTACCATTGCATTAGAATCTGGTTCTGCACCAGATGCACAATTTATATTAAATGCGATGCAACGCTATGGAAGAAGCAGGATTAACCCAAACATTCCAGATGTAAATACAGATTGGTATGATCAAATTATTAGACAAGCTCTAATTACTAGTCATAGTATAGGAATTACCGGAGGTGGCGAAAAAGCTACTTATGCAGTAGGGGCCAATTATTTTGGTCAGGAAGGTATTCTGGATATGAAAAATGAGTATGAACGATTTAATATTAGAACAAAATTAGATTTTCAGGCTACAGATTGGTTAAAAGTGGGAACTAATATAGTGCTTAGTAATGCAACGCGTTTTGACCCTGAGGCTTCGGCTTGGAGAGCAGCATATTTTGCAGTTCCAATAATGCCGGTTTTTGACCCCAATAATGCAGAATTTGCACCAACAAATTATGCCAGTGCCACAGATTTAGGCTATAGAGGAGACCAAAACCCGTTCCATTTGCTAAACTTTAGTGAAAATAGATTGAAGATTAGAAATGTTTTAGCCAATGTTTATGCCGAGATTAGTATTACAGATAAGTTAAAATTTAAAACAGCATATAATCACAATTTAGAAACTATAGAAGGGCGTAATGTGCGCTTACCTTTTGATACAAGTAGCGAAAATGATTACGAACGCCCTATTTCAACCATTACAAAACAAAACATTACCAATTCTAACCAAATTTGGGATAATACCTTGACGTATAAAAATTTGTTTGGAAAACATGATGTAACAGTGCTATTAGGAACATCGTTTAGAGATGAGTCTTCGGAATTATTACGTGCTCAAGGCTCTGGTTTTCCATCAAATGAAGAAGCTTTTTATTTAGATCAGGCTACCGCTTTTGAAGACCCGGCAGATGGAGGTAGACGTGAGTTTGGCTTGTCTTATTTTACAAGAGTGGCCTATAATTTTGATGGGAAATATCTTTTATATGGAACATTCCGTGCAGATGGTACCAACAAATACCAAGAAAAGTGGGGTTATTTCCCAACTGTTGGAGTTGGTTGGGTTGTTACAGGAGAAAAATTTATGCAAAACAATGGTGTTTTCGACTTCTTGAAATTACGTGCCAGTTGGGGTGAGTTAGGTAATGATAAAGTGCCATCTAGTGAAGGATCAATCACTTCTCAGGTTGTAGAAACGGCGTTAGGAGATATTAGGTTTAGTGGATTAAATACATCTAGTGATTTTACAGCACTAAAATGGGAAGTTACTGAAGAAATTAATGCAGGACTCACAGCAAGAGTATTTGATAACAATTTATCCATTGAAGCCGATTATTATGTTCGAGATACAAAAGATGCTGTTATTCCTGTTGAACGCCCGCTAATACCAGGTGTAACACGTCAGAATGTTGGGGAAATTAGAAACTCAGGTTTTGAGATCGCTTTAGAATGGCATAAAAGTGTGTCTAATGATTTTAGTTATAGCATAGGAGCTAATTTATCTACATTAAAAAATGAAGTATTGGATTTAAATAATGAAACAGGATTTTTAGATGCTGGTTCAGCTGAATTCAGACAACGATCTATCGTTGGAGAACCCTTATTTGCGTTTTACGGAAGAGAAGTTATCGGGGTGTATCAAAATGATGCAGAAATACAAGCAGATCCTGTTGCGGTGGCAAATAATTTAGTGCCAGGAGATTTTAAATATAAAGAGAATGGAGGAGACCCCAATACAATTGATGATGACGATCGCGTTGTTTTGGGATCGTTTTTGCCCACCTACCAATTTGGACTTAACTTAGGGTTTAACTACAAAGCATTTGACTTTTCAATCAGTGCTCTTGGCCAAGGCGGAAATAAAATCTTAAACCGTAAAAGAGGAGAAGTTATTTTTACTAATGACACAAATGTTGATAGAGACTTTGCTATAAATAGGTGGCATGGAGAAGGAACTTCAAATACGTATCCTTCGGCCGCAGCTATTCGGAAAGGTTGGAATCAACGATTGAATACTTATTTTATTGAAGATGGAGATTTCTTCAGAATTCAAAATATAACCTTAGGCTATACTGTCAATAAAAATTCTAATTCTAATAAATTACCAACTATTAGAGTGTATGTAACCGCTGAAAAACCATTAACAGTATTTGACTATAACGGCTTTAATCCAGAAGTAAGTAATGGTGTTGATAACCAAACATACCCAATACCTGCGGTATACACAGCTGGGGTAAATGTGAAATTTTAAAAAAAGAGGCATTATGAAATTATTTAAAAACATATTCTTGGCATCCTTAGCAGCCATTTTTATTCTTACAGGATGTTCAGATAAATTAGATGAACCACAACGAAATAACAATTTTGCTGCTGGAACAGATTTTACAAAGACTGAAGATATGATACTTTCTATTATTGGAGTTTATGAAGCTTACCAAAGTAGAGGATGGGAACAACCATTGCTCATATCAGTTAGAGGAGACGATGTGAATTCCGGCGGTTTAGGAGATCAACAGGATTTTACAGAAACCGATTTGTTCAATTATAATAAAGACTATTGGATGTATAATTCTCTATGGGAGAATGTATATGTAGATATAATTTCTGCACATACTGGTATGGAACAAATTGCACGCTATCAGGAGTTTGCAGATACAGAAGGAATAGCCTTAGGAGATCAATACATTGCTGAAGCAAAAGTATTAAGAGCAATAATGCTTTTCGATATGGCCAGAGTATGGGGCAGTGTGTTTATTCCTGAATCTTCAGATACAGGAGCCTTATTGGATGTTACAGAAGTGCCTACACAAGCACAGGTTATGCAGCATATATCAGATCAAATGGATGAAGCAATATCATTTTTACCAGATATGCGCCCAAATGAACGTACCGATTTACCGGGAGGTGTAACACGTTACACCGCTTTAGCTATAAAAGCTTTAGCGAACCAGGAATTGAAGAATTATCAGGCTGTAGCAGATGCTACGGGTCAAATTATTAATTCAGGGAAGTTTAGCTTGTATTCAGATTTTTATGAATTATTTAAAACACCAGGAAAATTGAGTGACGAATCTATTTTAGATATGCAATATTCAGATTTTGGGCAAGGAGCAGGAGAACCGCGTGAGGGACATTTATATGCACCTTATGGTCCACAAAACTGGACACCAGCGGTAGATGGAGCATCAAGTGGTTGGGGATTTTATGAGCCAAGTTTAAAGTTCATAAAATTTATGTTAGATCGTGGAGAAACAGTACGCTTAGAGACTAGTGTTTTATTTACAGATCGTGGTATTGCAGAGATACAATTGGATCCGGCATATGCAACATTGCCTGCTTGGATTTCTAACACAACAAGAGATGGAGACAGAATAAATGATTATGCCAGAGCATTATTCGCCAGCGGTAAACACTATTTGCCTTCAAACCAGTTAATTACTGGTAGAACAGCCTATGGCAGTAATAAAAACTACATGGTAATACGCTATGCAGAAATATTATTAATGTATGCAGAAGCATTAACACAAGGGGCTTCAGGAGGGAGTTTAACAGCCACTCAAGCCGTAAATCTTGTAAGAGGTAGAGCTGGTTTAACCCCTATAGCCAGTGTTACTTTAGATGATATTGTTGACGAAAAATTTGCTGAGTTGGGAATGGAATGGGGAAAGCGTTACTACGACATGTTAAGATTAGAGCGCTATGGCGAATTAAGTTATGATGGAAGAACGTTTTCACCAGATAAGGCATTCTTGCCTTACCCTCAAAGTCAAGTAGACCAGTTCCCGGTTTTGGCCGATATCAATAACTAATAATAAAAACTATAAAATGAAAAATATAAATAAAATCTTTTTTGGATGCCTTTCATTATTACTTGTATTTTCTTCTTGTAATGATGGTATAGATCCAATAACAGAAGTAGACCCCGGAGCAGATGTAGGAGCACCGCAGGTAACAATTATTTCTCCTTCAGAAGGAACAGCTATTAAGGTTTTTGAGGAAGTTACCACATTGAATATTAAAATAGAAGTTACTGACGATATTGAAGTTGAACTAATATCTATACTTTTAAACGGTACTGAAATAACTAGTTTTAGCGATTTTAAAGATTACCGCAGAGCTTTAGAAGAATACACTTATAACAATTTAACAGATGGAGACCATACATTAACTGTTGTTGCTACAGATACTGAAGGTAAAAAAACTACTGCCGAAGTTAATTTTAGCAAACAACCTCCATATAATTCATTATTTGATGGTGAGGTATTATACATGCCTTTTGATGGAGATTATAGAGATTTAATTGGATTTAATCTTGCTGATGAAATTGGTACACCAGGTTTTGCAGGTTCAGGCTATGCAGGATCTAATGCCTATAAAGGCACTGTAGATTCACATTTAGAGTTTCCAACTGAAGGCTTGTTAAGTAACGAATTTAGTGCTGCCTTTTGGTATAAAGTAAATCCAGATCCGGGAAGAGCGGGTATTTTAGTAATAGGAGATGATGCCGATGACCGTAAACAAGGATTTAGATTATTTAGAGAAGGCAATGAAACTGAACAACGTATTAAATTGAATGTAGGGACCGGAAGCGGAGAAAGTTGGAATGATGGAGGTGTTATTGATGTTACGGCCGGGGCATGGGTACATGTGGCTTTTACTATTTCGCAAACAGAAAGTAAAATTTATTTTAATGGTATTGAAATGAATTCAGGAACATTAGCTGCTCCAATAGACTGGACAGGTGTTGGCCCATTAACAATAGGCTCAGGAGGAGAAACTTTTAGCTACTGGAATCATAAACATGATAGTAGTGATTTTGATGAGCTGCGCCTATTCAATAAAGCTTTGACTCAGGCTGATATTCAAATCATGATAAACTCTTTCAATCCATATATACCGCTTTATCCGGGTGAGTCATTCTATATGCCTTTTGATGGTACGTATATTAATTTAGTTGGTGGAACTGCTGCGACAGAAGTTGGTTCGCCTGATTTTAATAATGATGCATTTGAAGGCTCTGGAGCCTATCTGGGCGCTACCGATTCTTACTTAACCCATCCGGTTGGTGATTTATTAACGAGCCAGTTTAGTGCTACATTTTGGTATAAAGTAGATGCAACTCCAGATCGAGCAGGTATTTTGGTGGTAGGAGATGATGCCGATGACCGTAATCAAGGATTTAGGCTATTTAGAGAAGGAAGTGCTACCGAGCAGCGTATTAAATTAAATGTGGGTACTGGCACAGGAGAAAGCTGGAATGATGGGGATGTAATCGATGTTACCGCTGGAGAATGGGTGCATATTGCAATGACAATCTCTGATACTCAAAACAAAATATATTTTAATGGAATAGAAGTAAGAGCTTCAGATATGTCTGCTCCAATCGATTGGACAGGATGCGAGCAATTTACAATAGGTTCTGGTGGAGAAACATTTAGCTACTGGAATCACTTATCAGACAACAGCTCTATTGACGAATTAAGATTCTATAATAAAGCCCTAAGTACTGAAGAAGTTATTGCTGTTGTAGGAGGAAACTTTGTAGCGCCTTATTTTGGTTCAACATTTTATATGCCATTTGATGGAAGTAATATAGAAAAGCATTCTAACTCTGAAGCTACAGCTGTTGGATCACCAGGCTTTGCAGGAGAAAGTGTAGTAGGCTCTGATGCATTTTTAGGTGCAGCAGATTCTTATTTGTCATTCCCAATTGATAAGCTTTTTACAAATCAATTTAGTGGTGCATTTTGGTATAAAGTTGATGCTACGGCAAATCGTGCAGGTATTTTAACTGTAGCTCCCCCTAGAATAGATGATGCTGATGACAGGACAGCAGGATTTAGGCTTTTTAGAGAAGGTAATGAAACTGAACAAAGAATAAAATTACAAGTTGGCGCAGATGGTGATGTTTGGAATGATGGTGATGTAATTGATGTGACCGCTGGAGAGTGGGTGCATATTGCATTTACAGTTTCTGATACTACTACGCAAATTTATTTTAATGGAGTAGCTGTTGATAATAGTGGTGACTTAACAGGTAAAACAATTAGTTGGGAAGGTTGCACAGATATTTCTATTGGATCAGGAGCGCCTAAATTTATTTCATGGAATCATTTGTCAGATTTAAGCAAAATAGATGAGTTGTACTTGTTTGATAAAGTCTTAACAGTTGATGAAATTCAAGCTATAATGGCAGATTAGTAGATATTCATTTTCGAGTTGAGTAGTTTTTTAATTTAGTTGAATTTTTAGCTGCATTTTAAAATAAAATGCAGCTAAAATTAATTAACACATTTATATGAAGTTTTTTCAAAAAAATAGATCATTTTTAGTATTACTACTAATATTGTTTTTCAGCTTTAGTTGTAAAAACAATAAAGATGTAGCAATAAATACTGAATTAGTAAGTAACAATGTATTGCCAGACGATGAGATTTTGTTAGATTCAATCCAAAGGCAAACCTTCAATTATTTTTGGGAGGGAGCAGAACCAAATTCGGGATTAGCTCCCGAACGGTTGCATATGGATAATATATATCCTACATCCCCAAAACATACTGTTACTACAGGAGGTACTGGTTTTGGTATGATGGCGATATTGGTTGGTGTTAAAAGAAATTTTATAACAAGAGATCAAGCCTTTAAGCGTTTTGTAAAAATGGTTAACTTTCTTGAAAAAGCAGACCGGTATCATGGCGTGTGGCCACATTGGCTAAACGGGAAAACTGGTAAAACGATGCCTTTTAGCAAAAAGGATAATGGAGGTGATTTAGTAGAAACTGCTTTTTTAATACAAGGATTGTTGGCTGTATCTCAATATTTTAAAGACGGAAGTAAGGAAGAGCAGCAGTTAGTTAACAAAATTGAAAAATTGTGGCATGAGGTAGAATGGGATTGGTATACAAAAGGTGAAGATGTATTGTACTGGCATTGGTCTCCAGAATATGGCTGGGAAATGAATTTTCCTGTTGGCGGTTATAATGAATGTTTAATTATGTATGTTTTAGCTGCTGCTTCGCCAACACATCCAATTAGTGCCTCAGTTTATCATAAAGGATGGGCAAGAAATGGCGCTATTGTTTCTTCTGAAAAATATTATGATGAGGATGTTATACTTGACTATTATGAACATGATAAATCACCTATAGGTCCTATGTTTTGGGCTCATTATTCTTATCTTGGCTTAAATCCAAATAATTTATCAGATACCTATGCAGATTATTGGAAATTGGTTAAAAACCAGGCAAAAATTCATCATAAGCATGCTGTTAAAAACCCAAAAAATTACAAGGGTTATGGAGACAGTATTTGGGGCTTAACGTCTAGTTATTCAATAAAAGGATATAAAGGCCACCGACCAGATAAAGATTTGGGTGTTGTAGCACCAACAGCGGCATTATCTTCTTTTCCTTATACCCCAAAGGAGAGTATGAAGATGCTGAAGAAACTCTATAAAGATCATGATTCTTTAATTGGAAAATATGGACCATACGATGCATTTAGTTTTCAGGATAATTGGTATACCCCTCGATACTTAGCAATAGATCAGGGGCCAATTCCCGTAATGATAGAAAATTATCGCTCAGGGATGTTATGGAAATTATTTATGGCCAACAAAGATGTTCAATCCGGACTAGATAAACTAGGGTTTACTTATTCTAAAAAATAAACTTATGAGAAAATATTTTTACATACTCCTTTTAAGTCTTATCATTTTTTCATGCTCTAAAGACAATGGGCCAGGGTATCAAGAACCTTATAACCCTAATAATACAGGTAACAATCCAGTAATTGAAAAGTTAACAGATGATGAGATGATGGACTTAACCCAAAAAGAAACGTTTAAGTACTTTTGGGATTTTGCCCATACTAATTCTGGGGCTGCTAAAGAGCGTTACCACCCCAATAATCCAACATTAAACCAAAATGTGGTAACCTCTGGTGGCACAGGCTTTGGGTTAATGAGCATTTTAGTTGCTATAGAACGCAATTTTATAACAAGAGAGCAAGGCGTTTCAAGATTAAATAAAATATTAGGTTTTTTAGAAAATGCCGATCGTTTTCATGGCGCATGGTCACATTGGATTGACGGTAATTCGGGAAATGTAATTCCCTTTAGTACAAAAGATAATGGTGGCGATTTAGTCGAAACAGCGTTCTTGGCTCAGGGATTAATCTGTGTTAAAGAATATTTGAAAAACGGATCTGATACTGAAAAAGCACTTGCTCAAAAGGCAGATGAATTATGGAAAGGCGTAGAATGGAATTGGTATACACAAAATCAAGAGGCATTATATTGGCATTGGAGCCCAAACTTTGAATTTGATATTAACCTAAAGCTAACAGGATATAATGAAACACTAATAACCTATATCTTAGGAGCAGCTTCACCAGATTATAGTATCACCAAAACAGTATACGAAAAAGGCTGGGCAAATAATGGAGCCATTGTGTCTTCCAGTTCGCAGTATGGCTTTCCTCTAATTTTAAAGCATGCAGGTGGTTCAAATTTTGGAGGGCCTTTATTTTTTAGTCATTATTCTTTTTTAGGGTTAAATCCTAAGAATCTAACAGATCAATACGGTAACTATTGGAATCTTGCAGTTAATCATACTAAAATTAATCGCCAATATTGCATAACAAACCCCAAAAACTATATAGATTATGGAGAGGATTGTTGGGGTTTAACAGCCAGCTATTCAAGAAATGAAGATGATTCAATAGGATATTCTGCTCATAGTCCATCAAATGATAAAGGGGTTGTTTCACCAACCGCTGCAGTTAGCTCTATACCTTATACTCCCAACGAATCTTTAAAAGTAATGCATTACATGTATCAAAATAAAGATAAGCTTTTAGGGCCGGCAGGGTTTTATGATGCTTTTAGCCCTCATAATAATTTTTGGGTAGCTGAAGCTTATTTGGCTATAGACCAGGGCCCTCAAATAGTTATGATAGAAAATCACAGAACGGGCTTGTTGTGGAATTTATTCATGCAGAACGAAGATGTTAAAAAGGGCTTGGATAAGCTAGGGTTTAATTACTAATTGTAATGAAATTTTTTGAACAAGTACACAAGTTAAAATTAATACAGGCATTTGTGCGCTTTATATTTTTTTGTGTTCATCAAATAATTTTACTGTGTTGTTCTTCCCGATACACAAACAGATATAATGTACTAGCTATTTTTAAATACAAAAATTAAAAATGATTAAAACACTAATAAAACTTAATATATTCATAATAACCATTGCTTTTTTTAATTGTAATTCGAATACACAAAAAAGTTCAAATGACTTATTAGAGACTACACCTTATGATGCTAAGATCGATTCGATAATGAATTTGATGACTCTACAAGAAAAGATTGGTCAAACAGTCATGTATAGTGGAGGGTGGTCTGTAACGGGACCTACAGTAAGTACAAATAATAAAAAATATATTAAAGAAGGCAATATAGGAGCTATGCTGAATGTCTATTCAGCAAAAGGAACCAGAGATTTACAAAAAATGGCAGTTGAAGAAACGCGTTTAGGGATTCCTTTGTTATTTGGTTATGATGTTATTCATGGTTTTCGAACCATTTTTCCAATTAATTTAGGCCTGGCAGCAAGTTGGGACTTAGAGGATATAGAAAGAGGCTCTCGCATTGCAGCAGAAGAAGCATCAGCAGAAGGAATTCATTGGACGTTTGCACCTATGGTCGATATAGGCAGAGACCCACGTTGGGGACGAATATCAGAAGGTGCCGGCGAAGATGTGTTTTTAGGAAGTGAAATAGCAAAAGCTTATGTAAAAGGGTTTCAAGGTGACGATTTATCAAAGCACAATACCATTTTAGCCTGCGCAAAGCATTTTGTAGGTTATGGAGCGGCTCAGGCCGGTCGTGATTATCACACCGTGAATATGGGAGAAGATGAGCTCAGAAATGTGTATTTGCCACCATTTGAAGCCACTGTAGAAGCTGGAGTTGAAACCTTTATGACAGCTTTTAACGAACTTAATGGTGTTCCTGCCACTGGGAATAAATTTATTTTCAGAGATATTTTAAGAGACGAATGGAGGTTTAATGGATTTGTTGTTACAGATTATACAGCCATAAATGAATTGGTACCTCATGGCTTTGCAAAAAATAAAAAGCAAGCCACCAAATTAGCTATTGAAGCAGGTATTGATATGGATATGATGAGTAGTGCGAATCGAATATACTTAGCAGAATTAGTGAATGAGAAAAAAGTAGATGTTGCACTGATTGATGATGCTTGTAGAAGAATATTGTTAACCAAATTCAAGTTGGGGTTGTTTGATGATCCATACCGATATTGTAATGAGCAACGCGAAAAAGAAGTGGTTTATAAACCCGAGTTTTTAGAAGCCGCTAGACAATCTGCAGCGATGTCTTCGGTATTACTCAAAAATGAAATCAGGAGCCTTCCTTTAAACAAAAAGCAAACGATTGCACTTATTGGCCCATTGGCAAAAGATAAAGAAAATATTATTGGTAATTGGGCAGCAGCTGGAGACAGGCAGGGAAAAGCGATTAGCATATACCAGGGGATTCAAGAATTTTTGGATGACTCAAAAATTATATATGCTAAAGGCTGCGAAATTGAAGGAGATGATGAAAGTGGATTTCAAAAAGCTATAAGCTCAGCCAGAAAAGCAGATAAAATTGTTATGGTAATGGGTGAAGACTATGATATGAGTGGTGAAGCAGCAAGCAGAACCAATATAAAATTGCCAGGAAGTCAAACAGACTTAATTAAAGCTATAAGAAACGCAGTGCCTAATAAACAAATAGTTTTGGTTTTAATGAATGGCAGACCACTTGATTTATCTGAAGAAGATACTTTAGTAGATGCCATTTTAGAAACTTGGTTTCCTGGTACGATGGGTGGAAGTGGAGTTGCCGATGTTTTATTTGGAACATACAATCCTTCAGGAAAATTACCTGTTACTTTCCCCAGAAATTTAGGACAGGTGCCTATTTTTTATAATATGAAGAATACAGGGCGCCCTATTCCTCCAGACAATCCTAAAGAAGACTATAAGTCCAACTATATAGATGTGCCCAATACACCTTTGTATCCTTTTGGTCATGGGTTGAGTTATACCAAATTCGAATACTCGAATTTTGAGCTATCCGATACTAAAATTGGGTTTTCTGATACCCTTACAATTTCCAGTACTATAAGAAATACAGGCGATCATGATGGACATGAAATAGTACAATTATATGTGCATGATAAAGTTGGTAGTATTACTAGGCCTGTTAAGGAACTAAAGGGGTTTAAGAAAATATTTTTAAAGCGAGGAGAAAGTAAAACGGTACGTTTTAATTTAACAGCTAAAGATTTAGAATTTTATAATAATAAGGAATATACTGTTGAGCCGGGAGCGTTTGATATAGCAATTAAAGGGACCTCAGATTTTGATTTTGAGCACAGTTTCCTTTTAGAATAACAAATGGGATATAATTTTTTAATGCTAAAATATAGCTGGAACTAATTAGAGATTAAAAAGAGGTGAAATACAAAATTTTAATATTTGCATTTTGTTTAGGTGCCTTTGTGTTTTCACAAAATAAAGCAACATACACATATGCTATTAAAGGTGTAGATACTTTAAAACTGGATGTTTATAAACCAAAAAATGTTAAAGTTACTGATAGCTTACCTGTTGTTTTATGGATGCATGGTGGTGGTTTTGCAGGAGGGAAACGCGATAATGCTGATGAGGTTAAATTGATGAATTATTTAACTGAACATAACTATATTGGAGTTTCTATATCGTATAGGTTGCTATTAAAAGACTCTAATACAGGATCAGGTTGCGATTGTCCAAAAACCTTAAAACAAGATATTTTTAGGCAAGCTGCTATAGACTATCTAGATGCTGCAAAGTATATTATTACTAATAAAGACAAGCTACAGATAGACCCTGCTAAAATTATTGCGGGAGGTAGTAGTGCAGGGGCCGAAGGGGTTTTAAATGCAGTTTATTTAAAAGCATTTTTTGTTGACAATGTTATCAAATATAACAAGGTGTCTTTTGCAGGGGTGTTTTCATTAGCTGGTGCTTTGGTTAATGCTAATTATATTAATAAAGAAAATGCCATACCAAGCGTTCTATTTCATGGTTCAGACGATAAACTTGTCCCGATAGGGCATGCAGCACATCATTATTGCTCAGAAGATAGATTAGGGTATTTCCTTTTAGATGGTTCTGAGGTTATTGTAGACAAATTGAGCGAAATGGGAACTTCCTATTACTTTTATAAAGTTATTGGCGGAGGGCATGAGTTATGCCAGATTCCATTTAAGCATTTAGATATGGTATTTGATTTTTTTAATCAAACCATTCACCTCAAAGAAACCATTCAAACTAAAAAAATTATAACAAAGAATTGATGAATAAGCTTGTCTGTATACTTGTAGCGACAATAGCTTTGTATTCTTGTAAGCAAGAAAAAAAGGAGATTATTAATGACACTCCAAAAAGACCTAACATTATTTTTATAATGGCCGATGATCATGCAACACAGGCTATAAGTGCCTATGGTCATCCTATTAGTCAATTAGCACCAACACCTAATATTGATAGAATAGCCAAAGAAGGAGTTATATTTAGAAATAACTTTTGTACAAACTCTATTTGCGGTCCCAGTCGAGCTGTTATTTTAACCGGTAAGCATAGTCATGTAAACGGATTTAGAATGAATGGTAACCGTTTTGATGGTAATCAACAAACTTATCCTAAACTGCTTCAAAAGGCAGGCTATACAACAGCATTGTTTGGTAAATGGCATTTACATGGCAGGCCTCAGGGTTTTAACTATTGGAACATTCTTCAAGATCAAGGAAACTATTACAATCCTAATTTTATTTCAATAAACGAACAAACTCAAAAGGTTGATACAACCATGATTGAAGGTTATGCAACCGATATTATTACTAAGGATGCTTTGCAGTATCTGGATAAAATAAAAGGTAAGAAAGAACCCTTTATGATGATGGTTCAGCATAAAGCACCTCATAGAAATTGGATGCCAGCGTTACGGCATGCAAATAAATATGATGGTATTATTTTTCCTGTACCTGATACTTATTTTATAAACCATAACGGTTCTACAGCTTCAAAAGAACAATCACAGACCATATATACCGATATGTATGAAGGTCATGATTTAAAAATGACCCAAAAAAAAGGGAGTTCAGAACTGGCGCATGACCCTTGGACAACAGATTTTAAAAGGATGACACCTGAGCAACGTAAAGCCTGGGACAGTGCTTACCAGGGTAAAAATGATGCATTCCATGAAGCTGATTTATCAGAGAAAGCACTAAGTTTATGGAAATTGCAACGCTATTTACAAGACTATTTAGCAACAATTGCAGCAGTAGATGAAAGTGTTGGAAAAATTCTCGATTATTTAAAGAACAACAATTTAGAAGAAAACACTATAGTGGTTTATACTACCGATCAGGGTTTTTATTTAGGTGAAAAAGGCTGGTTTGACAAACGCTTTATGTATGAAGAGTCTTTGGCAATGCCAATGCTAATGAAGTATCCAAAAGTTATTAAGCCAGGAACAGAAGTAACAGCATTAACCCAAAACCTTGATTTTGCCGAAACCTTTTTAGACTTTGCTCATATTGATATCCCTAAAGATATGCAAGGCAAATCGTTAAAACCACTAGTAACTGGCCATATAGAAGATAACGATTTTAGAGATGCTATTTATTATCACTATTATGATTTCCCGGCATTTCATATGGTGAAAAAAATGTATGGCCTGCGTACAAATCGTTATAAATTAATTCATGTATATGACGATATTGATGAATGGGAATTATATGATTTAGATAAAGACCCTAATGAAATCCATAATTTAATAGATGAAGAGAATTACAACGGTATTGAAAATAAGTTGCGAATTAAGTTATCTGAACTACAAAAAAAATACCTGGTAACCGAAAAGGAGTTTACACGTGCAAACCCTGAATCAATCAAAAAATCCTACAAAAATTTTGAAAGATTAAGAGGAAAGCCTCTAAAATCATATACGCATTAATCATATTTAATAATGAGTAAGTTTTCAATTATTATCGTTGTAGTTAGCTTAACTTTTTTAGCATCATGCCTGTTTAAAAAAGAAGAGCTAACTTCAATGACACTCAACTCTCCAGATAAAAACATTGAATTGAATTTCTTTATCTCAGGTAAAGGAAAACCGTTGTATTTAGTACGCTATAAAAATGAAAAAATCATTGATTCCTCAAGCCTGGGATTTGAATTTAAAAAGGCATTAGCCTTAGATTCAAATTTAAAGCTTATTAAAGTTGAAAGAACTACTATTGATAAAACCTGGAAAATGATTTGGGGTGAAGATTCACAGGTTAGAAATCATTATAATGAGCTAAAGGTTTTTCTCGAAGAAACTTCAGAATTAAAAAGAAACTTCAATATAGTTTTTAAAGTTTATGATGATGGTATTGGGTTTCGATATGAATTTCCCAAACAAAAACATTTGAACAATGTTGAAATTACAGACGAAAACACCGAGTTTAATTTAGTTGCAGATCATAAAGTATGGTGGATTCCCGGAGACTGGGATATTTACGAATACTTATATAACACAACTAAATTCTCAGAAATTGATGCTTTAAAATACTTTAAGCCCAAAACTCATTTAGGACAAACCTATGTGCCCGAAAATGCTGTTAATACTCCGGTAACAATGAAAACAGATTCTGGAATTTACCTAAGCTTTCATGAAGCCGATTTAACAAATTATTCTGGGATGACCTTAGCAGTCGATCCTTTGAATTTAAAGATGAAAAGTGAATTAGTAGGGAATAATGAAGGTATAAAAGTTAAGCGGCAAACCCCATTCGAAACTCCGTGGAGAACTATTCAAATAGCAGATAGAGCAGGAGATTTAATAGAATCTAAGCTTATCGTAAACCTAAACGAGCCAAGTGTTATTGATAGTATGTCCTATTTCAAGCCTACAAAGTATGTTGGGATTTGGTGGGATATGCACATTGGCACTGGTAATTGGGATTACTCAGGAAAATATCATGCTGCAAATACCAAATACGCTAAAGAAATGATTGATTTTGCTGCTGAGCATAACATTGGCAGCATATTAGTTGAAGGATGGAATATCGGTTGGGAAAAATGGTGGGATAAAACGAATAAAAAAGTGCATTTTGATTTTATCACACCGTATCCAGATTACGATTTGGAAGAGGTTGTACGATATGGCAAATCAAAGCATGTGGAACTTATTATGCATCACGAGACCTCTGCTGACATTATTCGCTATGAAAAACAATTGGATACGGCTTTTTCTTTAATGAAATCACTCAATATTCATAGTGTAAAAACGGGTTATGTAGGTCGTGTGATTCCTGAAGGTGAATATCACCATGGACAATACATGGTGAACCATTATCAAAAAGTATTAGAAAAAGGGTTAGACACAAAAGTGGCCATTAATGCCCATGAACCTATTAAGCCTACGGGAAAACGGCGTACATATCCAGTAGCTATTTCACGAGAAGGTGTTAGAGGTCAAGAATATAATGCCTGGTCAAAAGACGGTGGAAATCCACCAGAACATTTAACTATTGTTCCATTTACTAGAATGCTAGGCGGCCCTATAGATTATACTCCTGGGATTTTTAATACCTCTTTAAAACCTTATAGGTCAGAAAATCAAATTAATACAACTTTGTCTCATCAATTAGCATTGTATGTCGTATTGTATAGCCCCGTGCAAATGGTGCCAGACTTAATCGATCACTATCAAGACCATCCTGCGATGCCATTTATTAAAGAAGTAGGTGTAGACTGGAAAAAAACAAAAGTTTTAGAAGCCGAAATTGGAGACTATTTAACTGTTGTAAGACAAGAAAAAGGTACCGATAATTGGTTTTTAGGAACCATAACTGATGAAAATAAAAGAACTATAAAAGTAAATCTTGATTTTTTAGATACAGCTACAACATATAGTGCTAAAATTTATAAGGATGCACCCCATTCTCATTATTTAAACAACCCCGAAGCTTTTGAAATTGAAACACAAGACGTTAATAGTAAAACAATTCTTGAGCTTAGGCTGGCTCCAGGTGGTGGTTGTGCTGTTTCGCTTATACCTAAAGTGTAAAATAGGATGTACAAATTAAATTTTTAGTGTTATTACAAACCAAAATAGAAATTATGAATAACAAAACTTTTTTATTACTCATTACTGCGGTAACAGCATTAGGAGGTTTACTGTTTGGCTATGATACAGGAGTTATAAATGGTGCGCAATTTTATTTAAGCAAACATTTTGATCTGGATTCAGCCATGAAAGGATGGGTAGTGGGTAGTGCTCTGTTGGGATGTCTGGCCGGGGCTATTGTTGCGGGGCCTATGAGTATAAAATTTGGTAGAAAATATTCTTTAATAGTTTCTGCTGTTCTATTTTCTATTTCAGCCTATGGTTCTGGATTACCAGCAATGTTTCCAGAATCGGTTTCTCTTTTGGTGTTTTTTAGAATCATTGGAGGCATTGGTATTGGTGTAGCATCTATGAATGCACCAATGTATATTGCTGAAATTGCACCAAGCAATGTAAGAGGGAAAATGGTTACCTATTATCAATTGGCAATTGTAATTGGTTTTTTTGTAGTGTTTTTGGCTACTTATTTTATTGGAAATAGTTTAACAGAAATTCAAAATATAGCGTTTGGATGGAAACGTATGTTTTGGTCAGAATTAATACCTAGCTGTTTGTTTTTAATTTTGTTATTCTTTGTGCCTAAAAGCCCACGATGGTTAGCTCTTAAAGGCAAAGAGAAAGATGCCTTAGGAATATTAATCAAGATACATGGTTTAGAGCAAGCAAATCAAGAAATAAAGGAAATAAAAGAATCTCTTAAGGCCACTGATGAAGGCACTAAAGTAAATTATTTTTCGAAAGTTATTTTAGGAATCATAATTATAGGAACAATACTATCAGCATTACAACAGTTTACGGGTATAAATGCGGTATTATACTATGGTGCAGATATTTTTGAAAAGGCACTAGGATTTGGTAAAGAAGATATTTTAGCACAACAAATACTTTTAGCATTTGTTAACCTCATTTTTACTTTTGTTGCTATGTTTACAGTAGATAAGTTTGGAAGAAAACCATTAATATATATAGGATCTGTAGGTATGATAATTGGATTCTTATTGTTAGGGGTCACTTTACAACAACAATCGGTAGGGCTTTTATCATTAATAGGCGTATTAATTTTTATAGCTTCATTTGCTCTTTCTATGGGACCAGTTGTTTGGGTTTTACTTTCAGAAATGTTTCCAAATAAAATACGTAGTGTAGCAATGTCCATAGCAGTTGCTGCACAATGGGCTGCAAATTATGTAGTTTCACAGTCTTTTCCTATGGTAATGGATAGCGATACAAATAACAGCGCAACATGGAATGGCTCATTACCCTATTTTATATTCATTGTATTCATTCTGGTAATTATGGTTCTAACATACAAATACATTCCTGAAACTAGAGGGAAGTCTCTTGAGGAAATTGAGAAATACTGGAAAAAATCAACAGAAAGTTAATGTAACTACACAGGATTGGTTTAGTTATCATTTTGGTGAGGATGCTAAATAAAGATATTTGATGCTTAACTCAATAAAAACCAGTGAAGTATAATTTTTGCGGTTTTTTTCCATTTGAAAGCGTATTTATTAGAGTCTTTTTTATGATATAAATTCATTAGAGGTATTACATTTAGCAAAATATAGTTTTTTTTACAGATATTATTCAAAGCCTATTATAAGGCTATAGTTTAATAGTTTTAAATAAAATACAGCCTGATTCAATTTTTGATTTATAAGCTGTTCCGGATAATACTCTGTTATACTATAATTCTTCAATGCCTCCAGACTTGGTTTCACTATAATAGTTTGTTAATAGTAAGTATTTATAACCATAAGGCTTTACTTATCGGAAGAGAACCAGCCATAATTGTAGTGCTATATCAACTACATTGAACTTAAAAAAATGCTAGCACTAAATTGGGGTATTTAAAACTTTTGCAAGGAAACAATAGATTATACGCAGTTAAGAAATGAAGTATTGTGCTCTAAAATTCATGAATTTTAGAGTGCTTTTTTTAGAAAATCTAAAATTTCAAAAAATCTATAAATATATTGCTGATGTAAACAAATCAAAAACTAACACCAAACAAAAATAACTAAACTAAAACTAACATTTATGAAGAAAACTTAACTCAAAAAAAACCCAGAAGATGCTCTAACATCTTCTAGGTTAAATTATGAAATATTGCACATAACAATATCCTAATAGTTAAACAAATTTATACTTCTTTTTTCATTAATGAAAGTCTTGACACTCATTAATTTAAATAAAGATGGTTTTGTGCTTTATTTCATAGCTATCTCAATTAAACAGGGTAAGCACAAATTATCCATTTCAAAATTAATTAACTAATTATTTAAATTATGAAAGACTTTTTTAGAAAAAAATATTTACTGCTAGCAGTCATTTTCGTTTCGAATATGGTTCTCGCACAAACAACACAAATATCTGGAATTGTTACAGATGAAGGTGGAGCGCCTTTACCGGGTGTTAACATAATTGTAGAAGGTACAACTAAAGGAACACAAACAGACTTTGATGGGAAATATTCATTAGAAGCAGAAGTAGGAGAAACTTTACTGTTCTCTTATGTAGGTATGGAATCAGTAAAAGTTGTTGTGGCAAGTAATACCTCAATTAATGTAAGCCTGAAAGAAAGCGCTAGCCAGTTAAATGAAATTGTTGTTACTGGTTATTCTAAGCAATCCACTAGAAACATCACAGGATCTGTAACTGTAGTTAAACCTGAAGATTTAGAAGCTACATCTCCTGTAAATGTTGAACAGTCTTTGCAGGGGCTTGCCTCTGGGGTTCAGGTAGGTTCTGAAGGTGGGCCTGGAGGAAGTGCCCTGGTAAGAATCAGAGGATTTGGAACCATTAATAATAATGACCCCTTATATATTATAGATGGTACACCTACCACTTCTGGAATAAATCAACTTAACCCCGCCGATATTGAATCTGTTCAGGTATTAAAAGATGCATCATCTGCAGCTATTTATGGATTTAGAGCGGCTAATGGTGTCATCATTATTACAACTAAAGGGGGGAAATACAATAGTAAATCTAAAGTTACATTTAGTTCTACTGTAGGTGTAGACTATATAGCTAAATCAGATTTTCCAAAGGTTATAACTCCACAAGAATCTGCCGATGTGATCTGGACGCGCTTCCAAAATGATGGAACAGCGCCTTCACACCCTCAATATGGGAATGGTGCCACTCCAGTATTACCAAACTATCTTACTCCTGCAGGAGCAGATACTGCAGACGAATCGACTTATGACCCTTTAACTAATAAAATAACCAGAGCTAATAAGGCCGGTACAAATTGGTTTGACGAATTTTTTAACCCGGCATTGGTACAAAACTATAACTTAGGAATGTCTGGTGGTACAGATACTTCTAGATATAATGTAGGTTTAGGTGTTTTGCAACAGGATGGTGTCGCTTTAGAGTCTTATTTTAACAGATATACCTTAAGAGTTAACTCTGAGTTTAAAGCATCAGACCGTATTAGATTTGGAGAATCATTTAATGTCTCGTATTCAGATAGAGTTGGCGTTGGTGGAAACCAATCGACAGGAGGAGATATCTCTTTTATATATAGAGCAGATCCAATTTTACCTATTCATGATATTGCTGGAAATTATGCAGGAACTCAAAGCCCGGGTTTAGGGAATGGATTTAACTCTGTGGCTGCAGCAAAAAGAAGTAAAAATAATATTGCAAGAAGACTAAGAGCTTTAGGAAATGTGTATATGGAAATAGACTTAATCCATGACCTTACTTTTAAAACCAATATAGGGCTCGATTATGAAGCTTACCACGGATCTTTCTTTACGCAATTGAACCCTGAAGTGGCAGAACCTACCTCAGTTAATAGCTTAAGTGAAAATACATCATATGATATATCTACTACATGGTTTAATACTCTGGATTACTCTAAGTCTTTTGGAAATCATGGTGTTGATGTTCTTGTAGGTACAGAATTTTTTAAGAGCCAATTTAAAGCCTTTGGAGGTAGAAGATCCGATTTCTTCACCAATGCATTAGACTATAGATATTTAGATGCAGGAACTGGAACTAGTACAAATTATGGGTATGGAGGTAAAAGAGCTTACTTCTCTGCATTTGGTAAAGTAGATTACAACTATAATGATAAATATTTACTTTCTTTCTCTATGCGTAGGGATGCTACTTCCAGATTTGCAGAAGGTAATAGAGTAGGGTACTTCCCTTCTTATAGTGCTGCCTGGAGAATTTCAAAAGAAAAATTCATGGAAAATGTTTCTTTTATTGATGATTTAAAAATAAAAGTAGGTTATGGTGAATTAGGTAACGAAAGTATCCCGCAAGGAAGAGTATTCAACTTATTTGGAAATGATATTAATACATCAAACTACGATGTTTCTGGTAGTAATTCATCTGCATACGCCGGATATAATTTAGCCTCTATTGGTAATCAAAACTTAAAATGGGAAACAACTACTACTACAAATGTAGGGATAGATGGAGTGATTTTAGATAATAAAGTAAACTTTAGCTTTGAATATTATAAATCTGAAACTGTTGACATGCTTCTGCAAAGTGCTGGAGACATCACTTTAATTGGACATGTAACTGCACCGTACGATAACCTCGGTAGCTTGGAGAATAAAGGGTTTGATTTCTCAATTGGATATAACGGAACTATTGGAAACGACTTAAAATTTAGTGCAAATGCAAATGTATCTGCTTATAAAAATAAAATTTTGTCATTAACAGATAATGCCGATTATTTCTTAAGAGGTAATGCGGCAAGAGAAACTTATCCTTCAAGAACTCAAGCCGGATATGCTTTAGCTTCTTTCCATGGTTTTATTATTGATGGAATCATTCAAAATCAGGCAGAATTAGATGCCACAGGAGATTATTTAGGAAAAGCTATAGGTACATTTAAATATAGAGATGTTGTTCCTGATGGTGTAATTGATGATAACGACAGAACTTTTATAGGAAGTCCTCATCCCGATTTCACTTATGGATTGAACTTAAATTTAGAGTATAAAAACTTTGATTTTTCTGTTTTATTTCAAGGAAGCGAAGGTAATGATGTATATAATTTTACGAAGTTCTTTACAGATTTTAATAGTTTCCCAGGTGCGAAAAGCTATAGATATCTTAACTCATGGAGTCCAACAAATACAGGGTCTTCACTACCTCAGTTAACTAATAATCCAGCACAGCATTATTCTAGTGCCAGTACGTATTATATAGAAGATGGATCTTATTTAAGATTAAAAAACATCCAAATAGGATACAATTTTCCTAGCAATTTAACCAGCAAATTAGGTGTAGACACATTACGATTATTTGTTCAAGCTAAAAACTTAATTACCTGGACCAAATACTTAGGGTTAGACCCGGAAATTAATTTACAAAGCTATGGAGGAGATACTGTTAACTTAGATTTAGGTATAGATAGAGGGGCTTACCCGGTAGCAAAATCTCTTTTATTAGGATTAAAATTAACATTATAAAACTTAAGACATGAAAAAAGCAATATTATTATCACTAGTTGCAAGCTTTATAATTGCATCTTGTGAAAAAGAATTAGACGTAAACCCACAAGGAAGCCTAACCGAAGGCGTTATCGAGATAAATGAAACATGGGTAAACCAGGTATTAGTAAGTTCTTATGCTATGCTAGATGGTAATCCTGGATACTTTTGGGCACCGGCCTCAAACTGGACATTAGGAGATGTTGCCTCTGATGATTTTCATAAAGGATCAAGTATTGATGACCAACCACCATTAAATGATGTAGAGCGTTATGCGCCTAATACTACAAATATCTATTTAGTAAGAAAATGGAAGGCTATATATGAAGGTATTCATAGAGCTAATCAAGCTTTAAATGCTATTACATTAGCTACTGAAAAAGGTACGGATCCGGCAAAACTTGTTGTTTTGGGTGCCGAAGCCCGTTTTTTAAGAGCACATTACCATATGGATGCTAAAAAAATATGGAATAATATTCCATATATATTAGAAACGACTACAGAAGCAGTTTCTAATGAGGTTGATGCATGGCCTAACATAGAAGATGATTTAAATTATGCGATTACTAATCTTCCTACGACTCAAAGTGACGCAGGGAGGCCAACATCGTGGGTAGCCAAAGCATATTTAGCGAAAGCACATATGTTTCAAAAAGATCACGGGGCTGCAAAACCTATATTGAACGATATCATAAACAATGGCCCTTTTGCCTTGGTAAATAAATACCATGATAATTTCAATGCAGAATATGATAACAACTCAGAATCTGTTTTTGCTGTTCAAAATTCTGTAAACGATGGAGGTGACGGTTATATAAATGGTAACAGAGGGAATAGATTAAATCATCCTTATGCTGCAGATGCACCAGGAGGAGGATGCTGTGGATTTTACCAACCAAGCCAAAATTTAGTCAATGCTTTTAAAACAGATGCCAATGGCTTGCCTTTATTAGATACATTTAATGATGTAGATGTTACTAACGACCAAGGAATTTCATCGAGCGATCCATTTACCCCTTATGCAGGAAACTTAGACCCAAGATTAGATTGGACGGTAGGAAGAAGAGGTATCGAATATTTAGGATGGGGTGAAATGCCTGGTATGCGATGGACAAGAGATCAAGCTAATGGCGGACCGTATGTAGCTAAAAAGCAAGAAGTATTAAAATCTCAAGAAGGCACTTTTTCCGCAGCCGGATTACCTCAATATAATGCGATCAACACGCCTTTAATCAGATACTCTGATGTGCTATTGTGGAGAGCAGAAATTCATGCTGAAGAAAGTGAGTTAGATTTAGCAAGAGATATTGTAAATCAAATACGAAGACGTGCTGCTAATCCAGATGGCTTTGTTAAGAACCCAGATGGTACTAATGCCGCTAATTATGTGATTGGAGAATATGTAACATTCCCAGATATTAATTATGCTATTAAAGCTGTTAGATTTGAGCGCCGATTAGAGTTAGCATCAGAAGGACACAGGTTTTTCGACTTAGTACGTTGGGGTATTGCCGACCAAACCTTAAATGATTATGTACAAGTTGAACAAACAAAGCGTGTGTACCTTAATGGGGCTAGCTTTGTAGCAGGAAAAAACGAATACTATCCTATTCCGCTTGAAGCCATAAATACATCAAGAGACGTTTTAAAACAAAACCCCGGATATTAAATAATATCATATTTGAATTAGTTTGTTTTTTAATTAGAAGGCAATATCTTCTTTTAGGTATTGCCTTTTTTATAAAATTTAAAACTAAAATCGTTTTTATATCCATACTCTAGGTAGCTGCTTAATTAATACTAGCTTTATAGAAATAAAATATAGCTATAATGAATCCACAAAAATCGTATCGCTCGTCTTTTATACTATTAACCACTTTGTTCTTCCTTTGGGGGTTTATAACGGTATTGGTAGACTCTTTAATTCCGCGATTAAGAGAATTATTTACACTATCTTATTTCCAAGCCGGAATGGTGCAATTTGCATTTTTTGGAGCTTATTTTTTACTCTCCATTCCTGCAAGTTTTATTCTTTCAAAAATTGGTTATAAGAAAGGGATTATTTTAGGGCTAATAACTATGGCTTTGGGGTGTTTGCTATTTTACCCGGCTGCTTCATATCGCATTTTTGGGATCTTTATGTTAGCCTATTTTATACTGGCAGGCGGGATGACTATTTTACAAGTAGCAGCCAATCCTTATGTCGCGGTTTTGGGTTCAGAAGAAGGGGCGTCTAGTAGATTGAATTTATCGCAAGCCTTTAATTCGTTAGGAACAGCAATAGCTCCAGCTATTGGAGCTCTATTTATTTTAAGTGATACCATAAAATCTAAAGATGAAATTGCAGCACTTTCTGAGGCTGCAAAAGAAACTTACCTGTCTAGTGAAGCTTCAGCTGTACAAACCCCATTTCTAGGTTTAGCAGTTTTTATCATCTTGATTGCAGGAATATTTCTTTTTGCCAAGCTTCCTAAGCTTATTAGCGAAACATCAACAGGAACCTATGCTGAAGCATTTAAACAAAAAAATTTAATGCAAGGAGTATTAGGAATCTTGTTTTATGTTGGAGCCGAAGTTGCTATAGGAAGTTATTTGGTTAACTATTTTCTGGATATGAATCTAGTGGAAGTCATTAAAGAAAATGGCTTTATGAAAGCTATAGCAGAAGGTATTCTTAATTCCGGACTTGCCAACAATGATAACAAAGCTATTGTTGGGGTGTTTGTAACGTTTTATTGGTCTGGAGCTATGGTTGGACGTTTTATAGGCTCTTATCTCACCAAAATTATGAAGCCAGGAAAAGTACTAGGTATTTTTGCAACCTTGGCAATAACTTTAATATTAATATCAATTAGTACTACAGGTTTGGTAAGCATGTGGAGTATTTTGGCCGTAGGCTTGTTTAACTCAATTATGTTTCCAACCATTTTCACATTAGCCATTGATGGCATTGGTGCATTAAAACCAAAAGCATCAGGTTTGTTATGTACCGCTATTGTAGGAGGTGCTATTATCCCTCCGCTTTATGGATATTTCACAGATATTATCGGCTTTAAAGCAGCCTTTATATTTATAATAATTTGTTATACCTATATTTTATGGTATGGGTATAAGAATTTAAAAAAACCTATTTCTCATGCATAAAAAAATAGGGCTATTGCTCTTATTAGGAATTGTTTTCGGCTGTAAAAATGAAACGCCTTCCTTAGGGAAACCAGAAAACAATGCAACTATGAATACTTTAAAAACAGATTATACACAATATGTAAACCCCTTTATAGGAACCAGTAAAATGGGGCATGTATTTCCGGGAGCAACAGCTCCTTTTGGTATGGTACAATTAAGCCCGCAAACTAACTTTGAAGTCATGTTTGATGCTAATGGTAGTTATAATGCCGAAACCTATGAGTATTGTGCAGGTTACCAACATCGGGATTCTACCATTATTGGTTTTGCTCATACCAATTTTAGCGGTACGGGACATTCTGATTTAGGCGATTTTTTGGTAATGCCAACCACAGGAGATTTGGTGCTTGAGCCTTTAAAAACTGAAGCAGGCAAAAAAGGCTTTTATTCTACATTTTCACATGGTAATGAAAAAGCTTCTCCCGGGTATTACAAAGTAGATTTAGACAGTTATAATATTAGAGCTGAACTTACAGCGAGCGATCGTGTGGGGTTTCATCAATATACATTTCCAAAATCAGAAGATGCACATATTATTTTAGATATGGTATACAATGTCTATCATCACGATAATAAAAACGTATGGACCTTTATTCGCGTAGAAAACGATACTCTGGTAACCGGTTTTAGACAAACCAAAGGTTGGGCAAGAACAAGAAAAGTATTCTTTGCCATGCAATTTTCAAAACCATTCAAAAGTTATGGTCATAAAAAATACAATAATGAAACTTATACGGGGTTTTACAGGCGTTTTAAAGAAGATGAAAACTTTCCTGAAATGGCAGGTAAAGACATTAGGGCATATTTCAATTTCGATACGGAAGAAGGCGAAAAAATCAATATTAAGTTTGCCCTTTCTTCAGTAAGTACCCATGGAGCATTAAGAAATTTAGAAGCTGAAATTCCGCATTGGAATTTTAGTAAAATACGAGAAGAAACAAAAGCGAAATGGAATAAAGAGCTTTCAAAAATAGAAGTCACTACTTTAACAAAAAGTGATAAAACCAATTTTTATACGGCCATGTATCATGCTAACCTTTCTCCTATAATTTATGAAGATGTGGATGGACAATACAGAGGATTAGACCAAAATGTTTATACCTCAGACGGCTTTACTAATTATACCATTTTTTCACTTTGGGATACTTACAGGGCATTGCATCCTTTATTTAATATTACCCAACCCACGCGTAATAATGATATCATTAAATCCATGTTAGCACATCACGATCAAAGTGTTCATAATATGCTTCCCATCTGGTCGCATTACGCCAATGAAAACTGGTGTATGATTGGATATCATGCAACCTCTGTAATTGCAGATGCTATGGCTAAAAATATTGGCGATTTTAATCAAAAACACGCCCTTCAAGCTTCTGTAAATACAGCTAATGTGAGATATTTTGAAGGGTTAGGAGACTATATAGATTACCAATATGTTCCGGACGATAAAAGTCATTCTTCGGTTTCAAAAACTTTGGAATATGCCTATAACGATTGGTGTATCTCGCAAATTGCGAATCAGGTTGGAGATAAAAATACCGAAAAGGAGTTCTTAGAAAGATCAGAATATTACAATAATGTTTACGATGCGTCTATTGGTTTTATGCGTCCAAAATTATCAGACGGTACTTTTAGAAAAAACTTTGATCCAATGGATACACATGGACAAGGATTTATAGAAGGCAATGCATGGAATTACGGATTATATGTGCCGCAAAACATTGATAAAATGATTGATATGATGGGAGGGAAAGCACGTTTTGCTAAGCAATTAGACTCTCTGTTTACCATGGAGATTGAAGAAAAATATATAGAAAACCATGAAGATATAACACGAGATGGTATTATAGGCAATTATGTGCATGGTAACGAACCTGGTCACCACATTCCATATTTGTATAATTGGACAGGGCACCCTGAAAGAACACAGGCTCGAGTGCGTATGATTTTGGATACTATGTATGCTCCAACCGTAGAAGGTTTATGCGGAAACGACGATGCCGGACAAATGAGTGCTTGGTATATTTTTAGCGCTTTAGGATTTTACCCGGTAACGCCCGGATCTGCAGATTATGCTATTGGTAGCCCACTAGTTAAAGAAGCCATAATTCATTTAGAAAATGGTAAAACACTAACCATAAAAGCAGAGCATCAAGATAAAGACAATGTTTATGTGCAAAAAGTAGACATCAACGGAAGAGAAATTACAAACGCCGTTTTAAGTCATAACGACATTATAAATGGCGGAACACTCACTTTTTATCTAGACAAAGCACCTAAAAAGCATCACTAGAATTTTTCTTAAATAGAATCGAATGAAAAGAATAATAATCGTTTTTACAGCTATACTAACGATAGCTTGTTCAGAGAAGACAGTAAAAAGACCTGTTGATTATGTTGATGTTTTTATTGGAACCAAATCACCAGGACATACTTACCCGGGAGCATCGTTACCCTTTGGTATGGTGCAATTAAGCCCGGATACGCGTAACGATCATACCAGTTGGCCTGCGTGTGCAGGCTACGATTATACAGATACTTCAATTTTTGGCTTTACACATACGCATTTGTCGGGAACAGGTGTTCCCGACTTAGGCGATATTTTGTTAATGCCAACTACAGGTAAAATTCAAACAGGAACCGGTACTATTGAAAATACTGAAAATGGATATCGCTCTAAGTTCAGTCATAAAAATGAAATAGCTTCTCCTGGGTATTACAGTGTTTTGCTTGATGATTATAATGTAAAAGCCGAATTAACAACCACCTTAAGAACAGGTTTACACCGTTATACATTTCCGGAAACCAATGCTGCTCATATTATAATCGATTTAGAACATAGAGATCCAGTCATAGAATCTGAATTTAATATCATAAGCGATACCGAAATTTCTGGATACCGAAGATCTAAAGCCTGGGCAGGAAATCAGCGTCAGTATTTTGTTGCTAAGTTTTCAAAGCCAATAGTTTCTTATGAAATTGTTCATGGAGATAAAACAGCAACCGAAGGAACTAATTTCAACAATAAAAAAATAATTGCAGCCTTAAATTTTGATGTATCCAACAGTGAAGTATTGGTTCAAGTTGCTTTATCGGCTGTTAGTATAGAAGGCGCAAAAAAGAATTTGGAAGCCGAATTTGCCAATTGGAATTTTAACAAAGTAAAAGATGAAGCCAAAGCTGTTTGGAATAAATCTTTAAACAAAATAGAAATCACAGACACTAATGAAGATAAAAAAGAAATATTCTACACAGCTTTATACCACAGTCTTTTAACACCTAATCTATATAGTGATGTAGATGGTAAATACAGGGGCATGGACGATGCAGTTCATACTGCCAATGGTTTTAATAATTACACGGTTTTCTCGCTTTGGGATACATTTCGCGGACTCCATCCTTTGTTAACTATTGTAGAACCTGAAGTAACCAGAGACATTGTAGTAACACTTCAAAAAAAATACGAACAATTTGGCGAGCTACCTATGTGGGAATTAGCTGCAAACGACACTCGCTGTATGATTGGTTATCATGCTGTTTCGGTAATGGCAGATGCCTATGTAAAAGGGATTACAGACGTTGAAGCTAACAAGGTTTTAGAAGCTATGGTTGCCAGCGCTAATGTAGAAAAAAGAGGGATTAATTATTACAGGGAACTTGGTTTTGTGCCAACGAACAAGAGTAGTCAGTCGGTTTCAAAAACATTGGAGTATGCTTATGATGACTGGTGTATTGCACAAATGGCAAAAACAATTGGTAATACTGAAGTTTATGATGAATTTTCTAAAAGAGCACGCTTTTTTGAGAATCTTTTCGATACTAAAACCAATTTTATGCGTCCGAGGTATTCTGATAGGCATTGGTATGAAGACTTTGATCCTACTTCAGTAGGTCAAACCTATAACTTTAACTTTACTGAAGGCAACTCCTATCAATACAGTTTATTTGTGCCTCACGATATTGCATCTATGGTTAACTTAGTAGGCGGAGAAAAGCAGTTTGATGCCTGGTTAGATGATTTATTTAATGCCCATGCTGAAGAGGAAGAAGAAGATTCGGATGTTTCTGGGTTAATAGGGCAGTATGCACATGGTAACGAGCCAAGTCACCATATAGCTTATCTATACAATTATGTTGGGAAACCATGGAAAACACAAGAAAAGGTTCATAACATATTAAATAAACTATATACATCTGAAGCTGACGGATTATGTGGAAACGATGATGCCGGACAAATGTCTGCATGGTATGTGTTGAGCAGTTTAGGGTTTTATTCTGTAACTCCGGGAAGTCCCTATTATGTAATTAGCAGCCCTGCATTTGAAAAAGCAATTCTTAATTTAGATAATGGAAATAAATTCACCATTAAAGCTAAAAATGCTTCAAAAGAGAATATATATTTCTCTTCATTAACATTAAATGGGAAGGCATATCCGTATTCTTATTTAAAACATGAAGATATTTTAAAAGGTGGTGAATTGGTTTTTGAAATGACCAATAAGCCAAATAAACAATGGGCTGTAGATAAAGAATATTGGCCCCTTTCCGATACTCAAGAAACCGTTAAAATTCCATATTTAAAATCCGATCACAACGTGTTTTTGAGTGATATGCTAATTGATTTAGATTGTGATACTAACGCTTCTGAAATCTTTTATACTACAGATGGCTCTGAACCTACAAAATACAGTACAAAGTTCACTAAACCTTTTAAAATTAATAAAACGACATCTATAAAAGCAAAGGCTTACCGTAATGGTTTAATACCAAGTTATACAGCTATATATAACTTAGAAAAGCAAAACCCTGTAAGTCATATTGACAGCAATCAATTAACAAACGGACTCCATTATAACTATTACGAAGGTATTTTTAGATCGGTATATGATTTTTCAAGAGAAAACCCTATAGCAAGTGGTAGTACAAATACCATAGATGTTTCTAAGAAACTGCGTGATGAATGGATTGGTTTTGATTTTGAAGGCTATATCAATATTCCTAAATCGGGAACTTATAATTTTGAGATATCTGCAAATGATGGTGCTCAACTTTTAATAGATGGAAAAGAACTCTTTGAAAGTGATGGAAGAAAATCTTTCAGTTTTACTCAAAAGAATGATGTAATTCTATCTAAAGGACTTCATAAATTTGAAGTTAAATATTTTCAATGCTCAGATAATATAGGGCTATCAGCTTATTGGGAAGGGCCAAGTTTTAAAAGGCAAGAAATACCAGCATCTTCTTTTTTTAGAGAAAAATAGGATAGACATTTTAACGAATCTAACGATTGTTTTTATGAGGTTTGATTTAATACATCTTATGAGCAAAAAGGTAATGCTTTAGTATTAAATGATATTAAAATGAAATACAAAAACAAAAGTATTATTTTAGTATTCAATATAGCTTGGTTTTTGGGCTATAAGTTATCCCAGTTATTATTGTGTTAAATTAAAAGCATTCAGGGTTACTCAATTAGTAAAGTTGCAGAAATGAAAAAATGGATTCTTCTTATAGTACTATTAACTTGTATCAATGCATTTTCGCAAGGTATACTACAAGATTCCATTGATGTATATTTTAAAGAGATAGAAAAATTTGCTTCAAATAAGAATAAATACAAAAAGTATTTTTTTAACAAAGATTTCCTTTTAGAACAGAATAAAAAAGCCCAAGATGCTGAAAAAGTAAACCTCCTGCTAGATTTGTATACGGCTTATGTTTATGAGTCAGCTGAGGTTGCCGGAAGGTATAATCAGGAAGCTCTGGAGTTAGCAAAGGCTATTAAATATGATGAAGGAGTGTTTAGAGGGAAATGCAATCAGGCCTATTTAATGTTTGTTAAGGGAGATTTCGATAACTCCATGAATTTAATCGAGAGTATAGAGAAAAGTATAGGACTTCATAACTTTCCTAAAGTCTATGGCAATCTTAAAGCAATAAAGTCATATATATACACAGAAAGAGGCGAGTATGACTTGGCCTTAGAAACCGGATTAAAATTATTGGATAATGCCGAGAAGATTAAAAGCAATCATCTTTTTATGAGAGCCTATGGTGCTCTGTCGCATTATTATTTAAGAGTAGAGAATTTTTCTAAATCTTTAAGCTTTTGCGTTAAAAGCCTTTACTATATTATTGAGTTAAAAAAAACCCAGTACTTCTATTTTAAGATTGATGAGATTGCAAGAATGACGGCCAAACTTGGGTATAATAAGCGAGCGTTAGAAGTTTATGATTTTTATTTGAAAATGGAAAAGCAACTTCCACCTCCCGGAAGCTATGTTCAAAGTATTGTTTATATGAATATTTCTGATATTTATATTAATAATAAAGAATATGAAAAAGCCCAATTTTATTTGACTAAAGCTCTGGAAATTAATTATGAAAAAGATTATAGATTTAGAGTGCCTAGAGCTCTTATTTTACAAGCCGAACTTTATTTAAAAACAAAAGATACTACGAATGCCATATTATATTATGAAAAAAGTTTAGAAGCCGCAGAAAGTATAGATGCTTTTGATGTCGTTAAATCGAATAGCCAGATATTAACCGAATTATACAAAGAACAGGATAATGCTACTAAAGCTTACGAATATCAAAACTTATATGAAGCGATTAAAGATTCACTTTTTAATAATGAACATGAGCAGAAGATTGTTATTCTGGAAACACGAAGAGAGGTAAAAGAAGTTTTACAAAAAAAGAAGATTCTGGAGCTGGAAAATGAAGCTCAAAAAGCGAAAATAGTATCTATAGTTATTGTGCTTCTGTTTATAACTTTAATTAGTGTTTTTGTAGCTATTGCATATTTTAAAGTTAAGAAAAATAACAAACTATTATATCGTAAAACTTTAGAGCTGGCTGTAACACAATCTCAATTGACCGAACAGATTCTTAGTATGAATAAAGAGTCAGAAGAGGTTATAGAAAAAGAAGAACAAATTAATATTGCTGAAGCATCTAAAAAGAACCAAAATCTTGATACCGATACAAAAACTCATATTTTGTATAGACTTAACAAGCTCGAAAAGGAAAACTTCTTTCTTAACCCTAATTGCAATTTGCACGAAGTATCGGCACTGTTAAAGACTAACCCTAAATATTTATCTCAAGTAATAAATAAGGAAAAAAAGGTTAATTTCAATAACTACATCAATAATTTGAGAATAAATCATTTACTTTCTAAACTACTGGTAGATTATGAATTTAGGAATAATAAATTAAGTTATATAGCTGTATCGGTGGGATTTAATAATTTAAATACATTTACTTCGGCTTTTAAAAAACGGCAAGGTATACTTCCTTCTTATTTCATTAAGGAATTAAACAAAGATTTTCAAAATGAGACTGCTTAGGAAAGGGAGTATATTCGAATTTTATGAAACAAAATCAATATAGATTAAATTGAGAAAGTAGCTTATTGGTCATGCTAATAAGTTTAGTCCTTTGATGTTCAAAATAAGTGTTTGGATGCGATTTTTCTGAAGTTCTTAGGTTTTAAATCATAAGCTGCTGTTTTAATGGTGTTTGTTTATTTCTAAGTCTTTAATAGATAAATGCAGAACCATTGTGACTTTTCTTATTGGGATGATAGAAGTTGTATTGCAAATATTAGAGCATATAATCTTTCAAAAGAACCACCTGCAAGGCAGGTGGCTATAGGTGAATAGACATTCAGGTCTTTTATTCGGCGTCGTCTTTTTCTCCTTGAAGATAAACTGTTAAGGGAATGTCTCCCTTAGAATCTTTAAACTCAGCATGTGGAACACTGATCTTAAATTTATGAATTCCTGACTCAAGATCTCCTAAATCTACAGTTCTAACAGGTATTTTGTCTCCCGGGCACCAGTTGTTCCATAAAGCCCACCAACTCGCACTTTTTTCAGAAAAAAGATATATAAAATTCCTTTGAGTATTATATTGCCTGAATGGTTCACAGCTTTCTCCTCCAGGTTTGTATTTTAGGACTTGTTCTTTATCAAAAAACACGAAATGATCTCTCCTGTTGTACTCTTCTCCTCCGGCGTTGGCACCATGGCTTGATGTAATGATGTACAGCTTTGCATTCTTTAGTGTTTGAGGGACATTAAATCTTTTTGTTTTTACGGTTTTTCCGGCAACATCTGTTAACAATAAAATCATTTAGCTATTTTTAAAGTACTGCTCTTTTAAAAGAAAACAGCTGTGCTGTAATAAAAAAGCAACTCAATACTGGGATGGTACTATTTAAAATGTAAGTTTTTTATGTTAGGAAGAGAATTCACCAGATAACATGCGATGGATTTATGATGTATCGAGAGATTGAAAGCAGCGGGTGACCTATGCTAGTTAAGAACAGAATAGCTGTATAAAAACAAATACGATTATGGGTTACTGAATTATTTATTTTTTCTTAAATAGAAGCCTGGTAGCCTATAAATGAGGATGCACTCAACTTTAAGCTATAAAACCACTAGCGAATTTGAAGCAGAAAGCTATAAACAAAATGTAGTTGCTTAAATCTCGCAATTGAATATTCATTTTTTTGTAGCAAACCTGGTTACGTATAATTTTTTTCAGTGAATAATACTGAACAGTAATATTGGCTTATATAATTATATTTGGTCAGATATTATCAGTGAACCTATATCTGATAACATGAATAAATTTAAATTAAAACACTAAAGATGAAATCAGTTAAATATGTGCTAGTATTTATTTTTTCTTTTGCAATGCTTATGGGTTGCGGAGGGAAAGAAGAAAAAAAGAAAGATGAGTTTTCTTATGAAAACAAAACAAGTAAAGTTAAAAAAGTTGTTGAAGATGATGCAAGCGAAGTGGTTTTAACATCCAACGACCAAATGCAATTTAACAAAGCCGAAATTAGAGTTAAAGCAGGGAAGAAAGTAAAGTTAACACTTAAGCATATTGGTAAATTAGACAAGAAAATAATGGGGCATAACTTTGTGTTGTTAAAACAAGGTGTTAGTATTTCTGCTTTTGGTAATAAGGCAGCAACTTTTGCTAATAACGATTATATTCCTGAAGGAACTCAGGATGTTATAGCACATACCAAATTAATAGGAGCTGGTGAAACAGCTGTAATCGAATTTGATGCTCCGGCACCAGGTGAATACGATTTTTTATGTAGTTTCCCAGGACATTATGCTATAATGAAAGGAAAATTTATTGTAGAATAATTTAAAATATTTTTCAAGGCAACTGTGTAAAAAGTTCAAGATTTTTAAAAATCTCGGACTTTTTATGTTTATGATTAAGGTGGTTTTCCTGACTTATATTTTAGTATAATTTATTTCAGTGAATAATACTGAACAATAATGTTGATATAAATATATAAATTGGATGCTTTAACAGGGCATGAAATAGCAATTCATCTTAGGTTAAAATATAAACAGATGACACTTCCAATATTAATTCTTGATATCTAAAGAAAAGATTAAATGAATGCTACTTGCAACCTTTTTGAAAAATAATATATATAAACATATGAAAATCAAACTTTTATTAATTGCTGTTCTTTTTGGGTTTACTCTATCTGCTCAAGAACAAATAAAACTCGACAATTTGAATGCTTTCAAAGCCCAGGCAGGAAACTGGAGCATTGTTGGCGACATAATAGTAGACAGGCATATTGATGTTCATCATAAATCAGATGAAGCGCATGATACAAAAAAGAAAAGGAAAAGAAGGAAAAAGAAAAACAAGAAGGCTATTGAGCAGCCCAAAGCCATTAAATCAATTCCAGGAACAGGCGTTCTTTTAAATATTAATGATAAAGAAAAAAATGATGCCTTGGTTACTACATGGGAGCATGGAGATTTGTTACTAGAGTTAGAAGTGATGCTTCCCAAAGGATCAAATTCCGGGCTTTACTTTCAAGGGCGATATGAATTGCAGTTAAAAGATAGTTGGGGTGTTAAAATGCCATTAGGATCTGATATGGGCGGATTTCATAATAACTGGGAAAAAGATGAAGATAAAATTTTTAGAGGCATCCCTCCAACCAGCAACGCATCAAAAGCACCTGGGTTATGGCAAAAATATAAGGTGCATTTTCAGGCCCCACGCTTTAATAAGGACGGAAAAAAAATTTCCAACGCTAAATTCATTTCTGTAGAACTAAATGGAATTCGTATACACAGTAATGTAGAAGTGCCTACTTATACCGGTGGTCCAATTGAAAAGAACGAAGTCGCCAAAGGCCCTTTGTTAATTCAGGGAAATCACGGACCTGTTGCTATTCGGAATTTTAAATACCAATTGTTAAAAGAACCTACGGTAGCATTAACAGCACTTTCATATGTTACTTATAAAGGAGCGTTTAAAGGCTTAGACGCATTGAATGACAGAGCTAAAGTGGCATCAGGGAAAGCGAATAAAATTGATGTACTTAGCACAGGAGAGGAAAACGACTATGGTATCATGTATATGGGAACTTTAAATGTTGAAGCAGAGGATGATTATACTATTAGTGTAGGGTACACAGGAGGTGTGAAATTAATTGTGGATAACAAAAAGATTGTAGAAGATAATTCTTCGAGTGGCCAAGGACTATTAGAAGGTGAGGTGAAATTATCAAAAGGAACACATAAGTTTATCCTTATCAATATTAAATCTGCTGCTTGGAGAGCTCCACGCTTAGGACTGTCCATAAAAAGCAAATCAACAAATTCGAAAGATTTCCATGCCTATGATTCATATCCGCCCAATATAAATACGATATCCCCAATTTTTGTTCAACCAGATTCTAAACCACGTTTATTAAGAGCTTTTGTAGGTTTTAAAGGTGGAGGAAAACGCTTATCGCATACCATAGGTGTAGGTACGCCGGAAGGGGTAAACTATGTTTACGATTTAGGAGCAGGAAACCTGGTGGGCGTTTGGCGTGGCGATTTTGTTGATGCAACGCCTATGTGGCATAGCAGAGGAGATGGATCGTTTAAACCAAAAGGGGCTGTACAATGGACTTTTTTAAACCAGCCTATAGCACAACTTTCAAGTTTAGATGAAGCATTTCCAGAAACCGGAATAGCTCCAAACTTTATCTCTAAAGGCTATATTATAGATAAAACCACAGGGTTACCAGTGTTTAAATACCGTTATAACGGTGTTGATATTGAAAATAGGATAACACCAGATAGCAATAATAATTATGTTGTTCACAACATTCAATTTTCAAAATCTGGATTAACAAACTGGTATTGTAAATTGGCTTCAGGCAAAGTGCAAAAAATGGCTGATGGTGCTTACCTTGTAGAAGAACAGCAGTATTATGTAAAGGTGTTAACAGGGCAAACCCCTGTAGTACGAGAAGTTAACGGAGAAACAGAATTGATAATTCCTGTTGATGGTAGTAAAATTAAATATGAAATAATTTGGTAGACATGATGAACAAAATAATTCATAATAAAATAAATAAGGTTAAAAGTGTAGTATTGCTGGTTATAATTGGTTTTACTCAAATTGTAATTGCCCAAAATAATCCTAAAGAAGAAGATTATTATCGCATAACTAAAGTTCCAACTCCCGAAGGTATTAAAGTTGAAGGCGGTGGTGTATTGTCACTTCCTGATGGCAGTATAGCTGTTTGTACCAGACGTGGTGATGTTTGGATCATAGAAAATCCAACCATGGGAAATGGCTATCCCTCTAAATTTATAAAGTTTGCTTCAGGGTTGCACGAACCATTAGGATTGGCTTATCGCGATGGGGCCTTATACACGGCTCAACGAGGAGAACTTACTAAACTTATAGATACAGATGGCGATAGAATAGCCGATGTGTATCAAACTATTTATGCATGGCCCTTATCAACACATTATCACGAATATTCTTTTGGGCCTGTGCTAGCACCAGACCATGCATTTTTTGTAACTGCCAATGTAGCTTTTGGAAGTGAAGAGTGGTGGCGAGGAGAAAGCCGGGTGCCATGGCGAGGATGGACCATGAAAATTTATGAAGATGGACGTATGGAACCTTGGGCAACAGGCATGCGTTCGCCTGCCGGTTATGGCCTTATTGATGGCGAATTGTTCTATACCGATAATCAAGGCGATTGGATTGGCTCTGGAGGATTATGGCATTTGCCAAAAGGCGTGGTTACTGCGCATCCTGCAGGACTTAAATGGAGCGGACATAAAGATTCGCCAATTAAACTTACCGAAGCAGAGTTTTATAGTAAGATAGATAAACGTCAGGTTAAAAAAAATGGACGCTATGTAAAGCCTGAAAACATTATAGATGAAAAAGACCCGGATTTTGTTTATAAAGCCAAAGAATCTTTTCCAGAAATACAATTACCGGCTGTTGTTTTACCACATGGTATTTTAGGAATTTCAAACTCTGAAATTAAAGTAGATGAAACCGAAGGTAAATTTGGACCATTTAGCGGACAAGTATTGGTAGGGGATATGGGACAGAGTAAGATAATGCGTGTGGTTCTTGAAAAAGTAAAAGGAGCATATCAAGGCGTAGCTTTCGATTTTAGATCGGGGTTTCAGTCTGGTGTTATGCGTATGGATTTTGACCCTAACGGAAACCTTTTTGTTGGGGAAACCAATAGAGGTTGGGGGTCTGCCGGAACCACAAATTCCGGTTTGGAATACCTGACATGGACTGGACGCATGCCTTTTGAAATGAAAACAGTAAAATCAATGCCCGATGGTTTTGAGATTGAGTTTACAAAACCTGTTGATAAAAGTTCTGCCGAAGATTTAGACTCTTATAAGGGGAAAAGCTATATCTATAAATACCATGCAGTATATGGGAGTCCACAAACCAATATGGAAACGATTAACTTAAAAGGTGTTAAAGTTAGTGAAGATGGCTATAAGGTTAGAATTGTAACAGATAATTTAAGACCGTTTTATGTACACGAAGTAACCTTAACCGGGGTTAAGGAAAAAGCCTCGGGGCAATTAACTTTACATCCCACTTTTTATTATACTTTAAATAATATAGCTGAAGGGGATAAATTAAAATTATCTGAGCTTTCAACAAAACGATCATCTCGTATTAAAAAGAAGGTCATTAAAAAGGCCAGAGTTAGTAAAACTACGACAACTAAAAAAAGAAAAACAGTTTTAACAGATGCACAGGTACAACCGCTTTTAACCAATAATACTTGTGTGGCATGTCATCATAAAGAAAAAAGATTAGTGGGCCCATCGTTTAGATCAATTGCAAAACGTAATTATACTAACGAAAAAATTGTAGAACTCATTTATAATCCGCAACCTAAAAACTGGCCTGAATATGCAACACCTATGGCACCAATGCCGCAGGTGCCAAAAGCAGAGGCTCTTAAAATAGCAGCTTGGATTAATTCTTTGAAGTGATGGTTTTGAGGTTTTTGTGATTTTGATAGAGTGAAGTATGATACTTTTGATTTCGCTAACGATAATTTCGAGAGCTCTTATTAGATGAGATTCTTCTTCATAAGCTTTGCTTTATATCTTCAAACAAAATATATTTTGTTTTCGATAGTGTTTGGGATGGTAGAATTTATTCAAGGCTTATTGTAGTGGGTATTATTAATTTTTTAGTAATCTTTTGGTTTGTGTGAGGTTCTTAGACAAGGTCTTTGAGCTCTGATTGTCAGTAGATTATAGAAGTAAAGCCATTGAATGTTTTATTCAGAAATTATCTTTTTAAAGTGAAGTGATTTATAAATTCCCTTCCATCATCTAGCAATGCCCTAAACCAATAATCATCAGAAGGTAATATCTTGCCATTAAATGTGCCATCCCACCCTTTTGAGTTAGAACTTAGTTGTTTTATTAGTTTACCATATCGGTCATAAATATATATTCTGCTATTAATTTGAAGTTGATTACAACTATTTTTTATTTGCCAAAAATCATTAATTCCGTCACCATTAGGAGTGAAATATTTTGGAATTTCAATTGTACTTACAACTAAATTAACCCGAGACGTTCTAAAGCAGCCATTATTATTTTCTACCCTAGCCCAAACCGTATCATTTCCGGCAATTTGATTTGTATAAGTATTTGTATCAGTTATAGGGTCATTATCAATAATAGCATCAACTTCGGTTGCATGAAATGTTATTTTTTCATTAGTTGAATTAGATGTTATTTTGTTTATAACGTCATTCAGGTTAAAATGACTAAAGCCATCTAAATCATTATCACATTGCACAAGCTTCACAAGGGAGTTAATACTAGGTTTTTCGAAAATAGTCACGGTTCTACTTTCTGTTACTGTCTCATTTCCAAAAGTTGCTGTAATACTAACCTCATAATCCCCGGGATTCGTGAAAACATGTGAAGGTTCAAGGTCGGTAGATTTATTGTCTATTCCAGATTCAGAATCTCCAAAATCCCAAACAACAGAATCAACAATGTTATTTATACTAAATTTTGTAGAATCTCCAAAGCATATATTTTCAAAATCAATGTTTTCGATTACAAAAAAAGATTGTATAAATGGGGGAAGACCTGACTGAGTAACTCTACCTTTTAAATAAACAGAATCATATTGATAATCACATCCCAGCCCTATTGTATTGGGGTTATTAATTGCTCCCAGGTACTTTGCACCCTTGTCTGCAACATAAATTTTGTTATTAACAGCTAACTGAAGCGCTTTATAATCGTTTGGTATTTGTGTGATTTCAATTTTAGAATTAATAATACCTTCGTTGGTTCCAGCTCTTAGATTAAATTGAAAAACTCCCTTTTTTTGTAAACCTACATAAAGAACGTTACTATTAGGAGAGAATTCTATTCCATAATAACTATTAGCTACTGGGTCATTAAGCAATGTTAAAGCATTATCAACTATACCTGCCTCATCATCAAAATCAAATAGTTGTACGTTTTGACCATGCCGGGCAACAGTCAATTTTTTACCATTCGGTGATATTTTTATTGCTCCAATAGCTCCAGTATTATTTCCAGAAATTGATCCAGAATCACTTATAATAGGGGACTCATTAACACCTTGACCAGTCACTTTATAAGACAAAAATTCGCTGCTATTCAGTTTATGAGTTACTAACCATATACAATCGCCATTACAACCTTTAATTGCTGTCAATTTCTCGGCGATCGGAGAATGAAGTTTTATGTTTTTTTTGGTAACTTGTCCAAATCCTCCATCAAGCTCCATATCCACTTCAGAATATTGAAGACCCTTTACACCTCCTTGAAAATCAGCTGTGAATATGTAGTAGAGTCTATTGCTTTTAGGTTTAGGGACAATCAAAGCAGAATTAGTACTTGAATCATCTCCATTTAAGCCAGTGCCATTTTTCATTATTTCATGGCTCTTATTATATACGATTTTTCCATCAGTATAAAATAACAATTTGCCTTTTTTATCAGAAATGGTAGCGCAGCCTTCAGTAGTAAATAGTTTTCCATCTGTAAGTGCTATTGGATCTCCATTGTTAAAATCCAAACCTGCATTATGACCAAAATACCAAATATTAGTTTCTTTTTGAGAAAAAGAGATACTTGTATTGACTAGAATGATAGAATATAAGATTGATTTTATTAATCTATTCATTTATATACAAAAAAATGATATTGCAATATAAAAATTAAGATAATACTTTTTTTTTGAAATTCTATCTATATATAACAAATGATAATGGGTTAATATGAATATGCTTCTATTTGGAGTAAAAAATCATATACTTAGTTAATTTAAACGAATCTAAAAGAAGTTCAAATTATAAATAAGCTTATAAGTATTCTCAAAAAAAAACTAAAGAATAATTTTTACTATTGGTTTAGAAATAGAACGTTAAAAAAATGATTTCAACAAAGTGCTTAACAATCTTTACTAAACCACAAGCTATTTATACATAATCAATAACGACTAGTGTTTATAATTCAACAATATCCAATTCATATTCGCTATATATTGTTTTTTATCGGTCTCATTTTTAAATACAAGATATAAGGGTGCTTTATCTGTTTTAGGTTTTACAGGTATTTTATAATACGCTAAAAGCCCTTTGTTTTTGTTATAGTATTTTAAGTGGGTTTTACCAATAAGATTTCCGTTAGGCGATCCTTCTCTAATTTCAACATCACCTTCATAGGGATAGTTACCGGCAAAAAATACAGATAGCTTTATACTTTCTAAGTCTTTTAAAGGCAGAGTATCAAATTTTAAATAGGAGTTATGAACAATAGAACCCACAAGGTTTTCACCTGAGCTACTCCAATTTCCTAAGCCTTCACTTTTTTCAACAGCATCTTCAGCCTGAATTTTAGGCGCTTTAAAAATAATTTGTTCTCTGGCAGACAACTTAGATTCCGGTAGTCCTTCATTGCCATTATCCAGATATGAAGCCATTAAAACGTACATGCCCTCATTTTTACTACCTAAATGCTTATCAAATGTTATAGAACCCTTTATTGGTAACTGCTTTTTTTCAGGAGCATTATTAGGTTTTAGTGATAAAATATATTTAACCATTTTATCCACTTCATCCGGGTTTAATTGAGGGTGTGCAGACATCATGGTTTCTCCCCAAACTCCGCTACCGCCTTTAATGATTTTACTTATTAAATAGCTGGCATCTTTAGAGGTGTATTTTTCTGCAATCTCTGTATAACTGGGGCCGTTTACCTTTTCTTTTTCGGCATGACAGGCTTTACAATCGCTACCATCTATCAATTTTCTGCCTACAGGTACGGTATTTTGCTGATGCCCTAAAGTGGCTTTAATTAAATCATTCCCTTCAGGGATATAATCTAAAGTTACTTTTATTTTATTAGCATCAATAGAGCCGTCTGTTGTACTGCCATCTTGTTTGTCTTTAACAGTTATGGTATAATTCACCGTTTTGTTATCCCAATATGTGGTGTTATTAGGATCAATATTAATGCTTAACTCAGGGGGGTCATTACCAACCAAAATTTTAGCTTCGGCTATACTGGTTTCTCCTTCTTTATCGGTTACTTTCAGGCTAACAGTATAAACACCAGATTCATTAAATGTAAATGAAGGGTTTGTTTCTGTAGATTGTATTTCATTGTTAGTAAAAGACCATTCGTAAACCAGTTTATCATGATCGTAATCTAAAGATTCTGATGCAGAAAACTGAACAGTTAACGGGGTGGCACCAACTATTTTATCTGTAGTAATTTTTGCTATAGGTTTTCTGTTGCCTTTTATATAAGATATTCTATTTAAGCGCGCATCTAAATTTTGGGTATTCCATTTTTGGCCATATTCTAAAACATATAGATTGCCATCCTCTCCAAAAATCATATCCATGGGATGTGAGAATTCGGTATTAGGCATAAACGGATCTGCTTTTTTATAATTATGGTTTTTGTCGAGTGTTACCACATAAACCCAATCCCGCATCCATTCGTAAACAATAAGCTTATCCTCAAAATATTTAGGAAACATAGATTCATTTCCATTTGGGTGATTTGAAGCATGAAAAATTGGTCCAGCCATAGGGTTTACACCACCTACACCTAACCATGGAAACTCGTCTGATTTATCATAGGAGTACCAGATTAATGAGGCTTTAATAGGAGGGAGTTCTTTTAACCCCGTATTGTTTGGTGAATTATTGATTATGGCATTAGGATTGAATTTTGCTCCAGATTTTTGAGTACTAAAATTATAATCGTTGTACACTTGATTGTTCCCTCTGGTGTAGGGCCAGCCCCAGAATCCGGCTTCTCTAGCCTGATCAAATTCTCCCATGCCTTTGGGGCCTCTGTTTGGATCTCCTGTTCCCGCATCAGGGCCTACATCTCCCCAATAAAGATATCCGGTTTCACTATCAATAGAAGGTCTAAATGGGTTTCTGCACCCCATGATATAGATTTCGGGTCTGGTGTTTGCTGTGCCTTCAGGAAACAGGTTACCCTCAGGAATGGAATATGTACCATTGTCTTCAGGTTTAATTCTTAATATTTTTCCTCTTAAATCGTTTGTATTGGCAGCAGATTTTTGAGCATCCCATAAAGCCCTTCCTTCACGTTCATCTATAGGTGCAAATCCAGAAGATTCAAAAGGGTTTGTGTTGTCTCCTGTAGTAATAAATAAGTTGCCGTTAGGACCGAATTCTAAAGCGCCTCCACTATGGCAACATGCTCTTAAGGTTGGAATTTTTAGTAGGATTTTTTCAGAAGAAAAATCCAGTTTTTTATCAATTAAATCAAACCGGGAAATATGCTGTAGAGACTCATCTCCTGGTTTTGAATAAAACAAATAGATCCAATGGTTTTTTTTGTAGTTCGGGTCTACGGCTAATCCCAGTAAGCCATCTTCATTTCCATAAAATAGATCTATTTGAGCAATGGTTTCAGTCTGTTCTGTTTTAAAATCAAATAGCTTTAATGCGCCACGCCGTTCAATAAATAAAATACCTTCTCCGGGTAATTCATCTAGTTCCATGGGTTCATTGAGATTAAAATCAAGAACTTGTTTTACAAAACGGTTTTCTGGAGGAACACGGTCTGATATTGCCTTTTTATAATCCAAATGATTTTCACCAATAGCATAATTGATGCCTCCTAATAAATGATTTAAAAATACAGGGTTAGAATAGGTGTCGTTAGTATGTCCCATTTCGGTATAAAAGCTACGGCCACCATCATATTCATGATACCAGGAGATAGGGTGATTTTCTCCATGGGTTCCACCTTCATAAGTGGTTTCATCTATGGTAATTAGAATGTTGATATCCGGATTGATACGGTTAAAATTGTACCATTCATCTTCTTTTACCCAGGGTGTTTCCATAGTTTTGGTTGATTCATGGTTATGGTCAACTATATTAAGTGTGGCTTTTTGAATCCTTGGATGCCCTTCAAAATAAGCACCTACAAGTTTGTTGTACCAGGGCCATTCATATTCGGTATCTGTAGCAGCATGAACCCCCACAAAGCCTCCACCTGCTTGTATATAGCGTTCAAAATCGGCTTGCTGTTCGTAATTTAAAATGTTGCCTGTTGTATTTAAGAAAATTACTGCAGAAAACTGTTTTAATGAATCTTCTACAAAATAAGTAGAGTCTTCAGTGGCAACGACTTTAAAATCATTTTCTTTTCCTAATTTCTTTAATGCATTTATTCCGGTTTCTATAGAACCATGTCTGAATCCTGCGGTCTTACTAAATACGAGCACTCTTTTTTCTTTTGAACTACATGATGCCAACATGATAGCAATAATAAGAGTTAAAAAGGGTTTTATTAATTTAGGTTTCATTTTAAAAAGCTTAAGTTTAATTAAATGCTTATTGTTATATATAGCTGTTTATTAACTGCTCTAATAGTTCTTGTTTCCCACTTCTCATTTCGGGGGCTCCATTTTTAGCAGCTATTTCATTTAAATCTTGTAGGCTTAGTTTGCCCTGTTCAAAAGCTTTACCTTCATCAGAATTAAACGAATCATATCTTTTTTTCTTCATATCCAGATAGACAGAGTCCGATAGTATTTTATCAGCCGTTACAAGCGCTCTGGCAAAGGTATCCATACCGCTAATGTGGGCAATGAACAGATCTTCCATATCTGTAGAATTTCGCCTGGTTTTAGCATCAAAATTAATACCGCCGTGTTCAAAACCATTATTTTGTAATATTATCATCATGGCTTCAGTAACTTCATATATATTGGTAGGAAACTCATCAGTATCCCAGCCGTTTTGATAATCCCCTTTGTTAGCATCAATACTTCCCAGCATATTAGCATCAGAAGCTACTTGAAGCTCATGAGCAAAGGAATGCCCTGCTAATGTTGCATGATTAACTTCTAAGTTTAATTTAAAGTCATTATTCAAACCATATGTATTAAGAAAGCCCAATACCGTTGCGGCATCAAAATCATATTGATGTTTGGTAGGTTCCATAGGCTTGGGTTCAATAAAGAAGGTACCTTTAAAACCTTGTGCTCTGGCATAGTCTCTTGACTTTGTTAAAAACATGGCTAAGTGTTCTGTTTCTTTTTTCATGTTGGTATTATGCAACGACATATAACCTTCTCTACCTCCCCAAAACACATACCCAGAACCTCCAAGTGCAATAGTGGCGTCAATAGCATTTTTTACCTGAACTGCCGCTTTTGTTAAAACCTTAAAATCTGGATTTGTAGCTGCTCCATTCATGTATCGCGGATTAGAAAATACATTTGCTGTACCCCATAGCAGCTTAATGCCATATGCCGCTTGTTTGCTTTGAGCGTAAGGTAATATTTTGTGTAAACGCTTTTCAATTTCAAAAACACTTCCATCACCTACTACATCGGTGTCATGAAAGCAATAATAAGGAATACTGAGCTTATCAATAAACTCAAATGCTGCATCCATTTTATGTTTTGCAACGGTTAGAGGGTCATTATTATTTGTTGCCCAGGGAAATGTTTTTGTTCCTGGTCCAAAAGGATCTCCGCCTTCGCCGCAGAAGGTATGCCAATAAGAAACAGCAAATTTTAAATGGGCTTTCATTGTTTTGCCATTAACAACTTGGTTTTCATCATACCATTTAAAAGCAAGAGGGTTTTTAGAATCTCTTCCTTCAAATTTAATTTTATTGATCTTTGGAAAGTAAGTGCTCACTTTTACAGGTTTTTAAGGTTATAGATTATTTTATATTTTGTAATTCTTTTTTCCAATTTTGATAAGCAGTTTCTATTTTAGGTTGCGTTTTCTTATTGGGCTTAATGGTTTCTAGTTTTTGAAAGCGGCTAAAAGCTTCATCTGAGGATTTATAAACACCATGCCCTATACCACCTCCTATAGCAGCGCCTATGGAGCCATCTGTATCATATATTTCTATTTCCGCTCCAGATAGAGTCGCAAGCGTTTCTTTAAAAATGCTGCTTTGAAACATATTGCTATGCCCAGCTTTTATAACATTTAACTTTAAGCCCATGGCTCTCATGATATCAATTCCATATTGGAAAGAAAAAACAATGCCTTCTTGTGCTGCACGTAATACATGGGCTTTTTTATGGATGTTAAAATTAAGATGCTTCCATGTGCAGCCCATATTGGCATCTTCTAAAATTCGTTCTGCACCATTTCCAAAAGGAAATACCTGCAATCCGTTTGACCCTATATCAACAGTTTTAGCTAGTGCATTCATTTCAGAATAACTTAATCCGTTAGCTATATTTTTTCGAAGCCATGCATTTAATATTCCTGTGCCATTAATACAGGCTAATACACCATATCTTGGTTGTTGAACTTTATGGTTAACATGTGCAAATACATTAACACGTGAACGTAGATCGGGTTTTATATCATCAACAACGCCATAAATAACCCCCGAGGTTCCTGCAGTTGCTGCAATTTCTCCGGGTTTTAAAACATTTAACGATAAAGCATTATTGGGTTGGTCCCCAGATTTGTATGAAACCGGAATGCCAGCGGGAAGTCCTAATTGATTAGCAATTTTGGTAGTAACGGTTCCATGAGTGCTAAAGGTGTCATGAATTTCCGGGATTAAAATGTTTTCTATCCCGTAATGGCTTAAAAGCTGCTGTGATATTGTATTGTCTTTGAAATTCCAAAAAATCCCTTCAGACAAGCCACTTATGGTAGTTGTGATTTTATTGGTTAATTGCATAGCAATAAAATCACCAGGTAGCATTACCTTGTATATGCGTTTAAAAACTTCGGGTTCATTATCCTTAACCCATTTTAGTTTTGATGCTGTAAAGTTTCCCGGAGAATTTAAAAGGTTTTCCAGGCAATAATTTTGCCCTAAAGTATTAAAAGCGTCTTTACCAATTTCTGATGCACGACTATCGCACCAAATAATTGACGGTCTGAGAATGCGTTTGTTTTTATCGACTAAAACAAGGCCATGCATTTGATAAGAGATGCCTATGGCCTTTATAAGCGACCTGTTAATTTGTGCTTCTTTTATTAATTTGGGAACTATTAATTTTACATAGTGCCACCAAAGTTCCGGATCTTGTTCAGCCCATCCATTGTGATGCGCAATAATATTCATTTCGTCTTTAGGTTCGAAATTTTGTGCTATTACTAGACCATCAGAAGCTTGTACTATACTTGCTTTGATAGATGAAGAGCCAATATCTAATCCTAATAAATACATATTAAATTGGTTTACTTTTTGTTGAATCCCGATGCTTTAATCGGGTTGCAATTACTTTAGTTTCATAAGGTTTTTTTAAGGCTTTGTTTTCAATTCTGTCAATTAATAATTCTGCTGCCATTTTTCCCATATTATAACCATGCTGTACAACAGCTGTTATTGAAGGCGATGAGTATTCAGAAATTAAACCATTTACAAAACTTATTAATGAAATATCTTCCGGTATTTTTAATCCTTTTTTTAAAGCTAATTTTATGGCAACAGCAGCAAAATCTTCTTTAACTGCAAAAATGGCATCAGGGAGCGGATTTAAATTGAAGACTTTTTCAATTTGTTTAAAAAGATCTTTTTCTTCATCGACCTCAAAAATTAATGCATCATTTTCTTTGATGCCATACTCATCCAGTGCCATGCAATACCCCATTCTACGTTCTTTTCCAATATTTATATATGGTTTAAAGTTAATTAGAGCAATGCGTTTACAACCCGATTTGATTAATGTTTTTGTAGCATTATAAGCACCACCTACATCATCAGCTTTAACCATATCGCAGGCAATAAAATCTTCAGTTCTATCAAATAAAACCATAGGGAGTTGATTATTTTTTATATTAAATAAATGCTTGTAATTTCCTTTTTTTTGTGTGCCTGAAGAAATAGAAATTAATAGCCCGTCTACACTGCCTGAAGTAAGAAGGTTTATGTTTTTTACTTCCTCTATATAAGACTCATTAGATAAGCAAATCATTACTTGATAGCCTCGTTTCTTAGTCATATAATCAATGCCTTTAATAACAGTTGTAAAGAAATGATTAGTGATTTCCGGAATAACAACTCCAATAACTTTAGAAATATTTTTACGTAAATTTATGGCTCTTGCATCGGGTTGGTAATTAAGTAATTTAGAAAAGGCCTGTATCTTTTTTCGAGTTTCTTTGCTTATTCTCGGATTGTCTTTTAATGCTTTTGAAACCGTAGAAACAGAAACACCAAGTTCTTCAGCAATGCTTTTCATGGTGGTTTTTGGTTTCATATTTAAGCTTATTTTAAGTGACTTCTTTTACTCTAATCTTGATAATAACATGGGGTAAACCAGCGTATACAAATCTAATTTAAAAATGTATGCAAAAACAGGGGTGATCTGCTAAAAAAATGCCTGTAAATCAAAAAGTTATTAACGGGAAAACGATTTCGCACGAGTGGTTTATAAATATAAAAGCCTGAAAAGTAAAAACTCAACAGGCTATAAATCATTTTATATATGTTTATTTTAAAAACTATAATTTAATTTCAGTAAAGCTCTTCTACGTAAAACCGGAAAAACAACAAAACTAGCATCTGGATTGGCTGCTATAAAATCTGGAGTCGCTCCATTGGCATTTGCACCAAAACTATTAGCACCAAAAAAGTTTGCTAAGCCTTCAGAATTAAAAAGGTTTGTTATCAAGAGGTCTGCCGATAATTGTTTGGTTATTTGGTATCCGGCACCTAAGTTAAAGATACTGTAAGCAGGAAGTTTAAAGCCATTGGATACATTACCATAGCGTTTGCCCATAAACTGCCACTTAATATATGCTGAAATTTTATCTTTTTGATATGCATTGCTAAGATTAAACATTAATTTAGGGTTAAATGGTAATATCTTTCCTGAATAGTCTGTAATACTGTCATCGCTGGTATCAACCGAACCTGCTGCGTCATAAACTTTCCATTTGGTAGCTTTTGGGTTTTGAATGATTCCGTTAAAACGAAAGGTAAGATTTTGAACTGGAGAATAAACACTTTCCCACTCCAAACCAATGGTTCTTGATGTATTAAACTGAATTGGGGTATAAAAAATACTGTTATCGCTTGAATCAAACTCAAAATTTGCTATACCAATATCTTTAAGCTGACTCCAAAACACAGTACTTGTAAAAGAAAAGTTTTTAAGATTGTGCTTTATACCTATCTCTGCCTGATTTATTTTTTGTATTGCTCCTTTTTGGTTAATGGGTACATTAGAGAAATTATTAAAATAATAATTTAATTCCGGGGCTTTGTTTCCTTGCGAAAACCTGGCAAATAAAGCTCTGTTGTTATCCACCTTATAATTGATTCCTCCTGAAAAAGATAAGTAGTTATAATTGTAATTGAAATTATCTTTTTCGCCGGTTGGAGCTAAAATGCCATTGTCGTAAGCCGTATTATCGTTACCATCTAAACCTCCATTTTGTGTAAATGGAGCAAAGCGATCTTTACTGCCTTTGTGTTTAATGGTTTCGTAACGTAAGCCTAAATCTAAATGGACATTATCTGAAACTTTCCATCTGTCATTGACGAATATGGCTAATTGACTGACTTTGGCTTCAGAGTTTACAAAAAATAAGCCACCATAATTACTAATGCCGTTAGAATCGGATAGTTCAACTACAGGGGCTCCCGGGTTTTCAAGTGTAACTTGTAGAAGTCTAGGATTAGGCTCGTAAGTTACAAAAGCAAAACTGCCCTGGGTAAATAAAGACGTATCTGAAAGGCCTAAAGCAAAACCTGTTGTAACATCATGATTTTCTAATTTTTTTTGTAATGTGAACTGATTCATCCACTCATCGGCCTTATTTTCTTTATACCAGGCAGAAGTTCCCATAATAGCATCATTGGGTAATGTACCATTACTTAAATATTGAATAGGTTGCCCTGCTAAAATTCCTGCGTTATTAAGTCGTGCAAGCTCTGTACCAGATTGGGCATCTCTGAAAACTACCTGACCAATAGGGAAACTTGCACCGCTAATAAAATAGGCTAGTGGGTTATTTAAAGAAACGAATGCATTACTTATTGAAGTTTGCCAATTGGCATCTTTAGTAGAGAGTTTCATGTTGTTTTTTAAGAACCAGTTATTACCTAGATCTTGAAACAGGTTAAACCCAAAGGCTAAATCTTTTGCATGAACCCCTTGTGAAGGATCAAAGCTATTTGTTGCACCTTGAGCGAGGGATCTGCCATCTGGAATAGTGGCATTAAAACTAGGCATTAATAGTGACGTAGCTCCAAAATCTTGACCAAAAGCAGGAGTAGGGTTGTTCCAGTTTACGGCAGCAACGCCAGTATATCTATTTGTTTTATCGTTCAATACTTTACCATAAAGTTTTAAATAGCCATTAGCATACTTTTTTATAATATTAAATTTAAACTGGCCGCCTTTACTGAATGGAAATTCTGTATTTCGGGCCCCATCATCATGCCTGTAGTGCCCACCGACATTAAAAAACCAATCGTTACCTATTGCCCCTCCAATATTAGCGTCTATTTTGTATAAAGAATTGCCTTCACCCTGAAAACCATTTGTTAATTGGACATCGCCACCAAAGTCATTTCTGATACCTTTCGATATAAAATTATAAATACCCCCTGGAGCATTGAGTGCTGTAATAGATGCACTTCCACCTCTTAGTGCCTCTACTTTTTGAGTGCTTAGATCTACACGATGAAAAAGATCCGGACTATAATACGAATGTTGTACAAGGCTAACTGGTAGCCCATCTTCTTGAAGGGATACATAATACCATCCCAAATCATCTTCAGCAGAAGCTGAAATACCTCGTGTGTAAACTTTAGTGTAAACTTCACCGGCAGAGGCATCTGTAAACGTACCAGGGATGTTTTGAAGTAAACTCGCGGTTCCCTGCGGGTAATTTTGCTGAATTGATCTAGAATCGAGTAAACTCACAGAAGTGCTGGATTCTAATTGAACTCTGGGATCAAAAGTGCCGGTAACTACAACAGTTTGTAGGTTCAATAAATCATCTTCTAAAACAAAAGCACGTGTTATATCTTTATTTATTACAATGGTCTCCTTTACAGTTTTATATCCTATATGTGAGATGTTTATTGTATAGTTTCCGGAAGAAATGTTTTCTATTTTGAAAGTACCTTCAGAGCTCGTTACTGCGCTATTCCCTGTTGGAATTAAAATAATGTTTGCGCCTTCTAAAGGGTTTCCTTGCCTGTCTTTTACTTCTCCATTAATATTATTTTGAGAAAAGGTAGTATTACAAAACACACTTGTTATTGTAAATAGAAAAAGCATTATAATTTTATTCATGTTTTAATTTAAAAAGTGTAAAAGGTTAAATTTTTATTTAGAAAAGTAGCTTGAATTTTGATAAGATCAGATTATTTTTTTCTAATTTTTAATTGATACATAACTCCTAAAGCAGCTATTAATAGGCCAATAAACTCTCTGGTGCCTTCTAAATATGGTTTGTCGTAAACCATTTCGCCAAAAATTTCTTCTTTGTTTTCTGTGTTTAAATAATCGATAAACAATGAAAAATGAAATACAGCGTAGGCTAGTAATGCTATTATTGCTATAATTAAAAGGAGCTTAGGAATGGGTTTAAAATTACTATATAAACATATTATAGCCACAATAAAATATATTGCAAACCATAAAATACCATCGGGATCATTTAATTGTAATAACGCAAAAATGATAAACAGAATGCATAGTATAATATTAAATATTTTTTTCTGTTTGCTTAATGGGCTAATAGGTTTCATTTAGAATAGTTATGGGTTATAGTTTCCAACCGTCTCGATAGGTTCTTTTAACAAATTGGTTTGCTTCATCAAAATTTGTAATCTTCATATTATCACCATCCCATAGTAATTTTTTTCTTCCAGGGTATTCATACCTGTTTCCTTTAGGTTTTCTAAGGTTATAGCTTCTAATGGCTAGGTTGCCCATTAAAACACTTTCTGTTAAAGGGCCGGCATAATCAAATGATGAGGTTAGTGCTTTATGCTTTTCTTTACCAAAACCTTCTTTACAGGCTTCGATCCAAGAAGCATTATGTCCATTCTCAGGGAGTATGTTTTTCTCTGTGTCTTCAAATGTTAAAAGGTCCCCATTGTTCAAGTATATTTTTGGATCAATGCCGTATGTGCCACAGGTCATAATACCTTTATTACCAATCATTATAACGCCATTAGTGCTATCATGGTCTCCAATAGGATGATCTGCTGGAATTAAATCTGGATGAAATGGTCTTAAACCACCATCAGACCAGGTTAATGTAATTTCTGATGCATTTTTTGCCGATGCAGGAAACTTTAATTGTGTTCTTGATGAAGGCGGGCAAGACTCTGGTAAATACTCAGGAGACCAATCTTTTTTAAAAACAGCTCCAACACTGCTTTCTACTTCGGTTGGATATCCTAAACCTAATACTCTAAACGGCGGGTCAATTAAATGACATCCCATGTCGCCTAAAGCTCCAGTTCCAAAATTCCACCAACCACGCCATTTAAACGGATGGTATAATGGGTGATAATCTACCATTTTTGCAGGTCCAATCCAATTATTCCAGTCTAAGCCATCAATTAAAGCGGGTTTGTCTGTTGGCGTATTTATACCTTGAGGCCAAACAGGTCTGTTGGTCCAAACATGTACTTTGCTTACTGTGCCTATTTTACCTTCGTCAAACCATTTGATCATTTGTTTAACCCCATTTCCAGAGGCCCCCTGGTTGCCCATTTGAGTTACCACTCTATATGTGTTAGCTGCTTTTGTAAGCATTCTGGCTTCATAAATACTATGTGTTAGAGGTTTTTGCACATAAACATGTTTGTTTGATTTTATAGCAGCCATAGCTATTACTGCATGTGTATGATCTGGTGTAGAAACTGTTACAGCATCAATGTTTTTTATTTGATCAAAAAGTTTTTTATAATCTTTAAACCGTTTTGCTTTTGGGAATTTTTCCATGAGCCTTTTCGATTGATTCCAATCTACATCGCAAATAGCAGCAATATTGGACGCTCCATTGTTCCAGGCATTCATTGCGTCAGAATAACCTTTGCCACCCCCACCTATAACTGCAATATTTAGCTTATCACTTGGAGGAATAAATCCTTGTCCCATAACATGCCTTGGAATGATAGAAATCCCTAATGAGGTTAAAGCCGTTTTCTTAATAAATGACCTTCTGTTGTTTGTTTTGTGATTCTTTTTCATTTATCAATGATTAAATTAAAGGGTGGTTAGAAGCTATCTGAGGCTTTGTAAGCTTTAATAACTGATAACTCTCCTTCTTTTCCACTTATTGAGTTACCGTGTTCCATACCTAGAATTCCTTTAAATCCTTTAGTATGAATATGTTTGAATACATTTTTGTAATTTATTTCTCCGGTGGTTGGTTCGTTACGACCGGGATTATCACCGATTTGAAAATAAGCAATTTCATCCCAACAACTATCAATATTAGGAATTAAATTCCCTTCTTGAATTTGCTGATGATAAATATCAAATAATATTTTGCAAGAAGGAGAGTTTACGGCTTTGCATATTTGATAAGCTTGAGGCGATTCGCTTAAAAATAGCCCAGGATGATCTCTAAAGTTTAAGGGCTCTAATACCATAGTGATGTTATGAGGTTCTAAAATAGCAGAAGCTTGCTTTAATGTTTCTATAACATGGGTTGTTTGATAATGGATATTTTGTGTTAGGTCTACGTGCCCAGGCACAACAGTCATCCATTTGGCATTGACACGTTTTGCAACTTCTACCGATTCTTTAATATCATTTAAAAACTCTTTTCGTTTATCAATGTTTCCACTGGCTAAATTTGGAGTTTTCCAATAGATTTTATGAGCTACAAATACCCCCATGGTCATATTTCTGTCAGACATGGTTTTAGCCATTCTTTCTTGAGTTTCAATACTTCTGCCTTTCATGCCATTATCTTCGAAAGCGGTAAAGCCTTGGTCTGCCATAAAGTTTAATTGGTCAATAGGGTCGTTGCCGGCATGATTTTTAAACATACCCAAATGAGGAGCATAATTAAGTTTGAACATAGTGGAAAGGTTTTTTGTTTTGTTAGGGTGTAACATATTCATAGCGTTAATACCTGTTATACCAAATCCTAATAAGGAAGCCGTAGCCGTACTTTTTTTTATGAATATCCTTCGCTTCATTTTATACGAAATTTGTTTTGCCTGGAACCGGAACCGGATAATTCCCATTTTCATCAGGAACTATTGGCGGAACAGAATCAAAAGTAAGTGAGTCTTCATCAGGCACTAAATTATGGTCAAGAGCCATGGCTTTATCCCAGGTTATTTCTTTCCCAGAATAAGTTGCCATTCTACCCATAATGGCTGTCATAGTACTTTTTGCCCCAAATTCAGCATTGTTTATTGCTTCGCCATTTCGTATAGACTTAAATAAGCGATTATGCTCTTGTTGGTAAGGGTTAATATCATTTTCGCTGTTGTGTGTGTAGATTTTTGTTCCATCATATTTTTTTAATAGTGCAGTACTGCCACCATGGTTGTATGAGGTTCCTAAAGTTCCCTGAAAAGATTCATCTACTCTGTGTTTTGTTCCAGGTTGATGCCTACATTGACTGGAAACAATAGCGCCATTTTCATATTCGAATTCTACAACGTGGTGATCAAATATGTGACCATGATCTTTTCCTTTACGAACTTCTCTACCTCCAGTTCCGGTTGCCTTTACTGGATACCCTCCAATAAACCAATTGGCTACATCAATATTGTGGATATGCTGTTCCAAAATATGATCTCCGCAAATCCAATTAAAATAATACCAGTTTCTCATTTGGTATTCCATTTCGGTTTGATTAGCTTCTCTTGGTCTTACCCAAACCCCAGAACCATTCCAGTATACCTGACCAGATACAATTTGACCAATATCACCTTTTTGAATGCGGTTATATGTTTCTATATAACTTGCCTGATAATGCCTTTGCAAACCAACAACTACATTTAAATTTTTAGCTTTGGCAACTTTAGCGGCTTCTAGAACTTTTTTAATTCCTGCAACATCTGTTGCTACAGGTTTTTCCATAAATACATGTTTGCCTTGAGAAACTGCATATTCAAAATGTTTAGGCCTAAATCCCGGCGGCGTGGTTAAAATAACAACATCAGCTGCATCAATGGCTTTTTTATAAGAACCAAAGCCTACAAATTTATGTGATGGTTTTACGTTAAGTTTTCCGGTTTGGAACATTTTTGTTAAGCTGGTATAGGCTTTCTCTAAGCGATCTTCAAAAGCATCTGCCATAGCAACTAATTCTACATTGTCATCTGCTTTTAATGCTTGACTTACAGCACCAGTTCCTCTTCCGCCACACCCTACAACGGCTAGTTTTAATTTTTTTACTTTATTAAATATTGGGGTAGCAGTAAGTAAAGAAGGGGTTAGTAAAATACCACCAGCTGCTAATGACGATCCTTTTACAAAATTACGTCTGGTTAAGTGATTCTTTTTTTGTTCCATGTTTTTTTATTTTTTTTAATTTAATCCGTAATCTTCAATTACTGAAAGCCAATACTTTTTTATGTCTTCTTTCGATGGTTGAATTTTTGGTCGTACTACGCGAAATCCAACAAACGGAGCATTAGTGTGCCACCAATTACTTTTTGGAATTTGAGGATCTCTTCTTTTCCATTTTTGTTTTGATTGCCCTCTTGCTGTGCAGCATAATTTATCTCTGGTATCTGTCCAAGACCCTCCTCGTACCACTCTCGGGTATAGCTCAGATGGCTTATTCCAGGGGTTTTTTTGAGGAGATGATTGATAATAATCTGCATCATATTGGTCCATAACCCACTCTGAAACATTACCTAATAAGTCATGTATGCCTAAGCTATTTGCTTTTTTTAATCCTGTTTTCTCATATTTATCATTTGTGTTTTCATCAAACCAAGCCACGTTTTTTAGATCTGTGTTCTGATCTGTTTTTCCTTTTTTACAAACATATTCCCATTCGGCTTCTGTGGGTAATCGGTAAAACACTCCTGTTTTTGAAGTCAGCCATTTGCAATACATAATAGCCGCATATTGCGTCATGTTTACAGCAGGATGGGTTTCTTTCCCCATATTAAAACTCATATCAACATATGGTGGCGTTGCTCCGGAAACGGCGTCAATTCCTAAATTCCTTAATTTGTCTTTACTTTTAAATTGTTCTGGACCAAATTTACCAAATACAAAGGCGTCATACTGTTCCCAGGTAATTTCGTATTTTCCCATCCAAAAATCATCTACTTCTACTTTGTGATTTGGTTTCTCATCATCATTACGTTTAGAGTCATTGGGGTTAGCACCCATTAAAAAATCACCTCCTTTTACAGCGACCATTTCAATAGATATATGTTCTCCGTCTAATTTTTGTACATAGTTATTAAAATCTTGGGCAATTGATAATTGATTTTGAAATATTATTAAAAAGCCCACTGCTAATTTTATAGAATATTTTAATTTCATTTTATAACTCTAGTATTTCAATATTTTTAAATTCCACCGGATGGCTCTCACTCTGTAGGGAAATATATCCTTTTTTTAAAGGCCTGCCTGCTTTATTTTTCCAATACTCTTGATTGTAATCTATAGCGCCTCCAATTTGAGGTTTAGTATAGGAGAGTACATGTTCACCATTAATAAAGTGCTTAATAATAGAATCGTTTCTAACCTCAATTTCTAAATTAACCCACTGATCGCCATGGTAGGTTTTTGATTTAGAATTGATACAATGTGGCGTGAATAATTCATTATTCATTTCAACATGTGTTCCTGGTGTACATAAATTGCCAGTTGGCCGTTCTCCTGAATCTAATCCGCCTAAAAGCTGAACTTCAATAGATACAGGGAAGCTTTGGTTTAAGCCTATATTTTTGGGGTCTTCACAATGAATCATAACACCGCTATTTCGTGTTGCCCAACCTGCACCATCTTTTAATTGCTTACCTGTGAATCGATATTGCATTCTGAATTTATAATTCGAAAATGGTTTGTTATAATAAATATGTCCATATGATTCGTTAAAAGTATCATTGTATTCATTGTAATTAACTTTAAGAATACCATTCTCTACAATAAACGTATTTTTATAATTCTCACCTAAAGGTTGCCCTTTTATTTTTATAGTCCAGTCTTTTAAATCTTTTCCGTTAAATAGTTTTACCCAGTTATTCTTTTTTACTGATTCTATGTTGTTCTTCTTTTCTTCATTTTTACAGTTGGTTAAAAAGAATAGACTTAATACCAAAATTAAAATAGCTTGTTTTTTATTCATGATTGATATGGTTTTAAAGAGACCAAGCTTTTCCTCCAGTAGCTTCATTTAAAGAAATGCAGCCTTTTTGAGCTCCAGGAACGGGGTCGTAAGCTAATACGTTTTCGCCAATTTGTTGACTTGTTCGAAATGCCCAAATGGATGAATTTCTTAAACTGTCTAGAGCCTGAAAGATTACAGCTTCTTTATTTTTAGGGTCTTTTTCATCATTATAGGCTCTGTAAGTTAGCTGTTGTGTTTTACTTATCTTTAAATATTTAGCCAGTAAAGCATCATAATTTTCAGCTTTTAAATCACTAACACCATGTTCTGTTATAGGTAAAGCCTCTATTATAGCGGCTACCCCTTTTTTATATTTCTTTTGCTTTGACTCATCATAGGTTTTAGAAATGTATAAATCTAAAAATTCAGGCACATTAACATCTAAGGCTCCAGGTGTGTTTTGAGTTTTAGGTAAAATAAGGTCGATCAAGTTTTGCATTACAATACCTTCATCCATAGTAAAAAAAACAGGCGTCCATAAATCAGCTTCAGTTTTGCAGCTTTGCAACATGCTAATAATTGTAGGTGTAGCAATTGTATAGCCAATAGATAAGCCCAATCCTTTTAAAGCGTTTCTTCTATTCATAATGTTTAGCTGTTATTTTTTTGAAATTGCTCTGCAGCATGATTTGCAGCTCTTGCTGTTAAAGCCATATAGGTTAATGATGGGTTTTGACAACCAGAGGAAGTCATACAGGCCCCATCTGTAACATAAACATTTGGTACAGCATGTATTTGATTGTATTTATTTAAAACAGAGGTTTTAGGGTCTTTACCCATTCTGGCTGTGCCCATTTCATGAATCCCTATTCCTGGAGCATAGCGGTTATCGAATGTTTTGATATCTTTAAAACCAGCATTTTTTAACATTTCTGCAGCTTGCTGAACCATATCTTCACGCATCTTTAATTCGTTTTCTTTCCATTCGGCATCAAAGGTTACAGTTGGTAAACCCCAGGCGTCTAACTTATCATAATCAAGAGTCATTTTATTGTCATGGTTTGGTAAGCATTCACCAAAACCACCTAAGCCCATTCTCCATCCACCAGGTTCTAATATTTTTTCTTTTAACTCTGCACCATATCCTAATTCTGCAATATGTTCAGAAATATCACCTCTTCCGGCACCTCCTTGATAGCCATAGCCTCTTATAAATTCTTTTTTTTCAGTTTCTTTAGTCCCTAAGTTTCTAAACCTTGGAATATAAATACCATTTGGTCTGCGTCCTTTGTAATATTTATCTTTAAAGCCGTCTAATGTGCCGGATGCTCCGGCACCTAAATGATGATCCATGATATTATGACCTAGTTCTCCTGAGTCGTTACCCAAGCCGTTAGGGAATCTTTTAGATTTTGACTGCATTAAGATGGATGCCGATGCAATAGCTGATGCACAGCAAAAAATAATTTCAGCGTTGAATACTAAATGAGCTTTAGTTTCGGCATCTATCACTTTAACGCCTGTTGCCTTTTTTAAAGTATCGTCGTAAATAATTTCATGAACTATTGAATTTGCTCTTAAAGTCATATTACCTGTGCGCTCTGCAGCAGGTAAAGTGGAAGAATTGCTGCTAAAATAAGCACCAAAAGGACACCCTCGGATGCACCTGTTTCTAAACTGACAATTGCTCCTGCCTTCGTGACTTTTATCTCCTGTAATATGTGCTGTTCTTCCAATGGTTAGAAGCCGGTCAGAGTAATTTTCAGAAAGCTTTTCTTTTAAGTGCTCTTCAACACAATTTAATTCCATAGGAGGTTCAAATATACCATCGGGTAATTGAGAAAGTCCTAATTTTTCTCCACTAACTCCAATATATTTTTCAACCTTATCGTACCAGGGTGCAATATCTTTGTATCGTATGGGCCAATCTACACCATGACCATCCTTTTTATTAGCTTCAAAATCTAAATCGCTTAGCCTATAGCTTTGCCTGCCCCACATAATTGACCGGCCGCCAACATGGTAACCACGCATCCAGTCAAAACGTTTGGTTTCGTTGTATGGATGCTTTAAATCATTAACAAACCAATGTTTAGAAGCTGCATCTGTAGTATATCCTGTACGGCTTTGCTTTAATTGTTTGTTTTGGTCTTCAACCGAAGAAGCTCCTCTGAACTCAAAATCCCATGGATCCAGATTTGCTGTTGGGTAGTCTTTAATATGTGTTACCATTCTTCCGCGCTCAAGAACTAAGGTTTTTAACCCTTTTTCGCAAAGTTCTTTAGCAGCCCATCCACCACTAATTCCTGTTCCTATAACGATTGCGTCATAAGTTTTTAGGTTTTTTGTTACTTCTGTTTCTTTCATTAAAACCGATTTGAAGAATTATTTGATAAGTAAAATTATAAGGTAAATCTAAATGAAATTAAAAATCATATCAGCTAAAACGAAGAAAATGATAATTAAATTCTAAAATACATGGAAAATTAATTAATTTGCGCTATATCAATGTTCAAATTATTTCAGTGAAAATAAACATACAAAAAATACAACCTTATGAGGCAAATGGAATAGTGTATCATGCTGATACTTGTTTGCCTTTAGTTGATGCTGTTCATCGAAAAAAATTAAAATTTAAAGCCTTAGCAAGACATACATATCCCGGTGATCGTTTGGATAAAAATACGCTAGGACTTAATAGTATAGGGTATTGGGATGCTAATGAGCCACAGGATTGGGGCTTAGATTGGCATAGAAATGAAGGTATTGAATTTCATTTTTTAGAGTCTGGAACGATGCCTTATTCTCAGGAGAATAAAGAAATGGTGTTGGAACCTAATTATTTGACTATTACCAGGCCCTGGGAAGCGCATAAAGTAGGGAATCCAAATATTGGTATGGGAAAATTTTATTGGGTTATTATAGACTTAGGAGTGCGCAGGCCTCATCAAGATTGGGTTTGGCCCGATTGGATTACTTTAACTCCTGATGATTTGTCTAGGCTTACCACAATTTTAAGACAAAATGAAAAATCTATTTTAAAGACAGATAAAAAAATTAGAGATTGTTTTCTTCAGATTAATAAAGCTGTAGATACCGATAAATCAGGAAGTAATGCGTCTAGAATAAGACTCCTTGTTAATTACTTGCTTATTTTAATACTTGATTTATTGAATACGGATGATATTGTGTTAAACGAATCGTTAACAGATAGTTCAAGAAGTGTAAAGTTTTTTCTTAAGGAGCTTGAAAATAATTTAACTGAGAATTGGACTATAGAGCAAATGTCTCAGTCTGCAGGTGTTGGTTTAACCCGGTTTACGCATCATTTTAAAAGGCTAACTAATTTAACTCCAATGCGTTACCTGGTAATGAAGCGTTTGGAGATGTCTAAAAAAATGCTTCTAGAAAACAGGGACTTAACGATAGCAGAAGTGGCTTATATGTGTGGATTCGCAACAAGTCAGTACTTTGCAACGGTATTTAAAAAGCATGAAAAATGTTCGCCAAATGAATACAGGTTAAAAAATACTGTTGATAATTATCAGTTTTCTTAGTAAAATACTAAGATTGAAAAAATGTTTAAATTCTTTCACTGAATAAAAATACACATTGCTTTAAGTTCTAATATTTATATTCACGTTGTTAACCAGATGTCATTGTTTAATCAAATAATAACTAATCATGAATATAAAACAGTCAATTTATAATACGGCTAAAGTTACTATTGTATTGTTGGTACTTGTTTCTTTTGCATGTAAAAAAACTAAAGAAAAAGCTGCTCCAGCAGAAACTAAAAAAGCCGAACATCCTATGTTTTTTAATATTTCCTTAGCGCAATGGTCTTTACATAAAAAATTTAGAAGCGGAGAAGCAAGTCCTTTCGATTTTGCTAAAGAAGCTCATAATCTAGGTTTTGAAGCTATTGAATATGTTAGCGGGCTGTATAAAAAAGAAGTTGAAAATTTAGGAATAGATGCAGTCGTTAAAAAGTTGAAAGCCGAAAGTGAAAAGTACGGTGTGAAAAATTTATTAATAATGATTGATGGTGAAGGTCATTTAGCTAGTCATGATGAAGATCATTTAAAGACCGCGTTAGAGAATCATAAAAAATGGGTCGATGCGGCAAAAACACTCGGGTGTCATTCTATTAGGGTTAATGCGCATGGAGAAGGAACTTATGATGAGGTTATGAATCAGGCTGTTATTGGTTTGACAAAGCTATCTGAATATGCGCAAACTCAAGGCATAAATGTGTTGGTGGAAAATCATGGGGGATATACTTCTAACGGACAGTGGTTAGCAAGCGTTATGGCGAAAGTAAATTTGCCTAATTGTGGTACATTACCAGATTTTGGAAATTTTTGTATTAGATATAAAGAAGGAGGTTGCGAAGAGGCATACGATAAGTATAAAGGGGTTAAAGAATTAATGCCTTATGCTAAAGCGGTAAGTGCTAAATCTTACGATTTTGACGAAAACGGAAATGAAACAGTAATCGATTACACAAAAATACTACAAACTGTAAAAGATGCTGGTTATTCAGGCTATATAGGTATTGAATATGAAGGCAGCAGATTGAGTGAAAAGGATGGTATCATGGCCACAAAAAAATTGCTATTAAAAGTGGGTAATCAACTTTCAAAATAAAACTAACTAAACCAAAAAATAATGAAAAATATTAATAGAGACAGATTGTTTTTAGCGTCTTGTATATCTTTAATAGTAACTGCTATGACATTTGCTATTAGAGCAGGGATCTTAGGGCAATTAGGTACAGATTTTAAATTAACAGATACTGAATTAGGTTGGGTAAATAGTATGGCTTTTTTGGGCTTTCCCGTGGCTACAATTTTTGGAGGATTGGTTTATAATTCTGTAGGACCAAGAAAGTTGATGATAATTGCATTTTTATCACATTTATTAGGAATTTTGCTAACTATTTTTGCTGGAGGATTTTGGACTCTTTTGATATCAACATTCTTTATTGGTTTTGCAAACGGTTCAGTTGAAGCTGCATGCAACCCATTAATTGCTGATATGTATACAACAAACAGGACAACCATGCTGAATAAGTTTCATGTTTGGTTTCCAGGAGGAATAGTGATAGGTGCTTTAGTTTCAAAATTCATGACAGATTTTGGTATGAGTTGGCAATTGCAAATTGCTAGTATGTTAATCCCTACTTTACTTTATGGGTTTTTATTTCTTGGTCAGAAATTTCCAAAGAACGAGAATATTGTATCTGATACTAAGGTAAATATTAAAAGTCTTTTATCTCCATTATTTATTTTTATGGTTGTGTGTATGACACTAACGGCTACAACAGAGTTAGGAACACAGCAATGGGTTGAAAAGATTTTAGGAAATACAGGAGCAAGCCCTATGTTGATATTAGCTATGGTAACAGGTTTAATGGCTGTAGGGCGTTATTTTGCAGGCCCTGTAATTCATAAATTGAATCCACCAGGTGTATTGTTGGCATCTGCTGTTATTTCTACAATAGCCATATATCTTATGAGCTCCGCTACTGGTGGTATGGTATACGTATATGCTATATTATTTGCTATTGGTGTTTGTTATTTTTGGCCAACCATGATAGGTTTTGTTAGTGAATATATACCAAAAACAGGAGCATTAGGAATGTCTTTAATTGGTGGGGCAGGAATGTTTGCTACTAGTATTTGGCAACCTGTTATTGGGTCGTGGTTAGATAATGCAAAATCAGCTGCTGTAGATTCTGGAGCTTCTTTAGAGCAAGCAGAATTAATAGCAGGCCAAGAAACTTTGAGTAATATTGCCTTTTTTCCTATGGTACTAATTGTATTGTTCGGAATTCTTTATACACAACGAAAAAAATTAGAAATAAACAGAGTTTAAAATAATGTCAGAAAAAATCAGATTAGGAATACTTGGCGGTGGTGGAGATTCACTTATAGGTGTGTTACATAGAGTAGCCTCGTCAATGTATGATAAATACCAAATAGTAGGTGGAGTTTTTAATCCCAATTGGGAAGACAATTTAAGTTTTGCAAAAAAACTGGGATTACCTGAAAATCGAATTTATATTGATTTTGATACGTTTGTTGAAGAAGAATTAAAACTTCCGAAATCAGAAAGAATAGAAGTGGTTTCAGTATTAACACCAAATTTTTTGCATTTCCCTATGGCAAAAAAATTGATAGAAAATGGGTTCCATGTTATATGTGAAAAGCCATTAACGACTACGCTCGCTGAGGCTAAGATTTTAGAAAGTGCGCTTGAGGAGTCTAATACAATTTTTGCTGTAACCTATACATACACAGGATATCCTATAGTTCGCCAAATGCGTGAAATGATTCATTCCGGAGTAATAGGCGAAGTGCAAAAAGTTGATATTCAGTATTACCAAGGGTGGATAAATCCCATACTTTTAGATAAAGAATTGCGAAAAACAATATGGCGTTTAGATCCTAAAAAAGCTGGAATAAGTAGCTGCGTTGGAGATATTGGCACACATGCTTTTAATATGGCTGAATATCTAACAGGATTAGAAGTTAAATCGGTTTTGGCAGATCTTAATACGAGATATGAAGACAATCAATTGGATGTAGATGGAACGGTATTAATACGTTTCTCTGAATATGTAAAAGGGGTTATACGGTCAAGTCAAATTGCGACAGGCGAAGAAAATGGGCTTGAAGTAAAAATTTACGGGACAAAAGGCGGGTTTAATTGGAAACAGGAAAACCCTAATTATCTATATTATTTAACAGATGATAAACCGTTACAAGTATTAAAACCTGGACATGCTTATAACGGAGAAGTTTCATTAAACGGAACTAAATTACCGCCGGGGCACCCAGAAGGTATATTCGATTCAATGGGAAATATTTATTATGGTGTAGCAAAAGCCATTAGAAAGCAAGATTATGATAGTGGAGAATATCCAACAATGAATGATGGTGTTCGAGGTATGAAGTTTATAGAAAAATGTGTTGCATCTCATAAGTCTGGAAATGTTTGGTTAGATATATAAACCAAAATGGAATATAAAAACCCATAATAGGCTTTAAATTAAGCAATGCGTAATACTCATTGAGGCAATTAAATTACTAAAACACATAGCTGCGAAAATTTAAATAGATGAAATTTACTATGCTAATTAGCAAATTACGTCTTGCCTAATAAAAAATAAAACGAATAGATGAAAACAATAAAAGGACCTGCTGTTTTTTTAGCACAGTTTGCTGGAAATGAAGCTCCATTTAACTCGCTTGAGGGAATGTGTAAATGGGCTTCAGATTTAGGATATAAAGGCATACAAATCCCAACCTGGGAACCTGATTTAATCGATATCAATAAGGCTGCCGAAAGTCAAACCTATTGTGATGAGTTAAGAGGTAAAGTCGAATCATATGGTTTAGAAATAACCGAGCTTTCAACTCATTTGCAAGGGCAATTAGTAGCTGTAAACCCAGCTTACGACACTATGTTTGATGGTTTTGCTCCAGAATCGGTTAGGAAAAACCCAAAAGCAAGAACAGCGTGGGCTATAGATTTTGTAAAAAAATCAGGAACAGCAAGTGGGCGATTAGGTTTAAAAGCGCATGCAACATTTTCAGGCGCTTTAATGTGGCACACCATGTACCCATGGCCGCAACGTCCTGGCGGATTGGTAGAAATGGGTTTTAAAGAATTAGCGAATCGCTGGTTGCCCATTTTAAATCATTTTGATGAAGTAGGTGTAGATGTCTGTTATGAAATTCATCCCGGAGAAGATCTACATGATGGAATTTCGTTTGAACGTTTCTTAGAGGCTACAGGAAATCATAAGAGAGTTAATATTTTATATGATCCATCGCATTTTGTATTACAGCAATTAGACTATCTGACTTTTATTGATCATTATTATGAAAACATTAAAGCATTTCATGTTAAAGATGCTGAATTTAATTCAACAGGTAAACAAGGGGTTTATGGAGGATATGCCGATTGGAAAGATAGAGCAGGACGCTTTAGGTCGTTAGGTGACGGACAAGTAGATTTTAAAAGTATATTTTCAAAACTAACAAAATACGCTTGTGATGTTTGGGCGGTAATGGAATGGGAATGCTGTATAAAATCTTCTGATCAAGGCGCGAGAGAAGGCGCTCCTTTTATACAAAAGCATATTATTGAGGTGGCTGAAAGAAGTTTTGATGATTTTGCCGGAAACGAAACCGATAAGGAACAATTGAAAAAAATACTAGGACTCTAAGTAATTAATTTTATTCAATAAAAGTGATGCAAATAAAAGAATCGCCAGAAACTTATGATGCTATTATAGTTGGCTCAGGAGCTGGTGGCGGGATGGCTACTAAAATACTTTCAGAAGCGGGTTTAAATATCGCAGTTATTGAAGCAGGGCCATTTTATGACCCAGCTGACCCTAATACCCGAACGCAATTAAGATGGCCCTATGAATCTCCAAGAAGAGGGGCCTCGTCTTCTAGACCATTTGGCGATTTTGATGCAGCTTACGGAGGCTGGGAAATAGAAGGAGAACCTTACACTAGAAAGCACGGAACAAAGTTTGACTGGTTTAGATCAAGAATGCTTGGAGGTAGAACAAATCATTGGGGGCGGATTTCCTTAAGATTTGGACCTTTAGACTTTAAAAGGAAAAGTCTAGACGGCTTAGGTGATGATTGGCCAATTTCTTATGATGATGTTAAACCTTATTATGATAAAGTAGATAAGCTTATAGGTGTTTTTGGAAGTAATGAAAACTTGCCAAACGATCCTGATGGATATTTTTTACCTGCACCCAAACCAAGGCTGCATGAAATGTATTATATTAAAGGAGCGCGAAAAGCAAATGTACCGGTTTATCCAGCGCGTTTATCCATATTAACTAAGCCAATTAATGAGAATAGAGGAGTTTGTTTTTATTGTGGGCAATGTAACAGGTCGTGTAGTGCCTATGCCGATTTTTCCTCAGGATCCTGTTTAATATTTCCTGCTCAAAAATCTGGAGGACAAATAACACTTTTCACAGATTCTATGGTTAGAGAAGTTGTAACCAATGATTCTGGTAAAGCCACTGGAGTTATTTTTATAAATAAAATAGACAGGAAAGAATATAAATTAAATGCCAAAGTTGTTGTTTTAGCAGCTTCGGCATGTAGTTCAGCCAGAATTTTACTTAATTCTAAAAGTAAATCCCATCCAGACGGTTTGGGTAATAGTAGTGGATTAGTAGGTAAATATTTGCATGATTCTACTGGAGCAGGCAGAGCTGCTTTTATTCCAGAGTTAATGAACAGGGAAACCTATAATGAAGATGGAGTTGGAGGCATGCATGTGTATTCACCATGGTGGGGAAATAATAAAAAACTAAATTTCCCAAGAGGATATCATATTGAGATTGGAGGCGGTTTAGGTATGCCAGCCTATGGGTTTGGTTTTAACCCTAATGTTTTAAACGAATTTATAGGAGGCAAGGTTGGAGGTTACGGGGATCAATTGAGAGCAGATATTAAGAAATTCTATGGGTCCTTAATTTGGTTGGCAGGGCGAGGAGAAAGCATCGCTATGGAAAGTAATTACTGCGAAATAGACCCCGATATAGTTGATGAGTGGGGTATTCCTGTTTTGAGGTTTAAATATAAATGGAGTAAGCATGAAAAATCTCAGGCAAAACATATGCATCAAACATTTGAAGAAATTTTTGATGGTATGGGGGCGCAGGTTTTAGGAGAAACACCAAATAAGGAAGAAGATTACGGTTTATTAACACCAGGTAGAATTATTCATGAAGTAGGAACCACCAGAATGGGGAACGATTCTAAAAAATCTGTTACCAATAAGTATCAGCAGTTGCATGATGTTGATAATGTTTTTATTGTTGATGCTGGCCCTTTTGTGTCGCAAGCTGATAAGAACCCAACATGGACAATCTTAGCTTTGTCGTGGCGAACTTGTGATTATATAGTAAGCGAACTAAAAAAACAAAATATTTAGCGAATTGAGAGATGAAAAGACGAGATAGTATTAAATCCATATTATTAGGTTCGGTAGCTACCGGAATAGCAATAAAGGGCTGTTCGCCACCAGAAACTTCAGTCAACTTGCCTAAAGCTCCTGAATTAGCTCCATATGGAAGAACTAAAAAAGAGAAATTAAGAGATCAAAAAATCCTGGAGACTCGTTTTTTTAATGAGCACGAACTTTCAACTATAGCTGTTTTATGTGATATAATCCTTCCTAAAACTAATCAGTATAGTTCAGCTTCAGATGCCGGGGTTAAAGAATTTATAGATTTTATAGTTAGAGATATAGAAGTCCATCAAATTCCTTTAAGAGGAGGGCTTATGTGGTTAGACAGTTTCAGTAATAAAAAATATAATAAAGAATTTATTGCTTGTACTAATGAAGAGCAACTTAGTATTTGTGATCAAATAGCATATCCATCAGAAGAAACTAAACCAGAATTAAAGCAAGGTGAAGCTTTTTTTACGCGAATGCGTAATTTAACACTTACGGGATACTATACTTCAAAAACAGGTATAGAAGCATTAGGATATAAAGGGAATACACCCAATGTCTGGGATGGAGTCCCTGAGCATATTCTGCGAAAGCATGGATTTGAATACGAAGAAGAATGGTTGGCTAAATGTATTAATAACTCTAATAGAACGGATGTTGCAAAATGGGATGACCGTGGTAATTTGATTAGCTAAACCATTATAAACCATAATAAATATTTTAAAATTAAAGCCTATGAAATCAATAATTAGCACCTTACTTATATTGTTAATGTTAGTTTCCTGTAAACAGGAAAAAAGCAATGCGCCTATTAAAAAAGAAGAAGAAAAAGCTCTTGATAAAAAAGTAACAGATGAATGGATTACTCTTTTTGATGGGTCTTCTTTAGATAATTGGCGCGGATATTTATCAGATAGTATATATCCTGAATGGACTATTGAAGGTGATGCTATGGTATTTACTCCTGGATCACAAGACGGAAAAAATATTATCACTAAAGAGAAGTTTACCAATTTTATTTTATCTCTTGAATGGAAAATTTCCGAAGGAGGGAATAGTGGTATTTTTTGGGGGATTTTTGAAGATGAGGCATATCCTGAAGCCTATCAGACAGGTCCGGAAATTCAAGTTTTAGATAATGAAAGGCATCCTGATGCAAAAGCAAACCCAAAGTTTCATCAAGCCGGAGCTTTATATGATATGGTACAGCCAGCTTACGATGTATGCAAGCCAGCTGGCGAATGGAATACATGTGTGATAAAGATTGATCATAATGCGAATACAGGAAGTGCGTCGTTAAATGGAAAAGTAATTGTGGAGTTTCCTGTTCATGGTGAAGCATGGGATAAAATGGTTGCTAATTCTAAATTTAAAGATTGGAAAGGCTTTGGTAAATATCATACAGGACATATAGGTTTACAAGACCATAGAGATATGGTGTGGTATAGGAATATTAAAATTAAAAGGCTGTAATAGGTTTTTTTTAGAAAAAATATTATCTAGACATTAGTTAAATTTCCTTTATAAATTAATCTTATCTTTTTATAAAAACTGTTGATAACTTCTGTGTAAGCATTAAGTCAAAAAACCTACTTTTGTTACTATAAATTTAGAAAATATGTCAGAAGAGATAGAAAAAGTAAAATGCTTAATTATAGGTTCCGGACCTGCAGGATATACAGCAGCTATTTATGCAGCACGAGCAAATATGTCGCCGGTTTTGTATCAAGGTACTCAACCAGGAGGACAGTTAACAACTACTAATGAGGTAGAGAATTTTCCGGGATATCCGGATGGTGTTACAGGGCCAGAGATGATGATGGAATTACAAAAACAAGCCGAACGCTTTGAAACTGATGTTAGAAATGGTTGGATAACTAAAGTAGATTTTTCTGGAGACGTACATAAGGTATGGGTAAATGATGAAAAGGAGATCCTCTGTGATACTGTTATTATATCTACAGGAGCTTCAGCAAAGTACTTAGGGCTAGAATCTGAGCAAAAATATTTAAAACTTGGAGGAGGTGTAAGTGCATGTGCGGTTTGTGATGGGTTTTTCTATAGAAATCAAGAAGTGGTTATTGTAGGAGCAGGAGATTCTGCCTGCGAAGAAGCTCATTATTTATCTAAGCTATGTACAAAAGTTACTATGTTAGTAAGGCGAGACGAGTTTAGAGCTTCAAAAATTATGGAAGCAAGAGTAAGAAATACTGAAAATATAGAGATATTATTTAATACCGAAACCGATGAGGTCTTAGGAGACGGGCAAGTAGTAACAGGAGTTCGTGTGCTTAATAATAAAACCAACGAGAAACATGATATACCAGCTACAGGTTTTTTTGTAGCTATAGGGCATAAACCCAATACAGATATTTTTAAAGGCTATTTGGATTTAGATGAGACTGGGTATATTATAAATACACCTGGTACATCAAAGACTAATGTAGAAGGTGTTTTTGTGTCTGGAGATGCAGCCGATCATGTCTATCGACAAGCAGTAACTGCTGCAGGTACAGGTTGTATGGCAGCACTAGATGCTGAACGCTACTTAGCGGCAAAAGACTCAACTTTTGAAGTCTCAACTTCAACTTATAATTAAAGGGGGAGTTAAAAGGGAATTACAGTTCCCAGCTTTTTAATTCAACTAACAGCAGATAATGTAGAGTATGATATTATAAAAAACCTTCGTAATTTAAATTACGAAGGTTTTTTTATAGGCTATATTCAACATTATAAAGGCATAATCGTTAAGTTTTTAAATTAATGCACTTAAGCTTATTATGTCTGATTTTAAATTTTGACATCCGCTTTTTATGCAAAAAAAACTATACAAAAACTATACAGTGTTGTTATGAGTATCAAATATTAAAGGATTTGTGGTATATTAGTAACTGAACAATTAGTGTTTTAAGTGAAGCAGCTTGTTAAAATTAGTTTACTATTATGTTTTTTGATGCCTTTAACAGTTAAAGCTCAAGAAATACCTCCTATTGAAGTTTATACTCCAAAAATATATGGAGCTGCAAACCAAAATTGGTGTATAGCTCAGTCTAAAAACAATCATATTTATGTAGCAAATAATCAAGGCTTATTAGAGTATAATGGAGCCAAATGGCGTTTGTACCCCTCACCAAACGAAACCATAGTGCGATCTGTAAGTGTTATTGACGATTTAATTTATACAGGATGTACCGGTGAGTTTGGGTACTGGCAACGAAATGAATTTGGATTGCTTTATTATACCTCGTTATCAAAACAACTTAAAATAGATTTTTTAAAAGGTGAAGAGTTTTGGAATATTGTTGCTCTAGATGATTATATCTTATTTCAATCTTTAAAGAGAATATACATTTATGATAAAAGTACTCAATCCTATTCTATTATTGAATCGGATACAACAATTTATAAACTGTTTAAAGTTGGTGGTAGTATATATTTTCAAAAAACTAAAGATGGACTATATAAGATTGAGAACGGTAACTCGATATTAATTTCAGATTCCCCCATATTAAAAGATAACCTTTTAGTTAGTGTTTATAAACGCGAAGAGTCCCTTTTGATAGAAACTGAAAGTGCGGGTTTTTATATTTTAAATAACGATTCTCTTACCAAGTGGAGCATATCTGCAGATAAAATTCCGCAAAGTGGTGTTTACAGAAGTACACAACTCCAAGATGGTAGTTTTGTATTAGGAACACGCTCTAATGGTATCATACATTTAACTGCAACCGGTAAGGTTATCAATCACATAAATATAGTAAATGGTTTAAGTAATAACACCATACATCATATTTTTGAAGATTCTGAAAACAATATATGGTTGGCTTTAGACAATGGTATTAATTGTATTAATATAGAATCACCTTTTAAAGTTTTTAACGATAAAGAAGGGCGTATAGGAACCGTCTATGCATCTGCAGTTTATAATGGTTATTTGTATTTAGGGTCCAATCAGGGGTTGTATTGTAAGCCTATAAATTCTGATGAAGAATTTAAGTTCATTGAAGGAACCCAAGGCCCTGTTTGGAGTTTAGTTGAGCATTATGGAACATTGTTTTGCGGCCATGATACCGGTACATTTTCGGTCGAGAAAGACGCAGCAGATTTGATAGTAGAGGTAGATGGAACATGGAATATAATTCCAATTAATGATGACAAAAATTTATTGTTACAAGGCAATTATGACGGACTTCATGTTATTGAAAGAACAAATGATACTTGGAGGCTTAGAAATAAAATAGAGGGTTTTGATATTTCAAGTAAGTTTTTCGAAATTTATGATGACCATCAAATTTTTGTTAGCCATGGATCAGGTGGTGTTTATAATATTATGGTTAACAAAGGCTTTACAAAAGCTGAAAGCGTAGTACGAGATTCATTAACAGATAAAGGTTTAAATTGTGGTATTATAAAGTATAATAACGATTTATTTTATGCTTACAAAAAAGGGGTTTTTAAATACAATTTAGCCAAGAAGGAGTTTGTAAAGGATTCCATTTTAAGTCAATTATATTCTGTAAGTGATTATACTTCAGGAAAGCTTACTGTAGATTTAGATAATAATACGCTTTGGAATTTTTCCAAGAAAAATATAAGTTATGTTTCCCCGGGGAAATTAAGTGGTAAACCCAAGGTAAATAAAATACCTTTCTCATCAGAACTTCCAAGAGGCCTAACAGGCTATGAAACTATATCGGCGCTGGGCGCCAATAAATATCTTATAGGGACATCTGCAGGCTATATAGTTATTGATTTAGATAAATTTAAAGAAAGCACATACCGTGTTTCAATTAATTCAATAATTAAAAGTAACTCTAAGGATAGTCTTCATTTGGTTGATAAGTTTTCAGAAGGGGTTTTTGAAAACAAAAATAACAATATTGAAATTTCATATGGTGTTGTAGAGTTCGAGAAATATTTAGATACTGAATATCAATACCAATTAGAGGGAATATATCCGGAATGGAGTAATTGGTCGCCAAATTCAAGTGTGGTTTTTAAAAACCTTCCTTTTGGCGATTATGTTTTTAATGTTAGAGCCAGAGTGGGAAATACGATGTCTAAAAACACAGCGACCTATCGTTTTTGTATTGAGAGACCCTGGAGCTTATCAAACACATTAATTGGGTTGTATGTGGTGGTGTTTTTATTACTTTTATTATTAACGCATAATATATACAAACGTTATTACAGAAAGCAAAGAGAGCGACTGATGCAAAAAAGCAAAAGAGAGCTAGAATTAAAAGAGCTTGAAAATCAACAACAATTGATGCGTTTTAATAACGAGAATTTACGACAGGATATTGAAAGTAAAAATAGAGAGTTAGGGTTGTCTACAATGAATCTTATAAAAAAGAATGAGTTTTTAAATAATTTAAAAAAAGAGCTTAAAAGTATATCTGATAATGATAATAAAATAAAATCGGTTATCAGAATTATAGATAAAAACCTTAACGACAAAGACGATTGGAATCTATTTGAAGAAGCTTTTAATAATGCCGACAAAGATTTTATAAAAAAGATTAAAACATTACATCCTACGCTTACTTCAAACGATTTAAGGCTATGTGCTTACTTACGATTAAACTTATCATCAAAAGAAATAGCACCCCTACTAAATATTTCCTCTAGAAGTGTAGAAGTTAAACGTTACCGATTAAGGAAAAAGATAGGTTTGCCCCATGAATCAAGCTTGTCAGATTATATTTTAGAAATATAGCGACCATACAGATGGTTAATTTACCCATACAAAACCACAACATTTTAAAAAAAGCGTCATTTTTAGTTAAGAAACATTTAATGATAATTTACTAATAAAGCATAGTTATTTGTAAGGTTTTCGTAAGAAAATAAAAAAAAGTTTAGCATGTATGTTTTTTGTTTGGGTAAAAAATATGGATTCTTCAGTTTTCAAAAGTAGATTTACGAAAACTAAAAAAACTAACTATATGAGACAAAATCTCTTTAAAATTCTAACACTGCTTTTTATCACTTATTCTAGTGCACAAAATGTTACTGTTAGTGGAAATGTACAAGACGATACAGGTTTCCCAATACCAGGAGCCAATGTATTAGTTAAAGATACTAGTAAAGGAACCGTAACAGATTTTGACGGAAATTTTACTATAGATGATATTCAAGTAGGAGCAACACTTGTTTTTAGTTATATAGGTTATATAACTCAAGAAGTAGTAATAGCCAATAGTGATAATCTTACTATTCAATTATTACCGGATGTTGCGCAGCTTAATGAGGTTGTTGTTATTGGTTATGGCACACAAACCAAGAAAGAAATAACTGGAGCTGTTTCTGTAATTGGATCAGAAACTATTGATGCACTTAAGCCTACCCGAGTAGAACAAGCTTTACAAGGACAAGTAGCAGGTGTTAATATTACATCTCAATCAGGTTCTCCGGGGGGTGGTACAACAATTAGCATTAGAGGGGTCTCTACAAACGGAGATAGCAGACCTTTAATATTGGTTGATGGCAATGTAGTTGAAGATTTAAGTGTTGTTAATCCAAGTGACATAGAAAGTATAAATGTGCTTAAAGATGCTACTGCCGGTATTTATGGAGTAAGAGCTGCAAATGGAGTGGTTTTAATTACTACCAAAACGGGGCGTAGAGATATGCCTTTAACTGTTGAATATAGTGCTTATGGCGGCTTTCAGCAAACCACTAGAGAATTGCCGGCACTTAATGCAACAGAATATGCTTTATTAGTAAATGAAGCTTTTGCAGCTGGAGGAAGTGATCCTGTTTTTACCGATATAGCTGCTTTAGGTGTAGGTACAAATTGGCAGGATGAGGTATTCCAAACCGCTCCAATATTTAATAATAGTATCACCTTTAAAGGAGGAACAGAAAAATCATCTTACTCTTTTAGTAGTTCTTTTTTAACACAAGACGGGATTGTAGGTGGAAAGCAATCAAATTTTACGCGTTTTACTAAACGGGCAAGTTATAATTTAGATTTCTTAGAAAACTTCAAGCTAACCTCTGGCTTAACTTATACAAGTACTAATAAGAAAAATTTAATAGAGTCTGCTTTAGGTTCTGTGCTTTTTAATGCTCTAAATATGGACCCAACAAAATCTGTATTAGACGAAACAGGGGCTTTTACAATTGCAGAAGGTTTGGGTAACGAAGTTATAAACCCAATTGCCCAAACGGCAAATGCTTACGATAGAACTAAAGTTAGTAGACTTAGTGGAAATGCAGGATTAGGATATAACTTTTTAGAGCATTTTACTGCACAAGCAAATATTCAGTTTAATTACTCTGAAGTGAGATCGAAAATATTTAGACCTGTTGTAGACTATGGAAGTGGTAAAGTGTTTAATATAGACAGAAGTGAAGTTATTGAAAACCTGGATTACTTTAGAGATTATACATTTGATGCTTTTGTTAAATACGAAAATACGTTTAATGATATTCATAAGGTAAATGTGCTGTTAGGTACTTCAATTTTTCAAACCACTGGCGAGTTTACCGGAAAAAAAGGGTTTGACATTAAAGGGAATTCGGTTGCAAATGCAAGTATAGCCGAAGCTAGTAGTGTAGAAGACAGATTTCAGCTTAAAGGTAGAAACGACACGTTCGATTCTAGATTGCTATCATACTTTGCTAGGGTGCAATACGACTACAAAGGAAAATATTTATTATCTGCTGTAGTGCGTCGAGACGGGTCTTCTAAGTTCGGACCAGCGAATAAGTTTGGTATTTTTCCATCTGGTTCTTTAGGATGGATTGTTTCTGATGAAGATTTTTTATCTGATAGTAATGCTATAAACTTTTTAAAGCTAAGAGCGTCTTATGGGATATTGGGTAATGACAGAATTGGAGATTTTAGATTTGTATCGTTATTAAATGGAGAGGGTACTTATGTTTTTAACAATCAGCTGGTTAATGGTTTGGCACCAGGGGTTATAGCTAACCCGGAAATACGATGGGAAAAGCAAAAAACCTGGGACATAGGTGTAGATATGAAGTTTTTAGATAATAAGCTTGATATTACGGCTGATTATTTTAAGAAAACCACAGAAGATTTATTAGTAACACCTCAGGTTTCAGGAATTATAGGAGGAGGAGCTGCAGGTTCTGGAGCACCAACAATTAATGCGGGGGTTGTAGAAAACAAAGGTTTAGAATTTGCAATAGGATATTCTGATAACCTAAGTGATAATTTTAAATTTAGCATTAAGTATAATGTTACTACAATTGATAACGAAGTAATTTCTGTAAGCTCAGATGGAGGATTTTTGTCAGGAGGAAGTTTTGGAGTAGGACAAGACCCACCATCTAGAATGGAAGCAGGTTATCCTATTGGTTACTTTAGAGGTTTTAAAACCAACGGTGTTTTTCAAAACCAGGCCGAAGTTGATAATTCTGCAGTAATAGATAATAAGGTACAAGCAGGAGACTTAAGGTTTGTAGACCTTAATAATGATGGTGAAATTGATGATGACGACAAAACCTACATAGGAGACCCATTACCAGATGCAACCATGGGACTTAACTTGTCTTTTGATTATAAGAATTTCGATTTTTCAGCTTATGCCTTCGCTTCATTAGGGAATGAGATTGTGCGTAACTATGAGCGTAATCAAAATTTAACAAATAGAACAGTTAATTATTTAAACCGTTGGACAGGTGAGGGCACTTCTAACACCGACCCTAGAGTTACATCCGGGGCTAATTCAAATGGATTATTTTCAGATTATTTCGTAGAAGACGGATCTTTTGTTCGGTTGCAAAACATACAATTAGGATATACTATTAATCCAGAGTCTGAAGATTCTAAAATAAACAAGCTGCGCTTATATGTGTCAGCGAGCAACCTTTTTACATTAACCGAATATAGAGGTTACGACCCGACAGCATCTACTGGTGCTCCAATTGGAGGAGGAATAGATCAAGGATTTTATCCTAATCCAAAGACATTTTTATTTGGTCTTAACTTAAAATTTTAATTAGTGTTATGAAAAATTTAAAAATCAAAAGTATACTTATAGTTATCGCGTTAATTGTTTCATGTAGCGACGATTTTGTAAATGTAGATTCGCCCGATGCGAATTCAGAAAGCTTCTTCAATACAGAAGCAGATTACCAAGCAGCTTTAACGGGTGCATATGATGGATTACAATACACTTACGTCAATGTCATGTTAGGAGAAATAGCATCAGATAATACATTGTGTGGAGGAGAAAGTGCTACCGATGTTATTGGTTTCCAAGAAATTGACGATATGATACATACACCAAATAACTCAAATTTAAGAGACATTTGGAACTGGATGTATGGCGCCGTAAATAGAGCTAACTTTATTTTAGAATTCCAAGATAAAACAGATTTCCCTAACAAAAACAATGTTATAGGGCAAGCCCGCTTTTTAAGAGCTTATTATAATTTTGAACTGGTAAAGTGGTTTGGAGATATTCCTTTTTTAATTGATAAACGTATTGAGTTTGGCGATCAATTTGCTATAGAAAGATCACCAAAATCTGAAGTTTATGCTTTAATAGAGCAAGATTTAATGTTTGCTGCTGCTAATTTGCCCTATACTCAATCTGAAAAAGGAAGAGTTACTAAAGGGGCAGCACAGGCATTATTAGGTAAAGCTTATTTGTTTCAAGATAAATTCACTGAAGCTGCTACAGTTTTAGAAGACTTAATTAATAATGGCCCTTACGATTTAGTTACAGAAACTAGAAATGTAGAAGGGTTAACAATATTACCAATTTTTGAGAATGATAATGAAAACAACATAGAGTCTGTTTTTGAAGTTCAGTATATTGATACTGAAGGCGCAGGATTTGAATGTTTACAATGTAGTGAAGGTAATGTTGCTGTAGGGTTTAATGGTATAAGAAATTATAGTGGACCAGAATTTGAATCTGGATTTAGTTTTAATGTGCCAGTGCAAGAAGTTGTTGATGCCTTTGAAGATGGAGATATTCGTTTAGATACAGCTATATTAAATATAGATACATGGGCGGCAGATACTGGAGCATCATTTGGTACAGGTTATGAGCATACAGGCTATTTTAATAGAAAGTACATCTCTAGACAAGGCGATTTAAACACAGGAGATGCTAACTTAACAAACCCTAATAATTACAGAGCGATACGTTTTGCTGATGTATTATTAATGGCAGCAGAAGCATTAAATAGAGGCGGTATTAGCGATACCAGAGCGCAGGGCTATTTAAACCGCGTACGTACAAGAGCTATGTTGCCTAATGTAACAACAACAGGTACTAATTTAACGAATGATATTTACCAAGAGCGTCGTGTTGAATTGGTGGGAGAAGGGCATCGTTTTTTCGATTTGGTTAGAACAGGAAGAGCTGCTGCCGAAATTGATGGCTTTGTTGCTGGAAAGCATGAACTGTTTCCTATTCCAGAAATAGAAATCCAGTTAGCAGGAAACAGATGGGCACAAAACCCAATGTATTAAAGATTAAAAAATAAGATATGAAATGAGTCATAAATTGAAAGTTGAAATTTTTAAAACTTTTATTGACGAATTGCATATGACGAAAAAAATAAATATTAACATATGAAAACATTAAAATATATATTGAGTTTAGCTTTAGTATGCTTTATAGGTTGTGCTGAAGATGATAACGATTTAAGTTTTGTTGATAAGATTGAAGCGCCTACAAACGTTTCAGCTCTTTTTAAAATATCTCAAGACAATAGTGGTTTGGTTTCGATTACACCAAACTCAGACGGAGCCGTATTGTATAACATTACTTTTGGCGATGATACCGAAGCCCCGGAAAGTGTAAAGCAAGGTGAAAGTTTGGAGCATGCATATGCAGAAGGAACTTATACGGTTCATGTAGAAGCCGTTGGACTTAATGGTTTAAAAGCTTCAGTTAGTAAAGAGTTAGTAGTATCTTTTAAGGCACCAGAAAATTTAGATGTTGTTATAGAAAATGATGTAGCAGTTTCTAAAAAAGTTAATATTACTGCTAATGCAGATTTTGCAGTGATGTTCGAATTTTATTCAGGTGAAGACGGCGTTACACAACCAGTGGCTACGGCTAATATAGGAGAAACAGCCTCTTATATATATGAAAACCCTGGAACTTATGATGTTAAGGTTGTAGTAAAAGGAGCTGCAATAGAAACAGCAGAGTATACAGAAACTTTTGAAGTTACCGAGATTTTAGCACCAATAGCACCTGCTCCTACACAGCAAAACAGAGCAGAAGAAGATGTTATTTCAATTTATAGCTCTGTGTATAATGATGTGCCGGATACAGATTATTTTCCAGATTGGGGACAAGGCGGTCAAGGCAGTTCATGGGCAGAATTTGATTTAGATGGCGATACGATGCTACAGTATATTAATTTAAGTTACCAAGGTATTGCCTTTGCAGATGGTACAACAGTAGATGTTTCAGGGATGGAGTTTTTGCACTTGGATGTTTGGACATCAGGTGATGCTTCGAGAATTGAAACTTCTATTATTAATAATGCTTCAGGAACAGTTACAGAAGCCCCGGTATGGAGCGATCTAACAGCTGGTGAATGGACATCTATAGAAATTCCTATTTCAGATTATACAGATCAGGGGTTAACGGTTACTGAAATTTTTCAAATGAAGTTTGTAGGAGATCCATGGGCAGCAGGAACAGTGTTTATTGATAATATATACTTCTATAAGCAAAGTGCCGCTCCTTTTAATGATGGCTTATTAACTAATGGAGATTTTGAAACTGGAACAGACCCTTGGATTGTTGGAGTAGATGATAATTCACCAATAGCAGTGGTTTCAGATTCTGGAAATACCTATTATTCTGCTAATGTTACCGCTGCAGGAAATCCTTGGGATGTTAATATGAGCCAAAAAGTTAATATCATTCAAGACGAAACTTACACTTTAGTATTCGATGCTTGGTCTGATACCAACAGAGCCATAGTTTCAGGTATAGGGTTAAGTGCCGCACCATGGTCCAGTACAACAGAGTCTGTTAGTATTACACCAGTAAAAACCAGATATTCGTTAACATTAGTTGCTGCCGGATTTGGAGCCTCAGATGCTCGTGTAATATTCGATATGGGAGCAGAAGCAGGTATGGTAAATATTGATAATGTATCTCTGTTTTTGGGAGATGGTCCATTTGATGATGGAATATTAACTAATGGTGATTTTGAAGCAGGAAGTGATCCTTGGATTGTTGGAGTAGATGATAATTCACCAATAGCTGTAGTAACCGATTCTGGGAATACATATTATTCTACAGAAGTAGCCTCAGCAGGAAACCCTTGGGATGTAAATATGAGTCAGAAAGTTGAAATTACTCAAGGTGTAACTTATACACTAACCTTTGATGCTTGGTCAGATACCAATAGAACAATAGTTTCGGGTATTGGATTGAGTGGCGCACCGTGGTCCAGTAATACAGAATCAATTAGTATTACACCAACGAGAACAACATATACACAAACTCTTGAAGCAACAGACTTTGGAGCTGTTGATGCGCGGGTAATATTTGATATGGGAGCTGAAATTGGTCAAGTGAATATTGATAATGTTTCATTAACCTCTAACTAATTATTAAAGAAGATTGAATTATGAAAAAAATTATAAATAATAAAAGTTTAATAGTAATCTTTTTGTCGTTGACAATGGCATTTACTGCTTGTCAAGATGATGATGCAGATTTTGGAGATATCAATGCACCAACAGAGGTAACAATATCAGCTGAAATAGTTGGGGTAGATGCAACTAACCCTAATGGTGACGGAACAGGTATAGTAAATTTTACAGCGAACTCAAATGGGGCCATTACATACAGGTTTAACTTTGGAGATAACTCTGATGTTAAGGTTGCGCCATCTGGAACAATTACACATAGGTTCAGCTTAACGGGTATAAATACATATTCGGTAACAGTTATTGCTTCTGGCAGAGGAGGTATTTCAAGTACCGCAACCATAAATATCGACGTTTTTAGTTCTTTTGAAGATCAAGAAGCTAAAGACTTTCTAACGGGTGGTGCCGGATTAAGTAAAACATGGTATTGGGCAGCAGATAAACCGGGCAATATTGGTTTAGGACCAAATGCGGTTCAATCTGGAGGTGAGCACACCTTCTCTCAATGGTTTACTTCTGATGCTTGGCATGGTGATAAATTATGTATGTACGATGCAGAGTTTGTATTTACACAATCTGCTGATGGAGACTTAACTTTTGAGCAGCTAACAGATATTGCATATACTCCTGGAGATTTTGCAGCTTCAATAGGAGTAGATGGAGATACATGCCATGGTACAGATGTAGCACCTTCTTTAGACGGGATTAAAAATGTGGCTTTAAGTCCGTCATCTTCAAATGCAACGGTAGATGGGAATTATAGAGGAACAACAATGACCTTTTCAGATGGAGGCTTTATGTCTTGGTATGTCAATGTTAGTACATTGGAGATTATAGAAATAACTGAAAATACATTGTTTATAAGAATGACAGACAGTGCTAATCCTGATTTAGCCTGGTATTGTAAATATCAAACAGATAATCCTAATGATTAATCTGTAAAGATTAATATTTATTAAACAAATATTGACTAACTTAAATTCATTCATGGGTTAAAAAAACACAACACGTGTTTTTTTAACCCATACATTACCACAACAATCAAGTGTTCTAATAAAATTTATTTTCTTGAAACAAAAAACAAAACACCACAACGAAGAGCCGGTTTTGTTAGGTTTTTAGAGTAATAATCAACTTTTTTTTACTGTGTATGTTTTTTGTTGAGGTGCTTTTATAAGGTTCATACATTTATTAAAGTAATTTTATAACAACTCAACGTCCTATAATACTACCACAACATTCTATAAAGTAGAAGTTTAATTTTACCAACTTAAAAAATAAAACTATGAAAAACAATTTTCTAAGATTATTACTCTTTTTATTTACAGTCTCAACATTTGCTCAGGCAAATAAAGTAGAGATTGTTAGTAGTGAAGAAGGGCAGAAACTGGTTGTCGACGGCAAAGACTTTATGCTTAATGGTGTAAATTGGGATTATGTTCCAATAGGCACTGATGTTACTAACGCTAATTTTTATAAGCAGCCAGATGATATCATAAAGGCAGGTCTTGATACAGAAATGGGTCTGTTAAAGAACATGAATGTTAATGTTATAAGACAATATGTAGGTGTGCCTGCTAAATGGGTAACATATATATATGAAAAATATGGAGTTTATACGCTGTTAAACCATTCTTTTGGTCGTTATGGACTAACATTAGATGGTGTTTGGACACCCGTTACAATTTACTCAGATGAAAAAACACAAGAGCAACTAGTATCTGATATGATCAATTTGGTTGAAGAATACAAAGATGTTCCTGGGATTTTGATGTATATGATGGGTAATGAAAATAACTATGGATTATTTTGGCAAGGCGCAGAAACCGAAGATTTCCCTGATGGTGAAGAAAAAATTAATGCAGTAGGCGAACTTCGTGGTCGACCTATGTACAAGCTCATGAATGAGGTTGCTATCAAAATGAAAGCAATAGATCCAAATCATCCAGTAGCCATATGTAACGGAGATGTTTTGTTTATTGATATCATAGCAGAAGAATGTAAAGATATTGACGTGTATGGAGCCAATACGTATAGAGGAGAATCATTTGGAGATTTCTTTCAAGTGGTTAAAGACAAGCTTGGTATACCGCTTATGTTTACAGAGTTTGGTGCAGATGCCTATAACGCTCTAGAAGATAAAGAAGATCAATACTGGCAGGCACATTATAATTTGTCAAACTGGAAAGAAATTTACGAAAATGCTGCAGGTTTAGGAAAAGTAGGAAATTCTATAGGAGGTTTTACATTCCAATTTAGTGACGGTTGGTGGAAATTAGGTTTTGACAAACGTAAAGATGCCGACACACATCAAACTGGTGCCTCATGGAGTAATGGAGGGTACTATCACGATACAAAAAACGGTTCAAATAATATGAACGAGGAGTGGTTTGGTATTTGTGCTAAAGGGCCAACAAGTGCAAGAGGACTTTACGATTTGTATCCTCGTGCTTCATATTATACACTTAAGGAAGCACACGCCCTTAATCCTTATGATAAGGACATGACTTTGGAATTCCTTAATAACTATTTTAAAAATATCAATATTACGGAAGCCATGTTAAAAGCGCGTGGTGACAAAGCAGCTTTAGATGCACAATCTGGTGGAAAAATTAAAATAAGTAATTTAAGAGCAGAGTTTACCACATTTAATACAGGAGGAAGCTTATTAACAACTCCCGATAGTGCTGATCCTGATGATAATTCTACCTTTCCAAATCAATTAGGCTTTGATCATATGCAGTCTTATTTTGTAGGTATAGAAGGGAAACCAACCTCGAATATGACAGCAAATGTGAACTTTAATATTTTAGGTAATGTTGCTGAAAACCCAATTGATGAAATCTTTTATGAAAATAGAGGACGCCCAGTATCAGTTAATACTGATAATGGTCCAGTAGATATTACTAGTGGAAATAGAATACAAGTTTACAATGCAGAATTCGAGTGGAAAGCCAAAGCATTCGATTTAAGAGGGTTTTTCCGTACAGGACATTACCATTGGGGTTATGAAGGTGATTTATTTGGACTTTATCCGGAGGCTAATTATGGTCCTAATCTAGATATTTATCAAGGAGAAATCTCTGGTATTGAAATAGACGGTAAAAAAGGCCTTAAAGGCTTAAAAGCTGCATTTGGCCCACAACTATGGTGGGGAGCCAATCCTGCAGTGCTTTTAAAATATCAAACTAAAATTGGACATTTTGACGTGGCAGCAATTTATCATGAAGATATTGATGACGTTGGAGAAGCGGTAACATCTATTGCAATACCACAACCCAAAACACGCAGAGCTACTTTGTCTGTAGAAAAAGAGTTTGGTGCTTTTGATTTGCAATTAGGTGCTATTTGGGCAGGTGAACCATTAAATGGAAGAGAATTTCAAGTAGCCGAAGGAACACCAGGGAACTATATTATCTATACAGATAAAATTAACTCACAAGACAATTGGGGAGGGAAAGCTAAAATTACGTTTCAAAAAGGAAAATTTAACTGGTACGCACAAGGTGCTATCCAAGGTTTAGTAGCAAATGGAGGTTACGACCAAACAAAAACATTTACGGGATGGAAGCTTAAAGATACTGGTAGCGGAAACCAGACCAACTTCTTAACAGGAATTGCATTAACTGTTGGCAACTTTCAGATTGCACCAAACTTTTTATGGCAAAAGCCAATTGTTGCAGCCATGCCAAATGATGTGCAAGCTCCTGGTAGATTAAGAAATATTCAAGACGATCCATTTGCAGTAAGAGCAAATAGAGAAACTACCGCTGGAGAGCTATTATTAAGTTACGATCCAACCCCCGGAACTTGGATGTATGAATGGAATAATGACAGAGCAGAAGATGCAAAGTTTGCATTTAATTTAGGCTTTGTATATAAGCACCACCCAACAGCTATGGATGCAGCCATTGGATTTTTAGATAATCGTACGGCTTTTGCATTTCCTAATTCTGCACCTGCACAAGATTTATGGGAAGTACATTCTAGAGTTGTATCTAAAGTACACCCGGATTTAGGTGTTATCGCCAATTTTTATGCTGGTAACGGACAAGCTAATGGTAGTGACGAGAGAATGATTAAACGCGTTGGAGGAGATATAAGACTTATTTATAATAAACTTAAGCTAGTACACGCCTTTAAAATTAATGATTGGGGACCTTTCGATTACCATCGAGATTTTAACTTAACCTACCCGGTACAGTTAATGTTAGACCTATCTACAACTATAGGAAAACCAGATTGGTTTATTCTACCAGATACTAAAATTGGTATTCGAGGTACATGGAGATCTCTTGATCAGTATTCACCGCGTTATGCTCCTAATAGAGTTCCGCCAAATACATTTCCACCAGTTCCAACCATCAGTACTGTAGGGTTTGATGATGGACAAGAATGGGAAATTAGAACATATATCCATATAAACATTGGTAAATAAAAAATAAGAAAAATGAAAAATAGAAGATTTATTTATACAAAGATTACATTCCTTCTTGGATTGGTTTTTATAATCAATGTTAGTTGTGAAAGAGAATTATCGGATGAGGTAGAGTTCGCAACAAATTCACCGGCAGGAGAAATTTTTACAGACTCGCCTATTGGTATGGGAAGCAATTTTTATTTCCCCTTTTTAGGATCAAAAGCAACAGCTTGGACAGTAGATGATAGTGAAGGTTACGAAAGTCAATCCTCAATGCGTTTTGATGTGCCAAATGCAAGTGACCCTGAGGGTAACTATGCAGGAGCTATATTTAGAATTGATGGTGCAGGTCGTGACCTAACAGGATACGATGCCTTAACGTTTTGGGCTAAAGCCTCTCAAGGAGTGGAAATAGGAGAAATAGGTTTTGGTCAGGATTTTGAAGAAAATAAATATCAAGTAAATGCTTCAAATATAACCTTAAGTACTAATTGGGTTAAATATGTTATTCCTATTCCAGATGCCTCTAAATTATTTGAAGAAAGAGGGATGTTTTGGTATTCAGCAGGAACACAAAATACTGGCGGGTATGGTTATACGTTTTGGATTGATGAACTGCAGTTTGAAAAATTAGGAACCATTGGTCAACCCATACCAAAAATATATGGTGGGAATGATGTAGAGACCCAAACTTTTGTTGAAACAGGAGGACTAGTAGATACCCCAACTGTAACATTTAATTTAGGTTCAGGACAAAACATTTCTATTACTGCATCACGTAATTATTTTGACTGGTCATCTTCAGATACAAATGTTTTGGTTATTGATGAAACCGGGGCTTTTAGGTCTCTTAACACAGGTAGCTCTATTATTACAGCATCATCCGCTGGTGTTCAAGCAGAAGGATCATTGATTGTTGATGTATTAGGAGAATTTAATTTTGCTCCCACCCCACAACGAGATTCAAATCATGTCATTTCTATATTTAGTGATGCGTACGATAATGTACCAGTAGACTTTTTTAATGGGTATTGGGAGCCTTGGCAAACCACAGAATCTGATGACTTTGAAATAAATGGAGATAAAATATTGAACTATACCAACTTTAATTTTGTTGGAACTCAGTTTCAAAATCCAACTGTAGATGCTACAGAAAAGCCTAACCTGCATATTAATATGTTTATTCCAGGCGATATACCTTCAAATCTTGATTTTTTAATCTCCATTGTAAGTTTTGATGAAGGTGGTACTGAAAATGGAAGACAGCAAGTGTTTTATAAAGCTTCAGACTTTGTTTCAAATACATGGAGCACATTTGAGATCCCTATAAGTCTAGCAGATAAAAGTAATATTGGCCTTCTAATCTATGAAAATGTAAATGGCTCTTCATTAACAAATTTTTATTTAGACAATATTTATTTCTATTCAGAATAAACGAGACAATATTTTAAAAAATCAAAAAAATAAAAGATGAACAAAATAATAACATATAAAATAAAAGGAAAAGCCTTATGGTCTATGTCTTTTCTTTTGCTTGCAGTTTTATTTATTTCTAGCTGTGAAAGTGATGACACACAAACTGTAGCGACGTTCACAGAGCTTGTTATGTCTGATGAGTTTGATACTGAAGGAGCTCCTAATAGTGCAATATGGAACTATAATATTGGCACCGGAGAAAATGGATGGGGAAATGGTGAATTACAATACTATACAGACCGCACAGAAAATGTAACTGTACAGAACGGGGTTCTTATTATAACAGCTAAAGAAGAATCCTTTGAGGGGGCTAATTATACATCTGCAAGATTGTTAACTAAAGGCAAGTTTGAACAAACTTATGGGCGTTTTGAGGCACGTATAAAATTACCATGGGGAAAAGGGATATGGCCGGCATTTTGGTTATTAGGTGATGATTCTAACGGTACTGAGATCTGGCCTCAAATAGGCGAGATAGATATTATGGAATATGTAGGGAATCATCCAACAAAAGTTTTTGGTACCGTTCATGGCCCTGGCTATTCCGGAGCCGAAGGGATTACTAAATCTTATGAATTAGAAGGAGACCGATTCGATACAGGGTTTCATGTTTTTGGTATCGAATGGGGGCCGGATTATATCAATTATTATGTAGACGATGTATTGTATAACCAAATAACACCAGAAGATGTAACTGGTGAATGGGTGTTCAATCGTGGGCCTTTCTACATTATATTAAATGTAGCAGTTGGTGGTGCCTTACCAGGGTCACCAAATGCAGAAACAGTATTTCCACAAAACATGCTTGTTGATTATGTACGAGTATATAAAAATAGTTACAACTAATTAAAAAAAAAGACAATGAAACAATTATTAAGAAGATTTAAACAAATTTCAGTACTTATATTGGCGATAGCTTTTATAGGTTGTGAAGACGATGATGTAGTTTTACCAAAAGTTGTTGCTGGCTTTACTTATACTGTAGATAGTGATACAAGAACAGTAACCTTTATAAATACCTCCGAAAATGCTCAAAAATATGAATGGGATTTAGGAGATGGTACTTCATCAACATTAATAAATCCAATAAAAACCTATGCAATTGGATCATATACGGTTGTGCTAAAAGCAAAAAACGTTGCTGGAGCTTCAGATACTTTTGAAGACACCATAGTATTTTTAGATCAAGATGCTCCGTTAATTACCTTATTAGGAGACGCAACCATAAATGTAACATTAGGAGATGCTTTTACAGATCCGGGAGCTACAGCCCTTGATGAAGTTGATGGCGATCTTACTTCTAATATTGTTGTTGGAGGCGATACTGTTGACACCAATACAGAAGGTACTTATGTAATTACTTATAATGTCTCTGATGCTCAGGGTAATGCAGCAGATCAAGTTGAAAGAACAGTTAATGTTACAGCCATAGCATGTGAGGACGAAACTGTACAATCATTAAGTCCTGCAGATCTTAATATTACATTCTTGACTGATCCTGGAACTACAGCTACCCAAGGAAGCGAATCAAATAAGTTTTTCCAGGATAATGTTACTTATGAATATGTTAATAATCCAGACCCATCTACAGATGCCAATAAATCTTGTAAAGTAGGTAAGGTCACAAAATCAAATGTACAGGCCTGGGATAATTTACAAATTGATTTTGATGATAAATTTACGTTTACTGATGGTTCGAATATTTCTTTAAAGGTATTTTCTCCTGTATCTGGTTATAAAGTAACAATAAAGTTAGAAGATAAAACTTCAAGTGGCGCTACAACTTCTGGCGATAGAGAGTCTACAGCAAGTACAACTAAAACCAATGAGTGGGAGGAGCTTACAATTCCTTTTGATGCAGCAGATAGTGGTAAATACGATAGACTTGTAATATTTTTTGATTTAGCAACGGCAAATAATAACACCTATTATTTTGATGATCTTAAAGTAAACTTAGGATCTGGTGGAGGAGGAGGTAATTGCGTTGCTGAAACTATGCAATCAATAAATCCAACAGACTTTAATTTAACTTTTATGAGCGACCCTGGAACTACAGCTTCACAAGGTGCCGAATCAAATAAGTTCTTTCAGGATAATGTGACTTATGAATATGTTGATAATCCAGATTTTGCAGGTGCTAATACCTCTTGTAAAGTAGGTAAAGTGACAAAATCAAATGTACAGGCCTGGGATAACTTACAAATAGATTTTGATGATAAATTTACCTTTACTGATGGTTCTAATTTCACCATAAAAGTCTTTTCTCCTCAATCTGGTTATAAAGTAACTTTAAAGTTAGAAGATAAAACCACAAGTGGCGCTGTAACTTCTGGTGATAGAGAATCAACAACAAGTACAACCAAAACCAACGAATGGGAGGAGCTTACAATTCCTTTTGGAGCAGCAGATAGTGGTAAATATGATAGACTTGTTGTATTCTTTGATTTAGCAACTGCGAGCAACAATACATACTATTTTGATGATTTAAAATTAAACCTTGGTTCCGGTGGCGGAGGCGGTGGTGGTGGAGGTACCGGTGGCGGATGCTCTGGTACAGCTGTAGCGGCAACTGCATTCCCTGTTAATTTTGAAAGTTGCGAATCTTTTACAAGCACATTTACAGATGTTGGTAGTATTTCTACCTCATTAGATGATAATCCAGATAAAACAGGAATAAACACATCAGATTACGTTTTAAAAGTAGTTAAAGCCGCAGGAACAAATAGATGGGCAGGTTTCCAAAATAAATTTCCAAGTAATTTCGATGCTACAAAAACATTCAAATTTAAAGTGTATTCTACTGTAGCTAATACTGTAATGAAATTTGAAGTAAATAGCGATCCGCAAGATCCTCTGTCTGGGAATCCCGGGCCGCAATACGCAACAATTACTAATGCAAACACCTGGACAGAAGTAGAAATTACTTTTACAGGAATACCTGGTAACAATACTGGCTTAAATCAACTGGTTGTAAAACCTGATAACCCCGATGGAACTGATGGTGAAACAACTAGTGTGGAAGCAGTATACTACTTTGATGATATAAGGTTAGAATAAAAATTAAATAAATAATACTAATAAAAAAGGCTGGCATTAATTTGATATACTAGCTAGCCTTTTTAAATATAAATTCAATTAAACTCTTAAAAAAGTTAAATGAATAGTACAGTTTTTAAAGACGAGCTTAAAGTTTCAAATACAATGGATAAAATAAGAGGAGAACTAATCACTTTTAATAATGAAACTTACTACAAGATTTCCAATAGTGATAAAATGCGCCCATTTTTTATGAGCATTGTTAGTGATTCTAATCACTGGATGTTTATTTCTAGTAATGGAGGTTTAACCGCAGGTAGAAAAAATGCTGAATCATCTTTATTTCCATATTATACAGATGATAAAATCACTGAAATGGCTGAAATCACAGGGAGTAAGACAGTGTTTCATGTTAATTTAGAAGGCAAAACATATACTTGGGAACCGTTTTCTATGCGTCAAATGGGTACTTATAATACGCAAACCAACCTATACAAAAATATTCATGGCAATAAAATTGTTTTTGAAGAAAACAATATAGATTTAGGTCTAACATATAGGTATCAGTGGAATTCAAGTAATGTATTTGGTTTTGTAAAAAAATCAACTTTAATAAACCATAATACTTTAAATGTAGATGTTAGGGTTTTAGATGGATTACAAAATATACTACCAGCAAGTGTTACTTCTGATTTGCAGAATACCAGAAGCAACCTTGTAGATGCCTATAAAAAGAGCGAGCTTCAAAAAGAAGTTGGTTTAGGTATATATGCTCTAAGTTCTGTAATTGTAGACAAAGCAGAACCAAGTGAAGCGCTAAAGGCTAATACTGTGTGGTCCGCAGGATTAATAAACCCTACCTATTTATTATCATCGTTGCAACTAGATAATTTTAGAAGAGGAGAATCTATTTATGAAGAAGTTGATGTTAAGGCTGAAAAGGGAGCATATTTTATTTCAACTCAAATTAATCTAGGATCTGAAGCAGAAAGAAGTTGGATATTTGTAGCAAATGTAAACCAGTCAATCTCTGATGTTGTTGAAATTTCTGAAATCATAAAAAAAGAAAATGATTTATTAAATTTAGTACAAGGCGATATTGATTTAGGAACTAAAAACTTAATTAATTTAACTACAGTTTCAGATGGCATCCAGCTTACAGAAGATCCACTAACAAACACAAGACACTTTGCTAATACGCTTTTTAATATTATGAGAGGCGGTATTTTTGATGACGGATACACTATCGAGAAACAGGATTTTATAAAATATATATCTAAAGCAAATAAGGAAGTTTATAAAGAAAAAGAAAGAACATTAAGTGCTTTGCCTGATATATTTTCTTTAACTGATATTAAGGATTTTGCTGAGAAAAGTAAAAACTACAATTTTAAACGATTGTGTTTAGAGTATTTGCCATTAAAATTTAGTAGAAGACATGGAGACCCGAGTAGACCATGGAATAAGTTTTCTATTAATACAAAAAATGAAGTAGATGGATCTAAAATTTTAGATTACGAAGGCAATTGGCGTGATATTTTTCAAAATTGGGAAGCCTTAGCACACTCATATCCTGAGTTTATTGAAGGTATGATATATAAGTTTTTAAATGCCACAACCTTTGAAGGCTATAACCCGTATCGTGTTACAAAAGATGGCTTTGACTGGGAAGTTATTGAAGAGCATGACCCTTGGTCTTACATAGGGTATTGGGGCGATCATCAAATTATTTATCTTTTAAAATTCTTGGAATTCTCAGAAAATCATTATCCGGGAGGTTTAGAAAAACGATTTAATGAAGACGTTTTTGTATATGCCAATGTACCTTATAAAATAAAGAGTTATGCAAATACTCTCATAAATCCTAAAGATACTATTGATTTTGATTATGATTTAGATTACAAAATCAATAAAAGTAGAGATAAAATTGGTGCAGATGGAGCTTTATTAGTAGACCAAAGCTCAAATATTTATAGGGTTAATTTAATTGAAAAACTGTTAGCTACTGTGTTATCTAAAGTGTCAAATTTTATTCCAGAAGGAGGTATTTGGCTCAATACACAGCGCCCAGAATGGAATGATGCAAATAATGCTTTAGTGGGCAATGGTGTGTCAATGGTTACACTAAATTATTTATACAGGTTTTTAGAGTTCTTTGAAAATATAATTACAAAATCTGAAACTAAACAAGTTAAAGTATCCCGAGAACTGGAAGAGTTTTTCAATAAAATTTTAGCAACTCTAGATGATAACACTCACATTTTATTTGCTAAAATATCAGATGAAAATCGAAAAACTGTACTTGATGGTTTAGGCTTAGCTGGAAGCAATTATAGAGAAACTATTTACAACAATGGATTTTCAAATTCAAAAGTAGAATTAAGTATCCATGCTGTTTCTCGTTTTATAACAGTTACAAAGCAATATTTAGAGCATAGTATAAAAGCCAATAAGCGTAGTGATAATATGTATCATGCTTATAATTTGATGACTGTAGTTAATGATAATGAAGTATCAATTTCTCACTTACCAGAAATGTTAGAGGGACAAGTAGCGGCACTAAGTTCAGGTTATTTAACACCATCTGAAGCATTGCAACTACTTGATGGGCTAAAAAACAGTAAATTGTTTAGAAATGATCAGTATAGTTATATTCTCTACCCAGACAGAGAGCTACCTCGGTTTGATAAAAAGAATAATATTCCTGTAGATAAAGTTGAGCAATCTAGCTTATTAAAACAATTAATCGCAAATAATAATTGTCAGGTTATTGAGAAAGACGTTTTAGGAAATTATCACTTTAGCGGAAGCTTTAATAATGCGAATAGTTTACAGGAAGCTCTAAATGGTTTAGGAGACGAATATCAATTGTTAGTAGAAAAAGATACTGAGCTATTGCTTCAAATGTTCGAAAACATTTTTGATCATAAATCTTTTACAGGGCGTTCAGGAACATTCTTTGGTTATGAAGGTTTAGGCTCTATTTATTGGCATATGGTATCTAAGTTGTTATTAGCTGTTCAAGAAAATTGCTTGTTGGCAATAAACAATAATGATGATGCTGTAGTAATTGGGAAGTTGTTTGACCATTATTACGAAATTAATGCGGGTATAGGAGTTCATAAATCACCAGAATTATATGGCGCATTTCCAACAGACCCTTATTCCCATACCCCGGCAACTAAAGGAGCACAGCAACCGGGGATGACAGGACAGGTGAAAGAAGATATATTATGCAGGTTTGGAGAATTAGGAGTGTTTGTTAAAAACGGTAAGCTAGTGTTTAAACCAGGGCTATTACAGACAAAGGAATTTTTAAAGAAACCATCAATATTCAGTTTTACTAATGTTTCCAAGGCAAGACAAAGTGTAGCACTTGAAGCTGACTCATTATGTTTTACATATTGTCAGGTGCCAATTATATACAAGCGTTCAGAGCATGAACATTTGAAAGTTGTTTTTAATTCTGGCGAACAAGTTGAATTTGACAATAAAAGCCTTGACTTGATAACTTCAAAATCCATTTTTGAAAGACGGGGGGGAAGTAAATCAAATTATTGTGAGTTTAAACAAATAAAAAGAAAAGAGCAGATAAGTTTAACAACCGTTTCTTATGAAAAACAATCCAATCATAATAGGTCTAATTTCAGTTTTAATTTTGGTCTTTGGATGTGTAAACGGAACAAAAAAAGAATCTGAAAACGTGACAAAAGTAAAAAACACTAAAGCAGCAGATATTTTAGGTAACCCTGAATATTTAGCTATTTCTTACGGAGGTTATCGTCAAAAAACTAGAGACATACAACCTACAATTCCTGAGCTAAAAGAAGATATGAAAATCTTATCAGCTATGGGTATTAAAATATTGCGAACTTATAATGTACAATTACAACAAGCTCCTAACTTATTGAAAGCGATAAGCGAATTAAAAAAGGAAGACGAAAGTTTTGAAATGTATGTTATGCTAGGGGCTTGGATAGATTGCCAAAATGCATGGACAGATATGGAACCTCATCATGAAGTTGAAAGTGAACAAAATGCTGGAGAAATAGATAGAGCTGTAGCATTGGCAAAAACCTACCCAGATATAGTTAAAGTTATTGCTGTAGGTAATGAAGCTATGGTACGTTGGGCTACCAGTTATTTTGTGCGTCCTAAGGTTATTTTAAAGTGGGTAAATCATTTACAAGGATTAAAAAAAGCTGGAGAATTACCTAAGGATTTATGGATAACCAGTTCAGACGATTTCTCTTCTTGGGGTGGTGGAGATGCAAGCTATCATACCAAAGATTTAGAAGATTTAATAAAAGCAGTAGATTATATATCAATGCATACCTATCCAATGCATAACTCGCATTATAACCCCGAGTTTTGGTTAGTTCCTGAAAATGAAATGAATTTATCGGCTAACGAAAAAGTTGAATTAGCAATGCAGCGCGCTTTAAAATTCTCTCAAAAACAATATGACAGTGTAACAAATTATGTGAAGAGCTTAGGGCTAAATAAGCCAATACATATAGGGGAAACAGGTTGGGCAACAATATCCAATGGTCATTATGGTGTCAATGGTTCAAGAGCTACAGATGAATACAAATCTGGACGTTACCACCAACTTATGCGGGATTGGACAAATAAAGCCAAAATATCTTGTTTCTACTTTGAGGCTTTTGATGAACAATGGAAAGATTCACATAACTCAAAAGGGTCAGAAAATCACTTTGGTTTAATAAACTTAAAAGGAGAAGCAAAATACGCTTTATGGGATTTGGTAGATAAAGGCGTTTTTAAAGGATTAACAAGAGATGGAAAACCAATAACTAAAACATATAAAGGCAATAAGGAATCATTAATGAAAGATGTTTTTGTGCCTCCGTCTGTTATTGGGGTTGGAGTACCTCATTAATAAAAAAGTATGAAGATGAAACAACTAAAATATTATGTCTATTGTTTTTTGTTAATGACTATGAGTTGTAATAAAACAGATAATAAATTACAAGCTGACGTTTTTGAAACATCGGCTAAAGGGAATAAGTTAACCAGGCTAACTGAGTTTAAAAGTTTTGATAGTAAAGTGTCTATAGTTTTAAACCCAAAGCAAACATTTCAAACCATTTCTGGTTTTGGAGGTGCTTTTACAGAATCTTCAGCGTACTTACTAAATAAACTAAGTAAAAAAAATAGAGATACCATTTTAAGCGCCTACTTTGCTAAAGACGGTGCACGATATTCGCTTACAAGAACTCATATGAATTCCTGCGATTTTTCGCTTACAAATTATTCATATACACCAGTTGAGGGGGATGTAAATTTAGAACATTTTACTATTGAAGAAGATAAAGAGGACCTAATTCCTATGATAAAAGATGCTTTAAAAGTATCAGAAGACGGGTTCAATATATTTGCTTCACCATGGTCTGCAGCACCATGGATGAAAGATAATAACAGTTGGGTAGGAGGAAAGCTATTGCCTGAATACTATGATACTTGGGCGTTGTTCTTTTCAAAATATCTGGAAGCCTATAAAGCAGAAGGCATAGAAATATGGGGCTTCACAGTAGAGAATGAGCCTCATGGTAATGGTAATAATTGGGAGAGCATGCATTTTACTCCAAAGGAAATGACTGATTTTGTTCAATTTCATTTAGGACCAAAATTAGAGGCTGATGGTTATGGCGATAAAATCATTTTAGGGTACGACCAGAATAGAGCAGGCTTAAAAGAGTGGGTTGATGAAATGTATAGAGATGAAGCTTCTTCAAAATATTTTGACGGAACAGCCATTCACTGGTACGAAAGCACTTATGATTATTTTCCAGAAGCTTTACAATACGCACACAACAAAGCCCCCGAAAAATATTTAATTGAAACCGAAGGTTGTGTAGATTCTGAAGTGCCTAAATGGCAAGACGATGATTGGTACTGGAGAAAAGAAGCAACCGATTGGGGATGGGATTGGGCAGCCGAAGATGAGAAATACTTACATCCAAAATATGCGCCAGTAAATCGCTATGCCAGAGATATTATTGGCTGCCTTAATAATTGGGTTGATGGTTGGGTAGATTGGAATATGGTTTTAGATACCCAAGGTGGGCCAAATTGGTTTAAAAACTGGTGCGTAGCTCCTGTAATTGTAGACCCGGAAAAAGATGAAGTTTATTTTACACCATTGTATTACACGATGGCTCATTTTAGTAAATATATAAGGCCGGATGCGAAAATTATTGGATTAGAAAACTCTGATGAAAAGTTAATGGCCACGGCAGCACAAAACCCGGATGGAACAATTTCGGTTGTATTATTTAATGAAACAGAAACCCCAAAAAGTATTAGCCTATCGATAAATGAAAAAACAAAAGCAATCTCAATAGATGCGAAAGCTATTCAAACTATTGTGATTCCAAGCTTAAAGGAATAGAATATTAACTAACTAAAACCAAAAGATATGTCAGATTATGTAACACCGAAGAAAGATAGAGTGCCATTGGGGCAAAAATCAGCATTTGGTGCTGGTCATTTTATATTGAATATTTTACCAGGAACACTAGGCGTTTTTATTCAATTCTTTTTATTAACAGCCTGGGGAGTTGATCCTTTATGGGCTGGTCTTTTGGGTGGGTTACCTAGGATATTTGATTCGATAACAGACCCTATAATGGGGTTTATCTCTGATAATACTAAATCTAAATGGGGAAGGCGAAGACCATACATTTTTGTTGGAGCTATTATAAGTGGAATACTTTTCTTTTTAATGTGGCAAATTGATGATAATGCATCACAGTCGTACATTATTTGGCATGTTATGATTATTCAATTACTATTCCTTATTGGTAATACTATGTTTGCTACACCATTGGTAGGGCTTGGATATGAAATGACATCCGATTATAACGAGCGTACACGTTTAATGGCATTCTCTAATACTATGGGGCAAATTGCGTGGATGATTGTGCCTTGGCTTTATGTAATCATTCCAGACACCAATACATTTAATACCCAAACAGAAGGGGTACGTACCATGGCATTAATTGTAGGAGGAATGTGTATTGTCTTTGGAATTTTACCGGCACTTTTTTGTAAAGGAATTGATTCTTCTCACATGGAGAACCGAAAAGAGATTAATTTTAAAACACTTGTCTCTAACATGAAAGAGTTGCTTATAGGGATTAAGCAAGTGACTAAAAACAAGCCTTTTATGAAGCTTTGTGGAGCCACCTTTTTGGTGTTTAATGGCTTTCAATTGGTAGCAGCTTTTGGGGTTTTTATTATTGTGTTTTATATGTATAATGGTAGCTATGAAATGGCAGGAACCTGGCCAGCTTGGTTTAACACTATTAATGCTATTATTACAGCATTTATAGTGATACCAATAATTTCAAAAATGGCAAATAAATGGGGAAAAAGAAAAGCATTTTTAATTTCTACTGTTTTATCAATTATAGGGTATCTTTTAAAATGGTGGGGTTTTGATAAAGAATTAAACAGTCAATTTAATCAAACAGACTTTGGTCAAAGTTTGAATTCTGGAGTAGGATCTATTTTTGAAGCGATAAATCCGTTCCTGGATAGTGTAGGGATGTCATGGTTTAGTATAGACCCTGGTAGCGAAGTACCCTGGTTAATATTTTTACCAATTCCATTATTTGCTTTCGGAATGGGAGGTTTGTTTACATTAATGATGAGTATGACTGCCGATGTATGCGATTTAGATGAATTAGAAAATGGTATGCCAAGAAAAGAAGGAACCTTTGGAGCCATTTATTGGTTGATGGTTAAAATTGGTCAATCAATAGCACTTGTTTTAGGAGGAGTGATTCTAAGTATTGTTGGATTTGATCCAAATGTAACAGAGCAATCTATAGAAACTATGAATAATCTTAGAATAGCCGATATAATCGTTCCTTCTGGAACTGCTGCATTAGCCATATGGGTGATGTGGAAATATAGCCTTAATGAAAAGAGAGCTAAAGAAATTAAAGCAGAATTAGTAAAACGAAGAGGAGAGTTGTAAAAATTTAATAAGCAATAATTATGTCATATAGAGCAGATAAAATAATGTCTTTATCAGGAGGAAAACTTGATGGCAAAACAACAAAAGGATTACAAAATTTATATAAGCGTGTGCTAACTAATGGTATGCATGGGCTATGCTTTAGCCCTTATGAAGAGGGCCAGCAACCGGGAGATCAAATTACCGAAAAGCAAATTAGAAGACGCATGAAAATTATTAAGCCATATACTAAATGGATACGCTCTTTTTCATGTACTGATGGTAATGAGTTAATTCCAGTAATAGCAAAAGAGTATGGTATTAAAACTTTAGTTGGAGCTTGGTTAGGAGATGATGCAGAAATTAATAAAAGAGAAATTTCAGGGCTTATAAAATTAGCTAAGGAAGGATATGTTGATATCGCTGCTGTAGGTAATGAGGTAATGTACCGTGGAGATTTAACAGAAGAAGAACTTTTAAGGTTTATGTATCAAGTTAAAGAAGCTATTCCAAACATTCCAATGGGATATGTTGATGCCTATTATGAATTTACTCAAAGACCAAAAATAACAGAAGCTTGTGATGTGATTTTAGCAAATTGCTATCCGTATTGGGAAGGCTGTAGCAATGAGTACTCACTTATTTATATGAAAGATATGTTTAACCAAGCTGTTAGAGCAGCAAATGGTAAAAAAGTGATAATTTCAGAAACAGGATGGCCAAGTCAAGGTGAAGGGTTACAGGGGGCTATACCCACATTAGATAATGCTATCAAGTATTTTATAAATACACAACAATGGTCTGCAGAGGAAGACATTGAGATTTTTTATTTCTCTTCTTTTGATGAATCATGGAAAGTTGGTGCTGAAGGCGATGTTGGAGCATTTTGGGGCTTATGGGATAAAGATGAAAAACCAAAATTTTATAGAAAGCCCTTACTAATAAAAAACAAAAAGATTTTTGTTTAAAATTCATTAAATAAAGCTTAAATTGAGATATAAAAGCCCATAATGGTATTAAGAAGGAGAACCCCCATACCAAAGGCTATGATTACAGTGGTTTGTGAAATTTTAAACAGATGAAATAAGACACCTGTTTTTTTAAGATTTAAAAAAGAGCAGTTGTGAATTTAATTGTTTTTAAAACATTCAGTATCTTAATTAAAAAAAATAAACAGATGAAAATTAGTTTTTCTTCTCTTTCGGTTATTCTGCTAATTGCTTTTTGTGCTTCTTCATGCCAAAAACCAGAACGCAATTTATACCCGGAAGCATTAACCGGAGGATTTGAGTTACTCACACCTCAGGTAACAGGTATAGATTTTAATAATTCAATTAAAGAGTCTAAAACAGTAAATCACTTATACTATAATCAAATATACAGCGGTGCAGGTGTTGCTATTGGAGATATTAATAATGATGGATTACCAGATATATTCTTCTGTGGAAATCAGGTTAGCGACAGGTTATATTTAAATAAAGGGAATTTTCAGTTTGAAGATATAACCAAAAAATCAAGAGCGGCAAGGCATAGTGGTTGGTCATGGGGTGTTACCATGGCTGATGTTAATAATGACGGGTATTTAGATATTTATGTTAGCAGAAATGGAGAATCCATGAAGCCTGAGGAGCGGAAAAATCAATTATACATAAATAATCAGGATCTTACGTTTACAGAATCTGCAATGCAATATGGATTGGCCGATGCCGGCTTTTCTTCGCAAGCCGTTTTTTTTGATATGGATAACGATGGCGATTTAGATATGTATCAGGTCAATCAGCTACCAGATGCCAGATTATTTAAACGCTATATTAATATTCCAAAAAAACGTGAAATATATTATTCCGATAAACTCTATAGGAATGATAATGGAAGATATCGGGATGTTTCAAAAGAAGCCGGTATTTCCAGAGATCTCACATATGGATTAAGTGTTAGCGCTACCGATTTTAACAATGATGGTTGGACAGATTTATATATCGCCAATGATTATAACGAACCAGATGTTATGTATTATAATAACGGTAACGGAACGTTTAGAAATGTTATTGACCAAAATATAAAACATATTTCCCAATTTAGTATGGGAACAGATACCGGAGATATAAATAATGACGGTCTTATGGATTTAATTACATTAGATATGGCATCTGATGATCATTACAGATCCAAGACCAACATGGGATCAATGAGCACAGAAGAATTTTATAAGATAGTAAATTCAGGAAAGCATTATCAATATATGTCCAATACGCTCCAGATCAACAACGGAAATGGAAGCTTTTCAGATATTGCAAATATAGCAGGAATCGCTAAAACAGACTGGAGTTGGGCAGGCTTATTAGTAGATTTGGATAATGATGGTTACAAGGATATCATAGTTTCAAATGGTGTTAAAAAAGACGTGCGTAATAATGACTTTTTAACAAATTTGAATGAGAAGCTTAAAACTGATTCTCAGGACTTTTTCGGTATGGCTAAATTAGCGCCATCTGTTCCGCTTTCTAATTATGCCTATAAAAATACTGGAGGATTAAAATTTGAAAAAGTATCAAAAGATTGGGGTTTTAATACACCAAGCTTTTCAAGTGGCATGGCTTATGGCGATTTAGATAATGATGGCGATTTAGACGTTGTAGTAAATAATATGGAAGCCCCAGCTTTTATATATAATAATAAAACAACAGGAAATTTTCTTAAAATAAGTTTAGCAGGTCCGGACAAAAACAATTTTGGTTATGGTACAAAAGCTATTATTCATTATAATGATAAAACACAAATAGCAGAAAACACAGTGACCCGTGGATATTTATCTTCGGTTGAGCCTGGTTTCTTTTTTGGTTTAGGAAAAGCTGTTGAAGTTGAAAAAGTTGAGGTTATATGGCCAGATGGAAAAGTTAATGTTTTTGAAAATGTAGGGGCTAATAAGCAAATAATTGCGAAGCATTCAAAAGCAAAAAATAATACTAAGACTAATGATGAGAAAGAATCATTATTATCTCAAATAAAACCTTCTAGTATAGGGCTAGCCTTTACACATAAAGAAAATAAATTCGACGAGTTTCAAGAGGAGGTTTTATTACCCCATAATATTTCGCAAAATGGTCCTTTTACAGCTGTTGCCGATGTAAATGGAGACCATCTTGATGATGTATTTATAGGAGGAGCTGTTAATCAAAGTGGTGTGCTTTATATACAAAAAAAGAACGGTAACTTTGAAGTATCTCCATCTCAACCCTGGGAAATTGATAAAGCTTCAGAAGATTTAGAAGCTATATTTTTAGATGTAGATAATGATAAAGATCTGGATTTATACGTTGCTAGTGGTGGAAGCGAGTATATGCCTGGTAATAAACTTTTAAAAGACAGGTTATACCTGAATAATGGAGCAGGAATATTTGAAAAAAGTAATACTGCTTTACCTAATATTTATGAAAGTGCTCAAAGCGTTAAAGCATCAGATATTGATAAAGATGGTGATTTAGATTTATTTGTTGGGATTAGACTTATATCTGGAAAATATGGTTTCCCGGCAAGCAGTTATATCTTAATAAATGACAATGGAAGCTATACATTGGCTCCTGAAAAAGTTACTTCTGCATTGAAAAACATTGGTATGGTTACCGATGCCGTTTTTACAGATATCGATAAGGATGGTGATGATGATTTAATGATTGTAGGGGAGTGGATGGAAATTACTGTTTTGGAAAATGATTCTGGAACCTTTGTAAATAGTACTGAAAAATATGGATTAAACGATACCAGAGGCATTTGGTGGTCTATAACCGCTAGCGATTTAGATAATGATGGTGATGATGATTATATTATAGGTAATCTTGGAAATAATAATAAGTTTAAAGCCTCAAAAGAACATCCGTTTAAAGTATATGCTAACGATTTTGATAATAACGGGACTAATGATATCATTTTAGCAAAGTTTTATAAGGATGATTATGTGCCACTGAGAGGTAGAGAATGTACAAGTCAGCAGATGCCCTATGTTGCTGATAAATTTAAAGATTTTCACAGCTTTGCCTCTTCAAAACTGGTGGATATTTTACCAGAAGATAAAGTAGAAGACGCTGTTGTTTATGAAATAAATAGTTTTGAAAGCATTATTCTGATAAACGAAAATGGTAAGCTTATAAAGCGTAGTTTACCAATGCAGGTGCAAATTTCTCCACTTAAATCGGCATTGGTATTAGATGTTAATAAAGATGGTTATAAAGATATCATTACTGTAGGGAATCATTTTGGTGTGGAAGTAGAAACAACGCGTTACGATGCTGGTATTGGAAGTGTTCTGTTAGGAGATGGTAAAAATACATTTGAAAAGCTATCGCCTCTGGAAAGTGGGTTTTGTGTTCCTATGGATAGCAGAAGCATTAGTCTTATTCCTAATAAAAACCTAATTATTGTAACCAATAATAATGCTCCACTATCAACATTTAATCTAGGTAATTAGAAATTTCTTCGGGTTTAATTTTAAGTAACAAGAAAGTAAAAACAAAACGAATAGAGGACTTATTATTTGCATAATAATCAGTTAGTTAGTGTTTTAAGCTGCCATTTCAATACCTGTTAGTTTTAGTGTATTCTTTTTTAGCCTAATTATTACCTATACATTACCTATACAAAACAAAAAAACACTATTGTTAAGTCGACTTTAAGTAAAGTCTTTTGCTTTGAAAACCATTGTATTTACTGGAGTTGTGTCCAAAATTATATTTATAATACCCATTTGCTTTATTGTATGTTTTTTGTAGTGTTGCGTTATAGTAACTCTATAGCAATTCTCCGCTATATTTATAAAAATCGAAAGCTAGAATTCTGTTATTCCTTTTTAAGAGAAAAAATTGACTACTGATTTTTGATTAAATACTAATTAATTTAAAACTAACTTTATGATGAAAAAAATTACTTTATTATTCATTGCTTTGATGTGTTTTACATTTGGGCAATCACAAAGTCTTCCTATAGATTTTGAGTCTAGTCAACCGTTTATTGGCGATAGTGGCGCAATGGTCTCTGATGTAGATGATGGTTCTGGAACAAATCAGGTCCTTCAAATTGTTGGCGATGGATCTCAATGGGATAATGCACAGGTAACTTTTGCTGCACCATTAGATCTTTCAAACTCTGCAACAAATACTATACAGTTTAGAATGCGATCAATGACAGCAGGAGTAGGAGAAGTTAATGAGCATCTCCTTAAATTTGAATTACCAACTTCTGGAGGCGATAACGAAGCAACGTTTACAACCACCGGATCAGGCTGGCATGATATTATAGTAGATATGGATGGAGGAAGTGTAACGCCAACTTCTTATAGCAAGATGGTAATCATGGTAGATTGGGGAGGCGGCCCTACCAGTGGTGTAACTGGAACTTACCAAGTTGATGATATTAGCGTAGGAGCAACCCCTGTTGGAACTGATGCTACATTAAGTGATTTACAAGTTGATGCTGTTACTATACCAGGGTTTGATTCTGGAACTACTAGTTATACTTATGCCGTAGCTAATGGTGTGACAATAGTTCCAACTGTTTCTGCAACTACAAACGATGCAGGAGCAAGTGCTGTAGTTACTCCAGCTAGTGGAATCCCTGGAGATACAACTGTTGAAGTTACTGCTGCAAATGGTACTACTACACAAACATATACTGTATCATTTTTATATCCGGTAGAATTTCCTTTTGATTTTGAAGGCACACTTCACAATTGGACACCAGGTGATGGTGCTGCTATTTCAAACGGTGCTGGAAATGATGTATTACAAATAGTAGGTGCTGGAGGGCAGGCTTGGGATAATGCCTCAGTAACATTTACAACACCTATTGATTTAAGTGATGATGCCAATAATACTTTAAGATTTACAATCCAGTCAACAACAGCCGCTCCAGGAGAAGTACACCAGCATGGAGTTAGTTTCCAAGGCGGTGGCGGATCTCTTGAAGCAAATTTTCAAACAGTAGGACAAGATGTAAAAAATGTTGAATTAGATTTTAATTCAGGTTTAGGTTCAAGAGAAAGATTGCATATTTTTACAGATGTTGGAGATTTGGGAGGCATAGCCGCTAGCCCTAATGAAAATGGAACAGATACTTCTGGCCTTTCAGGAACTTATATTATCGATAATATAACCTTAGGAGCCACCGTTTTGAGTGCTGATGATTTTAAATTATCATCATTTAAAACATATCCAAACCCTACGCAAGATAGTTGGGTGGTTAAATCTAAAAGTCAAAAAATATCATCCATTCAAGTTTATGATATATTAGGAAAGCAAGTATTATCACTTACTCCGGATACAAGTGAAGCAATCATTAATGGTTCTGGTTTAAAGGCAGGATTATATTTTGCAAAAATAAAGTCTGATAATAGCTTACAAAGTATAAAACTAGTGAAGAAGTAAGCACTTAAGTTTTATAGAAATTAAGCAAAAAGCATCTCAAAGATTTGAGATGCTTTTTTAATTAATAATTAACAAAAAAATTAATCTAGTTTCACAATTTTTAATGCGATTTGTTCATTCAAGTTGCTATTAATCTTAGCTATATATATACTAGGTGGTAAATCAGAAATATTAAAAGTGTATCCTTTATTAAAACGTCCTTTAAATGTTTTAACTTGTTTACCTGTTAAATCAAAAATTGAAACAGATTCAACAAGTTTATTTATTTGAAAAGTATTATATGTTGGATTAGGATAGGCTTTTACTAGGTTATTTTTTTCAGAATTGTTTACACTTAAATTTTGAGTTTTAGAATATAACCTATATGCTCCTGGCTGTAAACTTATAGCTGCAGTTGGATTTGTAACGTTTATACTGGTGTTAGAAAACGTATCATACCATATTCCTGTTTCCGGAAAATTTGGATTGACTGATTGTGTCGTTACACCAAAATTTGCAACAATAACAACATCCAAGGTGCCAATATTATCATATAAATTAATACGTTTTGCTAATCCTCCAACACTTAAGTTAAAATTATCTGTATTAAAAGTAGAGGGATATTGTTTTTTTAGCTGCATCATTTTTGCTGTAACATTGTATAAATCCAATCTGTCTGAATCAGAATCATAACCAAGTGTCCATGCTACTGGTTTTCTATCCAATCTACAGGAACCATTTGTGATATCACCATCACAATTGATACTTTTATCATATCCTAATTCTCCAAACTGCCAAAGCATTTTTGGCCCAGGGATTCCATAAAAGATAACAGAAGCGGCTTCTTGTCTATCTAAAGCAGTACCTAAATCTTTTACATTGTAGCTTCCATTCGAGTTACCATAAGCTATATTTTTTACCATTAAACGTTCTTCGTCATGACTTTCCATGTAACCAACAATATGCGGATTAGTCCACCCCCTGTTACTATAAGACAACCAGGAGACGTCTGCATCTGTGGCATAACCCATAGTGTTTTGGTTGAAATTATGATTGGCATTACCCCAAAGCATAAATCCGTAGTTAGCTAAAACGGTTTCTTCAGAGTTATCTGCAAAATGCTCTAATATCATATAGGCATCAGAGGATACGTTATTCCAAATATAATCTGCGTAATCTTGCAGAATAGTTATTCTCGAAGCATCATAGTTTCCCAGGCACCAACATTACTAGGGTTATTTGTTTGGGTAAACCCTTTTGATAAATCAAACCTAAACCCATCTACTCTAAATTCATCAATCCAATATTTTAAAGTTTGTTTTACATAGGTTTTGGTATAAGTACTTTCGTGATTAAAATCATACCCTACGTTAAAAGGGTGTTTTGCATCTGGATTTAACCATGGATTATTTGCTGCTGGTTTATTATTGCCTGAATCCCAATACAATTGAGCTAATGGGCTCTGACTAAAAGCGTGATTATATACCACATCTATAACAACAGCAATGCCACGTAAATGGCAAGCATCAACAAATGATTTAAAATGATTTTGAGTGCCGTATGCTTTATCTAAAGCGCCATGAAACGATGGATTATAACCCCAGCTATCGTTTCCTTCAAACTCACTAATAGGCATTAGTTCAATAGTATTTACACCTAATTGTTCAAGATAATCCAGGTGCGTCATGGCATCAATAAAAGAATCTGTTTCGGTAAAATCTCTAATTAGCATTTCATAGATAATTAGGTTTTCTTTATTTGGTTTAACAAAAGCATTTGATTGCCAAGTATAAGATGTTTCATTTATTTTGAAAGTAGATACATTGCCAGTAGCATCTCCAGTTGGATATGCCATTAAATTAGGATATGTAGTATTGGATATAAATTGATCGTTATTTGGGTCAAGTATTTTTTTTGAGTAGGGGTCGGCTACTTTTATATTATAGTCAACAAAATACTGATAAGCATATTCAGTATTAGAATCTAAACCACTAACGGTTAACCAAAATGTATCACCATCTTTTTTCATTTGATAGTTTTGGTTTAAGGTCCAATTATTAAAGCTGCCTATCAAAAATACATCGGTTTTTAAAGGAGCCTGTAAAACAAATGTAACCGTCCCGTCTCCATTATCATTAAAACCATTTTCTAAGCCAGCAGGAATGGTTTCATTTTGCGTAGTAGTTTTTACATATACTGAAATTTGTTCTGTTTTTGTCTCACTATTTTCGGTAGCACTAGCTTCAATAGTATAACTTCCTGTTGATGTAAATGTGTAAGATTTAGAGATAGTAGTAGCATTTGAAGCGGTTTGTTCAGATATGGTATTCACTTTTAATTCTAAATCTGCATTTATACTGGATGTTGCACTAATGGTAATATTATCATTTAAATCATAAACCGATTCATTCGAAGGATTAGTAATAGTTACATTTAAACCGGCAGCATAAATAGGAATAAAAATATCTGGTCTTGATTGTGCATTTCCTGCACTGTTTCTAAAAACTACAGCAATGTCTGTTACAACATCTGCTCCAGAACTGTAGTAAGTTGGAATATCTGGAGAAATAACTAATTGATAAGTATTTGCTCCTGTACGAGTAAGTTGAGGTTGTGTGGTATTATTTCCCCAGGACCCAATAACATGTTTCCAATCGGTGTTACTTGTTGAACTTGTTGTAATAACTCCGGTATGGGCATAAACATCGCCTGTATAGCCGTCTAATTCTGAACCTGTTGCATCAAATGTAATGGTTATAGCATCAGATGCTGTTGGAATTACAGGAACCGTAGTAACACTTTGAGAATATGATAGTGATGCAATCCATAAAAAAAGGAATTGTAATATTTTTTTCATCTGTTTAGTATTTTTAGTTTGCTGAAAATGAATAAATTAAAAGTTGCTGCACATTCAGGAATTCACATAAAAATGTAATCATTACTGATAGGTGTAGAAATGATGAAGTTTGTTTATGCTCATTTCATAGCGTAATGCTTTAGGAAAAAAAAGGCTGATATAAATCAGCCTTTTTTAAGTATAAATAAATTTAATTTTTGGTGTATGTTGGATTTGCAGGATCAGAAAAATCTAAAACAAAAGAATAAGTTCCTGCTGTAGTAACTAAATTTGCACCACCAGCTTCTAAAACACCATCTCCACCATTGTCTCCATAATTTACAGCCCAATCGTTATTGGCTCTAAATTTATATTCGCCATCAGTTAGAGTAACATCATTAAGAATCCAAATGTCATTAAAAGGGCGAGACCAATCTCTTGTAAACTGTGCATCTGGCGTTGCTCCCCAATCATTGTAAGCACCACCAACTAATCCCCAAACATTGTCAATTGGTTCTAAAGTGTATGTTAAATCATTCATATTTACTGTCGCTATATATATGCCGGCAGTTACAACAATGTTAGCCCCTCCTGCATCTAAAGTACCATCTCCACCATCATCACCCCAATTGGTCCCCCAATCGTTGTTCATTCTAAACTTCATTTCTCCATCAATTAAAGTTACAATGCCTCTAAATACATCAGAATACTGATCGTACTCTAGCATAAAATCTGGTGTTGCTCCCCAATCGTTATAAGCCCCTCCTACAATTCCTAATGAAAAGTTTTCAATAGTGTAGGTTAGGTTATTTAAGTCCATGGTTACTTTATATGATCCTGCTGTGCTAATATTAATATTAGCGCCTCCACCATCAAGCGTTCCGTCGGCACCATTGTCGCCATAGTTATTGGCCCAATCCATGTTTTCTCTAAACTTAATTTCTCCAGTAGGTAAGGTAACATAAGCTACCAAAACACCATCAACAGCTGTTGTCCAAAACGGTAAATCTGGTGAGCCTCCCCAACCAGTTACTGCACCTACAATGCCCCAGTTAGTAGATAAATCTAAAACGGTTAAATATGTGGTTACAGATATGGTTATGGTATCTCCAATTCTTTCCAGTATCGAACCAGTTGCACTATCGGTAATTACCGAACGCACACGTATGTCTAAGTCGCCAGTAGTATCCACTGGAATACCGCTTTGTATTGCAGCTGCATTTAATTGCGCATTTGTTAATGAAATTGAATTTTGATTTGTTACAGAACCAATTTCTATTGGCATTGCAAAATTAGTTCCTGCAGTTGCAGCTTCTAGAAAATACTCTACATCTACACCTAAAGAAGATTCTAAGATTGGATCATCCCACGCTACAGTAATAGCAATAGCATCGTTGTTATCAAGTGACAAAACAAATGAGTCTCCATCAGTAACACTATTTACTACAGGGTTATTAACAGGATAAGTAGTAACTAAAAGTAAAATATTATTTGAAATTTGACTTCCAGATGATACTCTCATATAAATAGCGATATCTTTAAATGTACTAACACCTGTACTTGCAATAGCATTGTTAAAATCTGCTACCGTCATTGAAAAATTACTTTTATCTGTAGTTCCTAAAGTTACAGGAGTTGTGAATGCTTCGTCTGTAGACATCTCTACATTATAAGAACCACCTCCGGTTACTTCATCATTCCAAGTAATTGTAAATGCTGGATTATCAGGTAACGAAAAGTTTAAAAACACACTGCTAATCCCTGGTGTGTTAAGAACAAACTTAGCTTCTGGAGTTGTTATTGTTAAACTTTCTTCTGTTTCACAAGCTGTAAAAATAAAGGCAAATGACAGTAAAAGAAAGCTAATTTTTTTTATATATAAATTCATATCTGTTTTTTTTATGATTATAAATTCAACGGAATAAGGATGTAACGACCGGTTAAATCGTTAAACCAAACATCGTAATCATCTTCAACTACTACTGGAATCGATCCGCCACCATTTGTAGCCACTCCTGAGAATGAAGTAGAACTGCCCCAGGTATCTGCGTCTGCTAAAAATGAAACTTCACCAGGAGTTAAATGTATTCCGGATACAAACCAAATGTGTCCATCAAAGGCTAATGGTGTTAGAGCTGTTGTGCTAGCAACACCTGACCCTTGAATAGATAATGAAGCAGGACTTGTAATTCCTGAAGCATCAAAAGGCTCGAAAGTAAAGGTGTTATTCCCAAAGTTTATGGTAAACGTATAGAACCCTTCCGGAATGCCATCACCACCTCCGTAAGGAAACCTTTCCGGGTCATCACCACCTCCGGGATTATTTCCAACAGTGCTACCATCATCAGTACCCCATTGTGGTTGCCATAATCCTTTGGTTTGAAGCACTTTAAAATGACCGTTGTCTGCCCAAAAACCTGTATAGTAGAATACATTACTGTTATTTTCATCTCTATATAATGCCGGATTGTTAGCATTGTTATTCCAACCTGGTGCTGTAGCATCCCCTACTAAGTAGTAATCATTAAATACGTAGTTAAAGTATGGAAATACATCAAACTGAACCGTATTTGAGTTTATTTGTTCACTATTTTGAGATCCTATAGAGGCCACAACTCTAGTGTATAAAGTAGCCCATTCAAAAGGGTTTAATCCGGCATTACCTGCAGCTGCATTAATTTCGCTTACAGATAATGTTATGTCGCTTTTACCTGTTATAGAAGCTGCGGTTACTGGATTTGTAAAAGCCTCGTCACTGGCAAATTGAATGGCATAATTTACTGCCGTTTGTTGCCCGTAATCAGACTCCACCCAATTTAATGTAAGCGCAGGATTTGATGTGTTAACCGCATCAAGTTCTATTTGTGTAAAGTTCAAATCTGCTAAAACTGGTGCTGTTGGTGCAGATATATGGAATGTATCAGTGGTATCATCGCAAGAACTAAGGAATAGTAAAACTAAGCCAATGATACTAACTGCTGAAATTCTTTTAATTTTTTTCATCGTGTTAATTTGTTTTAATTTTAATACCCGGTGTTTTGAGTAAGATTAGGATTTGCAGCCATACTTGCTGTAGGGATTGGGTATACATTAAAGTGTGCAGGTAATGAAATACCATTACTTCCGTTTCCTTTCCAAGCCCAATTGTAGTTTCCACCAGTAAACTTATTGTAGCGAATTAAATCTTGTCTGCGGTGAGCTTCCCAATGAAGTTCGCGAGATCTCTCGTCTAAAATAAAATCTAAGGTTAAGTCACCAGAGGTGATTAAGTTAGTATTATTAGCTCTGGTTCTTAATGCGTTAACATAATCAACAGCAGTTGATAGTGATCCGCCACCACCTCTTAAGTGGGCTTCGGCATACATTAAATATACATCAGCCAATCTAAATAATGGAAAGTCTGTATCAACAAAAGTTTGATCCACACCAAAACCACCAGTAGATGTTGCATTTGAATATTTTTGAATAATATACCCTGAATCTTTATCAGAAATGTCATTAATATCTATAGGCCTTCCTTCAGAAATAATGGTGTTTCTGGTATCGTTATCAAAAGAACCATCAAACAGTTCTGCAAATTGCTTTCTTACTCGAAGAGCTCCACCCCATCCGCCGGCACCAACACCTACTTCAGCTCCGTTTACTTCAATGCTTCCAACAGATCCATTAATCATAACTGTTGTTGGACCATAGTTTTGAGTTGTTAAACCATCAGATATAATAGGAAATATAATTTCATTAACGGCTGAGTTTGTATTATTATCTGCCATGAAATTATGAAGATAATTGGTAGCTAAAGAATAACCATCATTAATTATTTTTTCACAGTAGTTAATACAATCACCATATTTGTTTTCACCAATATAAACTTCAGCGTTTAAGTATATTTTAGCCAAAATCATATAGGCAACAGCTTTATCGGCTCTTCCATATTCATTTTGTCTTGAGTTAACTAAATCTGAATCAATAGCTAATAATTCACTTTCTACAAAAGAGAACAATTGTGCTCTATTGTATACTTCTGGTTGCGAATTTAAAGGGGTATCTTCAGTTGCAAAATTTGCTTTTCCAAAAATATCCATCATATAATAGTAAGCCATGGCTCTCATTAATCGAGCCTCAGCTCTATAAGCTGGTATTTCATTTCTAACTGCTGTAGAAACATTTCTTGAGTCTAATTTTTCGTCTGTAGTTTCTCTTAAAAAGTTATTTGCTAATGCTATGGAAAGATGAGCTCTACTAAACATACCCAATAATAATGGGTTTTGAGCGGTCCACAAATTTCTTTGTATTTCTCTGGTGCCAGGGTCATTTTCATAAGACCAAATCATTTGATCTGCTGATAATGTTTGAACATATAAAAGAACACGACCAAATTGACTGGTACCTGCATCAATATTCTTTAGATTAGAACTTCCTGCACCATCTGTACCAGTTAAAGCCAAATTAGCATAAATACCTGCTAAAACTTGCTTGTAAGCGGCTTCGTCTTTAAAGAGGTCTTCACTTAATATGGTTTGATCATCATTAGGTGTTATATTCAAATCGTCTGTACATGATGTAAATGCAACGATAAAAAGACATATAAACCCTATAGTTTTGTATATTTTAAACCTTGTTTTCATAGTTGTTTTTTTTAAAATTTAAAATTAGCTCCAGCTAAAATTGTTCTTGACCTTGGATAAATAACATTATCAATACCCTGGTCTGCACCAACTGATACTTCAGGATCTAATCCGCTATAGTTTGTTATAGTAAATACATTTTGAATACCTCCCCATAATCTTAAACTTTTTAAATGTTTAGATAGGTTGTTAAAAGTATATCCTAGTGTAATATTATCCATTTTTAAGAACGATGCATCTTCAACGTATATATCAGAAATGATTACATCAGATGTTCTTTGAAAACCAGTATTTAATACAGATGTCGGGACATTTCCTAATACAGCATTATCTTGTAATAATTCATATTGAGCTCTAGAAGAGTTTACATTATTATAAACATAGTTTCCTAAGTTAGCTCTCAAGTTAAAAGAAAAATCAAAATTTTTGTAGTTAAAGTTTGATTGGAAACCTAAAATAACATCAGCTCCAGGATTTTCTTTTAAATAACGATCATCGTCATTAATAACATTATCTCCATTTAAATCTACAAAAGCACCTTCAATAGGGTTGCCGGCATTGTCATACAATTGTTTAAAAACACTAAAAGAATTAGGCGGGAAACCTTCTCTTAATATTTGAATGTTATTACCGGTACCGCCAGAAATACCACCAGTTCTTACATCTTGCCCCAATGCTAATTCTTTTATTTCTCTATCTAAAAATGTTGCATTAAAGTTAAAGTCAAGTGTAACGTCATCTTGTTTAATTACATCGGCATTTAAAGCAAACTCAATACCTTGAATTTGTAACTCGCCAATGTTTTGAATAATACTGTTTGAAAAGTTAGTGCCATCAGCAACAGAGGCCGTAAACAATAAATCGGTTGAGTTTTTTTGAAAGAAGTTTAAAGAACCAGAAAGACGCTCATCAAATAAACCATAATCCACTCCAAATTCTATGGTGGCTGTTTCTTCCCACTTTAAATCTGGGTTAATCTCTGAAGCAATTAAAGATTGTACTACTGTATTGTTAAACTGGTATTGAGAGTTAACATTACCCCCTCTATATCTATTTAAAAAGATGTCTTTTTCGTTAACGGCTTGTTGTCCTGTAATACCATAACCAGCCCTTAACTTTAAGCTAGAAATAGTTTTTGAATCTTTTAAAAAATCTTCATCACTTATATTCCAGGCAATTGCTGCCGCTGGAAAATCTCCCCATTGATTTTCTTTACTAAATCGCGATGTTCCATCACGTCTGTAAGTTAATGTTAATAGGTATTTGTCAAGAAAAGTTAAGTTAGCTCTACCAAAAAGACCTATTAAAACAACATTTGGATCAGCATAAGTATTTGCAAAACTTAAAGGATCTCTTTGATTGCCCGTATCATTACCATTAAAAGTAAACTCCTGGTAAGAGTAACCCGCAGTAATTTCAGCTCTAATATTATTAAAGTCCTTGTTGTATGTTAAGTAACCGTCAAGTAATTTGTTAGTTCTTTTTTCAAACCGTCTTAAAGCGTTTCCTTTTACAGCATCATTTGTTGGAACATTAAATGAGGTTGATTGAATTTCTTTTGCTTCAGTTTTATCGTAACCTAAATTTAATACAGCTCTTAATTCTGGTAAAAAATGAAATTTATAATCAAAATTTAAATTGCCATAAGTTCTGTTTGAATCACCAAGATTATTAGTTTGTAGTAAAGAAGCAACAGGGTTTGTTGTTCCGTTAGAAATAATATGGCCATTTCTATGCTGATAAAAACCATCAAAAGGAGAAGATGGGTCATAAACAGGTTGAGTAGGGTCGTAGCGTAAAGCAGCTCCTATTTGCCCAGAGTCACCAAATCGATTATCCTCAAAAGATAAATTTGCGTTTATGTTAACTTTTAAATGGTCGTCAAAGAATTTAGGGTTTAAAGCTAAACTTAAATTTCTCCTTTCAAATTCTGATGTTAATATAGCACCTTCTTGATTGGTAACACCAAACGAAAATCTTGCAGGTAATACTTTAAAAAGTGATCCTTGCATAGATAAATTATGTTGAGATGATACTGTATTTCTAAAAATCTCATCTTGCCAATTGGTGCTGGCTGCTCCTAGTAAACTTTCGTCTAATGTAGCACCATTTACAGGTTGTGAAGTTACTAACTGCCTGTAAGCATTACCAGAAAAAACATCTACTCTGTCTGTAAGCTCTCCAAAGCTATATTGAGCATCATAAGTAGCACTAAATGTTGATTTCCCTTTTTTAGTTACAATAATGATAACGCCATTTGATGCTCTTGACCCATAAATGGCTGTTGCTGAAGCATCTTTTAAAACAGAAAAGGAATCAATATCGTTAGGGTTAATACTAGCTAAAACCCCTCTTGATCCCTTAACACCATTATTGTCAATTGGTAATCCATCAATAATGATAAGTGGATCGTTTGATGCGTTTATTGATGAACCACCACGAATTTTGATTTGTGAGCCCGAACCCGGAGCACCACTAGTTGTAACACTTACACCAGCTACACGGCCACTTAATAAGTTTTCGGGTGTAACTATATTTCCTTTTGTAAAGTCTTCAGAGGTTATTGCTTCTACAGAGCCTGTGGCATCTTTTTTAGTTGTAGAACCATATCCAATGATAACAATTTCGTTCAATTGGGCTGTATCTTCAATTAATTGAACATTTAATGAAGCTTGCCCAGAATAAGTAATTTCAATTGATTGATAACCAATATAAGAGAATACAATAACATCTCCATTATTAACCTCAATTTGATAATTACCATCAAAATCTGTCGATGTTCCGGTTGTGGTGTCTTTAATAACGACATTTACCCCTGGAAGCGGAATAGAAGTTGATTGCTCTGTTACTGTTCCTGTAAGTGTATTTTGACCAAACATAAGTGCTGGCATAATAAACAGCAAAAACAATAAACTATTAACTGTTGTTTTCATATAAATTCTTTGAGTTAATTTTTAAATTAGTCAGTATATATTTTCACTTCTCACGTTAAAACTATGCAAAGTCTATGTAAAGAAATAATTTTGAATTACGAAATTCTTAGCGAAAACGTTTTCGTGTTGAAAACTTTTCATGATTTACTGTTTTTATTGAGGAAAACATATAGAATTACACATTAAAAATAATATCTTTATAAAGGAATTTTTATAAAATAATGACTGCTGTTAAATATATGACCCAATGAAAAGAAAAATAACTTTGAAGCAGATAGCCCGGGAATTAGATGTTTCTATTTCAACAGTTTCAAAAGCGCTTAGTAATAGTAAAGAAATTAGTGAAGATACTACACAAAAAATACAGGCCTTTGCTAAGCTTTATAACTATAAGCCTAATAATATTGCACTTAGTTTAAAGAACAGAAAAACTAAAACAATAGGAATATTAATTCCAGAAATAGTACACCATTTTTTTTCTACAGTAATAAGAGGGATTGAATTAGTGGCAAACAGGCGTGGTTATAATGTTATTGTTGGGTTATCGAACGAATCGTTTACAAAAGAAATCATCAATATGGAAATGCTTGCTAATGGTAGTATTGACGGGTTTATTTTGTCGATCTCTAAGGAAACTTTATTGAAACAGGACTATCATCATTTTAATGCCACCATAAATCAAGGGATGCCTATTGTAATGTTTGATAGAGTTGTAAATGAAGTGGATTGTGATAAGGTTATTGTTGATGATTTTAATGGATCTGTGAAGGCCGTAAATAAGCTAATTGAAAACAACTGTAAAAATATAGCACTCATAACCACGATGGATTATGTGAGTGTAGGCAGGCTAAGAACTCAGGGCTATATTGAAGCTTTAGAAAGTCATAAAATAATAGCAAACCCCAATTTAATATTGAAGATTGACGACAGTTTAGATGTTGAGAATCATTTGGAGGACTTAGAACTTGAAATAGAGCAATTTTTTAAAGTGAATAGTAATATTGATGGTGTTTTTGCTGTTAATGAGCTTTATGCAGTTACCGCTATGAAAGTAGCTAGGAAATTAGGGTTAAGCATACCAGATGATGTTCAGGTTATTGGTTTTACCGACGGAGTGCTATCAAAACATGCTACGCCAAGTTTAACAACTGTAAGTCAGCACGGTCAAAAAATAGGAGAGCAGGCTGCGAATTTACTAATAGATAGACTGGTTGCATCTGATACTGAAGATAACCAGTATTTTACTAATGACGAGAGAAAATCAGATTTTATAAAGGTGGTTATTGAGACCGAAATAATTGAAAGAGAATCAACTAAATAGTTTCGTTAATTAGTATTGGAGTATAAATTTTATTAGGAAAAATTAAAATCTTTTATATCTTTGATGCGAAATCAAGACTTATATTTTCACTTCTCACAATAAGTTTTGATAAGTTATCGCTTATCGAAATAGTATTAATTTAAACATACTATTAATGGAAAAGCGTAGATTAAGTTTCTGGGAAATTTGGAACATGAGTTTCGGTTTTTTGGGAATACAATTTGGATTTGCCTTACAAGGTGGGTTCATGTCTCGGATATTTCAAACACTAGGAGCCGATATTCACGATATACCAATCATGTGGATTGCTGCACCATTAACAGGCCTGTTAGTTCAGCCTATTATTGGTTATCTAAGTGATAGAACATGGCACCCAAGATGGGGAAGGCGCCGACCCTATTTTTTAATTGGAGCTGTTTTAAGTTCTATCTCCTTATTTTTTGTGCCATATTCTCCTGCACTATGGATGGCTGCAGGGTTTTTATGGATACTTGATGCTTCAATAAACATTTCAATGGAACCTTTTAGAGCTTTGGTTGCCGACAAACTTACTGAGTCGCAGCGCACCTATGGCTTTGTAGTTCAAACTTTAATTATTGGAATAGGAACATGGGTAGCAAGTAATTTGCCCTGGATGGTTTCTCAATTAGGAGTAAGTGATTCAGCAGCTTCAGGAGTTATTCCAAATTCGGTTAAAGTTGCTTTTGCTATAGGCGCATTCGTTTTTTTAGTAAGCATACTATATACGGTTTTTACAACTTCTGAATATCCTCCTGAAGACATGGAAGCATTTGAAAAAGAAAAGGCTAAAAAAAATCAATTCATTCCAGATATACTCAACAATATTGGTAACATGCCTTTAACAATGAAAAAACTAGGTGTTATTCAATTTTTTAGCTGGTTTGCATTTTTTACCATGTGGAGCTTAGCAAATCCGGCTTTAACTGAACATGTGTTTAGTACGCCAGCACCAATACAATCTGCATATGATATGACCAATGCAGTTCAGGCTGAAGCTTTTAATATAGCTAATACTGCATTTCAAAAATCATCAAATTTAGTGGGATCGGCTATGGGGGTTTACGGATTATCATCAATGGCTTTTGCTCTTTTATTAGTGCTTTATACTTCAAAAAGAAGAGTAAACAGAAAACTAATACACATGTTTTCCTTAATAATTGGCGGTATAGGTTTTATATATATGTATTATACATCTCCGGAAAATTTAAAGTATTGTTTTGTACTTGTTGGTTTTGCGTGGGGAAGTATACTTTCAATGCCGTATGCAATGCTATCTAGTTCTGTAGATCCTAAAAAAATGGGCATGTTCATGGGGATTTTTAACATGTTTATTGTTATTCCTCAAATTATAGCAGCAGTTGGAGGTATAAACTATATCTCTGGATTATTGGGTAAAGAAGCCATTAATGCTATGACTGTTGCCGGTATAAGTTTAATTATTGCAGGCTTATGTAATTTATTAATTACAAATAAAAATGCCGTTTCATATCAAGGATAAATTATAATACATGAATAATAAAGGATTTATATTCGATTTAGACGGTGTCATTGTAGATACCGCAAAATATCATTATTTGGCTTGGAAAGCTTTGGCAAATAGTATAGGTATAGATTTTACGCAAAAGCAAAATGAGCAATTAAAAGGGGTGAGCCGGGAAAGCTCATTAAAAAAGATTCTTGAGTGGGGAAACAAAACACTTTCTAATGAGGAATTTTTAAAACTTATGTCTAAAAAAAATGAAGCATACTTAAGCTACATTTCTAATATGGATGAAAGCGAAATTCTTCCGGATGTCACAAAAATTTTAAACCATTTATCGCAACAAAATCAGCCTATAGCATTAGGTTCTGCAAGTAAAAACTCTAAGCAAATACTTAAGAAAGTAAACCTGTTACATCAATTTAATGCCATTGTTGATGGCAACGATGTTACTAACGCAAAACCAGATCCTGAGGTCTTTTTAAAAGCCGCAAATAGGGTAAATATACCAGTAGAAGATTGCGTTGTTTTTGAAGATTCTGTTGCAGGAATACAAGCGGCTAATACTGCAAATATGATTTCAATAGGAATTGGTGAATCCTCAGTTTTAAGTGAAGCCGATTTTGTTTTTAAAGATTTTACTGAGATAAGCTCAGAATTTATTGAGAAAATAAGTAAAGTAAAAAAGAAAGAATTAGAGAAGATATAAGAGTATCAAGTTGAAGAAAGAATTAAAATGCAGACTCTTATTTTAATAATTAAGTAAAAATGAATCAAGATTATATAAAACCAGACCATTGGTCAATAATAGAAGAAGGCTTTGATATAAACCGTGTAAAATCTTCCGAAAGTTTATTTAGCATTGGTAATGGAGCTATGGGGCAACGTGCTAACTTTGAAGAGCATTATTCCGGGCCAACATTTCAAGGCAGTTATATAGCCGGTGTTTATTATCCGGATAAAACAAGAGTAGGTTGGTGGAAAAATGGATATCCAGAATATTTTGCTAAAGTGCTAAATGCGCCAAACTGGATAGGGATAAATGTTTTTATAAATGATGAACAGTTAGACCTGTTTACATGTAAAAAAGTTGAGCATTTTAAAAGAGAACTCAACATGCAGGATGGTTGGTTGTCTCGATGTTTTACGGCCACATTAAATAATAACATTCAAGTTGCAGTAGAAATTAAACGTTTTTTAAGTTTAGACATCGAAGAATTAGGAGCCATAGCATATAATATTACTCCTTTAAATGGTGATGTTAAAATTCAGTTTGAACCTTATTTAGATGCCAGCATTACTAACGAAGACACCAATTGGGACGATAAATTTTGGAATGTTTTAAGTATTAATAATGAAAACCACCAGGCATTCATTGAGGCAAAAACCATGAAAACAGATTTTTATACCTGTACGTTTATGGAATCTAAAACTTTTATAAATAATAAAGACATTTCAATTGAACCAGATGTAAAAACCGATTCCAGTCAAGTCTTTTTTAATTATAGCCATCAAGTTAAGAAAGGCGAAACGTATACGATTCAAAAATTTGGAGGTTATGTTACCGACAGAAATTATGGTAAAAGCGAATTAGTTTCTGTATCAAAACAAATTTTAGAAAAAGCTAAGAAAGTAGGATTTGAAGGTTTACTACTAAAGCAAAAAGAAGCCTGGGCAAATATTTGGGAACGAGCAGACATTAATATTACCGGAGATGTAAAAGCGCAGCAAGGTATTCGTTTTAATATTTTTCAGTTAAATCAAACCTATTTAGGAAAAGATTCCAGATTAAATATTGGCCCAAAAGGGTTTACAGGCGAAAAATACGGAGGTAGTACCTATTGGGATACCGAGGCTTATTGTATTCCTTTTTACATGGCTACAAAAGATCAGCAAGTGGCCAAAAGTTTGCTGGAATATCGTTATAATCATTTAGAAAAAGCTATTGATAATGCAAAAACTATTGGATTGGATAACGGAGCTGCCTTATACCCCATGGTTACCATGAATGGGGAAGAATGCCATAACGAATGGGAAATTACATTTGAAGAAATTCATCGTAACGGGGCTATTGCTTTTGCTATCTTTAATTACCATCGTTATACGGGAGACTATAGTTATATACCCGAAAAAGGTTTGGAGGTGCTCATAGGAATTGCACGTTTTTGGCATCAACGCGCAAATTTTTCTAAAGACAAAAATAAATATGTTATTCTTGGAGTTACAGGGCCCAATGAATATGAGAACAATGTAAATAATAACTGGTATACTAATTATTTGGCACAATGGTGTATTAACTACACGCTGGAAACCATAGAAAAAGTAGATGCAGAATATCAGTCAGACTTTTTAAGGATTGCAAAAAAAGTTAAACTTTCTAAAACAGAAATGGCACTTTGGAAAGCGGTTGCGGATAATATGTACTTTCCTTATTCAGAAAAGTATCAAGTATATCTTCAGCAAGACGGTTTTTTAGATAAAGAATTAATTTCTGTATCGAATCTAGATAAATCGCAAAGACCAATTAATCAAAAATGGTCCTGGGATAAAATATTGCGATCACCTTACATAAAACAAGCCGATGTTTTGCAAGGGTTCTATTTTTTTGAAGATGAGTTTTCTATGGATGAGTTAGAAAAGCATTTCGATTTTTACGAACCTTTTACAGTACATGAAAGCTCGTTGTCTCCATGTGTTCATAGTATTCAGGCTGCAAAACTGGGCAGAATGGAACAAGCTTATGCGTTTTATTTACGGACATCTCGTTTAGATTTAGACGATTATAACCATGAGGTGCATGAAGGCTTACATATAACATCAATGGCTGGAACATGGATGAGTATAGTTGAAGGATTTGGCGGGATGCGAGTAAAAGATAACGTCTTATCCTTTACTCCAAAAATTCCTAAACAATGGGATGCGTATTCCTTTAAAGTGAATTTTAGAGGGGCCATTATAAAAGTAAATGTGTGCCAGAATGAAACTAATTTTGAATTAGAGAATGAAACTGCTTTACAAATTTTGGTTAACAATGAATTGGTAACCATTGAACCTAATAATTTGGTAACAGTTTAGATTAATTATTTAAAAACCATCAGTATGCAAAAATCAATCAAAATTTGTTTTTTATTCCTATTTGTTTTTAGCATATCGTGTAAAAAACAAAACGACGTAACTTCAGATAAAGTGGAGACTCGTTCATCATTAGTTGAACGAAATGACATTGAGCGTGTTGAGCCACCAAACTGGTGGGTGGGTTTTAAAAATTCCGAATTACAATTGCTGGTTCATCATCCTAATATTTCAAAAGCAAAACCTGAAATTTCATACAAAGGGGTTTCAATTAAAAAAGTGTATAGGGCCGATAGCCCTAATTATTTATTCATCGATTTAAATATCGATAAAACTGCAAAAGCAGGTAAATTCAATATTGCTTTTAAAATTGAAAATCATGAGGAGTTAGTACACACCTACGAAATTAAATCTAGAGAAAAACAAGCTAAAGATTACATAGGTTTTGATAGTTCAGATGTGTTATACTTAATTACGCCAGATCGATTTGCAAACGGAGATCCTTCAAATGATATTTTTTTAAAAAAAACGGGTATTAATGAATTAGGACAAAAAGTTAGTCTGTTAAAGGAAGCAACGATTAATAGAAATGATGACTATGCAAGACATGGTGGCGATATCAAAGGAATTATCAATCATCTGGATTATATTCAAGATATGGGGTTTACAGCCATTTGGTCTTGTCCGTTATTAACTAACAACATGCCCAGGTCATCATATCATGGCTATGCCATGACCGATTTTTATGAAATAGACCCACGTTTTGGAACATTATCAGAGTACAGAGAACTAGCCGATAAGGCAAAAGCGAAAAACATTAAACTAGTAATGGATCAAGTCGCCAATCATTGTGGAGTAGAACATTGGTGGATGAAAGATTTGCCGTTTAAAGATTGGGTAAATCATCAAGAAGATTACGAAAAAAACAAAGATAAATGGAAATGGGATTTGGCCACCTATTCTAACCACAGACGTACAAGCAATCAAGATATTTATGCAGCTAAAGCAGATATTGATGGTAATAGAGATGGTTGGTTTACACACCAAATGCCAGACTTAAATCAACGCAATCCATTTATGGCTAAATATATTATTCAAAATAGCATTTGGTGGGTTGAAACTATAGGTTTAGCAGGTATTCGACAAGATACTTATCCATACCCCGATAAAGATTTTATGAGCGATTGGGCAGGAACCATAATGAACGAATATCCTAATTTTAGTATTGTAGGCGAAGAATGGAGCTATAACCCATTACTAATTGGCTATTGGCAAGAAGGCGCAAATAATAAAGACGGTTACGATTCTAATTTAAAGTCTACAATGGATTTTGCTATGCAAGCAAATATAGTGAATGCTTTAAATGATGAAGAATCATGGAATAAAGGCTTAGTGAAAATATACGAAGGTTTAGCAAACGATTTTCATTATGCCAGCCCAAAAGACATTATGATTTTCCCGGATAATCATGATATGAGTCGCATTTTTACTCAATTAAAGGGCGATGTTATAAATACTAAAATGGCTCTAAGTTATGTATTGACTTTGCCAAGAATTCCGCAACTATATTACGGAACAGAAATTTTAATGGACGATTTTGATAAGCCTGGAGATCATGGTTTAATCCGTACAGATTTCCCTGGAGGTTGGCAGGGAGATACTGTAAATGCTTTTACGGGAGAAGGCTTAACCGCTGCTCAAAAAGATATGCAGAAGTATTTAAAAAAACTACTCAATTACCGTAAAAACAGTAAAGCTATTCATAATGGAAAAACAATTCATTTTGCTCCGGAAAATGAGGTTTATATTTTATTTAGAGTAATGGAAGATGAAACGGTTGTTCACATTTTAAATAAAAATAAAAACGAGGTAGAATTAAATTTAAAACGATTTGAAGAAATGGGTTTAAAAGGAAAACTATTACATGATATTATAACAGGAGAGGTGTTTAAATGGAACAATAAACTAATTTTAAAAGAAAGAGGAAGTACTGTTTTAACAACTAAAAAGAACGTCAACTAAAAACTGTTTTCTAATACCTTAAAAATTTATCATTATAAACGTTACAATGAAAAAACACAGCCTTCTCTTAATAATAGGTATTACAATCATATCTTGTTTAGATAAGAAAAAGCAGGACGATAATAAGCTGTTGGGTAATGAGGTAGTTACGTTTGTTATTAACCAAGTACCCAATGCCCATAATCATAATAACGAGATTTATATTTCTGGAGATTTTGAAGGCTGGTCTGGTGGTAGAGAACAATTCAAATTAAAAAGGAAAAATAATAAATACAGTATTAGCATTCCTAAATACAGAGAGACTATTAATTTTAAGTTTACACAAGGAAATTGGGAAACTGTTGAATGTTTAGAAAACGGAAATCCTATTGAAAACAGAACTTATACTTTTACAGACCGGGATGAGATAGTTGAAATAAATATTGCAAACTGGTTTAATGTAGTTGAAAATAATCAAAGATCAACAGCATCTAAAAATGTACATGTGTTTGCCGAAGATTTTGAAATCCCACAACTCCATCGAAAGCGCAAAGTAAGTGTGTATTTACCGCCTCATTATAAAACGTCTGATAAGCATTACCCCGTTTTATACTTTCAGGATGGACAAAATGTTTTTGATGTTAAAACCTCTTATACCGGCGAGTGGGAAGTTGACGAAACATTAAATACCATGTATAATGAAACGGGTTTTGAACTCATTGTTGTGGCTATAGACCATGGGGGCAATAAACGTTTAAATGAATATTCGGCTTGGAACCATGAAAAATATGGTAAGGGAGAGGGAGAATTGTATTTGGATTTTTTGGTAAATAATCTAAAACCTGAAATTGATAAGACCTACAGAACCAAGCCAGATCGTAATAACACGGGGGTTTTTGGTTCCTCTTTAGGTGGGTTGTTTGCACATTATGCTACAGTTAAGAGGCCAGATATATTTGGGAAATCCGGTGTGTTTTCACCATCATTTTGGTATGCTGAAGATGGTTTTAAGTTTACAAAAGAACACCCAAATAATTCTAAATTCTATTATTTAATTGGGGGAAATGAAGGCAAAGATATGATGGATAATGTAGATAAAATGTTTAAACTGATGGAGTCAGGTGGATTTAAAAATATTCATAAAAAAATAGTGCCTAATGGTATTCACAGTGAATCATTTTGGAAACCCGAATTTAAACAAGCCATTCAGTGGTTGTTCATTAATCAATAGCGTGTAGAATGAAACATTTAAAATTATTCTTATTTTTTCTATTACTATCGGTTTTGTCTTTTGCACAAAATACAGATCGTAAATTCATCAATACTGAATCGAAAAAAGATTTATTTGGAGTAATTGTTAACGATGGCGTTTATATATTTAGGGCATATAGCCCAAACATAGTTGAGACAATTTTTAGACCTATTTCTGATAAAAGTTCTTATGATACAATATCTCATGCAGTTATACAAAAACCTGACTTTGGTTTTAAAGAGATTAAAGAAAGCTTTGACATAATTGAATTGAAGACAGGTGGAATTCAAGTTAACATTCAAAAAAAACCTTTTCAAATATCTTATTCATATAAAGGAAAATCAATTATTTCAGAAAAAGGAGGTTACATAAAAAAAGATAGTTTAGAAACCATTCAATTCAATTTAAAAAAGGATGAGGTTTTATACGGTGGAGGTGCTCGTGCTTTAGGAATGAATCGTCGTGGTAACCGATTACAGCTTTATAATAAAGCACATTATGGTTACGAAACGCGAAGTGAATTAATGAATTTTACACTTCCTATTGTAATGTCATCAAATAAATATATGATACATTTTGACAATGCACCAATTGGGTTTTTAGATTTAGACAGTAAAAAGGATAACACCTTAACTTACGAAACCATTTCTGGTAGAAAAACCTATCAAATTATTGCTGGTGATTCTTGGTTTGATATTGTCGATAATTATACAAATTTAACAGGTAAGCAACCTATGCCTCCACGATGGGCTTTAGGTAATTTTTCAAGCAGATTTGGTTATCACTCACAACAGGAAGTAGAGTCGACAATTGAAGCGTTTAAAAAGGAAGAAATACCTGTAGATGCCATTATTTTAGATCTGTATTGGTTTGGTAAAGAAATAACAGGAACCATGGGGAACTTAGAGGTTTATCGCGATTCGTTCCCGGATTTTGAAGGCATGGTGTCTCGTTTAAAAAGTAAAGGGGTTAAAACGATAACGATTACAGAGCCATTTGTTTTATCAACTTCAAAACGATGGGATGAAGCGGTAAAAGAAGATGTTTTAGCAAAAGATGCTGTTGGAAACCCCTATAAGTATGATTTTTATTTTGGAAATACGGGTTTAATAGACATTTATAAACCAAAAGCAGAACAGTGGTTTTGGAATATTTATAAAGGTTTAGCAAATAAAGGAGTCGCCGGAGTTTGGGGTGATTTAGGTGAGCCGGAAGTACACCCATCAGATCTCATTCATGCCAATGGAACTGCCGATGAAGTTCACAACATTTACGGTCATGATTGGGCACGATTAATACACGAAGGTTATAAAAGAGATTTTCCAGATACAAGGCCTTTTATTTTAATGCGTGCCGGATATTCAGGATCGCAACGTTATGGCCTTATTCCCTGGTCTGGAGATGTAAATAGAACGTGGGGAGGTTTACAAAGTCAACCAGAGATAGCATTGCAAATGGGAATGCAGGGCTTAGCCTATATGCACTCAGATTTAGGTGGATTTGCTGGTGCTAACTTAGATGATGAGTTATATGTACGATGGCTGCAATATGGTGTTTTTCAACCTGTGTTTCGACCTCATGCCCAGGAAGAAGTACCAAGTGAGCCCATTTTTAGAAGTATAAAAGCTAAAACATTGGCTAAAGAAGCTATAGAATTACGGTATAAATTACTGCCTTATAATTATCATTTGGTTTACGAAAATAATCAGTTTGGAAACCCTTTAATGCGACCTTTATTTTTTGAAGAACCCAACAATCAAAAACTATTTAATTATTCAAAAAGTTATTTATGGGGACATGATATTTTGGTATCACCAGTTTTAGAAGCGGGTAAAAAAAATCAGGAGATATATTTCACTAAGAATTATGTTTGGTTTGATTTTTATACCGATGAAATTATTAATGGTGGGCAAGTAGAAACTATTGATTTAAGCGAAAATTCCATTCCAACCTATATCCGGGCTGGAGCTTTTATCCCTATGGCAAAACCTATGCAAAGTACAGAAGGTTATAATGCGAACACGTTAGAACTTCATTATTATCATCATAATTCTGTAAAGGAAAGTGTGCGAAAACTTTATAATGATGATGGTAAAACAGCTAATGCTTATGAAAAAGGACAGTATGAAATTTTAGAGTTAGAATCAAAACATAAAAGACACTGGCTGGAGGTTGATTTCGAAGCAGAGGTAGGTTCCGGTTTTCAATCAAAATCTAAGCAAATAGACTTGATTATTCATAATATTAAAAAGCAACCCAGGCGAATAAAAAATGATGGCAAAAAGGTAAAGGGAATATGGGATGCTAAAACAAACACCTTAACAATTCCAGTAACTTGGAGCACCTCAAAAGTAAAACACCTCAAAATTAAATTTAAAAAATAGCGTTATGAATAAGCAATATCTTTATATAATAACTCTCATTTTTTTGATAGCCCTCGGATGTAAAAAAGAAACGAATTTAGTTCTTGAACCCCGATCAAACAAAAAAGAATTGAAGAGCAAAAAAGTGGTGTATCAGGTATTTACACGTTTATTTGGAAATGTTAATACAACTAATAAACCATGGGGGACCATTGAAGAAAACGGAGTTGGCAAGTTTAATGATTTTACGCCTAACGCTTTAAAAGAAATTAAGGAATTAGGAGTCACGCACATTTGGTATACTGGAGTACCACATCATGATTTGATTACAGATTATACTGAGTATGGAATCTCTAATGACGATCCGGACGTTGTAAAAGGGAGAGCCGGTTCCCCTTACGCCGTAAAAGACTATTACAATGTTAATCCAGATTTGGCTGAAAACCCAGAGAATAGACTAGAAGAGTTTAAAGCACTTATAGAACGCTCTCATAAAGTCGGCTTGAAAGTAATAATTGATATAGTTCCTAACCATATTGCCAGAAATTATCATGGGTTAACCAATCCAAATGGTATTGAAGATTTTGGCGCTAACGACGATAAATCATTGGCTTATCACGTTAATAATAATTTTTATTATAACCCAAACGAGACTTTTGAAGTTCCGGTTTGGGAGCAGGGTTACTTGCCCTTAGGAGGAGAAAAACACCCTCTGGCAGATGGGAAGTTTGAAGAGGTTCCTGCAAAGTGGACAGGTAACGGGTCGCGATTATCGCAACCTAATATGGGAGATTGGTATGAAACTGTAAAAATCAATTATGGAGTTAGCCCAGATGGAAAAAAAGATTTTGATACGCTCCCCAATGGATTTGAAAATGAAAGCTATAAAAAGCACTTTGAATTTTGGAAAGGAAAAACAGTTCCGGATTCATGGACAAAATTTAAAGACATTGCACTGTATTGGATAGAAATGGGGGTAGATGGCTTTAGATATGATATGGCAGAAATGGTGCCTGTAGAGTTTTGGAGTTTTATGAATTCGTCAATTAAAATGAAAAATCCCAATACCTTTTTATTAGCCGAAGTTTATAACCCCGGTTTATATAGAGATTATATTAAAAAAGGGAAAATGGATTATTTGTACGATAAAGTTCAATTGTATGATACGATTAAGCATATTATGCAAGGGCATGGAAAGACTGATCATATCCCTTCCATTCAAGAAGATTTAAAAGATATTGAACACCAAATGCTTCATTTTTTAGAAAACCATGATGAACAACGGATAGCTAGTCCGGGTTTTGCAGGAGATGCTAAAAAAGGAAAACCAGCTATGGTAGTTTCGGCAACACTAAGTACATCACCAACGATGGTGTATTTTGCTCAAGAAGTAGGAGAAGATGGTTCAGAAGAAACAGGTTTTGGGGATCCAACACGGACTTCTATTTTCGATTATGTGGGGGTTCCGGCACACCAGCGCTGGATGAATAATAAGCAATTTGATGGCGGACAATTAAATGATGAAGAGAAAGCCTTGAGAGATTTTTACAAGCGATTACTAAATTTCACCATTAAAAGCACCGCACTTGCAGATGCATATCAGGATATTCACTTATATAATCGAGAGCATACCAGTAATTATAATGATAAGATGCTAGCTTTTGTACGTTGGAGTACCACGGAAAAACTCATTATCATTTCAAATTTTGATGCGAAGCATGGTTATGAATTCAATTTAAAAGTTCCGCATGAAATAATAAAGACGTGGAAATTAAAAGCTGGGCAGTATAAAATTGTAGATCAACTATACAAGCAATTTTCAACAGATTTAATTATTGAAAATGGCAGAGGAGAAATTAGAGTTAAAATAAATCCTTTAGAATCCTTTATCTTAAAATTAGAGTAGCATGAAACAATTAGCAATTGGAATTTTATTAGGCTTAATATTTGTTGGGTGTGGAAAAAAAAACCAGCAGGAGTTAACTGTAGAAAAACAAAAAGTACCTTTTGTTTGGGAAGCAGCAAATATTTATTTTTTGCTAACAGATAGGTTTTATAATGGAGATACATCTAACGATATTAATTTTAACAGAACCCGGGAAACAGCTAAACTTCGCGGTTTTGAAGGAGGAGATATAAAAGGGATAACGCAAAAAATTAAAGCTGGATATTTTACCAATTTAGGAATCAATGCTATTTGGATGACGCCAATTGTTGAACAAATACACGGCGGAACAGACGAAGGAACAGGAGTAACTTATGGATTTCATGGCTATTGGGCAAGCGATTGGACTGCAATTGATCCTAATTTTGGAACTAAAAATGATTTAAAGCAACTTGTAGAAGTTGCGCACAAGCATGGAATTAGAATATTACTTGATGCTGTTATAAATCATACGGGACCGGTTACAGAAAAAGACCCGGTATGGCCATCTGATTGGGTAAGAACGGAACCAAAATGTGAATACAATAACTATGAAAATACAACGGCTTGTACCTTAGTTGAAAATCTGCCAGATATAAAGACAGAGAGTAACCATGCAGTTGAATTACCCCCGCAATTGGTTGAAAAATGGAAAATGCAAGGGCGCTATAAGCAAGAAATAGCAGAACTTAATGCATTTTTTAAAAGAACAGGCTATCCAAGAGCACCCCGGTTTTATATTATTAAATGGTTAACAGATTATATAACTGAATTTGGAATAGATGGCTATCGTGTAGATACTGTAAAGCATACTGAAGCCTACGTATGGCAGGAATTTAAAAAAGAATGCGATTATGCTTTCGCCGAATACAAAAAAAATAACCCAGAGAAAGTTTTAGATGGTAATAATTTCTATTTAGTAGGCGAAGTTTATAATTATGGTATAAGCACAGGGAAGTATTTTGATTTTGGAGACAAAAAAGTAAATTATTTTGATAAGGCTTTTCAAAGTCTTATTAATTTTCAATTTAAATGGCATGCCGCACAGCAAGATTACGAAAGCCTGTTTGCTAATTATTCAAAATATTTGAATAATGATTTAAAAGGCTATGGTACTTTAAACTATTTATCATCGCATGATGATGGGCAACCGTTTGATGCTAACCGTGAAAAACCCTATGAAACAGCAACAAAATTATTACTTGCACCAGGTACTTCTCAAATATATTATGGCGATGAATCTGCACGATCATTAATTATAGAAGATACAAAAGGTGATGCCACTTTACGCTCTGGTATGAATTGGAATGCTATTACTAACGATACACTAACCAAAAGCATTATAAAACATTGGCAAAAGTTAGGGCGGTTTAGAGCAGATCACCCCGCTGTGGGAGCAGGAAATCATCAAATGATTTCCAAAAATCCATATTTGTTTAGCAGAAGTTTTTTAAAAGACGGTTTTAATGATAAGGTTGTTATTGGTTTAGGTTTAGCTAAAGGCGTAAAAACCCTAGATGTTTCTAAAGTATTTAAAGACGGAGAAACGTTACATGATGCTTACAGTGGTAAAACTATAACAGTAAAAAAGGGTCAGGTCATTTTAAATACTGATTATGAGTTAGTACTGTTGGAAAAATAAAAAAGAATCATTCCATAATTTTTGATTACTTTCAGAATTTTATAATAAAACCTGGTAAAAAAAATATAAACCCCTTGTAACATTTAGTGTTACAAGGGGTTTATTGTGGAGTCGGAGAGAATCGAACTCTCGTCCAAACAAGTAACCAAAGAGCTTTCTACACGCTTATTCTTTTCTTGGTTTTTCGATTATAAGCTGGTTAAAGACAACCTACTTATAACTTAGCTTCTTTAGTTTCAAAAAGGTATCAAAGCACTACCCAATCTATGTTAACATTTACGATGCCTCAAAATGGAACGCCGTTAACCAAGGCTTTCCGGAGACATAAAGCTTGTACACCTGGTGTACCTAGGCCAATCTTACTATAATTCAGATTATGCAGCTAAAGCGTAGTTATTCTCGCCGTTTAAAATTTGGTCTAGCCTTTAACGTGTTTCAATGCCATTACACGACGTGCTTACCGTTTCATTAATCTCGCTGTCAAAACCAGTCGACCCCATAATGAGATAGTAAATCTCTGATTTGCGTAATCGAATGATACCCTAAGCGAACTCGAAGGGCCTTTCTTGGCAAATCTAAATACCAATATTATTTTGGCGTTACTCACTTTCGCCTTTTAATGGCAAAAGTGCGTCAGGCTTTCCGCTATATCTTTTATTTTTATCACTTCGGCTACGCTCTGTGACCAAAAATAAAAGGATGCCGCTTCAATCCTTAACGCGGGATGCAAAGTTATCAAAAAAGTTTGTATACACTTGCATTAACTCTTATTTTCGTACAAAATTTATACCAATTTATATATATGAAGTTTGCTATTATTAAAGAACGTAAAAACCCACCAGACAGACGTGTAGTATTCTCCCCTGAAAAATTTGCAGAAACCAAGACTAAATTCCCCCAAGGCACATTTAAGGTAGAAACGTCTGATATTCGTGTTTTTTCTGATGAGCAATACAAAAGCAAAGGGTTTGAAGTTACCGATGATGTAAGCGATTGTGATGTTTTAATTGGTGTAAAAGAAGTGCCTATTGAAAACCTAATGCCAAATAAAAAGTATTTTTTCTTTTCACATACCATAAAAAAACAACCCTATAACCGTAAATTGCTTCAAGCCATTCTTGATAAAAATATTGAGTTGTACGACCATGAAACTATAGTAAATGAAAAAGGGTTTAGATTAATTGGTTTTGGACGCTATGCAGGTTTGGTAGGAGCCTATAATGGATTTAGAGCATGGGGTTTAAGAGATAATTTGTTCAGTTTGCCAAAAGTAGAAACCCTAGCCGATTTAGATGAGGTTAAACAGGAGTTGGACAAAATAACTTTACCTAACATTAAAATTTTATTATCAGGAACAGGAAAAGTAGCAAAAGGCGCTAAAGAAATTCTAGATCATTTAAAAATAAAGCAAGTAAGCGATGCCTTGTATTTAACCTCAAAATTTACCGAACCGGTATATTGTTTGGTAGATGTTATGGAATATAGTAAGCGCAAAGATGGAAAAGTAGGCAACAAATGGGAGTTTTATAAAGATCCAACAGGTTACGAAAGTAACTTTATGCCTTATGCTAAAGAAACCGATTTTTTTATAGCAGGCCATTTTTATGGTAATAATGCCCCGTATTTGTTTACCAGAGCAGATGCGAAACATCCAGATTTTAATATCAATTTAGTGGCCGATGTTTCTTGTGATATCGACGGTCCTGTAGCTTCAACTTTACGTGCATCAACCATTGCAGAGCCTTTTTATGGTTATGACCCGCAAACAGAAAGTGAAGTTGATTTTGATGCTAAAAATGCAATAACCGTTATGGCAGTTGATAACTTACCATGCGAACTCCCTAAGGATGCTAGTGAAGGTTTTGGCGATATGTTTTTAGAACATGTTATCCCTGCGTTTTTTAATAATGATGCCGATGGTGTTTTAGAACGTGCACAAGTAACCACAAATAATGGAGAATTAACATCCCGCTTTAGTTATCTTCAGGGTTTTGTAAACGGGGAGGAGTAAATTTTTTGGTTTAGATAGTTTTTTCTAATTCTGAATGTTTTGATAAAATAACTCCTATACTTTTTTGATCAATTCTTTGACAATGCTGTATTGCCGTTTCTAAATTTGTCAATAATCTGTTGAATCCACCATTTTCAAAAATAGGCCCTGTTTCTCTTTTTAAATTCTCCACCCTCTATTATAGATTCTTTTAACTCTTCAATGGTATCAATGTTAGGAAGTGGGACAAAGTTAGATTCATCAAGCTTGAGTAATTCATCATTAAGAGCGAAAACATAATCATTGGCCTTATGACCAAAAGTATTTACTTGCCCCTGTGTTACCTCTTTGGATTGTAATACATTAAGCTCGTTAATAATAGTGTTTTTTGCAGCAACAGATGCTTTATATATTTTTGATAATTCTGCGTGTTGTTCGTAGAGTTTTTTAAGTTCAGTATCTTTATTCTCTTTTTTTGCAAGAGCATAGTAAAAACTACAAAACGATGTGTCCCATTCTTTAAAGCTATCATTGAATAAAGCTTCTCTCTCATTAAAAAGTAGCGTATAGCCTTCTTGAAGATTTTTCTTTTTAAATGTTTGTCCTCTAAAGGCAAATGAATTCTCTTTAGTTGTACCTTCAGAAATATGACTTGCTTTAAGCATTAAATCTTCAATTTCCTTTACTGGTTTCATTAAACTTTTTAAACTGGTTTTAATTGACTCTAAAGAAGCTTTACTAACTTTAATGCTATTAGATTTTTCTTCAAGGTCTTTTTCATCGGGGATATTTAGAAATCTATTCTCAAATGTGTTGTCATATTCTTCAAATAATTCTTTCCCTTGATTTTCTGAAAAAATAAAATTTTCAAAATCAGCTTCAGAGATAAAACGTTCTGGTTTTTTTTGAAAGATATTGCTCGTAAACTAAAGCTGTCATTTGTTCTTGAAGCTCTTCCCTTTTTGAAAATAATAACCAAGGAGAACGTTCGTCTATTTTACAAGCAACATAAGGCACTTTTGCATTATCTTGTCTTTTATCATTAGGCGGATGACTCGCATACATTCCTACCTTTGAATGTTCAGAACTAGTAAAAAAAGTTTTTCCTCCTCTAGAATCTTTTGGTAGGTTGTCTAGCAATTCAGAAATAGTGTGCTCATCTCGTTTAATAGATAAATTATTGTGTGTGTATAAATTTTTTACGAATTGTTTTTTTGAGAAGCCATGTAAGCATGGTTTACTGTGGTATTCCATTTGGTGTAGCCTGGGTCTAACTTCCATAAGCCAGAAATAATAGCATCACTTCCGGAAGTACTTATAGCAACTTTATCTGCATTAAATTCCATTTCTCTTGAAAGCGAAGAGTACATTATATTTAAAAACTGATAGAATAAGTTTAATACTTGACGAATCAACCAAATAATAGGTGTTATTATCCAAGCAGCAAAAGACAATCTTAAATCAGAAGCACGCCATTGGTCAAGTAAATCGTCCCATTTATCTCTTGAGAAAATCATATCATGTATTATAGTATTAGCTGAAATAATATAACTTCCTATTTTCATACTCCTTTGAGCAAAATGACCAAACTCATGACTTATTACGGCTTTAAATTCTGATATGTTTAAACAGCTAACTAACCCTAAGCCAATAGTTAATTCTTTTTTTACTGGCAAAAACAGGCTTAACCACATATTTGTGTAAGACACGTAGGCATTAACATCTGGATCTGCATAAATAGCTTTAGGTTTTGGAGCTCCAGTTTCTTGGCATATTTTATCTACGAAAGACCAAAGTTGCGGGTAGTCATTTTTCAGTAGTTTAATTCTGTTATTTGGCTTATTATTTTTTAATTTAAAAATAAACTTAAGTGTAAAAATAAATAGCATCACTGATCCTGCAATGCTACCAATTTTCATTAAAATAGTTAGTTTATTAATATGCTCTACTTCATATGTAAATGCATAGTATACTAAATAACCAAGGCCTACTACTAGACCAGCATATAAAGCAAAAAACAATAAAATTGCTAAAATTGCTAACGATGCTCTAAGCTGATAAGATGAGGGTAATGTGGTAAGTTTTTTTGGTAACGTTTTTGGGCTTTGTGGATAAAGAACTTCTGCCATGATGTATATTCTAAATTTTGGTATTAAAATAGGAATTTTCTTTATTCAGCAGCAAATAATATATAGCTATTCGATGTATGGTTATATTATATCTATGTTATTCGAAAGTTTAGTGTAATGAATAACTTCTTTTGATTTATTATCTTTTACTTTTGACAAAATAGACTCCAATAAAGGAAGCATACTATTAAGGTTTTTTGTTTTTATAATGAAATTCCAGATCGGTTCGAATTTTTTCCATCCACCAGAATAAAGTAAGTGCTTTAATTTATGTTTATGTGATTTATGATTAAAGCTTGCCTCAAAAATGTTAGTCCATTTGTAAAACTCATTATAGGCCCAATTATAACCTTGTTCTAATTCTGAAGCTGATAAGTTGGTAGTCTTATAAACAACATGTCTTGTATCATATAAACCCCAGTTTTTGGTGATGATACGATTTTGATTTTCCATATCTTTAAAAAGCTTTGTACCCGGGTAAGGTGTCAATACATGATAAGTTGAAGTTGTAATTGCATTCTTTACACCCCAGTCTACAGTGCGTTTAAAAACATCCTTATCGTCTTCATCTAAGCCAAATACAAAACTCCCGTTAATCATAATTCCTAGTGAATGTAATCGCTTTACAGCCGCTTGGTAATCTTTCTTGAGATTTTGCTTTTTATTACTTTGTTTAAGGTTTAAAGGTGAAAAAGTTTCAAATCCTACAAATATACTTCTAAGCCCAGCTTCAGCTGCTTTTTCTATTAAGCTTCCCCTTAAAATAGCGTCTACTGTTGATGCAGCTTGAAAAACCCGGTTCATTCCTTTCATCCCTTCAAAAAGTTCAGCGGCAAATTTGGCATTACCTAAAAGGTGGTCATCTAAAAAGTATAAATGCCTACCAGGTAATCTATCAATTTCGGCAAGAGCATCATCAACTAATTGGGTGTAAAATGATTTTCCGCCTTCAAAAAAGGCATCTTTATAACAAAAACTACAATGATGGGGACAGCCTCTAGTCACAACAATGGAATTAGGGACTAAATACTTATGACGTTTAATAAGATCTCGCCTTATAGGGGGCAAAGCACTTAAAGTTCTAATGGAAGAACTGTAAACTTTTTTTGGGCATTTATTTTTGAAATCTTTTAAAAATTGTGGAAATGTATCTTCTCCTGGGCCTAAAAATATAGAATCAGCATGTTTAGTGGCTTCATTGGGTAAAGAGGTTACATGTAGCCCACCTAGTATTACATAAACACCTTTTGCTCTATAGCTATCAGCTATTTTGTATGACCGGTATGCATTGGTAATATATACTTGAATAAGAACTAAATCTGGTTCGTCATCAAGATTTAATTGCTCTACATGTTGGTCTTGTAAATCAATTTCATCGTCAGGTGATAAAAATGATGCTAACGTAGCTAGCCCCAGAGGAGGAAATAAAGAATATTTTATTGGTCTCCAAAACGGGCTTTCGGCTTCTGCTAAAGCTGGTAGTATCATCTTTACCTTCATGATTCCCTTAATTTGTGATTTATGGTGAAAGATTTAACTCCCCAATATCCAACATTTAGAAACGCCCCAAACAGTATAGTAAACATCCAAGCCTTGATGTGCTGAGAAGGATAAATAGCTATCCGAAAAATATCATTAAATAATTCTAATGGATTTTGAATGATTTCCCATGAATTGTAACGTAGAAACCTACCCAGATAAACTCCGAAAGCAGTTAGGAATAGTAGTATAGGAATAAAAAGGGAAACGTACTGTTTTTTTAAATGTTGATTTAAAAGGTTTATCATATCTAAGAAGGATAAGTAAAATAGTATAAGCCCATTTAATGCAAAGGAAGTAACAACAATAACATCTAACCAAACGAATTGTGTATTACTTAGTTTTAAATGAATTAAATCTGTAACAATGTATGGGGCATTTGGTAAAAAAAGCAACCATCCCCCAAACCAAAATGCTAATACAAATTTATTAAGCTTGGGGAGACTTACTAAATATGTGGTTATGACAAAGGGAATGACTGCTAAAAACAAATTCCAAACTAAAAACAAGTAGAAAAAGGAATGTGTAAGTTTCATTCTAATCATAAGTAAAACAATGCAGAAAATCATTGAAATACTAAGTAGTGTAAAGGTTTTAAACCTATTTATGAAAAGTTTTTTTATGTTATCCATGGTTTTGTAATTTATATTCAACTATTAAAACAGTTATAATACCAAGAGTGTAAGCCACTAAATCTGAGATAAGGAATGTGCTACCCAATATAAGTTTAGCTAAATGATTGTTTTGTAGATTAAGTAATTCTAAAATGTTTATTAATTTTAAAAACTCAATAGAAAAAGCAAATACTAAAACTAAAATGGCCAGTTTAAAAGAACCAATATTTATAAAACTTTTAAAGAAGCAGTAAAGTAGTATAACTACTAGGTAGTCTCCAAAAGTATACCGAATAAACCCATACTTAAAATAGGTAGCTATAAGTCCTTCTGTTATAAAAAGAAATGCGGTTATTGATAAATATGTTTTGTTGAGTTGAAGAGTCATAATTTGTTTTTAAACTCGAAATTCGGTTAATATTAGTATATAGAAATACAAGATTGCTATTGGTATATTTAGTAATACTATGCCACAGGTTTGTAGTATTTCTGTTTTACGTTTAGTACTGCCTAATAATGAAAAAGTTAAAGCTAATAATGAAATAGAGTTTATGATTAAAGCAATAATGACAAAGATTAACCCAGGAGATATAAATGCATCAGATTCTTTAAAATATAATTGAAGAGCAAATAATATTGTACCAATTACAAAACTTAAAAGCGCTATAATTTTGCTTGTATTTATCAAATTATCCATACTTAATACTTTTTTGCGTTAGTGATTGAAACGGCATCCTTTTTTAAGGCACGAAAAAAAAAGATATAATGTAAATCGCGACCCCAAATTTCTTTGGGGAAACGCCCCACACAATCACTAACTAATTAAATTAACCATTGTTCCAATCTATTTTTCTTGATACAAACATGACGATTGCTAAGATTAAGAATAACCCTATGCTACCCACTAAAAGAGCATAATTTTCTAACTGAATTATCACATAAATAAAAGTGTATAAAGCAGTTAATGATAATCCAATAAATAGCGGAAACTTAAGTGCTTTTAATATAGATTTAGAATATAATGTGATAAGTACAATTACTGAAGCTCCTGCAATTAAATAAGCTTTTAAAAAGTTACTATGCTCAGATATTGAAACTAGTAAAGTGTAAAACATAGTAAGCGCTATACCAATCATTAAATATTGAAATGGGTGAATATCTATTTTACTCATGGTTTGTATTAAAAAGAAAATTAAAAATGTAAGGCCTATAACAAGAAAACCATACTTAGCAGAGCGTTCACTTTTTTGGTATTCGTCTACCATAACCATAAATTTTGTGCCAAATGCGAATTGATTTAGATTTGGTGTTTTGTTTAAATGCAATTGAGAGAAAGCTCTGTTTATGTGTAGCACTTTCCAATCTGCTTTAAAACCATCTTTACTTATATCTTTTGTTTCATCGTTTGGCAAATAATTACCCATAAAGCTTGGGTCTGCCCAGTTAGATGTCATATTCATAGTTGTAGTTTTTCCAATAGGAATAATTTCAATTTGTTTGCTACCATTGAAAGTCATGGTGAAATCGAAATTTTTAGAGGCATCAAACGGTAAGTCTTCTTTTTTGATAAAAGCTGATTCTAATTCATTTAAATAGGTGTCATTAGAATTATTAAAATTAGTTTCAAATGCATATTTAGAATTGTTTAAATTAATAAGCATTTCATTTTTAATACCTTTTAAGTTTGAAGTTTTAATAATAATAGAGGCTTTGTTCCAAACAATATCTTCATCTTTTATATCTTTTAAGGCAAGCTGTGGCTTTATATAGTTTCCCGAAAAATTCATTTTTGATGTGTAAACAGCTGACTCAAAATTGCCTCGTTTTAATGTTTTAGACTTCACCGAAACTTTTGAATTTAAATTTTCAGGAAATATATACGCGTATTTAATATGCGTTTGAGTTTCTTTAAAATAGGTTTTAGTTTTTTCGTTGTATGTTTTAGTTTCAGTATACGTTTTGTATGGTAATTTTAAAATTGGACCATATACCAAAACATTGTTTCCCCATTTTTCATTTATTTCGTTAACAACATCGTTTTGCCTAAAAGCACGTTCGTTAATTAAACTGTTTATATATGAAAGGGGTATAAGTAAAATAATAACTAAAAACCCTACCATAAGCATACGTGCTGTAATTGATGTTTTTACCCAATGACCAAATTTGTTTTGTTGTTTGTTTGTGTTCTCCATGATATTATTTTAAAGTACTTTGAATTTCAAAGTTTATTGATAAAAAAATAGTTATTGTTTATTAATTAATTTTTCTAGCGCTTCAATATGCTTTTTAAATGCCGCTCTACCAAGTTTTGTAGTAGAGTAGCGTGTATTTGGTTTTCGTCCGATAAATTGTTTTTCAACCTTAATATATTCAGCACTTTCTAAAGCTTTTGTATGGCTTGCTAAGTTTCCATCGGTGGCTCCAAGTAATTCTTTGAGCATATTAAAATCGGCATATTCATTCACCATTAAAACAGACATGATGCCTAATCTAATTCTATGATCGAATGCTTTATTTATGTTGGTTATTATGCTCAATTCCGGATTTATTTTTTAATCTGTTTATTTGTTAACATAAGAACAAACTGCTACAGATGATTTACTATTTGTTTTTTACATCATATTTAAAATGCATCCAGGTACCATAAATGATATGCATTATTCCAAAGCCTAAAACCCAAAGCCAAAAACCATAACCTGGAAACCAAGCACAGATTAAGCCTAAAATTATTTGAATAAAGCCTAAATACCGAATATCTCCAATGCTATACTTTGAGGCGTTAATTAATGCAAGCCCATAAAACATAAGCATTAAAGCTCCTGTTTGTCCATATTTTTGTTGATTTAAAATGATTAAAATATATAAACCACCTACAGCAAGCGGAATTAAAAAGTTTATTACTAGGCGCTGCGAGGTTGTATCCCAAATTTTTTCTCCGTGTTTTTTTGCTTTTCTAGTGGTTAAAAAGATTCCTGTTATAACACTTAATGCAGCAACTAAAAACAAGTCCAGTATAACTAATCTAAATATTTTACCATCTAGTATTAAAGTGCCCTGGCTATATTCAACAACTAACCAATAGGCAATTGCTGCGCCTATCAGGGCATAAACTCCCGCTAGTATACCAGACAATCCGCTAAGCGAAATAAAACGAGATGATTTATTCATTAAATCTTTAATCTCGCTAATATCTTTTAAATAATCTTTTGGCTCCATATAAAAGTACTTTGAATTACAAAGTAAATAAATAAAAACCAATCTTGCAATTATTTTTTCACTTTAAAAGTTATAATAGGCTCCGTTTCTAAATAAAGACTTAATAAACTGTCCTTTTTATTTTTACAAGTAATAGTGGAAGTATAAGCTCCATTTTTTGTTTTTATTGCATAGAGTCTCTTTGTTCGCTTTTGATTTGAAAATTTGTAGTAAATATTGTTAGAGTTTTTTATTTTGTTGATAGATAGAATCACCTCCTTATCATTTATCTTAATTTGCCCTTTTTGATTTTTTGAAAGAGTAATGCCGCTTGAAAAATATTTTGGATAAAATATGGGAGTTTCAATAAATGTTTTTAAATCAATTTTATCTTCTACTAACTGCCATTTATAGTGCTCAGGATAATGCGAATTTAAAAACTGCTTTGGAGGTGTGAAAAAGTAATATTCATTAAATTTTTTCTCCCATGAATTGGTTTCTGAATTTATTACCCCTGACGACCAAGTTAAATCTAAAAGTTTCCAGCTTCCATCAATTTTTACTGCATTCCAGGCATGATTTTTTATATTATTATGGACCCCTATTTCGTTCGCTGAACTTTTCGATATTCCTAAAATCGTTTCAGCTTTAATATTAGAAAGTTTGCATAGTTCAACAAAAAGTAGGCTAAAACCTTTACAAATAGTTTTCTTGCTTTCTAAAGTCTTTTTTATAATTTTTAAATTTTGTTGTCTTTTAATTGAATTATATTCATAGGTGCTATTATAAACAATAATGCTTGTAGGAATAATATTGTTAGGCCCATTAACATCGTATTTGATATTGTTAACAATCCAGGTATAATACGCTCTTACTTTTTCTTTATCTGTTTTAAAATCTGTATTTACCTTATTTGAAAGTGAATTTATATCATTAAAATAAGGGTATTTAAGAACTTTTTTGTCAATCAATTTGTAATTTTGACAAAAGATTGAAGTGACAAAAAATAATGAAAAAAGGATATTAAAATACTTCATATTATAAAGATAATAAATTTTAAAACTGTTTATGAAACCCGTAGATGAATATTTTATAAACCAAAAAGAGCCTTATCAATCCATAATGCTTTATGTTAGAAGTGTTATTTTAAATACACTTCCCGAAGTAGAAGAACGCTATAGTTATAAAATCCCGTTTTATAATATTGGAAAAAAACCTATGGTTTATTTAAATATCCTTAAAGGGAGAGATTATGTTGATGTGGCTTTTGTTCAGGGCGTTCTTCTTGAAAAACAATTTCCTGTTTTGAAAAACGATAATAAACGAAAACAAGTGCGTTCTATTCAGCTTAAGACTTTGGAAGATTTAGATCAAGACCATTTTATAGCGTTGCTTCACGAAGCATCAGCGTTATTAAGCAAAAGTAAAAAGGCTTGGTTTATTTAAATGTTGAAAATGTAACATCATAATTAACAGGGCATGCTCTATAGCGTTTGAATGGTTTTTCTAATAGCTACTAAGTTTGAAAGTAGAGTTTCTAAATTATCTAAATGTAGCATATTTGCACCATCACTTTTTGCATTTGCAGGATCAAAATGTGTTTCTATAAATAAACCATCAACATGGTTTACTACACCAGCTCTGGCTATAGTTTCAATCATATCCGGACGACCACCAGTTACTCCAACCGATTGATTAGGTTGTTGCAAAGAGTGGGTTACATCTAAAACAGTTGGTGCGTATTGACGCATGGTTGGAATGCCTCGAAAATCTACAATCATGTCTTGATATCCAAACATGGTGCCTCTATCGGTTATCCATGCTTTATCACTACCAGCATCTTTTACTTTTTGCACAGCATGCTTCATGGCTTCAGGACTCATAAATTGTCCTTTTTTTAGGTTCACAACTTTGCCTGTTTTAGCAGCAGCTACAACCAAATCGGTTTGGCGTACTAAAAAAGCAGGGATTTGTAATACATCTACATATTGAGCAGCTAAAGCAGCATCGCTAGTTTCATGAATATCTGTAACGGTAGGAACATTAAATTTTTCAGAAACTTTAGCCAAGATCTCTAAAGCTTTTTCGTTGCCAATTCCTGTAAAACTATCAATTCTGCTTCTGTTTGCTTTTTTAAAACTCCCCTTAAACACATAAGGGATTTCTAATTTATTAGTTATGTTAACTACTTTTTCTGCAATTCTAAAAGCCATATCTTCACCTTCAATGGCACAAGGGCCGCATAATAGAAAAAAGTTGTTTGAGTTAGTGTGCTTTATCTTTGGAATATCTAGAAGTTTCATAAATTTTGTTTCTGAAAATTTGGCTACAAAGATACTAATTCAGAACTCTAAAATCAGAATTTTGAATTATCAATTATTAATCCATTAATTATAAGTACCTTTGCACGCTTAAAATAAGGCACTATAAATTATGGCTAATATTAAAAACATTGCAATTATTGCACACGTAGATCATGGTAAAACCACTTTGGTAGATAAAATTATGTACCACTGTCAGTTATTTCGTGAGAACGAAAATACAGGTGATTTGATTCTTGATAACAATGATTTAGAACGCGAGCGGGGTATTACCATTACCTCTAAAAACGTTTCTGTAATTTATAAAGACACGAAAATTAATATAATAGATACACCTGGTCATGCCGATTTTGGTGGAGAAGTAGAACGTGTTTTAAATATGGCAGATGGTGTTTTACTTTTAGTAGATGCTTTTGAAGGCCCTATGCCGCAAACGCGTTTTGTATTGCAAAAAGCAATTGATTTGGGGTTGAAACCCTGTGTTGTTATTAATAAAGTCGATAAAGAAAACTGTACACCTGATGAGGTACACGAAAAGGTGTTTGATTTAATGTTTGAACTGGGTGCTGAAGAATGGCAACTAGATTTTCCAACGGTTTATGGATCAGCTAAAAACAATTGGATGAGTGAAGATTGGCAAAATGAGACTAAAAATATTGAACCTCTGCTTGATATGGTAATCGATCATATTCCCTCTCCTAAAATTGAAGAAGGGAGTACTCAAATGCTAATTACATCGTTAGACTTTTCTTCTTTTACGGGAAGGATTGCTATAGGACGCTTAACACGTGGCGAACTAAAGGTAGGGCAAAATATTTCTTTAGTTAAAAGAGATGGAAGTATAGTAAAATCTAAGATTAAAGAGTTGCATACTTTTGAAGGTCTGGGACGTAAAAAAGTAGAAGAGGTTAAAGCTGGAGATATTTGTGCTATTGTTGGTTTAGAAGGTTTTGAAATTGGTGATACCGTGGCCGATTTTGAAACTCCTGAAGGGTTAAAAACCATTGCTATTGATGAGCCAACAATGAGTATGCTGTTTACAATTAACGATTCGCCGTTTTTTGGTAAAGATGGGAAATATGTTACCTCACGTCATATAAAAGAACGTTTAACTAAAGAGCTGGAAAAAAACTTGGCTTTAAGAGTTGAAGAAACTGATAGTGCAGATAAGTTTATGGTTTTTGGTCGTGGTGTTTTACACTTATCGGTTTTAATTGAAACGATGCGTCGTGAGGGTTACGAATTACAAATTGGGCAGCCTCAAGTAATCATCAAAGAAATTGATGGCGTAAAATGTGAACCTGTTGAAGAAATGACTATCGATTTGCCAGAAACAGTATCTGGTAAAGCTATTGAAATGGTAACACTTCGAAAAGGCGAAATGTTGAGCATGGAGGCTAAAGGAGATAGAATGGTTTGCGAGTTTGTTGTGCCATCAAGGGGGATTATAGGTTTGCGTAATCAACTTTTAACGGCAACAGCTGGTGAAGCCATTATGGCTCATCGTTTTAAAGAATACCAACCTTTAAAAGGAGGTATTCCTGAACGCCAAAATGGAAGCTTGGTATCTATGGAGAAAGGGCAAGCCATTCCTTATTCTATTGATAAATTACAAGATAGAGGTAAGTTTTTTATCGACCCGGGTGAGGATATTTATGAAGGTCAAGTTATTGGTGAGAATTCTCGTGGTGATGATATGACGGTTAACGTTACTAAAACTAAGAAACTGAGTAATGTACGTTCAGCAGGAGCCGATGATAAAGCTAAAATTGTACCTGCGATAAAGTTTTCTTTAGAAGAAGCTTTAGAATATATCCAAAAAGATGAATATGTAGAAGTAACACCAAACCACTTACGTTTGCGTAAAATCTATTTAACAGAGGTGGAACGTAAAAGAAATAAATCAATCTAATTTATTAAATTAGTAAAAATTCTTTAAAGAGAAATTCAAATAGGATTTCTCTTTTTTTATGATACTATTATGGAATTATTTGGAATTACAGGAACAGAATATGTAGGGTATTTGGCATCGTTAATGGTACTTATATCTTTTACCATGAAAAACGTAAAGACCTTGCGGTTAGTAAATATGACTGGCTGTATTTTATTTATTATATATGGCTTTTTGATGCCTGCATTAAGAATAGGTTTGCCAATAATTATAGCTAATGTTGCGATTTTTTCGGTTAATTTATATTATTTGTTTTTAAAGCGGAACTAGGGTTTATTATATTTACAAAAATTTTAGTTATGTATTTTCTTTATTTTGACCCAACTATAGGAGCAATGATTGTGCAAGCAATAGTAGCAGCAGTAGCAGGGGTGCTTCTGTTTTCTAAAAACCTTTTATATAAGGTTAAAATATTTTTTGGAATTGCTAAGCCTAATGATAATGATCTGTTTGATGATATTAATATTGAAAGCCCTGATTTAGAAAATAAAAAAAAGAGTGACTCGTAAAAAGCAGCATCCATCTTCATTTAAAGACCCTTCAGGTTATATTTATGATGACGAAGGTGTTTTTAAAAGAGTTATAGAACCAATTTATTTTAAACAGTATTACGCACTTAGAGATTCAGGTTTTTTTGAAAAATTGTTTAGTAGTAAAGTGTTAATCCCTCATGAGGAGTTATCATGTTCTTCCTCAAAGATTATTATACAACCAGAGCAAATACCTTTTATTACATATCCTTACGAATGGAGCTTTAATCAGTACAAGGAAGCTGCACTATTAACACTTAGGATACAAAAATATAGCATAGAGAAAGGTTTTTCTTTAAAAGATGCATCAGCTTTTAATGTAGCCTTTTACAAAGGAAGAGCCGTTTTTATTGATACACTTTCATTTGACTTTTATGTTGAAAACTACCCATGGAGAGCCTATAAACAGTTTGTAACTCATTTTTTAGGACCATTAGTTTTGGCTCACTATCATGGTGTGCAATCTCTTAAATTAATAGGTGAGTTTTTAGATGGTATACCATTAAAAATGTTAGCATCAATGTTGCCTTTTAAATCGAAATTAAGCCCTGTCCTTTATACGAATATTCATTTATTAGCAAAGTTTGAAAATAAGTATAAAGAAGATTATAGTGGAGAAATTAAAGAGAACTCATTATCAAAGAAAGCCCTGCTTAGTATAATAAAAAGCCTATACAATTATATAAAAAAGCTGAAGTTTAAAGAAGATTCTGAATGGGGCAATTATTATAGCAAAATAAACTATAGTGATGTAGCTTTTAATTTAAAAGCTACGATTATTGATACTTGGATAACTAAATTAGCTCCAGAGAATATAATAGATGTTGGAGGTAATGATGGAGCTTTTGTAAGACAAATATCTTGCAAGCTACAACAAGCTTTAGTATGTGATATCGATAATAATGCAGTAGATTTTAATTATTTAAAAGTAAAGGATAATAAAGAAAATTACATTACCCCTTTTGTTTTAGATATTCTTAGTCCATCTTCAGCAATAGGGTTTAATAACAAAGAACGTTTTTCGTTTATAGAACGCATACAAAGATTTGATCCAGACGTAACTTTTGCATTGGCTTTAATACACCATATAACCCTATCTGGTAATGTGCCTTTTAATATGTCTGCTAATTTTTTTGCTTCTTTTTCAAAATATTTAATTATAGAATTCCCTAAGAAAAAAGACTCTTGGGTTGAACGTTTGTTAAATTCCAAAGCAGAATTTAAAGATCATTTTATTTTTTATTCTATAGAAAACTTTGAATTGGCTTACTCTAATTTCTTTGATATTTTAGAAAAACGACAGATTGATGAAACAGAGAGGGTTTTATTCTTATTGAAGAGGAAGAATTATGCTTAAGTTAAGGAATCACATAATTAAATTTATAAATAGTAAAAAGCAACATCCTATTATTGCAGCGATTGCAGCAGGGTTATACCCTTTACTGTATTATTACAATACTAATTTTACATTGGTGAATTCTTGGGCCCAACTGGTTTTTTTTCTCATCTGTTTCATTATAATTCCAGTTTTATTATTTACTTTAACATACACTTTCATTAAAAAGTTTGATAAGAAAAGTAAATATGTTTTCTATTTGATTCCTATTCTAAATTTAGTAACATTTACCTTTTTTGTAATACTATCTACTTATGGTTTTAAAAACAAGTTACTTGTTTTACCATTATTGCTCTCTTTTTTTTTAGCTACAATTGTTAAAAATCATATTAATAAAATAATTGTATTTCAATACATGTTAGCTTTTTTTGTTTTGATACAGCTTTTTCCAGATTTTTATAAAGCAGTAACTTATTCTGCTAAATGGCAAGAGCAACCCGATGATATAGAAAATGTTGTATTTAAGAAAACACCAAACGTATATATAATTCAACCTGATGGTTATGCTAACTTTTCCGAGTTAAAGAAGGGATATTACAATTACAACAATAGTGAGTTCGAAAATTTTTTAAGAAAAGAAAAATTTAAGCTTTATAATGCTTATAGAAGCAACTATGTGTCTACGCTAAGCTCAAATAGTTCCATGTTTTCTATGAAGCATCATTACTATAATAATACTAAAGCAAATAGTAAGGAGTTGTTTAATGCTAGAGAAGTTATTGTTGGAAATAATCCTGTAGTTTCGATTTTTAAAAAAAATGATTATAAAAGTTTTTTATTATTAGAAAGACCATACTTGTTGGTAAACAGACCTACCGTATCTTACGATTATTGTAATATTAAATTTAAAGAAATTTCATTTTTAGCGAGAGGCTTTGAAATTAAAAAAGAAATTATAAGTGAGTTAAAGCAATCAATATTAGAAAATACTTCTACAAATAATTTTTATTTTATTGGATTGATGAGACCAAGCCACATATCGGTACAAAAAAATGTGTCTAAAGGAGTAAAAAAAGAGCGAGAAGATTATTTAAAAGATTTAGAAAAAGCAAACCAATCTTTAAAAGAGATTGTCAAAATAATTAAAGAAAAAGATAGTAATAGTTTAATAGTTATTGTTGCAGATCATGGTGGTTTTATAGGATTAAATTATAGTCTTGAAACCGAAATAAAACAAACAGATAGAGATTTAATATATTCTGTTTTTACTTCTGCATTAGCTATTAAATGGCCAGAAGATGCTCCACATTTCGATGAGAAACTTAACACGTCTGTAAATTTATTTAGGGTTTTATTTTCATATTTAAGTGAGAATGTTACATTCTTGAATTATTTGGAAGATAATAAAAGCTTTGCATTAATAAAGCAAGGAGCACCTTATGGGGTTTATGAATATATAGATGAAAATGGTAGCATTGTATTCAATAAACAAGAAAAATAAGCGTTAAATAACCTATTTGTAATGCAAATATGTCATTAAATGATTTTGTATATTTGGTTCATTCTAAAAAAGCACAGAAAATCAAATACTAATTTCTTGTTTTTTATCAAAAAATTGCAATTAAAAAATTAACCGTATTTAAGAAAAGTAAATTGGTATTAATTGAAAAAATTAATAGATTATATAAATAATAATGTTTTAATAAAAGTTACTTCGTTAAAAACTGCTGCAATTTTAACTAGAATGATAGCGGGGATATTAACTTCTAAAGCTATAGCTGTTTTTATTGGAGCAGAAGGATTGGCCTTAATAGGTAATTTACGCAATTTTGTTAGCTCTATTCAATCTGTTGCTATACTCGGTTTTTACAAAGGAGCAGTAAAGTATATAGCAGATTACAAAGAAAATATTGTTAGGCTAAGTAGAACCATTTCTACCGTTTATTATATTGGGTTTGTTTCTTCAATTTTAGTGTCGCTTTTGTGCTATTTTAATGCAGAAAGTATCAATAATATTATATTTCCTAATTATAATAGCTATGGCTATGTCATTAAAATCTTTGCTATTGTATTGCCCTTTTATTCTTTGAATATGTTTTCATTTTCAATAATGAATGGCTTTTCAAAGTATAAGATACTCATCATAATTAATATTATTGGACAAATTTTAGGAGTTTCTATTACACTACTTTTAATTTTTCAAAGAAAATTAGAAGGTGCATTAGTATCTGTTGTTATTGCGGAGTCATTAATATTTTTAATCACCTTAGTAGGTATAATAAATCGCCGCAGTTTAACACCGCTGATACAAGTAAAATATGTGAGTTTTAGTTATTTTAAGCGATTAAGTTCTTATTCTGTAATGGCATTATTCTCTGCCGTTATGCTACCAATAGTGGCTTTAGCCATACGGTCGTATATTATTGAAAATATAGGTTATAAGGATGCCGGTTTTTGGGAAGCAATGACAAGAATTTCTAAGTACTATTTAATGATGGTTAGCTCTTTAATGGCATTGTATATTTTACCACGCTTATCTGAAATTAATACAGCCAAAGCTTTCAAAAAAGAGGTTTTTGGATTTTATAAAACAATAATACCAATATTGTTACTTGGCTTTTCATTAATTTATTTATTAAAACCATATATAATTACTATTGTTTTTTCTGAAGAGTTTGAGCCAGTTGAGAATTTGTTTTTATGGCAATTATTAGGAGATTTTTTAAAGGTTTTATCTATGGTTATTGCTTACCAGTTTTTAGCCAAAAAAATGTTTTGGCACTATGTGGTAACCGAAGCATTTTTAATAATAATATTATATACAACAAGTATTTATTTTATTAAAATGTTTGGTGTAGAAGGTGCAGTAATTGGACATTTTGTTAGCTATTTAATGTACTATGGTGTTATTTTATTAATATTTAGAAGTTCTCTTTTTGGTATAGAGAGTGGGAAGAAATAGATTACTTTTTAATTAATTTGCAGAATTAAGTTATTGAATATACCTAGTCTCATAAAAAATAGTTTGTTATTAAAAGTTACATCAGCTAATACTTTATTGGTTTTTGTGAGAATGGGATTTTCGCTTATTTCTCAAAAAGCTTTGGCTATTTTGATTGGAGCAGAAGGTATAGCTTTAGTAGGTAACCTTAAGAATTTAGTAAAGTTTTTCGAACAGTTTTCCATTTTAGGAACTACAGATGGATTAATAAAATATGTTTCTGAGTATAAAGATGATAAAAAACAGTTAAAAAAGCTGTTTTCTACAGCTTTCGTTTTTGCAACTATTGCGACCATAGTTTCATTTGTTATTTTGTTCTTTTTCTCTGACTCTTTGTGTGAATTAGTTTTTGGAATTAATAAAGAGTATACCTTTGTCTTCAAAATTTTGTCATTTATAATTCCTTTTATGGGGATAAATGCCATTTTATACTCCTTATTAAATGGACTTTCAGCATATAAATTATACACGAAATTAACGTTAAGCACTATAATAGTGAGTACTTTTCTTATTGTGTTTTTTACTTACAAATTTGAAGTTAAAGGGAGTTTGTTAGCTATAAGTATGATTCCAGTTATCCATTTTTTTAATTTTATTTTATTTTTCCGTAAGTCATATAAACCCTATATAAATCTTAAAAGAGTATCATTTAATTTAGACTTTAAAAATCAATTGTTATCTTATAGTTTCATGACGATTATAGTTGTTTTATTTGTTAACATAACAGATATAGCTATCAGAAATTTGATTGAAAATAAAGTAGATATATCTAATGCTGGATATTGGACAGCTATGACATCTATATCTAAAACTTACATGCAGTTTTCTGCAGCTATATTTCCTTTATATATATTACCACGCTACGCAAAAATTGCTAATACCTTTGATTTTAGAAAAGAAGTTAAGAAGATATACAAAACGCTATTACCGCTAATTATTGTTGGTATGTTGACGGTTTTCTTTTTAAGAGATTTAATAATAAAACTTCTTTATACAAGCGATTTTTTGGTTATGGAAAGCTTTTTTAAATGGCAATTGTTAGGAGACTTAGTAAAATTTATAGCCCTTATTATATCGTACCAATTTTTAGCAAAAAAGCAGATAACTTATTTTTTAATTACAGAGCTAATCTCTGTTTTACTATTTTACAGTTTTTCTGTTTATTTTTTAAATATATATGGAACAGAAGGAGTTGTAATGGCACATTTTATTAGGTATGTTGTATACTTTTTTATTGTGCTATTTTTTTTAAGACACAATTTTATTGGAAAGAATAGAATTTTATAAAATAAATATGGTGTATGATTAATTTAAGTAAGTTTTTTTTAAGATATATCCATCTGGTATTACTAGTATTTATATTCGATATTATTTTTAATAAAATCTCATTAAGTGTATTTTATAATTTAATTGAGAATATTCTATTTGCAATAACACTTATTTGTCCCCTTTTTTTTATCAATAATAATTGGTTAAAAAAATACTATGTAAACATTTCATATTCATTTTTTGTAGTTTCACTATATATAGAAACAGCTTATTTCTATTTGTTTAAAACAATATTTAATTCCTCGGCCATTTTTGTTGTTTTAGATACAAACTCAAAAGAGGTAAAAGAATTTTTAGGCTTTTACATTGATAAGTATATTGTGATATTGTTTGTGGTAATTTTAATAATTGCGTTGTATAATATAAGGCAACTTAACTTATTGAATTTGATCAAGGTAAAGTTCAATAAAATAATCGTTTTTTGCTTGTTTGTTATTATTGTTTCTTTTTTAAAATTTTCAGGATTGATCATATATAATTTGCCTTATAAGGTTTTAAGATCTACAGTTGAGTATTATACAGAGTCTAAAAAGTTAGGAGACTATATAAACAATAAAACTGGTAGTTTTACCAATGTTTTTAGGGATTCTGATATAGAAGAACAGGAGGTTTATGTAATCGTAATTGGAGAATCTACGGCACGTTCTCATATGGGAATTTATGACTATTATAGAAAAACAACACCATTACTTGAAGAAATTGAAGATGAATTGCTGGTGTATAATAGAGTTATAAGCCCAGACACATATACAATAGGCAGTTTAACAAAAGCATTAACTTTAGGTAATTATGAAAATCCTGACGGAAAATATGAAGGTTCAATAATACAATTGTTAAATAAAGCTAAGTTTAAAACCTATTGGATTTCAAACCAAAAACCAATAGGAATTCATGATTCTCATGTTACAAAAATAGGGTTAGGGGCAGAAAAATCAATTTTTTTAAACATTAAGCATACAGATGAAGATACTGTTTTTGATGAAATTCTAGTTGATAAGTTAGATGAGGTTTTAAAAGAAAAAGGTAATAAAAAAGTTATCTTTTTACATATGCTAGGCACTCACTTTAATTATAAAAAAAGATATCCTGGAAGTTTTAATTATTTTAAAGATATACCAAAAACTAAATTTAAGAGCGAAAAAGCATATAATTTAATTAATCAATATGATAATGCTACAAAATATACTGACTTTGTAGTTAGAAATGTTATTGAATCTATAAAAAGACTTAATGTTAAAAGTTTTGTTTTGTATTTTTCGGATCATGGAGAGGAAGTATATGATAATATTGAGTTTTCTGGACATTTTACTGAAAAAATTCGAACAAAAAATGTTTATGAAATTCCAATGATACTTTGGTGTTCTGAAAGTTTTAAAAGTAAAAGGAGATTTCCTCCTAATTTTGAGTCAAAGTATATGATAGATGATATGTTTTATTCAATCTCAGATTTAGTTAATATAGAAGCGAATGAAGTAGATTTAACGCGCAGTATATTCAGTGAAAATTTTGAAGAAAGAAAAAGAATTATAAAAGACACTATTGATTATGATAACTTTTTTAAGTAAACATTTTAATATGAGCTCTATTGATAAAATATAAGGCATGAAAAAGGTTTGTATTATCACAACGTCTTTTGGAAAAGGAGGTGCGGAAAGATCTGCTGCTATACTTTCACAAATGCTTTCTAACCTTGAATATGAAGTTCATATATTAATGACCAAAGATGATATAGATTACGAATTTTCTGGAACTCTGTTTAATCTTCAAAAAGAATGGGGGACTAATATTACCGTTTTTAAAAAAATAAAAGTTTTAAGGTCATATTTTAAAAAATATAATTTCGACTATATTATTGATAATCGTACAAGACCAGGTTTTTTTAAAGAGTTAATTTTATATAATTATGTTTTTAAAGCAAAAAATAAAATTTCAATAGTGCATAGTTTTTTTTTAAAAAATTATTTTCCTAATAATAGATTTCTTGCAAAGTTATTGTATAAAAACACAATATTGATAGGGGTTAGTCAAGAAATTGAAAAAGCTATTTTAAAAAAATATGCTTTGAAAAGAGTTACCCATATATATAACTCAATTGATGAGAGTGATGTTAGCATTAGTAGTGAAGAAATTAAATTTACTGAAAGCTTTGTTCTATGGTATGGTCGTATAGAAGAAAGTGTGAAAAACTTAACGTTACTTTTAAAAGCTTATAAAGAATCTACCCTACCTCAAAAAAATATAAAGTTATATGTTGTTGGTCAGGGAAGCGATACGAACATTTTAAAAGCAAATATTAACAAGCTTCAACTAGGAAATTTAGTTAATTATTTTCCATTTTTAAAAAACCCCTTTCCTTATGTTAAAAGTGCAAAGTTTACTGTTTTAACTAGTTATCATGAAGGGTTTCCCAGAGTTTTAATTGAGTCTTTAGTTTGTGGTACACCTGTAATTTCTGTGAATTGTAAATCTGGGCCTAAAGAAATTGTTAAACACGAATACAATGGTTTATTGGTTGAAAATCATAATCCACTTGCTTTAGCAAACGCATTTAATGATTTTATTGCAAATAAGACATTGTATGATAAGTGTAAAAAAAATGCAATATCAAGCATAAGTAAATTTTCTAAAGAAAATATTTCTAGAGAATGGAAAAAAATACTCAAATAAAAACTAGTTATAAGCAGTTATGTATAATTTGTTTTTAATTAAAAACTTTTGAAATTTTTTAAAATTTCTTAGCATTAATTTTGGAGTATTTAACAATATTACTTGTTTTAAATTTAAGTTTTTTAAATCAATTTCTTGCTTTAGTTTTTTATAGAGTTCTTTATTGTTAGTTATTAAAGTTCTAATGGCGAGAGCATACCTATTAATATCTAAGTATAATTTTAATGAAGTATTTACTTTTTCTTCTTCTGAAAAGCTAGAGATAAAATTGTAGCGAATATAGTTGTATTCATTTTCATTCTTAGAAAGGCTATCATTTACATATAGTTTGTAAGACATTGTAATTTTTGGATTGAAACTCACTTCATATTTAAGAGCAAATCTAATCCATAAATCTAAATCTTGAGCTGTCTTTAGTTGAGGATTAAACCCCCCTATTTCTTTAAATTTTTCTTTAGAAAAACCAACTGCAGAAGTCCATGCAACTGGATTTACAATACTAGCCTTAAAAAAATCTTCAACGATAAGAATTTCTGTATCAAAAATAAAATTCAGTTTTGCAGGACGAAATGTTTTTTCTGTATAGAAAACTTGATAGTTATTACAATATAATCCTGTGTCCGGAAATTGAAGTATTTGCTTTCTTAATTCGAATAAATGGTTACTATGCCAAAAATCATCAGCATCTAAAAGGGCTATATATTTAGATTTTGCCAATTCTACTCCCTTATTTCTAGCCATAGAGACGCCTGTATTTTTTTGCTTGTAAATTACTATTCTTTCATCACTAAATTTTGCAACTTTATCTAAGCTACTATCAGTACTTCCATCATTTACCACAATTACCTCAAAGTCTTTAAATTCTTGATTTAAAACACTTTTAAGGGTAGCTTCAATGTATTTTTCTTTATTGTATAATGGTATTATAACAGAGAAAAAAGGCATATTTTATAAATATTTTTAAGCATGAAATTGTATGCTATCTAGTTGTTTTTTTATAAATTATAAACACTTATAAGCTCTAGTTAAAAAAAGGGATTTAATTCAATAAACTTTATTTTAAGAATATGTGTTTACCCCTTCCTTTGCACAACTTCATAAACCGCATTATCATCACATTTTAAGGTTTTACTTGGGTATTTTAGTAACAAAGCATAATCATGAGTCGCCATTAAAATGGTATTGCCATTTTTATTAATGTCTTGCAAAACTTCCATAACTTCAACACTAGTTTGAGGATCTAAATTTCCAGTAGGTTCATCAGCAAGAATAAGTTCAGGATTATTTAATAAAGCTCTGGCTATAGCAACACGTTGCTGTTCGCCCCCAGAAAGCTCATGCGGAAATTTAAACCCTTTAGTTTTCATATCAACTTTGGTTAAAACCTCTTCAACTCGCGTTTCCATGTCGCCTTTATCTTTCCAGCCTGTAGCTTTTAAAACAAACAATAAATTATCGTTAATAGTCCTATCTGTTAATAATTTAAAATCTTGAAAGACAACACCTAATTTTCGTCTTAAAAAAGGAATTTCTTTTTCTTTAAGGGTTTTTAAATTATAATCAACAATACGACCTTCACCTTCGGTTAAAGGCAAATCACCGTATAGTGTTTTCATAAAACTACTTTTACCTGTTCCCGTTTTACCTATTAAGTATACAAAATCTCCTTTGTTAATCTCTACATTTACATTTGAAAGCACTAAGCTATCGCCTTGAAAAATGGAAGCATCTTTTAATTGTAATATAGGACTCGACATAAATAGCAAATGTTTTAAGTTTCGTAAAAGTATTGCTAAAAACACCAAAATCCAAACCTAAGAAATCAAATCTCAATAGCAGTATTTCTTTAAGGTATTGAGTCTTTTTTTAACATTTAATAAGTCGGTTTATAATTATGGCACGATTATTACGTTATAAGATTTATATTGAATTATCTTTGATTTTTAATTAAAAACAAATCGTTAATGACTAAAAATAATATTGTTTCCCTCTTGGTAGCCATAAGTTTTAGTTTCCAAATCATGGCGCAACAGTCTGCTACTTATACCAATAACTTGGTAGACTATCAAAAAGCACTTTCTCTATTTAATAATCAACAATATCTTGCTGCTCAATCATTGTTTAGAAGTGTTGAAAAAAATGCTAAAGAAGACATTTTGCAATCAGATTGTGCTTATTATATTGCCAATTGTGCAGTACGGCTCAATCAACAAGCTGCAGATCAGTTAGTAGAAGATTTTGTAAAAGATTACCCTACAAGTACAAAGCGAAACACGGCTTTTGTTGATGTGGCCGATTATTACTTCGAAAACTCAAAATATCCACATGCCAGAAAATGGTATGATAAAGTAAACGAAGATGCTTTGGCTAGGAAAGAAAAAGAAAAATTCAATTTCAATAATGGGTATTCTGCTTTTTCGGTTAAGCAATATAAGGTCGCAAAAAAGTATTTGTCACGTGTTGAAAATTCTCAAGAATACGGTTCGCAGGCTAAGTATTATATTGGTTTTATGGCTTATGAAGGTGATGATTACGATGAGGCTAACGAATATTTCGATCAGGTAAGCGATCAAGAACGATACAAGGAAAAGCTATCGTATTATCAGGCAGATTTGCATTTTAAACTTGGTAAATTTGAAAAAGCTATCGAGCTAGCCAAAGACAGATTAGAAACTAGTGATGAAGCCGAAGTATCAGAGCTCTCAAAAATTATTGGAGAAAGCTATTTCAATTTAGAAAAGTATGCTGAAGCTATTCCATATTTAACTGAATATAAAGGTAAAAAAGGAAAACGAGACAGAACGGCAAAGTGGAATAATACCGATTTTTATCAATTAGGATATGCTTATTATAAACAAAAGGATTACGAAAAAGCTATTTCAGAATTCAATAAAATTGTTGGAGGAAACAATTCTATTGCACAAAATGCATATTATCATTTAGGTGAAAGTTATATTCATTTAGATAAAAAACAAGAAGCATTAAATGCTTTTAGGAATGCCTCTCAAATGCATTTCGATTTAAAAATTCAGGAAGATGCCTGGTTAAATTATGCTAAGATTAGTTACGAAATTGGAAACCCATACCAATCGGCACCACAGGTTTTAGCGGGGTATTTAGAGAAATATCCGGAAACGAGCTATAAAGAAGAAATTGAAACCCTTTTAATTGATTCTTACATTACCTCTAAAAATTACAAGGAAGCACTTAAACTTTTAGAAGGCAAAAAGAGTTTTGAAAACAAGGTGGCTTACCAAAAAGTAGCATTTTATAGAGGTATTGAATTGTATAACGATACTCAATACTTAGAAGCCGAATCGCTTTTTGATCAATCTCTAGAAGAGCCCAGAGACCCTAAATATACAGCTAGGGCTACCTTTTGGAAAGCTGAAGCCGATTATAATCTAACAAATTATGACGATGCTCTGGTAGGGTTTAAACAGTTTCAGCAGCAAGCTTCATCAGCATCAACCCCGGAAATTGAGAATATAGATTATAATTTAGCGTATACCTATTTTAAACAAAAAAACTATCCGCAAGCTACAACATATTTTAATCAATTTATTTCAAGTAAGAAAGATGATAAAGTAAGATTGAATGATGCCTATTTACGATTGGGTGACGGACACTTCGTTTCTAGTGATTACCAAAAAGCTATAAAAGCTTACGAAAAGGCCATCGAAATGAATGCTATTGATTCTGACTATCCTTTTTTTCAAAAAACAATTAGTGTAGGCTATATTGGGCAATCTTCAAAGAAAATAAAAGGGTTAGAACAGTTTATTGAAACTTATCCTAAATCGAAATTACGAGATGATGCCATGTACGAATTAGGAAATTCCTATGTTAAAGCCAACGATAAAGATAAAGCGATGCAAATCTATAATCGTTTAAGTAGCGAGTATAGGATGAGTTCTTTTGTGCCAAAAGCCTTATTGCGTCAAGGATTGGTTTATTATAATGCTAGTGAGAACGAACAAGCTTTAAGTAAATTTAAAAAAGTTGCCGGAGATTATCCGGGAACACCGGAAGCGGTTCAGGCAGTGGCAACTGCACGATTAATTTATATAGATTTAGGTAGAGTTGACGATTACGCAAGATGGGTAAAAACTTTAGATTATGTAGAAGTTACCGATGCCGATTTAGATAATACCACATACGAAGCAGCTGAAAAGCAATATTTAGATAATAACACCGATAAAGCCATCAAACAATTTAATGGGTATTTAAATGAGTTTCCTAACGGTATACATGCATTGCAAGCTCATTTTTACATTGCACAGCTATACTACAAAAAAGATTTATTGGCTAATGCTGCACCGCATTATAAATATATAGTAGAGACATCGCAAAGTGAATATACTGAAGAAGCTCTGTCAAGGTTATCACAATATTATTTAGAAAATAAAAGCTGGAATAAAGCCATTCCGTTGTTGTTACGATTGGAAGAAGAAGCAAACTTTCCTCAACATGTAGTATTTGCGCAATCTAATTTGATGAAAACTAATTATCAACTGGAAAATTATAGCGAAGCTGTGTCTTATGCTGAAAAGGTACTTACAAATTCTAAAATTGATAATAAGATTAAAAGTGATGCACATATTATTATTGCGCGATCTGCTATTAAAACGGGCGATGAAGATAGAGCTAAATCTGCTTATGCTAAAGTAGAAAGTGTGGCAACTGGCGAAATGGCTGCCGAGGCCTTGTATTATAATGCTTATTTTAAAAATAAAGAAAGCAAATATGCTGCATCCAATAAATCGGTTCAGAAATTAGCTAAAGATTTTTCAGGCTATAAATATTATAGTGCCAAAGGGCTGGTGCTTATGGCTAAGAACTATTATGCTTTAAAGGATGCGTTTCAAGCTACTTATATTTTAGAAAGTGTTATTGAAAATTTTGCTGAATTTGATGATGTTGTTGAAGAGGCAAAAACAGAGTTACGCCAAATAAAATCTGAAGAAGCTAAAACAAATTCTTCAATTGAAACCGAAGAAAATTAAAAACATCAATCGTAAACCTGCCCTGAGCTTGTCGAAGGGTCAAAAACATAAATACAGTACTATGCGAAAGCACACAAAATATTTTTTATTAACTATTATAACGTTAAGTATAACGTCAGTTTTCTCTCAAAACAGGAAGAATGATACTATTAATACAGGTGTTATTGATGTGGTAAAACCATATACACCATCAATTTCTGATGCTTTTAAAGTTAAAGAAATTCCTTCGTTAGATGATGAAGAAACCGCAACAAAAAAAGAAATTAAGTATAATATATTTTCATTTCCGGTGGCATCAACATTTACACCGGCAAAAGGAAAAGCTGCCGTAGTAGAGAAAGCAAAGCCTGTAAAATTATATGATAATTATGCGACTTTAGGTGTAGGGACTTATACCACTATTTTAGGTGAAGTATATTTAAACCATGCTATAAGCAGAACCGAAAGTGTTGGGGGCTATGTTAGCCATCATTCATCTCAGGGTGGTATTGATGGTTTAGCTTTTGATGATAATTTTTCAACCACAAAAATTAATGCCAATTATTCAAGCCGTTTAAGAGACTTGGCATGGAATGTTGAAGGTGGTTTTAAGCAACAAATGTATAATTGGTACGGTGTGGAAGAAGGCTTAGTTGCTTTAGCACAATCGCGTAATATAGATGTAGAACATTCTTTTTATAGCGCACATTTTGGCGGTGATATTACTTTCGAGAATACCTATATTAATTCAGGAAGTTTCTTTTTCAGACGTTTTGGAGATAATCAAGGCTCTGGAGAAAACAGGTTTATAGCTAAGGCCAAAATTGATATACCCATTAATGGAGAAGAAATATCTACCGATTTTAAATTTGATTATATAAATGGGACATTTGATAGAAATAATACTTCAACTACCGAATTAAGGCATGGTAATTTTCAAATAGGAGTTTCACCTACATATCAACTAAAAGAAGACGACTTAACAGTTAATTTAGGAGTTTCAGTTTCATATTTAAGAGATTCAGAAACTACAGAGAACAACATCTATTTATATCCTAATATTACCGCTACCTATAGGCTGGTTAATGATGTATTAATTGCTTACGGAGGCATCCAGGGTGAGTTAATTCAAAATTCATATCACGATTTTGCAACCAAAAATGCTTTTGTATCTCCAACTCTAACTGTTATGCCTACAGATCAGCAATATAATGCATATATAGGTTTAAAAGGCAAACTATCAAGTAATATGAGTTATAATATTAGCGGACGTTATTTAGCCGATAGAAGTAAGGCTTTGTTTAAGCATAATACAACTTTTTTTGATTTTACAAATGCTGAAGATTATCAATATGGTAACTCTTTCGGAATCGTATATGATGATGTTGATACTTTTGGAGTAGCAGGTGAAATTAATGTAGATGTTAGCCGAAACTTTAAGTTAGGCTTAAAAGCCGAATATTTTAAATATACAACCGATACAGAGGCAGAAGCATGGAATTTACCCGATGTAAAAGGGTCGCTGTTTTTAGACTATCAAATAAACGAGCATTGGTTTACTGGTGCAAATCTTATTTATGTAGGAGAACGTAAAGATATGTTGAGTATTATTGACCCTTTTACAGGGCCAGCAAGTACTTTAGTTACTCTAGATAGTTACTTTGATGCTAATGCGCATTTGGGATATCATATTAACGACAAAATTTCGGTATTCGCAAAAGCCAATAATATATCCAATAAAGCTTACGAACGATGGTTTAACTATCCTGTTCAAAGCATTCAGTTTTTAGCAGGAGCCACTTTTAAGTTTGATTTTTGATGTAAAGGACCATCTTGAATTTATTTCAGAACCTCATTATGTTAGTCATTACTGCAAAGGTGGGAATCTCATAAATTGAAATTCATGTTTTCATGAAAAAACTACTTTTCATATTTCTTTTCGTTTGCAATATTTGTATTTCACAAAGTAACGTACAAGTATTAAATCTTTCGCAGGCTGCTTTACAGTTAACAAATCAAAAAGTAACATACGACCCAAGCTATTTTTCAATAGATTATCCAAATGGTGATGTGCCGAGTGATAAAGGTGTATGTACCGATGTTGTTATTAGAGCATACAGAAAATTGGGAATTGATTTACAAAAGGAGGTTCATGAAGATATGAAGGCTAACTTTGGGGTATACCCAAAAATATGGGGGCTAAAGGCTACCGACAAAAATATTGATCATCGTAGAGTGCCTAATTTGATGACCTATTTTAAACGACAAGGCGCTGAAAAATCAATTACTAAAAAGGCTAATGATTATTTACCTGGAGATGTGGTTTGCTGGAATTTAAGAGGAGCAATAACGCATATTGGAATTGTAGTAAATAAAAAATCTAAAGATGGAAAGCGCTACTTGATCGTACATAATATTGGTGCAGGACAAGTTTTAGAAGATTGTCTTTTTGATTTTAAAATTATTGGGCATTATCGGTTTTTGAATAATATAAATTTATAAAAGCGTTCGTTTAAGAGCGCTTTTTTTATTTTTATAAAAAATACCAATCATGCAAAAACTAAATATTCTTTTATTAATCTTGATTACAATCAGCTGTTCAACAAAGCACCAGGTTGATTTGATCGTTACAAATGCTAAGGTTTATACAGTAAATAACGACTTTGAAACAGTAACAGCTTTTGCAGTAAAAGACGGAAAGTTTGTAGCTATTGGTAATACTGAGAATATATCTTTAAAATATAAAGCTTCTAAAACTATAGATGTAAAAGGAAAAACAATAGTCCCAGGCTTTATTGATGCGCACTGTCATTTTTTAGGATTAGGATTTAATCAACAAGCAGTAGATTTGCTCGGTACAACGAGCTTTGATGAAGTTGTACAACGTGTTGTTGATTTTCAAAAAAAACATAACTTAAAATTTATTAAAGGACGAGGATGGGACCAAAACGATTGGAACATAAAAACCTATCCAAACAAAAAGCAGTTAGATGAATTATTTCCAGATACTCCAATCATTTTAACACGAATTGATGGTCATGCTATATTATGTAACCAAGCAGCTTTAAATTTAGGGAACGTTACTATAAACAGTAAAATTGATGGTGGTGAGGTTGTTCTGGAAGATGGAGCGTTAACAGGAGTTTTAATAGATAATGCTGAAGGTTTAGTAATGAATTATTGGCCAAAACCTACAAGGGAAGATGTTGCAAATGCTTTATTAGAGGCACAAAAAATATGCTTTGATTATGGACTAACCACAGTTGATGATGCCGGTTTAGGAATTGAAGCTATTGAAATAATTGATAGTTTGCAACAAGCTGGCGATTTAAAAATGCGTGTTTATGCTATGGTTTCAGCTTCGAAGAAAAATTTAGATTATTATTTAAATAAAGGCGTTATAAAAACCGAAAGACTAAATGTAAGATCTTTCAAATTCTATGCAGATGGTGCTTTGGGTTCCAGAGGGGCGTTGCTACGTAAGCCATATAGTGATAAGCCAGGACATTTAGGTTTACCTGTTACAGATTTAGAAACTTTTAAGGCGTCTGCTAAGGCCATTGCTAATTCAGAATATCAAATGAATACACATGCTATTGGCGACTCTGCAAATCATGCAGTATTGAACATTTATAAAGAAGTGTTGCATAAAAAAACTAACAGGCGCTGGCGTATAGAGCATGCACAAGTTATTTCATCTGAGGATTTTGATTTGTTTAATGATATCATTCCATCGGTACAGCCAACACATGCCACAAGCGATATGTACTGGGCAGAAGACAGACTTGGTAGTGAACGTATTAAAGGGGCTTATGCGTACAAAAACCTCTTGGATAAATATGGAAAAGTGGCTTTAGGTACCGACTTTCCTGTGGAGTATGTAAGTCCGTTTTATACATTTTATGCTGCTGTAGCTCGTCAAGATTTAAAAGGTTACCCTGAAAAAGGGTATCAAATAGAAAATGCTTTAACACGGGAAGAAACTTTAAAAGGCATGACAATTTGGGCGGCTTATTCTAATTTTGAAGAAGATGAAAAGGGGAGTATTGAAGTAGGTAAATTTGCCGATTTTATTATTTTGGATAAGGATATTATGACTGTTGATACATCGGAAATTCCTAATATTAAAGTATTAAACACTTTTGTTGACGGGGAAGCGTTATAATTTATTATTCTAAAAAAATAATTAATATAATGAAGTATTTTGTTGTTTTTGGATTATTTGTTTTTTCATTAAATTTTTATTCTCAGAATAAAAAAACGAAAAAACTTGAAGATTTCACATGTGAAGAAGGTACGAAAGATGCTATTTCTGATGCTGAAAAAGGAGAATATTTACTAATATCTTATGGGTTAGCTATTTCAATCAATATACCAGATTATGGCTATTATGATTTTCGAAATGATTATATCTATGAAAAGTATGGAATTAAATTTGAAAGTGGAGGTTGTGTGATTACTAATTATTCTGATTGTTATAGAAAGAAAACAGAGGAGTTGCTTAAGGCAAAATATGGTAAAGATATTTTAGAAAAATCTGAAAAAGAGGCAATAAATTTGTTTAAAAATACTGATGATTATAAAAATAATTTAAAAGAAAAAATTGAATCTGATTATGTGTTTTCAACATTTAGACTCCATAATGAACCATATTTTGTTGGCGGTGATGACGCACTAGAAGATTTTTTAGGTAGAAGTACAGATCCTTATAAGTTTGGTTGGGATAAAGAACATGTTGTAGTTGAATTTATTGTTGAAAAAAATGGCAGTATTAGTGAAATTCAATTAAACTCATCAATTAAAAACAAGGAGTTGGACAATGACTTGAAAAATGAAATTTTGCAGTTTATGCTTAAAATGCCAAATTGGAAACCTGCGGTATATTTTAATGAAATTGTAAGAGCAGAAAAAACAATTAGAATTGTTATTTAATTAACTCAACCTCGCCAAATAATCAAAATGCTCTCCTTCTAAAATCAATTCGCATTTAAAACCTACTGAAGTACAAGCTGTTAGTAAAGTATTAAAGTCTAAATACAACCATTTCATGGGATTTTCCTTTTCGCCTTTATATGATACAAAGTAATCGAGTTCACCGTAATAGTTAGCATTAGTATCCATCCAAAAACCGCCATCTTCATCTTCGTACATATATTTAATATCTGATGAATCTATTAAAACCTGCCCATTTACCTTTAAAAGACTTTTTAAATGCGATAGATATTTAGAAACCTGTGATAGTTCTTGAAAAATACCAGTACCATTCATTAGTAATATAATAGTATCAAATATTTCGGATTCATTTAAAATATCTTTTGTTTCTGCACGTAAAACACCACGTTGTTTACAGACCTTAATTGCACCTTTTGAAATATCTATGGCTTTTACTTGTAAGCCTTTGTTTTGTAACCATAAACTATGACTTCCACTACCAGATCCAACATCTAAAACAGAGCCTTTAGCTAATTTCAAAGCCTTTTGCTCTAATTTAGGCATGTCTTTAAAATCACGAAACAAGTAGGGAAGCGGTAATACATCCTTACCAGAAATACTAGTAGCAGTACTAATGTCCTCGGTGTAATTTCCGTTTAGGTAATCTAATAAGGCGTTTCCAAAAAGGTCTTTCATATTTATTGAGTTTTAAAATCTGTACTCATTCCTGGCGATTGAGGAATTTGATAATAGCCATCTACCACTTGTGCGGGATACTTAAAATATGATTTTAAATGAGGAATATGCTCTAAGAAAAGCACTTCGTGCCCCATAGAAATATGATTAAACAATACCATATGTTGGTGTATTTGTCCCATATCGCCAACATGTGGTACTACTGGCACACCAAACTTTTTAGACATTAAGCTTATAGTTATAAATTCTGATATACCTCCAACTCTAACAGCATCTACTTGGTTAAAACTCATACAACCTGATTGTAAAAAGTTTTTAAAGATAATTTTATTAGGAACATGCTCCCCTAATGCTAATTTTACCGGAGCTATTTCTTTAGCCAAGGTAACATGAGCAAATACATCATCAGGATGAGTAGGTTCTTCTATCCAATATGGATTGATTTCTTTTAATTCATTACAAATTTCTATGGCTTTGGGTAAACTCCACTGTTGGTTGGCATCAAGCATGATTGTTGCTTGATTTCCGGCCGTTTCTCTTACTAATTTTGCCCTACGGATATCTCGCTTTATATCTTCTGATCCTACTTTAAGTTTCATAGCGGTAAAGCCAGCATCTATTGCTTTACTGATGTTAGATTTTACTTTTTTATCGCTATAATTAAACCAACCTATAGACGTATCGTATCCTGGATATCCCGTGTCTAAAATACATGTTCTTTCGTCTTTGGTTGCAGCGTTTTCTGTTAATATAGATATGGCTTCTTCTCTAGTTAGTACGTCTTCTAAGTAGGAGAGATCTAAGGTGTTTACAATGTCTTCGGGTGGTAAATCGATAAGTAATTTCCAAAGAGGTACATTTTTAGATTTAGCCCAAAGATCAAAACAAGCATTCACTACAGAGGCTAAAGCTAAATGCACGACGCCTTTATGAGGACCTAACCATCTGAAATTTGGATCTTCAGCCATGGCTTTATAGGTTTCACTAAAGTTTAACATTAACGCATTAACCTCTTTACCTTCAACATACTTTGTTAAATGGTCGATAGCTTGACAAACCAAATTATTACCCCTGCCTAAAGTAAAGGCTAAACCTACACCTTCTATATTTTGGTCTGTTTGTAACTTACATATCGCATAGGCATAAATTGGTGTTGTATGTATAGCATCAGAACCTGCTCCACTATCTAATAGAAATTGTTTATCTGATGAAATTACTTTTTTAATTACAACGGTTTTATTCATTTAATAGTTTATTCGGTTTATAACTTCAATCGTTGATGCTGGTTTGTTTAATTCTAAAACAATTACTGAAGCTATTTTATTTGGTTTTTGTTTAGGTAAGCTAATATTAATAGCGGTTTTATCTTGATTGAAATTTAAAGATACATTATCATCTATAAAATAAGCTTTTTTTATTTTTACTTCTTTTGGAAAAGGTAATTTTAAATTTGTTTTTTTACTATCTAAAAGCTGCAGGTATATTTTATTATCTTTTCTGGTAGCTACCATATAGTCTGTTGTTTTATATGGGCCTCCTTGTGTTCCATAGACAGCTTCTTTATTTATTTTTAACCAATCTCCCATAGCTTTGAGTCGGTCTATTTGACGCTGCTCAATACGTCCATCGGCCATAGGTCCAACATTAAACAAAAGATTACCGCCACCACCAACAGTTTTAAGTAAGGTTTGAATGCATTCTTTTTTCGACTTCATCTCATCATTAGGTTTCCAAGCCCATTGCTTGCAAATAGTCATGCAGGTTTCCCAGGGGTAATTTAAATCGAAAGCACCCACTCTTTGTTCCGGAGTTTCGTAATCGCCAGCAAATTTTTCTCTGGATTTGGTTTTACCGCTCATACCTTCAAGACCTTTATCTACTCGGTTATTAATTAATAGGTCTGGTTTTAAACCTCTCAAAAAAGCATATAAATCCATACCCATTTTATGAGTGTAAGCATCTTCCCAGCCACCATCGAACCAAATTAATGCAGGATCGTAATTGTCTATCAACTCTTTAAGCTGATCTTTCATATATTGATAATAGATGGCCATATCTGATTCTTCAACAGGTCTTTTATCGCCACCGTATCTTGTTGCATAATGTGGATGACTCCAGTCTGCTATAGAATAATAGACACAGAAAGTAATGCCTTGTTTCTTACACGCTTCTGAAAGTTGCTTTAGTATATCCTTTTTATAAGGTGTAGACATAATATCATAATCTGTGTATTTTGAGTCCCATAAGCAAAAGCCATCATGATGCTTTGCAGTAATTACCAAATACTTCATGCCGGCATTTTTAGCTGTACTCACCCATTTATCTGCATCAAATAATACAGGATTAAATTCTTTATATAAATTATCGTACTCTTTTATTGAAACTTGTTTGCCTCTGGACCAGCCTATCTCTGTGCCTCTAAGGGCTACAGGACCCCAGTGAATAAACATACCAAAGCGCATATCCTGAAACTTTTTTAAAGCTTCGGGATGAGTTTTTAAATGAGGATAAGCTTCTCCGCCACCATAATTTTGGGCATTCAAACTTGAGCTACATATAACGATTAGTACAGTTATTAATACTTTTAATGATTTCATTTTAATATTTATTTTGTTATTTATTTAATGCTTGATAGTGCTATACCACCTTGTTCATTGGATTTATAGGCTGCTTCCACTAATTTCATAGTTTCGTAGGCGTCTGCTGTACTATGCGGTAGTGCCACATTTTTATCTAATACATGCCTTTGAAGACCTGCCATAGTACCTACAAAGGCTTCAGGAAACCAACCACCTTTAATGTTAATTTCTTTCCATATATCTTCTTTGTCATTTAATAATTTATATTCAAATTTTGCAGGCAATCCTCTTGGGTAGTCCATAGATAAACCGATTCTTATTTTTATGGCGCCTTTAGTACCTTCTATTTTAAAATAAGATTGTTGTTTTTCTAGTCCAAATTCATGGCCATGATTAGTAATGACTCTAGCTTGTGTATACTCATCAAAATCCAATATCATGGTACTTCGAGTAGATGCTAGCTCTTTCATTTTGGGGTGTTTAATGGTACTAGCATATATTTTTTTAGGATTTCCTAAGAAACTACGAATTAAATCCAGATAGTGTATACTGTGATATAATACCTCTACTCTAGGCAGTTGAAGCATAAAATCCCATAAATGCCAGGGTGTATTTACGCAAACCATGAGTTCCATATCATAAACATTTCCTATTAAGCCTTTATCTATTATTTCTCTTGCGGCAATATTATAAGGCGCATATTGCAATTGAAAATTAACTGCCGAAACCAGATTTTTTCTATCGCATATTTCCAGAATTTGCTTGGCTTCTTCTAAGTTATTGCCCATTGGTTTCTGAATTAGTACGGAAGATCCATTAGGTATTTGTTCTAATATTTCACAATGAAAACTGGCAGGAAGAGCCAAATCAAATATAGCTCCATGCTTTGTTGCATCAGCTATAAGTGCATCTAATGAATGATATACTTTTTCTACATGGGCAAATTCTTCTTGCAAAGCCTGCGCCTTTTTTACTTTTTTATCATAAATCCCCAGAACTTTAAAACCTGCCAGATTATATGCAGGTAAGTGTGCCTCTTTTATAATACCTCCTGCTCCAATAATAACTATAGGAAGCGGGGTTTTGGGTAGCTTAGGCTGTTGTTTAATATTATCGACATTCATGATATTTATGTTGTTTATTGTCAATTGCTATACCCATTTTCTTGATGATGGCTTAATAACTCTGTCAATTTCTTTACTTTTTCTGGGTATTGGGAATACAAATTCTTTAGTTCAGAAGGGTCTTCAGCTAAGTTGTAGAGCTGCCCTTTTGTATCTACAGGAATACCTTTTATTTTCAACCCTTTACTAAAACCTCCCGAATCTTTTCCTAGAATAAGTTTCCAGTTATCCTTTCTAACAGCAAATGTACCATCAATGGAATGGTGAATAATATCCTTTCTTATAGGCGTATCGTTTCCCAGAAGAATAGGCGAAATATCATAGCTGTCTTCCATCGTTTCTCTTTCTTTTGAAATACCTAAAATAGCTGCCAATGTAGCACTTAAATCGGTTAAGCAAAGAAGTTGATTACTAACACTTTTGGCTTTAATTTTATTAGGCCAGGAGACAATGAAAGGAACTCTATGGCCGCCTTCCCAAATATCAGCTTTCATACCTTTCCATGGTCTGCTTGGGTCATGGCCATATTTTTTTACAGATGCTATCTGTCCTCCCATATTAGTTCCGTCTTTTTGGGGCGAACCGTTATCTGATGTGAAGATCAATACGGTATTTTTAAATTGTCCTGTTTTTTTCAGGGTTTCTATAATTTGACCAACAGACCAATCCACCTCATTTACAAAATCTCCATATAAGCCTGCTTTACTTATGCCTTTAAAATTATTAGTGGGGGCAATAGGTGTATGTGGAGCTGTCAGGGCAAAGTATAAAAAGAAAGGTTTGGTGTCACTGGCTTGTTCTTTAATATATTCAACAGCTTTTTGGGTAATTTTAGGCATTACTTCTTCTAATTGCCAATCTTTAGCCATGGGGCCAACTCCTCCAAACATATTATTTGGTTTTAATTGATTTGGACTTTTGGTAAGTGTATTATTTTCAAAAAATGTATATGGCGCAAAGTTGGGCACATCATCTCCAAAATAATAATCAAACCCAGCTTCTAATGGCCCTCCACCCAGAGGTTTTGTGAAATCTATTTTTTTCCAGAGCTCGTTCCTTCCTTTAAGTTTATAATCCCCAACAGGAACAGTATCATTCATATAGCCTTCTCCTTGGTTTGAAGGCCACCTCCAGCCCAAATGCCATTTACCTATACAAGCTGTGTTGTAATTTTTTTTCTTCAGCATCTTAGGTATGGTAAACTTATTGGGAGCTATCAAGGGTTTATCCCACATCCATAAAACCCCTTTTTTAAGCGCTGTACGCCAAGCGTATCGCCCTGTTAATAGGCCATAGCGTGTGGGGGTGCATACGCTGCTTGGCGTGTGGGCATCTGTAAACAGCATGCCTTTTGTTGCTAAGCCGTCAATGTTGGGTGTTGGTATTTTTGATTCAGAATTATATATTTGAGGGTCTCCATATCCTAAATCGTCGGCCAGTATGATTACGATATTTGGCAGAAGGTTTGCTGCTTTTTTTTCTTGTTTAGTACAAGAAATAATTATTATTGGAATGGCAAAAAGCAGTAGGGTTTTATTTTTTAATAAATGTACTTTCATAGCTAATTGATTAACTTCATTAATTTCCATTTTTCAGTGGCTTTACTTTTTGGGTCTACTTTTTGAAATCTTGCAACATAGTTCTGCCATTCTTTTTCTCTTGGTAAGTTTGACCATCTTTCTCCATCTTTTTCCATATCGAAATCTAAATTGGTATCCATAAGCAAAAACACTTGATAGCCATCAAGGTATAGTTCCATATCTTTAACTCCAATGGTTTTCATATTGTTTATGATTTCTGGCCATACTTGATCTGGTTTGTGCACATGTTTATAAGTGTTTAATATGGTATCATCAGTATTATTGAGCTCAAGCGTCATAACAAATCTTTTGTAGTTCTGCTTTATTTCAACCAGATTATCTTTTTGAGGAATCATTTTAAAAATCTTTTCTAAAGGTTGTTTAGTTTTAGATTCGAGAATGTTTTCTATTAAATCTGTTTGTTTTGTTTTATTGGGTAGTTTTTTAAGATGATTTTTTAGCGTAGTTATATCTAATTGATGCTTTATATCAATAATAACAAACGCATAGGTTATGTTTTTAAACATTTCCATATTTTGTATTCCCAACGTATCAAAAGTTACTTTATCCACAGGTTTAGCTAAAGATTTTATATATTCTTTTACCCAACCAGAATCGGGAGAAAAACATAAGCGTTTGTGGTGTCTTATTATCATTAATAAAAAATTATATAAAGGATTATCATAACAACAATTAACAGCATACTGAAACGATTTACAATTTTAGATGATGATTTAGCTTTTAAATAAAAGGATTCAGGGATTTGCTGTTCAGATTTATCAAAGTAGGTTATGAGTCCGTAAATAGTAGAAGAAATTATGAAATACACATAGGTTTGTCTAAGCCAATTAATCCCTAATCCATCTGGACTCGAAATATAATTTTGAATTCCATTAACAGTTGCATATTTTTCTATAAGAAATACAGTTCCTGCAAATAAGCTGCCACCTAGTAATGTCCAAAAGGAAGCATTTGCTGTTCCTTTTCTGGAAAGAATACCCCACAAAAATACAGCAACGATTGACGGGGCAAAAATGCTGAACATTTGATTTATTAATTCAAAAATGGCTCCTAAATCACCAAGAAAAGGAGACCAGGCCACTGCAGCTAACAAAACAACTACACTGGTAATTTTACCAATTCGTATTTTTTGAGCATCTGTAAGTCCAGGTTTTAATTTGTTGAAAACATCGTAAACTATTAATGTTGAACAACTGTTTAAAGCTGCAGCTACACTACTCATTACAGCAGCTAATAAAGCTGCTACCATAAGCCCTTTTAACCCTATAGGCATGAGTTCTAAAATCATGGTAGGTAATACACTTTTCGTGTCGCTTCCAATATCTTCTTTAAATAAGGCAAATGCTAAAATACCAGGTACAACCATAATAAATACTGGTAATATTTTGAGGAAACCAGCAAATAAAGCTCCTAATTTGGCTTGCTTTTCAGATTTAGCGCCTAGTACACGTTGTACAATGGTTTGATCTGTACACCAGTACCATATACCTAATACCAAATGACCAAGAAGCATATCAGAAAATGTAAATCCCTTTTTGGCCTCATCAAAGCTTACGGCTTTTAATCGATCAGGATCTACGGCTTCTTTTAAGGCTTCATAAGAATTAATACCCACATCTGGAAGTTGGTAAACAGCCAAAATAGTAATAGTCAACGATCCTAAAATAAGTATAACGGTTTGTACGGTTTCTGTAACCACAACCGACACTAATCCACCTATTACCGTATAAATACCTGTTGCAATAGCTATAATGATTATGGATATTAATATGTTAAGTCCAAATATTTTTTCAAAAACCACTGCACCAGCGTAAAAACTAACACCTATATGCATAAATAAAGCTGCCAGAATACTAAAGAGTGCCAGTATTATTCTTGAACGTTCATCGTATCTTTTTTCAAGAAACTCAGGAAGGGTAGTAATTTTAGTTCGCAAATAAAAAGGAACAAAAATAAACGCTAAAATAATGAGTTCGAAGGCAGAAAACCATTCGAAATTACCCCATACAATACCGTCTTTAAAACCAGACTCAGCTAAACCAACCAAATGAACGGTTGAGATGTTTGAAGCAAAAAGTGAAGCTCCTATTATGCTCCATGTTAGTGATTTACCTGCTAAAAAATACCCCTCACTAGTATTCTTTTTTTTGCGACTATACCAAAGCCCTATAAAAACTATAGCTAATAAGTATATTATAATAATTGCTAGATCTATACTAGGAATAGAGTTCATATGTTTATTAATGAAAGTTCTTTATAAGCTTTTAGCCCTTTTTTTGTCATATGTGGAATTAATAATTCCCAAATATAGGTAGACATTGAAGTTTTTTGAATTTCTTCATTATAAGGCAGTATTTCTTTTTGAGAGCACCAAAACGTTATTAGTACCCTTACCGTATGTTGTAAATGCGTATACATACCAGGGGTACTTTCTTCTTTAAAATAGCCTAAATCCATAAAGGCTTTATAAAATAGACTCATTTGCGATTTACGGATTTGAAATGTTTTATTAAGAAGTATACTTACTTTTTTATACTTTCTTGAAATTTCAAGGACATCTAGGTTAAAGAACAGGTATTTTTCATGAAAAGTTTCTAACCCTAACAACAGGTTATTAAAGTTCAGGAATGGGTGTTGTATGAGGTTTTCTTCATCATAAATTCTAGAAGCATCGCTTTTCATTTGCCTATAAATAGCAAGAAGTAATGCTTCCTTATTTGGAAAATGATAATCTAAATTACCATGACTAATATTTAAAACCTTTGCAATATCTCTGCTTGTAACATTAGCAAACCCCAAAGTATTATAAGATGCTATGGCTTGGTTAATTATGCGTTGTTTGGTATTCATTGTATAATAGTGAATTACAAATATATACTATTTAGGGCATATGGCCTAATTGTTTTGTAAATTGTTACATTCATAACAGATTCACAATTTTTATAGCGAAAAACCGTATTTTTACCTTATGCAAGACACCCTAAAAAGACTTCCAAAGCTAGCCAAAGATAAACACAGTGAAAACAAAAAGTTCTTTACAAAACTTAAAAAGAAACCGCCTAAGAATTTAGATTATGTAATGCAAGAGTTACACGAGAGGGAGTTTGAAAAGACAGATTGTTTAACTTGTGCTAATTGTTGCAAAACCACAGGACCTCTATTTACAGATAAAGATATTAGTAGAATAGCAAAACATTTTAAGCAAAAACCACAACAGTTTATAATTCAATTTTTGCAAATTGATGAGGATAACGATTATGTGCTGCAAAATGTGCCCTGTACCTTTTTAGACACCGATAATTATTGCTCTATTTATGAGATAAGGCCAAAGGCCTGCAGAGAGTTTCCGCATACCGATAGAAAAAAGTTTCAGCAAATTTCTAATCTCACTTTAAAAAATGTGGCTATGTGTCCAGCAGCATTTAACATTGTTGAAGAAATGAAAAAAAGAGTTAAGCTTTAACTTCCAAGTTTTCATTATATTTAATGTCTAAATTTTTTCTATTGGAAACTTTATTACAATATTTTGAATCTATCCCACCACTTCATCGTGGTATCATCATCGTAGGAGGTTTAACGTTTTTCTGGCTTTTAGAAGGAGCGATGCCTTTGTTTAATTTCAAGTATAAAAAATGGAAACATGCTATTCCTAACATATTTTTTACCATAACAACCATACTTGTTAATTTGCCTATGGCATTCCTGTTATTAATGTCTTCAGATTGGACCATGGCTAATAATTTTGGAATTTTAAATTGGTTACCAGAAATGGCGTTAGGTTTGTATGTTGTTTTAGGGGTCTTTTTAATGGATTTTTTTGGAGCCTATTTGCCACATTTAATTGAACATAAAGTGCCACCGTTATGGATGGTACATTTGGTACATCATTCTGATCATAAAGTTGATGCTACTACAGCTAATAGGCACCACCCTATAGAGAGTGTTATTCGTTATACATTCACTTTAATAGGTGTTATTGCAATTGGTGCGCCAATAGGTATCGTTATGCTATACCAATCATTATCCATTGTAGCAACACAATTTAGTCATTCAAACATAAAACTGCCAAAAAAACTTGATAAATTAATAAGCTATGTGCTGGTATCTCCCGATATGCATAAAGTGCATCATCATTATAAAATGCCTTATACCGATTCTAATTATGGAAATATTTTTTCAGTTTGGGATAGGCTATTAGGAACATATATGGAGTTAGATACCGATAAAATTGTGTATGGTGTTGATGTTTTTCCAAATGAAAAAGAAAATAGTAATATCAAAGATTTATTAAAACAGCCGTTTCAAAAATATGAAAAACCCACAGCTGAACTTGATGATAAATAAATTAAAAATCGCACTTACTGTTTTATCTAGTTATTTTTTTATGAGCTGTAATATATCTAATAGTATAGATATTCAAGGGCACCGGGGTTGCCGAGGCTTAATGCCGGAAAACACTATTGAAGCCTTTAAAAAGGCCATAAAATTGGGTGTTAATACCATTGAATTAGATGTTGCCGTTTCTAAAGATAATATCGTTGTGGTATCGCATGAACCTTTTATGAGCAGAACGACTTGTTTAGATATAAATGGGTTTGAAATACCAAAGGAAGATGATAAAAAATATAACCTTTATCAAATGACTTATGACAGCATTAAACTGTTTGATTGTGGTACAAAATTTCATCCAAGATTCCCAAATCAGGAAAAATTAAAGACTTATAAACCTTCTTTAGATGAAGTTATAAAAGTTTCAAAAACATTAAACCCAAAAATTAAGTTTAACATTGAGCTTAAATCTAATCCTGATTACGATGGGATATTTACACCAAATCCAATAGATTTTGTTGCTTTGGTTTTAAAAGTTGTAAATGATAACAAAGTGTTTAATAATACTAATATTCAAAGTTTCGATTTAAGAATTTTAGAAGAAGTAAAAAAACAAGCCCCTAAAATGAAAGTTGCCCTTTTAGTAGGAGATTATGAGAAAATTAGAACTAAGCTAACAGCATTAAGTTTTTTACCAGAAATAATAAGTCCGGATTATAAGCTTTTAGATGAAAAAACTGTTAGAAATTTGCAAGCAGAAAATTTTCAAGTGATTCCCTGGACAGTAAACTCAGTTGAAGGCTTAAAAGAGATGTTAGAGTTTAAAGTTAATGGCATTATTACAGATTATCCAGACAGGTTAATAAATTTGCTCGATAAATAAGTTTTTCGTTTTAGTTTAAAAGCATTAATTGTAAATCAAATACTTTTTACGAACTTTTTTAAATGCTTCTAAGTCTTCTTGCCAGGTGTCTTTTATGGCTTTTTCACTCCAACCAGTTTCAATTTGTTTTTGAAGCTGATCTGTTCCCGCATGTTTTGTAAAACCTTTGGTAAGAAAAAACAGAGACTTATCGGTAGAATTTTTGTAAGCTTTTATAATCCACTTTAATGTCATAACCCCAGTAATATCTGCATCTTTTAAATCTTCACCATAGCAAAGTTTATTTTTATGCTTTGGGTGTTTAGCTCCAAAATTTGGAATCGGTGTATAAGTAAATTTAAGGGTTTCTTTATCTAAAAAGGGAGCACCGTAACGTTGAAACTGAAATTCTGTACCACGACCGGCATTTACATTGGTACCTTCAAAAAGTCCTAAGCTTGGATACAATTTTATAGATTGATCGTTTGGCAAGTTAGGAGAAGGTCTTATAGGTAGGCTGTAAAACGTGTCGTGTGTGTAATGCTTAATAGGTATAACAGTAATATCGCATTGCAATTCATTTTTTAACCATTTTTCACCGTTTAGCATATGAGCATATTCGCCAATAGTCATACCATGTACTAATGGAATAGGATGCATTCCAAGAAAGCTTTTATTTTCAATATCTAAAGTTGGTCCATCAATATAATGTCCGTTTGGGTTTGGTCTGTCAAAAACCAACAACGGAATTCCGGATTCAGCACAAGCCTCCATAACGTAGTGCAAAGTAGAAATGTAAGTGTAAAAACGAACACCTACATCCTGTATGTCAAAAATCATAATATCAATATCTGCTAGTTGTTCTTTTGATGGTTTTCTGCTTTTACCGTGAAGTGAAACTATAGGTAAATTGGTTTTAGTATCTATACCATCTTTTACCTTTTCACCAGCATCAGCAGTACCTCGAAACCCATGCTCCGGAGCAAATACTTTTTTAATGTCAATATTTAAAGCTATTAAAGAATCTACCAGATGGGTGTATTTGTCATTGCGAGGTGTTTTCAACGTGGCAAGCTGTTTGTTGTTTTGTGTTTTATCTTTAAATATTACACTGGTTTGGTTAGCCACAATACCTATGCGTTTACCACTAAGTAAAGGTAAATAAGCTTCAGTTTGATTAGCCCCAACAATTAGAGTACTGTCATTTTGAGTAAAGTGAAGTATTTCATCAGTTTTAGCTTTTTCATTTTTCGCTTTACACGCACAGGAAATCATTAAAGTAATTCCGATAGATATCGAGAATAAAACTGTATTTTTGAAAGTATTAAAAGACATAATATAAATTGAATTACGAGTTTTTTATTGCTAAACGCATTATTGGTAGTAAAGCGTATAAAAGTAGTATTTCGGCACCAATAATAAAAATTGGAATAGCTGCCATTGCTATAGGTATGGTTGTAATGATGATTGCTATTGCAACAGGAATTGGTTTGCAGCAAAAAATTAGAGATAAAGTTGTGGCCTTTAACGGGCATGTAAATATTACATATTACGATAGTAATACATCGCAAGAAAGTGTATTTCCAATATCAAAAAATCAAGAGTTTTATCCTGAGTTTAAATCGGTTGAAGGGATAAGTCATATCCAAGCCGTAGCAACAAAGTTTGGTGTTATTCGTACCGAAACTGATTTTGAAGGGGCTATTTTAAAAGGTGTTGGAGCAGATTATAATTGGAGTTATTTTAAGGATTTTCTAGTTGAAGGCAGGCTTCCTGATTATAATGGTAAGCGTAACGAAGAGGTTTTAATATCTAAATATTTAGCTAACCGATTGCAGTTTAATCTGGGAGACACCTTCCAAATGATATTTAAAAAAGAAGACCCTAATAAATTACCAAACATTATTACCTATACTATAGTAGGAATTTACAATTCGGGATTTCAGGATTTTGATGCTACATATGTAATAGGCGATATTCGCCACTTGCAGCGCATTAATAAATGGAAGAAGGACCAAGTAGGAGGGTTCGAGGTTTTTATAGATGATTATAGTGAACTCCAAAAAAAGGGAATCGAAATTTATCAAAACACGCCCTCAACTTTAAATACACAAACCATAGCCGATAAATACTATTCTATTTTAGAATGGATTAAAATTTTTGATAAAAACATTTATGGTATTATTGGTATTATGATACTCGTAGCAGGTATTAACATGATAACAGCATTACTTGTTTTAATACTTGAACGTACTCAAATGATTGGTATTTTAAAAGCTTTGGGGAGTAATAATTTTAGTATTCGCAAATTATTTATTTACAATGCATCATATCTTATTTTTCTAGGGTTGTTATGGGGTAATCTTTTAGGATTAGGTATTCTATTTGCTCAAAAATACTTTAAATTAATAGAGCTTCCCGTAGAAACGTATTACGTTACCGAAGCGCCAATTTTTATAAGTTTAGGTTACATTATTGCTTTAAATATTGGGACGCTTATATTATGCTTATTAATGCTTTTGATACCCTCGTACATTATAACAAAAATATCCCCTGTAAAAGCTATTAGGTTTGAATAAAAAAAGGCTTTAAGATCCCTTAAAGCCTTTTTTATTGCTATAATAATTTAATTATCTCGAAGAATCTTCATTAGATGAACAATCACCTAACGAATCTGCAGGATGCTGTAATAAATGATAAAATGCTCCTGCTAAAGAGACATTAATTACATGTGGATTATTATCAACATTGTGACATACATCTACTTTAATAGCAGAGCTTCCTGCTAATAAACCAGCACTTAACATAAGGGTAACAAACATTTTAGTTTTCATAATATTGTATTTTTGGGTTCAGTGCCAAATTAAATTTTTGTTTTGTAAATAGATGATAATCAGGTGTTTTTTTGTTGTAATGATTGTTATAATGGATGAAATTCAATACTAAAAAGATGAAATAATTGAAAAATACGACGAATGAAATTCAATTTATTAAAATAACTATAACTAATGCTTCTTTTTTAATACACTTATGTATTTTTGCAAACTATAAAATAAGCTTAGTTAAAGATTTATAAAACACAGAATTAGAAATGAAATACGCAAAAAATATATTAGAAACTATTGGTAATACTCCACTAGTAAAACTAAATTCTTTAACTAAGGACTTACCCTGCTTGGTTTTATCGAAATACGAAACCTTTAATCCGGGCAATTCCACGAAGGATAGAATGGCTCTTAAAATGATTGAAGATGCCGAAGCAGATGGTCGTTTACAACCTGGAGGGACTATTATTGAAGGAACGTCTGGTAATACTGGGATGGGTTTAGCTTTAGCTGCTATTGTAAAAGGCTATAAGTGTATTTTTGTAATTAGCGATAAGCAATCCAAAGAAAAAATGGATATTTTAAGAGCAGTAGGTGCTAAGGTTGTGGTTTGTCCAACAAATGTAGAGCCTACAGATCCTAGAAGTTACTATTCGGTTTCTAAACGATTAAGCGAAGAAACACCAAATGCATGGTATGTAAACCAATACGATAATCCAAGTAATGCTAAAGCACATTACGAGAGTACTGGCCCGGAAATATGGGAGCAAACCAATGGTAAGGTTACACATTTTGTAGTAGGTGTTGGTACTGGAGGTACTATTTCTGGTGTTGGGAAATATTTAAAAGAGCAAAACCCTAATATTAAAGTTTGGGGTGTAGATACTTACGGGTCTGTATTTAAAAAGTATCATGAAACCGGAGAATTTGACGAGAATGAAATATATCCATATATTACAGAAGGTATAGGCGAAGATATTTTACCAGAGAATGTAGATTTTAGTCTTATTGATGGCTTTACTAAAGTAACCGATAAAGATGCCGCCATTTATACACAAAAATTGGCCAGGGAAGAAGGCATGTTTTTAGGGAATTCGGCAGGTTCTGCAATTAAAGGCTTATTACAATTAAAAGAAGAGTTTACAGCAGATGATGTTGTGGTAGTTTTGTTTCATGATCACGGCAGCCGATATGTAGGTAAGATGTTTAATGATGAGTGGATGCGAGAGCGCGGATTTATTGAAGATGAAAATACAACAGCCGAAGATCTTGTAAAAAATACAGCAAATCAAACTTTGGTAACGGTTAAAACCGAAGAATTAGTATCGCATGCCATTGAGCGAATGAAGAAGTATAAAATATCTCAAATACCAGTTGAAGATTCTACAGGGTTTGTTGGAGCTATTGATGAAGCCGATTTATTACGCATGTATATTGAGAATAAAGACATTTCAGATTTACCAATAAAAGAGGTGATGCATAAACCATTTCCTGTGGTTAATAAAAATACTGCCATCGAGGATATTTCTAAGCTTATCCACCGCGATAATAATGCCGTTTTAGTTAAGCTGGAAGATGGTTCGCACCAAATTATTACAAAGTACGATATTATTAGTGCTTTGTAATTAAATCATAACGTTCGTTTAACGGTTTGAGTAAATAGTCGTTTTAATGCTGTTTATTTTTTGATGTGCTTAGTTCTCATTTGAACTTATATATTTTGATAGCTCCATTTTGGTTATTTGAACGATAATTTCCAATAGCCAAAATATTTCCGGCACCATTTAAGATAGTATTTAACCCTTTCAATGTACTTCCTATCTGTTGCCATTTATTGTTTTTGAGTTTATATGTTTTTAACATAGCCATTTTTGTGGGTTGAGCTTGTAGATGTCGTAACTGAAATAATATTTCCATCATGGTTTATACTTATTCTATGACCAAAATAATCGTATTTATTCTCACCTGTGATTTCATCACCTATTTGTTCAAATTCGGTATCCTCAATTTTGTAAATCATAACTTTTCCCAATGCTACTTTTTCCTCAGTTCTATAGTCAGGAAAGCCCAATAATAAATATTGTCCATTCCCACTTAAAGAAAGATTAACAACATCAAAATAATTTTGTTTCTCTATTTTCAAAGTATGTGTTTTTTCAAATGATCTGTTTGAGATTTTATGAATTTCAAATATTGCGTAATGTTTGTCGTTAATAGATGTTGAATAATTAATTGCTATTGTTTTACCGTCATTACTAAGGTTTAAGTTTTTGCTAATTGAATTAGGAGTACTAACTGTAATTGTTTTAGCTAACCTTTCTATGGCGTCTCCATTTTTATGAAAAACTAATACTTCTTCATAATTGTATTGGCCTTCCATTTGTTTATTATTTTTTCGTGCTGTAACGATTACACTTCCTGACGAATTAGCTTTGAGAGATAATCCTAAATGGTTCCTGTTTTTTTTTCCAATTAGACTATCTCTATTTATCCAGTTATTATTTCGTTTTTCTAAAAAATGTATTATCCCATTTTGGATGGAATCTCCATTCTTTTGACTCTCTGAAATTAGAATGAGATTACCTGTTTCATTTATGCTTAAATGATCCCCAAAAGAGCTGTTTTTTGATTTGCTGACTATGGTGTTTGCAATTTGAACCCATTGACTGTTTTGGAGTTCAAATACTTTTACAAAATTTGGGTGGTCAGAATAAGTTACAGCAATAGTATTTCCTTGTAAATTTAAATCATAATTTAGTCCAATTCTGTTTAAGCGTTCGTCACCGACTATTTCTTCTCCAATCTGAACCCAATCCTGGCTCAAACAACTATTGAGCGAGAATGAGATTATGAATAATAAACTCAACTTAAATTTTTTCATCTCTTTGTGATTACGCACTATGAAAAGATAAGGTTCCATTTTAATGAACTTTATCGGTTGTTAAACGAATTTAGGGAATTTTTCATGAGAAAGTCAAGTTTATGTATATAAAAAAACAAAGGCTATCGGTATAAAAATAACTTACAAAAATCAGTTATTCTCTATGTCGCTAATATGATGTTCTAAGGCTTTTACCGAAATTTGAATTTCAATAATTAAAAGTCCTAATGATACAATTAACAATAAAAGCGCAAAACCAAAAACCCAAATGGCAATAATATGTAACTGTATATAAATTAAAAACATAGTTAACACACAAAGTAATAAACTGCTTATTCCAAAAATTTGCATAGAGCGTGTCAAATATAAGCGCTGTTTTATGTTTTTTATTTGAGCGATTAATACGGAGTCTTTCTGCTGTTTATACTTATCGTGCAGGTTTCTTATTATAGCAGCATAAGCTAAAAATCGATTAGTATAAGCAAGCATGATTAGTGAGATGGCAGAGAATAATAATGCCGGAGTGGTTAGGGTAAGTTGTTCCATATGCAAAGGCTTTTTGCAAATGTATTCATTTATTAAAAAAGGATAATCTTTTAGTTAGTAATAAACATTAATACAGTAAAGCTACTATTCTTAAAGGGGCACCAGAGCCACCTTTAATTTTCATGGGTAAAGCAATAATATTAAACCCTGTGCTTGGTAATTTATCAAGATTTGTAAGGTTTTCAAAAGCTGAAATGTTTTGAGACATTAAATTTACATGGCTTTCAAAATGTTGAGATTGACCATAATCAATACTAGCTGTATCTATACCTATGGCATGAATGTTTCTGTTTTTTACCAACCATTCTGATGCTTCAGGAGAAAGCCCGGGAAAATGTAAAAGCTTTACGGCATCTTCGCCACGTTGATCAGTCCCTAAGTATTTTTTGGCATCTGGATAAAAATTTGAAAAACCTGTTTGTAAAAGGACGATACTGCCATTTGGTATTTGCATTTGTTGCTTGGCTTCCCAATCGGTTAAATCTTTAATACTGATTTGATAATCAGGATGATGCATCGCTTTTTCTGAAACATCAATTTTTATGGCCGGCCCAATAAGGTGATTTAAAGGAATTTGATCTACAGTTTCGCTATTTTCAGAAAAATGAATTGGGGCATCTATATGTGTGCCTCCATGTTCGGCAGTAGAAAAATTATAAGCAGAGTAAAAGAACCCTTTTTCTGTATGGCCATTAAAAACCGTATCCATTTTAAATTTTTTAGCAGTTACCCAGTAAATCGTTTCCTCAGAGAATTCATGAGTTAAATCTATTACTTCAGAATATTTAAAACCACCTTGTGAAGTTTGAACGGGTTCGGGTTTTGTTTGGGAAGTTTTTTTATTACAATGAGTTAGTAAAAAAATGTAAGCGTGGTATAAATTAAAAGAGATTTCATGATTTTAAGTTTAATTGACTTCAACTAAGTTAATTAATTTGAGCTAGATTATAATAAGTCATTTCGAATTTGGCGCTTTTGCATGGTAATTTTATATTTATTGTATGCAAGAAGATTTCCTCCATTATATATGGAAACATAAAAAGATTGATGTAACAAATTTAAAAACAACATCTGGAGCGGTTATCACAATACTTTCAGTTGGCCAGCATAATGTAAATGCCGGCCCGGATTTTTTTAATACACAACTTAAAATAGATAATCAGCTATGGGCAGGAAATTTAGAAATTCACATCAAGTCATCCGATTGGTTTCTGCATAATCACGAACAGGACAAAGCTTACAATAATGTAATTCTTCATGTAGTTTGGGAGCACGACACCAATGTTTATAGAAAAAATAATACGGTAATCCCAACTTTAGAGTTAAAAAAATATGTATCGAAAACAGCTTTAAACAATTATCAACAATTATTTTCTAAAACTGAGAAATGGATTAATTGTGAACAGGCATTTGCAGGGATTGACAATTTTATGCTGCAAAATTGGTTGGAGCGCTTGTATGTAGAGCGTTTAGAAAGAAAAGCAGAAAGCATAAATCAACTTTTAAAAACCTCTAAAAACGATTGGGAGTCTGTTTTGTTTAAAATGCTTGCTAAAAACTTCGGGTTAAAAGTAAATGCCGATGCATTTTCAAGTATGGCAAGTACTATAGATTTTTCAATAGTCAGAAAATTACAAAGCAATCAAACTAGCCTTGAGGCTTTATTTTTTGGTCAGGCCAATTTGTTAAGTGCTGATGTTCAGGAACCTTATTTTCAAAGCTTAATTAAAGCCTATCTGTTCTTAAAGCAAAAGTTTGGTCTGTCTAATAAAAACATTGTACCTATTCAGTTTTTTCGATTGCGCCCGTTAAATTTTCCAACCATTCGATTATCGCAATTAGCGAGTTTGTACAATAAAGAGCAAAACTTGTTTTCAAAAATTAATGATATACAGAACATTAAAGGTTTTTATACGCTTTTTTCAATTAAAACCTCTGTTTTTTGGGAATCTCATTATACCTTTGATAAGCGTTCAAAAACATCAAAAAAAAAGCTTTCTAAGTCATTTATAGATTTACTAATGATTAATACCATTATTCCTGTGAAATTTGCTTATGCCAGATACCAGGGAAAACCAATAGAAGAAGACATTATTACCTTAATGCAGCAAATAGCTTCAGAAAAAAATAGTATCATCGATGCATTTAATTCGTTAAAAAAAGTATCAATCTCTGCTTTACAATCTCAAGGCTTACTTCAATTAAAAAATGAATATTGTAATAAAAATAAATGTTTACAATGTGTAATAGGAAATAGTTTATTAACTAAATAAATTGTTAAATTGCAGCATGAATATTATCTACAAGCCTTTATTGTATTTTCAAAAGCATGGTTACTATGTATGCCAGCGCATTGCAGATAGATTAGGGATTAGAGCCAAAGTTGTACGCACGTCGTTTATGTACTTAACTTTTGTTACATTAGGTTTTGGTTTCGCACTTTACTTATTTATAGCTTTTTGGATGCGCATAAAGGATATAATATATACAAAACGCTCATCTGTTTTTGATTTATGAACCAATTAATAAAAATTTTCAGGACAAAAATTTATACGGCAGTTATTCTGTTGATTCTGTTATTGGTTATTGGTGTTATTGGTTTTAAATCGATGTCAAATTATACCTGGATTGATGCGTTATATATGACTGTAATAACGGTTACCACTGTTGGCTTTAAAGAAGTACACCCCTTAGATGATGCGACTAAAATTTTTACCATATCTTTAATTTTAACAAGTGTATTTATTTTAGGTTATGCCTTATCTGTAGTTACCGAATATATTTTAAGCAAAAATGATTTTGAAGAATTAAAACAAAAAAAGATGCAGAAAAAGATAGATAGTTTAAAAAACCACATTATTATTTGTGGTTATGGAAGAAATGGAAGACAAGCTGCAACTAAATTATTGGCTTATAACAAACCATTTGTAATTATTGAAAAAGATAAAGAATTGGTTGATAAAATTGAAAGTGAGCTCATGCCGTTTGTTTTAGGAAATGCCAGTGAAGATGAAGTATTATTGCAAGCCGGAGTAGATAGGGCTTCCTGTTTAATATCTGCCTTACCAAACGATGCTGATAATTTGTTTATAGTACTTTCAACTAGGCAAATTAATAAAGATATAAATATTATAAGCAGGGCTTCTCAAGAAACATCATATCAAAAGTTAAAACTGGCTGGTGCTGATAATGTTATTTTACCAGATAAAATTGGTGGCGATCATATGGCTTCCTTGGTTGTTGTTCCGGGATTAATGGAATTTGTAGATAATCTATCTATTGTTGGAAAATCAAATATAAATATTGAAGAAATTGCCATAGAAAAATTAACCAAAGAAATTAAAACAATCAAAGATTTAGATTTAAGGAAAGTAACAGGTTGTACGGTAATTGGTTATAAAAATGAAAATGGAGAATACATAGTAAACCCAGAAGCAGATTTAGACTTAGCCCCCAATTCAAAAATTATAGTTTTAGGTCGCCCAGAGCAAATTGAAGTTCTTAATTCTGTATATAATATAAATTAAAGGATTCGCATTTTAACAATCAATTGTTTTAAAAATCAATAATTTTTAGCATCTTGCTAGCTTCTAAAACATATTTTTTTAATAAAAACTAACTAACAACAAATAATTATGAAGAAGTATCTTCTTTCAATTTTCACACTAATAGTACCGTTTTTAACATTTGCACAAGACGCTGAGAAAGGTGTGGATGAAATAATCAATGAAAAATTTGGTGATGCAACAGGGTGGTTTGTAAATTTTATTTTTTATCAACATTGATTTTGGTAATGGTATTAAGTGTTTTGGGTGTTATTCCCTGGTTAATCATTGGAGCTACATATTTTACATTTTATTTTAAATTAATAAACTATTAGAGGTTTTTTTACCTCAGTAAATATTGTAAGAGGAAAGTATGATGAGTTAGATCATCATGAATCAATGCATGGGGCGGGCTGATTTAACAGATGGTGATCATATAGTACCACTATAGCTATGAGAAGATCACGAAGGAGAAGTGTCACATTTTCCAGGCTTTAACAGCTGCTTTATCAGCAACTGTAGGTTTAGGAAATATTGCTGGTGTTGCTATTGCAGTTTCTATTGGTGGAGCTGGAGCTACGTTTTGGATGATTGTGGCAGGCTTATTGGGTATGGCATCAAAATTTGTAGAATGTACACTTGGTGTAAAATATAGAGATATAGCAGAAGATGGTACCGTGTATGGAGGCCCAATGTATTATTTGACTAAAGGGATTGAAAGCTAAGGGTTTTACTGGATTAGGTAAAATATTGGCTGCATTATTTGCCACATTTGTAATTGGTGGTTCTTTTGGTGGAGGTAATATGTTTCAGGTCTAATCAAGCGTTTCAATTCAGTTGAAAATCATAACTGGCGGTAGTGAATCTTTTTTACATGGAAAAGGATGGTTGTTTGGACTTGTGATGGCTGTTCTGGTAGGTATAGTTATTATTGGAGGTATTAAGAAAATTGCTAAAGTAACTGATAAGATAGTACCATTTATGGTTGGTATTTATGTGGCAGCATCATTATTTGTAATTCTTTGCAAATTATGACATGATTGGTAATGCATTTGTTCAAATATTTGATGGTGCATTTAGTCCAGAAGGAGTAGGAGGTGGAGCTATTGGTGTTCTTATTGCAGGGTTTTCAGACGTGCAGCATTTTCAAATGAAGCAGGTGTTGGTTCTGCAGCCATTGCGCATTCAGCAGTAAAAACTAAATATCCAGCTGCAAGTGAAGGAATGGTTGCATTATTAGAGCCATTTATTGATACTGTAGTGGTATGTACCATGACAGCGCTTGGTATCATTATTATAACAGGAAATGGTAACATCATGCTAATGCAGGTTTGAATGATGCACAAGCAAGTATTATTAACATCAGGGGCTTTTGAATCAGCTATATCTTGGTTCCCTTACGTACTTACAATAGCGGTAGTATTATTTGCCTTTAGCAACCATGATTTCTTGGTCTTATTACGGTTTGCAAGGATGGGCTTATTTATTTGGAAGAACTAAAAAAATGGAGTATGTTTATAAATCATTGTTCTGCGTATTTGTTGTTATTGGTGCAGCAGCTAGCTTTAGGTGCAGTAATTGGATTCTCTGATGCTATGATTTTTGCTATGATGGTTCCTAATATGGTGGGATTAGTTCTTCTTGCACCTAAAGTTAGAGATGAATTAAGTAAGTACATGATGCTATAAAATCTAAAAGAATAATTAAAAATTAAAATAGTGCAGATCAAATCCCATTTCACGTTTTCTAAAGAACAGCGAAATGGGATTTTTTTGTTAGTACTCCTTATCGTGATATTGCAATGTGCTTACTTTTTTATTGATACATCTTCTGGAGAAGTAGTAGTAAATCAGGAAGAACTTCTGAAATTTCAGAAGGAAATAGATTCACTTAAACTGGTTGAACTAGAAAAAAGAGAACCCAAAGCATTTCCTTTTAACCCCAATTATATAACCGATTTTAAAGGTGCTGCGTTGGGGATGTCAAATGAAGAGATTGATAGATTGCTTGCATTCAGAAAAAAAAATAGATGGATAAATTCTGTTAAAGAGTTTCAGGAAGTGACTAAAATATCTGATTCACTTTTAAATTCCATATCGCCATATTTTAAATTTCCAGATTGGGTAGTTCATTCTAAACAAAAAACGAATTTATCAATTTATAATAATGATGCACCAAAAACATTTGTTCAAAAGGAAGATTTAAATAAAGCGACTGCAAGAGAATTGCAAAAAGTAAATGGTGTTGGAGAAGTTTTGTCAAAGCGTATAATAAAGTTTAGAAATAAGTTTGTTGGTGGTTTTATTAGCGATGTACAACTTCAAGATGTTTATGGGTTGACACCCGAAATTATTCAGAGAATTACAAATCGATTTACTGTAAAGACCCCAAGAATTGTTCAAAAAGTGAATTTAAATAGGGCCAAAGTTGAAGACCTTGTTAATATTCAGCATATAGATTACGATTTGGCATATGATATCATTGAGCAGCGAAAATTAAGGGATGGGTTTAAATCATTAGATGAATTATTAAAAGTTAAAGGCTTTCCAATAAATAAAATCGAGATAATTAAATTATATTTGTTGCTTGACTAATACCGTTATATCGGAAGAAAAAAACGCTAATGAATACTATGTACTTCACCGAAGAGCATCAACTTTTTAGAAAAAGTTTACAGGATTTTTTAAATAAAGAAGTCGTTCCTCATATTGATAAATGGGAAAGCACTGGAAATATTGAACGCTTCATTTGGAAAAAAATTGGAGATATGGGGTTCTTTGGTATCAATTACCCTGAGGCTTATGGTGGATTAGGATTAGACCTTTTTTATACGGTTATACTTCTTGAAGAGCTTCAAAAAATAAATTCGGGAGGTTTTGCTGCAGCAATATGGGCACATTGTTATTTAGCAATGACGCATCTTAAAGCAGAAGGAAACCATGATATAAAAACACGCTATTTGGCACCAAGCATTTCTGGTGATAAAATTGGGTGTTTATGTATTACAGAACCTTTTGGAGGTAGTGATGTAGCTGGCATGCGAACCACAGCGGTTAAGAACGGAGATGATTATATTATAAACGGATCTAAAACTTTTATAACAAATGGTGTGGTAAGCGATTACCTGGTTGTTGCGGCAAAAACTAATCCTGAATTAGGAAATAAAGGGATTAGTATTTTTGTGATAGATAGAGAAACCCCTGGTGTATCTGCAACTAAATTAGATAAATTGGGTTGGCGAGCATCTGATACTGGAGAGATTGCTTTCGATAACGTTAAAGTTTCAGCACGTAATTTAATGGGCGAGGAAAATAAAGGCTTCCCATATATTATGCAACATTTTTCTTTAGAGCGTTTAGTTATGGGTATTAATGCACATGCCAGAGCAGAATATGCTTTAGAATACGCTTTGGAATATATGTCTGAACGGATGGCTTTTGGAAAATCAATTGATAAATTCCAAGCTTTGAGGCATTCGGTTGCAGAGTTGTATACCGATATGGAAATCTGTAAAGCGTTTAATTATTCGGTAGCTTACCGATTAAATAGAGGTGAATACGTAGTAAAAGAAGCATCAATGTCTAAGCTGAAGTCTACTAAAATGGCAGATGAGGTGATCTACCAATGCTTACAGTTTTTAGGAGGCTATGGCTATATGGAAGATTATCCTATGGCAAGGCTTTTACGCGATAGCAGGCTAGGTCCAATAGGAGGGGGGACTTCAGAAATACTTAAAGAAATTTTAGCAAAGATTATTATTGATAAAAAGGAGTATAAGCCAGCAACATAAAATAATTTAAAATTTAAAATTTAGAATTCATTATTATTTATATATTTGCACCCACAAAAAATTAAAAGAGAGGAGGTTAAGACACTATGTTAATAATACCAATAAAAGAAGGAGAAAATATAGATAGAGCGCTAAAGCGTTTTAAAAGAAAATTTGATAGAACTGGTACAAAGCGTCAGTTGCAAACACGCAAGCAGTTTAATAAACCTTCAGTTGTGCGTAGAGCCCAAATACAAAAAGCACAGTATATACAAGGTTTAAGAGATGCAGAAAACATATAATTTTGCAATACGTTATATAGAAGTTCCTTTTTGAACTTAAGATAGCACCTTAAAATAATATAAATACCCACTTTAAAGTGGGTATTTTTTGTTTTTAACTTAAATAAAACTTTGTATCTTGAACGTTGTATTTTGAGCTTTAAAAATGTTATTTAAACCATTCACAGATTATTTATCACTTGAAAAAAATTATTCAATACTAACTGTAAAAACTTATCAGAAAGATTTAGAATTTTTTTTAGAATTCATAAAAAATGAATATCAAACTAAAACGATTACTAATGTTAACTATTCTCAAATAAGAAGTTGGATTGTTTATATGGTAGAAGAAGGTTTGTCTAACAGAAGTATTAACCGAAAAATTTCAGCATTAAATACATACTATAAGTTTCTTTTAAAGACTGGTGATATTAAAACCAACCCACTTTCAAAGCATAAAGCACTAAAAACGAGTAAAAAGATTCAAGTCCCTTTTTCGGAAGCTGAAATAACAACGGTTTTAAACGATCTGCATTTTGGAAATGATTTTGAGAGTATTCGTAATAAATTAGTAATAGAACTGTTTTATTCGACAGGGATAAGGCGGATTGAACTAGTCGAACTAAAACTCGTAAATGTTAATTTAGATAATAAAACGTTAAAAGTACTAGGTAAGAGAAATAAAGAACGTATCGTTCCGTTATTAGAATCTGTTGTGCAAACAATACGCCAGTATTTAACTTCAAGAAATAAATTAAAATGCATTACAGATGTAGATAATTTATTTTTAACGAAAAAAGGAGTTAAAATATACGAAACACTTGTTTACAGAATAATAAATGAGTATTTTAGTTTAGCATCTAGTAAAGTAAAAAAGAGTCCTCATATATTAAGACACTCTTTTGCAACGCATTTACTTAATCAAGGTGCCGATTTAAATGCTGTAAAGGAACTTTTGGGGCATTCAAGTTTAGCGGCTACACAAGTTTATACACATAATAGTATAGCCGAACTTAAAAAAGTGCATGTAAAAGCACATCCCAGAAGTGAAAAGTAGAAAGTAAAGTTTTAATGTCTAACCAAAAAACAAAAGTATGAAAGTAAACACGCAATCAGTTAATTTTAGTGCTGACCAAAAGTTAATAGATTTTATTCAAAAGCGCATGGATAAGTTAGATATGTTTTATGATAAAGTTATAAAATCTGATGTTTATTTAAAGGTAGAAAACACAAGCGATAAAGAAAATAAAATTTTCGAAGCCAGAGTAAGTGTTCCCGGAGATAGTTTTGTAGTAAAAAAGCAATGCAAAAGTTTTGAAGAAGGTGCAGATATGGCAGTATCGTCATTAGAAAGACAGCTTAAAAAAAGAAAAGAAAAGCTAAGAGCACATTTATGATAAAATTTATCAAAAAATGTTTTGAATAAAAAAATAAATCTATACATTTGCAGTCCGTTAGAAATAGCGGGCTTTTTTTATGCGCAAAAAGTGTAAAAAATGCCGATGTAGCTCAGCTGGCTAGAGCAGCTGATTTGTAATCAGCAGGTCGTGGGTTCGAGTCCCTCCATCGGCTCAAGTTCTTAAAAAGAATGAAATAAGTTTATTGGGGAGATACTCAAGCGGCCAACGAGGGCAGACTGTAAATCTGCTGACTATGTCTTCGCAGGTTCGAATCCTGCTCTCCCCACAAATAATTTAAATTAAGAGTTGTTAAAAGCTCGCTTTTGTAACATTGTGTTTTAAAATTATTTGGATTGGGTAACCAATCAGGATTAACGACCAAAGGGTGTTAATTCGACTTTTTTCGATTTTTTTTGAAATATTGAAACCTAACAAGCTTAAGCTTGTTGAAATTGCGAGAGTAGCTCAGTTGGTAGAGCGTCAGCCTTCCAAGCTGAATGTCGCCGGTTCGAACCCGGTCTCTCGCTCTAAAATAATTTACGAATTACGAATTTCGATTTGCGAATCGTAAATCAATTAATCGGCAATCGTAAATTAATTGCCGGTGTAGCTCAGGGGTAGAGCGTTTCCTTGGTAAGGAAGAGGTCACGAGTTCAAATCTCGTCATTGGCTCTATATTAAAGCGTATAAAAAATAGAATACACTAATATTATTATATAACTAAGATTAAAATTATTTAAAAACATGGCAAAGGCAACTTTCGATCGTTCAAAACCACACTTAAATATTGGTACAATTGGACACGTAGATCACGGTAAAACAACTTTAACTGCTGCTATTACTAAAGTATTAGCTGATGCAGGTTTGTCAGAAGCAAAAGATTTCGATCAAATCGATAACGCTCCTGAAGAAAAAGAAAGAGGTATAACAATTAATACATCTCACGTAGAGTATCAAACAGCTAATCGTCACTACGCTCACGTTGACTGTCCAGGTCACGCCGATTACGTAAAGAACATGGTTACTGGTGCTGCTCAAATGGATGGTGCTATTTTAGTAGTAGCTGCTACAGATGGTCCTATGCCACAAACTCGTGAGCACATCTTATTAGGGCGTCAAGTAGGTATTCCTCGTATCGTTGTATTCATGAATAAAGTGGATATGGTTGATGATGAAGAATTACTTGAATTAGTAGATATGGAAATTAGAGACTTATTATCTTTCTATGAGTACGATGGAGATAATGGTCCTGTAATTGCTGGTTCTGCTTTAGGTGCACTTAACGGTGAGCAAAAGTGGGTTGATACAGTAATGGAATTAATGGAAGCTTGTGATACTTGGATTGAAGAGCCATTAAGAGAGGTTGATAAAGATTTCTTAATGCCAATCGAAGATGTATTCTCTATTACTGGTCGTGGTACTGTTGCAACTGGTCGTATTGAAACAGGTATTGCAAATACTGGAGATCCTGTAGAGATTATAGGTATGGGTGCTGAGAAATTAACATCTACTATTACAGGTATTGAAATGTTCCGTCAAATATTAGATAGAGGTGAAGCTGGAGATAATGCAGGTATTTTATTAAGAGGTATTGAGAAATCTCAAATCTCTAGAGGTATGGTAATCTGTAAACCAGGTTCTGTAACTCCACATGCTAAATTTAAAGCTGAGGTTTATATCCTTAAAAAAGAAGAAGGTGGACGTCACACACCATTCCATAATAACTACCGTCCTCAGTTCTACGTACGTACAACTGACGTAACTGGAAACATTGCGCTTCCTGATGGAGTTGAAATGGTTATGCCTGGAGATAACTTAACTATTACTGTTGAGTTAATTAACACTATTGCAATGAATATTGGTCTACGTTTCGCAATCCGTGAAGGTGGTAGAACAGTAGGAGCAGGTCAGGTAACTGAAATTTTAGACTAAATAAAAGTTTAATAAATATTGAGTCAAGGTATCACGTATTAACGTGATGCCTTTTGACTTATATTTACGGGTTTAGCTCAGTTGGTAGAGCACTGGTCTCCAAAACCAGGTGTCGGGAGTTCGAGTCTCTCAACCCGTGCAAACAATAAGTAAGAGGCATTTGTCTCTCAACGAGTTTACACTAAGCGAAATCGAAGTGTATAACATAAAGAATAAAAATAAATGGCTGGAATTGTAAATTATATAAAAGAATCATTTGGAGAGCTAAAAAACAACGTGACATGGCCAACATGGGCAGAAGCACAGAGTTTAACGGTTTTAGTTGCAGTATTTTCAATTATATTTTCTCTAACTATTTGGGGGATAGATACAGTATTCAGCAAGGCAATAACGTTTTACTTTGATTGGATTAACTAACGTTAAAAACAAAATTTATGTCTGAAGTAAGCGAAAAAAAATGGTATGTTGTAAGGGCTGTAAGTGGTCAGGAAAACAAAATTAAAACCTATATCGAAAATGAAATAGCGCGTTTAGGTTTGCAGGATTATGTTGATCAGGTTTTAGTGCCTACAGAAAGAGTTATCCAGATTCGTAATGGAAAAAAAATTCATAAAGAAAAAGTTTTTTTTCCTGGATATATAATGGTTCAGGCAAATTTAACAGGAGAAGTTCCGCATATTATTCGATCTGTTACTAACGTTATCGGATTTTTAGGAGAAACAAAAGGGGGCGATCCTGTTCCATTAAGACAGTCTGAAGTAAATAGAATGTTAGGAAAAGTCGATGAATTGGCAGTTGAAGAGAATGCTAATGTAGCGATACCTTTTACTAAAGGGGAGACTGTTAAAGTTATAGATGGTCCTTTTAATGGATTTGATGGTACAATTGAAAAAATAAACGAAGAAAAGCGTAAGCTTGAAGTAATGGTAAAGATTTTCGGAAGAAAAACACCATTAGAGTTAAGCTATATGCAAGTTGAAAAAGTATAATAGTGTTACATTAAGATAGATGGATCTTTTTGCTTCCAAAAGAAAGATGACATCAAAATTAAATTATTAAAAATGGCAAAAGAATTAGGTAAAGTAGTTAAGTTACAAGTTCGGGGAGGTGCTGCGAATCCATCGCCACCGGTTGGACCCGCTTTAGGAGCTGCAGGTGTTAACATCATGGAGTTCTGTAAGCAATTCAATGCCAGAACCCAAGATAAACCAGGTAAAGTATTACCAGTGGTTATATCGGTTTACAAAGACAAATCATTTGACTTTGTAATCAAAACTCCACCAGCAGCGGTACAATTATTAGAAGCGGCAAAGGTGAAGAAAGGGTCTGGAGAGCCAAACCGAAAAAAAGTAGCTAAAGTATCTTGGGATCAGATTAAAACTATTGCAGAAGACAAGATGGTAGATTTAAATGCATTTACTACAGAGTCTGCTATGAAAATGGTTGCTGGTACAGCAAGATCGATGGGAATAACCGTAACAGGAAAGTTTCCTTCATAATCTATAAAAGACATTAGAAAATGGCAAGATTAACAAAAAAGCAAAAAGAGGCTTTAGCAAAAATTGAAAAAGGTAAATTTTATACTGTTGATGAAGCATCAGCATTAGTAAAAGAAATAACCAATACTAAGTTTGACGCATCAATTGATTTAGCTGTACGTTTAGGAGTTGATCCTCGTAAAGCAAATCAAATGGTAAGAGGTGTGGTTTCACTTCCACATGGAACTGGTAAGAATGTAAAAGTATTAGCATTAGTAACACCAGATAAAGAAGCAGAAGCTAAAGAAGCTGGGGCAGATTACGTAGGTTTAGACGAGTATCTTGATAAAATTAAGAGTGGATGGACAGACGTTGATGTTATTATTACTATGCCTAGTGTTATGGGTAAATTAGGCCCTTTAGGACGTGTATTAGGTCCTCGTGGATTAATGCCTAACCCAAAAACAGGTACAGTAACTATGGATGTGGCTAAAGCTGTAACAGAAGTAAAAGCTGGTAAGATCGACTTTAAAGTTGATAAAACCGGTATTGTACATGCTGCTATAGGAAAAGCATCATTTAGTGCTGATAAAATTGCAGGTAATGCAAATGAATTATTAACAACATTAATAAAACTAAAACCAACAACTGCAAAAGGAACTTATGTAAAGAGTATCTTTATGTCTTCTACAATGAGTCCTAGTATAGCTGTTGATCCTAAAATTGGTTAATTAAGTTAAAACTTTAAATTATGACAAGAGAAGAAAAATCACAAGTAATTGAGGACTTAACTGCAGAATTAGCTAATAATGCAAATATCTATTTAACAGATATTTCAGGATTAAATGCAGGAACAACCTCAGATTTACGTCGCGCTTGTTTTAAAGCTAACGTAAAATTAGCAGTAGTTAAAAACACATTACTTGAAAAAGCAATGGAAGCATCAGATAGAGAATTTGGTGACCTTCCAACAGTTTTAAAAGGAAATACATCTGTGATGTATTCTGAAACTGGTAATGTACCAGCTAAGTTGATAAAAACCTTCCGTAAAAAATCAGATAAGCCTTTATTAAAAGGCGCATTTATTGAGGAAGCAGTTTATATTGGCGATGAGCAATTAGACATGTTAGTAGATATCAAATCTAAAGAAGAGTTGATAGGAGAGATTGTTACATTATTACAATCGCCTGCTAAAAATGTTATTTCAGCACTTAAATCAGGTGGTGGAACTATAGCTGGAATTATTAAAACACTATCTGAAAAAGAAGGATAGTATTACATAGTACGCACTTTATTACAAATATATTATTACAAAATTATTAAAACGATAGAAAAATGGCAGATTTAAAAGATTTCGCAGAACAATTAGTTAACCTTACTGTAAAAGAAGTAAATGAGTTAGCAACTATATTAAAAGACGAGTATGGTATCGAGCCTGCTGCTGCTGCTGCAGTTGCTGTTGCTGGTCCTGCTGGAGGTGGAGAAGCTGAAGAAGCTCAAACTGAATTTGATGTTATTTTAAAAGCAGCTGGTGGTTCTAAATTAGCAGTTGTAAAATTAGTTAAAGAATTAACTGGTTTAGGATTAAAAGAAGCTAAAGGTTTAGTTGACGAAGCACCAAGTGCTATCAAAGAAGCTGTTACTAAAGACGAAGCTGAAGCATTAAAAGCATCTTTAGAAGAAGCTGGAGCTGAGGTTGAGCTTAAGTAAGCTTACCAACTCAAAAACACAAAGGTTTAGGTCTGAGGCATAGTCTTCAAGACCTAAACCATTTTGCGTATATAATAATATACCAAAAAAAATCACAAAATAGTCATACAAATAAGTAAAACGATTTAGACTATTTAACCAGTGTTTAAAAGCACTATCACTATTTTTTTAATCATAATTCCGTCCATTGATGTTATCAACACAAGCTGAAAGATTAAATTTCTCATCTATTGTAAATAGAACAGAGTATCCAGATTTTTTGGATATTCAGATAAAATCCTTCCAGGATTTTTTCCAATTAGAAACTAAATCAGAAGAAAGAGGTGATGAAGGTCTTTACAACACCTTTATGGAAAACTTTCCAATCACAGATTCACGTAATCAATTTGTTTTAGAATTTTTAGATTACTTTGTAGATCCACCAAGATATGCTATTGAAGAGTGTATTGAAAGAGGTCTTACTTATAGCGTTCCGCTAAAGGCCAGGTTAAAGTTGTATTGTACAGACCCTGAACATGAGGATTTCGAGACCATTGTTCAAGATGTGTACCTTGGCACTATACCTTATATGACACCTTCTGGTACATTTTGTATTAACGGCGCAGAGCGTGTAGTAGTATCTCAATTACACCGTTCACCAGGAGTTTTCTTTGGTCAATCATTCCATGCTAATGGAACAAAATTATATTCTGCAAGAGTTATTCCTTTTAAAGGGTCTTGGATTGAATTTGCTACTGATATTAATCAGGTCATGTATGCTTACATCGACAGAAAGAAAAAGTTGCCTGTAACAACATTGTTTAGAGCGATTGGTTTTGAGCGTGATAAAGACATTTTGGAAATTTTTGATTTAGCTGAAGAAGTAAAAGTTTCTAAATCCGGATTAAAAAAATATTTAGGACGTAAGTTAGCGGCTCGTGTACTTAACACATGGCATGAAGATTTTGTTGATGAAGACACGGGAGAAGTAGTATCTATCGAACGTAATGAAATAGTATTAGATAGAGATACCGTTCTTGATAAAGAAAATATTGAAGAAATTCTTGAAGTAGAAGTAAAAACGATTCTTTTACATAAAGAAACCTCAGAACAGGGTGATTATGCCATCATTCATAATACACTTCAAAAAGATCCAACAAACTCTGAAAAAGAGGCTGTTGAACATATTTATAGACAATTACGTAATGCTGAACCGCCAGATGAGGAAACAGCACGTGGTATTATTGATAAATTATTCTTTAGTGACCAACGTTATTCTTTAGGTGAAGTTGGACGTTATAGAATGAACAAGAAACTACAGTTAGATATTGGAATGGATAAGCAAGTGCTTACTAAAGAAGATATTATAACTATTATAAAATATTTAATCGAGCTTATCAATTCTAAAGCAGAGATTGATGATATTGATCACTTATCTAATCGTCGTGTACGTACGGTTGGAGAGCAATTATCATCTCAGTTTGGAGTTGGTTTAGCACGTATGGCCCGTACCATTCGTGAACGTATGAATGTTCGTGATAACGAGGTGTTTACTCCAATTGATTTAATTAATGCGAAGACCTTATCGTCTGTTATTAATTCTTTCTTTGGTACCAATCAGCTATCTCAATTTATGGATCAAACGAATCCATTAGCTGAGATTACTCATAAGCGCCGTTTATCAGCACTAGGACCAGGAGGTTTATCTCGTGAAAGAGCTGGTTTCGAAGTACGTGATGTTCACTATACGCACTACGGAAGACTATGTCCAATTGAAACTCCTGAAGGACCAAACATTGGTTTAATATCATCGCTTTCTGTTTATGCCAAAGTAAACTCTATGGGATTCATCGAGACGCCTTATAGAAAGGTTACAGATGGGGTTGTAGATATTGATAATGCACCTACATATTTAAGTGCAGAAGAGGAAGAAGAAAAATTAATAGCTCAGGCTACGGTTGAAGTAGATGACAACGGAAAGATTTTACACGATAAGGTTATTGCCAGAATGGAAGGCGATTTCCCTGTAATAGAACCAACTTCTGTAAATTATACCGATGTTGCGCCAAATCAGATATCATCTATTTCAGCATCTTTAATTCCATTCTTAGAGCATGATGATGCGAATAGAGCATTGATGGGATCTAACATGATGCGTCAAGCAGTACCATTATTATTACCGCAAGCACCAATTGTAGGAACAGGTTTAGAGAGACAAGTAGCGTCAGACTCTAGAGTATTAGTTAATGCAGAAGGCAATGGAGAAGTGCTTTATGTTGATGCTAACGAAATTAAAATTAAATACGATCGTACAGAAGATGAGGCTAAGGTAAGTTTTGATAGCGATATTAAAACCTATCAATTAGTAAAATTCAGAAAAACAAACCAAGGAACATCTATCAATTTAAAGCCAATTGTGGTTAAAGGTGATAAAGTTACTAAAGGACAAGTTTTATGTGAAGGTTATGCCACTCAAAAAGGAGAATTAGCTTTAGGTAGAAATATGAAAGTAGCCTTCATGCCATGGAAAGGGTATAACTTTGAGGATGCGATTGTAATTTCTGAAAAAGTGGTTCGTGAAGATATTTTTACATCGATTCATATCGATGAATATTCTTTAGAAGTTAGAGATACTAAGTTAGGTAACGAAGAGTTAACTAATGATATTCCTAACGTTTCAGAAGAAGCTACTAAAGATTTAGATGAGCATGGTATGATTCGCGTTGGGGCCGAGGTTAAACCTGGTGATATTCTTATCGGAAAAATTACACCAAAAGGAGAATCAGACCCAACACCGGAAGAAAAATTATTACGTGCTATTTTTGGTGATAAAGCAGGCGATGTAAAAGATGCATCTTTAAAAGCATCACCTTCTTTAAACGGTGTTGTTATTGAAAAGAAATTATTTGCCAGAGCAGTAAAAGATAAGCGTAAGAGAGCTCAGGACAAAGATGACATTTTACAATTAGAAGGGATTTACGATGCTAAATTTGATGCCTTAAAAGATACTTTAATTGAAAAGCTTTTTGCCATTGTAAATGGTAAAACGGCTCAGGGTATCTTTAACGATTTAGGTGAAGAAGTATTACCAAAAGGTAAAAAATTCACACTTAAAATGTTAAATGCTGTTGATGATTATGCACATTTAGTATCTGGAAAATGGACTACAGATAACCATACAAACCAGTTAGTTGCAGATTTAATTCACAACTATAAAATTAAAGAAAACGATTTACAAGGGTCGTTGCGTCGTGAGAAGTTTACTATTTCTGTAGGGGACGAGTTACCAGCAGGAATTATCAAACTAGCTAAAGTTTATATTGCTAAAAAGCGTAAACTTAAAGTAGGAGATAAAATGGCAGGACGTCATGGTAACAAAGGTATTGTAGCCCGTATTGTTCGTCAAGAAGATATGCCATTCTTAGAAGACGGAACACCGGTTGATATTGTATTGAATCCATTAGGTGTACCATCTCGTATGAATATTGGTCAAATTTATGAAACTGTTCTTGGATGGGCTGGACAAAAATTAGACCGTACTTATGCCACACCAATTTTTGATGGTGCAACAATCGATCAAATTAATGAATTTACAGATGAAGCTGGAATTCCGAGATATGGTCATACCTATTTATACGATGGTGGAACAGGAGAACGTTTCGATCAACCAGCAACTGTTGGTGTTATCTATATGTTAAAACTAGGACATATGGTTGACGATAAAATGCATGCACGTTCTATTGGGCCTTACTCATTAATTACACAACAACCTCTTGGTGGTAAAGCACAATTTGGTGGACAGCGTTTTGGTGAGATGGAAGTATGGGCACTTGAAGCTTATGGAGCATCAAGTACTTTAAGAGAAATCTTAACTGTAAAATCTGATGATGTTATTGGTAGAGCTAAAACATACGAAAGTATTGTAAAAGGTGAGCCAATGCCGGATCCGGGATTACCAGAATCATTCAATGTATTAATGCATGAATTGAAAGGTCTAGGTCTAGATATCAGATTAGAAGAGTAGTTAATTAATAAAATCATTTCAACCATATATTATGGCAAGAAAACAAGATAAGAATACAGTAAAGAGATTTAATAAAATCTCAATTGGTTTGGCATCACCAGAATCTATTTTAGCAGAATCTAGAGGAGAGGTTTTAAAACCAGAAACTATCAATTATCGAACTCACAAACCAGAACGTGATGGTTTGTTCTGTGAGCGTATTTTTGGTCCTGTAAAGGATTACGAATGTGCTTGTGGTAAATATAAAAGAATACGTTACAAAGGGATTGTTTGCGACCGTTGTGGTGTAGAGGTTACCGAAAAGAAAGTACGTCGAGATAGAGTAGGACACATTAATTTGGTTGTTCCTGTAGCTCACATATGGTACTTCCGCTCGTTACCTAATAAAATTGGTTATTTACTGGGGTTACCATCTAAGAAATTAGATATGATTATTTACTACGAACGTTACGTAGTTATTCAACCAGGTAATGCTAAAAATGAAGAAGGCGAACCATTACAAAAAATGGATTTCCTTACAGAAGAAGAATACTTAAATATCCTAGAAGCACTTCCTCAGGAGAATCAATATTTAGATGATACTGATCCTGAGAAATTCATTGCCAAAATGGGTGCTGAGTGTTTAATAGAGTTATTAGCAAGAATTGATTTAGAAACGTTGTCATACGAATTGCGTCATAAAGCAAATACAGAAACGTCTAAGCAGCGTAAAACAGAAGCTTTAAAGCGTTTACAAGTTGTTGAAGCCTTACGTGAATCAAACAATAACAGAGAAAATCGTCCGGAATGGATGATTATGAAAGTAGTGCCAATTATCCCGCCAGAATTACGTCCGTTAGTACCTTTGGATGGTGGTCGTTTTGCTACGTCTGATTTGAACGATTTATACCGCCGTGTGATTATCCGTAATAACCGTCTTAAAAGATTGGTGGAGATAAAAGCACCAGAAGTGATTTTGCGTAATGAGAAACGTATGTTACAAGAATCGGTTGATTCATTATTTGATAACACACGTAAATCTTCAGCTGTAAAAACAGATTCTAACAGACCATTAAAATCATTATCAGATTCCCTTAAAGGTAAGCAGGGGCGTTTCCGTCAAAACTTATTGGGTAAGCGTGTTGATTATTCTGCACGTTCGGTAATTGTTGTTGGACCAGAATTAAAATTATTTGAATGCGGATTGCCAAAAAATATGGCAGCTGAGTTATACAAACCTTTTGTAATTAGAAAGTTAATTGAAAGAGGAATTGTAAAAACGGTTAAGTCTGCAAAGAAAATTATAGATAAAAGAGAGCCAGTGGTTTGGGATATCTTGGAAAATGTGCTTAAAGGACATCCGGTATTACTAAACCGTGCGCCTACATTACACCGTTTGGGTATACAAGCTTTCCAGCCAAAATTAATTGAAGGGAAAGCCATTCAATTGCACCCATTAGTATGTACAGCATTTAATGCCGATTTTGATGGAGATCAAATGGCGGTACATTTACCGTTAGGACCAGAAGCTATTTTAGAATGCCAATTATTAATGCTGGCATCTCACAATATCTTAAATCCGGCAAATGGTTCGCCAGTAACAGTACCATCTCAAGATATGGTACTTGGTCTGTACTACATGACCAAGCTGCGTAAGTCTACTCCTGAGTTAACAATTAAAGGAGAAGGTTTAACGTTTTATTCTCCGGAAGAAGTCGTTATTGCTTTTAACGAGAAAAGAGTTGATTTAAATGCTGGTATAAAAGTACGAACCATCGATCTTAATGATGATGGCAAGCTTGATAAAATGATTGTTGATACTACGGTTGGTCGTGTATTATTTAATCAGCACGTACCTCAAGCAGCGGGCTATATCAATCAAGTTCTAACAAAAAAGTCTTTAAGAGATATTATTGGAAAAATTCTTAAAGTAACTTCAGTTCCTGAAACAGCAGACTTCTTAGATGCTATTAGAACATTAGGGTTTAAATTTGCATTCCAAGGGGGATTATCATTCAGCTTAGGGGATATTATTATTCCACCGGAAAAGCAGGGTATGATTGATAAAGCTAATGGTTTAGTTGATGGTATTACCGGGAACTATAACATGGGACTTATTACTAATAATGAGCGTTATAATCAAGTTATTGATATATGGACATCAACAAATGCTGAATTGACCGAGTTGTCTATGAAACGTATTCGTGAAGATCAGCAAGGGTTTAACTCGGTGTTTATGATGCTTGATTCTGGAGCTCGTGGATCTAAAGAACAAATACGTCAGCTTACCGGGATGCGTGGATTAATGGCAAAGCCTAAGAAATCTAATGCAGGAGGAGGAGAGATTATTGAAAATCCAATTCTTTCTAACTTTAAAGAAGGGCTTTCAATTTTAGAGTATTTTATTTCTACGCACGGTGCACGTAAAGGTCTTGCCGATACAGCACTTAAAACTGCCGATGCAGGTTACTTAACACGTCGTTTAGTTGATGTATCTCAAGATGTTATTATTAATACTGAAGATTGTGGTACATTACGAGGCGTTGAAGTTGAACCTTTAAAGAAAAACGACGAGGTTGTTGAAACTTTAGAAGAAAGAATTGTAGGTCGTGTATCTTTAAATGATGTTTATAATCCTTTAACAGACGAGCTACTAGTTGCTGCCGGTCAGTTAATTGAAGACGATATTGCAAAAGCTATTCAAGCCTCGCCAATAGAAACTTTAGAAGTACGCTCAGCATTAAGCTGTGAGGCTTTAAAAGGTATATGTGCTAAATGTTACGGTCGTAATTTAGCGACTGGTAAGATGGTACAACGTGGTGAAGCTGTTGGTGTAGTTGCAGCACAGTCTATTGGAGAACCTGGTACACAGTTAACATTACGTACGTTCCACGTTGGAGGTATTGCGGGTAACATTTCAGAAGACAATAAACTGGCTGTTAAGTTTGATGGTATTGCTGAGATTGAAGATTTAAAAACAGTTAAAGGACAGGACGGAGAAGGAAATGATATTGATATCGTTATCTCCCGAACCTCTGAACTTAAATTAACAGATAAGAAAACAGGTATTGTTTTAAGCACCAATAATATTCCTTACGGATCGACCATTTATGTTAAAAATGGACAGGCATTAAGTAAAGGAGATGTGGTTTGTCAATGGGATCCATATAATGGTGTTATTATTTCTGAATTTGCAGGTAAAGTAAAATATGAAAATATTGAGCAAGGTGTTACCTACCAAGTTGAGATTGATGAACAAACTGGCTTCCAGGAAAAAGTTATCTCAGAATCAAGAAATAAGAAGTTAATACCAACACTTCATATTGAAGATTCTAAAGGCGAAACCATACGTTCATACAATTTACCAGTTGGAGCACACTTAATGATTGACGATGGAGATAAAATTAATATTGGTAAGATATTAGTTAAAATACCTCGTAAATCTGCAAAAGCAGGTGATATTACTGGTGGTTTACCTCGTGTAACCGAGTTATTCGAAGCGCGTAATCCATCTAATCCGGCTGTAGTTAGTGAAATAGATGGTGTAGTTTCTTTTGGAAAAATAAAGAGAGGTAACCGTGAGATTATTGTAGAGTCTAAATTAGGTGAAATTAAGAAGTACTTAGTAAAATTATCGAATCAAATTCTTGTACAGGAAAACGATTATGTAAAAGCAGGTATGCCTTTATCTGATGGCTCTATTACTCCTAACGATATTTTAAATATCAAAGGACCATCTGCCGTACAACAATATTTAGTTAATGAAGTTCAAGAAGTATATCGTTTGCAAGGTGTAAAAATTAACGATAAGCATTTTGAGGTTGTTGTTAGACAAATGATGCGTAAAGTTAGAATTATTGATTCTGGTGATACCATCTTCTTAGAAGATCAATTAGCTCATAAGGCCGATTTTATCAAAGAAAATGATGAGATTTTCGGAATGAAAGTTATTGAAGATGCTGGAGATTCTACAAACCTTAAAGCGGGTCAAATTATTACACCTCGTGAATTAAGGGATGAGAATTCAATTTTGCGACGAGAAGATAAAAATCTTGTTGTTGCAAGAGATGCTCAACCAGCAACTGCAACGCCTATATTACAAGGTATTACAAGAGCATCGCTTCAAACTAAATCGTTTATTTCTGCGGCATCATTCCAGGAAACCACTAAGGTTCTTAATGAAGCAGCCGTAGCAGGTAAAGTAGATTCTTTAGAAGGACTTAAAGAAAATGTAATTGTTGGACATAGAATTCCAGCAGGTACAGGTATGCGTAACTATACCGATATCATTGTAGGTTCTAAAGAAGAATTTGATGAAATGATGCAAGTAAAAAAAGAGTTAAATTATAACTAAATGAAACTCAAGTTTTACGAACCAAAATGGAAGTGAAACTTGCAAGTCGAATTTATCCCAACGCAGGTTGGGATCTGTTTAAAGATAACAAAAAGTCCTGCTAAAAACATAGTAGGACTTTTTTATTTTAAAATCGATTATTAATAAGACTTCTACCTTAGTGGAAGTTAAATAAATTTAAGATGGCAAACGAAAAAGAAAACCCAAAGCAAGGGCAAATTAATATTGAACTAGATGAAACTGTAGCAGAAGGCATATATTCTAACTTAGCAATTATTAATCACTCAGTATCAGAATTTGTGGTAGATTTTGTAAATATCATGCCGGGTGTACCAAAAAACAAAGTAAAGGCTAGAATTATTTTAACACCTCAGCATGCTAAACGATTATTAAAAGCATTAGGTGATAATGTAGCCAGGTTTGAAAATGCTCATGGCGAAATTAAAGATTACGAGCAACCTCCAATACCATTAAATTTTGGTCCCACAGGTCAGGCTTAATACTTTTTAAGTTTACTACAGTTGTAATGGAAATCGTGTTGCATGACATGTGCAACAGCCCAGGCTCCAATACCATTAATTTTGGTTGAATAGCAAGCATAAAAAAGCCTTAAATAATTATTTAAGGCTTTTTTTGTTATCACTTTTTATAAAAAGGGTTGATTTTTCTTTTTTAAGCAACTTCTTTATTTACATAAAACTGTAATGCACCAGAAGGACACTTTCTAATTTGTTGTATAATTTTTTTTGTAGAGGCACCATCCAAATCTATCCAAGGGATAACAGAGTTTCTAAAAACATTTGAAAGGCCTTTTGCACAATGCTCAGCATTAATGCATACGCAAGGTTTATAGGTTACAGTAATGTCTGAATTACTGAAAACGTTAGCATTTGTTTCCATAAGTAGGTCATATTTGGGGTTATGATTCTATTTTAAATGTATGTAACTATAAAAATTAAAATTTAAAATAATCGTTTAAATGTATAAAAAATGCGTTGAAATGCAAATATTTTTAAAAATAATCGACGAAATGCATACTAAAACTAGTTGAATTCTGATGTGAAATGAAATGCAATATTCGGATATTTTTGCTGTGTCATTTGTAAAGAAAAAGCAGAATCTGCTAAAAATACCAATTGGTTTTGTTTGTCTTTTGCTAAAAACCGCTGCTTAACTCTAACAAATTCTTTATATTCATCACTATCAGAGTTTTCAGGATCTACCCAACAAGCTTTAAAAACGTTTAAATTTTCATAAGTGCATTTAGCTCCGTATTCGTGCTCCAGCCTGTATTGAATCACCTCATATTGTAATGCCCCAACAGTACCTATTACTTTTCTGCCATTAAGTTCTAAAGTAAATAATTGGGCAACACCTTCGTCCATTAATTGGTCAATGCCTTTATATAGTTGTTTAGATTTAAGAGGATCTGCATTATTTATATATCTAAAATGCTCTGGAGAGAAACTTGGAACGCCCTTATAATTTATATTTTCACCTTCAGTTAATGTGTCTCCAATCTTAAAATTACCTGTATCATGTAGCCCAACAATATCACCTGGGTATGATACATCAACAATTTCTTTTTTCTCTGCAAAGAACGCATTAGGGCTGGAAAATTTCATTTTCTTTTTATTTCTTACATGCAAATAAGGTTTATTTCTTTCAAATTTACCTGATACAATTTTAATAAAAGCCAAACGATCTCGATGATTTGGATCCATATTGGCGTGAATTTTAAAGACAAAACCAGAAAATTTATCCTCATCAGGTTTTACTAACCGTTCTTCACTTTGTTTAGCTCTTGGTTTTGGAGCGATTTCAACGAAGCAATCTAACAACTCTCTGACTCCAAAATTATTTAAAGCCGAACCAAAAAATACAGGTTGCTGATCGCCGTTTAAATATGCATCCTTATCAAATGCAGGATAAATACCCTCGACCAATTCAATGTCGCCACGTAAAGTATTAGCAGCATTTTCTCCAACAAGACTATCTAGTTCGGGAGATGACAAATCTGAAATCTCAACAGTTTCTTCTATATCTTTTCTACTATCACCACTAAATAAATTAACGTTTTTCTCCCAGATATTATAAATACCTTTAAAGTCGTAACCCATGCCAATTGGAAAGCTTAAAGGCACTACTTTTAATCCTAATTTTTGTTCAATTTCATCTAATAAATCAAAAGCATCTTTTCCCTCTCTATCCATTTTGTTAATGAATACAATCATAGGAATGTTTCTCATTCTACACACTTCAACCAACTTTTCGGTTTGTTCCTCAACGCCTTTCGCTACATCAACCACTACAATTACACTATCTACAGCTGTAAGCGTTCTAAAAGTATCTTCAGCAAAATCCTTATGCCCCGGGGTATCAAGAATGTTAATTTTAATGCCATTATATTCAAAAGCCAAAACAGAAGTGGCTACCGAAATACCACGCTGGCGTTCAATTTCCATGAAATCACTGGTCGCTCCTTTTTTAATTTTATTACTTTTTACGGCACCAGCTTCTTGAATGGCTCCGCCAAAAAGGAGTAGTTTTTCAGTTAATGTGGTTTTTCCTGCATCTGGATGAGAGATGATACCAAAGGTTCTTCTGCGCTCAATTTCTTTATTAAAAGACATAAAAATAAATTTCAGCAAATATAAATGTTATTACATGTTTATTGTAATAAGTTGACTGGGTTTTAATATAAAAACAGCTTTAATGATTCACAGCGTATATTTAAATGTCTAAATAAGCAAAGATTAAGGTTTTTACTTTACCAAACTTGTAAAAATGATACGACTCGATATTAAAATTATCTTATAAAATAAAATGGTTCCCACCATAATGAAAATATATGCCATGCAACTCAAGGTTATGTGAACCTCTTATTTATTAACAAATGTTAATTTTTTATAATTTTTTAATTGTATAGTTTTGTTAATTAACAAAAATTAAATCGCGAATGTAAAAAAATCACCAAAACTACATTTAAACCCTCCCTAAGCCCCTAATCCCTAAATAGCAAATAAGATGTGTGATTATGACCTAGATCACTTATTGTCTTCCTTTTGGCATATTAATGCCAAACCTTTGAAAATTGAAAAGATCCAAATAAATACTTGGATACAACAATATATAGAAGCAGCTAACCCGGACTTTTTAATCATCTTAGATGTTAGTAATTTTCAGGACCCCATAGTTTTTCAAAAAAATTATAAGATTAGGATGCATGAAAACAGAGTGGTAGACATTTTTTCTATTATTGATTGTATTGATCCTAAATCTAAAGAAAAGATATTTAAAATTGATAATCGTATTATAAAATTTGCCGCTGAATGTTATCAAAGGGTAAGACGAATTTCTTTTAGGTTGAAATTTAAAGTAGAGTTTATACCTCATAACCCCAGAGTAATGCTTAGAGACATTTCTGTTTTATCCAGAGATTCAGATAATAAAGTCAATCTCGTTTTAATTTCTTTTTTTGATATTACCGAGTTACAGGGAAAGCATTTTAATCTTCAAATTGATGTTAAAAAATATGATGATGAAGCGCCGGACGAGGACTTTGATAAACTAAAAGAAGATTTAAAAGCAATAATATCACCACTTAAAAAAATAACAAAAAGAGAAAAAGAGATTTTAGAATTGATTTCAGAAGGCAAGACAAGTAAACAAATAGCAAATGAACTCACGATTTCTTTAACAACAGTACATACACACAGACAAAATATAATACGCAAGAATAAAGTAAAAAATATATATGCGCTTTTAAAATCCTTATAAAATAAGATGATGCAAATATTTTATAGCACCTTTTCGATATAACCCTAAAGGCATCGTTGCGCTTGAGCAAATAAGCTCTGATATTGTTAAAGAAAAAATAAGCTCGCCCGTTGGAAGTAGCTCTTATAAAATTCAGTATGTAACATGCAAAGGCCGGTATAGACTCGCTCATTCAATAATATTGTTAGGCTTTGTGGCTCCTTTAGCTTCTAATCAGACATGGAATTATTTATATCCCATCTTTGCTACTGCTTCTTGATAAATGGGGTTCTATGTAATGCAGGGTTACATAATTATAGACCTCCTTATTTATATTTTAAAAAATTTTAGATGAGTTTAATAGTTATATTGAAATCTCCAGACCTAAATTTTAGATCCTTAGAGTAATGATAACAATTCTCATAATTCTAAACAAGAAAGACTATAAGCATGCGCTTTACAAAATATTGTTTTTTTAGCTGGTTTTAAATTATAAATATGTAGAAAAATACTGATTTATCAGTATTTTTTGTTTGCTACTCCTTGGCTAATTTAGTGCCCTAATTAATTGAATCCCAAATGCTTTTATTAACACGATATCTCAAATAAAATACGGTTAAGTTGATTAAATCGAATCATATAATTAATAAGAATTATTGATGCTAATATAAGAAGTTATAAGCGTATTTATAGCTAATTTTTGATCTATATATGAAAATATACTTGGAACTATGTATAAAATCAATTTAGTCTTAATTGAGAAGATGAGTATTAAATAATAAGGGAGGATGAAAATATAACTAAACTAAAATGATAGTAAAGCTTGTTAAACAGAAATTTACAGTTTCTTCCACTACACGTTATAAATCATTGTTATTAATTATAATTGTTTTTATAGGATTTGATTCTTTTGCTCAAATTGAAAATGGCGCAAGGGATTATGAAGAAAGAGAAGCCCAGAATATCTTCGGTAATTTTAAAATGATAGGGAATGTTAATATGACCTGTACTTCTAATTGTCAAAACCCATCAGTTACCAATAACCCTCGAAACAATATGGGGTATTCAGATATTGATACTGATAACTCTACTATTAATTCGAGTTCTGCAAATTTAAGCTTACCTGCTGGAGCCAAGGTGACTTGGGCAGGATTATATTGGGGCGGAGTAAGTGCTTCCTCTTCTACAAATACTTCTCCTGCGAGTGCAGGTTTAACAATGGATCGGGTAAAGCTACGCGCTCCAGGAGCCTCTGGTTACACGACAATAAACGCTACGGTACGTAATTTAGAAACACGTAACTTTGGAGGAAGAGTAACTCGTACTTGGACTACTTTTATGGCTTTTGCCAACATTACTTCAACTGTTAAAGCAGCTGGTAATGGGAACTATTTTGTTGCAGATATTATGTCTGTAACTGGTAGTATTTTTACTGGGCCGCATAGTAGTTGGTCTATGGTAGTAATATATGAATTAGACAGTGAGCTTTCCAGACGAATTCAGGTTTGGGATGGGTTTCGGTTTTTTGGCTTTCAGACTCCGAGAGACAGTTTTACCGTGACAGGTTTAGAAACACCAAGCTCTGGTAAATTTCAAACAACAGTTGGTTACTACGCAATGGATGGTGAAGCAAATCAAAATGGAGACTTTGTACAAGTAGCTGGGACTAATTTAGCAAATAAATTAAATCCTTCTAATAATATTCTTAATGGTACTATTTCAGAATTTGGAGCCAATTTAGCAGCAAGAAACCCAAACTTTACTTATAGTTGGGGAGCAGATATTGATATTTTTGATGCCAGTGGCGCCATTGGTAATGGTGCTAATTCTGCATTAATTAATTTAGGATCTACAAATGAAGGTATTTGGGGTGGTGTATTTGTTATTTCTAATGAAATTGTAGTTCCTGTTATTAATAAAGTATTTACTCCAAAAGAAATAGATAGAGGGGAAACTTCAAAAGTAACTCTAAGTATTTCTAATCCAGCAAATGGAATTGAATTAAGAAATAATAGTATTACAGATCGACTTCCGACTGGAATGACTTTAGAGGCATCTCCAAATGCTACTTCCTCATGTGGAGGTACAGTTACAGCTACTCCTGGGGCTAATCAAATAAGTGTTAGTGGGTTTAATATCTCTCCAGGACAGATATGTACAATTACATTTGATGTAACAACATCATCTGCAGGAACGTTCGAAAATATTATTCCAATGGTTTCAACAGACTATTCGAACGATAAAAATTTGATATTTGCAAATAAAGCCATTGCCGAATTAACAGTTGTTATTCCCTGTTCAATAAAATCGATAAGCTATTCAAATGAATCTGCTTGTAGTGAAAATGGAACCCCCAATAATCTTAGCGACGATTTTTTTACAGCAGATATAAGCGTAGTATTTGAAAGCGCACCATCAACAGGGACTTTAAATTTAACTGGAGATGGAACGGCTTCTGTTGCTATAGAAAACTTAGACAGTACAACTTCTCATAAGTTTGTAGGGGTTCAGTTACCAGCAAATGCTGATACAATTGATTTAACAGCAAGATTTTCGGCAAATACCGAATGTTCTCTGACTGATACCGAGGTAAGGACAATAGAAAATGCCAGTTTTAATTATGCTTCAGCTTCTTATTGCGTAGATGGTATAGACCCAAGCCCTACAATTACTGGTTTATCAGGTGGAACCTTTAGCTCAAC
>CBDDAJ010000023.1:0-42182 GCA_965224845.1 Wocania sp.
TACAATTGCAAAAAGGGACAAGAAGATTGCAACTTAAAAATGCTATGCAAGCAAAATTTGATAAAATATTAGTGCCAATATCAGAAGTTTTAATTGATGAAACGCAACGCAAACATATCACATTTGATGCTTTTTTTGCAAACACGATGTTTCATGAAGTGGCTCATGGTTTAGGAATTAAAAACACTATAAATGGTAAAGGAACAGTGCGTACTTCTCTTAAAGAGCATTCCAGTGCCTTAGAAGAAGGTAAAGCAGATGTATTAGGCTTATATATGGTACAACAACTACATAGCAAAGGCGAAATTGATGGAGATATGAAAGATTATATGACTACGTTTATGGCTAGTATTTTTCGTTCTGTGCGTTTTGGAGCTTCTAGTGCCCATGGGAAAGCCAATATGATTCGTTTTAATTTCTTTAAAGAAAAAGGTGCCTTTAGTAGAAATAAAGACGGCGTTTATAAAGTAAATTATGATAATATGATTGTGGCAATGAAAGATTTGTCGGGTTTAATATTAACACTTCAAGGAAATGGTGACTATGAAGGAGTTGCAGGATTGGTAAAAGAAAAAGGTACTATTACAAACGAATTGCAATCTGATTTAGATCGTTTGAGTGCCGTTAATATTCCTGTTGATGTGATTTTCGAACAAGGTTTAGACGCTTTGGGAATATAAAAATAGTGCCATATTAAAAAAAAAAGCGATCTAATAAGCCTTAATTACGCTTTGTTAGATTAAGCGCAGCACATATTATTAGGAGCTCAAAACATTTCGACTGTGCTTAATATAAACACGATGCTTAATTTTTTAGATCAGCTTGTTTTAGTTTATATTTTATATATTTAGTAAAAACAATTTAAATGGTATATTGGTTATCTACACTTATAACTATTGCAATAATATATATAGCAATAAGTATTGCGTTGTACTATTTGCAAGATTATATGCTGTTTAAACCAGAAAAACTGCCGAAAGATTTTCAGTTTAATTATGAAAATCAAGATATAGAAGAGCATAATTTAGAAACCAGAGACGGCGCTGTTATTAATGGGATCCTTTTTAAGCCCAAAGGCGAATCGAATGGTATTGTATTGTACCTAAAAGGAAACTCGAAAAGTATAAAAGGGTGGGGGAAATTTGCAGTTGATTTTACACGGCATAATTATAATGTATTAATGGTAGATTATCGTGGTTTTGGAAAAAGTACAGGCAGGCGCTCACAAAAAGCCATCAAGCGAGATTTACAAGAAGTGTATAATAAAATTAAAGAGCGTACCACTGAAGACAGAATTATCCTTTATGGCCGTTCTTTAGGCTCGGGTTTTGCAGCTAAATTAGCTTCAATGAATAATCCCAAAATGCTCATTTTAGATGCCCCTTATTACAGTTTAACCAAAGTTACAGCGCGCTATGCGCCTTTTATGCCCTTAAGTGTTTTATTAAAATATCCTTTACCAACTTATAAATGGTTAAAATATGTGCAATGCCCAATTCATATCATTCATGGTACAAATGACAAATTGATTCCTTACAAAACCAGTGTTAAACTATCACAGGTAAACCCCAAGTTAACAAAGCTACATTCGGTTATAGGAGGTGGGCATAAAAACTTAAATAACTTTGAGTCTTATCATAAAATGATTCACGATATCCTTAATCAAAAACCACATAATATCGATTTATCAACTACCAGTATTCATGTTAAACACACGTCAAAACCTACTAAAACGAAAGCTTAAGAAATTTGCTTTAATTTTATTAAGCATTTATATTATGGTTGGCTCTTTATTATATATGTTACAAGAAAAAATACTCTTTCTGCCAACGGTTTTGAAGCAAGATTATGTTTTTAAATTTTCTCAGCCTTTTGATGAGGTTTTTTTTAAAACTGAAGATAATGCGGTTATAAACGCGATTCATTTTAAAGTAGAAAGCCCTAAAGGTGTTATCCTGTATTTTCATGGCAATGCAGGCGATTTATCACGTTGGGGTGTTGTAACTGAATATCTTGTTGAACTGCAATACGATGTTTTAGTAATGGATTACAGAACCTATGGGAAAAGTACGGGAAAACTAAGTGAAAAAGCACTTTACAGCGATGGACAATTGTGCTATGATTATTTAAAAAAGCATTATAATGAAGATGATATCACACTCTATGGAAGGTCTTTAGGGACTGGAGTGGCCACTTATTTGGCATCAAAAAACAAGCCTAAACAACTTATTCTAGAAACCCCATATTATAGTATTGTAGATGTAGCTAAATCCAGATTTCCTATGTTTCCTGTTGAAGTACTGCTAAAATATAAATTACCAACAAATCAATATATAAGACAGGTAAATTGCCCTATTACTATCTTTCATGGAACAGAAGATTCTGTAGTGCCTTTTGCATCAGCTAAAAAATTATTTGAAGTATCTCCAGTATCATTAACTACTTTTGTAACTATTGAAAATGGGAATCATGGAAATCTTATAAATTTCGAACGATACCATACCCAAATAAAAAAAATACTTCCTTAAATATCTTAAAAATTTAACAAGTCAATTCTTATTTCTTAAAGAAAGCATAAAGCTGTAGTTATAAGCGTTAAACATTTCTAAAACCCCGCAATAAATTCAACTAAAAAACGTCTATTTGTACAGAGTTTAGTTTGTGATACTACAAAGGTAGTATTCATAAAATAAGTTTGTTGGTTAGTTAGTTGTTAGTTAAAAGCCAGTAGTGAGATATCACTACTGGCTTTAGTTTATTTACTACTGTATGTTTTGGGTTATAGGGTTTCTACAAATAAACCATCATCAGTTTTTTCAACCTTTGCAAGGCCTTTTTTGCTTAACTCTTTTATCGTTTTATCCCATTTTTTGTTTGATAACCCAGACTGTGTTTTTAAATCGATTAATTCTAGTTTTTCAACTTTTTTCAAAATATCTAAAACAGCTTTGGCTTCATCGCTAATCGCTACAGCTTTCTTTTCTGGTCGCATTTGCGGAAAGAATAAAACTTCCTGTATAGACTGGTTATTAGTTAAAAACATAATTAGTCTATCCATGCCAATTCCCATTCCAGAAGTTGGGGGCATACCATATTCTAGAGCACGTAAAAAATCGTAATCTATAAACTCTGTAGCTTCATCATCGCCTTTTGCCGCTAATTTAAGCTGGTGCTCAAAACGCTCACGCTGGTCAATAGGATCATTCAATTCAGAATAAGCATTAGCAATTTCTTTACCACAAACCATCAATTCAAAACGTTCTGTTAATTCGGGGTTATCACGGTGTTCTTTACATAACGGGCTCATTTCTTTCGGGTAATCTGTAATGTAAGTAGGCTGTATATAATTACCTTCACATTTTTCGCCAAAAATCTCATCAATAAGTTTGCCTTTACCCATGGTATTATCAACTTCAACACCTAAATCTTTGGCTGCTTGTCGTATTTCATCTTCACTTTTACCTGTAATATCAAAACCTGTAAAATGCTTTATAGAGTCGGCCATAGTAACTCTTTTGTAAGGCGCTTTAAAATCAATTTCGTGTTCACCAAAAGTTACTTTAGTACTACCATTTACGGCAATAGCACAATGTTCTAAAAGGCGCTCACAAAAATCCATCATCCAATTATAATCTTTGTAGGCTACATAAATTTCCATAGCAGTAAACTCAGGATTGTGAGTTCTGTCCATGCCCTCGTTTCTAAAGTTTTTAGAAAATTCGTATACACCATCAAAACCACCAACAATTAATCGTTTTAAATATAACTCATTCGCAATACGCATATATAAGGGCACATCTAAGGCATTGTGATGCGTTACAAACGGGCGTGCAGCAGCTCCACCCGGTATAGGTTGTAAAACAGGAGTTTCAACTTCAAAATATCCAGCGTCATTAAAAAAATTACGCATGGCATTAAACAGTTTAGTACGCTTAACAAATACCTCTTTTACATGTGGGTTTACTACTAAGTCGGCATAACGCTGTCTGTAGCGCAATTCAGGATCTGTGAAAGCATCATAAACAACACCATCTTTTTCTTTTGGTAAAGGTAAAGGCTTTAATGCTTTGCTAAGTAATTTAAAATCTTTAACACGAACCGTTTTTTCACCAACTTTAGTGATAAACAATTCGCCTTCAATTCCAATAAAATCACCTAAATCAATAAGGCTTTTAAATATAGAGTTGTACTTAGATTTATCGTCACCAGTACAAATCTCATCTCTGTTAAAATAGACTTGAATTTTACCTTCAGCATCTTGTAGTTGTCCAAATGAGGCCTTTCCCTGTACGTTTTTAGACATAATTCTACCAGCAATAATAACGGTTTTACCTTCTTCAAATTGCTCTTTTACTTGCTTTGAGGTGTGGTTTACAGGATATAAATCTGCAGGGTAAGGGTTAATGCCTAATTCACGTAATTTCGCTAACTTTTCTCTTCTTACTAATTCTTGCTCTGATAATTGCGACATATTCTAAATGCTGAGTGTAAATTTTAATGCGCAAAGATACTATTAAAAGCTATCTTTTTAAAACTATTTTTTTTGGCGTTACCACAAGGGTCACGCTTTCGGCAGTCGCTCCCTCCTGCGTCGGGGAGCTTCAACAAATGCCTCAATCGTTAACGCAAAATAATATGTAACAAAATAAGTTTAATGGCGTCAAACAAGTACATCATCAATCAATAAACATTTAAATTAAATCAACATGAGTTTCTGGAGAGTTTTACTGTCTATTATTTGTCCGCCCTTAGCTGTTTTAGATAAAGGTTGCGGCTCTATTTTAATCACCTTTTTATTATGGCTTTGTGGCTGGGTCCCTGGAGTTATTGCTGCCCTGGTTATTATTAATAATCCTAAAAATTAAACTATCTTTGACTAAATTTTTTATACCACATTTTTGTGGTATTAACCATAAATTTATTCAAAAATGAACAAGCTTACATTTTTCTTTTTATCAATTTTAACTATATCTTTTACAAGTTGTCAATTCTCTGAAAACATTTATTTTAACGAAGACGGTTCAGGGAAGATGGAATTTAGTTTCGATGCTTCGGAAATTATGCAAATGACAGGAGATGAAATGTCCAAGTCCACTGGAGAAAAGGATATGGATTCTACATTTACTTTCAAGGAAATCTTTGATCAAAAAAGAGACAGTATTTCTAAACTATCTATTGAAGAACAAGAAAAGCTTAAAGTATTAGAACCATTTTCTGTGCATATGTTTATGAGCGAAAAAGAAAAAAAGATGAATTTTGAGATTTTTACCACTTTTAAAAACGCTGATGAGCTACAAGATATGTTTAAAGCTTTAAACGCGGTAAGTAATTTAAAAGGGAAAAGTCCGCCAAAAAATAATGACCCTACCAATCCGTTTTCATCGTTTGCAAATGGCGGTAATTCAAAATTAAGTTACTCTTTTCAAAATGGTGTATTTAAGCGTAATGTTAAGGTTATTGATAAAGAAGTTCAAAAACAATTAACAGATAGTTTAGGTAAGATGGCAATGATGTTTGCAAATTCAAAATATAAAGTTAAGTATCATTTTCCAAAACGTGTTAAATCAGTGTCTAGTGATAATGCTATGTTTAGCGCTGATGGAAAAACAGTTATAATGGAATATGGGTTTATACAATACATGACAGATCCAGAAATAATGAATTTAGAAATTGTATTAGAAGATTAAGATTAAATAGGCTTGAATAAAAGGATAAAAATAGAAGATTTAGGTCTTAAAGATTATAAACAAACCTGGGATTATCAAGAACAATTGTTTAAGGGTATCGTAGATACTAAAATTAAAAATAGACGAGAAGATGCAGGCTTAAAAACGAATAATCATTTCTTGTTTGTAGAGCATCCTCATGTTTATACTTTAGGTAAAAGTGGCGATTTTTCTAATCTACTTGTTACAGAAGAGCAGTTAAAAGAGAAAAACGCAACGTTTTATAAAGTAAATAGAGGAGGAGATATAACTTACCATGGGCCAGGACAAGTGGTTGGCTATCCTATTTTAGATCTAGAAAATTTTTTTACCGACATACATAAATACCTTCGTTTTCTGGAAGAAATGATAATTTTAACTCTTGCAGAGTATGGCTTAAAGGCCGAGCGCAGTAAAGGAGAAACTGGTGTTTGGTTAGATGTTGGAACTCCTTTTGCCCGTAAAATTTGTGCTATGGGTGTACGAGCAAGTCGTTGGGTAACTATGCACGGTTTTGCCTTAAATGTAAATGCTAATTTAGGGTATTTCGATCTTATGATACCTTGTGGTATTCGAGGAAAAGCGGTAACCTCCTTAAATGTAGAGCTTGGTGTTAAAGAAGTGCCTATGGAACAGGTAAAAGAAAAACTACTAAAGCATTTTAAAATACTCTTTGAAGCGGAGTTTTTTTAATAATGAAGATAAAACGCTTTTTTAAAATAGTCTTGCTGATTTGTAGTTTGGTGCTTACTTCAATTTCAATAGTTTTAATGTATACGGTTATAGTTGTTGAGGGTAGCTCTTTTGAATATAGTATGCTTATACCTTTGTCAATGATTCCTACCGGAATTTTAAGTGTAATATATCATATAAAGACCTTAAAATATTACAGTTTAAATTATGTTTATAAAGATTTGAAGGATAGCTTTTTATGGGTGGGTAATTTACTTTTTGCAGGATCTGTTTTTTTAATGACGTTCTTTATGCTCTATTCCATTTATAGCCAAAAGAAACCGAGTTAAGGTCTGAATTGTTTTATGTTCTTGTTTTTTGCAGCGTAGTTTTATTTATAGGAGTAATACTAATTTTAGAAGAAAGATGGCTTTATAAAAAAAGACATAGTATTAAAAAGCAATTTAAAATAAATAGGATTGACGATATTAGAGGGCATCAAGAAGACGAACTTTAGGTTTCGATTATCATCTAAGTTGAATTCTTCTTCAAAGTTAGATGTAATTGATTTATTCGCACAAAGGAATATCAGAATCTTTACAAATAAAATTTTTAGAACTCCAAATAACAGTATCTCGATTCAAGATACTGAAATTGATGAATGCTTCTGAGCATCCAAGGATGTTAATACGTTCGCCTTTGCAATTATAAACAGGAAAGATGGTGTTGCAATTAGCACAGCAGTTACCAACAATAAATACAGTTTCCCCTTTATAGGTTGCCTGAGAAATATAAAATTCATCGACTTGGCTTGATTGTTCAATATCCAGAATTTTTTCTTTTAACCAGGTAAAATCTTCAATAGGGTTTGCTACATTGCAAGTATTATTTAAACCATCGTCGTTATTATTACAAGATAAAATTATAAAGAATATTAAGATTGAAAGTATAATAATTTGCCTCATTTCTTTTTCATAATTTATCTTATAGATGAAAAAAACGGCTATCGGTTGCGTCTATTTCCATAAAATAGAATCATAAATGAAATATTTAAAGGTATTTGTTTTGAAAAAAGAACATAATAAAATTACTTAATCATAAGTTCCGATAGGTTCTTTTTTTGAATAGCTAATTCCTAAATCGTTAGTTCTTACTGCCTTTAATTTTTTAGTTAGTTTCTTTTTAAATTGCATAACAACTTTAGCATACTTTGGATTGTTGGCTAAATTGGTAAATTGTTTTGGATCTTTTTCCATGTCAAAAAGTTCAATCCCAGCTGAAGCATCTTCATTATATTGAATATAAGCCCATTTGTCATTTCTGAGTAAAAAGGTTTTTCCGCCTTGCGATACACTAAAAGCCATATCTCTTACTTTCTTTTTAGGTTTGTCTATGGTTTTTGCCAGACTTTTTCCTTGAATATGTTTTGATGGTTGTAACCCACTTAATTCAGCAATAGTAGGATACAAATCAACCAACTCTACAAAAGAATGACAAACAGCCGCTTTTTTACCTGGGACTTTAATAATTAATGGCACGCGAACAGATTCTTCATGTAAACTCACTTTCATCCAAAAACTATGTTCACCTAAATGAAACCCGTGATCTGAAGTGAAAATAACAATAGTATTATCTTCTAAACCTTCTTCTTTAAGTGTTTTAAGTACTTTTCCAACTTGAGCATCCATATACGAAACTGATGCGTAATAAGCAGCTACTGCTTTTTTTTCTTGCTCTATGGACATTTTTGCGTTTACACTGGTTACGTAATTGATACCTCGCTTTGGAATATCATCCCAATCTCCATCGTGTTTTTTAGGTAGCGTAATATTATCAAAAGGATATGGTTCAAAATACGGTTTTGGGGCCACAAAAGGCACATGCGGCCTAACAAAACCAACCGCTAAAAAGAAAGGTTTGTTTTTGTGTTTTCTAATAAGTTCTGAAGCTTTTTTAGCCGTTTTTCCATCAGAATGCACTAAATCATTCCCATCAGCTTTTACAATGGTCATTACATTACCACCCTTCCTTTCAATTTTTCCATCAGGATTCCCCTGAACCAATTCTGCATCACCTACAGCTTTCCATTCAGGCCCTTGACTATTAAAACGCTCGGTCCACGAAGCTTCATCGTCTTGCCCGTTGGAACCTGTTTCAATATCAATAGGAACCCCCATATGGTAAATTTTGCTGACTCTAGCGGTGTAGTAACCGTTGTCTTTAAATAATTGTGACCAGGTTTTCCTTTCGGGGCCTATATTTTCTCTACCGCTTACATAACCAAATGTAGTTGTAGCATTGGGGTAGTAACCCGACATAAATGAAGCTCTTGACGGACCGCAAACAGGATATTGTGTATAGGCTTTAGTATACCTAACACCTTCTGAAGCCAGCTTGTCTATGTTTGGTGTATGGCATGCTTTGTTTTCGTAAGATGAAACCGCGGTTGCTGTTAAATCATCAGAAATGATAAACAACACATTTGGTTTTTTGTCTTGAGAAAACAGGGTGATACTAAGTAATAAAAATGCTAAGAATGTTAATGGTTTCATGTGTTATTGATAAGCTTGTTAAAATTAATTTTTTTGTGCTTAAAAATGTGCTTAACTTCCTCTATCTTCAAAAGATAATTAATTGGTGCGAATTTCTAAGAGATAAACTCCGCTGTGATTAAATAAACACGTTGTTGTAAATCATTATTCTTTGTCTAATTCCAAATAGTAAAGTTTCGCAGCTTCTTGTATTTCGTCATCTAAATTATCATCTAGTGCATATGAATATAATACCCATTTGTTATGAGGTTTATAAAATTTAAAAATAAATCGAATAGGTTGCCGGTCATATTTTACTAGGTAGGAGTATAGCTCAAAGCTTTCGGAAAACTTTTTCTTTGTAATAATTTCATGCCCATAATATTTCCCCATATAACTTTCAGTGAAACCGTTTACAGTACCAATAATTTTATCGATTTTATCTTTTATTCTTTCGTTCCATTTATTGGTCGCATATAATTCTTTTACAGCTTTTCCGGGATCTTCTTTATAAGTTAAAAAAAAAGTGTTTACCAAATCTTTAGGACTGGATTGCGAAAACGAGATTCCTGATGTTAAAAACACTAAAATAATTAATAGTTTTTTCATTGAGTTTTATGTTTTTTGGGTTTTGATATAATGACCTACAGTATTTTCAAATATATAACCCCGTTTTAATACTAAAGCAAGTTTAGCACAAGTGATTTATATACAACGTTAAACGAAGCTATCGATTTTTTCTGACAAAGCCAAGTTATTAAAACAGCTCTTTTATATCATCATCTTCGGTATCATCATCTTTAGTGTCTATTTGTTCAATGGTGTATTTTGGTAAATTATCTTTTCTGTAAAAGTTTATGGGTACAGGCAAAACAGAAGCTAATGCTATTATTAGTGCCAGGGCAAAACGCCTCAACCCTTTTTTTAAGGTTTTCATAAAGGAAAAAGGTAAGCGAGTAACATGTTTTTAATGCTACAGATTAAACTATAATTTGAAATGTTGCCGGGAAAGGCAAACGGAATCTCTACTTTACGAAGTTATTTTGATAATCGCTTGAAAAGATCTGAGCGATAAGGTTTTGCTCTAAAAGCATCTTTTTATTAAACTGTAAAACCGTTTCTTTTTGAGACTTTAATATGATACTAAAGTTATATTGATGTGTACTTAATAGCCATTTAAAGCAAAAGCGGGTGTATTGATTAAAGGTAAAGCTTTGGGGTGAGCGTTTTAAAAATGTAAATGATTTACTGGTAGTTTGATTATTGGAAGTACTGTTAACTACAAGTTCGATTTGTGTTTTATGATAAGAAGAAGGGTAATTGGTAAATCCTGAAAACGAAACAATAACCGCTAATAAAGCAATACTTGCCAGCCACTTATGTAATCTTTTTAAAAACATGTAGTATAAAGATAATATTTTTATTAAAAATTAACTCGAATACTTACGTTAGGCGTAATACCTAACGACTGATTTTCAACTTTGTTAATCATATTATCGGCATCTAAAGTGTAATAGGTATTAATAATATTTTTTTGATTGAAAATATTCCAAACCGAGGCACCAATCACCGCTCTCGAGCTATCAGAAATATCAAAAGCATAAGTTGCAGAACAATCGGCACGTAAATAATCATTTAAGTTGCTACTGTTTGGCGCAGCGTATGCGATTGTATTATCATTAGGGTCATCATTAACATCTGGTAAAGTTGTTGGTTTCCCGGAGTGCCAATTTAAACCCAAGGCCAATTTAATATCGTTATAAGTATACACACCAGAAAGGGCTAATACATGACGAATATCGGCATTATTAGGAAACGGATTACCACTATTTAAATCAGGAAATGTATAGTCGTTTTTGCTATAAGTATAACTTAACCATGTACTAACAATATTGTTAAACTGCTTGTTTACTAAAAAATCGAAGCCTTTAATTTGATAATTTCCAACACTATTTATAAATTGATATTGGTTTTGAAACCCTTGACTTCTGGTAGTTATACCATCAACTTTTTTAATATAACCTTCAGCACTAATTAGTAATTTGTTTTTATTGTAATGTATACCAATAGAAGCTTGTTTGCTTTTTAAAATAGGAACAGGGTAAATGTTTTTATTATTTATAGTTTGAACATCTTTTTCGTTATTAGATAAAACCCAACGGCGATTTTCAATACCTAAAAAATCGTTTTGTAAATCGATAATTTGTGTTGTAGTTTGGCTTTTAAACTCTCCTAATAACTCGAGTCTAAGACTATTTAAAAAACGTTGACTGAAGCTTAAACGCGGTTCATAAACAGTCATGTCAAATTTAGGAAAGTAATTTATTCTATTTCCAAATTTTAAATTGGTTTTGGCATCATTTGATAAAAAAGTACCTTCAGCATAAAGCGAATGACTTCTAACAACATCTCTAATAAAACTTCTAAAAACGGGATTGTTTACATCCTCTAAGTTACTAATACCTACTTCAATAAATTGATATCCGCCATTTAGTTTTAATTGGCGATTGGGTTTGTAATTTATATCTAATTTTGCAGAACCGTCATACACTTCATTCTCCTGAATTAGACGTTGATTGTTTATGATGTCAAAGTTTGTGGCATCTAAGTCGTAGTTGGTAACATAAGCTTGAGCTGTAGTTGAAAGCTGAGAATTCCAATGTCTTGTATACGAAAACCCTAAGGCCAAATTTTGCTGTGATAGTTTGCTGTTTAAAGCTTCGTTTCTATCATTAATGTTAGCTTGCTCTTCGTAATTTAATTTATTATTTGCGTTTAAAAAATGAACTCTTATTTTGTCTTTTTTAGTAATATCATATAAAAATTTAGCTGTGATATCATAAAAATAAAACGATTCATTTTTATCGATTACATCATCATTTTGATTAAAGTTTGTTAAGTCTGAATCTTGAAAAACACGTTTTTTATAAAGATCGTACGTAGGTGTCGTTACTAAATCTGTTACCGAGCGCCGTGTAGAGATTTGCAATTCGGTATTATGAGTTAATGGAATTTTTGCAAAAACATCGGCGTTTATTAGATTGAATCCGCCACCTGCTTTAAAAGTGTTATCAATTTCGTTAGGTAGCTGCATATCTATAATACTAGAAATACCATCGCCATATTTTGCAGGAGTTCCGTTTTTTGATACATTAACTTGTTTTGTGGTATAGGGGTTGAATGCTGAAATTAACCCGAAAAAATGTCCCGATTGATACATTTTTATGCCGTCCCAAAGCAGTAGATTTTGATCGTGCGTACCACCACGAATATTAATGTTAGAAACGGTTTCGTCAATACTTAAAACCCCGGGAAGCGATTGAATGGTTTGTAATACATCGGGCTCAATTAAACCAGGAAGTATACCAAACGTTTCGGGTTTTATGGTTACTACACCATCATTTAGTTTTGCTATGCCTGTGGTTAAATAATTAGTGATTATAACTTCGTCCAGCCTTTGTGTTCTGCGAAATGTAGCTTGATTTTTTAAAGACTTAATAGCAACGAACCGATTGTTTAATAATTCAAAATCAAGGTTTACTTTGTTCTTTAAAAAATCTAAAACAGCTTCTAAGGTTAGGTTCTCATCAGGAACGTTTACTTTTTTATTTTGAATGGTGGCATCAGCATAAGAAAAGCTAATGTTATACCTGGTTTCAATAATTTTTAAAACAACGGCAAGCGGATGCTTTTCTTTTTGAACAATTTGAGAACTTAAAATTGGAATATTCAAAAAAAACAATAGTATAAAGATAGAAAGTGTACCTTTTCTACTCACGCTTTAATATTATAGTATTGTTGTCTTTACTATGAGTTAAGCGTAAAGGTACGGTAATGTTTTTTATTGCAACATCTATATTGTTATGGGGGAAACCAACAGTAACTAACTCTTCAGAATTTATATTTAAAAGTGTAATATCTACGTGGTATTGTCTTTCAAATTCTGCAATAACTTCTTTAAACGGTAGGCTTTTAAATTGGCTTTCATTATTTAACCACGAAGGTGTTAAGCGACTTTCTTTTTCTTTAACAATTTGTTTCCCATCAATAATTAAAAAACTGTCTCCAGGATTTAATTTTGTTTCTTGAGAGTTGTATGTCACGCCAACTAACCCTTCGTAGCAAATAACCTCAAAATAATTGTCCCGTTGTTTTACATTAAATTGAGTGCCATAAACCGTAACGGTTCCTGATTTTGTAATAACATGAAATGAAGAACCTTTGGCAACTTTAAAAAAAGCTTCACCATCAAGGTCTACTTCGCGTTCGTGCTTCCAATCTCTTTTGTTGAATACTAACAACGATTTAGCATTAAGCGAAACACTGGAAGCGTCTGGTAATTCTATAGTAGTTTTTTGAGCAAATTTGGTAGTAATCGTAGTATCTAAAGAGGTAGTGTAATAGTATAAACTAAAACAAACAGCAAGTATAGCTGCTACACGTATTAATGGTTTTATCCAGCGTGTGGTTTGCTTTTTAGTATTTTTAATATTAGACAACACACGATTTAATTCGGCAGAAGTATTAAAATCTTCAGCCTTAAAAGCCTGTATGCTGTTATTTAACTTTACTAAATCATCGTAATCTTCAAGGTTTTTAAACGCTTCAAGTTCCAGATCATTGAGATCGTTATCTAACCATTTCGATATTAAAATTTCTTTGTCCATAATTCTTATACAACTATATAACAGTTAACTTTTATTTTTTCCTACCCTTAGGTTGAATTTTTTTCAAAAATTTCAATATTTTATATAAAAAATGTCATACCCAACACCCAACACCCAACACCCAACACCCAACACCCAACACCTAATTACAACTCCTTAATGTCTGCTCTCAATTTTTTCAATGCTCCATAAATGCGTTTTTCAACCGCTTTGGTAGAAATATCTAAAAGTGATGCAATTTCTTTAAAACGTTTACCTTCAACGCGATTCATCATAAAGGCAACCCGTTGCGCTTCCGTTAAATTTGCCAGGGCACGTTGTAGCTTATCATTATATTCTGCTTCCTGCATTAAAAACTCAGGGCTCTCATTGGTAGACATTTTTGGTTTTGTTTGCTGATGCTTCAATACAACCTTTTGGTGTGCCGCTTCATTAAGCATTAAATTATTAGCCGTTGTAAATACAAAACTCTTTGCTTTATCAGGGGTAATCTTTGCACAGTTTTGCCATAGCTTAATAAAGGCTTCTTGTACTTTGTCTTTTGGGTTTAATAATTCACCAAACTTATAGTATAAAAAGTTATGTAAATCTTTAGAGTGTTTATTAAATATGGAAGAAAAAATATGTTCTTCACAAATATTATCGTGTAATTGTTTCCCCATTGATTGTATTGATTGGTGTTACTAAAATAAGGTTTTTTGGAGTTTAGAATTTGAGTTTTTTTATTTTTTTTAAAACTAGAGGGTAGGAATTTTTAAAGTTATCTTGTTTTATATTCAAAAAGCTATGTTTAACCCAAATTTTAATATCATGAAAACGAAAATCAGTACATTACTACTATTACCTTTTTTTGCCCTATTAATGTTTATGTCTTGTCAGGAAGAAGTTGTAGAGATTACAGATCCTAATGAGACAGAAGCACTTAGTGCCAGTTCAACATTAACAGCTTTAATAAGTTCTGCATCTGCCATGGATGGTTCAAAAGATAATATTATCGACAATGCCAGTTGCTTATCTATTGAATTACCAGTTACAGTTGTTGTTAACGGATTAGAAATTATTATAGACTCTGAAGAAGATTATAAAGTTATTGAAGCTGTTTTTAATGAATTTGAAGAGGATGATGATCGTCTAGAAATTATCTTTCCTATTACAATAATTACAGAAAACCATGATGATATTGTAATTAATAATGCTGACGAATTAAAAGAATTCGTTAAAGAATGTAAAGGCGAAAACGAAGATGATGACGATATAGAATGTATCGATTTTAAATATCCTATTTCATTTTCAGTATACGATGCTAATTTTCAGGTCATTGATGTAGTAGAGCTTGAAAATGATAGAGAACTGCACAAGTTTATTAAGCGTATTATTAATAAAGAAGTTTTAGCAAGTCTTAATTTTCCGGTAACTATGGTTTTAGCAGATGGTACAGAAGTGGTCGTTAATAATAATGAAGAGTTAGAAAATATTATTAATGAGGCTAAAGATGCTTGTGATGAAGATGATGATAATGATTACGGCGATGACGATTTTACCAAAGAGCGCTTAGATGAATATTTACAAGTTTGCCCATGGGTTGTATATGAGTTTAAAAGAAACAATCAGGATAATACCGCCGAATATAAAGAGTATGCTTTAAACTTTAAAGAAGATGGTGTTGTAAAAATGCGTGCTAGAAATGGCGATATATTAACCGGTACCTGGAGCACTCGAGTAACTGACAGAGGAGCACTTTTAAAGTTAGAATTTGAAACCTTAGCCGACTTTACTTTAGAATGGATCGTTTACGATATAGCGTATGGTAAAATAAAACTTTATGAAGAGGGAGGAAACCGAATTATCATGAAGAAAAACTGTGATGTGGTTATAGATATTACTAAAGAAAGAATAAAAAATTATTTACAAGAGTGTTTGTGGAGAGTTGCTAGATTACATGTTGATGGTAGCGATAAAGAAAAAGATTATATAGGAACACCATTAAAATTCTTTGAAAACAATGTTGTTAAAATTCGTGTAAAAGGAGAATTTGTTCAAGGCACTTATGATATTCTAGCATATAACGATGGATTCGTTTTACAAATTAACTTAGAGGGGAGACCAGATTTACAGTTAGAATGGTTTGTTACTTTCTTAGAGCCTGGAATAATTAAGCTTGAATCGTTAGGTAATAATAACAATAAAATGATTTTAAAAAGACATTGTCCAGACGGAGATGAAGATATAAACTATATAGGAGATGTACTTGTAACTGGAGAATGGGAAGTCGCTTTATATAAAGAAGGTGAGGTTAATAAAACAGAAGCGTTTTTTATGTATACCATCGATTTCTTAGAAAATGGTTATATAAAAGTTACCGATCCTAATAACGGAATTATTGATGGAAACTGGTTGGCTTATAGATACGAAGGTTTACATTTAGGCATGCATTATGGTATTGAAGCACCGTTTGATGTATTAAACCACAGGTGGAAAATTAAAGAAATAAAACAAGACAGAATTGAGTTAAAAGATTTAAATGCTAATGGAGAAGTTGAACGCATATTAGTCCTTGAAAAGAAAGTATAATTATGTTTTTGGTAAAAAGGAAACCCCACTTTTCGGTTGGTTAGGTTAATTATTAAGTAAGTTTCCTTTATAAAGGCTGTCAAATTTAATTTGACAGCCTTTTTTTTCTTCTTTTATTTTTATAGAATGTTACTTCTATAATACGCTTCAAATCATTAAATTTGCATTTCTTAAAATTTCAACAAAAATTATGTTTAATAATTTAAGCGATAAATTAGATAAAGCGCTACATGTTCTTAAAGGGCATGGCAGTATTACTGAAGTAAATGTAGCCGAAACTTTAAAAGAAGTTCGACGCGCACTACTTGATGCCGATGTTAACTTTAAAATAGCTAAACAGTTTACGAATAAGGTTAAGGAAAAAGCACTTGGTCAAAACGTATTAACAACCCTTCAACCTGGGCAACTTATGGTTAAGATTGTTAAAGACGAATTAACTGAATTGATGGGAGGTGATGCCGAGGGCGTTAATTTATCGGGTAATCCAAGTGTTATTTTAATGTCTGGATTACAAGGTTCTGGTAAAACCACATTTTCTGGTAAGCTAGCTAATTATTTAAAAAACAAAAAAACAAAAAAACCACTTTTAGTGGCCTGTGATGTATATCGTCCTGCTGCTATAGATCAATTACATGTTGTAGGTGAGCAAATTGGTGTTGAGGTTTTTAGTGATAGAGGTAATAATGATCCGGTTGCCATTTCTAAAGCCGGTATAGCTCATGCAAAAGCTAATGGGTTTAATGTGGTAATTATAGATACCGCAGGTCGTTTAGCTGTAGATGAAGCGATGATGACCGAGATATCTAATATCCATAAAGCTATTCAGCCACAAGAAACCCTGTTTGTTGTAGATTCAATGACTGGGCAAGATGCTGTTAATACGGCAAAAGCCTTTAATGATATCTTGAATTTTGATGGGGTTATCTTAACCAAATTAGATGGTGATACGCGAGGGGGAGCAGCAATCTCAATTAAATCGGTAGTTAATAAGCCTATTAAGTTTATAGGTACAGGCGAAAAAATGGAGGCTATAGATGTGTTTTATCCTTCACGTATGGCCGACCGTATTTTGGGAATGGGAGATGTTGTGTCTTTAGTTGAAAGAGCCCAGGAACAGTTTGATGAAGTTGAAGCTAGAAAACTCCAAAAAAAAATAGCAAAGAATCAGTTTGGTTTTGATGATTTCTTAAAACAAATTCAGCAAATCAAGAAAATGGGTAATATGAAAGACCTGGTTGGAATGATTCCCGGAGCTGGAAAAATGATGAAAGATGTTGATATTGATGATGATGCTTTTAAAGGGATTGAAGCTATTATTCATTCTATGACACCTAAAGAGCGTAGTAACCCTTCTGTTATAAATGCAAGTAGGAAAAAAAGAATTGGTAAGGGGTCAGGAACATCTGTACAGCAAGTCAATCAACTGCTAAAGCAATTTAATCAAATGAGTAAGATGATGAAGATGATGCAAGGTGGTGGAGGTAAAAGAATGATGCAAATGATGAAGAATATGCGTTAATTAGTTAACGGTCTCAGTCTCAGTTTTTAGAAAATTATTGAAGAATTAAAAAATGGATTTCAAAAATTTATTAGCATATAAAAAAGCTTTTAATTTAGCTATGCCTGTTTTTGAAATTTCTAAATCATTTCCAAAAGAAGAAACATATTCGTTAACAGACCAAATAAGAAGGCGTTCACGCTCCGTAAATGCCAATATTTCTGAGGCATATCGCACAAGAAGATATCCAAAACATTTTATTAGTAAACTAACTGATGCCGATGGAGAAAATTCAGAAACCAATACTTGGTTGGATTTTTCTTTGGAATGCCATTATTTAAATAAAGAAAAACACAAAGCGCTAACCAATCAATCTATTGAGATTGGTAAACGTATTAATTACATGATTAATAATCCAGATAAATTTGGAGTTAAAACTGAAAACTAATTATACGCAAGAGTAAGTAAATTGAGCGAAAACTGCGACTGCGACTGAAAACTATAAAGCATGACAATTTTAGACGGAAAAAAAACAAGTAGTGATATAAAAAGTGAAATTGCTGCTCATGTAAAATCTATGATTTCAAAAGGCAAAAAGGTACCACACTTGGCTGCGGTTTTAGTCGGGTCTGATGGTGCGAGTATGACCTATGTAAACGCTAAAGTAAAGGCTTGTAAACTTATAGGGTTTCATTCTACATTAATTGAATTACCAGAGTATACTTCGGAAGAAGAATTGTTAAAAACAATTAATGACCTAAATCATAATGATGATATCGATGGTTTTATAGTGCAACTGCCTTTACCGAAGCAAATTAATGAGCAAAAAGTTTTAATGGCTATAGACCCTAATAAAGATGTTGATGGATTTCATCCTGTAAATGTTGGTAGAATGGCTTTAGACTTACCAACTTTTTTGCCGGCAACACCATATGGCATTATGGAACTGTTAGAAAGATATCAAGTAGAAACTTCTGGTAAAAATGTTGTAGTTATGGGGAGAAGCCACATTGTTGGCCGTCCTATAAGTATTTTAATGAGCCAAAAGCGTAAAGCTGGTGATGCTACAGTTACTGTTGTACATAGCCGTTCTAAAAATTTAAAAGAAATTACTAGAAATGCAGATATTATAGTTGCAGCTATAGGTATTTCAGAGTTTTTAACCGGGGATATGGTTAAAGAAGATGTAGTCGTTATTGATGTTGGAATTACTCGTGTTCCTGATGCAACTAAGAAAAATGGTTACAGATTAGCCGGCGATGTACATTTTGAAAGCGTAAGTAAAAAAGCGAGCTATATTACCCCAGTTCCGGGAGGCGTTGGCCCCATGACCATAGCAATGTTGCTTAAAAACACATTGCTAACCAGAGAAAAAGCGTAGATCATTTTTGGTCTAGTTGTTTTAAAAGCTATAGTATGTAATGCTTTGTTTTTGAAGGGGTTAAGTAAAAACATAATACTTTCTGATTTTTTAGTTTTGATATTAGCAAATATAGATTCTATATTTGGTAGGATTTAGAGCTTATGTATGAACTTGATAATTGAAGAAATAAAGAAAGGGAATAGAAAAGTTTATAAAACTTTTTTTCTTAAAAATTATCAAGATTTGGTAATATATGCCAATGGATATTTATTTGACCAGCAGGCTAGCGAGGATATTGTTCAAGATGTATTCATTTATTTGTGGGAGAAGCCTAAGAATATAGTTATTAAATCTTCTTTAAAAGGCTATGTTACTACCATGGTAAAAAATAGATGCCTAAATTATTTAAAGGCTATAAAAATAACCGATAATTATAATTATCTAGAGTTAAATATTAGCCTTATCACCGAGCACGTTTTTGATGATGTTTCCTATGAGAATAAAAAAATTGTATACCATCAGGTATTAAAAATTATAGATACACTTCCCGATAAGATGCAGCAAGTTGTGAAACTAAAGTTTTTACATAATTATAAGTATGCAGAAATTGCAAAGGAGTTAGGAATATCTGTTAATACGGTTAAAACACATTTAAAAAGAGCAAAATCTACAATTACTAAAATGGTAACATCTGTACTTATCCTTTTAGGAATTTATTATTAATTCTATTTTAGTTTAACGATATTTTTTTGTTAACCTTGTCACCCAAAATGTTTTTTTGTTGTCTATTAAGTATAGGGCAAACTATACATATATTTTAATGGACTTTAAACTTATTCTAAAAAAACTTAATAATACTCTTAATAAAGAGGAGGAAATCATTTTTGATGAATGGTGCAGCGCATCGAAATTACATAAAAATTACTTTAATAGGGTCGCTCAAAACTTTTCTAAGGAAATTACACCTATAGAATTAGAAAAAGAATGGAAGCGTTTAGAAAAGCGAATTAATAAAAAAACTAAAAAAAGAAAGTATTTTCAATATTCGGCTGTTGCCTCTGTAATACTATTGCTTTCTTTAACAATCCTTTTTAACTTCAATAAAAAACCAGAATCTCAAATCGATAAACCTGATGATTTTGTAAACACACCCATAAAACAAGGAACAGATAAGGCAACTTTAACCTTAGATGATGGGACTCAAGTTGTCTTAGCCGATAATCCGGATTATACAAATGGGTATGCCTCAAGTAATGGGAAAGGAATTGTATATGCGTCAAAACCTTCAAAAAATAATAAGCCAGAAGTAAAGTATAACGAACTAACTATTCCAAGAGGAGGGCAATATTTTCTAAAACTTACAGACGGAACACAGGTTTGGTTAAATTCAGAATCTAAATTAAAATATCCCGTAAACTTTATTTCAGGGCAATCCAGGAAAGTTGAACTCTTATATGGCGAAGCCTATTTTGATGTATCTCCCAGTGTTAATCATAATGGTACAAAGTTTTTAGTTAAATCCGGGGTTCAGGAAATTGAAGTTTTAGGAACAGAGTTTAATGTAAAAGCCTATAAAGATGAGAATTTAAAATATACAACTTTGGTAGAAGGGAAAATTGCTGTTAAAGAAACAGATAATACCTTAGAAATACTAAGTCCGAATGAGCAATTAGTGCTAAACAAAACGAATAACGATAGGGTGGTTATGCAAGTAGATGTTAATGTAGAAACAGCATGGAAAAGAGGTTTTTTTAGTTTTAAAAAGAAATCTTTAAAAGATATTATGAAAGTATTGTCCAGATGGTACGATGTAGATGTATTATTTATGGATAAAGAGTTAGAAAATGAAATTTTTAAAGGAGTTTTAAGTAAAGATCAAAATTTGGAAGAAATACTAACTATTATTAAACACACAAACTTTATAAATGCCTATGAAATAAAAAACAATACAATCCTGATTAAATAAAAAGTAAAAAGAGAGCATAAAGAATTAGACTGACCAAAGTAAACGCTTTATCTCCCTTTTTTTGAGATTACTAATTAATTAAAATTAACCAATTAATAACATGTAAATTTATGAAAATTAAATCAACCAATGTTCTTTTTCTTTCTAAAAAGAAACTATTAATTAATATGCTGAGATCTTTTATATTTTTATGCTGTACATCAATTTTTAGTCTTACACCAAATAACATCTTAGCTCAAGATGTTAAGATTGCTGTAGATGCAGATAAAGTATTAACTGTAGATCAAGTTTTTGATCTTATTATGGATCAAACTGACTACACCTTTATATATCAAATAGATATGTTTAAGGAGTTTCCAAAAGTAAGTGTTAAAAAAGGAGTTATTCAAGCCAATACACTGCTTAAAAAGAGTTTGTCAAATAGTAAGTTTAATATAAACTTTACATCTTCACATACTATCGTTATAAAAAAACAAGAGGATGCCTTAAAACCAGTTCAGCAACAAATTACTGGAACTGTAATAGATGAGCAAAATTTTCCACTAGCAGGAGTAAACGTAATTAAAGAAGGTACTAATACGGGTACTCAAACCGATTTTGATGGAAATTATAAAATTAATGCCAATCCAGGAGACCGATTAACCTTCTCTTATGTAGGTATGAAAACAGTAACAATTACGGTAGGAAATGCTGCAGTAATAAATGTTACCATGCAGGAGGATACCGAAAATTTAGATGAAGTTGTTATAACCGCTTTTGGACTTAAACGAGAAAAAAAATCTCTTGGTTATGCTGTAAGTAAAATTGATTCGAAATCAATTACTATTGCGGGCGCATCAACTAACCCAGTTGTAAGTTTATATGGAAAAGCTTCAGGTGTAGGCATTACAACAAATGCTGCAGGACCAACTGGAGCAGTTGATATTAAAATCAGAGGGGCTGCCGGGTTGGAGTCATCGGCAAATACCAGACCTTTATTTGTTGTAGATGGAATGCCAATCTATGACACAGGCTCCAATATGGGAGCCAGGGGATATGATCCTTTAAACTCATTTGATTATGGTTCTGGGATTAATGATATTAATCCAGAAGATATAGAATCCATAGAGATATTAAAAGGTGCTAAGGCATCAGTACTTTACGGAGGAGAAGGAGCCAATGGTGTTGTTCTTATTACAACAAAGAAAGGTTCAGGGACAAGAGGATTAGGTGTTAACATTAACACACAATATACATATGAAATACCCAGAACATATATAGATTTTCAAAATGAATATGGATCTGGAACGCATCAATACGATTTGCAATACGGACAATTACCGGGAGGTGGAGATGGTCAAAGACAAATTGCCTGGACCAGATTTAATTGGGGGCCTAAATTTGACGGATCTCCCGTTCAATTTTTAGATGGTACAATAAGACCTTATCAAGCTTATCCTGATAATTATTTAGATTTATTTAGAAATGGAAGCAATGCGATTCACACAGTCGCGATCTCTGGTGGTAATGAAATGGGAAATATGCGGGTGTCCTATACTAATCAAGATTACCAAGGATTACTCCCTAATAATTACCAAAAGAAACATGTGTTTAATTTTAGCGGGCTTTTAAAAGCTTCCGATTTTGCAAAAGTTGAATTAAATACAAACCTTTATAAGATTAAAACACATAACAGACGTCCTAATTTACAAGATATTGTAGCCTGGGGAATTAATAGAGATTATGATTTTAATGCCATAAAGGATTTATATAAAAATGACGATGGTTCAAAGTTTAATGCTGAAGATACTGGATGGCCTGGGCAATTTGCTCCTACTTATTTAATGAATACGCTATGGGAGCAATTAGAAAATAGTGACTTAGACGACAAGTTTCATTTAATTACCTCACTAAGAACGACTTTAAATTTTACAGATAGATTGTCTTTTTTAGGTCAAGTAGGTATAGACTATACAGATACAGATTTTACTACAAAGAATCGAATTACAAGGTTTGAACCTCAAAATGAAGGTGGGAGATATGCTTATGCCCGCCATAATACTACCGTTGAAAACTATCGAGGTTTATTGAATTACGATTTTAGCCTTCTTGATGATCGCATGAAGGTATTTTCATTCATTGGAGGAGAATACAAAAAAACATCTTTTAAGAGCATTAATATTGCTACTTACGGGAACTTGAGGTTTCCAAACTTTTGGTCTCTAAATAATGAACAGGATTGGCCTGATGGAAGCCGTAGAGGTCGAGTAAGAGGACATACTTATGGTTCTCAAGTATTATATAGTGCTTTAGGATCATCCACAATTTCATGGGATGATGAATACTATTTAGAGCTGCAAGTTAGAAATGATTGGTCTTCAACGTTACCTCCAGAGAATAACTCATTCTTTTATCCTGGTGTAGGCTTTAGTTGGAACTTTACAAATACTTTCGATATTCCATTTATGGAGTATGGTAAATTTAGAGCAAGCTGGGCAGATGTAGGGCGTGGTGCTCCGGGAAGTGTTACTGATTACTTTGCAAACAGAGCGTATTCGGTTGGTGGTGTAAATAATACAGATGCACTTTCTATAACTGCTCCTTCATCGTTATTTGCAGGCGCTTTAAAGCCGGAGCGAAAAAGAGAGTTTGAGGTTGGTTTTGATGCCAGATTTTTAAAAGGCAGTAGAATAGAAACGAGCTTTTCTTTTTATCGTAATAACATATATGACCAAATTATGGGCGTGCCTTTATCTAGTACTACTGGAGCTGGCGAAATTAAAATTAATGCAGGTAATGTAGCCAATTGGGGGTATGAATTACTAATAAAAGGAGCCCCTATAGTTACCGATAAGTATAGATGGGATTTAACTTTTACGGCAGCTAAACAACAATCGGAAGTAAAGAAATTATATCCGGGAATTACACAAAAAACTACGGGGGCAGTAGGCAATAGTATTGTTCAAGTAGCTGAAGAAGGTAGGCCGTTTGGCGAGTTGCGCATGTTCGATTACCTCACAGATGGTCAAGGAAACAGAGTGGTTGATAATAATGGGTATTATGTATTAGATCAATCTGAATTAAAGACGGTTGCTAACACCACACCAGATATTTTTGGAGGCTTTTTAAGTGACTTTTATTTTAAAGGGTTTAATTTTCATGTGGGAATAGACTATAAGTTTGGTGCTACTATTTTTTCTAGGTCTAATTATTATTATAAAGGAATGGGTATAACTAAGGAAACTTTAGCTTTTCGAGATGAAGCCCATGGAGGTTTAGCATATTACATAGATGGTGATGGGCAAAAGATACCTTGGCAACACGATCAACCAGCACCAACAGATTCTGATGATGGTTTTGTATATCATGATGGAGTAATTAATCCAGGTGTTGTAAATGTTGGTACAGAGGATGATCCTATTTATGAAGAAAACACTAAAATTTTATCAGCTTATGAACGTAGCTTGATCTATATAAATGATCTTGGGCAAAACTATGCACCGGAAGGGCTACACAAAAATGATTATATAAAGCTTAGAGAGCTTGCTGTTAGTTATACACTTCCTGCTGATTTAGTAAATAGATTAGGAATGCAAAAAATGACACTTTCATTTTTAGCCAGAAACTTGTTTTATATATACAGAACGGTACCTAATGTAGATCCGGAATCTACTTTAGGAACAGATTCCTGGGTAGAGAATTCAGCGTATCCATCTCCAACTTCATTAGGGTTAAGCCTTAATGTTAGCTTTTAATTAAAAATAAAAAATGTTTATTATGAAAAAAATAATTTTATTAATGCTTGGTATGATAACGTTTTGGTCATGTCAAGATGTTTTAGAAGAGGAATTTAAAAATCCACAACAATATGAACCTGAACCAGACCAATTAGCTTCTGGGATGTTTACCAATGCATTGTTACAATATAAATTTTATATAAAAGACTATGGAGAATATTGGTGGATGCTTAGTGGTAATGGTATGCCTAGTTATGCTCAAATATCTCATAGATATATTACACCAAGATATTCATGGCTTATAGATTATGATGATGTAGTAAATGGAAATGGGTTTGGTCAAAGCGGATTTAATTGGTTTAATGATTTTTATCTAAGAATGCGTAACTGGGGCTTAATTCAAGATGTATTAAATGGTTTGTCGGGTCAAGAGTACGATGATAGTGTCGTTTATTTTAAGATGCTGTCTATTATGAAAGATTGGGCGGCCTTAAGAAATGTTGATTTATATAACTCTATTCCATATTTAAATGCATTTAAGGGATCACAGGGAGAATTCTTTACGGAATATGATGACCCGGAAGTAATTTACAAAACGGTACTTGATGATTTAAAATCTGTTGCAGATGAATTGCCCGGAATTTATGCAAAAATGTCTCAGGAAGGTATCGCTACGTTACAAACTCAGGATATTGCTTTACAGGGAAATATAGATAAATGGGTGCAGTATGCTAATGCCTTACGCCTTAGGTTTGCTGTTAAACTTGCTGGAGTCGATGAACAATTTGCTAAAACACATATTGCTGATGCTATAAGTAATTTGCCAACGGAAGACTTAGTTTTTGATTTACCTCATATTCAAATACAATTACCCGGAGGTGGGACTTGGCAACGCGGGTTGTATGAAAGACCATATGTAACATTCATTCCTAATGTGATATTGAATAGAATGAATTTTCATAATTTAGAGTATGAAGAGACTATAGATGATCCAAGGTTACCTGTAATAGCATTGCCAACTAAGCATAACGATTATAGAGGTGTTTCTATGGATGCCGATGCCCAAACTCAGCCTTATAATGATGGCGAGAAATATTATCCTTGGGGAGATGATATACAAACATCTTCAGAAAGAAATGCCAAGTCAATGTATAGCCATGTAACTCTAACACATAATAATGTTCCTGCAGATATGTTTACTCTAGGTGAAGTTGATTTGTTATTGGCTGAGGTTGCTGCTAAAAATTTAGCTTCTACAGGAAAAAGTGCAGGAGAACATTTGGAAGACGCAGTTATACATTCTACTGATTATTGGTATTTTTTAAATGGATTAAGCGATTATGCAGCAGATTATACTGGAGCATGGGCCGACCTTATACGTCCGGCAAAACCTAGTTCAGCTATTATAGGTTCATACGCTGAAAAGGTAAAGAATGCTTTTAATGCAAAAAGTAATATTGGTGACCAGATGGAGATTATTATGCAACAAAAATACATTCATTTAAATTTATTACGCCCTATAGAATTGTGGAGCGAGTTAAGAAGAACCAGACATCCAAAATTAGAACCATTCACTTTTTTAGAAAAAGTTATGAAACCTGAACCAGAGCGATTAATGTATCCTTCAAGTGAGCTGCAAAATAACTCTGAAGCTTTCTTAAAAGTTATAGATGAAAATAACTGGACATCTCCAATTTTTTGGAGAACAGATGCGAGTTCTTATTATCGAGACGATTATATAACATTTAAAACAGGTGTTCTACCTGATTTTGATTAATAGTTGAGTTAGTTTTTTAAAATAAGATGGGGCTTTTTGTAATCCCATCTTATTTTTTTTAAAACACTTGTAAAATGCACTATAGCTTTTAGAGCTTATAGTGCATTTTTTGTTAACTATAAGTATTAAGCAAAATAAATTAGTTGTATGAAATATATGATTGTAAAAAAAAAAAATACCACATATTAACTTTTAGCCAGCCATCCCATATGGTGTTGTAGAACTGTTATATAGACCAAATAGAAGCCTTTGGTAAAAAATATTGTAATTACGGGGAGCAGCCATATTACTGGTTTTATGGAGATGGTAATGATCTTTAAAATACACTTTTAGTCAGAGAAAAGCACAAAATTTAATTAAGTTATTGTGTCTAATTTGTATCTATATCTTAAAAAATTCTTATCATTAAATTAATTAAAATTTAACATTGCGTTATATTTGTTTATAATTAATGACTCTCACAAAAGAAAAAATAATAACTGAAGAAGACTTCTGGGTTAAATTTGTTAATGGAGATAAAGATGCTTTTACATCCATTTACGACTTTAATATTGATGCTTTGTTTGCTTATGGCATGAAGTTATGTCCAGATAAGGATTTTGTTAAAGATTGTATTCAAGATGTCTTTTTAGAGGTTTTTGAACATAGAGCAAAACTATCTACACCCAGAAGCGTAAGACATTATTTGTTTGTAGTGTTAAAAAGAACCATGTTCAGAAAGCTTAAAAAAGAAAACAAAAAAGAGCGTTTGTCTGAATTCGAAAACCTGTCTTTTATTACCGAGTACAATATTGAATCCAGAACTATCGATAAAGAAGATGAAATCTATAAAAAGAAGCTTGTAAGTAAAATAATTAAAGAATTAACACCTAAACAACAAGAAATATTATACCTAAGGTTTACAAAGGATTTTAGTTACAAAGAGATTTCAGAAATTATTTATATAGATCATAATTCAGTACGGAAACAAGTGTATAGAGCGATTAAAAAGTTAAGAAAAAATGATGTTTTTAAAGATGTTATTAAAGCGCTATTGTTTTACTCTTCCATAAACAGTTAAGTTTTTTATATAATAACCCTTTGATTTTTAGAAGATTATTGATTTTTATTGAAAATAATCTAAAAAAAGTGTCCACAAATAACTTTTTTCTTCCACTATATAATAAATCAAAGAAAGCATGGAGCCTTATTCAAGGTATTTAGAAGATAAACATTTTATCGATTGGGTTTTTAATCCAACAGCAGAGCATAACACTTTTTGGGAGTCTTACATAAAGAATCATCCACAGGAAAAAGAAATCGTATATACTTTAAAAAAAATATTGATAGGTTTAAAAACTAACGATGCCATTATATCTAATAAAGAAAAGCAGGAAGTGTTAGAGCGCATTTTAAACCAAACTAATAATGTCAAAACAAGTCAGGTAAAAACGTTACCAGGTTTTATAAAAAGATATTATAAATATGCTGCTATATTTATTGTAATTGTTACTGGTAGTATTTTTATTAATAAAAATTTTATAAACAATAAGAATCTACCATTTAGTGATATAAATTTAACAGCTCTTGATTCTATAACTAATACGCAGCTAAATCTGGCAACAGGAGAACAACTTTTAATTAAAGAAGCTAAGTCAACGATTGAATACAATAATTTTGGCAATATCATTTTAAATAAAAATGATACTATAAATAAAAGCACTCCTAATTCAGAAGAAGAGTCTTTAAATACTTTAATAATTCCATATGGAAGGCATAGTAAAATTACGCTTTCTGATGGAACTATTGTACATCTTAATGCAGGAACACAATTTGTGTTCCCGGAAAAATTCATAGGAGACAAAAGAACTGTGTTTTTATCAGGTGAAGCTTTTTTTGAAGTGGTTTCAAACAAAGAAAAACCATTTATAGTAAAAACTATAGAGGAAGAGCTATCGGTTGAAGTTTTAGGAACTAAATTTAATGTATCGGCTTATCCATCAGACAAAGAGGTTTTAACAGTTTTAACTGAAGGGAAAGTTAATGTTGTTGAAGATAATATTTTGAACGATAGAAAAACGGTATTAAAACCAGGCCAATTAGCGACGTGGAATAAAGAAAGCGAGAATATAGCAATAAAAGCTGTAAATACAGATAATTATACATTATGGACCCAGGGGCTTTTATATTTTGAAAGCGAACCAATGGTAAATGTTATAAAAAAGTTAGAACGTTTTTATAATATAGAATTATCGTTTGATGATTCACCAGGTAAACTGATTAGTACAAGTATAAGTGGAAAATTAGATTTAAATGACGATTTACAACGAACACTTGATAATTTAATGGCCACTGCAGAATTTAATTTTGAAAAAATAAATAACAGAAAATATATGATAAAATAAAAAAAAACCAGAGAATGCGCCAACACTCTCTGGCTAATAAAAATCTGTTAAACCAACAGATATTGTTTAATTAATAAACCGATCAAATTTATGAAAAAAAAACAGGTTTTCCATAATTCTCTCATGAATTATAGGAAGAAAGCTCTACTAGTGATGAAATGTCTTAGCTTATTTTTAGTGTTATTCTCATTTTATTCTTTTACAGATTTATATTCACAAAACACGAAACTAAAAATTGACTTAAAAGAAGCTACTTTAATCGATATGATTAAAGAGATTGAAAAACAAAGTGAATTTGTATTTATTTACAACGATGAGATATTACCTGAATTAAAAAAGGTAAGAGGAGATATTCAATTTAAAAACAGATCTATTCATAAGGTTTTAAACAGCGTGTTAGATGGAAAAAAACTGGTCTATTCAATAAACGAACGACAAGTTATTTTAAATAAAAACACACTGTTTAATAGCCCGATTAATGCGCAGCAAAATGTTGTTTCCGGTATGGTGAAAGATGAGGCTGGCGTGCCTTTAGCAGGGGTTAATATTGTAAAAGTTGGAACTTCAACAGGAACTCAATCAGATTTTGATGGTAACTATGCCATTAATGCGGAAAAAGGGGATCAATTAACATTTTCATATGTTGGTATGGAAACCGTAACCGTAACCGTTGAAGATGATAAAACCATTAATGTAACGATGCTTGAAGATACCGAAAGCTTAAATGAAGTTATCGTAACGGCATTAGGTATTTCTAGAGAAAAAAAATCTTTAGGATATGCCGTAACTGAAGTGACCTCCGAAGAATTAACCAAAGTAGGAAGCCCAAGTGTAGTAGCCTCGCTTTATGGAAAAGCGCCAGGTGTACAGATAAAATCTAATCCAGGAGGTGTAACTGCTGGTGTAAATGTTTTGATTAGAGGCGTTGGCTCTTTAGGATCTACTAATCAACCTTTATTTATTGTAGATGGAATTCCAATTGAACACGGCGATTCAAATTATAGCAGATGGGGAGGTAGTAACTCAAGTAATGGAGCGGCCGATATTAATCCGGAAGATATTGAATCGTTATCTGTATTAAAAGGAGGAGCAGCTTCAGCTTTATATGGCTCTAAAGCTTCTAATGGTGTTGTAATCATTACAACTAAATCTGGAAATTTAAATAAAAAGGGCCTGGGTGTTGAGTTTGTTTCTAATGCCACTTTTGATAGGGTTGCGTATTTGCCAGATTATCAGAATGAATACGGTTCAGGTTTCGATTCCCAGGTTTTTAGAACTAATGCAGCCGGTGAAAATATTTACCATAATACCTGGCCAAGTTTTGGTCCTAAAATGGAAGGACAAATGCTTAGATGGTGGGATGGCGAGTTACGACCATACTCTCCACAGCCTGATAATATCAAAGATATTTATCAAACAGGGCATACCATAACAAATACTTTAGCAATTAGTAAAGCAACTAAAGATTATAGCTATAGATTGTCTTATACTAATTTAGGTTATGAAGGGATTTTTCCTGGAGTTAAGCAGAAAAGAAATGTTTTTAGTCTTAACTCAAAAATTAAGCTAAGTGATAAGTTAGATGTAAGTTTTGTTGGAAATTTTTATGATATTACCACAACAAACCGACCACCATTATTATCAGGACTTAATGCTTATGAGTACCCAAGATCAACAAAGCTTGACTTGTTAAAGGAAAATTATAAACAAGATGGCTATTATAATGGGCAAATAAGTGGAAATAGTGCTCCGGGAATGGTAAGAAACTTTATGAGTTTCTTATGGAATGCTAATGAGAACAAAGATGAAGATAAAAGGGGCAGACTTGTAGGGAATGTGACTTTAGATTATAAACCATTTACTAATGTAAATGTACGTGCAAGAGTAGGAACCGATCTTATAAATACTAATGCTCAAAACGAAAGAGCTAGTAGAAACCCGGTTAATAGTGGTGAGTATAGAGAGAGTTTTGGTAAAACCCAATTGGATTACTTTGAGTTATTAACTACCTATAATAAAGACATTAATGAAGATATTAATGTTGGATTAACTGCTGGGGGATCAATTTCTAAGCAAAAACATTCAGATGGTTATGTAAGAACAAATGGTGGTTTAATTGTTCCTAATTGGTTCAGTTTAAAAAATTCAGTTAGAGAACGAGTAAGTGATGGAAATAGAGATGGAAAAAGAGTAGACGCGCTTTTTGGAGTTGCTTCTTTTTCTTATAAGAATATGGTCTTCTTAGAGGCTACTGGAAGAAATGATTGGTCATCTACCTTACCACATAACAACCAGTCGTTTTTCTATCCGTCAGTTAGTGGAAGTTTTATATTTAGCGATTTGCTACCAGAATGGTCTTGGTTAGATTATGCTAAAGTTAGAGCATCCTGGGCAAATACTGGTAACGATACGGGAAGTAATTTTTACAGAGCAAATAAGGTTTATAGCTACGGTAGTTATAACGGAGCTGTTACCAATACTTTTAGTAATTCCGTTCCACCTACAAACTTAGTAAATGAAAACTCGCTTGTTACAGAGTTTGGTATAGAAGCTAGAACACTTAATAATAGATTAGGATTTGATTTAACTTACTATAAAGAAAGAAGGATTGATCAAATAATACCTCTAGATATTCCATTAAGTTCAGGAGCTACAAGTACTATAGTAAATGCAGGTGAGCTTGCAAATTCTGGTATTGAGCTTCAAATAAATGCCCTGCCTATAGAGACAGAGAATTTTAGTTGGAGAACCATTGCTAATTTTGCAAAGAATAAGAATGAAGTGGTAGAATTGGCACAGGGAATTGACCAGCTTTTTAATCAAAGTAATATAGGAGGCGCTATTCGTAACCTTGCTAAGGTAGGAGTACCTTACGGGCAATGGGAAGCTTATACCTATCAAACGGATGATAACGGCAATAGAGTAATAGATGGCGATGGGTTATATGTAAGAGATGATTCAGAAAGAGTAAATGTAGGTAACTCAACACCAGATTTAATTGGAGGATTTACAAACATAATTACTTATAAAGGGTTCACACTTAATGCTCATATCGATTTTGTAGTAGGAGGTGATATATTTTCCTTTACAAATTATTACGGTATAAATGCTGGAAAGTTAAAAGAGTCACTTAAATATAGAGACGAAAGAAATGGAGGATTGCCATATTATAGAGATACAAATGGCGATTTAATTCAATTGCCATCACACACGTCGCCATCTCCTAATGGTCCTGTATACCATGATGGTGTAATTTTAGATGGTGTTACTTCAGATGGACAGAAAAACACTAAGTTGATTAATGCATTTGATTATTACATAAATTCATATTTCTGGAATTTTGGTTTTCATGAAGAAGGACTTTTTGATAATAGTTATGTTAAATTAAGAGAAGTTTCTTTAAAATATGAGTTTAATAAAAACATAACAGATAGACTAGGGATAGATAATTTAGAATTAGCATTAATTGGAAGAAATTTATTCTACATCTATAAAAATGTCCCTAACATTGATCCAGAAGCCGTTTTAGGAACTGGTGCTGGAGAACCATCAGCAGTAGACCTTGGGTCTCAACCAGGAAGTAGAAGTCTTGGGTTATCATTAAGAATTAGCTTATAAAAAAAAAGATTATGAAGAAAACATTTATATTAAAAATATTATTAGGCGTGTCTATTCTTATTAGTTCGTGTACCAAAGAATTGGATGCCTTATTTTTAGATCCAGACGGGTCTACAGAAACAAAAATTGAGTACTTATTTTCTAGAGCGCTTACAGAGCAAGGAGCGGGTATGCGTATAGGGTATAACCCTTCAGGGTATTATTTAGTATTGAGAACTCTGTCTCCCTGGATTCAACTTGCAGGAGTAGATGGTAACGATTCTGAGATGATGACTGCGAGTGGTAATGCCATTAATAATAGCTGGTCTTCTTATTATGTTGGTTTTGCACCTAAGCTTACCGAAATGCAAATACAGTATAGTTTATTGTCAGATGCCGATAAATCAAATTACGATATTTATATGAATTTGATTAAAGTAGTACGAGCAAATGCCACTATGAAAATGACAGATTTATATGGAGATATACCATATTCTGAAGCATTTAAGGCCAGAGAAGGAAACAATCAGTTTTTTCCTAAATATGATACGCAATTAGATATTTACACTTCTTTACTGGCTGATTTAAAAGCAGTTGATACATATCTATCAACCTTTTCATTGAATGGCTCTATAGTTCATGATAAATTGGCAGAGCAGGATATTTTAAATGATGGAGATATTACTAAGTGGAGAAAATTTGCTAACTCTTTACGTTTAAGAGCGGCTATGCGAATTTCAGATCTAGATAATGCTTTAGCTTCGTCTACGGTACAAGACATTATGTCTAGCAATGCCCCTTTAACACTTGTTAATGCAGACAATATTTTAGTAAATGCTGAAGGGCCTAATGGTCTTAATATTCTAGGTGGAGGCGGAGGAGGCCTTTTTGGTAGAGCTATAGAAGATAGCCCTAATTTAGTATATGCACCAGAGCATATGTTAAATGTTATGAATGCAAGTAGCGACCCTAGAATACCTTATATGTGGGTGCCTAATACAGATGGTGACTATATTGGTTTACCATCTTCTCCGGATACTCAAGGAACTCTTACCATCGATAGAGATAACTATGCATATATTAATGAAGATTTAATGAGGAATAACGAGTTATTACCTGGCGTTGTAATTACTGCTGCAGAAGTAAACTTCCTGTTGGCTGAAGCTGTAATGGAAGGCTTTATCTCTGGAACTGCAAAAGACTATTATGATGCCGCACTTACAGAATCAATTAATTTTTATTATGAAATTAATGCCTTAAATACAAGTGCAAGTCCAGTAGCTCCTGTTGCAGCAGATGTACAAGCTTTTATAGATGCTAGTACAGCTACTTATGATGGAACCAAAGAGCAGTTAGGCACGCAAAAGTGGATTCATTTCGGGCTTTTCCAACCTAGAGAAGCTTATGCTTCTTACAGAAGACTCGATTATCCTGTTCTACCTGTAAATATGGCATCAGGTACTGCGCTTGTTATCCCGGTTAGAATTACTATTGCAGATAATGATAAGGTTGTTAATGAAGAAAATTATAACGCTGTAAAAGCACAAGACACCCCTAATACGAAAGTATCCTGGGATAAGAATTAGTTTGTTTGAGTTAGTTCTCAAATTTTGATTGAGGAGTAAGGATTACTAATTCTTGCTCCTTTCAATTTGTATATAGACTTAGGTGAAAATTATATGTAACTAAGTTTAGTTAAAAGTTTTGCCCTAGTCAATTTAGTAAAATTCAATTATCTTGTAAGTAACAAATACTATAGATTGATGAAAAGGAATTATTTTTTGTTAGGTTTTTTAGGAATAATTTTTTCTGCACATTCACAAGAAAAACCAATCTTTGAGCAGGTTCTTTCGAAAAAAACGAATATTAAGTTTAACAATAAGATTGTTGAAACCAAAGCGGATAATATTTTTATTTATGATAATTTTTATGCAGGTGCAGGAGTTGGACTAGGAGATGTAAATAATGATGGGCTTTTAGATATTTACTTTTGCGGGAACCAAGTTAAAGACAAACTATATATAAACAAGGGGAATTTTGTTTTTGAAGATATAACAGAAAAGAGCGGTATAGATGAAGCTGACATAGGCTGGTCGTCTTCCGTATCTATGGTAGATATTAACAAGGATGGGTTGTTAGATATTTTTGTTACTAAGGAATTATATGATGACAAACCAGACTGGAGAAGAAATAAGTTATATATAAATCAAGGTGATAATAAGTTTATTGAACAAGCTCAAAAAGTAGGTTTAGGAGATACTTTAAGAACAAGAGGCGCTGCCTTTTTTGATTATGATAAAGATAACGACCTAGATGTTTTTCTTTTGCACCAGCCTCCTAACCCAGGGATTTATTCAAAATATAGAGCTTTAAGTGATGATGGACGACTTTTGGACAATAAGTATGCCCCGCGTCTTTATGAAAATAGAGCAGGCATATTTTATGATGTATCGAAAGCAGCTAATATTTTAGATCCAGGTTTTGCTAACGCTGTCACTGTTTCAGATTTAAATAATGATGGATATCCCGATGTAGTAGTTGCGAATGATTTTGAAGCTCCCGATAGGTTTTATTTGAATCTAGGAAATGGAAGCTTTAAAAACATAGCTAATGATGCCTTTAAGCACACTTCTTTTTATAGTATGGGAGTAGATATTGCCGATATCAACAATGATGGCCTTTTAGATGTATTTGTTGTAGATATGGTTGCAGAAGATAACTTCAGATTAAAAGCAAACATGAGCGGAATGAATCCAGACAAGTTTTGGAGGATTGTCGATAAAGGATGGAACTATCAATATATGAACAATGTTTTACAAGTTAATAACGGAAATTCTACATTTAGTGATATTGCAAAATTCTCAGGAGTGTCTAATACAGATTGGAGTTGGTCTCCATTAATTGCTGATTTTGATAATGATGGACTTAAGGATATTATTGTTACTAATGGTTTACTAAGAGATATCAGAAATACCGATGCCGATACTAAAATAAAACTGTATATACACGAAAAAATTCAAAAGTATTTAAGTGAAACCACAAATATAGAAGGCATAGAGATATGGGATGTAGTCTCTCACAAAGAGTTGTCGCAAATCTATCCTTCTAACAAATTACAAAATAAAACGTTTAAAAATATTGGGAATAATGAATTTATAGATGTTTCTAGCCAATGGGGAATAAAAAATAAAAGCTTTTCAAATGGTTCTGCCTATGGTGATTTAGATAATGATGGCGATTTAGATTTAGTGATAAATAATATTAATGATCAGGCTTTTGTTTTTAAAAATAAATCTAATAATAATTTTTTAAGAGTAAATTTAAAAAGCAGAAAAAATCAACCAATTTTTGGAGCTAAGGTCACTATCAATTATGGAAATGATGATAGTCAATTAGTTGAAATAACAAGCGTGAGAGGGATGTATTCAACAAGTGAGTATATGGCCCATTTTGGATTAAAAAATATAAATACAATTAAAGAAGTAGTTATTACATGGCCTAATGGAACAAAAACGATACTTAAAAATATTTCGTCAAACAAAGTAATAGAGGCTTATTTGGAAGATGGTGTTTTTAATAAAACCGATTTAACAGATACTACAAAACTTTTGTTTTCAGATATAACCTTATCAAGCAAGTTACACCATCGCCATATTGAGAATGATTTTGATGATTACAAGCATCAGGTATTATTACCGCATAAAATGTCAGAATTTGGACCAGCATTAGCAGTGTCTGATATCAATAATGATGGGCTAGATGATATTTTTGTTGGAAGTTCTACGGGTTATAGTTCAGCATTATATATCCAAAATAAAGATGGAAGTTATTTAAACGGTTCTGCAGATTTATGGGAAAAAGAAAAAAAGCATGAAGATATTGACGCTTTATTTGTTGATATAAATGGAGATGGTTTCAAAGATTTATATGTTGTAAGTGGAGGTAATGAGTTTTCGGCTAATGATTTTAATTATAAAGATCGCTTATATTTAAATAATGGGCAAGGTGGTTTTTATAAAGAACCATTGGAAGATATTGAAAAGATTAGTGGTGCTATAGTAAAGGCCAATGATTTTGATAATGATGGTGATATGGATCTATTTGTAGGAGGGAGGCATTTGCCACAGCAATACCCATTACCAACATCAAGTATGTTACTTAAAAATGAAAAAGGTCAACTAATAAACGCTACAAGCACTTTAGCGAAAGCACTAAAAAATATTGGTATGGTAACCGATGCCGTTTGGGCAGACTATGATAATGATGGTGATTCCGATTTAATAATTGTTGGGGAATGGATGCCTATTACCATTTTAAAAAATGATAATGGTAAATTTTCCAAAGTGTTGTTGAATGATTTTGATAATACCACTGGGCTTTGGTTTAGCATTGAAAAAGGCGATTTTGATAATGATGGTGATATTGATTTTATTGCTGGTAATTTAGGACTTAACTATAAATATAAAACTTCTGAAAAAGAACCTTTTGATGTGTATTATTCCGATTTTGACAAAAACGGAAACGGTGATCTGGTTTTAGGCTACTATGAAAACAATAAGCATTATCCCTTAAGAGGGTTTTCTTGTTCTTCTCAACAAATTCCTAATCTTAAAAAAAATATTAAGAAATATGATTTGTTTGCTTCTTTAGAGATCGATGATGTATACGGAAAGGAAAATTTAAAAAATGCTTTACACTATACAGCCAAAACTTTTGCTTCTTCTTATATTGAAAATCTTGGAGATAATGGTTTTAAAGTAATTCCTTTGCCTCACCAGGCACAAATTTCTAACATTAATGACATTCTAGTGGATGATTTTAATAATGATGGTAATTTAGATGCAATAATGGTAGAAAACATGTATGCTTCAGAAGTAGAAACACCTAGAAATGATGCAGGAATAGGGCTTGTAATGCTAGGCGATGGAAAAGGAGGGTTTATTGCTAAAGCTAGTAAACAAAGTGGATTTTTTGTTAGAAATGATGCTAAGAAAATAAAACTGATAAATAATAAGACACGTTTAGTTTTAGTTGCTAATAATAATGGATTATTACAAGTGATTAAAATAAATGATTGATTTTATTTAAATTAGTAAAATAGCACTTTGTTATATGATATAAATATTAAATTGCGCTATGAATTTTTCTGTTTTTAGCATCATTTTTTTGTTTAATAGAGTATCACTTGCAAGTATAGAGCATATCTTTCCAATAGCTATTTCAATCTTATTTTGTATTTTATTTATTAAGTATTCACAGCGAAAGCTAAACGAAAAGCAGCAACAAAAAGCATTACATGTTTTGGCTTGTTTGGTAAGCTTAACTGTAATCGTTTTTCATTTGTATAAAATGAGTTTGGGAAACTATAATATTACCACAGATTTACCTTTGTATTTGTGTAGTTTTATAGCATTACTAATTCCTGTATTCACGTATTATAGAAAGTTTTGGATGTTCGAGATCTTGCTGTTTTGGGTAATTGCAGGAACAACACAAGGCGTTTTAACACCAGACATACCAGAAGGATTTCCTGCTTTTGATTATTTTAGATATTGGGTAGTACACCTGGGGCTGTTAATCATTATTTTTTATACAATAATTGTATTCAAAATGAAACCAACTTTCAAGAGTATTTTTAAATCTTTTTTTGCGCTACAGCTATACGTAGTTTTTATGGTTGTTATAAATTATGCTTTAAAAGCCAATTATTTTTATTTGAACGAAAAACCACAGTCAGCTTCAATATTAGACTATTTTGGAGAATGGCCATTATATATAATTGTGGTGCAAATCATAATTATTCCTTATTTTTTAATCATCTACCTCCCTTTTTATTTGGTTGAAAGAAAAAGTAAGACCCCAATTATTAAAAATTAATAATTTACTTTAAGTTTTAATTTGTTTTAAAATGTCTACCCCTAGAATTTTGCTTAACCAAAATCACGCATGAAATATAAAACGATAAGCATAGTCTTACTTTTTAATTTTTATTAGCAACCACAATTTTTTTAGTAAATCCCTGCATATTATCTAAACTAATTCTGGCAATGTATACCCCATCACTTAAAGCTTTGGTAGAGAAGCTGTAGTTTTTTTTACGCTCTAAAACATGCTGGTTAATAATTAGTTTTCCAGAGCTATCAAATAAGTTAAAAGTTTTTATAACTAAAGCATTAGGGTTTTTAATGTTCAGTGTAGCGGTAGCATTGTTTTGAAACATATCAAAGCCATCAAATGTATTATGATTAACATTTAAGGTTTTATTATTAAAGGTAACTTCAAAGCGATCGTTGTAATTTCCAGCCTCAAGATTCATATCAAAATCCTGAATTTTTAAATTCACATACAAATCAGTTGTTTTATCATGAATAAAAATAGGTTGATTATTGTCAAAGTTTCTAATGTCAGCTATTCTAATTCTAACAGGCATGTTTTGCGCTAATTTAATCGTTAAAGGTATTTTTAAAGCTTGATCAAAGGGTAAGGCTTCTGCTAAATAGGTGGCATTATCGTTAGAGAAATAGGCATCAGAGGCCAGAATATCAGCGGCATTTATTTTCGATTCTAAACCGCGGTCAAATCCCAAGGTAGCTCTATCATGAAAGTTTTCTAAGAGTTGCCTGGTATAGGTATTATTAAAATCAATATTTAATCTGAAGCGCTTGTAATCGGGATGATTTACAAAGAAATCGTCATGAGACGTTTTAGCCTTTACTTTAGTATTAGATGTTTTAAAAAACTCGCTATTAGCATGAGTTTCTTTAATATAAACACGATGAGCATTTTTAGCTTTCACCACCCCATCAGCACTACCTTCTACCATAAACCCTTGTGCTACAGGAATGTATCGTCTTGGTTGTTTTCCAGAGGGGCTACCACTACCAGCGCCATTAATATTGCCCCCTATATCATAGGTACTAAAGGTAGCCGGGGTGTAGGTTTCCATAAAAGGCGCAAACTCTTCAATCGTATAGGTAGCATATCCGCCAGAATAATCTACAATGCGATGCGAGTTAACATTAGGGTCTTGCTCCCAGTAATGTAGTGTTCCGGTTATGGTATTTCTATTGTCTGTGTCCCATATATAGGCATGGGCATCCATAGCAGAGGGGTATGGATTACCTACCAAAGTAAATTGGTTGGTTAATACAGCAACATCAATAGTTCCTGTATTAGGTTTGCCTCTAAAATCGTAGTTTTGATTATCACCAGGGTTATTAGCACTGGTTCCAGCAGTTCCCTTCATGGTAAAGCCTTCCCCGGGGTTTATAGTAGTATTGCCTAAAACATGTATCCATTCGGAGTATTCGTCTGAAGCAATAAACTTCCATATCCAATAAGGTTCAATGTTTAAGGGACTAGCCGATCCATTATAGTTGGCATGATTGAAGGTTACAGGTATTGAACTTGTAAGCCCCGTAATATCATTTAAAAAAGATATACCAAAAGGGTTATTAACCGTACTGCTTGTTTTACTAGCAATAGGAGAGCACCAATAGTTGTATTCATAAACGCCAACATTGCCGTTTTGGTAAACACTCAATTCGCCTATGCCAGAATTTTTTGTAGCTGCTGTTTCTGTGCCAGTACCTTGAATTAACTGTCCTTGGTTACGTAAATATATAGTACTAGCCGCTTCGTTAAGATTTACATCGTTTTCAACAAAAACAATTTCATCGTTTACAAAGATATAGGCACTATTTCTTACTGAAAGTTGAGCAAAAGACAGCTTGTAAAAAAAAATAAATAAGAATAAAGAGTATAAACGTTTCATATGATTTGGGGTTTGAAAGATTTATATTATATGTAATCTGTTCGTTATTGATGATAATCAAATATAGCTTTTGATTTTTCCGATTTAGAGCCTAAAATCTATGAAACTTTATATTTTGTATTTGAAACCATCTTTTTGTACACCGAATTATTATTAGAGTAACATGAGTAGCTTTAAATTTACAATGGTATTAACGGTTGCTTTGAAAGTGTATAATTTGTCTCATTTTTTTTGAGGCTAGCAAAAACAAAAACACATAAGCGATACTCTTAAATTAGTATAACCTAACTCAAGTATATTTATGGTAAGGGTAGTTGTAATTGAAGATGAGAATATTTCAAGTAATTATATAGTTACTTTGTTGAAAAAGTACTGTTCAGATAAGTTTATTGTTGAAAATGAAATAGACAATATTGTTGAGGCAGTAAATTGGTTTCTAGATAATGATGTTCCAGATTTAATTTTTATGGATGTTCATTTAAGTGATGGACTTTGCTTTGAGATATTTAATAAAGTAGAGATTAGTTGTCCTATTATATTTACTACTGCTTATGATGAATATGCCATAAAAGCATTTAAAGCTAACGGAATTGATTATTTGTTGAAGCCTATTACCGAGAAAGATTTTTATCAATCCATAATGAAGTTCTTTAAGATAAGAAGAGACAGAACTGCCCAATTGAAAGAAAATGAAAAGATTAGACTTTTAGATATAAATACATCAAAGAACTATAAGGAACGCTTTTTAGTAAAACTAGGGAATAAATACACCCCTTTGAAAACAGAAAACATTGCCTATTTTTATAAAGATAGCTTAGTTTTTATTAGAGATTTTAATGGAAATAATTATCCAATAAGTACCTCTTTGTCTAATATAGAAAGCACAATTGATTCAAGTCTTTTTTTTAGAGCTAATAGAAAGATTTTAGTTAATATTAATGCTATTGACTATTTAGCTCAATATAAGCCTGGGCAAGTGGCTATAAAAGTAAAACCAAGATTTGAAGAAGTAATTGTATTAAGCCAGGAAAAATCCAGTCAATTGAAAGCTTTGCTAAACTAATTTGAGTGTAGTTTTCGCTCTTTTAAGCTAATTTGTTGTTTCTTTTAAACGATTAAAAATGTATTTCATGGACTAAATATTGGGTTTTAAGAAGAATGGGAAGTTGTTTTTTGTTCTGGAGATATATTTTAGGTGCTCAATCCCAAATATATAAAGTCATGAAAAAAGACTACTTAACTTTTTTACTTCTTTTACTTAGTATAACCATTTATGCGCAAGTAGGAGTAGGTACTACTACGCCAAATTCAACATTAGACATTAGATCATCAAATCAGGTAGCACCATCGAATACTGATGGGATATTAATTCCTCAAGTTGATACTTTTTCTGCAATAAATCCAACAGCATCGCAAAATGGGATGCTAATTTTTTTAACCACCGTGTCGGGAAGTAATCAACCAGGCTTTTATTATTGGAATCAATCAACTACTTCGTGGATAGGTTTAAAATCTGGAAATAGTTCAGGCTGGGAACTCAATGGTAATTCAGGAACAACCAACGGTACAAACTTTTTGGGGACTGTAGATGCTCAAAACTTAGATGTTCGGACGAATAACATTATAAGAACACGATTTACAACTAATGGACAAATTGAAATTCTCAATACAGGAAACTCTGTGTTTATTGGAAATAATGCAGGAGATAACGATGATTTAACAAGTAATAGAAATCTTTTTATAGGAGATAATGCGGGAGAAGCGAATGTATCAGGGCGAGACAATCTGGCTATTGGATATAACGCTTTAAATGTTAGTGTTGATAGATCAGCTAACGTGGCTATAGGGAATAATGCCCTTGAAAATAATACAGGCTACAGAAATGTAGCTATAGGATATCAGTCACAGCAAAATAGTACAGCCGATGATAATGTTTCACTTGGGTATTGGACCTTGAATAA
>CBDDAJ010000024.1:0-277539 GCA_965224845.1 Wocania sp.
GCAAAAACACTAACTTTAGAATTAAAAGGGTTTCCTGAAGCACGACGAAGCATCACTACTTGTCCACAATGCCATAATGCATCAGCTATTGGGCCATTAATATTATTCCAAAACGGATATGCTTTCGCTCCAAAAATTATTTTATATTTAGAAATATCCTTAGCCTTTCTTAGAATGTCTGCAGCAGTTTTTATATTATTCAATGTTAGTCTGCGCTTTTCTTCAAAAGTCATTTCTGCATCCTCCCCTTTTTTATTAGGCTTATTTAAAGTAGCGTTTACAATAACTTTAGATAAGCCGTAAATATGATCAATAGTTTCAGCACTAGTACGACCGGATTCACTTGGTTTATACTTTAAATCGTTATCAGTTAATCCTTCCGTTGCCCAATAATAACGAAAGCCCAAACCATCAATCATTCTAGCTGCTACCGCTCCTGCTGTATAGCTTTCCGGATAATCAGGAATTTCATAATAAGGCAATTCTTCATTTTGTGACATAGCAAATGATCCAAATATTAAGGTTAATAATAGAGTAACTTTTTTCATTTTATTTAGGTTCTAGTGACATTACATAATCGTAACTTTCATTTAAATACTTAGCAACATGGTCTAAATCCTTAAGCATATACTCTGGTATAAGCACATAACCTTTCATTACAGCTCCATAAGATTTATAAATTGAAGATTTAAACGCTTTTATATATTTTTCTTGGGTTTCTTTAGGAAATCTAATCCCTATCTCGCCATCTTTATTAAACAACGAAAACATATAACCATTAGCAGATGTATAAGGCATTGTTTTTCCTTTTCTTTTAAATCTATCACATTTGCTAACTAATGCATCATATATTTTTAGTTTCTCCTCCCACATATACAAAAATTAATTTTTAATGTTTTTTTGGTTAGGAATTGGATTTACTCCATATTTATCAAACAGGTATACCAAAGCAGTCATAGTGGCTGCTCCTAATTCTAGTTCCCTTTTGTTAACATGCTCAAACGTATCATTACTGGCATGATGATGATCAAAATAACGTTGAGAATCTGGTCGTAAACCAGCCAGTACTACAGCATCCGTTTTTAATGGTCCAATATCTGCACCTCCATAACCTTTTTCAAAATAATGAATTAAATAAGGTTTAAATAAAGGCTTCCAACGTAGTACTTGATTAAAATTAGCATCGCTACAGTCAAAACTAAATCCACGTGGTGTAAATCCTCCCGCGTCACTCTCAAGTGCAAAAACATGATTTTCGTTTTTTTGTTTTGCAACTTCAGCATACTTGTTTCCACCTCTTAAGCCATTCTCTTCATTCATAAATAACACCGCTCTAATGCTGCGCTTTGGTTTTATTCCAGAAGCTTTAAGCAACCTTAAAACATCCATTGACTGTACAACACCTGCACCATCATCATGCGATCCGTCTCCTAAATCCCATGAGTCTAAATGACCACCAACAATCATATACTCATCAGGAAATTCGCTTCCTTTTATTTCTCCAATTACATTATAGGACAATACATCTTTAAACTGTTTACAACTTTGCTTAAAATAAAACTTTATAGATTTATTTAACTGCAACATCGTACTTAACAATTCTGCATCGTTAGTACTTATTGCTGCAGATGGAATACGCTTATTAGCAGGAATATTATTATAAGTCATACTTCCTGTATGCGGATAATCATCCAGCCTCAAGTTCATAGATCTTACAATAACACCAACGGCTCCATATTTTGTTGCTTCAACAGCACCAGAATAGCGTTGATTCACACAACCTCCATAAGCTTCAAAAGTGCTAATTAAATCTGGTTGCATTGGTCTGTTATAAAAAACTATGTTTCCTTCAACATTTTCTTTGCCTAGTTTTTTTAATTCATCAAAACTTTTAACCTCAACAACATTAGCCTTTAAACCCAACGCTGGGGTAGCTATAGAGCCCCCTAAAGCACAAATATTCACGGTTGTAGTTTTTCCTGGCTCTGTTTCTATATAAGCATATTCTTTAGCGCCACGCACCCACTTTGGCACCATAACAGGTTGTAACCAAACCCGGTCTAACCCTAATTTTTCCAGCTCTGCTTTGGTGTATGCCACAGCCTTTTCGGCATTTAACGAGCCTGATAATCTGCCTCCAATTTGATTGGATAAATAATTTAACCAATCGTAACTTTTACCATTTGTTAAAGATTGGGTATAAATTTCTCTTAAAACTTTTTCGTCTGTTTGCGCGTTAGATTGAATTGATAATAAAACAGCAAAAAGAAAAACTAAGGGTTTTAGATGAATCATAAATATTTTTTTGGTTTTAAATATACTTCATAATGTATCCATAACTTCTAAAAGAAATCATAAAAATATTATTCACTATGTAATTGTTGCTTATACGACTCTATATTAGCCTTAATATCATCGTCTAACTCTGGTTCTTGTATGTCGGTATATGCTTTTAAGGTATCATACATTATTTTTGCAACAATATAGCGTGCTGTAGGTTTATCATCAGCAGGAATATTATACCATGGCGCATGTGGTTTTGACGTTCTATTTATAGCATCTTCATAACATTCTTGGTATTTATCCCAAAGCTTACGCTCTTTTAAATCACCTGCAGAAAATTTCCAGTTTTTCTCCTTTTTGTTTAAACGCCGAAGTAATCTGCTTTTTTGTTCATCTTTAGACAGGTTCATAAAAAACTTAAAAATAATGGTTCCATTATCAGTAATGTGCTTTTCAAAATTATTTATTTGCTCGAAACGTGTGTCCCAAAAAGCATCATCTATATCCTCAATGGTATTAACTGTTGGTATGTTTTCGCCTAAAATATAACCTGGATGTACTCTTGTTACCAATACATTTTCGTAATGTGTTCTATTAAAAACAGCAAATTTACCACGGGCTGGAAGTGCAATATAATGCCTCCATATGTAATCATGCTTTAATTCTAACTCTGTAGGAACCTTAAAGCTATGCACAACTACTCCACGAGCATTAAAATCTTTAAAAACCTCTCGTATTAAACTGTCTTTTCCTGATGTATCCATACCTTGCAAACATACCAATACGGCATACTTGTTATGCGCATACATCGTGTCTTGAAGCTTCCCTAGTTTTCTTCTAACGGAACGCAATTCATCTTTAATCTTGTCTTCAGGAGCTTCTAAATCAATCGCTGTAGGCTGCTTTGAAATATTAATTTTTGATGTGATCTTAAAATCGTTAATATGAATAGTTTTCAAAATATATATAGTATTAATTATTGCTTTTAAATATATAAAAATGAAATCGATTTTTTCTTTGTTATCATTATTTGTTTCTATTATGCTTCCTCTTTTATATTTTCATAATTATGTTAATTCGTATTATTAAAATACAAGAAGATGAATAAAACCATTATTATACAAGGAAGTGCAAGGCCAAAAGGAGACACAAATACCATAGTGAATTATATGATATCAAAAAAGGGATATGATGTGGTTGATTTATACTCAAAAAAAATTGGGCATTACGATTATGACTATAAAAATGAAGGGGATGATTTTTTACCACTAATTTCAAATATTATAGAAAACTATAGTACCATAATTTTTGCAACACCAGTGTATTGGTATACTATGAGTGGACATATGAAAGTGTTTTTTGATAGGATTTCTGACTTAATAAGAATACGTAAAGATATGGGCAGGAAATTACGTGGTAAAAACATGGCTATGGTAAGCTGTAGTAATAGTAATGATTTGATTAAAGGATTTAATATGCCCTTCATTGAATCCTCAAAATATTTAGGTATGAATTATTTAGGAGATATTCACACCTGGGTTGAAAATAATAGCATTCCAGTTGAAGTAAAAGGTATTATAGATGATTTTATTGAAAAAAAATAAATACATAATTTTGATAAACTACCCAGTAATACTATAGTTTTTAATATATTCGTGGCACCTACTTAAAATTAACCCAAATCCAATGAAGAACTATTACTTACTTTTATTTCTAATTATTACATTACACTTTAATGCTCAAACAACCAACTGTGACGAAGCAAATTCTTATTTAGTCAATGCCTATTCGCATGTAAAAGATGCTTATGAAGCAAACAACATAAGCCATTTAAAATATTATGCCAATAGATCAGTAGAAGCTTTTAAACTTTCTAAAAAAACATTAAAAGATTGCGGTTGTAAAACAGCTTTAAACTTAGCCGATAAAAGCATCGATTTATTAGCAAAAGTTGAATCTACCGAAACTTATGAGGATGGCCGTTTTTTTGTAAAGCGGGCTAGAGATACAGCTAAAGAAAGTGTTATTGAAATTGATAAGTGCTCCTATTCTAATAATTCTGATCCTGTTGAAACTGATGAAAATACTGAGCTTTCAGATTTGCAAAATGAGCAATTGGCATTAAAAAAACAACAGGAAGCTTTAAAACTAAAAGAAGAACAACTAAAAAGTAAATTAGCTGAGCAAAAAGAAAAAGAATTAACCAATAAAAAAGCACAATTAATTCTATCTTATAAAAATGCTATTGCATCAAATATAAAAGCATATAATGATGCACTAAAAATATGTGATTATAAACATCGTTCTCTAAAAGAAATAGATTCGCCTAAAGGTTTATCTGAAAAAAGCATAGAAACTATTAAGGAGTATTATATAAATCGTTTAAAAACATTAGCTTCAAATTACCTAGAAGCACTAAATTTATGTGACAAATAAGGTATTATAAACAAACCCGTAAAATTGTTTTTACGGGTTTGTTTTTTTTATTTATTTGCTTGCAAACATCTTTACATCCGTTTCACTTACGTCTTTTCCTCCAAGTATAATTAGTCGCTCTATAACATTGCGAAGCTCTCTAATATTACCCGTCCAATCGTAATCTTGCAATAATTTTACTGCCTTATCAGAAAACGTTTTCTTAACAGTACCCTGTTCACTGGCAATTTTATTTGAAAAATAATTAATAAGTAAAGGAATATCGTCACGTCTATCGTTTAAAGCAGGAACTTGTATTAAAATAACGGCTAATCTATGGTACAAATCTTCACGGAATTTCCCTTCTTTAATTTCCTTTTTTAAATCTTTATTAGTTGCGGCAACCACACGTACATTAACCTTAATATCTTTATCGCTACCCACACGCTGTATACGACTTTCTTGTAAGGCCCGGAGTACTTTTGCCTGTGCCGAAAGACTCATATCTCCAATTTCATCTAAGAAAATAGTACCGCCGTTCGCTGCTTCAAATTTTCCTGCCCTATCCTTATTAGCACTGGTAAAAGCACCTTTAACATGACCAAATAATTCGCTTTCTATAAGCTCACTTGGTATTGCTGCACAATTTACTTCTATCATCGGACCTTTAGAACGATCGCTTTTTTGGTGTAGCCAGTGTGCTACTAATTCTTTTCCTGTACCATTTGGGCCCGTAATAAGCACACGTGCATCTGTTGGTGCTACTTTTTCAATAATATCTTTTATATGAGTTATCGCTTTACTTTCTCCTATCATTTGAAAATTCTTGCTTACCTTCTTTTTAAGTAACTTATTTTCAACGACTAGCTCTTTCTTATCTAAAGCATTTCTAACTGTATTTAATAATCTGTTTAAATCTGGTGGTTTAGATATATAATCAAATGCTCCTAAGCGCATTGTATTAACCGCCGTATCTAAATCGCCATGACCAGAAATCATTACCATTGGGGTTTCTGGTTTTATTTTCTTAGTGGCCTCCAGTACTTCAACACCATCCATTTTTGGCATTTTTATATCGCAAAGCACTAAATCGAAATCATCATTTTTTATTTTTTCAACTCCAACCAATCCATCTTCGGCTTCTTCAACCTGATAAGCATCATTTTCTTCAGAAAGAATCTTTACTAAAACTCTTCTAATGGCTGCTTCATCTTCTATTATTAATATTTTAGGCATATATTTTATACTTTTCTATTTTAGAATATAGAAATCAAATTCTATACCCTTTTTTAAACTTAATTCTTTCTAATCTTTTATTCTTTTGAAATAATATGAATATCCCGTTGTGGAAAAGGAATACTAATATTATGCGCTCTAAATAATCTATCTATTTCAAAACGAATATCACTTTTAGGAAATTGCGCTTTAAAGCTATCATTAATAGTGAATATAATCTTAAAATTTAGCGCGCTTTCTCCAAAATCTGAAAAAACTACCACGGGTTCAGGGTAGCTCATCACATCTGGATGGGTACTAGCTGCTTGAAGTAGTAGTTTTTTAACCAATTGTACATCGCTGCCATAAGCTACTCCAACATTAACAGATTCTCTTGTGGCCACACCATTCTGTGTCCAATTATATAAACTGTTAGTTAAATATAGATGATTTGGAATTACTAACACTTTATTATCTATAGTAACCGCTCGAGTCGTTCTTAATTTAATTTCTTCAACACGTCCTACTTTACCTTCTAACTCTATAATGTCTCCAACATGAACACTTTGATCTATTAAAATAAATATTCCAGAAATAATATCTTGAAATAAGGTTTGTAATGCCAAACCAACACCAAGTAATAATGCCGCAGATGCTGCAAAAACAGCTGTAACATTAACCCCTACAACATGTAAGGTTACAAATAATATAATAAAATAAACAAGCCACCTAAAATAATCAAAGACAACCTTAAATTTATATTTATCACTTGCTGGTAATTTTCTGGTAATTATTTTAAAAACTAATCTTAACAGTAAAGAGGTTATAAAAACAACTGTAATAATAATTATGACATCTAATACAGAAATGCTTATGTTATTATTAAAATCATAATGTTTATGCAAAAAGCTATCTAGTTTTTCCCAAAAAGAACTTTCGGTTATTGTATTTTCTATGTCCTTTAAATTTTGCATGTTTTAATACTTAATCCACTTAATCAGCTCCTTATAGCTTGGTTTTTTTCCATACATTAAAATACCAACTCTGTATATTTTGGCTGCAAACCAAACGGTTAGCATAAAGGTACCAATTAATAATAACAAAGATAAAAGTTGTTGCCATAAAGGCACTCCAAAAGGGATGCGCATAAGCATAACTACCGGTGAAGTAAATGGGATAAATGAAAATACTGTTGAGACCGTGCCATGCGGGTCTTCAATAACTGTAAAAATTCCAATATAAACCGCCAATATTAATGGCATTAAAATAGGCAGCATAAACTGCTGGGTATCTGTTTCATTGTCTACTGCTGCACCAATAGCAGCATAAAGTGAACTATATAATAAATAACCACTTATAAAAAATAAAATAAATGCAACAATTAAATTAACAATTGGCAGATGATAAAATGCAGTGATAAAATCTTGAACTTGCATACCAATTTCAGGGTTTTCCATAGCTTGCTGCATCATATCTTGTTGCGGGGATTGTGACATATCTATTCCAAAAATAGCCGATACAATAGTCATTAATAAACTCCCCAAAATTAGCCAAATTACAAACTGTGTAATACCTGCCAACGATGTTCCAATAATTTTACCAAGCATGAGTTGAACTGGTTTTACAGACGATATAATAACCTCTATAATCCTACTGGTTTTTTCCTCTATAACACTACGCATAATCATATTACCATAAATAATGATAAACATAAATAGCAGGTAGCCGGCAATACCACCAAAAATAAGCTTAACCACACTATCAATTTTGGATGTTTTTTCGCCTTCAAAACTTTCCTGTGCAAGATCTACACTAATTTTTGAAGCTTTAATCATTTCAACATCTACGCCTTTTTCCTGAAGCTTTATATTTGTTAACCGCTTTTCTATTTTCGATTCTAATCCCGAAATTAGTGTAAGTGATGGAGATTCTTCAGAATAAAACTTAATATGCTTGGATAAGACATCTACATCATCAAACGCTCCTATATGCAACAAACCATAATTAGATGTAGCTTTAACTATGGGTTTTTGCATCGCTTAAACTCATATCCTTTAAAATATGATACGTTGTACTTTCTGAGTCTTTCAAAACATCCTTTACAATTCCAGATTCATCCAATACAGAAATAACACGTGTTTTATTGTTGTTTAACTGCGATAGGTATGCAACTACCGAGATAAGCGCTATCATAATAATAGGGCTTAAAATAGTCATAATTATAAATGATTTATTCTTAACTTTTGTTAAATATTCACGTTTTATTATAAGTGGTAAATGATTCATAAATTAATTATTCTTTACGGTTTGAATAAAAATATCGTTAACGCTTGGAATTAATTCAACAAAGTGAGACACCTCTCCTTTTGTTGTTAAAAACGACAGAAAATCGTTAGGTTTATCGCTGTTGTTAAGTTTAACATTCAACTTCAATTCATCATCTAAAGTTTTAAAATTGGCACCTGAAACACTAAATTTTTCTGATAATTCTTGCTGCAAAATAGCATTGTTGCCTGTTTTAATACCAACCTCATAAGTATTGGTTTTATATTGACGTTTTACATCAACTAATTTTCCGTCTAAAATTTTATTCGATTGGTGTATTAATGCAATATCGTCACATAATTCTTCAACAGATTCCATACGATGTGTTGAAAAAATAATAGTTGCTCCATTATCTCGCAAACGTAAAATTTCGTCTTTAATTAAGTTTGCATTAATGGGGTCGAAACCTGAAAAAGGTTCGTCAAAAATTAACAGTTTTGGTTCATGCAAAACGGTTACTACAAATTGTATTTTTTGTGCCATCCCTTTAGATAGCTCTTGAATTTTTTTATTCCACCAATCTCCTATTTCTAAACGTTCAAACCAGTATTTTAATCGGGTTTTAGCATCTGCTTTACTTAGCCCCTTTAGTTGTGCCAAATACAACGCTTGTTCTCCTACTTTCATAGATTTATACAACCCACGTTCTTCTGGCAGATAACCAATATCTTTTATATGATTCTCGTTGAGCAATTCACCATCTAAATGTACTGTACCCGTATCTGGCATAGTAATTTGATTAATGATACGTATAAGTGTTGTTTTTCCAGCTCCATTTGGTCCTAGCAATCCAAAAATACTGCCTTTAGGAACTTCAATTGAAACGTTGTTTAACGCTTTAAAATTGCCAAAATTTTTAGAGACTGAATGAGCCACTAACAGATTATTCATTTAATTTTTTTTAGTGTTTAAAAATAAGTGTGGTAAATATATTAAATGTTACAGCCAACATGTAGAATTAATTGATAAAACATAAAGGAATTAGTTTTTAATCTAAAAAAACAAAACCCACCCTTAATAAAATTAAGGATGGGAAAAAAATTGCTATGAAAAAGAAAAATTATCACTAAAATAAATTAGTGATAAATCAAATATAGTTTTTTTTTTGCAAATAGAGCCAAAACTATACGATAACTTCATAATTTTATATGACTAAGAGAACATATCTTTTACTTTTTCAAAAAATGATTTATCCGAACTTTCTGGCTTCGGAGAAAAATGTTCATCTTCTCTCATACTTTCAAAAAACTCTTTCTGTTGTTTACTTAAAGTTTTAGGAGTCCATACATTTACATGTACTAGTAAATCTCCCTTGCCATAGCCGTTAATGCTTGGGATTCCTTTTCCGCGTAAGCGCAAAATTTTACCCGACTGCACGCCAGCTTCTACCTTTATTCGTACTTTTCCCGTAACCGTATCTATCTCTTTTGATGTACCTAATACAGCATCTGGATAACTTACGTACAAATCGTAGTGTAAATTATCGCCTTCACGTTGTAATGTACTGTGGTCTTCTTCTTCAATGGCTACCAATAAATCACCAGAAATACCATTTCCCGGAGCGTCATTTCCTTTTCCAGAAACCTTAAGTTGCATCCCATCTACAACACCTGCAGGTATTTTAATAGATACTGTTTCTTCAGCTACTTTTAATCCCTGAGCGTCAGCATCAGCAGGTTTTTTATCAATGGTTTGCCCAGCACCATTACAAACATTACATGGTGCAGAAGTTTGCATTCTTCCTAAAATAGTGTTTGTAATACGTGTTACCTGACCACTACCATTACATGTCGAACAGGTTTTATAGGTAGTTCCCGGAGCTTGAATTTTACGTTTTACTTTTATCTTTTTTTCAACACCATTAGCGATTTCTTCCAGAGTTAATTTAACTCTAATACGAAGGTTACTGCCTTTAGATCTGCGTTGGCCTCCGCCTCCAAATCCAGAAAACCCGCCGCCACCAAAAGCACCTCCAAAAATATCACCGAACTGACTGAATATATCATCCATATTCATGCCTCCGCCTCCAAAACCACCGCCACCTTCAAAGGCTTGATGACCAAACTGATCGTAACGGGCTTTTTTATCAGCATCACTCAACACCTCATAAGCCTCAGCTGCTTCTTTAAATTTTGCTTCAGCACCTTTATCGTCAGGGTTTTTATCAGGATGAAACTCAATAGCCTTTTTACGGTATGCCTTTTTAATTTCGGCAGCACTAGCACCTTTACTTACTCCTAATATCTCGTAATAATCTCTTTTAGCCATAGTTTTGTTTTATTGTCCAATAACCACTTTAGGAAAGCGTATTATCTTTTCTCCTAGCTTATATCCTTTTTCAACAACATCAATAATTTTTCCTTTTAAATCATCTGATGGTGCTGGTATTTGTGTAATAGCTTCGTGGTTATCTGCATTAAAATCGTCTCCTTTTTGTATTGAAATTGCAGTCAATCCTTTTTGCTCTAGTGTTTTTATTAATTTTTGATAAATTAATAATACCCCTTTACGTAGCTCTTCAGCTTCCTTATCTTCCTCAATGTGGGTTAAAGCACGTTCAAAATCATCAAGAACTGGCAATAAGGTTTTCATTACATCTTCACTTGCTGTAGCAAATAATTCGATACGTTCTTTTGAAGTACGGCGTTTATAATTTTCAAACTCTGCAAACAGACGTAAAAACTTATCTTTTTCCTGCTTTAACTCATCCTGAAGCTTTTCTTCTTTAGTCTGCTCTTCTACAACATCAACAGTTTCTGCTTGCGAGTCTTTAGTTTGTTCTTTTTCTATATCTTTTATATTCTTTTTGCTCATCACTAAATTTAATTTATGCAAATACTAAAATGAATTGGCAAAAGTACTGCCATTATTATAAAAATGTCAAAATGTCACTAAAAAATTTTAATATTTTTTTTATCGAAAAAAACAAACAATTGACTAATTTTACTACCTAAACATTAAAAACAATAAAAATGAAAAAAAGTATAGCCACAATATTTACTATTGCAGCCTTAGTAATAAGTGCCAACGGATGTAAAGACAAAGCAAAAGAGGCAAGCACAAAAGAAGCTGAAACAGTTGCAAAAGCTGAAGCCTCATCTGAAAAATATACTGCTAATGTTGCAGAATCTACTATTGAATGGAAGGGCTTTAAGCCAACAGGAACACATAACGGAACCATTAACATTGAAAATGGGATATTTAACGTTACTGATGGAAAAATTAACAGCGGTACATTTTTAATTGATATGAAATCAATTGAGGTTTTAGATATCCCAAAAGAAGACGAATATAACGGAAAACTTACAGGGCACTTAAAAAGTGCTGATTTTTTTGATGTTGAAAAACATCCAAATGCAGCTTTTGAAATTACTGGCTTAAGTGAAGCTGAAGGGAAAACCATGCTATCTGGAAACTTAACACTAAAAGAAGCTAAAAATAATGTTACATTCCCTGTAACAGTAACTAATAATGCTGGAACATTAATATTAACCAGCGAAACATTTACTATTGATCGCTCTAAATGGCATGTAAAATATGGCTCAAAATCATTTTTTGATGATTTAGGCGATAAGTTTATAAATGACGATATTGAATTAAAAATTACAGTTAAGGCCACTAAGTCTTAAACTGAAATCTTATTTTTTATTTAAAGCCACTTTACAAATGTAAAGTGGCTTTTTGTTTAGGTTAAGCCTTTGGCTTTATCAAAAAAAATGTCGAAATTCGTTTGGTGCTGTATATAAATCACTTGTAATGAACTTGTTTCAGTATTTAAACGGATTCATATACTTAAAAACATTAACCACAATGATGAAAAAGAACATTGTTCTAATTTTTATTTTATTAATAATTTGTCAAACAAGTTTTTCACAGAATGAAGAATTATTCAAAAGACTTCGGGCAATACATAACAGTGGAATAACTTTTTATAATGTTGACGGAATCGACTTTACCAGTCAAAATATTTCTTATGAATTCAACGATAAAAACCTAAAAAAAGCTTATCGTAAAAACAAAATAAAAAAAGCTGATAAAAAGGTAGCTGACACGAAATTGAATTATGAAAATTATAAGGTTATCAACCGTAAAGAATTTGAAAACGGATTAATCTCTGTAAGTGTAAATTATTTTGTTAGAAATAAGCAGGATCGTATTGCTGTTTTTTGGTTTGGTTATTATGAAAAAGACAATCCCGAATTTGAAAGAAATATGATTGATTTGATTTTAAATGACCTGGTTCCAAAAACTTGCTTCGATTCAATAAAAACCGACAATGTAAATTTTGCTGGTCGAGAAATTGAGTTAGGGGGAAATTGTAATTGGATGACTATAAATAATATCCAATGCCCATACTATGCCAAATGAATTGGTCTATACATAAAACAAAAGAAAGTGCTGATTTATCAATCCAGAATCAACTTAAAGCGACCAAAATAAAAAACGGTGGGAAAGTAATTTCAGAAGAAGAAGTCGACATACTTTTTGAGGGTGTATCGACAAAAGCCCAAAAAGTATATTATGATTTTACAGGAATCACTTCTGTTTTGGCATCAATGTCTGGCGGGAAAAATTTGACCATTTTTTATGTTTCAGAAAAAGTTAGAGGCAATTATGTAAGTTGTGTATTGAGCTTTTGGAATAATGACACTATTAATCCAAGCGGATTACCACCACTGCTGGAAGAAGTTATGAGCATTGAAAAAAAATAGCTACGAGTAACACGGTGTATAAAACCGTAAAATAAACCTTCAAAACATTAGCAATGAAAAAAATATACTCTGTTGAAGAATACATTGAAGAGCATACACACTTTAGTGAGGCGCTAAACCTTTTAAGAAATATTATAAACACTACCGAGCTTGAAGAAACTATAAAATGGAGTGCTCCTGTCTATACTTTAAACAATAAAAATGTAATTGGTTTAGGAGCCTTTAAAAAACACTTTGGGATTTGGTTTTTTAATGGTGTGTTTTTAAGCGACAAACAAAACTTACTGATAAATGCCCAAGAAGAAAAAACAAAGGCCCTACGGCAAATGCGCTTTAAATCGGTTAACGAGATTGATAAAAACGTGGTTTTAGCGTATGTTAAAGAGGCTATTGAAAACCAAAAATTAGGGAAAGAAATAAAACCAGACCGAAGTAAAAAAGAAACTATTGTACCACAAGAATTAAAAGTCATTTTAGTAAATGATTTAAAAACCAGTTTTGAAAGTTTATCAGCTTACAAACAGCGCGAATATTGCGAATATATAAGTTCGGCAAAGAGAGAAACCACAAAACAAACACGTTTAGAAAAAATTAAACCTATGATCTTACAAGGTGTTGGCTTAAACGATAAATACAAGAATTGCTAAATAAAAAAAGCTTCCTAAAAAGGAAGCTTTTTTTATATCTTAAAAGTAGTCTTACTTAGTTTTTGCCGGTGCGCTTAGCTTGCTACTCATCTCCATAGAAATAGCTGAACGTTCAAACTTTATTTTACCAGACATCGTTTCAATAACACAACTACCGTCTTTATCATTAAGTTCTAAAACCTTACCATGCATGCCACTTTTGGTAATTACTTTATCACCCCGTTTTAATTCGGCTGCAAACTTCTTTTCTTTTTTGGCACGTTTCATTTGTGGTGCAATCATAAAAAAATAAATGACTACAAACATTAATACAAACGGCATAAATTGCCCTAAATCTCCCATTAATTAATTTTTATTTATTGTGCTGGTTTTACAGCTGGTTTGGCAGCATTAGGATCGGGTTTTACAAATGCTGTGATTTTTACAACTTCTGAACCTTTTTCTGTATTTGCTGTTACTGTTATTGTTTTTGTTACTTTATTTTGCCCGCTACCATTAAACTTTACAGTAAATTGTCCCGATTCTCCAGCAGCCAACGGTTCTCTACTCCAATCTTTAGGAATGGTACAACCACATGAGCTTTTAATATCGGTAATAACCAAAGGAGCCTCACCGGTATTTTTATACTTAAACACAGTCTCTACTTGTGTTCTGGCTTCTATTTCACCAAAATCGTGTTCTTTTTTATCAAATTCCAGCTTTGGGAACTTTGAAGATACGGCATCTCTTTTTGCTGCAGCTGCTAAATTACTTTCTTCTATTTTTTTTGCTGCACTTTCTTCTTTACATGAGGTAAATGCAATTAAACATAAGGCGCTTAATCCTAAAATTACTTTTTTCATTTTAAATGTTTTTATCATTCGGGATGTAAAAATAGCAATTATTTAATCGATTAAAAACTTTTATTATTCTCTTAACAGATTATTACATGAGGCCACGCCCAATTTTGTTTAATTTCCCTTCTGCAGTATATTCTTTTACTAACTTATCTAAAATACCATTTATAAAAATGCTACTTTTAGGAGTTGAATACTCTTTAGCAATTTCTAAATATTCATTAATGGTAACTTTTACAGGAATTGAAGTAAAATGCTGCAACTCGCAAATAGCCATTTGAAGCAGTACATAATCTATATTAGCGATACGATCTGCATCCCAATTTTGTGTTTTAAGCTCTATTTCTTTATTTATTGCTGTTTTATTTAAAAGTGTTTTTTTAAACAAATCAACAGCAAATTGTTTATCCTCAGTATCTTTATACAAATTAGGAGTAAAATAGTTCTCGTTTGATGTTATTTTCACCTTTCTTAATAACTTCAAAATGGTCGTATTAACAGTTGGAAGATCATCTAACCACGTTAGGTTTTTATCTTCCATATAATCGTATAGCTTCTCGTTTGGTGCTACAATTTCCTTAAAAATATCGACTACAAACTCTTTATCTTCTTTAAAATCTGATACTTTAGTTTGCATATAATCCTTATATAAATCACTAGAAATAACGGCTTTAAAAATAACGTCAACATACTCGTTATCTAACTCCCAGTTAGTAATTTTATAAGTTTCAAACTCATTTTTTAATCGCGAGTTATCTTTAAGAATCTGCAATACCTGATTATTAACAAATTTCCTGTTAGGGTCTTTGTCTTCTTTAGTTGCCAAATGTTTATTTTGCTTTTTTTGTAAGTCGCTTTCGGCTCTTTTCTGCACTTCAAGAAGCAAAGCCATTAATAAAAGGTACAAGCTGTACATATTATCTATACTAAACATTAAAAACTTCTGATCTTTACTAAAATCATCACTTTCACCACCTTTAAATGCATACAATGTTTGCATCACTTTTATACGAATATGTCTTCTGTTTAGCATCATTACAAAGAACTTTAAAATTAAAAAACGAAAATGATTTGAGTTATTTCAAGCTGCAAAAATAATATATTTTAAAATAAATGCTTTATAATTACAAACTAAATTATTACAATACTATTTAGGTAACATTTAACAATTCCAAGCCTAAAGTAATCCTCACTAATAGTTTTAATCTATTATCTTTGTTTCTTCAAATTACAGTGCATGTCCATGCACTACAGTAACGATAAATTTATAAATGAAGGAACTTCAGCATTTAAATAAATATTTTTTAAAATATAAAGCGCATCTTATTATTGGTACAATAATTACTATTGTAGCCAGAGTTTTTTTGCTTTATACACCGCGGTATGTAAAAAAAATATTTATTGTTATTGAAAATGCTTTAGATGGTAAAATTACCGAAAACGTTTTTAAAGCAGAGTTAGCCGAAGCTATTCTCTACATCATTGGTGCTGCACTAATTGGTGCCATACTTACTTTTTTTATGCGTCAAACCATAATCAATGTATCGCGCTATATAGAATTTGACTTAAAGAATGAAATATATGCCCAGTACCAAAAACTTTCATTAAACTTTTACAAAAAAAACAGAACAGGCGATTTAATGAATAGAATAAGTGAAGATGTTGGTCGCGTGCGAATGTATGCAGGCCCTGCTCTAATGTATAGTATTAATACAATTACACTCTTTGTAATTGTGTTGATTTATATGTTTAATGCTGCGCCAAAACTAGCGCTTTTTACTATTGCCCCATTACCTATACTCTCTATCGCTATATATAAATTAAGCAGGGAAATACACAAACGAAGTACCATAGTACAGCAATATTTATCGAAACTCTCAACATATACTCAAGAATCTTTTAGTGGTATTTCGGTTATAAAAGCTTATGGAATTGAACCTTTAACTGCTACAAATTTTGAGTTGCTGTCGGCAAGTAGCAAAGAAAAGCAAATTAGTTTAACTAAAGTACAGGCCTTATTTTTTCCTATGATGATTTTGCTTATTGGGGCCAGTAATCTATTAGTAATTTATATAGGTGGTATGCAATATATAAATGGTGAAATTGAAAGTTTAGGCACCATTGCAGAGTTTATTATTTATGTTAATATGCTTACATGGCCGGTAGCAACAGTGGGCTGGGTAACTTCAATTGTGCAACAGGCAGAAGCATCTCAAAAACGAATTAATGAGTTTTTAAAAATAGAACCTGAAATAAAAAATACGATTACCAATCATACAGAAATTACTGGAGATATTACTTTTGATAAGGTATCTTTTGTTTATGACGACACCAATATTCAAGCTTTAAAAAATATAAGCTTTAATATTAAGGAAGGAGAAACACTTGCTATTTTGGGTAAAACAGGATCAGGGAAATCTACTATTTTAGATTTAATTGGAAGACTTTACGATATTAATTCTGGCTCAATACTTATAAACAATACTGCAATAGACCAGCTCAATCTTAATGATTTAAGAAATGATATAGGTTATGTCCCACAAGACGCTTTTCTATTTTCAGACTCAATTAAAAACAATATAAAGTTTGGCAAAGAAGATGCTACTGAAGATGAAGTTACTAAAGCTGCTAAAAATGCACAGGTACACAAAAACATCATAAAGTTTAATGAAGGCTATGATACTGTTTTAGGAGAACGTGGTATTACGCTTTCTGGCGGGCAAAAACAGCGTGTTTCAATAGCACGGGCTATTATTAAGGCTCCAAAAATTTTATTATTTGATGATTGCCTCTCTGCCGTTGACACGGAAACTGAAGAAAAAATTCTTAAAAATTTAAATAAGTTATCAAAGGGTAAAACTACGGTTATTGTAAGCCATAGGGTATCATCTGCAAAAAATGCTGACAAAATTATTGTGCTGGAAGATGGTGAAATTGTACAAAAAGGAACACATGAAACTTTAATTAACATTGAAGGGTACTACAAAGATCTGTATTTAAAACAATTAAGTGAAGCAGACTCTAAACAAGACTAAACTAACTGAATTTTAAACAGATACAGTGTTTTATCATTTAATTAAACGCCATAAATATTTGCATATAAAAAAGAAAATTCAATATTTGTTGGTAAATATGCTATTTTTTTAGATTTTTGGTACAAATAATAGACAATCCAACAAATTTCTAAATAACTATGAACAACAATGATATGATGGAGAAAGAGGAGATTTTTTCAAAAGTACTAAGGGCTGGAAGACGAACATATTTTTTTGATGTAAGAGCAACAAAAGCACAAGACTACTATCTTACAATTACAGAAAGTAAAAAGTTTACAAATGATGATGGGTCATATCATTATAAAAAGCACAAAATATATATTTATAAAGAAGACTTTACTGAATTTAAAAGTATTCTTGCCGAAATGACTGATTATATTATAAAAGAAAAAGGAGATGAAGTTATTAGTGAACGTCATCAAAAAGATTTCAAAAAAGAATATAATAATCAGCCGCGGGTAACTGAAGATGAATTAAAAACTCCTGAAAGTTTTACCGATATAGACTTTGATGATATATAAGAATATATTTTAAAATTAACAAAAACCGTTATACATAAGTATAGCGGTTTTTTTATATTTACGACCTAACTAACTCATAATGAACAGGCTTTTTATAATTTGTTTTTTAACATCTCTATTTGTCACATCTCAAAGTGAAATAAACTTATCATATTATCTTCCACAGGACGTAAATTATAACCAAAATATTCCAACTCCAGAAAGTATTATTGGTCATCAAGTTGGTGATTGGCACATTACGCATGATAAGCTTGTGCAATATATGTATGCTCTTGCCAAAGCATCAGATAGAATAACAATTGAGAACCGGGGAAAAACCTTTGAAGACAGACCGCTATTGTTACTAACTATTACCTCTCCCAAGAACCATCAAAATATTGATGCTATACATAAAAAGCATATTGATGCTACAAATAATAGCGCTGTAGATACCAAAGATATGCCAATAGTGGTTTATCAAGGCTTTTCAATTCATGGTAACGAACCTAGTGGCTCTAATGCAAGTTTATTGGCAGCATACTATTTAGCAGCTGCAGATAGTAATTATATAAATGAATTATTAAACAATACGATTATTTTATTTGACCCTTCTTTAAACCCTGATGGCTTGCAGCGCTTTGCTTATTGGGCTAATACTAATAAAAATATAAACCTAAACCCAGACCCAAACGATAGAGAATATAGTGAGGTTTGGCCTGGAGGAAGAACTAATCATTATTGGTTTGATATGAACAGGGATTGGTTGCCAGTACAATTACCAGAATCTAGAGTAAGAATTGAAACATTTCACAAGTGGTTACCAAATATTTTAACCGATCATCATGAAATGGGGACTAATTCTACTTTTTTCTTTCAACCTGGAATACCTTCAAGAACGCATCCGTTAACTCCAAAATTGAATCAAGAATTAACAAAGAGTATTGGCAAATTTCATGCTGAAGCCTTGAACAAAATTGGTTCGCTCTACTATACTGAAGAAAGCTATGACGACTTTTACTATGGTAAGGGCTCTACATTTCCAGATATCAATGGTGGTATTGGTATTTTATTTGAGCAAGCTAGCTCAAGGGGGCATATGCAAGAAAGTGATAATGGTATTTTAACCTTTCCATTTACTATTAGAAATCAATTTACTACAATATTATCTACTTTAAATGCTGCAAAAAACATGCGTGAAGATATTTTAAAATATCAGCACAGTTTCTATAAAAATGCCATGCAAGAGGCTATAAAACAATCTAACAAAGCTATTGTTTTTGGTGATGAAAAAGATGCTGCAAAAACTTATCATTTAGCTGAAATACTGAATAGGCACAAAATTAAGTTTCACGAAATAAAACAGGATTTTACCGCAAACGGAAAACGATTCAAAAAAGGGTATAGCTACATCATACCAAAAAATCAAAAGAATATACGCTTAATAGATGCCATGTTCGAAAACCGCACATCATTTCAAGATAGTTTGTTTTATGATATTTCGGCATGGTCTTTTCAGCTTGCTTTTAACGTAGATTATGCAGAAAATGTATCGACAAAAAATTTAGGCAAACAAGTAGACCGTTTACAGCCTAAAAAAGGAAATGTTTCTGGTATGAGTAATTATGCTTACTTGTTGGAATGGCATGAATATTACTCGCCAAAATTCCTGAATCAATTATTAAATAAAGGCATTCGTACTAAAGTGGCTCTAAAACGCTTTAGCATAAACAATAAAGATTATGATTATGGCACACTTTTAATTCCTGTGCAAAATCAAAAATTTAATAGCGCAGATTTGTATACCTATTTAAACGAATTTGCAAAAGAAAGTCATGTGCAAGTTAACGCAGTAAATACAGGGATAACTGCAGGCATAGATTTAGGCAGTAGAAATTTTAAAACTTTAATAAAACCAGAAATAGCCCTATTAGTTGGCGATGGCATATCATCATACGATGCAGGAGAAGTTTGGCATTTATTTGATACACGCTTTAATATTGCGGTAACGAAGTTAGATACGAAAACCATTGGAAAAGCTAACCTAAATCGATACAATACAATTATAATCCCAAACATGAAATCTTTAAGTGAATCAAATACTAAAAAACTTAAATTGTGGGTAAAAAATGGAGGCAGCATTATTGGATACAGAAATGCCATTAAATGGCTAAAAAATAAAGAGTTCGTTAAATTAGATTTTGAAAAAACGAGTGTCCCTGCAAAACATATAAGTTTTGAAGAAAAAAGCAATTTTAAAGGTGCCCAAGTAATTGGTGGTGCTATTTTTGAAGCAAATCTAGACCGATCTCATCCTATAAATTTTGGCTATAAAAATGATAAAATAGCATTATTTAGAAATACTACCATTTTCATTAAGGCAGACTCTTTAAGCTATAACAATCCAATTCAATATACCAAGACTCCGCTTTTAAGTGGATATATTTCTAAACCTAATTTGAAAGCTTTAGCCAAAACTGTTCCTGTTCAAATAAAAAAACTGGGCAAAGGCAAAGTGGTTGTATTTACAGATAACACTAATTTTAGAGCATTTTGGTACGGGACAAATAAACTTATGATGAATGCCATTTTCTTTAGAAAAGAACTATAGTTTTACTGCTAAAAGAGAAATTATTAAAATCGAAATTAAATAGAGCATTGCTATTTTAAAACTGAATAAAGTAGCAATGATAAAAACAATGGATAGAAGATAAAACGGGACCAAAGTTATGGCTATGGCAAATCTAAAGGTAGATGTAAACTCTATCTCGTCTATTTTTGGCAGTACAAAAAGCTTCCAGATTAAATAAGGAAACAAAATATTTAAAATTAATAAGCCTTTAAAAAATGATTTTATGCCTTTTATTTTAAGTTTTCGAGTGGGGTTACAATCTCTAAAACCACTGGCTATACATTTATTTACAGCTTTAGGGTTTAAAAAATCAACTTGTAAATCATTTAAAGCTCCTAAGGTTTCATTATAATTACCCGAGGGTATGTGTGTTGTTAGATTAGAGATTTCTGATTGAATTTTGGTTTTTAACTTTACAACATCATCATTTCTGTTTTCAGAAATAAAGGCATAGGCAGGTATAGGCTCTCCAAAAAATATGGAAGCACTATCCGGACATTTTTCAGCCTTTTCAAAATTTAATCCTACCGGAATTAATTGTAAATCTGTTTTTGGGTATTTTTTTAAAGTATCAAAAACTATTCTTGTAAACCCTTTGCTCAAAGGTCTAACACTTCGCTTTAAATTATGACTTCCTTCCGGAAAAATAACAATGGCTTCTTCTTTATTTAAAAGCTCTGAGCAGGTATCAAAAATAGCATTATTATTAGATAATTTACTCCAACCATCCCGAATTCTATAAATAGGTAGCATTTGCAGGCTACTTAAAATTTTACGTATTAAAGGCTTTTTAAAAACTGCCGATCTTGTTAAAAAATATGAAAACCTGCCAGATTTAGTAGCAATTAGTAACGCATCTAATAAAGCGTTTTGATGATTAGATAATAATAAAACCGGTTTGTTTTTTGGGATATTTTTATGACCATGGATTTTTATTGTTCTAAAATAAAAAAACATCCCTGTACTTAAGTACAATCTTACGCTATATAACCAGATAAATTTCAATATGCCAAACGTGTTTTCTTATAAGACCAATACCAAGCCAATACCAGGCCTGAAATAATATGCCAAATACCCCAAAATGCAGCCAAAATAGCCATACCTCCTATCCCCTCAAAAAAAGTAAAAATCAGTAATAATCCTAAACCAGAATTTTGAATGCCCGTTTCTATGGCTAGTGTTTTTTGGTTTTTAAACGATAGTTTAAAAGCTTTAGCAACAAAAAAACCAATAATAATGGCCAATATATTATGGCTAACACCTATTAATAATACATGGTGGATGTAGTTATTAAATACTTCTATGTTTTTAGAAAACGCAATAATTACAATGGTAATAAAAACAACAATGGATAAAGGTTTTAAAATTTTAGAAAGTTTGCCAGCCAGTTCTACATTTTTAAATCGTAACAGCATTCCTAAAATTAAAGGAATACCCAATATAAGCACAACTAGTTTTATTAATTCAAAAGGCTCGAGTTGTATGGCTTTTAAGATTTCGGCAGTTGGTTGATACAAATTTCCGTAAAGCTGAAAATTTAAAGGTGTCATAAACACTGCTAAAAAAGTAGCAAATGCAGTTAAACTCACAGATAGTGCAGTATTTCCTTTTGCTAAACTTGTTATAAAATTTGAAACATTGCCACCAGGGCAAGCAGCAACCATCATCATTCCCAAAGCAATACTAGGTTGTGGTTTTATTATAAGTATAAACAGAAATGTAACAAAGGGTAATACAACAAATTGAGATAAAATCCCAATTAAAACTAATTTAGGTTGTTTTATTAAGCTTTTAAAATCGTTTATCGAAATTCCCAATGCAACACCAAACATAACTATAGCAAGGGCTACATTTAATACCCAAAGCGCACTGGTATCAAAATTTATTTGAACATGGTCTAGCTGTTGCATACACTAAGAAACTGGTGTACCATTCTTTACACTGTTTTCCGGCTTTAAAAGCATAACATCTTTACCAGCAACGGCTCCCACAACCAAACATTCGCTCATAAATGTAGCAATTTGCTTTTTGGGAAAATTTATAACAGCCACAATTTGTTTATTCAGCAAATCTTCCTTGCTGTACAAGGAGGTTATTTGTGCTGAAGATTTTTTAATTCCCAAATCTCCAAAATCTATAACAAGCTGATAAGCCGGGTTTCTTGCTTCAGGAAAATCATTTACTTCTATAATGGTTCCAACTCGTAAGTCTACTTTAGTAAAATCTTCAAAAGTTATTGTATCGTTCATTTTTTAAAAATACAAATTATTACGAACTTTGAATAAACAAGAAAAAGAATGGCAAGAACACCTTCAAATATGCTTCCACTGGGAACCATTGCACCAAATTTCAATTTATTAGATACTGTTTCTAATAAAGTATTATCGCTGCAAAATTTAAAAGGAGATAGAGCAACGGTAATTATGTTTATTTGCAATCATTGCCCCTTTGTAATTCATATAAACTCAGAAATAGTTTCAATAGCTAAGGCTTATTCGGAAAAAGGCATTTCTTTTATTGCCATTTCTAGTAACGATGTTATTAATTATCCTCAAGATGCTCCAGATAAGATGAAAATTCATGCCAAAGATGAAAACTATCCCTTTCCTTATTTATATGATGAAACTCAAGATATAGCAAAAGCTTATGATGCTGCTTGCACACCAGATATTTATGTTTTTGATACTGATTTAAGATTGAATTACAGAGGACAATTAGATGATTCTCGGCCAGGAAATGGATTGCCTGTTACCGGTAAAGATTTAAGGCATGCCTTAGATTGTTTATTAGATAACAAGGAGAATATTTGTATACAAAAGCCTAGTATAGGTTGCAATATTAAGTGGAAATAGGCATTAAAAATTTAATTGCCAAAAGCCTACATCGAGCCATTTTTCAAACTTTCTCCCTACTGCTTTAAAGTGTGCTACTTGCTTAAAGCCAAATTTTTCATGAAGCTTAACGCTGGCTTCGTTGGGTAAAGTTAATCCTCCTAAAACCACATGGTAATTTTCCTGTTTTAATAGACTAAGTAATTCAGTATACAGCTTTGAGCCAATTTGTTTCCCGTGTTCTCCATATTTTACATATACTGTAGACTCAACCGTACGATTATAAGCTGGTTTTGGTCGCCACTTACTTCCGTAAGCATAACCTATAACGTCATCGTTTACTTCAAAAACAATAAAAGGATATTTAGCATTAATATGCGTTAGCTTTTTGGTAAAAGTTTCCAGAGACAGAGGCTCGATATCAAATGTCACAATAGTATTTAAAACATAATAATTATAAATATCTAAAAGTGCTTTGGTATCTTTTATGTGAAATGGCCTAATCAAAAAAAATCAAATCCAATTATTTCTTTTTAATACATTCTCGATATGAGCATAATGATGATTACTATGCCATGCATAAACACCAATATTTTCTTTTAATAAAACGTCATTCATTGTTTCCGGGTGAATAAAACTTTTATTTAAATCGGTTTCAGATAGTCTTCTTAAGAGGTAAACCAATTTATAATGAATGGCTTTGATATGCTCAATAGACATTTGAATTGGGGCCGATTTAGTATCTACAAGCTCTGCCCATCGGTCTTCGTAATATGCCTTAATCATTGGTTTATCTTCTGTTAGTGCCCATTTAAAACGAGTATAACTATGATGATGACTATCAGAAATATGATGCACAACTTGCCTGATTGTCCATCCATCTGGCCTATATTGTGTATCTAACTGTTGTTTAGTAAGATGCTTTACTAATCTTTCTAAACGAATTGGAAATTGTTCTAAAATTGAAGTCCAGTTTTCTATATGTTCTTTTGAAATATTCTCTGGGCAATCAAATTGGCCTATGGGGTATTTTAAGTTTTGGAGTTCTAAATTTGTCATGTATAAATATAAAAAAAGCACTTCAAAAAGAAGCGCTTTTTAGTATCAAAAAGAATGTTTTTTATTTTACATCCATTAATTCTACATCAAAAATTAAAGTAGCATCAGGTGGAATAACGCCTCCAGCGCCTCTGCTTCCGTATCCTAAATCGCTAGGTATTACTAATCGCGCCTTATCACCTACACTTAACAGACAAATCCCTTCGTCCCAACCAGGAATAACTTGTCCAACACCTACAGGAAACTCAAGAGGTTGATTGCGCTTATATGAAGAATCGAAAACCGTACCATCTGCTAATTGACCTTTATAATGCACAGATACTGTTTTACCTTTTTCTGCCTTTACTCCTTTACCTTCCTGAATTATCTGATATCGTAACCCGCTTTCGGTCTTATTAAACCCTGCTGCAATTTTATCTAATGCTTTATCTGCAGCTGCTTTTGCTTCTGCTAAACGTTTTTCTCTTGAGCCTTCAAAAGTTCTAAAAGCTTCAACAGCATTGTAAGCCTCAGCTTCAGCACCTACTCTAACAATTTCTAAACTATCAATTGCATCACCCTGTGCAATAGCATCAACAATATCTTGACCATGCGCTACTTTGCCAAAAACAGTATGATTATTATCTAACCATGGGGTTTCTACATGAGTTATAAAAAACTGACTACCATTAGTTCCTGGACCAGCATTAGCCATAGATAATACTCCCGGGCCATCGTGTTTTAAATCTGGATGAAATTCATCATCAAACTGGTAACCAGGGTTTCCAGAGCCAGATCCTTGCGGGCAACCGCCTTGAATCATAAAATCTGGTATTACTCTATGGAATTTTAAACCGTTATAATATGGTGTACCTTGAGGTTTAACCGAGTTTTCTAAGTTACCTTCTGCTAAAGCAACAAAGTTACCTACAGTTCCTGGAGTTTTTTTGTATTCTAAAGCAATAAGAATTTCTCCTTTTGTTGTATTAAATTTTGCGTATAGTCCGTCTTGCATTATTCTGTTTTTTATTTGAAGCTGCAAAGATAGGAAAGTAAGTTAGAAGTATAAAGTTTTATTGAACCGAAGACCCAACACCAAAAAAGTATAGACTACCTTACTAGTTAGCAACCTCGCTAATAAATTTTATTCGATATAAGCGAAGTTCTTCGTCATCATAATCCCCATCAAACTCTTCAATAGCTTCATCAATACTATCAGATTCAGACTCCATAAAATATTCATGAATTTCTTCTTGCTGATCTTCGTCTAAAATCTCATCAATCCAATAGTTAATATTTAATTTCGTTCCAGAATATACAATAGCTTCCATTTCTTTAATAAAGTCTTGCATAGACATTCCTTTTGAGGATGCAATATCGTCTAAAGGTAGTTTTCTATCAACATTCTGAATAATGTATAACTTATTGGCAGAATTGCTTCCTGTAGATTTTACAACTAAATCATCCGGACGGGTAATATCATTTTCTTCTACATACTTTGAAATAAGAGCAATAAAATCTTTACCATATTTTTTTGCCTTCCCATCTCCTACACCGTGTACATTACTTAATTCGGACATAGAAATAGGGTACTTTAAAGCCATGTCTTCCAGAGAAGGGTCTTGAAAAATCACAAATGGTGGAACACCCATTTTTTTAGCATTCTTTTTACGCAAATCTTTAAGCATACCCATTAAAACATCATCAGCTACGGCTCCTCCGCTCTTTTCGGCAGTAATTATGGTTCCATCTTCCTGCTCTCCTTCAAAAATATGATCTTCGGTCATCATAAACGATACTGGCTTTTTCAAAAAATCTTTACCAGAATCAATCAATTTTATAACACCATAAGTTTCAATATCTTTTTTAAGGTATCCGGCAACCAGTACCTGCCTTAATAAAGCCATCCAGTACTTATTATCGTAAGCTTTTCCCTTACCAAAAAAATCTTGTTCGTTGGTTTTATGTGAGTTTATTAAAGCATTTTCTTTACCTGTAATTACATTTACTAAATCTTTAGATTTATATTTTTCGTTTGTTTTTTCAATAGTCTCCAATAACAACTTAACATTATCTTTAGCTTCAACCTGTGTTTTAGGGTTACGGACATTATCATCCATATCCCCACCTTCACCGGTTTTGTTATCAAATTCTTCTCCAAAATAATGCAGGATAAATTTTCTACGAGATATCGACGTTTCTGCAAAAGCAACAACTTCTTGTAACAAAGCCTGCCCTATTTCTTGTTCGGCTACTGGTTTACCAGACATGAACTTTTCCAGCTTTTCTATATCTTTATAAGCATAATACGCTAAACAGTGCCCTTCGCCTCCATCACGACCAGCACGACCTGTTTCCTGGTAGTAACTCTCTATGCTTTTAGGAATATCATGGTGAATAACAAAACGTACATCAGGCTTATCAATCCCCATCCCAAAAGCTATAGTGGCAACTACAACATCTACATCTTCCATAAGAAACTTGTCCTGATGGCTAGATCTGGTTTTAGCATCTAAACCAGCATGATACGGTACAGCTTTTATGCCATTTACCTGTAATACTTGTGCTAACTCCTCTACACGTTTTCTACTTAAACAATAAACAATACCTGATTTCCCTTCGTTGTGTTTAATAAATCGGATGATATCTACATCAACGTTCTTGGTTTTTGGTCTAACCTCATAATATAAATTGGGTCTGTTAAATGATGCTTTAAAAGTTGTTGCGCCCGTAATTCCCAAGTTTTTTATAATATCCTCCTGCACTTTGGGAGTTGCTGTTGCTGTTAGTCCTATGATAGGTATATCGTCACCAATTCTTTTAATTATATGTCTTAAGTTTCTATATTCTGGTCTAAAATCATGCCCCCATTCACTTATACAATGTGCCTCATCAATTGCCATAAAAGAAATCTTGACAGTTCTAAGAAAATCAACATTTTCTTCTTTAGTTAACGATTCTGGGGCAACATATAGCAGCTTAGTAACACCATTAACAATATCTTCTTTTACACGTTTTACTTCAGTTTTATTTAATGAAGAATTTAATACATGGGCTACACCTTCTTCTTGAGATACGCCTCTAATGGCATCTACCTGATTTTTCATTAATGCTATTAAAGGTGATACTACAATGGCAGTCCCTTCTTGCATTAATGCTGGCAACTGGTAACAAAGAGACTTTCCGCCTCCTGTTGGCATAATTACAAATGTGTGCTTTTTTGATAAAATACTTTCAACGACATCTTCTTGCAATCCTTTGAATTTATTAAACCCAAAATATTTTTTTAGTGCGGAGTGAATGTCACTTTTTGTTGTTAACATTGATTAAATAAAAAATTAATTTACACTATTGAAATACACTAAACTTAAAAGTATATTATTCTTTAATTTTGCAGTGTATTTAGACAACCCTCATGTTTTTTTCGTTAGTTTTGTAACGCAAATCGAATTTACAATAAAATTAAATATTGATTTACATTTAAAGATAACAAAATCTTTAAAGCTTCAACAAAAAAAAATAATAAATTTTGAAAGACGAAATTTCTATTATTAATTCGGCAAAGCATACCATAGAAATGGAAAGTGAAGCTATATCTAACTTAGCTAACCTTATCACAGATGATTTTGCCAATGCCGTAAAACTTATTTACAACTCCAAAGGTCGTGTTATCATTACCGGAATAGGAAAAAGTGCCATTATAGCCAATAAGATTGTAGCTACATTAAATTCTACAGGAACTCCTTCTGTTTTTATGCATGCCGCCGATGCAATTCATGGCGATTTAGGATTAATTCTTAAAGATGATGTGGTTATTTGTATTTCCAAAAGCGGAAATACGCCTGAAATTAAAGTTTTAGTTCCTTTAATAAAAAGTGCAAAAAACAAAATGATTGCTATTACTGGTAATACCGATTCGTTTTTAGGGCAGCAAGCAGATTATATTTTAAATGCTTTTGTTAAACAGGAGGCCTGCCCAAATAACTTAGCCCCAACAACAAGTACTACTGCGCAATTGGTTATTGGAGACGCCCTGGCAGTTTGCCTATTAGATTTACGGGGCTTTTCGAGTAACGATTTTGCTAAATACCATCCAGGAGGTGCATTAGGTAAAAAATTGTATTTGCGAGTTCATGATATTTCATCGGTTAATGAAAAACCAAAAGTACAATTAGATACCAGCATTAAAAATATTATTATTGAGATTACAGAAAAGATGCTGGGTGTTACCGCTGTTGTAAAAAACGAAAAAATTGTTGGTATTATTACAGATGGTGATTTACGTAGAATGTTAACCAAAGTTGATGATTTTTCTACATTAACTGCAAAAGATATTATGAGTCCAAACCCAAAACATATAAATGTTGATGCTATGGCTGTTGATGCATTAGAAATTATGGAAACCAATGGTATTTCTCAGCTACTTGTTGAAGACCGTGGTAATTACGCAGGTGTAGTGCACTTACACGATTTAATTAAAGAAGGTATTATATAATGGCAAAGAAAGATATTAATGAGATGTCTTTTTTAGACCATCTTGAAGATTTACGCTGGCATTTAATAAGAGCTGTAGTGGCCGTATTAATTGCAGCTACAGTAGCTTTTTTAATGAAGAGTTTCATTTTTGACACACTTATTTTTGGTCCTTCAAAAACAGATTTTTTAACTTACGAGCTGCTTTGTAAAGCCTCTCAGTTTTTTGGATTTGATAGTTTTTGTGGCACAGACTTCGATTTTGAAGTTCAAAGCAGAAAGCTAGCAGGACAATTTTCTGCACACATTTGGACCTCAATAACCTTTGGTTTTATTATAGCTTTCCCATATGTAATATACCAACTATGGAAATTTATTAGTCCAGGGCTACATAAAAACGAGCGTAAGCATTCAAAAGGATTTATAATTATTTCATCGCTTTTATTTTTTATAGGTGTACTATTCGGATATTATATTGTAACCCCTTTATCCATTAACTTTTTAGGTACCTATTCAGTAGCCGAAAGAGTTCATAACGATTTCGATTTAAGTGATTACATAGGGCTAATCAGAGTTACCGTTTTGGCTTCCGGATTAATTTTTGAGCTTCCTATAATTATATACTTTTTTACTAAAATTGGTTTGGTAACGCCCGAAATATTAAGAAAATACAGAAAATATGCATTAGTAATTGTACTAATATTATCAGCAATTATAACACCTCCAGATATTACAAGTCAGATTATAGTGGCTATACCAATTATAATATTGTATCAAGTAAGTATTTATATATCTAAAATTGTTATTAGAAATCAAAAAAGAAAAGAAAAACAACATGTCTGATATTGTTACCGAATTTAATGAATATCGAGAGAGAATGAACGATAAAATTCTTGCCGATAATAATAAAATCATAAAACGCATTTTTAATTTAGATACAAATGCTTTCACAGAAGGAGCCTTGGATGTTAAAACAAAAGAACTATTAGGTTTAGTAGCCTCCATGGTGTTACGATGCGATGATTGTGTAAAATATCATCTAGAAGCATGTTATAACGAAGGGATTTCTAAAGCACAAGTTGTAGAAACATTGAGTATTGCTAATTTAATTGGAGGTACTATAGTAATCCCTCATTTGCGTCGTGCTTACGAATTTTGGGACGCATTGGAAGCCAAAAGCAAATAGATTCCAGACGTCTAACACGTTTAATCCTTAGAAAGAAGGCGCTAAAAGATAAAATTCAAGTATTCTGCTACAATAGTGAACACGATTTTACTATTTTTAGCGTTCAGTATATTTTAGTATATAAAGTTATGATATTAAAAGCCGAAAATTTAATGAAGTCCTATAGCGGACGAAAAGTAGTGAAAGATGTTTCTCTTGAAGTTAATCAAGGAGAAATTGTGGGGCTTTTAGGCCCAAATGGTGCTGGAAAAACGACTTCTTTTTACATGATTGTTGGTTTAATAAAACCCAATGGCGGACATATTTTTTTAGATCATACTGAAATTACTAAATACCCTATGTACAAGCGGGCACAAAATGGTATTGGTATTTAGCACAAGAAGCTTCGGTTTTTAGAAAATTGAGTATTGAAGACAATATTTTAAGTGTTTTACAACTTACAAAACTGAGCAAAAAAGAACAGCATGATAAAATGGAATCACTTATTGAAGAATTTGGGTTGGGTCATATTCGTAAAAACCGAGGTGATTTATTATCTGGTGGTGAACGCCGTCGTACTGAAATAGCCAGAGCCTTGGCAACCGACCCTAGTTTTATTTTATTGGACGAACCTTTTGCTGGTGTTGACCCAGTTGCTGTTGAAGATATACAACGTATTGTAGCACAACTCACCAAAAAAAATATTGGAATTTTAATTACCGACCATAACGTACAAGAAACTTTAGCTATTACCGACAGAACTTACTTAATGTTTGAAGGAGGTATTTTAAAGCATGGTATTCCTGAAGACCTGGCAAATGATGAAATGGTACGTAAAGTTTATTTAGGTCAGAATTTTGAGCTACGCAAGAAAAAGATTCGGGACTAAGTTTTAGTTTTTTAATTCAGTTGCTTTTCGTAAAAAAATAAACTTAAAAAGCTTCACTGCTAAAAGTGCTATACCTCCAACCAGTAAGCCTACAATAAAATCTCTTAAAATAGAAGGTAATCCTTCTAAAAAATGATGTAGAAGCTCTATGTTATGAACAAAAATACCTCCTGCGACTAAAATTAAAGCTATAGTACCAATTACAGATAAGCTTTTTATAACAACAGGCAGTGCATTTATTAAAAAGTTACCTATAAATTTTGAAACACTTTTTTTCTTACTACTTAGCTTTACGAGCTTATAACCAAAATCATCCATTCTAACAATAAGAGCCACTATACCATAAACACCTACTGTAGCTATAACAGCAACAATAGAAACTACTAATATTTGAAACAAAATCGGTCTTCCTAAAACCGTTCCTAAAGCAATAATTACTATTTCTACGGATAATATAAAATCGGTAAAAATCGCCGATTTAATTTTACTTTTTTCAACTTTTAAAACTTCTTCTTTAGAGACTGTTTCTTCTTCAATGTTAATTTTAGTATGCTTATGTGGCACAAAAAACTCATATATTTTTTCAGCACCTTCAAAAGCCAAATAAACACCCCCTAATACTAAAGCCAATGTAACTGCCCAAGGTGCAAAAGCACTAAGCAAAAAAGCAATGGGTAAAATAATTAGTTTATTAAGAAACGATCCCTTAGTAATGGCCCATAAAACCGGTAACTCTCTGGAGGAAACAAATCCTGTAGCTTTTTCAGCATTAACCGCTAAGTCATCACCTAAAATTCCTGCTGTTTTTTTTGTACTTATTTTACTCATTACAACAACATCGTCCATTAAAGCAGCTATGTCGTCAAATAATGCAAAAAATCCTGATGCCATGTATTTTTATTTTGATGTTAAATTGTTTAAAACAGACATTATAATATAAAGCGAGATAATAAGTGGAATAGCTGCAAATTGCAATACAGCCAAAAGCACAATGCACAGTAATATAAAAATATAACGCGTTGCATTATCTTTAAAAGCCCAAGTTTTAAATTTTAAAGCAAATAATTTAATTTTTGAATTTAACATCCAACAACTAAATAGAGTTAATGCTATTAAAAACCATTTATTAAGAATCACTGAATTGATTAAATCGTTATTTTGAAACTCTATAATTAGCGGTAACGACACTATTAATAAAGTGTTTGCCGGAGTTGGTAACCCTTTAAAGTAATTTTGCTGTTCGATATCAATATTAAATTTTGCTAACCGATATGCTGATGCTAAGGTTATAGATAAACCTAAAAGAGGAAGTATTTGCAATTTAAAGCCCATAAAACTGTTAGTTCCCCAATCTACATAAGTGTTTAGCATAGAATAATCATCAATTGCTAGCGCTATTAATTTAAACATCACAATTCCAGGCACCAATCCACTAGTAACCATATCGGCGAGAGAATCTAATTGTACGCCTAATTCACTTTGAACGTTTAACTTTCTTGCAGCAAAGCCATCAAAAAAATCAAAAAATATACCCAAAAAAACAAATATAGCAGTTGCAACAACATTGTTATTAACTGCAAAAATTACAGCAATACACCCACAAAATAAATTTAAAAGGGTTAAAGCATTAGGAATATATCGCTTCATATTTAAGTTTTATTACCGTAAAAATAACAAAGTATTTCGGTCTAAAACAAAGAAGAAACAATATTGTATTTATTTTGAAGTTTATTAGATGATAAATTATATGCATCTTTGTAAAAAATTGCGCTTGAAAGTTAACATAGCCACATTATTTTGTTTGTTATCATTAGCAGTATTTAGTCAAACCGTTAGAAAATACTCCAACGAGTTTATGAATATTGGTGTTGATGCAGCTGCTTTGGGAATGAGTAGTGCAGTTACTGCACACACTAACGATGTGAATTCTGGTTATTGGAATCCTGCAGGTATACTAAACCTTGAAGACAATCAACTAGCCTTAATGCATTCGAGTTACTTTGCAAACATTGCAAATTACGATTATGCGGCTTTTGCCATGCCTCTTGATAATAGAAGTGCCATTGGAATATCATTAATTCGATTTGGGGTTGATGATATTTTAAATACGACCCAATTAATTGATGCACAAGGAAACATCAATTATGATAGAATCAGTTTGTTCTCGACTGCCGATTATGGGTTAACATTTTCATATGCCAGAAAATTACCCGTACAGGGGCTTAATTACGGTATTAATGCCAAAGTAATTCGTAGAATTATTGGTGATTTTGCTTCGTCCTGGGGTTTTGGCTTTGATGTTGGTGTTCAATTTGAAACCAAAAACCATTGGAAATTTGGTATTATGGCTCGCGATATTACAACGACTTTTAATGCTTGGGCCATTGATGAAGAAGCGTTTGCAAAAATACAAAATGCTGTGGCAGGCCAAAATCAAGAACTCCCAGAAACTACTGAAATAACAATTCCTAAATTACAAATAGGCCTCTCTAAATTAGTTGATTTTAATGTAGATTATACACTTTTAACAGCAGTAAATTTAAATGTACGATTTGAAGAAAACAACGATATTATTTCGTCATCATTTGCCAGTATAAATCCAGCCTTAGGGTTTGAGTTTGGATATATCGACATGGTGTATTTACGTGCAGGTATTGGTAATTTTCAAAATGAATTGCAAATTGACAATACCGAGCAATTAAGTTTTCAGCCTAGTTTTGGTGTTGGTTTTAAATATAATGGTGTACAAATAGATTATGCATTTACAGATATTGGCGATCAGAGTGTAGCTTTATATTCAAATGTATTTTCTTTAAAACTCGATTTAAGTATCTTTAGGTAAGTTATAAATAACGACTTAGGGCAAATAAAAGCCATTATCAAGTAAAACAATTAAATTTTAAATGAAAAAAATACGACTTCTTTTATTTCTCTTTCTATTAACAAGGGGTGCTTTTGGGCAAGCTATAGAGTTATCAAGTGAAGCAAAAATAAGTGTGCTGACTATTGGTCCCGGAAGCTCTTTAAATGATGCTTTTGGGCATAGTGCATTTAGGGTTCGTGATACAACTAAAGGAATAGATTGGGTTTATGGCTATGGAGAATACGATTTTGATACTCCAAATTTTTATTTAAAATTTGCTCAGGGCAAACTTAATTATCTGATTAGCAAAGATACTTTTCAAAAGTTTTACAGAGTTTACACTTATTTTGATAGAACTATAAAAGAACAAGTTTTAAACCTTTCACAGGTCGAAAAACAAAATCTATTTAATGTTTTAGTTAACAACTATAAACCTGAAAACAGAGCATATCTTTATGAATTCTTTTTTGATAACTGTGCCACTAAAATTAAAGATGTTGCCAACATCACACTAAAAAATAATATTGCTTTTACCGAGCCTAAAAACTTTAAACAAGAAACCTTTAGAACTTTAATTCATAATAATCTTAATAAAAATTCTTGGGGAAGTTTAGGTATAGATATAGCTTTAGGCTCTGTTATTGACAAAAAAGCAACACCAGAACAACATATGTTCTTACCAGAGAATATTTATCAATTCTTTGAAAATGCCACCATAAAAAACAGTAACACTCCGCTAGTTAAAGAAAGTAAAACACTTTATACTCAAAAAAATGCTTATAAGTCTGAGTCATTTTTATTCAGCCCTCTACTGGTTTTTGGTGTTCTTGGCTTACTCATATTTTTTATTACTTACAAAGACCATAAAAAACAAAAACGAAGTATGTGGCTAGATGTTTTCTTATTTAGTACTACAGGCATTGTAGGTCTTTTTATTTTGTTGCTTTGGTTTGCAACCGATCATACCGGAACACACCAAAATTACAATTTACTTTGGGCATTTGCACTTAATGTATTTGTAATACCACAAGTATTGAAAAAGAAAGCAAACAACTGGTTTATTAAATATTTAAAGTTGTTGGTGATCTTACTTTGCCTCATGGTATTACACTGGTTAATTGGTGTACAAGTTTTTGCTATTGGGCTTATTCCGTTTTTAATAGCACTTTTTATAAGGTATATTTATTTGATCAAAAACACTTTAACAGGTAGACGAGCCAAAATTATTGCCCTCTGAAAAAGATCATAGTACTTAATGTTTTCACAAGAATATTAGCATCCAGAAAAAAGCTTCGATGTTTAATATAGTACAAATCGTATTGTAATTTAAGGAGACTGTCATCAATAGATGAGCCATATCTGGTTTTTACCTGAGCCCAACCTGTTAGCCCCGGTTTTACAATATGCCTTGTCTCATAAAACGGAAGTAATTGAGATAATTCTCTAACAAAAAAAGGACGCTCGGGTCTTGGTCCAATTAAACTCATGTCTCCCATTAGAATGTTCCAGAACTGCGGAATTTCGTCTAACCTAGAGTGTCGCAAAAACTTTCCGAACTTGGTAATTCTAACATCATTCTTTTTTGCCCAAACCGCACCTTCTTTTTCAGCATTCTCAATCATAGTTCTGAATTTAATAATTCTAAAAAGATTTCCGTTTTTACCAATTCGTTCTTGAGTGTAAAAAAGTTTTCCTTTATTTCCTATAATATTTCCCAAAAGAATTATTGGCAACAAAATAATTCCTGTTAAAATTCCTATAATTGAAATAAGCAAATCAAAAAGGCGATGAAAAAATAAATATAATTTATTCTGATTACTTCTACTAAACGGAAAGTATTTATAAAAATCTTTTCCAACAAACTGAACTGGAATACGTCGTGTTAAATCTTCATATACCTGTGTATATTCCTTTATTGGAAATCCTCCTTCCAAAAGTGTAATCAGATCTTTATAAATTTCTGGTGTAATCGTTTCAGAGTTATAGCTGGCTATAACAACCTCAGATATGTTTTCATCTTTAATAACTTGATAAATTTGTTTAGGACTATATTCAATAATGCCCTTAAATTTTATTTTATCGGTTTTATTAATTTCACAATTAATAAATCCTACAATTTTATAATTTGGATCTGCAGCATTAAAAGCCTCTACAATAGATCCTATATTAGATGTCTCGCCTACAATGAGCACTTTTTTATAAAACCTGGGAGAAACCACGAAAGTAATATAGGCAAGTCTCCAGAGAAAAAGAGCAAATAATATAGCAAAATAAAAGTATAGTATTTGCAACCGATTATCAGGTAATATAGGAGTGAAAAAAGGTGTTAAAAAGTAAAATAGAACGGTAATAGATACTGTGAGTACAATATTTGCATAAACGGTTTCTATCTTGCTAGACTTTTGTAAATCGTATAACTCGAAAATAGTACCAAAAACCGAGATGTAAAGAATTAACACAAGAATCCATTTCCAATTTTCTTTTGTAATAGTAAAATAGTCAAAATCGAATGTATTACCTACAAAATACAATATAGAAAGAACAGAAATAATATCGAATAAACGTAACAAAACTTTACGCTCAGAAATATTAAAATGAATATTACTATTAGACATTTTTAGGGTGGTTTGAGAGGTTATAAAGATACTAAGTAAATTTAACTCAGTACTAAATTATTCCAAGAGTTTAATCCATTGCTTTTTTACATTAGTCCAATTGAACTCTTCAGCTTTTTTTCTAGCCAGAGTAGCCATTTTAATTGCTTTTTCTGGTTTCCTTCTTATTTCTAAAATAGCATTTACAAAACCATCAATATCATTTGGTTTTACCAAAACACCATCAACTTCATTATTGATTAAAAAAGGAATCCCTCCTACATTTGTGGATATAATGGGTAAACCTAATGCCATAGCTTCAATAACACTTACTGGCATATTATCAAAATTGGTTGTATTTATAAAAATATTAAAATTTTCTGAAAGGCTTATCCATTCATTCTTAGTAAGCTTTCCTGTAAAAGTGACTTCTACATTTAACTGTTTTGCACAAGCTTTAGTTTTTCGCATTGAACCATCGTTTTCTGGTCCTACCATACAAAGTGAAGCACTAATTGATTCGTCTTGTAGTGCTTTTAAGAGTTTTACAGCTAAAGTTGGATTATAAATTTCTGAAAATGATCGTACCCAAAGCAAATTGGCATTGTTAAACTCTTTTTTTTGAAATGAGTATTTTTTTAATTCAATAGAATTAGGGATACACATTATATTTTTATATCCGGAACTCTCAAAACTATGTTGTGTATACTTTGAAGGTGCTATGTTTTTGTATGCATTATTGAATATGGATTTTGATAATTTTTGTGATCTTTTTAATCGATCCGGTAAATTCCCTCCTCTTAAAATTGGAATATACTTTAGTTTTAAAAAGCGACATAATTGGCTTACAAAAAAAGCATAATAAAAATTAGATGTGCTATAGGTATCAATTAAAACAAAGTCGGTTTTTTTTTTGTATTTAATAACACTATATAACATATCTAGCAATCTAAGGACTCTATTTGATTTACTAGAAGCCGTTTTTACAGTAAATCCTTCATCTGTTAATAACTTCCCCAAAGTTTCAATAGATGTTGGAGTTTTAGATTTATGCGACAATTTATTCCCTATATAAAGTAGCTGCTTCATTATAATCTATATAGTATTAGCCTATTAATTTTATGAACTACTTCCAAATTATAGCTATCATTTTCAGTAATGTAATAATCTACTCCCAAAGATTTTAAAAACTTAACTTTAGCATCAAAGGTTGGTAAACTTCTAAAACGCTGTTTATCATTAAACCATTCTATCAGTTTAACTGGATTACTTTCGATAATCATCGATGCGCCTTTATTATCTAAAACCACTGAACGCTTTGCCGCACATCTATAAAAATAATCACCAAAAAGAACCGCATCAACCCGAGTATTAGCTTCAATATACTTTGCCATAGCGTCTTTAGTCTTATTTCCACTTTGCGATGGTTTACTAACACTTAAATTGAATGGTAAAACTGAGCTAAAAATTGATGCATTTAAAACAGTCTCATTATTAAAACTATTAGGTTTGCTAAAAATTAAAACCAAAAAATATGACAGTAAAAATATTGGTAACCCTTTTTTTAATATTGCATTTTTAAAAAGATAAACAAACAAAAAAAACATAGCAAAATAACTAGGGATGATAACCATTTTTTGAGTACGAATGAGCTGAAATGACATTCTAAAATTTTGATTAAAGACATTATTAACAAAACTTTCAAAATAAACCGACATTAACGGTATTATAAAAAGAAATAATGTTAATAAGGCTATAACCTTTCCTTTTTTAAATTCATTTTTAGTTTTTCGTGATACTATATAATAGATAATAACTGGCACTATAAAGAGTACCGATTTATTTTTAAACCAATACAATGAAAACTCAGCAGGGTTTTTAAAAATATTAGGTATTCTTGCTTGAAAAGCTTTTTCATATAATTCTAAATCATATGTGACAGTCGATGATGTTTTACCAAAATATGTTAATATAAATGGCAACATTCCTACTATTAAACTTATTAAAATTAAAACGGCATTTCTAAAACTAAAAATTATACCACTTTTAAAGTATTTGTTATAAAAAAATAAAAACAAAAGAAATAGCATTATACCTCCTAAACCAGTTATAGGATGAAAATTGAATATAAGTCCAATAAGAAAGGATGCTATAATAATAGCATTTAATTTGTTTGTCAATAATAAAAAGGGCAATGGAAAAAGTGCAAGATACAGCGTTCTAGGCATCATTGACCATAATCCGGAAATACCTAAAATCTCGAAACCAGGAACCCAAACAATTCCTCTTATAAATACAGACATAAATAATGCTAACCAAAAATGTTTAGCATATTTAAAAAATAATAAAAACCATAAAACACCAAAAATAAAATGACAAATAGTGTGCATTATATTTAAAGCCTTTAAATAATCAAAATCATTAAATTTTGCTAAAAAACGCAATGTTTGTACATAAAATGGCGTATAATATTTTACATTTTCTAAAGTATCTACATATAAATCGTGCTTAAATAATTGTGGATTATCGTATTTCTGAGCTATTGGAATTATATTCAACAAATCTGAAGACAACTGGCTATAAGTGGCGTTTAAATTTTCAAAATAATAAGCCAGAGAAATAGTTAAATTAAGTACTATAACAATTATAAATTTAAACCTATTATTCAAGATCATTTATTTTGCTTTTGGAGCATTAATAATATCGTAATGAATTGCTTGTAACAATAATTGAAACCCAATAATGATTGTTAAAGTAACTAGCATTATAGTACCCGTAGGAGCTAACATATTGTTTGATACAAAATACCACCAATTATAAATACCGTATATAACTCCAAAAAGGAATAAAGGAATCCCTAACAATATATATATTGAAGAGATATTAAAATCGTATACAAAGTAACTTTTAATTATACGCTTTATAAAAGTTTTAAAAAGCTTAGGGATAAATACGAAAGGCATTTTCCATACTTTCATGTTCGATTTTTCATTGCCATAAATTGCTGGCATGGCTAAATCTTTTATAATTGCTTTTTGAAAATAAAGTTCTGCTATCAATGAGGTTTCAAAATAATATCTATTTGAAATATTATCAAAATCTAATGTTTTTAACGTTTTTGTTTTTACAGCAAAAAACCCATTAGTAGGGTCAAAATTATTCCAATAGCCAGTGGCAGCTTTAGTTAAAAAAGATAGTATCAAATTACCTGTCTTTCTTAAAAAGGGCATATCCTTTAAAGCTTTAAAGTCTCTAAACCGATTCCCTTTAGAATATTGGGCTTCATTTCTTAATAATGGACTTATTAATTGATCAATATAAGATGTATCCATTTGGTCATCGGCATCTACCTTTATTACAATGTCTATATTGTCTTCAATAGCTTTTTTAAAACCAAGCTTAGTAGCGCCTCCAACACCAAGATTTTTATCCGTTTTTAAATAAACAATATTTGTAAACTTTTGTAATTTCTCTTTAGGAATTTCTTCCTTACTACAATCATTAACAATGTAAATTGTATTAATAGCTTTTGGAAGCTTACTAATTACATTGATTATATGCTTTGATGCATTATAAAAAGGGATAACTACTGCTATGCTATTGCTGTTTTTCATTTATTAAAGTAATATCGTGGTGCAATAAGTAAAACTGTTATTAACAAAAAATATCCTAAAACGGCAAACAATGGTCTGTATATATATAAATGTTCACCAAAAAACAAGGTTACTAACATTGCTATTGTTAAACCATTTAAAGCCAATTTTAAGAATGATGCTTTTCCAAATTTAAGATATAAATAAGATGTTAACCATTTAAAATATAAAAATAAGCCAACAACTCCTACTTCATTAATTAAACTTAAATAAATGTTATGAGCAGAATACCCCACTAAAAGCCTATTATTAAGGCCAATACCTATTGGAACTACATAAAAATTAGAAAACAAGTATTTTAAATATATAAGAGATAATCTGTTTCTCCCAGAGCCTAAATCTTCATATAATTGTCCTACATCTAAATTGGTTCCTGTAAGCAAAGTTGGATCTGAAACTTTGTTCACTACTCTATTTTCAAATGTTTCAACAATAGTATCTATCACTTCTAAATTGAAAAAAAAACCAACAATAATTGCAATAGATATTAATACTGATAAAGCAAAGAATTTTTTTGTTTTTGAAATAAATAAATAACATAAAAAAATTATTAAAGCTAAATATGTTGTTCTAGAGCCCGAAATACCTATAGTAGCTATAGCTGCTATTATTGAAAAAACGATTAATAATCTATTTACTTTGACTTGTTTTTGAAAAAAGAGTCCTATTGAAAAAACTAAACTAAAAAACATAAACATTCCTAATACAATTTTATTAGGTCCTAATGTCCCTGAAATAAACCCTCCATATGCACTTCTATAAACATCATTCCATAAAAAAGGAACTTGCCCGTAATGTTGTAAAAACACTAATACTGATTCACAAATCGTTAAAATTAAAATTATCGAAGCAATAAACTTATACCTGCTTCTTTTTCTAAGGTATATTGAAAATAAAACTGCTGTATAAAAAAAAACTAAAAAATGATAATAATATAAACAGGTTTGGATAAACCAAAGTGGTCTGCCTTTAACAAAACTAAATATCGCAGTAAAAATTAATGTGAATCCGCACCATAGAACAAACGTATTCAGGTATTTTAAATAGCTTTTTAAATTTATATATTGAATTATAAAAGAACGGTTTATAAACACAAAAAATAATATCACTAATCCTAATATATCATAAATTCTAAACTCATTATCTCCTTTAAGACTATATTTTAAAACTGGTAAATTATAGAAATAAGAGCATATCATTAACACCAAAACTAATTTGATATAAAATGGTTTTAGTAACAACTCGCTTCGTTTATCTATGTATTCGGTTTTATTCATTAATATGCTATAAAATATTTCTGTAAGTTGAAACAAGTTTTCCTGCTATAGCATTTGCAGAAAAATTTTCTTCAATATGCGTCTTTAGCTTTTTTCCAATAACCTGTGCTTCAGATAGATTATTTACATAAAATAATATTGATTTTGTCAATAAATTTTCATCAAAAGGCTTTATAAGCAAACCATAATTATTGTTTAAAATCACATCTTTACAATTACCAACATTTGTAACAATTACTGGTAAAGCTGCTAAACCATATTCTAATAATGCAATGGGTAATCCTTCAGATTTTGATGATAAAACACCAATATCGCATTGACTTAAAATATAAGACACATCTGGTTTATTTCCGTATAAAAATACGTGATTATTTAAACCCAGATCGATAATTTGTTTTTTTACCAAGTTGGAATAATCATCATTTAAATCTTTACCAATACAATGCAAAGTATATTCTGGATGCTTTTTTACAATTCTTGCAAAGGCATTAATTAATGTATGGTGATCTTTTTGTGGTCTTAAATTAGCCAAATGTACTATCCGTTTTCCCTTTTTACCAAATAATTGTGTAATAGGTTTCGCTTTATTTTGAACAGCAAAATTTGGCAAATAACTAACCTTTTTTGTTTTTAAATGGTTTTTAGCCCAATTAACCAAATTATTATTTACACAAAAAATATGATTAAAATATTTTGAACAAAACTTTAAAACCTTATAGTTTTCTTTTATGTAAATATTCGCTATTTCCGTAATGGTCATGCCAAATTATTTTAACGTCCCTATTTAATAATCTAACTACCGTTGCCAGGAAAAATGATGTTGAATGTGCTTGAATAATATTAATATGATGCTGCTTCACATATGCATTTAGCCTCCTAATAGCCTTAAAATCAATTAGTCTACTTTTATTTAAAAATAAATATTTTACCTGCGGATCTAAACTTTCTTTTAATAAACCTTCTTTTCTAGTTGCGCATAAAAAAGAGGTATCAATTTCATCAACTAATAAATTTGCCATGTTTACTGCAACACGTTCTGCTCCACCAGTTTCTAAAGAATCTATTAATTGTAATACCCGCATTTATGATCTTAATAATTTTGAGATTTCTGTTTCAAAAACATCTAAAGTATAATTTTGCGACCACTTACTGGCCAATAAACTTATCGATTTTAAATTTGAAGTATCTTTTAAATATGAGTTAATTTGGATTACAGCATCGTCAGCATTAGGCGTAATCAAAACACCGCGTTTTCCATGATCTAACATAAAGGGGACACAAGATATTTTTGTAGCAATTGGAATAACTCCAAAAAACATAGCTTCTGCTACAGCCTTTGGCCAGCCTTCAGATTTTGATGCTAATATTAAAAAATGTGATTGTTTCAATGCTTTTTTAATAACATCCTGCTTTTGATTCCCTTTTAATACTACAATATTTTCTAAATTGTTATTAACGATATATTCTTGTAACTCTGATTTTAAAACACCTTTGCCATAAATCTCTAACATTACTTTTTTACCCTGGATATATAAAGCTTCAACTATCTTAATAGCAAGTAAAGGCCTTTTACCTTTAACTAAACTTCCAACAAAAACAAAGTTTAATTTAGAATCGTAATTTCGTTCAATTTGGTCTTCAATTTCCGAATTATTAAAACTCGCGGTAAAAAAGGGCTTTATATTTTTTGTTTGATTTTTCCAATTCCCATAAACTAGAACCGTTATGTTTTTGGTTAAAATAGTATGGCTTAAAATCCACTTTTGAAGCTTATAACTCAAAGGTTGATTACTTTTAGGGTTCCAATTTCCTGCATATTTAGCTGTTTTTATTTTATTTGGGAACAAAATTTGAACAAAACATCCTATAAGTCCAATATTTCCAGGACATCTCAAGTGAATATGATCTGCATTTTTACAAGCTCTATATATTGAAAAAAATATTCTTGGCAGTTTTAAAATTGATGAAACAGCAGTTTTAAAATTAGTAAAGGCTATTGAAGGAATAGCATTTAGGTGAACATTTTGGTGTGTATATGAAGCTTCAATATTTGAAATTTTCCCATTAGTTTTAGGCGCAACAATTTGAACTTCATCAACATACTTTAACCAGATATTCATTTCTTTAATATATGGTGAATAAGCATACAATAAATTATTTTGTTCCTTATGTACAGTATGTGATATAATTAAAAACCTCATCGTTTTACTTTAGGCTTATTAAAAATTAAAGACCACCAGCCTACTATTCTACCTAAGCATTCAGTAAAAGCCTCTTGCTTTTTGGTAGTGCTAAAAATATTTAGAAATCTTATTTTTATTAGTAAAATGGTTGTAGCATTCCATTTAAAACGTGCTTTTAAACTTGGCTTGGGGTATTTTACACGCCACACATACCAACCATTACGCACTACCATTTTACCATACTGAAACTTGTTTGGTCTTCCGGAAACATCGTGATAATGATTTAATTTAGCAGCTGTATTAATAACATTATTCCCATAATTTAAAGCCCTTAAACTAAAATCTGCATCTTCATATAAACCATAACCTTCAAAATACGTTGAAAATTTGATCGTTTTAAAAACTCTTTTTCTAAAATTAAAAGACATCCCTATTAATAAATCCACTGGATAAATTTTATTGTTAGGAGGATAACTGTAAGTTCTACCATGAGAAAAACTGGGCATCAAACCTGGCAATAAAGGCGATTGTAATCCAAAAAAATTTCTAACTAAATTTCGCAAGCTTTCTTTTACTGCATAACCATCTAAAACATAATACTTTTTATAATTTATTGGTTTTTCTTTTTCAACTTTAAACCATCTATTATCATTTACAGCAATGCCTCCAACACCTACTATATTTAAATTATTTTGGAATGTCTTTATTATGTTATCAAAATAATTATTGTATAATTCAGTATCATCATCTAAAAAACAAATTACTTCTGAAGCCTTATCAACCAAACTTATTCCATAATTACGCTGCTTAGTTAAACCTCTATTAGTTTCATCAACCTTAAAGTACTTCAAATTTTTAAAACCATTTTCTTTTAAAATGGTTTCTGTTTCTCTATTTGTAGAGCCATCTATGATTAGAATTTCGTTTGGATACAACGACTGTATCTTTACTGAATTTAATAAATTCAGTAAAGGTTTTGGTCGCATGTATGTACAAATTATAAGTGTAAATGGTAGCATCACTTTTCTTTTTTAAATGCGTTATAAACCTTAATAAAAAATGATTCTCGTTTTAAATGTGTTTCCCATAAATCTCTATTATTTTTTTGAATAGCTTCAAACTCATCTTCACTTTTAGAATTATGAAATTTTAAAATTTGTTTTTCTAATGATTCTTTTTTTGTTGTATCTATAATTACACAATGTTCTTCCCAGTCAATAATATCTGACAAAGGCAATCTACAATCAGTATTTAATAAAACGGGGATTCTTCCAACTGCTAAGGTTTCATATAAGCGAACAGAAAAATTACCAACACCTCGAATACAAAACGTATATGGATTATTATATATATTTTGATAAAATTCCAGTGTTGTTTTCTGTTTGTCTTCAAATACTTTTATACCAGCTCTATATTTTTTTCTTAAAACAAACTGCGTATCAATTTTATTACTAATTGATAATAAATCAAGATATTTTTTTCTTTTTATACTTGATGGGTAAAAAGGTTGAAAGTCTATTTTATTCTGTTTAAATTTTCTTTTAAAATTAGTTTTTATATGATTTAAATATTCTTTCATGTACTTTAAAAAACCGCCTTGTGCATGACCAACAAAGCCAATACCTGGTCTGTTCTTTTTCTTTAAAGTTGAAAATGATTGTTTTAAAACTGATTGGTATGGATCGTTAATAAATGATGGCATTATAACCGTATTATCATGAAGTTTTGAGTGCAATCCGCCTAACCTAAAATTATAGCTATTTGCTATATAAACGGTAAAACCATAATCTCCAGAAGTGTATAACCAAATAGGTTTGTTGTTGTTTTTGGCTATTGTATTTAATTTGTTAAATGCACTATGTTCTTTAAAAAAGCTACTGTAATCAATTGGAAAAACTACAATATCGCAATCCTTAACAGCATCAACAATGGTGTAATATAATGTTAACGTTTCACTTTTCAGATAAAACAAATCAAACAACAAGGGAAACACTTTACTCCTATGCTTTGTGTTTAAAAATTTTTTATCTGTATAAAGTTTAAGCATTGTATAAAGTTTCATTGCTTTTACGCACAAACAAAGTGTTAAATTTATTTTTGTTATACGTTTTTAATGGTGTAACTGTTTTTGTTTCTGGGCAATATCCAATTGGCACAAAATTGTATTTTAATATTAAATTAAATACATCTTGGTCTTTTAAATTATACTTTTCGCCTGAATTATTAAACTCAACCATTAAATACTTTAATGATGTTTTTTTTAAAATCTCATTAGCGCCTTTTAGTGCGTTATACTCATAACCTTCAACATCTATTTTAATAAATAAGGGGTTTACATTGCGAAGTATTTCATTTAAAGTTTTTACTTCTATCTTGGTAGTATTTTCGTCTTCATTTAACGAAACTCTATTCATTACGTTTCTATTTGTTGTAAAATGTAATACCTCATTTTTGTCTCCAACGCCATATTTTATAATTTCAATTTTATGGGATAAGTTGTTTAATTCTATATTTTTAGTTAATTTTTTATTTGTTTCTTCAATGGGTTCGATCGCAATAACTTTTGCTTTTGAAATACCAGCTGCTAATAATGAAAAATGCCCTAGATTTGCTCCAACATCTACAAATAAATCGTTCTTACTTAATTTATCAATTAAAAACATTGAATCTGGATAGTCCATTAATTTATAGTAAATATTACCTACTATTCCTGCATCACCCTTTTGTGCATAAAATTTCAATCCACTAATCCATTTAAAAATTCTTGGTTTCGGATATATACTTTGAGAAATATTAAAATAAATATATCTAAGCATAGCCAAGCTTATAGATGCTTTAGTTAATGGATGTTTTTTAATTATATTATATCTTAATAGCAGCTTTTTTTTAATTCTTTTCATTTATGTCCTTAAGTTGCTGACTCCAAAATTCACTTTGTTTCCATTGTTTTTTCATATTTCTTATGTATGACAAAGGATTTTTAATAGTTTGTTTTTTATAATATTTTAGAAACAAGGTAAATTTATAACCTAGTTTTTGAAACTCATTGTAATGCTTTTTCACGTAAAGCATAACAGTTGGCGAGGGTTTTGGCTGAACTGAATCTTTACTCCAATCGGGTTTAAATTTTGTTCTAAATCCACCAAAAGGTAATTTTAAATGTGTAATTTTTATTTGAGGAAAGTAAATAATATCATTTCCTGTTCGTCTCAATTGCATGCCAAAATCTGAATCTTCTCTATAACCAAATTCAAAAGCCATATCGAAAGATACATTTTTCAACAAACTTGATTTCAACATGGTATTTCCCGAGCCAAAAATATCAGTTTGACTTGTATTAAAATATGCGGGTTTTTCATTAGGTTGGATATACATAGTTGTCGCAACATTTATCCCATAAAGTTTAATATTATTAAATAAATCTTCAATTAATTTACTTTCAAACCTATTATCGTCATCACCTAATAAAACCCATTCGCTTTCTACAAAACTTAAAGCTAGATTACGTGCATTACAGACTCCTGTTTGATGAATAAATTTATGAATAATTTTAAAAGGCCAGCTCTTTAAGGCTAAATAATCTAGCTCAGATTTAGAATTAATATCAGGATTTTGTTCAACAATTATAACGTTTTTTGGTAATAAGGTTTGCTGCCTTAAGTCTTTTAAAACATTATACAAACTATCTTTTCTACCAATTGTTGGTATAATAACATCTACTTCTTTTTTATTAATTACTTTTCTTGTAGATTTTATTGCTATTTGGCTTAAATCGATACTAGAGTTTATTGGTTTTAAAAACAAGCACCTCAAAAAAGGGAACAATGGAAATTTCTTTTCAAAAAACAAAAAGCACAATAGCAAATTAACTGACCATATAAATTTATAATGTTGTTTGGCAAATGAGAACACATTGTATATTGAGCTGGATTGAGCCTTATTTGAAATAGCTTTCGTGCCTTTTATCAAATCTGGCTGAGAATAACAAAACAAGCCTTTTGGCATTCCTGTTTTTGCCACAGAATTCAAAAAATAATCAAAGCCTTTCCCTTTTTCAGTATACTTAATTAAAGCATTTAATGTGTTTGCATAAATCCCTCCAACATCACTATTCATCATCCAGGTTGGGTATTCCACATGCTTAATAATGTTTGTGTAAGGTGTTTGTTCAACATATCCGATATGGGGTGAAATACAATAATTTCCATCAATACTGTATGAAGACATAATACATTTATGGTGAAAAACAGCTTCGATCTTCGAATAGTTAACCATGTCTGTGTACAATTCATTCACCCAAATTAACAATTCATTTGAATGAACTTTTGAAACCTTACATAAAGTTGAAACAATAGAATCAGAAGCATTAAAATCTATTGAAGATTCATTATCACTTTCAAAATAAAGTGAAACTACTTTTTTCCCATTGTGTATTAATACAATCATTTTAAAATTGAATTATAATATTCAATATTTATTTCGGCATTTTTATCAATATCAAATAGCCCTTCTACTTTTTTTCTAGCTGCTTTTCCTATTCTTATACATAGATCCTCGTTATTAAACAATTCTAGAATTTTAGTAGCATATTCGTCTATTTGCGTTGGGTGTACTAAAAACCCATCTACACCATCATCAATTAACTCTTGGGCCCAACCAATACTTGTATTTACAACTGGTTTTTGCAACGCCATAGACTCAATAGTTACCATACCTAAAGTTTCTGCAAACGAAGGAAATGTACAAACGTGGGCTTTTTTTATATGATTTTGAACTTCTGCGTATGGAACTTTTCCTAAATAGTTACTTTGCTTTTTTGCTTTCTCGGAAAACAAATTTTCCATTAAACTAAAGGTTGATGTTTTACCTGTTTTAATATCTGGTGTATCACTTCCTATTAAAATAAGTTTTGCTTCTGGGTTAGACTCTATTACTTTATTAAATATTTTGGCTAACTCCAAGACTCCTTTTTTTCTAATAATGGTGCCAATATAAAGTATCGTATTTCTATCATAAGCATTAAGAGAATCATTTATAAAATCATTCAATTTTAATCCGTAATGAATGGTTTTTATATTTACCTTATTTAAACCAAAAATTTTTTGAGTTTCAATTCCTGCATAAGCTGTTGGTGCGATATAAGCTTCTGCATTTTTAAGTGCTATTTTCTCAAAAAGATAGTTTTTAAATTTCTGCTTTCTGCCATCTAACTTACAGAAGTAGGCATCACTACCGTGAAACCGGATTATTAATGGCACATTAAAATTCATAAATGCTGTAATGCCTGTCCAATCTGGTGCTTCAAGAAGTTGAATCCCTTTGGTTTTCACTATTTGGTTTACATATTTTTGAATATACTTTCTGTAAAAATACCAAGTTGCAAGTTTATTTTTTTTATTCTTTATAAGATGAACTTCTACACCTTCATCAAAAAAAACGGCTTCTGTTTCTTGATGGTATACAAAAACAGTAACGTCAACACCTTTTTTAGCTAAAGCAATAACTAAGTTCTTTATACTTGTTCCAATACCTGCTGCATGCCTTACTTTAGCATGTGGATATTCAGATGTAATATAGCCTATTTTCATACTATAATATAAGTTTTTCAAATATTCTAAAGCCACCATAACCTACCAATGCAAATAAAACAATATAGTTTAGAAATACTATTTTAATGTTTAATAGCTCGTGCTCTTCTTGATAAGTATACCAAACTATTGCCATTACAAATATTGGTGCTAACCAACGTAACTCGACATTGGATATAATTATAAATGAAAATACTGCAATCATTATTAAAAAAGATGCCGGCAAAAAAAAGTTATATTCAAATTTTCTTTGTTTTAATAGCTTAATCAATGGTATTATTATAATTAATACTAATATTAAACCTAACTGCCTAAATCCTAAAAATAATGTGATACCAAAATCTTTAAAAAACTCCTTAAAAGTTAATTTTAAATCAAAAAATATGGCATCAGAAATACTTATAGGTAAAGATTCTACACCATTTACGTTTATATATTCTTGAGTTTCTGTCCAGGTTGGATGGCTTCCTTTTTTTAATTCACCATTATTAATTAATAATTGAGCAAGATACTGCCTTTGTCCCCAAGTGGCATCAATGCTTTTGGGGGGTGATTTTAAATCATATGATAATACTCCATTTTCTTTTAGAGAAGGGATATTAATAACTAACATAATAATTAAGACCCCTATGGGGTACTTAAATTTTAAAGTAAAACTGCTTCTATATCTGTATATTATGAATAAGCCTATTAAAACTACCGGAAGATAGACTAACACTAATGCTCTTGTAAAAAAAGCAATTATTAGAGCTACAAATGCAATATTACTATTAAATTTTTTGTATTGATAGAGTAAAAAAATCTCGCTAAAAAAAATAACTAATGATACATTAAACAGTGTATCGTTTGTACCGTAAAAAAAGAAAATTGTAGTACTTAAATAAAATATTAAATAGAAGTAGAAATTTACAGAAAACTTAAATCGTTTTTTAAAATAGAAAAACAGTCCAATAGTTAAACATAGACTAACTAACCTTAAAGCAATATATTGTTTAAAAATAAAAGACAGGGGGTATACCAAAATCATAAATGGTATGGAAATGTTTTTGGTAATTGCAGCTATCCAACCTTTATCGCGAATTAAATTTAAATCGGAAATAAATAAAGCTTCATCACCTCTACCCGCAGGAATTTTAAATACATATATAGCGACAAGTATAGCATATATACTTACAGCAACAACAAAAAACTGCTTTAAAATATGATTGTATTTATCCATTAAATGTAATTAATTGATGTACTACATCTTCTGGTTTCAGCTCATAAAACATAGGCAATCGTAATAATCTGTCTGTAAATTTATCGCTATTAGGTAATCTTCTGCCATCGTGCTTTTCCTTATAATAATCACTTGCATGCAAGCTTAAATAATGAAAAACCGCATCTATATTAAACGCTTTTAAATGATTTATTAATGCTATGCGTTGTATTTCAGATTTACAAACTAAATAAAACATATGTGCGTTATTTGTTTCTGTTTGTGGCAATGGCATCAATTTTATGTTATTTTTTTGGGCCCATTCTTGTAAGTATTTATAATAAAAATGCCAATGTTTTAGTCTTTGATTTTGAATGTCTTCAATATTCTCAATTTGCGCCCAAAGAAAAGCTGCAACAATTTCTGAAGGTAAAAATGAGGAACCAGTATCTACCCAACCATATTTATTAACTTCTCCTCTAAAAAATTCTGCTCTATTCGTGCCCTTTTCCCATATGATTTCAGATCTGTTTATAAAGCGCTCATCATTAATTGCTAGCAACCCGCCTTCACCTGATATGATATTTTTAGTTTCATGAAATGAAAAAGCTGCCATATGGCCAATAGATCCTAAAAACTTTCCTTTATATTTTGAGCTAATAGCCTGGGCTGCGTCTTCAATAACTAATAAATTATGCTGATTAGCTACATTCATAATCACATCCATATCGCAAGCAACACCTGCATAATGAACAATTACAATAGCTTTTGTTTTTGGAGTAATTAGAGCTTCTATTTTGGAAGCATCTATATTCGGATTATCATTATAAGAATCGGCAAATACTATTTTGGCACCTTGGCGCACAAATGCCAAGGCTGTAGATACAAATGTAAAACTAGGAATAATAACTTCGTCTCCATGCTTGATATTAGCTAATATAGCACACATTTCTAAAGCATCTGTACAAGAGGTTGTGAGTAAGGCTTTTTTAAAACCAAACGTAGTTTCAAAATAATTATGACATTGTTTAGTATAAAACCCGTTACCTGAAATTTTTCCGCGTTTAACAGCATCTTCAATATAATACGTTTCTTTCCCTGTAAGATATGGTTTGTTAAAGCCTATTTTCATTCCTTCGTGTTTAAAATGGCAATACCAAATCCCGTTTTACCGTATTCATTTCCATTATATAGCATATAACTGTTGTTATTATATTTGAAAACACAAGGATAGCTAATCATTTCTGAATCCCAGCCATTTTTTGACACATCAATACCTACTTTTGAATCTAAGCGTTTCCAATTAATACCATCTAACGATTCGGCATAGCCAATTCTATATGTAGTTATATGGCCATTGGCTCTGTATGAATACCACATTTTATACAAATTATCTTCCTTTATAACCCAGGGTTTAGAAAGAGCATATTCGTTTTCGTGTTCAAGATTAACTACTACTTGGTTTGTACGCTTCCAGTTAACACCATCTAATGATTCTGCATATTTGAATACATGTTTCATATCCGATTGATTTTCACCCCACGATAAATTTGAGCCATACCACATTCTATAAACTCCATTTTCAAATAATATTGAAGGATAAGAAATTGAAAAAGGGTCTTCATTACTTCTATCCATTATTGGTGCTTTACTCGCTTTTTCAAACTCATTAGTTTTAGGGTTAAAAACAGCTAATCCTATAGTATTTAGCCATGGTACTGTAACTTTTAAGTTCCATCCTAAATAATATAAAAATAATTGTTCCCCAACATTTTGAAAGCATCCCATTACAACACCAGAATCGTCAAACATTCCTAAACTACCAGGAGCTAACACAGGTTTTTCTGAAATGCTTACAACTTCAAAATCGTTATCAAAATCAACATCTATATAAGCTATATGGCTTCTTGAGAATTTATCTCTACAAGTAAAAAAAATACGATTAACAGAACCTTTAAGCTTCATAAAAACCGGATTAGACCCATGAGAATACATCCAATCAAATTGCTTATTCGCTACAAACAGATGCTTAATTTTAATCCAATTCATTACAACTTTACTTGATCGCTAGTTTTATCTAGTTTTACGGTTCTTGGTGGTACATATATCCCTCCTTTCGATGTGCTTTTCGATATAACTGCTCCTGCTCCAACAAGTGTTTCTTGAGCTAATGTTACATTATGAGCTAAAGTTGAATTTACACCTACAAAACAATTAGACTGGACTTTACAATGACCAGAAATTACAACATGTGAACTAATAAAATTATGATCTTCAATTACTGAATGATGCCCAATATGATTCCCGCTCCAAAGCGTAATGTTACTACCCAATTTCACAAAAGGTTGAATTGTATTATCTTCAAAAATAAAACAGTTATCGCCATGTTTAAATTGTGAAACATAAGTACATTTTGAGCTTATATACGATACTAATTCGTAACCTTTTTTCTTAGCTTCAAAATATTTTTCTTCCCTAACTTTATTCATCTGTGCATAACTAAGTGCAATAAACATTTTATACTCTGAAGGTGAATATTTTTTTTCTATATCTTCAAAAGCAACAAGAGGTTTATTTTCAAAAGTTGCTTCTGTTAAATATTCCTTATTCACTGTAAAAGCAATAACTTCATGTTCGCTATCAGTTTCAAAATAGTAGTTTGCAATTTGTGCTATATCACCGGTACCAAAAAGTATAATTTTTGCCATTTTTTTATTTTTTTACAATAATTGTAAATTCATATAATTCGTAATCATGCAATAAGGCTACATTTCTTGAAAAATTGTTTTTGCAATAATTAAAATAAAATGTAGGATCTGCATAAAAAAGGTAATCTTTTTTATATTCTTCATCTGAAAATGAAGTTAAAATATTAAATGAAAAACCGTGTTTAGAAACGTTATTAATAGTAATAAGTGTTTTCTCTATATATGCGTTCCAATCTTCAACTCTGGTATCTAACTTTACATTAAATACCCCACTTGCTATGGTATAATCAACTTCATTAAGAGTTTCTAAATTATTAATAAAGGTTTTATTTGAATAGTTAAATCTTGCTTGCTTTAGCATTTCAGACGATATATCAAATCCAAAATATTCAATATTTTCAAAATCATTTTCATTTAAAAAATCAATAAACGCCCCAAAACCACAGCCATAGTCTAAAACTGAAAAATCTTTTTTTGTACTAAAAACTTTAGACAATTGTTGAAACCTTAAAAACTGAGAGTCTCTTCCGTTCCAATCTACGCCTTTACTTGTTGTACCGTGTTCAATGATCTTATCTGTATAATATTCATCAACCTTATGTAATATTCTTTTACTCATTTAAATTGATTTCTTCATCTATAATATATAATGGTCTGTTTTTAGATTGCTCAAATATTTTCCCAACATACAATCCCATAATACCAATGCTTAGTAAAATTAACCCTGTTGAAAATAAAATGCTAACAATGATACTTGGCCAACCTGGTTGTAAATTATAAAAGAAATATTTTATTATGATAAATACGCCTGCAATAAATGAAATAAAAGAAAGTAAGACACCAATATAAACACTGAACTTTAAAAGCTTATCTGAATGCGAAGTCCAACCTTGCAATCCAATTTTTAGCAATTTTAAAAAACTATAGCTTGATTTCCCTTCATATCTATTATTATGCTCAACAGGAACGACTGTGGACTTAAACCCTATCCATTTTAACATTTGTATATACAATCTATCCTTATCTTCAAGTTTATTAAACTCATCTCCAACACGCTTAGAAAACATAACCAACGAACCTGCATTAATATGATAATCTCCACCAGAAAACAGGGTAAATAGTTTGTTATAAATATATGCGGAAAATGCTTTAAACACACCGTGTTTTCTTTTAACACGTTCTGTAAATACTACTTCAAAGCCTTCATTTCTTTTTTGTAAAAGCTTATGGAAATCATTAGGGTTGTCTTGCAAGTCGCAATCCATTAAAATTACGTTATCGCCGGTTGCCTTGGCAATCCCAGCACTAACTGCATAATGTTGTCCAAAATTTCGGCTTAATTTCACCCCTTTTACAAACTCGTGTTTTTCACATTGCTTCTTTATTTCTTGCCATGAATTATCTGGTCCACAATCGTCAACCAGAATAATTTCAAAATCAGATGTTAGTAACCCAAGTTGTTTTGAAACCCTTTTTACAAGTTCAGGAATAATATTTTCTGCCATATAAACAGGGCTAACCACCGATATTTTCATTAACTAAAGCTTTTTAAATAATGTTTAGCGTTTTTACCTTCATTAAAGATTAAATCTAAAATACTAACTCCATGTTCAAAAGGTGGGTATAATTGATTATATGCTTTATAATCAGAATAATCCATCCACTCTAAATTTAGGTTATTTTTAGTAAAAAAATCGGGTTGAATATAACTTTTTGCTGCTGGCCCGCTTAAATACGTATCTGCTTTTAAAATTTTACATGCTTGAATTAACCTTTCTTGCTTATCTCCTTTTAAATTTAAACTTCTTGAATCAAGAATTTCAGTGTCAATCTCTAAAATTCCACAAATAATCTCAATAAATTTTCTATTAATTTCACTTAAACTGTTTGTTGGCGTATTATAAACTTCAAAAATAACATCCTTAAAATCTTTAAAGCATGGTGCTTTTGAATAATTCATTTGCAAAGTACCAATATGCTTTTTTATCCAATTCCCTTTTAAAATTTGAGTATCACATATTCTTTGATGATAATCTTCTTGAATTACCGGTATTGTAAGCCATTTAATTCCATTACTAGTTTTAATCAAATTTCTGTTTCTCCAATCTCTTCTTGTATATTGCACATCATCATAAATCACAAAAACATCAGATTTTGCTATCATATCAAAATAACCTTTCCAAGGTATATAATTAGATTGTGAAATTGAAACTGTCATTTATTGTTTATATTTTAATATACGGTTAATGGCCTCCCATATATTCTTAGATGCCATTGTTGGTGTTTTCCCTACAACAATTTCAAACCATAGCTTCCCTTCATTAACGTTTGAAAGTTTACCTTCTAAAATTTGCTTTACCAAACCTTCCAAATCATTTTTATCTGTACAAAAAATAGCTGCTTTATCACTTGGCATGCTTCTAAAATGCACATATTTATAATTTTGCCCAATATCTCGAATGCCTTTTTTTAATTGTGGCTGTTCATAATTATAATAAATACAGGGTTTGTTATGCGCTACAAAATCAAAAACTGTTGAGGAGCATACATTTGTTACAAATTCACTATGCTCACATATATTATACAGCATTTTAAAATCTTCTTTTTTAGGCAAAACCTGATTCCATTGCTTGCCAACTTGTTTCCAGATAGGGTCGATAACTTTAATAATATCTTTATTAGCTTCAATAACTTTATCATATCTAGATGTAAAATCTACCGGACATTTTCTGTAAATAATGCCAAGTTTATAGCCTTGTGTATTTAAGCTTCTTACTGCATTTGCTAAATCTCCTAAATAATACTGATCTAAAGGCGATGTTGTTTCGTCATCACCTGAATAGCAAATATATTTTGTATTGGCATCTAGATTATATTGCGCAAAAAAATCTGCTCTTGTCTGTTTTAATGAACTGTTAAAATGAGGTTCAAACTGTGGCGTTCCTGTAACAATTACTTGTTCTTTTTTTACAAAAGGATAGTATTGCAAAACCTGTGCTTTCATTAAATCGCTCCACACAAAATAATAATCGGTTTCAACTACTTGCATAGCCTTTGGCACATTATCCCAAGAATACACAAATGCAACTGTTGGTATTCCTAAATCTTTGGCGGCTAACAATGCACTAATAGATTGTGTTGCACGTTGTGTAGTACAGAATACTAAATCGGGGTTATGTTCTTGTAATTGCTTTTTACAATATAAATATTTAGAATTTTTTCGCTCTAATCTGTTAATTTTTTTTCTAATACGCTCAATTCCTTTTTCTGAAGAATTTATACTAATCAATATTGAAATATAAGTACTCTTTATAGCATTTTTTAAGCCTTTGTAACTTAATGGAAATTTATATGTTGGATAAACAGTATCATTAAATTTTTCTTTAGAAACATTTAATTCGATACGTTTTCTAACTCGTGAATAAATAGGAGTTAATGGGTGAATAGTATGGTTTTCAATTTTAACTTCATTAAAGCCTAGATTATCTTCTAAAGAAAAAACAGTATTATTCCAATAATGAATATCAAATCCCATATCATCACCAATTGTTTTAAAATTTGTGAAAGCAAAATTTCTTAAACCAACACCATCAGGAAAAAAAACGAATACTTTTTTCTTCTTCAAAATAAAACTAGCCTTTTTGGTTTTTTAATTTATCTCGTTGAACTTGCTCTATGGGTAAAACATCTTGACTTTTAAAACTTAAGGCTTTGTATACTGCATTTAAATCTCTTGATAGTTTACGCAAACCCATGGGCTCTAACGATGCAGCATGGTCTGTCCCTTTCCAAGTTCTATCTATGGTATAATGCCGTTCAATAATATTTGCCCCTAAAGTATATGCTGCAACATCAACTGCTATTCCTAAATGATGACCAGAAAAACCAATATGCTTAACTCTATTTTTATATTTCTCAATAAGGAGGTTTATATCTAAAAGACACACATCTTTAAACGGAACCGGATACCCTGAGGTGCAATTATAAAGTACCAAATCTTTATTTCTATTATATTTTTGGAAAAGTTGTACCAAATCCTCAATTTCATCCTTAGTTGTCATTCCTGTTGAAATATGGATTTCTCCTTTATAGTTTTCGCATAACCATATTAGCATAGCAACATTGTTATTACAAGCTGATGGGATTTTAATAAAATCTGGATTTAGTGATGTAATTTCTTTTGCAGAAGTTACATCCCAAACCGAAGTTGAATATACAATGCCTATATCTTCACAGTATTGTTTTAGTTTAGCATGTTGTGTTACATCAAACTCTAAAAACTCTCTATGAGCACCATAAGTTTCGCCATAAGAATTCACAGGGTTTGGATGTGGTTGATTATATTGTTCTTCAGTTAAAAGCTCTTTATTATTTCGCTTTTGGAACTTTACAGCATCCGCATTACAAAATATTTTCGCAACTTTTATGAGTTCCTTTGCTATTTCAAAATCGCCTTTATGATTGCATCCAATTTCTGCAATAACATAGGGTTTTTTATACAAATTCATGATTTTTTAGTTAGGGCTTAAAATCGTTTATTATACTTCATTATAAAATCGCAGGCTTCTCTAATTGCACCAGCACCAGAATTTTTAGAAAGCACCACATCGGCGTGCTGCTTTACAACAGGCGTTGCGTTATTTGGTGATAATGACCATCCTACACTACAAATATTTGTTAAATCGTTTACATCATCACCAATATAAGCAAAAGTATTTATTGATAGGTTCTGCTCTTCCAAAATATGTTGCAATAAACTGTATTTATCTTTCACTCCTAAATAGACATTTTCTATTTTAAGTTTTTGCATACGTTTTGCAACAAGCTCAGACTGCTCTGATGTCATAACCAAAACCTCAACATTAAATTGTCTTAAAATCTCTAATCCCATTCCATCACGCATATCAAAGTTTTTCGATAATTCCCCACCTTTTGAATAGGCAATAGTTCCATCAGTAAAAACACCATCAACATCTAACACAAAGTGCGTTATTTTATCTGGATTCCTTTCACGCTTTTGCCGTTCTATAAGCAAACGCTCCACTACTAACCAATCGGTTTCAGAATCAATTTCGTGCAATGACTCTTCGCCCATTAGCACAGTTGCTACTTTATTTCCTAATCGGTTTTTAGTTTGTTGTAAGCTTGTTTTTGTTGTTGTATATACGGCTCCGTTTTCAACTAATATCCCATCAAAATCTTGGCGTCTTGGTCTTTCTTGCGGATTATAATTTATTGAATTACCATCTTTATCCCATAAAAAACGATGTGTTTTTACTACTGTTAAAGCAGAATCATATCCATCACTTAGCTTATCTAAACATGCATTTATGTTTTCTCTTTTTGTAAAAGGTGAAGTGGCCTGCAATAAACAAAACACATCAAAATTAAAGTTTATAGATTCACAAAATTCTAACATAGCAAACTCAGTTGAAGCGGTATCACTAGCGCTTTCTTCACTACGTAAAAATGCTTTTACCTTATCAGTCCAATGGTATTCTTTTTCAATAAAATCTATAATACTTTGGTCATCTGTGTAAACGTAAATCTCATCGAGGTTAGAAAAAACAGATTCGCCTAAAACCCAGGTAAACAATGGCCTACCAACCATTTTACGTTTATTTTTATTTATTATACCTTTAGATCCTTTTCGCAGTGGTATAAAGCCAATTTTCTTCATTCAATCTTAAATTGTGAGTTTCGCTAAAATACACATTTTTTAAGATGAAATAACAAAGAAACAGGCAAAAGGTATTTTTGATTACTTTTGAAAATCTTTAATTTTAAAGCTAAATGCTAAAAACCTTATTTTACAAACTTATATCTGTAAAAACGCTGTTTATTACTGCTTTTACAACTACGCTTTTACATTTTATTTTAAAAACGCATATTTTTATAAATTATAAAAGTCCTATTGGGGATGAATTGAGTTTTTTAGATGTTTTTGCTAATATTGAAAACTATGGTTTTTTTAACACCTGGAGTTCCGGAAACTTCTCCCCCGTCTTCTATTTAATTGCATATCCTATTAATTTTTTATTTAACAATCCATTAATCGCGTTTAGATTTATTTCTACATCTGCAACTATACTCTCATTATACCTGCTATATAATTTTGGTAAGTATAAATTAAAACTAAGCGGCATGTATTTTAATTCTGCGCTACTATTTATTGGTTCTTTTTTAGCTTATAGAATATATTGGCAAGGCATAAACGACAGCCTATTTCATCTATTAATCATTCTTTCATTTTTTTGCATCTACAATATATTTCACAGCAATAAGGTTAATAAAAACTTAATACTACTGGGGCTAATCATTGGGTTATTAATTGGCACACGCCTATTAGCGTTTTTAGTTATTCCAGGTTATATATTCTTTTTTTATAAGCATATTAAACATATATTAATTGTTGGCACAATTGCTTTAATTATGGGACTATTACTCCATGCGCCATCATTATATCATACTAAAACATTTTCCAGTGTGGATAAAAACCCAAAAAGTGGACTAACCTGGATTCAAAAAAATTATTTGTCGCAACAATATATTTATGAAGGGAAAATAAAAAAAGGGGCTCGTGTTACCTGGGGTGAACTTGAAGATTATATTGCTATTAATGGCACAAAAAGTTTACCAAATTCTTTCTCTGAAACTGTTGCAAAAAACCCAAAATGGGTTTTAAAAGAATTAGTTAACGATTTCTGGTATTCTATAAGACATATCTATTGGAAAACTTTTGGCTTAGGTATTTTATTGCTAATTGCTTTTAGTTTTTATGGGTTTAAAAACCCAAAACAAGTGACTAGTGACTTTAAGCTTACGCACCAACTATTAAACTTTTTTTGGTTGCACACATTCTTTATATCATTAGTCGTTTTAACTAAAATTGAAGTGCGTTGGTATACTGCTTTTATCTATTTAGGTATTTTATTATTCCATCAAATATTACAATACTTCAAACCTTTCTTAAGGTTTCCAAGGCGTACCATTTTTCTTCAACTAAACTATATAATTCTTTTATTTTTTCAATTGGATTTTATTTTAACAGACAGAAATATACTAAGTGATTTTTTAAGAACCTACTTAAAAGGGGTCAATCTATTTTAATACTATTGTAGGCTTCCAGAACTTTAGCTTTTATTAAGGACCTTTCAAATTGAGGTTTTACTTTATTTTGATTTATTAGAAATGCATTTTTAATCATTGTATCATCCTCTAAAGCATTCAAAATTAATTCACCAATATTATTTATATGGTTACAGTCTTCAATTAACAATCCGTTTTTATTATGTATTATAATTTCAGCAGAAGCATTTCCTGGGTTAGATTGTATAGGAAAAGCTCCTTGCGCAATGGCTTCTAAAAGTGTATTTGGCATACCATCAGAATCACTGTTTCCTATATATATCAAAGCTTTTCCCATTAGTTTTAAAACTTCTTTATGAGGCAAAAAACTTCGTCTAGAAAACCATTTAATATTTAAGTTATTAAATAGCTTTTCTTTTTCTATAAACGCTTCAACCTCATCATCAGTACCAAAAACAATAATTTTATAATCTTTAATTTTATTAGATATAAGCTGCAAAGCTTTTAAAACTTCTATGGCTTTACCAGAACGACCTTGATAGCCTTTTACCAAAATTGTTTTCCGTTTTAAAACAGGTTTTATATACCTATTAAACACATTATAATTAAAACCGCCTCCACCAGGAAATGTTCCTAATACATGCCCTTTAAACCCTAATTCTTTTGCAATCTTAATATCACGTTTACAATCAGTAATTAAGTAATTTACCCTAGGCAGAACCTTTAAAATATCACGTTTAAATTTTGGCACATTTCTATAATAATACAAATCACTTCCCCATGAAGAATATATCCAAGGCAAATTATAATGCGCTTGCATAACTTTCAGAATAGGTGTACAAGAAACGTATAATACAATACTATGCACGACATCTGGTTTTACCTCTTCAATAACTTTCCTGAATGCTTTTTCTGTATTATGCTCTATTAAAAAACTAAATTTCTTATACAAAAAGGGCAAATGCTTTTTAAAAAAATGCCTGCCTTTTAAATTTGGATATTTTTGTTTCCAACCTGTAATTTGTTTTACCCAAGGTAAGCGTGCAGCTTTATTACCATCTAAAATATTAAACCAATACACATCGTGCCCAGCATCTTTAAGTTGCTCTGTCCACCGTATAAAATGAATGGAATTCATAGACACCAAAAGGATTTTCATAAAAATTACAACTTAATGGTTAGGCTAATGGTTTGATTTTTTAGATGATATTGAAAATTATAAGGTCTGTTTCTCAAGTTATTAATAATCGTTTCTAAAAGCATATTATTAATACTTTGCATATTAAAAAACTGAATTGTTTTTTTTCCTACCAAACCTTTAACTGTTTCTTTTAATGACCTATAAGCTTCGTGTTCGTTAATATTAACTTGTATTACTTTATTATCTTCTGTTAGTAATATATTATTTATAAAAGCTTTAATTTCTGATGCTTTATTAGTTAAATTAAACTGTAAATCGGTTTTATTTAAATCATCATAATCTTTATCATGGTATTCTCCATAAGGAAATCTTAAGTTGGCTTTTACGCTTTTTGTGTGTTGCTTTAACTTTAAATACTCATGATTTATTTGCTCTAATGATGAATGAAAAGGTGCAATATCGTTTTTTGTTCTGTAGTTTTTAGCATGCCATTGATGCAGTATTAAAACCTGGTCTGTATAAAAGCTTATATTAAAACCAGCATGTTTTAATCTTACGTGTACATCTGTATCTTCTGTTCCCCATCCATGATAAAACTCATCATAACCATTTATTGACTTTAAAACATTAGTGTTATATAATGTCATTCCTGTTGCGTCTTCGTTCGATTTAAAACTTATTTTATAATCATTAAAAGGCTTTTTCCTTTTCGATTCAGTTTCGGATAAAAACCCAACTTGAAAATACGTAACAGCTTTTTCACTTTGTAGATGAATTAGAGTTTCAATAAAATTTGAGTGATAGATCATATCAATATCTCCAACAAAAAAAGAAGATGTTGTGCATGGTTTTAAAACAACATTTATTGCTCTAGATTTACACCATAATTGTTGTTGTGTTTTGCATTGCATTAGCTTTACAAAACTATATCTCGAAACCAATGCTGATAATTTGTTTTTATAAGCTTCAACACTTCCATAATCAACTAACACAACTTTAAACTTGGTATTTGTTTGATTTTGAAAACTATCTAAACAGTTTTCCACTATTTGCAAATCTCTATTTCGATATGTAAGTACAATAGTTATCAATTACGATAAGTAGTTTTTAATTTGTTCTGCATTCAATCCTTTCTTTCTAAATATCCACTCTTTAAAGCGCTTTATTGTAAACAGTTTTTTAAATATTTTTTCTGATATGAAATAATCTATTTCATTTGATTTTAAAACTTTTAAGTCTTTAAAATCTTGATACACTTTAGACTGGGTACTTAAATTAACATAAACTTCCTCCATCCAAGGCTCTAAGGTGTTTCCCATATGATATGCATAATTATCATTTGTAGATAATCTAAAACCTCCCATCTTTAAAACAGGTTCGTCATTATACTTAAATTCACTATCGCCACCCAGAACATAGATACTGTTCTTGCTAGGTAATTTATTAAAAACTTCGCGCTTATATGTGCCCACAAAATGTGAAGCGCCAACAACTGCAACCGTATTGTTTTTTCCTTTTAGAGTTGCAATAACATCTTTATATTTAGTATCTAACCACGGCCAACCAATACTATTAGCAAAACGCGTCATGGCTTTTGGATTTTTTACGGAAGTAAACTTTAATTTATTCGAAAATAAATAACGTATCCATATATTACTTGTTAATCTTAAATGCGTACGGAATACTGGAACTGGGCAAACCATTCCTGCCTTTGGAAATGCTTTAAAAACATTTAATACTTCATTTTCCCAATTGTTTAAAAATAGAACATCGGAATCAGTGATTGTTATTAAACGCTCGGTTGCTGTTTTTAGCGCTTTTAGCATACAGTTTATTTTACCAATATTATCCCTTTCCAAAATCAGTTCATCAATATGCTTTGCTTTATATAACTTGATTAGTTTTGCATGGACGCTAGGTGAGCTTCCGCCACTTATAACCGAGACCTTTATTGGTGAAATTGCGGTTTTAAGAATGGAAAACAAACACATTTCAAAAACTTCAAAAGACTCTTTATAATAACCTGTTTCGTCTGGAATATATAAAGGCATTATAACTCTGTGCGAACAAGGCTTGATATCTACTAGTTTGTCTTTTGATATGTTTTCACCTTTTCTCATGTTGCAAAAGGGCAGTTTTTAAGAAGTTCTTTTTTTCTTAATTCTAAGATACTTTCATCTAGTAGTAAAACGGATTTATTTTTTTCTAGTTTTTGCTTTAGCAAATTGAAGTTCAAGTTTTTGGGCTCAATAAAATCTTCACCTTTAAATTCAATATTCATAGACTCAAAATAATCATAAAATTTAATATTATCTCCAGAAAGTTTATTTGAAAACTTTATCCAAAGCGAAGGGATCCTATACGATTGTGACACTATTACACCATGCAAAGATGATGAAATAATTTGCTTACATTCTAAAATTTCATCTGTAGTTTTTTCTATATCTGTAGTAAGCAAATTAATTACTTTTACGCGCTTGTCGTCTTTTAAAGCTTCATTTACAGCTTGATAATCTACATAGTGTGGAATAAGTCCTATTTCAAAAGTTTTTTCAATTTCCTTTTTGTAATACTCAGGCAATAAAATTGCTGGATCACCATAAACTTCAGGGCAAGAAAAACCCATATCTAAAATTCGTTTTCTGGTTTGCGGGCCTCTAACTGCAGTAAATTTTGCATCTCTTATTTTATCATCTTTTTTAATGATACCACTTCCCCAAACAATTGATCTTTTTGTTGCTGAAGAAATTATACTCCCTATGGTTATATAATGCTTAAAAAAATATTTGTGCAAACCTTTTGCTGGATGCTTAATTGCAATAACTTTTTGTTTGGATATTTTTTCAACAAGAAATTGTGATAGCAAATCTCCATAATTTTCATCGCCACTTGCTCGCTTTTCATGCCACCAATACAGTCTAATTGCCATTGTGATTATTTAAATTTTTAAAGAAAAATGCCTCGTTTTCTTTTATTTTAGCCGAATCCCAGGTCCACCATTCAGATTTTAACAACTCATCAATAATATTTTCATCAAACCTTTTTCTTATTTCTTTTGCCGGATTACCAGCTACTACGGTATATGGTGCGATATTTTTAGTTACTATGCTTCCTGCGCCAATAACTGCTCCATGACCAATTGTAATATTTGGCAGAATTATTACACTATCTCCAATCCAAACATCACTTCCTATAGTAATTGAAAAATCTGGCTTTACTTTTCTAAATGGCGATTTGTTAAAATGCTTTTTATAAAAAGAATATTGCATAGAAGCAAAACTAGTTTCATGATTATTAAGTACCAATTTTACATCTTTGCCAATAGCGCAATACGATCCCATTTTCACCTTACTACCTCCGCCACGAATAATAAAATTTCCATTATGATATGAATTAGCACCTACAACTATTCTGTCTTTTGATGTTATCAAAACTGGTGTTCTCTCTACCAACAAAGCTTTTAATCGCCTTATAACAAAGTTTTTAAAGTTTAGTTTAATTCCCATAAAGCATTTGAATAAGTTATCAACCTTCCTTTAGGAATTCTTCCTGTTTTATATACATCATTCTCTACAACGGTAAAAGAAATACATTGTTCTAGTATTTCAATTGTATTATCACTTGCAGCTAAAGCAATTGTTAAAAAATAGTTGTTTGGCATTAATTTTAAACCATTTATTGATGCCATAAAAGCAAAATCATCATTAGCTGAAAACATTTCATCTGTCATTTCATTTGAACGTAATGCGCAAATTTTAATACCGCTTGCCGAAGTAATAATAACACTCGCCTTAATTTTGTTTAGCTTAGCTTTATTATTTACGTTTATTTTTACTTTAATTGGTTCGTCCATTAAAAAATTGCTAGCTCTAGTATTATCTTTCTTTAGCGTTTCAACACTAATTATTTGTGTTTGTTTATCTTTCTTTTCAAAAGAAATTATACCATTATTTTCGTTACTAAAAGCACTTTCATTTAAGTAATAATCTACAGCCTCTTCAGAACTTCCTCTAAAAACCACCTTACCGTGTTCCAAAACAATAGCAAGATTACATAAGCTTTTTACAGCCGCCATATTATGACTTACAAATAATACTGTTCTGCCATCACTTTGGCTAATACTTTGCATTTTACCTATGGCTTTTTTTTGAAATTCTGCATCACCAACGGCTAAAACCTCATCAATTACCAAAATTTCTGGTTCTAAATGTGCTGCAACTGCAAAAGCCAATCTAACAGTCATACCAGAAGAATATCTTTTTACCGGTGTATCAATATACCTTTCGCAGCCAGAAAAATCTATTATTTCATCAATCTTTGATGTAATCTCTTTTTTAGTCATTCCTAGAATAGCTCCATTTAAATAAATGTTTTCTCTACCTGTCATTTCCGGATGAAATCCTGTACCAACTTCTAACAAAGAAGCAATACGTCCTTTGGTTTTTATTTCTCCTGTTGTTGGTCCGGTAACTTTAGATAATATTTTTAATAATGTAGATTTTCCTGCGCCATTTTTTCCTATAATACCTAAAACATCTCCTTTTTTTACTTCAAAGTTAATGTCTTGTAACGCCCAAACGTATTGAGATGCTCCCTTTGTTCTTCTGTCGTTAGCTTCGCCTACTTTTAAATAAGGATCTTCTTTACCTCGCCATTTACTCCACCACCTGTTTAAATCATGACTAATTGTACCTGTACCAATTAGCCCTAAACGATATTGTTTAGAAACATTTTTTGCTTTTAATATAACTTCATTTGCCATCATACGGTATCAATAAAGCTTTTTTCTGTTTTGTTAAAAATAACTAAGCCTATTAAAAAAACAAGAACACTTATACTTATTGCATAAATAATTTTATATAAAGAAAAACTCCCAACTCCAAGTGTTATATTTCTAAAAGCTTCAACAACCGTAGTAATTGGATTGTATTCTATTAAACTTCCAGCAATTTTAGGTATACTACCATCTTCTACTTTTTGTTTAATTAAATCTAATGGATACATAACTGCCGAGCCATACATTAATAATTGAATACCAAAAGTTACTAAAAACGATAAGTCTCTATATTTTGTAGTCATTGAAGAAATTATCATTCCAAAACCAAGCCCTAAAATGCCCATAATAAATATTAAAAGAGGCAATAAAATTATTGTTGAACTTATTTTTAGGTTGAAAGCTTGATTTGTGAAAAACACAAAATAGATATAGAAAATAGCAAAAACTAAAAGCTGAATACCTAGTTTAATTAAATTAGATATAACTACCGATAATGGCATTATAACCCTTGGGAAATATACTTTTCCAAATATATTTTGATTTTTTTTAAACGTATCGCTAGTACCAGATAAACAATCTTTAAAATAGTTCCAAGCTGTGATTCCTGCCAAATTGAATAAAAATGAAGGCACTCCATTACCTGTTGAAATATCTGCTATATTATTAAAGATTAAAGTAAAAATTATTGATGTGAATAGTGGTTGAATAAAATACCAGAGCGGACCTAAAATTGTTTGTTTATATAAGGTAACTACATCGCGCTTAACAAATAGAAAAAGTAAGTCTTTGTATCTCCAAATTTCTTTAAAATTGAAATTTATCAATTTCGTATTTGGAGATATGGTATATAACCAATCTTCTTTTATTGTTTTATTCAATTCTATATGTTATTTAAATAATCTTAAAAAAAGATTTTATTCTTGATAACAAACCTGGTTTTCTAGTTTCGTTTTCGTGATAACCATTTCCATAATCACCATAGCCATAGCCGTAACCGTAACCATAGCCATAACCATATTTGTTTTTCAGATTATAATAATTATACAGGAAACTTATATTTCTTATTTCACCTTTTTTATACTTATCATTAATAAGACTTAACATTGGTTTTTTAGTATAATCTTGTCGAACAACATATAATGATGCATCGGCATATTCTAATAGCTCTAAAGCATCGGCTACTAAACCAATTGGTGGTGAATCTAAAACTATATAGTCATAAGTCTTTTTTAGTTTGGCTATAAAATCATTCATAATCTCACCAATCAATAACTCGGAAGGGTTTGGAGGAATTGGACCCGAAGTTATAACAGACAAGTTATCAATTTTTGTAGCTTGGGTGACTTCAGATAACGTTTTTTGACCAATTAAGTAATTTACAGCACCAATATCATTTTTTATATCAAAATCTCCAAAAATTTTAGGCTTTCTTAAATCTAAACCCACCAAAACTGTTTTCTTACCACTAAGGGCAAATACTGTAGCTATATTTATTGAACAAAATGTTTTTCCCTCTCCACTAACTGAAGAGGTTACTAAAACCGTTTTTGATCCAGCTATATCACGTTTTTTATAAATGTATTGCAAACTTGAACGAATGGCTCTAAATGACTCAGCTACTGCTGATTTAGGCTTTGTAAAAACGGCTAAATTATTATCGGAATTGTTTTTCCCTACAACACCTAATAGAGGAATATTTGAAATGGTTTGCATAGTTTCCGGGCTATGCAATTTAGTATCAAATAAGACCATTAAAAATGCCAGGAGTAATGGTGGAAACAGCCCTCCGAAAAGAGCGAATATATATCTGGAATTTAAATTTAAATCTATAGGTTTTGCTCCAGTGTCTTTTGCAGGGTCAATAACTAAAATGTCTGAAACACTGGCAGATTTAATTATTTCGGCTTCACTGCGTTTTGCTAAAAACACATTATAAGTTTGTTCACTTAACGAGTACTGACGTTGTATCGTTATAAGTTTCTGCTGATCTATTGGTAGCTTTCTTATCTTAGAATCTGCAATTGCTATTTTAGAGTTTACCGATTGTAATTCTCTTCGCAAACCAGCTGTGGCTGAACTTATATTTTCTATCAATACCGTTTTAAGGCCTTCAATTTCTCGATTTAAATCATCAAAAATTGTAGCTTCACTTCTTACTGAATACTCTAATTTAGATTTTTCAACAGATAATGAATTAATTTTTCCAATATTGGCAAGTATATTACCATCATCAATACCTGCTATTGATGGTGCCGGTACTTCGGTAAATTTATTACTGGTCTCTAAATAGGTTTTTAAACTTGCATAGTAAGCAAGTTTTCTATTTATCCCATCTTTTTCAAACTCTAATGTTGTTAATTTACTATTAATACTTGCGCTTTCCTCATCTAAATTAAAAATCTTATTTTTCTGCCTGTAGTCATTTAAAGAATCTGCATTAATGCTTAAATTTTGCTTAACCCGATCTAACTGCTCGTCAATAAAATTAATTGTATTAGTTACAAATTGGTTTTTCCTGTTTAGTTGATCTTCACTTAAAACCCGTACAGTCTCATTTAAATAGTCTACTATCTTCCCTTTATTAAAATCGGTGACACTTAGGTTTATTATTGAAGAGTTTTTTCCATTACTAATATTAAACTTGCCTTTATAATTAGCAACTACAATGTTAAAATCATTAAATTGAAAAAAATATGCTTCATCCTGATTCCATTTTTTATTATCTGCAACATTAATAATACAGTTTAAAAAAGGTAATGTTATGGGCTCTCCAAATGCAAATTGCTTCTTAAATTCACCAACAACAACATCCATATTGATTTTAGATTTGTCACTAAAATTTTGTGCCACTATGGTCTCAGAATCAAAAGTATATTCAATTTCAAAGTTTTTATCATCAATAAAAGTTACTTTAACTGGCGTATTTAAAAGCTGATATGTATTTGGTATGGAGGTAATTTTAAAAGGAGCTTCTTTATAAATATCATCTTTTCTAAACCTTGATTGCTTTAAATAACTTATGTAAAACTTTAAATTGTCAACTACCTTTTCATGATTAGAACGAGATTGCAGGCTGGTAATCATGGTCTGCACTTTGTTAGAAACACCTCCCCAATTAAAAACTAAATTTGTGTTTGATGTAAATAGTGGGTTTTTATCATCTTCTATAGATATCTGAGTAGATAACCGATAAGATTGCTGCTTTCTTATATTTTGCTGATAAACTATTATAAGGCCTATAACAAGGCAGATTATAAACAATTTCCAATAATTTAAGGCCTTAAATAAAAAGGATTTAATATCAAATTTTGATTGAGATTCTATTACATCAAATTCATCATTCATAAGTAAACTAAAGATTTTTTACCAAAAAGTAGGTAGAGACAACTACTGAAAATATAGATGCTATAGTAGTTAATGTTTGGGTTGCCGTCTCACCTGCACCTAAAGCTTTTCGTTTTAATGGTTTTACTAAAATAATATCATTTGGTTGAATATAATAATATGGCGATTGCATAGCCGCAATATCAGTTAAATCTATATGATGTATTTTTTGCCCATCCGGGTATTGTCGTATAATCAAAACATCTGTCCTATCTCCTGTTGGCGTTATATCTCCAGAATTAGCTAATGCTTCGATAATATTTACACGATCTTGATATAATGTTAAAACGCCTGTACTACCTACTTCACCAGTTACCGTATAGCGTAAACCAGCCAACTTAACTGTAACAAAAATTTGAGCAGTTTCTTTAAAATATTGGTTTAACAGTTCTTTTTTTACTTTGGCTTCAATCTCTTTAATAGTCAAACCTAAGACACTAATCTCTCCTAGAATAGGAAACTTAATATTCCCATGTAAATCTATAGTAAAACCACTAAAATATAAAGATTCCGGACCTATCGAACCACTTTCATTGCTTACAGGATTAAATATATTTGTTAACTCTTCATCAAGAGCTTTTACATTAATACTTAAAATATCATTAGCCTGTACTCTATATGGCTTAGACTGCTCTTTTATTATTGAAGAGTCGTTTACAACCGTGCCTTTATCTTGTAAATAAACCAAATCTTTATTAGTAATACAAGAAGATAAAAGAAAGCTAAATATAACAATAACATATAAGATTGGTTGCTTCATTATTGGAGTTTATGTTTATCACAAATATAAGTTTTCGTCTTGAACAATAAAACTTATAACGGCTTTTTTGGTTTTTTATCCGTTATTTGCAGAAAAAATATCCGTTGAATTATTTAACCGTTGAAAACATATCGAAATCTTATGGAGAGCTAACGCTCTTTAAAGACATTTCATTCAGTATACATAAAGATCAAAAAATAGCATTTGTTGCTAAAAACGGAACAGGTAAAACTTCTATTTTAAGTATACTTTCTGGTGATGATCAGGCAGATTCTGGAAATGTTATTTACAGAAAAGACATAAAGGTTTCATTCCTTTCTCAAGACCCTAAGTTTGATAACAGCTTAACCATTGAAGAAACTATTTTTGCAAGCGACAGTCCTATCTTAAAGATTATTTCTAATTACGAAAAGGCCCTTTTAAACTCCAATGATTCTGAGGCCTATCAAATCGCTTTTGATGCTATGGAACAGCATGAAGCTTGGGATTTCGAAACGCTTTACAAGCAAGTTCTTTATAAATTAAAACTTGAAAGGTTAGACCAGAAAGTTAATACGCTTTCTGGGGGACAAAAAAAACGTTTGGCACTTGCCAATGCACTAATCAATAAACCCGATTTACTAATTTTAGACGAACCAACGAATCATTTAGACTTAGAAATGATTGAATGGTTAGAAGCTTTTTTTGCAAAAGAAAATATAACCTTATTCATGGTAACCCATGATCGTTACTTTTTAGAACGTGTTTGTAATGAAATTATAGAATTAGACGAAGGGCAACTTTACAGTTACAAAGGCAATTATTCGTATTACCTGGAAAAGCGTGATGCCAGAATTGAACGCGAAGCCGTTGAAACAAACAAAGCCAAGCAACTCTTTAAAAAAGAACTAGCATGGATGCGCAGACAACCCAAAGCACGAACTACAAAATCAAAATCTAGAATTGATGATTTTGCAGATATAAAACATAGAGCACATCAACGTAGAAATGACCATGAAGTACAGATAGAATTAAACATGGAACGCTTAGGAAGTAAAATTTTAGAGTTCCATAAAGTATCCAAAGCATTTAAAGACAAAACTATACTTAACCAATTTGAATACACCTTTAAAAAAGGAGAACGTGTTGGCATTATAGGTAAAAATGGCACAGGGAAAACTACTTTTTTAAATATTTTAACTCAAACGGCACTTCCAGATTCTGGAAAAGTTATAAAAGGCGATACGGTAAAGTTTGGGTATTATACCCAAGATGGAATAGGTATTAAGCCAGAGCAAAAAGTTATTGATGTTATTCGAGAATTTGGAGATTATATTCCCTTAAAAAAAGGACGTCAAATTAGCGCACAACAGCTCTTAGAACGCTTTTTGTTTAGCAGAAAAAAGCAATATGATTTTGTTGAAAAATTAAGTGGCGGTGAACGCAAACGCTTATATTTATGTACGGTTTTAATTCAGAATCCTAATTTTTTAATTCTTGATGAACCTACTAATGATTTAGACATTGTTACATTAAATGTATTGGAAAGCTTTCTTTTAGATTTCCCTGGATGCATAATTGTTGTGTCTCACGATCGCTATTTTATGGATAAAGTTGTGGACCACCTTTTTGTTTTTAAAGGTGATGGGGTTATTGAAGACTTTCCTGGGAATTATACCGATTATCGTATTTATGAAGATAGCCAACCCGTGAGTTCAAAGGTAACCGATGATAAAAAAGAGAAAAAATCCTGGAAACAAAACGAAGCATCTAAGCTATCGTATAATGAAGAGAAAGAACTTAAAAACATAGAAAGTAAATTAAAGGCTCTGGCCTTTGATAAGAAAGAGGCTGAAAATAAGTTTAACAACCCAGATTTATCTCAAGAAGAGATTAATAGGCTATCTGAAGCACTTCAAGAAATTATTAAAACTATCGAAGCTAAAGAAGAGCGCTGGTTTGAGCTATCGGCAAAATTAGAGGAATAACTTAAAAACTCGAACGCAGTCGAGAGGTATTAAACGCTAAATTACAAAATAGGTCTCAACTGTACCCGACCATACATACAAGTATGATTTACCAAATTATTCAATACATAAAATTCATATTAAAATCTACCAACCAACACGGTGTACACTCCCCATTTGTATATAATTTGATTACAAAATGCTTTTACGATAAAACAAACTATGATGATTATAAAAAGATTTTAGACTATAAAAAAGCCCTTTTAAAAAACAAAGCTAAAATTTCGGTTATAGATTTAGGAGCAGGCTCTCAAGTTTTAAATCAAAACCAGCGATATATTTCTAAAATGGCAAAAAATGCCGGCACTACATATAAAAGGGCAAAGCTTTTATATAGAGTCTCTAACTATTTTGAATTTAAAACTGTTTTAGAATTGGGTACATCGTTAGGTATAGCAACTCAAGCGATACATTTAGGGATCCCAAAAGCAAACATTATTACTATTGAGGGTTGCCCAAATGTTTCTGAATTTTCTAAAACGAATTTTAAAGATTTTCGATTAGAGCATATTAATCTTATTAACGATAATTTTAATAACACCTTAAAAACCCTAAAACCTAAGACCTTCGACCTTATATTCTTTGATGGTAACCACCAAAAAGAAGCTACTTTAAATTATTTTGAAACTCTACTTGAAACCACACATAACCATTCGGTTTTTATTTTTGATGACATTTATTGGTCAAAAGATATGACTGAGGCCTGGGAAGCTATTAAGCAACACCCAAAAGTAACCGTAACTATTGATACGTTTTTCTGGGGATTTGTTTTTTTTAGAAAAGAACAGGTTAAGCAACATTTTTCAATAAGAGTTTAGACGTTTAACTTCCGCTAAATTTTGATTTACACATATTCACTTTGGCTTATCATTCCTTTTATTGATTGGTATTCCTGGATAAAAAAAGACCAAAAGAAATCTGATATAAGTTTCTATATCCATTTAAGCGATTCTTAATTAAAAAATAAAGCTATTATTATACTTAATAATAATTGAAATTTCTATTCGTAAAGAAGATTTACCAAAATATTATCATTCGAGAATTAGTGCAAAAAAATTTTTAACTTTTAACTTTTAACTTTTAACTTGCGTAGCATGAAAATCTATACAAAAACAGGAGATAAAGGGACCACGGCTTTATTTGGAGGCACTCGCGTACCAAAACATCATATACGCATTGAGAGTTACGGAACGGTTGATGAACTAAACTCGCATTTGGGTTTAATTCGCGATCAGGATATTAATCCGCATTATAAGGATCTCTTAATTCATATACAAGATCGATTATTTACTATTGGTGCTATTTTAGCAACCGACCCAAAGAAAGCCGTTTTAAAAAACGGTAAAGAACGTTTAAATATTGAAAAAATCTCTTCTAAAAACATTGAACGCTTAGAGCTGGAAATGGATACTATGAATGCTGCTTTACCACCGATGACCCATTTTGTACTCCCCGGCGGACATCAAACGGTGTCATTCTGTCACATTGCACGTTGTGTGTGCCGCAGGGCCGAACGTTTAGCATCTGCGCTTAACGATATAGAACCTTTTGAAGCCAATGCTTTGACTTATTTAAACCGCCTTTCTGACTACCTTTTTGTATTGGCACGAAAGTTGTCATCTGACTTACAAGCAAATGAAGTTAAATGGATTCCTGAGAAGAAGTAATTCGCTCGAAAACGGAAGACAGAAGTTTGAAGAAAAAGTATACAGAAAGCATATTACTGTTGACTAAGTACTGAAAACTACAGACTTATTGCGTTAGGGATTGCAGCGGCATCCTTTTTAAAACCTGAATGAAATAAAAAATTGTGCTGACTTTGATTTGGCAGATGGCTACGTCCTTCGCATTCACAATAACGTTTTAAAAAGATATAGCGTAAAGCCCGACCACTACCCTGAGCGTAGACGAAAGGGTGGGAACGCCCAAAATTTTATAAAATTTGCTAATATTATTAACACCGCAAAAATAAATTTGCAAGTGTTTAAAGTACAAAAAGATACGTTCTTAAAATTAATGAGTAAATATTTCATTTTTTTCTTGTGTGTTTAAACTAAAAATTTATTTTTGCAAAAAATTAAACGCATAAAAAATGTATTGGACTTTAGAATTAGCATCGTATTTAAGTGATGCCCCCTGGCCAGCAACCAAAGACGAATTAATAGATTACGCTATTAGAACTGGCGCACCGTTAGAAGTTGTTGAAAATTTGCAATCGATTGAGGACGAAGGCGATTCGTATGATTCGATTGAAGAAATTTGGTCAGATTATCCAACAGACGAAGATTACCTCTGGAACGAGGATGAATATTAATAAAGCATAAAGAATAGTTAAAAAGTCTCGATTTGAGGCTTTTTTTTTGTCTTAATCTTTAAACAAAATGTATCTTTGAAGTCAACAAAAACTCCGGAAGGTTTTGCTTTGCGGTAACTATTAAAATTGTTATTCTCGTGAAATCTAAAGATTCATGAATTCCTTAATTTTAAAAATATTAAATCAAGGAATAAAACAGAAACCTTATAAAAAATTAAATAAAACCAACTAGGATAACCCTAGACAAACATAAAAACATACACACATGAGTTTTTTAAATTCTGTATTAAAAATATTTGTTGGAGACAAATCCAAACAAGACGTAAAAGCTTTAATGCCCATAGTAGATAAAGTTAAAACCTTTGAAGCTGCACTGGAAGCTTTGTCGCATGACGAGCTAAGAAGCAAAACCATTGAATTTAAAGCTAAAATTGCAGAAACCCGTCAGCCTTTTAACGAAAGAAAAGAAGCCCTTTTAAAAGAAGCAGATGCCACAGAAGATATTGACAGGCGTGAAGATATTTATCAGGAAGTTGATAAAATTGAAGATGAGTCTTACGAAGCTGTTGAAAAAACACTAAACGATATTTTACCTGAAGCTTTTGCTGTTGTTAAAGAAACTGCAAAACGTTTTGTAAACCATACAAGTATTACAGTAACAGCTAATGAATTTGATAGAAGCCTGTCTGGAGATAAAACATATATAACTCTTGATGGCGATAATGCCACCTGGGCAAACGCCTGGGATGCTGCCGGAAAACCAATTACCTGGGATATGGTGCATTACGATGTGCAACTTATTGGTGGTGTAGCTATGCATCAAGGTAAAATTGCAGAAATGCAAACGGGTGAAGGTAAAACCCTGGTTGCCACACTGCCTGTGTATTTAAATGCACTAACTGGCAGGGGTGTTCACCTGGTTACCGTAAACGACTATTTAGCAAAGCGTGATAGTGCGTGGATGGCTCCTATTTTTGAGTTTCACGGTTTAAGTGTTGACTGTATTGATTATCATCAACCCAACTCTGAGGCGCGTAAAAAAGCTTATAATGCCGATATTACCTATGGTACCAACAACGAATTTGGTTTCGATTATTTACGAGATAATATGGCACATTCGCCAGATGATTTGGTACAACGCCCGCATCATTATGCCATTGTAGATGAGGTCGATTCTGTTTTAGTTGATGATGCCCGTACTCCGTTAATTATTTCCGGTCCAATTCCTAAAGGGGATCATCACGAATTTAATGAGTTAAAACCTAAGGTTGATGATATTGTAAATGTTCAACGTAAATATTTAACAGGGGTTTTAGCCGAAGCCAAAAAACTAATTGCTGCAGGCGATACTAAAGAAGGAGGTTTTCAATTATTGCGTGTTTACCGTGGTATTCCTAAAAACAAAGCCCTTATTAAGTTTTTATCTGAAGAAGGTGTTAAAATGTTGCTTCAAAAAACCGAGAACTTTTACATGCAGGACAACAACCGCGAAATGCCTAAGGTTGATGCGGAGTTGTATTATGTTATTGAAGAAAAAAATAATCAAATTGAATTAACAGATAAAGGTATTGATTACCTTTCTGGGAAAGATAAATCCAGACTTTTTTGTAATGCCGGAAATAGGCATTGAAATTGCTAAAATTGAAGAACAAGGGCTTTCTGCTGAGGAAGAAGCTAATCTTAAAGAAGATTTGTTTAAAGAGTTTGGGGTAAAGTCTGAGCGTATCCATACTTTAAATCAACTTTTAAAAGCTTATGCCTTATTTGAAAAAGACACACAATATGTGGTGATGGATAATAAAGTGATGATTGTAGATGAGCAAACGGGTCGTATTATGGACGGTCGCCGCTATTCTGACGGATTACACCAGGCCATTGAAGCTAAAGAGAATGTTAAAATTGAAGATGCTACCCAAACTTTTGCAACAGTAACATTACAAAATTACTTTAGAATGTACCGTAAACTGTCTGGTATGACGGGTACTGCGGTAACCGAAGCTGGCGAATTTTGGGAGATTTATAAATTGGATGTGGTAGAAATCCCTACTAATAAGCCCATTGCAAGAGATGACAGAGAAGATTTAGTATATAAAACCAAGCGTGAAAAATATAATGCTGTTATTGATGAAGTTACACAATTATCTAAAGCGGCCGTCCTGTTTTAATTGGTACAACATCGGTAGAATTAGTGAGTTACTTGGTAAAATGTTGAGTATTCGCAAAATTTCTCATAACGTATTAAATGCGAAACAACATAAAAAAGAAGCCGAAATTGTAGATCAGGCTGGTAAAACAGGGCAGGTAACTATTGCAACAAATATGGCTGGTCGTGGTACAGATATTAAACTATCTGATGAAGTTAAAGCTGCCGGCGGTTTAGCCATTGTTGGTACAGAACGCCATGATTCTCGTCGTGTAGACAGACAGTTGCGTGGTCGTGCAGGTCGTCAGGGAGATGTTGGTAGTTCACAATTTTATGTCTCATTAGAAGATAATTTAATGCGTTTATTTGGTAGCGAACGTATTGCTAAAATGATGGACCGAATGGGCTTGAAGGAAGGTGAAGTGATTCAACATTCCATGATTTCAAAATCTATTGAACGTGCCCAGAAAAAAGTAGAAGAAAACAACTTTGGTGTTCGTAAACGTTTATTAGAATACGATGATGTAATGAATGCCCAACGTGAGGTGGTTTACAAGCGTCGTCATCACGCTTTATTTGGTGAACGCCTTCGCGTTGATTTAGCTAATATGATTTTTGATACTTCGGAAGGTATCGCTGAAACCAATAAAGGTGCTAACGACTATAAAAATTTTGAGTTTGAATTGATCCGTTATTTTTCTATGAGTTCGCCAATTACTGAAGCTGAATTCGGGAAACTTTCTGCCCAAGAAATCACTTCAAAAATATACAAAGCTGCTTTTGATACATTACAAGGAAAAAATGGCTCGTAATGCCGATATTGCATTTCCAGTCATTAAAAATGTATACGAAACCCAACGCGATAAGTTTAAACGTATTGTTGTACCATTTACAGATGGTGTAAAGAGTTTAAACGTAGTTACCGATCTTGAAAAAGCTTACGAGTCTGGTGGAAAACAATTAATCACCGACTTTGAAAAGAATATTACACTTGCCATTATTGATGATGCCTGGAAAACCCATTTACGTAAGATGGATGAGTTAAAACAATCGGTTCAGTTAGCAGTACATGAGCAAAAAGATCCTTTATTAATTTATAAATTCGAAGCTTTTGAGCTATTTAAAGCTATGATTGACCAAGTAAATAAAGATGTGATTTCATTCTTATTTAAAGGTGAACTACCACAGGAAACGCAAGATACCATCCAGGAAGCCCGTGCCAGAATACGCAGAAAGGAAAAGCTGAACACCCAAAAAGACGAGATTCCTAACTCTGGATGAACGCTCTGCACAAAGCTAGGGCTGCTGGCAACATACAACGCAAACAGGAGGTTGTTGAAACTATTGTTCGCGATCAGACCAAAAATAGGGCGTAATGACCGCGTAACCATTAAGCATGTCATTAATGGCGAAAACAAAACCTTAAAATACAAACAAGCTGAGCCTTTAATAGCAAAGGGTGATTGGGTTCTGGTTGAAGATTAATCAAATCCCTGCATGTTACGCTGAGCGTAGTTGAAGTGAAAGCAGAAATCTAAATACAGTTTAAAAACCTGATAGTTTCTATCAGGTTTTTTATTTAAAGCCAACTTGAATTTGTTAGGAAAATTGATAACTTCGTTTAACCTTGTATACAAATCATTAAAACGGATTCATATACTTAAAAACATTGTAAACAATTTAAACCTAAGATGTCAAAAAAAATTATTTTAATCATTTCAATCCTTATTTGTTCATTAAGTTATGGACAATATGATTGGACTCCTGGGAAATTGATTTTGAAAAATGGAGAGACTCTTAAGGGGTTATTGAAAATTCCACAAGTTACTCATGGTTTACTTTCTTTTCCGAAAAATAAACTTGAATATAAAAAAATAAAAAAGGAAAGAAAAAGAAATTGATGAAACTCAAGTAGACAAGGTGTATTTTGCAACATTTAATCCAAATCTTGGTTACTATGAGTATATTCCAATTTCTAGAAAAAGAATGGCTATTTTTTAAATTAGTCAGAAACGGAAAAGTAAAACTTTACGCAAGAACAATCAAAATTGGAAGAAATTCATTAATACCAACTGACAATAACCCCTTCGTAACAAAATAATTGAAAAGTATCAAGAGTTTTATATGATTCGCGAAAATGAAACCGTTGCAACTCGTGTAATCAATGAATATGATGGCATTGGCTTAAATCTTCGGACATTTAAAAATTATGCAAAAAAATATTTTTCTGACTGCCCTGATGTTTTATCATATATAGATAATGAGCTATATGAGGATTATGATATATCCCAAATCGTGGATGATTACAACCTATTGTGTGAATAAAAAAACTGTTTACAACAGTATATAAAAAATTGCTACTTTTAACTTAACCAATGTGAGTTGCTTTGTTTGCTAGCTTCTGATTTTCCTTCGGAAAATCCTCGCACACAGACACGCAACATTTCATATGCGTAACCGTTAAACGAACTTTCTAAAATTGTAAACTAAATATAGTTTAAGGCAAATCAGTTCAATATAGCTAACTGAAACCCTATAAGTGAAGCATAATAATTACTGCATAACCACATTGCTGTACTTTGCATTGACAACAATGTTTTTAATAACATCCGGGTTATTAGTTGTGAATGACGAAATGTTATGGTCATTTGGTTTATCTGGGTGCTTAAAAACGTGTACGCGTGCCTTTATACTGCAAATTATAATTAACTTCTGGAAGTGTTATAACAGCATCACTATTTTGAAGAATTACATTTAAATTATCAAAGGCGTCATCAATTTTTAAAATTTTAAGATCGCCAATACTTCCATCAATAATAGCACTGCCTATTAGATTTTGTATTTCAATATTTGATGAATTAGAGTTTAAAACCATTTGCTTTACATTATTTAACTCAGCATTTTCAACATATTTCAAATTTAACTCTCCTAAATTCCAGTGGGTAACATAAACCGGTGAATAGGAAGCATTAATGGAAGTTCTGCTTCCATTAATGCTATGTGCTGTAAATTTAGTATGTGATAATTCTGCTTTTAAGTTATCAATGTTAGCCGCAAATTCTATTTCTCCATGCCTTACATTAACTTTTAACTTAGCGCCTTTTGGCATTTTAATTTTAATGGTTTTTTTAACCTTAGAATTTGATTTTCTATTAACCAATTTTTCAATTAAAACACGTCGTTCGTTTGATAGTTTCTTGCGTTCTTTGGCACGCCTTTTTAGCTACCTCTGCACGCTCTTTAGCTCTTGCCTTATATACTCTTGCTTGTTCTTTAGCACGTGCTTTTTGTACTTCTGCCAATCGTTCTGCCTGTGCTTCCATTCGCTCTGCTTCATTTTCCATTCGTTCAGCAAAACGTTTGCCCCAGGCTTCCATTTTTTTAGCATATGCTTCATTATTCCATTTGCCTTCATACTTTTTTGCCCAAGCTTCCATTTGCTTACCATATTTCTCTCCCCATTCTTTCCCAAATTTTTCACCCCAGGCTTCCATTTTTTTAGCATAATCATCACCGTATTTCGATTCAAAATTTTTAGACCACTTTTCTAAATACTTTTCACCATCTCTTTTATAAGCCTTATAATCGAACTTAATTTTATTAACACCTTCTGGCAAATCAGGTAATTCCGGCATCTTAGGCATCTCCGGCATTTCGGGCATTTCGGGCATTTCGGGCATTTCAAAATGAAAATCAATATCCATTTCTGGCAAATCTGCCAATTCAAACTTTAATTCTTCTAATACAGCATGTACAGCTTCGTCATCACCATGAGTAGTATATGCCCAAACCGAAGGCGAATTTCCTCTTGTAGATATAGAAACCATATCTTGAGAGCCTTCAATATTTACATCCCAGTCTTTTAAAGCTTCCTGCAGCTCTTCCTGAGTTAATTCTTCTCCTTTCAATATAGGCTTCAATCTCTATGCTTCCTTTATTCCAGGTATCGAATACGATATTACAATGACTCGTATTCAAATCAATGGTAACATCTTTATCTACTTTAATAGTCTGTGATACTTTAGCAAGCTTTTGTTGAGCAAATAAACCGCTCGACATTAAAACCGCTAAAACCGCTAACTTTAACTTTATAATTGTCTTGTTCATTTTTTGATTTTTAGATGGATTGTTTTTCTTCTTCGAGATTATCTTCAGAAGTGTTTAACTCTTTTAATTGCGATCGTAAGCGATATAAAAGGTTTAAACGAAATTTTAAATTATCAATTAATGCATTTACTGTTAATTCACTTGGTCCAGATTCGGTTAATTCTAACGATAAGCGTTTGTATTCCTTATCAAGTTCATCTAGCTGTACTAAATACCCATCAAAAACATCTTTAGTTTCTGGTGTATATTCTATTTTTAGATAACTCTAGATTTATACTTGCTAAATAATAATCTTCAACCTTTTTTAAACCTGGCGACACATCTCCTAGTGTTTTAGTTGTGGCAACTTCAATAGGTTTTTCTGGCTGAAAATAATGGTACGCTCCAAAACTCAACCCTAAAAGCAGCACGGCGCTAGCCGCTATTTGCATCCAATGGAATTTAGAATTTCGCTTTTCTGGCAATGCCTTTTCTAGTTTTTCAAGAAATCTATCTTGATGATTTTTTGGCATCTTTTCGTTTGACACCTTATCATCCTTAAATAATTCTCTAATATCTCGTGCCATTTTTTTTAAGTGCCTTAACAGTTCTTGCAATTTTGTTTTACCTCTAGATAATTGTGTACGTGATGCGACTTGAGAAATGTTTAAAATTTCTGAAATTTCCTGATGATCATAACCTTCAATTAAATACAGCATCACCACATATTGATATTTATCTGGTAAATTATTAATAGCGCTTTTTACATCGCTTAATGTAATAGCATCTTCTACCAACCATTTGTCATCATCTTCAGTATCAATCACTTTTAGGTGCACCTCGTCCAATTCAACAAGCCGTTGCTTTTTAGACTTTAAGAAATCGATACTTTTATTAATAACAATACGTTTTAACCAGGCACCAAAAGTAACTTCTGCTTTATATTGATGCAGTTTAGAAAACGCTTTTATAAAGGCTTCCTGTACCACATCTTCGGCATCATTAGCATCTTTTAAAAATCGGTTGGCAACAATATACATCCCGTCGCAGTACTGGTTGTATAACTGCAATTGTGCTTTGCGATTGTTTTGTTTACATTGTTCAATAATGTCAACTTGAAACATGCTTATTTTACTTTTGGTTTAAGTTAGTTCATTTTAAAAGACGACAAAAAAAATGCTGTGTTGCAAAAAATTGAATATTTTTTTCAAAAACAATAAATATCTGCACATTCCCTTGTATTTCGGCTATGCTCAATGTGACAGGTCGGGCTATACGCTATATTTTTTTTCGTACCACAAAAAAGGATATCGCTACTATCCCTAACACAGGTTTGTTTTCCAATGCAAAGTACATTTTAATCATCATTTCTCTTCTTATTAGCTTATTATTTCCTGTCTCACATCTCTATGGAAAAACAACTGTACAACAAAGCTAAATAAATGTGCGTTTCAATTTTATTAATTATTACTTTTTAAAGTATCTTTATCTCCTAATAAATTCCTTTTTATGAACACTTTTTTAAAACGCGTTTTATTCCTACTATCATTTGTAGCCTTAGGCTTATTTTTATATTCTTTTTTTGTTGAAAATATTTTTGCTCCTCGATTAAGCCCTAAAGACACTGTAGAATTTAAATTAAACGATTTAAAGCTTGAAGTGTTTTATAATAGGCCGTTTAAGAAAGATCGTGAAATTTTGGAGCCCTGGTCCCATTTAATCAAGTATGGCGAACCGGAGCTAACGAAGCGACAACCTTTGAAACCAAACCAAACGCTTGATGTCAATGGAATGCCTTTACCAAAAGGGAAGTACACGCTTTGGACCGTACCAAAAGATAGTGTTTGGACAGTAATATTTAATTCTAAACAATATCCCTGGGGAGTTACTAACGAAATGATACCATACTGGGACCCCAATTATGATGTTTTAAATGTTGATATTCCAGTTGAAAAATTAAATACAACGGTAGAACAGTTTACTATAGCTTTTGATAACTCGACAGACAACCTGTTTTTAACTATGGCTTGGGATGACACAAAAGTGGCTGTTCCACTTAAATAGTTTTTTAAATAGTAGCATTACGTGGCAAAAGAAAAAAAATCGGCTTTAAAAGAAAATGAAGGGGTTTCTCAATCAGAAATTACTAATAGCCTTTCTATTAAAAACATAAAAAAGAAACGAAATGCTAAGATTAATCCAAAAACTTTAGTTGCCTCTATATTAAAAAAAGATACGACAGCTTTAAGTAGAGCCATTACTTTAGTAGAAAGCAAAAATGCAGACCATTTAGATATTGCAAATAGTATCATAAAACAATGCTTACCGCATGCTAATAAGTCTATAAGAATAGGTATTACAGGAGTCCCTGGTGTTGGAAAAAGTACCTTTATAGAAACCTTTGGTAAACACCTAACGCATGCCGGTAAACGCGTTGCTGTTTTGGCTATAGACCCAAGTAGTTCATTAACTAAAGGCAGTATTCTGGGAGATAAAACCAGAATGGAAGAACTTGTAAAAGATGAGAACGCATATATCCGTCCGTCTGCCTCTGGGAAATCACTTGGTGGTGTAGCAAGAAAAACACGAGAAAGTATTATTTTATGTGAAGCCGCTGGTTTTGATATTATTATTATTGAAACTGTTGGTGTTGGACAAAGCGAAACAACTGTACACAGTATGGTAGATTTCTTTTTATTATTAAAATTAGCAGGTGCTGGCGATGAGCTACAGGGCATTAAACGAGGTATCATTGAAATGGCAGATGCTATTGCAATTAACAAAGCTGATGGCGATAATTTAAAACGTGCAAAACTTGCTAAAGTAGAATTTAATAGAGCACTTCATCTCTACCCTACTAAAGATTCAGATTGGCATCCAAAAGTAACCTTATGTAGTGCTACTCAAAACAAGGGCATTGATACGATATGGAACATTGTACAAGAGTATATTGCTATCACTACTCAAAATAATTATTTTAGTAATAAAAGAAAAGAACAAAATAAATTTTGGCTCATTCAAACTATTGAAGAACAATTAAAATCAGATTTTTTTAACAGACCGGATATTAAAAAAGAATTGGCCACCCAATTGCATTTAATAGAGAACAATAAAACAACACCTTTTGCAGCCGCTTACTATTTGTTAAATCTTGTTCACTAAGGTTTTATATATCTATTTAAAAGATACTTAGCCAGTTTATAGAATATAAATCCCGAAATAGCTCCAAAAGTTAATCCGCAAACAATATCTAGAGGGTAATGTACTCCTACATAAATTCTGCTATATGCCACAACAGCACTCCAAAATAGTAAAATAAAAATGAGGTATTTATAATATGGTTTAAGCATTAAACCTGCAAAAACTGCAGCTGCCATTGAGTTGGATGAATGCCCAGAAAAAAAACCGTACTTGCCACAACGCACCGCAATAAAACGCATTTGATTTATTAAGCCCTCTTCTCCACAAGGTCTTGGTCTCTCAAAACCACGCTTAAAAATATTAGTAATTTGATCGGTAAATGTTATCATTAAGGCTACAACCACAACAAAAATTAAAAGCGATTTAGTACCAAATTTTTTATACAATAAAAACAATAACAATGCATATAATGGAATAAATGTTAATTTATCTGTTATAATTAACCATAAAGTATCCCATGTTGAAGAACCTAAATTGTTTAAAAATAAAAATAGCTCGGTATCGTAATTTAAAAGTTGATCTATCATTTAGAATATTCTGTTTTAATCTTCATATTTAGCAACTTCATTATCATAAAACTCTGTAGCTAATTTTATAGCATTTTCAGTTTCAGTTTCTAATTCTTTTTGGTCTTCAGCATCAAAATCTTCAAACCATTCCACTTCATCATCTTCAAGGTTAATTATAAATCTTGGGAATTCGGTATGAATAACAAAAATAGCATTTGGATAATCTGTATTATCACCAAGTATAAATTTCGGAAGTGTCATTTGTTAGTTATTAGTTGTTAGTCAAAATTAACTTTTTTACTTTAAATATGTCATTACACTTTAAATACTTTCAGCTTCAATTAACTTTTTAGTCAAATAATTAAATCTAATATATAATAAAATAGCTGCAGTAGTTAATCCAGCAAGTAAACCCAACCAAATACCAAAGCTACCGTAAGCATCTTCTTTTCCAAAAAACCAACTTATTGGAAAACCAACCAACCAATAGGATATAAATGTAATAATTGTTGGTATTTTAACATCCTGTAATCCACGTAAAGCCCCTAAAACGAGCACTTGAATACTATCGCTAATTTGAAAAATCGCTGCGGCTATTAATAGTTTTGATGCTATTAAAACTACTTCAGTATTATCTGTTAGATTTTTTGCATCATCAAAGTCTACATACAACTTTGGTAAATGATTATGAAATGCAAAGAAAATAATAGCAAATCCTACAGCAAATATAGTTCCCATAAAAAATAAAGAGAATGCAATACGGCGTAACTCAAAATACTTTTTTAGCCCTTTTTGATTTCCAACTCTTATCATAGAGGCTACACTTAGCCCCATAGCTACCATAAACGTCATTGAAGACAAGTTTAATGCAATTTGATTAGCAGCTTGCGGGTTTTTGCCCAATAAACCACTTAGCCAAATTGCTGCAGTAAATATGGCAACTTCAAAAAACATTTGCATGGCACTTGGGGCACCTAAGTTTATAATTTTTTTAAGCATCAATTTGTTAAGCACAAAAAACTTTATGTTAGTTACAAAGGCTTTCGATTTTTCTTTACCCTTTAATAAGAGCCATAAATACCAAACCATTATGAACCGGGATATTAATGTACCGTAGGCAGCACCAACAATACCAAGCTCAGGAAACCCAAACTTTCCAAAAATCAATATATAATTTAAAAGTACGTTTATAACATTAGCTAAAACAGTAGCATACATAGGGTACTTAGTCATAGATAGCCCATCACTAAATTGTTTAAATGCCTGAAAAACTATTAATGGAATTAACGAAAATGCTACTAAATCTAAATAAGGGATGGCTAATTCTACAACCTCAACAGGCTGTTTCATAAAATACATCAGCGGTTTAGCAAAAAACACTACTAAAAATAATAATATCCCCAAAACAGTGCATAAGAACAAACCGTGTTTAAAAGATGACTTGCCATTGGTAAAGTTATTTTCGGCATCTGCTTCGGCTACTAAAGGTGTTATTGCTGTAGAAAACCCAATCCCTAAAGACATGGCTATAAACATAAAGCTATTCCCTAAAGAAACTGCAGCTAATTCGGCAGTTCCTAACTGTCCAACCATAATATTATCAATAAAACTTACAAAGGTATGCCCTAACATCCCTAACATTACCGGAGCTGCCAGTTGCCAATTGTATTTAAACTCTTTAGTATAGTCTTTAATTTGCATGATGCAAAAGTAAACTTATGCATCTTGTTTACCAATTTTGTAATATTTTTTTAAATGTTAATAACTCAATATAACTTTTCATTATTTTATTGAAGCATTTTCATACATTCGCCATGCTTTAAAAGCAATCTCACTAAGAAATAGCATTTTAGAAACATTTAGCTTTTTATTTTATAGGGATTAAAAATTAATACAGCTTACAAGTTTCAATATTTAAGGAGGAAATTTATTTCCTCCTTTTATATTTATATCTAAAGTTCTTTTAACATTACATTTAGAATTTTCAATCATTGCTTTTAGTACCTTGTGATAAATCCTTAATTTTATGAAGCTGGTATTATTATTTCTATTCTCATTTAATATATTTTTTAGTTTTTCTCAACAAATTGTTACTCCGTTTTTAGAAAATATTACAAAACAGTTTCCTAACGTAAGAGATATTGCAATTTCCCCAAATGGGGATGAAGCTATGTTCTCTGCTCAAAGTGTAATGGGTAATATTTCTGTCATTATTACTTTGGTAAAAGAAAACGGAAAATGGAGTCGTCCAAAAATTGCATCATTTTCTGGTCAATTTTTCGATTTAGAACCTTTTTTCTCTCATGACGGATTAAAGCTTTATTTTGTATCTACAAGACCTTTAGATCGTTCTACAAAAAAACCTAAAGATTTTGATATTTGGTTTGTTAAACGAAAGGATTTAAAAAGTGCCTGGTCTAAACCTATAAACATGGGAAGTCCAATAAATACGGAGCATGGTGAATTTTATCCCTCTATTTCAAAGAACGGCAATTTTTATTTTACACGAGATAACCCCGAATTAAAGCGAAAAGACGACATTTATGTGAGTAAAAATATTAATGGTCACTTAACCGAACCTGTGGTATTACCTCATGTTATTAACTCTGAAGGCTATGAATACAATGCGTTTATTGCACCAGATGAATCTTATTTAATCTATGGTTGTTATAACAGAGCAGATGGTTTAGGCAGCGGCGACTTATATATTAGCTATAATACTGAAGCGGGTTGGTCGGAAGCTAAAAACTTAGGTCACAAAATAAATTCAACGAAAATGGATTATTGTCCATATGTTGATGTAAAAACGAATACACTTTATTTTACTAGTAAATTAGATAATACCAAAACAGAGTTTGAAAAGCCTTTAACAATTAACGAACTCTTAAGTGAATTTAATAAATCTGATAATGGATCGAGTAAGTTATATCAGGTTGCTTTAAAAAACATATAATTATTTAAGACTAATTATAGCAGCTGTTTTCATTCTTTAAAATGTGTTGCATCTTCCCAATTATCAGTCCTAAAAGAAGGTGCCGGTAAAATGCTTGTATCAAATAAGCTGCCTATACTCCAATTGCGCCATGCATATCTCACTGCTATTGGGAATAAAACCTTCTCACTCTTTACAAATACATGTTTTCCATTAACAATTTTTGCTTCTGCTGGATAAAACACTCTATCTTCTCCAGCAATCTCAAATCCTTTTAAGCCATTAAAAGCATACAAACCACCTTCTGAATTTTTAAACTTTAAAATAAGTCCACCATCTTTTTCTGCTTTTGAATCAAATACTGGACCAGCATAGTCAATCGTATTGAATCCATAAGTTTTATTTAATGCATTAAATAATAATCTATCAGCAACTTCCTTCTTTTTTGCTGGATGAATGCAAAACTGTTCTCCAATATCCATTGCAATGGCAATACCAGAATTTGGAATTATTTCTGCACATTGCATTTGCACTTCGCGAATAAAAGCACTGTTTTCTTTTTCTGAAAACTTATCATTTCCCCCATAAATAAATGGTGCTATTTGTACAAAATAAAAAGGAAAATCTCCGATATTCCATTTACTTCTCCAATCTTTAACCATTGCAGGAAAGAGTATTTTATATGCTTTAGGATCGCTTCTGTTACTTTCCCCCTGGTACCATAAGGCCCCTTTAATTGTATAAGGGATTAGAGGGTTAATCATGGCATTATACAAGGCCGTTGGAATATGGTTAGTTCTTTTAGTTATATCTACATCATCAAGGTTAACTGCTTGATACTTACTTATCATCTCTTTACTCATCCAAGCTTCTACCTTACTTCCACCCCAAGATGTGTGAATCATTCCAACAGGAACATCTAAAATCTTCTGCAACTGTTCTCCAAAAAAATAAGCAACGGCACTAAACCCAAGAACATTAGCCGGTGAAGCTTGTTGCCAACCTGTGTAATCTTCAACATCTTTGAAAGGTGTTTTAGAACCTACACGGTTTACCGTAAATAAACGCAAATTTGGATTATCAGAATTTGCAGTAGCAAGAACAGAACCAAATGTTGGTTGGCCATTATAACCAGCTAATGATTGTTGCATATTAGATTGCCCTGAGCACAACCAGACTTCTCCAAATAGTATGTTATCTAAAATTATATTAGACTCATTACTTTTAATTTTTATGATTTGTTGCTTTTTACTATTTGTTGTTTTTACTTCTATCTTCCAGTCTCCATTTTCATCTGCTTTAAAATCCAACATCTTATCTGTCCACGATGTTTCAATAGTAATACTTTCATTAGGGTTAGCCCACCCCCAAAGAACTACCGTTGTATTTCTTTGTAAAACCATGTTAGATGACACTATAGCTGGTAATTTTACTTCAGCATTCAGTAATTGAGTATTAAATGGCAGAATGGCAATCAATAATAACAATATGTTTTTCATCTTTAAATTATTTATAAGTTAGATACTTCTTTTTTAGCTACTTCAAACTCTTTTACCATATCTTCAACAATTTGAGCTACTGGTTTTACATCATGAATTAATCCTGCAATTTGTCCTATTTCTAACTCGCCTTCGTCTAAATCTCCCTCAAACATACCGCGTTTTGCTCGGGCTCTTCCTAACAATGTCTTTAATTGTTCAGGTGTTGGTGCCTTTTTATATAGTTCCTGAAGCTCGTTATAAAACTTATTTTTAACTAAACGTACTGGTGCCAACTCTTTTAGTGTTAATTGGGTATCTCCTTCTTTAGCATCAACAACCACTTGTTTAAAATCTTTATGTGCTGAACTTTCTTCACTAGCCACAAACCGACTCCCAACTTGTACGCCATCTGCTCCTAAAACCATTGTTGCCAGCATTGCTTTTCCTGTGGCAATACCTCCTGCTGCAATTAATGGTATTTTTATTTGTTCTTTTACCATTGGAATTAAAGTAAGTGTTGTGGTCTCATCCCTTCCGTTGTGCCCTCCGGCTTCAAATCCTTCGGCCACGATAGCATCTACTCCAGCCTCTTGAGCTTTTAAGGCAAATTTTACACTACTTACTACGTGCACAACGATAATGCCTTTATCTTGTAACCAGGAGGTCCAGGTTTTTGGATTTCCAGCCGATGTAAATACAATACGCACATCTTCTTCAACAATAATATCCATAATTTCCTGAATGTTAGGGTATAACATAGGCACATTAATACCAAAAGGTTTGCTGGTTGCTCGTTTACATTTTTTTATATGCTCACGTAATACATCAGGATACATACTCCCGGCTCCAATAAGCCCTAAAACTCCTGCATTGCTTGAAGCTGAAGCTAATTTCCACCCACTGTTCCATATCATTCCTGCTTGAATAATAGGATATTTTATATTGAATAATTCAGTAATTCTATTTGGCATCTAATTCTTAATAAATTTAAAAGATCTTGATCTATTTTTGGTTTTTACATTAATAATGTAAATCCCTTTTGATAGTGATGAGACATCAATCTGATTATTATTGGCATGTATTGAACGCTGTAAAACCTGCTTACCTAAAACATTGAAAAAGGTTATAGTTAATTTATTGTCATGTAAAGGCGCTTTAACATAAACAAAGGCTTTAGCAGGATTGGGATAAATTGATATAACACCGGTTTTTTCAAAATCATCAATGGATAATGCCGTATTAAGTGCAGTCATTAAATTAGGGATACCGTACCCTAATTGGTAGTCTGGAGTACTGAATTGAGATCCGGATTCGCGAACCAACTGCATAATTTCAGCATTAGTTTTATTTGGTAAGGCCTGCATTAAACACGCTATACCTCCTGCCAAAATAGGAGAGCTAAATGATGTGCCGTCGTTACTACCTATAGAGTTATCTGGATTTATTACTGATGCCGCTTGACCTCGGGCTACAACATCTGGCTTTTGTGAGGGTTGAAAAGCACTCCCCACAGAACTAAATGATGCATAATTCCCTAATGAATTTACCGCACCTACCGATAACACATATTGAGAATCTGCAGGGGCATTAACACCAGCATTTCCTTCATTACCAGCAGAATTGACCAATAACAACCCTTTTTCGAAAGCTATATTCGCTCCTTTGGTAATAAATGCAGTACTTCCGTTCATATCGGCTGAACTATAGCTATAGTTTGGATAATTTGGAGTATAGTCTTTATATCCCAATGAGGTATTTATTAAATCAACACCTAAGCTATCGGCACGCTCTACAGCTTCAACCCAGTAACTTTCTTCAACAGGATTTTCGTCGTTACTATCCTCGGTTATAAACAAATAATACGATGCATCTGGTGCGGTGCCCACATAACTATTCAAAATATAACCTGCCATAGTACTTAAAACCTGTGTACCATGTAAACTGGAAGTATTGGCATATACATCTGGATTTCGGTTTACAAAATCATAACCCCCTAATAAGTCTCCGGCCCCTCTAATACGCTGAAAAGCTCCCATAGTATTTACATTTATAAATCCTGCATCCAGTACAGCAATCGTAACACCTTCGCCTGTATAATCTGCAAGATGCAAATCATCGGTATGAATCATTTCAACTTGATTTTGTGTATTAGCATATGTAAAGTCTACAAACGCTTTTTCAACTTCAAATTTATCTTTTCCTTTAAATGCTACTTTTTCTTTAGCAGCTTTAGTGGTATTTAAATTTTTATCAGCAAAATCAATGTAATCTATAAATGTTAATGAGGGATTAGTGAGTAAATTATTTATATTGGTTTCACTTCCTCTAACATGTACTGCATTAAACCATTTAGACTTTGCCAGTACAGTAATACCAGTTGCATTTTTTAACTGAGTAATATAAGATTCGTTAACAGGTACATCTCTGGCATCAATTGCTATACTATGTTTAGTCTTCCTATCTATAGCTTTTTGTGTAAGAATAGTGGTTGGGTTAGCAATAGAATTTGCCACGTTTAATTTATCGGTTAAATATACCCAGGCATCTTGTTGAGCAAATGAAAAAAAATGAAAACTTAGGAAACTAAAAATTAATAATTTCTTTACCATAAATTAAGTTTTATGGGCAAGTTACGAAATTACTCCAGAACCAATCAATTCATCATTTATATACCAAGCTACAAATTGCCCTTCGGTAATTGCAGATTGAAATGCTTCAAACTCTACATATAAACCACGATCTACTTTATGCAAAGTTGCTTTTTGAAGGGGTTGACGATAACGTATTCTGGCATTAACCTGCATCGTTTCGTCAATTTTTAAAGCTAAGTCTTCACGAATCCAATGCAGCTCTTCATTATTAACAAAGAGTGCTTTTTTATACAGACCAGGGTGTTCTTTCCCTTGCCCTGTATAAATCACGTTCTCATTTACATCGGTATCAATTACAAATAAAGGTTCTGCGGTACCGCCAACTGCTAGCCCTTTACGCTGCCCTTTAGTGAAATAATGTGCTCCTTGATGTTTACCAACAATTTTACCATCATCTATTTTATAATCAATTTTTCTAGATAAATATTTCAGTTTGTCTTCTTCAGATTGAAATTCTGGGGTCGATTCATTAAAAATCTCCTGTTCTTTAGGCACTTCAACAATTACACCTTCTTTAGGTTTTAATTGCTGCTGTAGAAAATCTGGTAGTTTTACTTTACCTATAAAACACAAGCCTTGAGAATCCTTTTTCTCTGCTGTAACTAAATTTAATTGAACAGCGATATCTCTTACTTCTGGCTTAGTTAGCTCACCAATAGGAAATAACGATTTTGCCAATTGCTCTTGAGATAATTGACATAAAAAATATGACTGATCCTTATTATCATCAGTACCAGCTAGTAATTGATAGACCGTTTTACCGTCCTTTATAATAGTTCCTTTTTTGCAATAGTGACCAGTAGCTACATAATCTGCACCAAGATCTAAAGCGATCTTCATAAAAACATCAAACTTAATTTCTCTATTACAAAGTACATCTGGGTTTGGTGTTCTGCCTTTTTCATATTCGTTGAACATATAATCCACAATACGCGCTTTATATTGTTCACTCAAATCTACAGTTTGAAACGGAATTCCTAATTTTTCGGCAACCAACATAGCATCGTTACTATCATCTAACCACGGACATTCATTGGAAATAGTTACAGAGTCGTCATGCCAGTTCTTCATAAATAAACCTATAACCTCATAGCCTTGCTGCTTTAATAAATAAGCCGCAACACTAGAATCCACCCCCCCTGAAAGTCCTATTATTACTCGTTTCATAATTAAAAATTGGGTACAAAGATAAGCATAAATAAAGAAATTTAAAGCGTTTTAAAACGTCTGTAAAACCTCAATAAACATTATTTTGTTTATTTTTTTTAAAAAAAGATTGAACAAAATTTGTTTTTTTGTTTAACTTTTTATTAAATTTGTTGAACAATAATTAAATCACAAAAAAATGAAAACATTAACAGCATTAAAAAAAGGGTTACTACTAACATTGGTAATGGTATTATCATTCTCCTGTAGTAATGACGATGACCAAGTTGTAATTCAGCAACCAGAAACGATTGCAGAATTAGCAATTGCAACTCCAGAATTAAGTAGTCTAGTAGCTGCGTTACAACGTGCAGGTCTAGTAGAAACGTTAAATGGGAGTGGACAGTTTACAGTATTTGCACCTACAAATGCCGCTTTTACAAGCTTTTTAACAGATAATAACTTTGCCAGTTTAGAAGATGTCCCTGAAGAAGTGTTAAAGCAAGTGCTTTTAAATCATGTTATTTCAGGCGAATTAGCATCTACAGATTTAACTACAGGTTATGGAAAAACCTTAGCTACAGAAGCCTCTACTGAAAATAACTTAAGTATATACATAAATACTGCTTCTGGCGTAAATTTAAATGGGGTCTCAGATGTTACTAAACCAGATATTAATGCTACAAATGGTATTATACATATAGTAGATGGGGTTATTGGTTTACCAAGTGTAGTAGATTTTGCTTTAGCTGATGATACTTTTTCAATTTTGGTATCGGCATTAACAAGAACCGATTTAACATTTGATTATGTAACTACCTTATCTACACCAAACGGGACTGCACCAGCTCCATTTACAGTTTTTGCACCAACAAACGATGCCTTTGTAAGTTTGCTAACAGAGCTGGAAGTGGCTTCTTTAGATGATATTGATGAACCAACACTTAAAGCCACTTTAGATTTGCATGCAGTGGCAGGAGCAAATGTACTTGCATCTGTTTTAACTGATGATATGCCAATTGCAACATTAGGAGGAGAAATAACTGCTAACGTTACAGGTGGAGCAACTTTAACAGATGCTAATGGAAGAATGAGTAACATAATTGTTACAGATGTTCAAGCTGCTAATGGCGTTATACATGTAATAGACAAGGTTGTGTTACCAAAGCTACCAGAAAACATTGTAAGTAAAGCTTTAAACACTCCGGATTTAAGTAGCCTTGTAGCTGCATTACAAGCCGCCGATGGCGATCTTGTTAGCGTACTATCTGGCAGTGGTCCTTTTACTGTATTGGCACCAACAAATGATGCATTTACTACATTCTTAGCCGACAATAACTTTGCCAGCTTAGGGGATGTGCCTACAGATGTTTTAGCACAAGTTCTTTTAAATCATGTAATCGATGGAAAAGTGATGTCTACAGATTTAACTTCAGCGGGTTCTGGCTACACATCAACAATGGCTAATGGGGCCGGAGATAATAAAATGAGTATATATTATGACACATCTAATGGTGTAAAATTCAATGGTATATCTACTGTATCAATGCCAGATATTGAAGTTACAAATGGTGTAATTCATATCGTTGATAAAGTAATAGGCTTACCAACTGTAGTAGATCATGCTCTAGCAAATTCAAGCTTTAGTAATCTTGTTGCTGCTTTAGGAGCTGCAGATGGTGATTTAGTGAATGTATTAAGCGGAGAGGGTCCTTTTACAGTACTTGCTCCAGACGATGCAGCCTTTACAACATTTTTAAATGGAACCCCTTTAGCTAATGTTCCTACTGATGCCCTATCAAATATATTACTAAACCATGTTTTAAGTGGTGTAACCATGTCTACAGATCTAACTACTGCTGGTGCAGGGTATACAAACACTGTTGCTACCGGCCCTGGCATGAATAATTTGAGCATCTATTATAATACCTCTGAAGGTGTTAAATTTAATGGTGTATCTACTGTAGCAAAAGCTGATGTTGTAGCTAGCAATGGTATAATACATGCTGTTGATGCTGTAATAGACATTCCTACAGTAGTAACTTTTGCTTTAGCTGATCCAAATTTTTCAACACTAGTTACAGCTTTAACTACGCTAACTCCGGCTACTGATTTCCCTGCAGTTTTATCAAGAACTGAAGGCATGAACAGTGATGGTATCAATCCTAATTTTACAGTTTTTGCACCAACTAATGCCGCTTTTGATGCTTTAGCGAGTATCCCGGAAGAGGCCGCTTTAACTCAAGTATTATTGCACCATGTTATTGGCGATAATAATGTGACCTCATCTGATTTAACACCAAATGGCAATACGGTTGCAGCCAGTTTACAAGGCGACAATATAACTGTTACATTGCCAGGAACAGGCGATAACATTGGAGACATAACTGATGGTGCAGGAAATACAGATGTAGGAATAGTAGCCGTAGATGTACAAGCCGGTAATGGAGTAATACATGTAGTAAACAAAGTTTTACTTCCTGGTAATTAATTATAAAATAACAGCGCTATAAATGATGGACAAACAAGCAACTTTAATAGATGCATACAATTATAAACATTACCGCTGTTGATGTGAGATTAAAAAAATTGTATAACCAAAAACGATCTTTAAAGTTGCGTTCCATCATACATAAAATTAAATATAATTTGGTTTGTTTATTTGATTGGTAGATTGTAGACAGGAAAAAACTTGTCTATGAAAAAGAGGAGACTGCTTGAAAAGGCAGTCTTTTTTTACTGCTTACCTTTAATGTACTTGGGCTTATAAGTAAAATCCTTTTCATCTATTAATTTCCCATTCTCATAGTATTTCCAAATACCATGCTTTTTCCCTCTTTTATACTGCCCCTCTGTAATTAACTCTCCTTTTGGATTGTAATATTTTGAAGCTCCGTTTAGTTCTCCATCCTCATAAAAAAATTCTTTTAAAACCACATTTTTCTCAGAATACCAAATTGAGCTCCCTTCCAACTTTCCATTTTTATAAAGTTGTTTTTCAGCAACCTGTCCATTTTCATAATATACAAAGCGCTCTCCATCTAATACGCCTTTAGTATTATAATGCTCTAAAGTTAGTAAATTATCATTCCTTTTTTGATAATATTTCCATTCACCTATATACTTTTTCCCATCCATTTCGCCTTCGCTTATTAGCTTTCCTTTGGAAGATAAAAAGGTAACATAAGCTATGTTATTGGTTGTATTAAATTGTTTTGTTGCTGTTAAAACCGCTTTCTTTTTTATGTTTTTATAAAACTTAAATAACCCTATCTCTTTACCGTGTAAAAATTCGCCTTCATATCTTAAAACATTAGTCCCTTCAAATGTTTTTTTCCAAATACCATGACGCTTACCATTAGAATCAAATTGATTAATACTTTGAGCAAAAGCAAATGAGCTTATCAATAAAAGGATGTTGCAGTATATAAATTTCATAGATTAAATACTAAATTATTAGGCAATACTATTTTTGTTATAAATATGAATACAAAACGAAAATATCATTTTCAAATTGTATTATGCAAAAAAGCTGCCAAAATAATTGACAGCTTTTTATACTTTAATCTTATCCCTTTAAATTATGCTCAAGGTGATAAGTTTTTTTATTATTTCCGCCTTTGTTGAGCTTGTTTTTGTTTTTCAGCCTGTTCCATCATTTCAGCCATTTTTTTCTGAAAACGGCTTTGTTTTTTAGGCTTCTTTTTATTCTCTTGAATTTGTGCATGAATTTTATCTTCATCTAGAATATAATTCTTGATTACTAATATAATACCGATACTAATTAAGTTAGAAATAAAATAATACAAACTTAATCCGGAAGCATAATTATTAAAGAAAAACAACATCATAATTGGGGAGAAGTACATCATATACTTCATCATTTTGCTCATATCTGGCATCCCTTCCTGTGTAGGTTGCGATGCTACTTGCTGCCCTGTTGTTAAACGCATGTAAAAGAAAATAGCAATTGATGCTAATATTGGAAATAAACTTACATGGTCTCCATAAAACGGAATATGAAATGGTAATTCTGCAATAGTATCATATGATGATAAATCTTTTACCCAAAGGAAGCTTTTTTGACGTAAATCGAATGCCGATGGAAAAAACTGGAACAGCGCATAAAACACTGGTAATTGTATTAACGCTGGCATACAGCCTGCCATTGGACTTGCTCCTGCTTTGGTTTGTAATGCTAAAGTTTCTTGTTGTGCTTTAGCTTTATTGTTTTTATGCTTCTCGCGAATAGCATCCAATTCCGGTTTTAATATTTTTAATTTTGCTTGGGATAAAAACTGCTTATACTGTACAAAAGACATTAATAGTTTTATTAATATCGTCATAACTATAATAGCTATTCCATAAGGTAAAAAACTTCCTAAAAGTCCGAATAAAGGAATAAAAAGATAACGGTTGATCCATCCAAATATACCCCATCCTAATGGTACTATTTCATCTAAATTTCTATCATAACTATTTAATACTTTATAATCACTCGGACCATAATACCAATCCATGGTTTTGTTTATTTCGCCACCGGCAAGCTCTAAAGGTAATGTTGTGGTAAACGCTTTGGTATAAACTGTATCTATTTCTTCGTCCTGAACTAAATTTTGAGATGTAAATTTTCCCGTTTTAAATGGAGCATCAGCTAATAATACAGATGTAAAAAAATGCTGCTTAAATGCTACGTAACTTACATCTTCTGCTGTATCTTCGGTGCTTTCTTGCTGCCCCAAATAATCATCTTTCCCGCCTTCGTACTCAAAAACAATTTCGGTATATCTGTTTTCATAAGAAATACTTTTTGCATGACGATACGTTTTTAAATTCCAATCTAAATTTATTGCCTGCGAGCTGTTAATTACATCGCTTAATCCTTGAGAGCGAATGGTGAAATTCATCATATAATCTCCCTGCTTCAACTCATAACGGTATTCTAAAAATTTAGATTCAGACACCTTAAGTTTCATTGACACTACAGTAACATCACCATTTTTAGTTACAGATGGCTCAAAATATAAATCTTTGGTATTAAGGATTCTGCTATCTGTTGTTCCAAAGTTAATATTGAAAGCGGCATTATTATCTTTAATTATATAGATTGGAACCGAATCGAAATCTACAAATTTCTTTAGTTTAACCTCAGAAAGATACCCGCCTTTATTCTTGAATTTTAAAGCTAATAAATCACTTTCTACAAGTGTTTCTTTATCGGAGGCATGAGTCGCTGAATATGCAAACGCTCCTAATCTGTTTTGCAATTTGATTTGTTGCAGGGAATCTGAAACTGGAGCAGCACTATAGTCTTCAGCTGTAGTTACCTTAGTTTGCTCTGCTTCTTTAGCTTTCTTTTCAGCTTCAACTTGTTCTTGTTTTGCTTTTTCTTGAGCTTCTAACTCTTCTGGTGTTGGACTATTTTGCCATAGCCAAAACATCATTATTCCAAAAATAAGCACAAAACCTATAATCGAATTAATATCTAATTTCTTTTCTTCCATATTTTAGTTGATGTCATTCTGAATGTAATGAAGAATCTTTAACAAGACATTTCACTTTGCTCAATATGACAAAGTTTTGATTTTATATAGTTTACTGAATTAACAAAAAGCTATCCAATTTTAATTTTGTGCCATACTGGCACCTTTTTTTCTTTTATGATTATTTAAAGCAGCTTTAACGAATGCTACAAATAAAGGGTGCGGATTTGCTACAGTACTTTTATATTCTGGATGATATTGCACACCAACAAACCATGGGTGATCTGGTATTTCAACAATTTCTACCAAATTAGTATCTGGGTTTAAACCAGTAGCAATCATACCTGCAGCTTCAATTTGCGCTTTATAATTACTATTAAATTCGTAACGATGTCTGTGACGTTCACTGATGGTTTCAGCTTTATAAATATCTCGAACTGTACTACCCAATTTTAAATTACAAGCCCAGGCTCCTAAACGCATGGTACCCCCTTTATCTGTAATGCTCTTTTGCTCTTCCATTAAGTCTATAACAGGGTTTTTGGTAGTTGAATTCATTTCGGTAGAGTCTGCATCAGTTATATTTAAAACATTACGCGCAAATTCTATTACTGCCATTTGCATCCCTAAACAAATGCCAAAAAACGGTACATTGTTTTCGCGTACATACCTAACGGCATCAATTTTTCCTTCAATACCCCGTTCTCCAAAACCTGGAGCAACTAAAACACCATCTAAATGCGATAGTTTTAATTTAGCGTTATCGTTATTTATGTATTCAGAATGTATCGATTCAATCTTTACTTTTACTTCATTCGCTGCACCTGCATGTATAAAGGCTTCTAAAATAGATTTATATGAATCTTGTAACTCAACATACTTACCTATTAAGCCAATAGTTATTTCTGAATTCGGATTTTTATGTCGTGCTAAAAATGCATTCCATTTATTTATATCTGGAGTCGTACTCTTTAAATCTAACTTTTTAAGCACTACCTTATCTAAACCTTGCTCTAGCATTAAATTAGGGACATCATAAATTGTTGATGCATCAATAGATTGAATAACAGCTTCTTCGCGAACATTGCAAAATAATGCTAATTTACGACGTAAATCTTCTGGCAAATCATGTTCGGTTCTACAAACTAATATATCGGCCTGTACCCCACTTTCCATTAATGTTTTTACACTATGCTGGGTTGGTTTTGTTTTTAATTCGCCTGCCGCTGATAAATATGGCACTAGTGTTAAGTGAATTACAATACCATTATTCTCTCCCAAATCCCATCGCAATTGACGCACTGCTTCTATATATGGCAACGATTCAATATCACCAACGGTTCCTCCAATTTCGGTAATTACAATATCGTAATCACCTGATTTTCCTAAAAGCTGAACACGATGCTTTATTTCGTCAGTAATATGAGGAACAACCTGTACCGTTTTACCCAGAAACTCACCTCTGCGCTCTTTTTGAATAACACTTTGGTAAATGCGACCCGTAGTAACATTATTAGCCTGACTCGTTGGTACGTTTAAAAAACGCTCGTAATGCCCTAAATCTAAGTCGGTTTCAGCACCATCTTCAGTGACATAGCACTCCCCATGCTCGTAAGGGTTTAGGGTGCCCGGGTCTACATTGATATACGGGTCTAGTTTTTGTATGGTTACTCTATAGCCCTGAGCCTGTAGCAGTTTGGCTAAAGATGCAGCTATAATACCTTTTCCAAGAGATGATGTAACACCTCCGGTTACGAATATGTATTTTGTTGTAGTTGTCATGTTGCGCTTATAAACGCAGGCAAATTTACAAAATTAAAATAGTTATTAATGAACTCTTTTTGACTTTTATTTTTTTCAAAAAAAAATATAAAATTGTTTTATTCTTATATTTTTCTGTCAGAAAAATACATACATTTGCTCTGTAAGAAGCCTACAAAATATAAGCTTCATTATAACAATTATAATCTAAAAAAGAACAAAAAAATTAACAAATCAATGAAAAAACATCTATTATTTATTTTTACTATAATTTTAAGTATTAATTGTTATTCGCAAATTTCTTTTGAGTCAGGTTATTTTGTAGATAATTCAAATAAAAAAACGGATTGCCTAATAAAAAATATGGATTGGAAGAACATCCCTTCTGAATTTGAATACAAACTATCAGAAAAAGGTAAAGTACAAAAAATGCTATTACATAATATTAAAGCGTTTGGTATTTATAATGATTCAAAATATATCAAAAGTATAGTAAACATAGATAGATCTTCTAAAAACATAGGTCATTTAACTAAAACTCGAAACCCAATATTTAATGAAGAAGAGCTTTTTTTAAAAGTCCTAATTGAAGGTAAATCAAGCTTATATGAGTATATCAGCGGTAATTTGATACGATATTTTTACAGTACTGAGAATTTCGGTATAAAGCAATTAATCTATAAAAGTTATAAAACTTTAGAAGGCAATATTGGAAAAAATACTAGGTATAAGCAACAATTGTTTAATAATTTAAAATGCGACAACATTACTTTAAATAAAATTGATGGCACAGATTACAATAAAAATGATTTAATAAAACTCTTTATTGAGTACAACAAATGCGTTGGAGCCAAAACGGTTAGTTTTGAAAAAACACAAAAAAGAGATTTGTTCAATTTAACTCTGAGACCTCGAATAAATAGCTCGTCCTTATCAATACAAAACTCGCTTTCGTCTTCTAGAAATGTTGATTTTGGAAGTAAAAGCGGTTTTAGTTTTGGCATAGAGCTAGAATACATTTTACCAATTAATAAAAACAAATGGAGCATTTTTATAGAACCTGGTTATCAATATTTCAAATCTGAAAAAACAACGAATGTAAGCAACGTATCTGGCGGAAAGCTTATAACTAGTCTTGACTATAAATCCATTGAAATTCCAATAGGCTTTAGGCATTACTTTTTTATAAACGATCAATCAAAAATATTCGTTAATGCTTCTTACATGATACTTGACTTTAGCTCAGATTCATCCATTAGTTTTACTAGAGGTGATGGATCTAGCCTTGGCAGTGGTTCATATGGTAATTTAGAACTAACAACAAAGGATCACTTAAATATTGGTTTAGGGTATAAGTACAACGATAAGTATAGTATAGCCATAAACTATCAAGCCAATAGAGATGTTTTAAGCAATTATATATATTGGAGCTCTAGCTATGAAACCATATCATTGATATTTGGTTATTCTCTATTTTGAAAAGCTCTATGAGTGTACTATTTTATATTTTGTATTAAGATTCAATAAGTAAACTGCTACATTTCTTGTACTTAAAGAAATAAAAACCAGTTAAAATGCTTGCATAGCATGCATTTACTGTAATTTTTATATCCCAGTATTATATATTCCATTTTATTTATCTTTTTTTATAAAAAATGCAATAGATTCAGAAAAATTCGTCTTTCTAATTGTAAAGCTATTTAAAAAGGCTTTTAAATGAACCCGGAATCAGAAAATAATAAAAAACTCAAAGATTTTTTTGGTAAAGAATACCATGCACTTAAAGCTTATGTTAATTCTAAAATAAGAGCAAATGCAGACCGAGATGCCGAGGATATTATACAAGATGTTGCGTTAAAATTATTTACTGGAGCAGACAGATATTCTCCAATTAATAATGTTGCTGGTTTTGTTTATTATGCAATTAAAAATAAGATTATTGACGTCATGCGAACCAATAATAAGCAAGTGATTAATCATGAAAGCCAAAGTGAAGCCAAATTGGTTGAATTTGCTAGCTTATTATATGATACATCTGACAATTATTATGCAGAGCAAATGAAGGATGAATTAAAGAAAGCCATATTAAGTCTAAAACCTGATTATCGCGATATCATAATAGCTGTAGATTTTGAGAATTATACCTACAAAGAAATCGCATTAGAAACTGGAGTTCCTGTTGGCACACTAATGTCAAGACGACACAGAGCCATTTCGCTGTTGTACAAAAATTTAAAACATAAAAAAGAAATTATTAATTAAAAAAAAACGTATGTCAAATTATTTTAAACATAAATTCCGTGGAAAATCTCTAGGAGAAATCATAGGAATAATAATTTTTGGAGGCATTTTTATAACTGGTTTAGCTATACTATTTGGTTTTATAATAATGTGGTTATGGAATTGGTTAATGCCCATGATATTTGGACTTACCACGCTTACATTTTGGGAAGCCGTTGGTGTTTTTATACTCTTTAAAATATTGCTTGGAGGTTGTAATTTTGGAGGCGATGGTAGTTCATCAAAAAAGTCAAAATGTAAAGAAGAGTCTAAAGGAGAGTTTTCTAAATGGAAACATTATGACAATTTTTGGAAAGAAGAAGGTAATGCTGCCTATGAAAAGTATATTGAACGTATGACCAATGAGAATAAATCAAATGATTAACTTTTTTCATCATAATTATAAATCACCTTCAAAGCTACTGATATTTAAAACAGATATTAAAACCAAAAAAAAGGTAAAACGTATTAAATCTTTTTTTGATAGTCATTCTAGTGTTATAAAATGGTCTGTAGATATTGAAGATATTGATAATGTATTAAAAATTGAGGCCACTACTAACTTAATTGAAAAAGACTTTATTAATCAAATTAAAGCATTGGGGTTTTACTGTGATGCTTTAGCAGATTAATTGCCATTTCTAAGATTTACTTAGGGTACTGTTTTTTAATATGTCGTATTAAATCTTCTAACCCGTTTAATTTAAGCTCGTAAACTTGCTTAAGCATTTCGCCTAATTTTCCTTTAGGAAAACCTTTATTGTTATACCAAACTACATAATACTCTGGCAAGTCAATTAAGTAACGGTCTTTATATTTACCATAAGGCATTTTGGTATGTGCCAATTTTATTAGAAAATCTTTATCAGGAATCATATGCTTAAGCAAGTTTACAAATCAAACAAAAACGTGATTAACAATAATTAGTTCGATTTGTATTTTGAAAATTTTTTAAGCTCTTCTGCAACGTATTGTTTCCATTTAGCTTGATTTTCAAAATTTCTAGAATAATTGCTTTCGGTATCATATTTATTTTGCAAAAGAGCCAATTCTTTATTTATCGCTTTATTAAGTGCTCTCAATTCTCTTTTAATGTTATTTGATACTTTAAGCTGACTTATACGTTGCCTAAACTTACGTGCATACAGTTCGGTAATATCAAAATGTAATTGCTCATGCCCTAAAACATGACTATCTGCTTGATCTGGTTTATACCAGGACTGCTCTGGATAAAAATGACAATGTACTTCGGTAGTAAAACTAATAACTTTAGAATCTGTTTCTCTAACCGAAAATCCAAACGAAATACCAGAAGCGGTAATAGCTACTGCACTAATATCATGATTTGGTTTTCCATTGAAATCTGCCCATGACAATTTGTATGACTCATTCCAAGACATGACAGGTTCGTCTTGAACACAAAAAAAACAACATAAGATTAAAAGTACTTTAACCACGAATAAACGATTATTATAATGAATATAAAACGCTAAGCAGTCTGTCTTATTGTTTTACCTCAACAATAGTTAAATCTTGATACTTTACTAAATAAACAGTGTCATTATAATAACCACCAAAGAGTTTCTTTTTGTAGGCAAACTTATTTTCTACGTATTCTGTTAATGGTGCATTGTTTACAGACATAAACAAATCCTCAGATGTTACCATCCGCAATACTACATCCATGGTTAAATCGAACCCTTTAACTGCAGCGCTGTTTGGTGTAGTATTATAAAGTCTCTTATATCGTTTTACAAAAGCATTATCATCGGTTTCGTTATATGATTTTGATGTAGTTGCATAATGAAATTGCAATTTTGACAAGTGCTCGTTAGAAACTTCATCACTGGTAAAAGCATTATTCTTACTGGTTGTAACCAAAGTAATTTTTACAGCATCTATATTAGTATTTTTATCTTCTTCTTTAACTAATGATGCTAAAATACTTGTAACATTTGATACAAAACCTTCATTTTTCGTTTCTAAAAACACAACATTCCTTCCTGGTTTTAAACCTTCTTCTATATCTTGTTTTGTAACAAAAAATTCATCTTCTCCACTTTTTTTGTTTTTTCTGGATCGCACTTGTTTAGCATGGTTGAATTCACGCTTTAATTCGTTAGAGACATTAACGTGTTTTGAATCAGATATAATAATAATATTATTTAGTAAAGTATCAGCTTTTACATAATTTACTAAAGTGCTTTTTAGCCTATCAGTTGATGGTTTTGATTGAAATACATTGTCGTACAATTTAACATCAGTACCAATTGGAGATACAATAGGAACATTATAACGTCTTAATTTTGATGCTGCCTTTTCAAAAGTATTTGAGGTTAATGGTCCTATTACGGCATCTACGTTTTCAAAATCGTTATCATCTATTAATTTTGATACTTCTCCAACTTCATTCTTAGTATCATAAACATCTACTTTAAGCGAAACACCTAAGGTCTTTAAGGAATCTATCGCCAATAGAATGCCCGAATAAAAATCTAATGATGCATTTAAATAACGGTCTTTTATGATACTTTTTTTAGTATCATCAACAGCACTAAAATCTACTCTGTTTAATCTAAAGGGTAGCATAATAGCAAGACGCTTTGTATCAAAATCAATAATACTATCGGTTAAATCAATTTTATTTGATTCTTCAATCGAAAAGGCTTCCGAGAAAGGGATCTTCAAAATCATACCTACTTTTAATCCACTTTCTGCTAATCCGGGGTTTAATGCTTCTATTTCGGCCTGTTCTAACCCTAATTTAAGCTTTAAACGGTAAAACCCTTCTTTTGGCAAGACTTTATAATAGCTATACTTTTCGTCAACCTCTTGCTCTTTATCGTCATCAATGTTTGGAACTAAAATCTCTTGCCCGTCTTGTAAAACCTCGCCCATGTCAGGATTAAGTGCTTCAAGCTCTTTAACAGAAATTCCAAATCTATACGCAATACGCCATTTACCTTCTTTAGGTTGCACTGTGTAAGTTTTGGTAAGCGCAACTTCTTCTATTTCTTCGGTTACTTTAAATATTGGAATTTGAAGTTTGTCACCTTTTCTAAGGGGTTCTGCATATAAAAATTTATTATACTTCTTTATATCATCAACAGTAACATGGTACTTTTGAGACAAGCTGAATAGCGTCTCTTTTCTTCTGGTTTTATGCTTTTTAAACCCCTGTAATTCTTTTACTATAGTAATCTTAGGCTTTTTAGCTTTAGAAACTGGAATAATTAAAATCGTGTTTGGCTTTAATGCTTTTTTTGCATCTGGATTTAATGCATAAATATCTGAAACAGTAACGTAATAACGCTTAGCTATTTCCTCTATAGATTCTCCTTTTTTAACCTGATGCGTGCTAAAATTTTGAGCATTAACTGTGTTAAAGCTAAAAAGTAGTATTAAGCATAAAATCGTAAGAAATTTATTCATGTAATCTATTTTTTAATTGCGTCAAAGATATTGCCTTCAAACACCATTCAGGTTAAACTTTATCTTTTTATTTTTTACTAACTATTTTGCATATAGTATGCCAAAAATAAAGGATGCCATTCAAAACCTAAAATATTTTTAACATACTTATACCATTTCTAATTTGAAATTGCTGCACTAAAACACCCTTTTTCCTTTCTATAAAGAAAAAAAAATCATCATTTTCTTTCACAGTAATTTCAAACAAGAGCTGGTATTAAATTATATATACGAGCATTTAATAAAAACAAGATCATACTATGTAGTAAATATCGCTTTTAAATATCTTGGAATGTCATATAATATAGACACACAGCAAATTAGAAAGTCACTAAACCTATTCCCACTCTATTGTTGCGGGTGGTTTTGAACTAATGTCGTAAACTACTCTATTAACGCCTTTTACTTTATTTATTATATCGTTTGATGTTTTTTGAAGAAACTCATATGGCAAATTAACCCAATCTGCCGTCATACCATCTGTGCTTTCTACGGCTCTAAGTGCTACACATTTTTCGTAAGTACGCTCATCACCCATAACACCAACACTATTTACAGGAAGCAACATAGCGCCAGCCTGCCACACCTTATCGTACAAGCCCCATTCTTTTAATCCGTTTATAAAAATAGCATCGACCTCCTGAAGCATGTTTACTTTTTCGGCTGTAATATCTCCCAAAATACGAATCCCCAAACCTGGTCCTGGAAATGGATGGCGGCCTAAAAGTTCCGGATCGATACCAAGAGTAGCTCCAACACGCCTAACTTCATCTTTAAAAATAGCACGCAGTGGCTCTACAATTTTAAGCTTCATAAAATCTGGCAACCCGCCTACATTATGATGCGACTTAATGGTTGCCGATGGCCCACCAGTTGCTGAAACACTTTCTATAACATCAGGATAAATAGTGCCTTGAGCTAACCATTTTACATCAGTTAATTTATGCGCCTCGTCATCAAAAACTTCAATAAAGGCATTACCAATAGCTTTACGTTTTTTCTCCGGGTCTTCAATGCCTTTCAAAGCATTTAAAAACCTATCGGAAGCATCAACGCCTTTTACGTTAAGCCCCATACCTTCGTATTGCTTTAAAACATTTTCAAATTCATTTTTACGTAATAATCCGTTATTTACAAAAATGCAATACAGGTTTTTACCAATGGCTTTATTTAATAAAACTGCAGCTACCGTAGAGTCTACACCTCCCGAAAGCCCTAAAACAACCTTATCACTTCCAACTTTTTCCTGAATGGCTTCAACAGTTTCTTCAACAAAAGAATCTGGTGTCCAATCTTGATCAAGGCCAGAAATACCAACTAAAAAGTTTTTTAATAATTGTTTTCCATCTGTAGAATGATATACTTCTGGATGAAACTGGATTGCATACGTTGCTTCACCTTCAATTCTATAAGCCGCATTTTTCACATCATTAGTACTTGCTAAAAGCGTTCCGTTTGCGGGCAAACCTTTAATCGTATCACTATGGCTCATCCAAACCTGGCTTCCTTCAGAAATATTATCGAAAAAAACTTCGCCTTTTTTTATAAAAGATAAATTAGCTCTACCATATTCTCTGGTATTAGAAGGGGCAACTTCACCACCTGAAAAATGAGCTAAATATTGTGCCCCATAGCAAACCGCTAAAAGTGGCTTTTTCCCTCGTATTTCTGCTAAATCGGGATGAAGCGCGTCTGCTCCCCTTACTGAATTCGGGCTGCCAGAAAGAATTACTGCCTTATAATCTTTTAAAGTTGATGGAATTTTGTTAAATGGGTGTATTTCGGAGTAAATGTTGAGTTCCCTAACTCTACGGGCAATAAGTTGTGTGTATTGCGATCCGAAGTCTAAAATTAATACCTTGTCGTGTTGCATGCGCAAAAGTAAGAATTGATTTTATATTGACGAATATAGGATTAACAATTTTTTCAACTTTTTTACATCATGGAATCCAAAATTAATTTGATGTCTTTCTCTGTGGTATCTGGATTAATAAAACAGAAGCGTGAAACGGTTTCGAATGCATCTCCTTTTTTCCACTTGGTTGGTGTTACCAAAGCAAATCCTTTTTTATGATTTTCGTAGGTCCAATGTGTATAATCTTCTGGTTTCCACCCTATTCTTCTGTACAATACACATGATAAACTTGGCTCTCGTACTAATTCAACATTAGGGTTTTCCTTTATCATTTTACCTGCAATTTGAGCTAATTCTATACCGCGCTCAACGGCAGCTTTATACCTATCGGTTCCATGAGTAGCTAACGAAAACCATAATGGCAAGCCTCTAACACGACGTGTTAACTGGATTTGATAATCGGTTGGATTAAAACCATGAGCACCATCATCCTTAAAAATATCTAAATACGAGCCCTGTTGTGAATGGGCTTTTTTAGCAAGTTCAGGCTTTTTGTAAATAACAGCCCCACAATCATAAGGTGAAAACATCCATTTATGCGGATCGACAGTAATACTATCTGCTCTCTCAATACCTTTAAACAAATGTCTTACAGAATCTGCTGCCAAAGCACCACCACCATAAGCTGCATCAATATGAAACCAGAGCTTTTCTTTTTTACAGATTGCAGCTATCCCTTCCAAATCATCAATAATTCCGGCATTTGTAGTTCCTCCTGTAGCTACAACAGCAAATAACCGTTTGCGCTGGTGTTCAGTTAAACCATCAATAGTTTTTTGCAACGCTGTACCATACATGATATCTTCAGTATCTACCAAAAGAATATCCACATCGGCTACTTTAGCCATAGCCTTTATTGAAGAATGTGCTCCTATAGAGGTAATTATTAATCCTTTTTCACCTTTAAAAGCATCATGCTCTCTCCAGTGCTCTCGAGCTGTTACTATAGCCGATAGGTTTGCCGCTGTACCTCCGCTAGTAAAAACACCAAAGGCCCCTTCTGGCAATCCGGTTAAAGACACGATCCATTTCATAGCTTCGTTTTCACAAAAAATACCTCCGGCACCTTCCATCCAATAAGCCCCATGGATACTAGAGGCCGATGTTACTAAATCAAACATAATTGCAGCTCGTGTTGGAGCTGCTGGCACAAATGCTAAATGCCTTGGATGGTCTATAGGAACATTCGTTTTCATTAAATGTTTTTTCCATTTTTTAAAAGCAACTTCACCACCTATACCTTCTTTAGTAATAGTTTCTCCTACCAATGCTTTTAACTCTTCTGCCTTTTTGGGTTTTCCTATTTTTGGATTTGTAGATGAAATTCTATCAATAGTATATTTCATAACATCCATAGTCATTTCTACTAATTCTATGTCTATTTTATGCATTTTAAATTACATTTTAAGTATTAAAAACTCACCTTTTAAAGGCTCTAGGTTTTCAATTAATTTTGGCACTAACGCGTCTCCAAATTCCAAATAAAACTCAGAAAAATTAACTTGTCGCTCCTGCAAACTTTGATTTGGAAATAACACCCTTTGAATATCTGTCATTCTTAAAACCTGGTCTGAAAGAGCTTTCTTTTGCGATTTTAACAAGCGTTTTTCAAGGTTATCTAAACCTTTTAGTTGCTTAACTTCTTGTGCTTTTACCGCTCCCAAAAAGGATGCATCAGTAAGCTTTGCTAATTCATATAAAGTTTCAAACTGTTTTTTAAGATACTCCTTTTGGGGAGAGAAATCGATTTCAATATCAGAAATCTGTCTTACTTTTTTATTTATAAAAGCATCATGCTTTAAAAAAATATCTTCTTTTGAAACATTTAATTTTTCGAGTTTTTTTTGCTGATTCTCTGTTTGGATCAACACCGAATTACGCAATAACAAAATAGGAAACGTTACATTTATTTTATCAAAAAACCCTTTTAACTGAAACCAATAGGCCAATTCTCCACCACCGCCAATGTAGCACAAATTAGGTAAAACAACCTCTTGGTATAAAGGACGCATAATTACATTTGGTGAAAATCGCTCAGCATGTTTATTTACCTCTTCTAAAATTTCATCTTTTGTAAAAACGATGTCTGTATTATTAACCTTATAAACACCATCTTTTAAAACTATACGCTCCCTCAAATTTTCTTTTAAATAAAAAAGATTTATTTCTCTGGGGTTAACTTGAATGTTATATGCTTTTGAGAGTGTGATATTAGTCTCAGAAACGCATTTAAATGATGTTTGATTTAGTAATTCGTCTTCTATATAGGGAACAAATTGTTTTTTTAAATCTGCATCATTAGCATCAATAATTACTAAACCATACGCTGTAAACAAGGTGTTGGCCAAAAAACGTGTGGCATCAGCTAAATTATCATACCCGGTATAAGCTTTTTCAAATAAATCCCTTAAATAGTTAGAATTTTTACTGCGCCCCAATGCTTTTGAAAACAGCTCAAAAACACCATCCAAACCTTCAGTAGATAATTCACCAACAGCACCTCTTGAATCTTTATTCCATTGGAGTTTCTTTCCTTTAAAATTAAAATAATTTATTTCTTCAAAATCATGATCCTCTGTAGCCATCCAATAAATTGGTACAAAATTATATTTTGGATAAGTTTCCTTTAATTTTTTTGAAAGGTTAATTGTAGATACAATTTTATATAAAAAATATAATGGTCCTGTAAATAAATTTAATTGATGACCAGTAGTTATCGTAAACGTATGCTTAGCTTTTAGTAATTCAATATTTTGAAATGTTAGCTCAGAGGCTTCAATATTCTGATACTGCTTCCTTAAAACAGATGCCAAAACTGTACGATGAGTTTCTGAAACAAACTTAGAATGGCTCTTCTCCTCTATTTGATCTTTAAAATTTTGAAGATCAGGGAAACGATTATAAAATGGGTTAAGCGCTTTTTTTTCGTCTAAATAATCACAAATTAGTGATGAGAAATAACCAGTATTGTGAAACGGAATATAATTTTGTTGCATATTAATTGAAAAATTATGTAAATATACAGCTATTCCATTTTTAAAAATCTAAAAAATAAGTTAAGAGTTTGCTGTGCACTAATACCATAAGCTTAGCTTAGCTTTATGTACAAAAAGCCTATAATATACAATGGTTTTTGCGAACACTTTCTTAATTCTTACATAACATTACCCCAAGAAGGCATTGGCATTCTTAATACTCGTTTAATCTTGTTAACTTTTCAATAACCCTAAATTAATACAACAACATTAATAGCTTAACAAACTTTAAAGGGTCTGGTTATAATTTTGGAATCAAATTAATAACCAAAATATATTCAAATCAAATTATGAAAAATTTATTCAAACTATTTTTATTTCTTTTTGTTACAGCTTTAGCTCATACAACATTAATAAGCTGTAATATTGAAGATGGGAAAGACGGACTAAATGGTATTGATGGCATTGATGGTTCGGACGGACAAGATGGCAATGATGGATCAGACGCCTCTGTTTATTTAACAAGCTCTAAAACTCCAAGCCTATTAAAAGTTACAAGTGCTTTTGTTAACTTAAAAATCTCGCCAATATTATCTTCTGAAGATGTTATACCCAATACCCCAGATTTTGTTTACGGTTCTATGGCTGATGGTGCAGGATTAATTGATAATGGAGACGATACATTTACTTTAATTAATAATATTGAAGCTGATTATTCAATTGCCCGTATTATTTTAAACAAAAACCTAAGACCAATTTCTGGCGAGTACATTTTAAATGCTCAGGCTACAGCAGAAACAGCACAATGCTCTGGTTCTTTAATATCTCCTGAAGAGCATGGATTTGGTCCATTATACCTTTCCGGCGGAGAATGGGGAGGTGCGTCTAAAGGGGTATTCCTTACAGACCCTTTTAAAGAAGCTACTGCTGCTAGTACTGGTCAAATGCTACCGGCTTTTGGCCAATGGTCTACAGAAAACGCTGTGGTAATCGGTAAAGATGCTTATCCAAATAAAACAGTTGCTTTTATAGGGGATGATCACTCTAACAACACGGTACCTTCTGGCCAATTAGGCATGTATGTTGGAGATAGAGGAGATTTAAATAATGGAAAATTATATGGTCTTAAAGTAACTTCTAACAATATTACTTATGAAGTAGACATGGCTGAAGGCACTGAATATGATGCCGAATTTGTTGAACTAACAGAAAGAGAAATTTCTGCTTTAGATACAGAATGTAAAACTAAAGGAGTTATGGGGTTCTCCAGGTTAGAAGATATAGACTGGAGAAGAGGTTCTGCCGCTAACCAAAGAGAGATTTATTTTGCAGTAACTGGGCGTAATAAATCAGGTTTGATTGGAAAAGGATCTATCTTAGGAAGGATTTACAAAGTCACATTAAATGCTACCGACCCTACAGGAACTTGTAAAATTACTTGTGTTTTAGATGGTGACAAAATAGGTGGAAAAGCCCAAGGGTTTCACTCTCCAGATAATATTTTAGTAACCGAGAATTATGCCTATATTCAAGAAGATCCAAACGGTTATTTAGACACCGCTAGTAATGGTTATGCCAAGTTATATCAATATAACTTAACAACAGGTGCCATTAAAACCGTTTTAGAGTGTGATCAGGATAGAGCGGCTTCACTAGGATATGGGTCAACGACCAGAAACTGGGAAATTACCGGTATGATTGATGTGACCGACATTGTTAACAACGGAACTAATACATTTTTATTGATTACACAAAATCATGGGTGGGAACCTGCAGATGGAACATCGTTCACAGACCCTAAAGCTAACCCCAATCTAGCTAACAGAAAAGAAGGATCTACTTTGTATGTAATCAAAGGCTTAGACAGGTAATTTTATGAAAACATATTTGAATTTTATTAGATTCAAAGCAAAAACATGCACATTAAGTGTATGTTTTTTGCTTTTTCTGCACTTCGTGCTTAAACAAAAAACATAAAAGGAGCGATTTCCCGGAAAACATAAGTCAATTAGAAATACTATACAAACATAACCTAACTAAAGCTCGCCATTATTTAGATAGTATCAGCTTAAAAAACAACCAGGATCTTAATAAATTATACTACATAAACTCAAGAGCATATTTTAAAAGAAGCGAGCCTATCCTTTCCTTTTTCGAAAAAGAAAACTTTAAGTCTTTAAATGCTCCTAATATAATTAAAGTTCATGAAGAAGATCCTACAGACATTAAAATAAATCAACCTATTGGCTACCAGGTTATCGAAGAAAATTTGTTTTCGGAATCAATAGACACTTTAACATTAACAAGAGCAATTAACATAACTAGTGCCAGACTTAAGCTCATAGAAAATAATAGTAAAATAAAACTAGAAGATTATCATTTGCTATGGCTCATAAGAGATGCGCTAATTAGAATTACAACTACTGGGTTATCTAATTTTGATTCCCCAGTTTTAGGGCAATCTTTAAAAGAATCTGGTTACGTTTTAAATACTTTAAAAGATATTTTAACTATTTATGAATCTAAGTTTAGTAATAAATCTCTTTATAAGAAATGGCAAAACGAATTGGATCGTTCTATAATCTCGTTGGATGCAGATTTTGATACTTTTGACAGATATGACTACATTAAAACGCATACACACAAACAATTAGAGTTATGGAATCAAACAGTTAAAAACTGGCAAGTCGAGTTTCCTTTTGAAATAGCTTTATCTAATAATTTCAACTCTCTTTTTAGTGAAAATATGTTTAATAGCTTGCACTTCTCAGATTATAAAAGCGACACAAACAAACTTGATCAAAAAATTATTTTAGGTAAAATGCTATTTAAAGACGCAAACCTTTCTAAAGACCGTAATATGTCTTGTGCTACATGCCATGTAAAAGAAAAGGGCTTTACTGATGGCAGAGTTACTTTTGACAATAGGCAAATAAGAAATACACCTACTCTAAGTTATGCAGCTTACCAGCAACTTTATTTTATGGATGCCCGATCTGGAAGTCTTGAAGGGCAGATAGTTGGCGTAGTTAATAATCACAATGAATTTAATATGTCTATGGATTCCATTATTAATAGAGTAAGAAAAAACACAGCATATGCCTTCTTACTAGACTCATTATATAACAATAAAAGAGACGACTTTAATTTAAGACATGCCATAGCCTCTTATGTTAGAACCTTAAACCCTTTTAACTCAAAATTTGATAATAATGTTAATGATAAAGAAAACACTTTAACAAAAAAAGAAAAGCAGGGTTTTAATCTATTTATGGGTAAAGCAGCTTGCGCTACATGTCATTTTCCCCCATTATTTAATGGCACTATACCTCCTAATTTTAACGATACCGAATTAGAGGTTATAGGCGTTCCTGAGACTAAAGAAAATAAAAACTTAGACGATGATTTGGGCAGGTATCATTTGTTTAATGTAGAAGAAAGGAAAGGCTCATTTAAAACACCTACAATTCGTAATATAACTATAACTGCTCCATACATGCATAATGGTGTTTACAATACTTTAGAAGAAGTTATGACCTTTTATAATGAAGGTGGTGGTGCAGGTTTAGGCTTCGACCTACCACATCAAACCTTACCTTTTGATAATTTAAATTTGTCTGAAAATGAAATTGAATCCATTATTGCATTCATGAAGACACTAACAGATAACAATTAGCTAAGCATCCTTAATACATAAATATTTTGATGATTCTTTAATTAAAATGTCGATTTTATCGATATTTTAACAAAAAAAACAGACGCTTTATGTAATTTTTACTAATTTCACATCACATCGTCAAAATAAATCAATCATGAAAAATCAAAAGTTCCTCTTAGCCTATTCATTTTTACTCTTTATTTTATTAAGTTGTAATAAATCTGGCGTTTTTGAAGAACCTGATATAGCAGAACCAGGACCAAGAACTTATGAAGATCTTCAAAAAGATTTTGAAAATATTGATTTTAAACCAGGCCATAATGATGAAGAACTTGAAAACCTTCAAAATGATATTTGGAAGTTTAGAGTTGTAATGCCAGATGTAGATTTCACAAATAATAAAAGACCCTTAATTATATCCCTGCATGGATGTGCTTCATGTGGCATATCGCCAGATTCTCATAAATTCACAGAATGCTTAGCAGAAACCGGATTTAAAGCGCTTGATGCTATCATTATAAGCCCAAATAGTAATGGTAAATTATGGCCAACTGTAGAAAATAACGAGCAGGTAAAAACTTTAGTAGATTTGGCCTCCACATATCTTCCTGTAGATACAAACAAAATTGTAATACATGGTTATAGCGATGGAGGCAATGGAAGCTGGTTTTTTGCTGAAACACAATCTAGTATATTTTCAGCATCTATTCCTATGGCCAGTCAATACAATACCACAAACAATGGTATAGGTAGGTTAATCCCTATTCCTGTATATGTTATTCACGGACAAGAAGATGCTCTATTTTCGGTTACAAATGTTGAAAACTGGGTTAATGCAAGTATTGATTCTGGCAGCGACATCACCATGGTTGTAGCTCCAGATTTAACTCATAATGAGCCTTGTAAATATGCTTCTTATCTGGAAGATGCTGCAGATTGGTTAGTAAATGATGTGTGGAATTAAATGTATTAATGTATACCTATTCTAATCCTGATAAAATTATCAGGATTTTTTATATCATACAGCTCACTTTAAAAACAATAAATATTAACAAATGAAACAGTATTTAAGTCGTTTTCTTTTTCTTGCCCTTTTAACATATACACTTAATATTAACTCACAACACCTTCAAAAACCTTCTGATTTTTTAGGTTATGGTTTAGGCACACAATTTTCAAGGCATCACCAAGTGGTTGATTATTTTAAATATGTTGCCAATAAACTTCCTAACCAAGTAAAACTTGAAAATTATGGTGAAACTTACGAACGCAGGCCACTAATGGTAGCTTATGTTTCTTCTGAAGACAATATACATAACCTTGAAACCATTCGAAAAAACAACTTAAATAATACTGATCTAAACCGTAACGTTTCTTCAAATACAGATACCGCTATTGTATGGCTAAGTTATAATGTACATGGTAATGAAGCATCGAGCACAGAGGCAGCAATGAAAACCCTTTTTAAGCTTTTAACCGAAAAACAAGATTGGTTAAAAAACACCATAGTAATTATAGACCCATGTTTAAATCCTGATGGTCGTGACAGGTATGTCAATTGGTTTAACGAAACAGGAAGTGTACCTTATGACATTAACCAACAAGCCAGTGAGCATAATGAGCCCTGGCCTGGAGGGAGACCAAACCATTATCTTTTTGATTTAAATAGAGATTGGGCCTGGGCTACACAAATTGAATCGGCTTCAAGACTAAAAATATATAATAAATGGTTGCCGCATATTCATGTCGATTTTCATGAACAGGGTATTAATGAGCCTTATTATTTTGCGCCTGCAGCTGAACCTTTTCACGAAATAATTACCAATTGGCAACGCGATTTTCAAACTCAAATTGGAAAAAATCACGCTAAATATTTTGATTCCAAAGGGTGGTTGTATTTTACAAAAGAACGCTTCGATTTACTCTACCCTAGTTATGGAGACACTTACCCTACGTACATGGGAGCTATTGGCATGACCTATGAGCAAGCCGGTCATGGGCGTGCCGGATTGGGAATTTTAAATGATGAAGGCAACGTTTTAACACTTACTGATAGAATTGCACATCATACTACTACAGGATTATCAACGGTTGAAATAGCCTCTCAAAATGCTAAAAAACTGAATGCAGAGTTTGTAAAATTCTTTAACAATTCAAGTCTCAAATACAAAAGCTATGTGCTGCAAGGTAATGCAGATAAAATTGAATCATTAAAAAGGTTGCTTGATAAGCACGAAATAAAGTACGGTTACGCTCAAGACGGAAAAGTAAGCGGATATAATTATACCACTTCGTCTCAAGGACAAATGGATGTATCATCAGAAGATCTAGTAGTAAGTACAAATCAACCTAAAGGTAAAATGGTAAAGGTCCTTTTTGAACCCCATACTAAACTTAGTGATTCCATAACTTACGACATTACAGCATGGAGCATTCCTTATGCCTATGGTTTAAATGCTATGGCTTGTAAAAGCTTAGTACAATCAAATACTATTGCACAGAAGGCTATAAACAACACTATTAATAAAACCGCTACAGGCTATATTATAAGTTGGAACCATTTAAAAGATGCTGAATTTTTAGCCAATTTATTAAAGCAAAACATTAAAATTAGATTTACCGAAAAACCTTTAAAAACAGAAGGCAAATCTTTTAACCGGGGCGCCTTAATTATTGTTAGAGGAGACAATAAAAAAATTGATGATTTTGATAATGTCCTTTTAAAGTCTGCTAACAAATATAATCGGGTATGGCATGCTGTACAATCTGGATTTTCTACAAACGGACCAGATTTTGGATCGCCAGAAATTAAACTGGTTAACAAACAAAGTATTGCGATGCTTTCTGGTAAAGGTACATCTTCTTTAAATTATGGGGCGCTTTGGCATTTTTTCGAGAAACAATTACATTACCCTGTTACATCAGTAAATACAGAGGATTTTGGTGGTTTAGATTTAAACAAGTTTGATGTACTTATTATTCCTGGCGGGAATTACAAAAGTGTTTTAAATGATAATGGTTTAAAAAAAATAAAAGCCTGGGTTACAAAAGGAGGAAAAGTAATTGCCATGAATAATGCATTAAAAGCCTTTGCTAATAAAAAAGGTTTTAAATTAAAAACGTCTGATACTAATAAAAAAGGAAAAGATACCAGTAATATAATACCGTATTCAAATAGAGAGCGTGAAAGCATTAAAAACTTAATTTCGGGTGCCATTTTTAAAACAAAGGTTGATAATACTCACCCTATGGCTTTTGGGTATAACAATACATACTTTTCGCTAAAATTGGGTAGTAGTTCTTATAAATTATTAGAGGCTAACAATTTTAATGTGGCTTACCTTGGCGATAATACAACCCAGATTTCTGGATTTGCAGGAAGTAATACTTTAAAAAAACTAAAGAACTCATTAATTTTTGGAGAAGAACGTATTGGAAAAGGTAGTATGATTTATATGGTAGACGATGTCATGTTTAGAAGTTTTTGGGAAAACGGAAAATTATTTTTAGTGAATGCCATTTTTTTTGTAAATAATAATGCTATTGAGCTATAAATTTGAAGCTTGATTTTATAAAATTTTTCATCTAACTTCGCTTGGCATTGTATATAAATATACGTGTACTGAAGGTATTTCAGTATTAAAATAAATACATAAAAAAACATTAGCCCTAAGTTAGAACAAATACTATGAGCATCGATATTATTGGAGCAGGAATAGGAGGATTAACTACTGCAATTGCACTTGAAAAAAAAGGAATTAAGACCAGAATATTTGAACAAGCTGAACGAATAAAACCAGTTGGAGCAGGAATTATTTTAGCCAGCAATGCCATGCAGGTTTATGAGGCATTAGGCTTACGAAAAGTAATTGAGGAAAGTGGCAATCCAATATCTTCGATGCGTATTACCAAATCCAACCTAAAACCACTTTCCAAAATTGACTTAACTTATTTTGAACAAAAATATAATACCAAAAACATTGCAATTCACAGAGGAATATTACAGCAGCTATTACTTGATAAATTAAAATCAACTGAAATTAACCTCAATCACAAACTCACTTCAATTGTTGAAAACACAAATGGGTACTTTTTAGAATTTGAAAACGGAAAACAAATTCAATCCTCAACTGTTTTGGGCGCTGACGGACTAAACTCAGTTGTTCGTCAAAAATTGTTTCCTAATAATAGTCTAAGATATGCAAATCAAATATGCTGGAGAGGAATTGCGGAAACCGAATTACCTATAAGGTTTAAAAACGAATTAAACGAAGCCTGGGGAAAATCAGAGCGTTTTGGTTTTGTACAAATTACAGAAAACAAAGTGTATTGGTATGCTTTGAAATCGTTCAAAAAAAGCAATAGTGAACTATCTATAAATAATTTAGAGCACTATTTTGACAGTTATAATTCAGTAATTAAAGAGATTATAAAATCAACTAAAAAAAATCAAATAAATACTACTGAAATTTCAGATTTAAAACCAACTAACCTGTGGTTTAAAAGCAATGTATGCTTAATTGGAGATTCAGCTCATGCAACAACGCCTAATATGGGGCAAGGGGCTTGTCAGGCTATAGAAGATGCTTATGTGCTTTCAGAATGTATAGATAGGTATAAGACTGCTACAGCCTTTTCTATATATCAAAAATTAAGATTACCAAAAGCACACCGAGTAGTTAAAGCAAGTTGGCTTGTTGGAAAAATGGCGCATCTTAAAAATCCAATATTAATCGGTTTACGTAATCAAATGTTAAGATTGACGCCTTCTTCTATTAATAGAAAACAGAGTAAACAAATTTTTCAATTGCCAAAAATATGACAACAACTATTCTATCTGTAATCTTATTAGTGATTTTTACGGCACTAGGTTTTATTCATTTTTATTGGCTTTTTGGCGGGAAATGGGGGTTAGAAAAAGTAATTCCCACAAAAGATAATCAGACGCCTCCCCCTTCAATCCCTAGATTTGCAACGTTAATTGTAGCGCTGTTTTTACTTCTCTTGGGACTTATTTACCTTGCAAAGTCCGGACTTATAAACCTTCAAATTCCAAATTTGATAACGACATACGGGTATTGGGTGATTCCTTCTATTTTTATTTTAAGAGCAATTGGAGATTTTAAGTATGTTGGATTTTTCAAAAAAATAAAACATACTGAATTTGCTAAAGCTGATTCAAAATGGTTTGCCCCATTGTGCCTGATAATTGGAATATTTGGAGTATTAATACAGCTTATAAATAACCCATACTAACCATGCGTAAAAAAGAATAGGGGAAATAGTAACACAGTCATTTTTTTGCCTCATATCAAACTTTGTATTCAACAAAAACCTGGTGTTTTGAGTCTTACATTTCTCTATATGTTCACAACCTCTGCATATAAGTCAAAATCCTCTGCCTCAATAATTTTAACGGTAGCATACGTTCCGGTTTTTAAGTAGGTTTTAGTAGCATCTATAAGCACTTCGTTATCTACATCGGGCGAATCAAATTCGGTACGGCCAACAAAATAATGACCTTCTTTTCTATCTATAACAACTTTAAACTCCTGCCCTATTTTTTGTTGGTTCAGCTCCCAGGAAATCTGTGACTGAATTTCCATAATTTGATTCGCTCTGTCAATCTTTACGTCCTCTGGCACATCATCTTCTAAATTGTAAGCATGTGTATTTTCTTCATGTGAATAAGTAAAACAGCCCAAGCGTTCAAAACGCATATCGCTAACCCATTGTTTTAATTCCTGAAAGTTTTCTTCTGTTTCTCCAGGGTACCCAACAATTAATGTTGTTCTTATGGTCATTTCTGGAACTGATGCTCTAAATTGATGAATTAATTTAGTTGTCTTTTCCTTGTTAGTTCCTCGGCGCATACTCTTTAAAACAGCATCTGAAATATGCTGCAACGGAATATCTAAGTAGTTACAAATTTTAGGTTCGCGTTTCATCACATCAAGCACATCCATTGGAAACCCTGTAGGGAATGCATAATGCAAACGAATCCATACTATGCCTTCCACCTTAACTAAAGCTTCAAGTAATTCGGCTAAGTTTCGCTTCTTATATAAATCTAACCCGTAATAAGTTAAATCTTGAGCAATTAAAATTAACTCTTTAACACCTTTGGCTGCTAATTTTTCAGCTTCAATAACAATGTCTTCAATTGGTGTACTTTTATGCTTTCCTCGCATTAAAGGAATAGCACAAAAACTGCATGGTCTGTCGCAGCCTTCAGCAATCTTTAAATATGCATAGTTTTTAGGCGTAGTCGTTAAACGTTCGCCTATAAGTTCGTGTTTATAGTCTGCCCCTAAAGCTTTTAGTAAACCTGGTAATTCGGTAGTACCAAAATATTCATCTACATTAGGTATTTCCTTTACCAAATCTGGTTTATAGCGTTCACTCAAACATCCGGTAACAAATACTTTATCTACATCGCCTTCTTCCTTTTTTTTAACGTACTCTAAAATAGTATTAATACTTTCTTCTTTGGCATTGTTGATAAACCCACAGGTATTTATAACTACAACATTACCTTCTTCTTCATGCACAACTTCTTTATTATTAGCTTTAAGCTGCCCCATTAATACTTCGCTGTCGTAAACATTTTTACTACAACCTAAAGTTACTACGTTTATCTTATTTTTTTTTAGAGTTTTTGTGCGCATACATTCTATAAATCTGGGCGCAAAGATACACAATACTTAATGATTTAAGATATTCGATCTTCTAATAACACTTTGAATTTTCTTTTACCATTAAACCTTTATTATATTTATATGTCTTAAGTTAAAACCTGCCGCTATGAAAAACATAATTTATCTCTTGTTAACTGTGGTTATGTTATGCTTTAATTGCACTTCAAATGATAATCCAATTGATGAAAGCCCTACAGGTACTAATCTTTATTTTCCTCCTGTAAATTCAAATACATGGGAAACAAAATCTATAAGCGATTTAAGTTGGAATGAAGATGCTGTACAACCACTTTTAAACTATATTAAAGACAAAGGCTCCAAAGCATTCCTTATATTAAAAGATGGCCGCATAGTAGTAGAATGGTATGGGAACGGCGAAGATGAAACCTCAAATCTAGCATGGAATTCTGCCGCTAAAACACTAGTAGCCTTTACAACAGGTATCGCTCAACAAGAAGGCCACTTAAATATAAATGATACCTCAAAAGACTATTTAGGTAATGGATGGTCAAGCTTAACACAGGTACAAGAAGAAAATATAAGCATTCGAAATCATTTAACCATGACCACTGGCTTAGACTATACGGTATTTAACAATAATTGCACCGATCCGGAATGCTTTATTTATAAACATGAGCCTGATAGCTTTTGGTATTACCATAACGGAGCATATACTATTTTACATGATATTGTTGCCAAAGCTGTAGACACCGATTTTAATAGTTATTTTAACGACAAGCTGAGAAACAAGATTGGGATGCAAGGAACCTGGATTTCTTTTGGGTATTATAAATTATACTACAGCAATGCTAGAAGTATGGCGAGATTTGGGCTTTTGTGCCTAAACAAAGGAAAATGGAATAATACAGAGGTTTTAAATGATAGTAGTTATTTTGAAGCGATGACAAACACTTCGCAAAACCTAAATAAAGCTTATGGATACTTATGGTGGTTAAACGGAAAAGATCGTTATAGAAGCCCAGGTTTAGCTTTAGAGTTCCAAGGGAAGTTGATTCCAAATGCTCCAAACGATTTAATTGCTGGTCTTGGCAAAAATGATCAAAAAATGTACATTGTGCCTAATCAAAATCTAATTGTTATTAGAATGGGTGATGCTACTGGCGAAGCACTACTGGGACCATCGAGCTTTGACAACGATCTATGGGGAGAAATTAACAAATTGATTAATTAGTTTTGATAACTACTTGTCGTTTAACAATAAACCAAGCTGATTATCAAGTGCCTTTGCATCAATATTTTTTGCAATTATTACGCCCGACTTATCAAGTAAAAAATTTGATGGTAAAGTAGATAACGAATAAAGCTTATATATAGATAAATTAGAATCAAGGACTTGCTGATGATTTAATAGTCCATCCCTTTTTATTGCTTGCTTCCATTGATCTAAATCTTTATCAATGCTAATGCTAACAATTTCAAAGCCCAGATCTTTATATATCTCATATACCTCTATTAATTTAGGGTTTTCCACCCGACATGGCCGACACCATGTTGCCCAAAAATCTATAAGCACATATTTTCCTTTAAAGTCTGTTAACCTCAAATCTGTACCTTCTATGTTTTTGACATTAAAATCTAACGCTTTTTTGCCTATAGAAACGCTGTTTGCAAAGTCAATTCTTCTTTGCAAAGATTGACTCATTTCACTATCTGGGAATTCAACTTTAAATTTTTCTGCTGTTTCATCTATAAAAGCATAGTTTTTATTCATATCAAAATATTGCAAGGCATCAAAAGCTAATGCTGTGACTCCCAGCTTTCTTACAGCATTTTCCATATCTTTAGTAAACTCAATTAAAACGCTATCCTTCTTTTTTTCTAACGCCATTAATGTTTCCTTATCATTTTCTTTGAGGGCTTTATCAAATTTTTGGATCATCGTTTGAAAATGCTTTTTATTAAGTTCTTGAATGTTTGCCTCAAAATTTGAAATGCTTGCTACATCAGATTCTAGCTCTATAGTTTCATTTAGCGTAATATGTATAATTCCTTTTTTCTCTATTGCTATTTTTATTCCTTTTATCAAATTTGTTTCAATAGCAAATATGGAAGGCTCAAAAAATTGATAAGAAAAAGTTTTTGTACTATTAGGTGCCATTTCATATAGGGTATCTATTTCTATCATCTCCTCTAACTCAAAATTAAACTTAGCTAGCTTAAGTATCTGGATCGTTTTTGAATTATTAGTAACATTAAATGTAATCGTGTCGTCTTTTTTACCTGTATTACAAGACATTAAAAGAAGAGCGCAAATAAATAGCTTTATTATTTTCATGATTTAAATATTTTTATCAAATATATTCAAGGCTAAAGCTATAGTCGACTGAAAGCGCGTATTCGAACTTATTTTTTAATTATAAATGAGTTGTGATTTACACCAACGCAAATTAAAACGATTTATATTTAGATTTAAACTCGGTTGGTGTAAGGTTAGTTTTTTTCTTAAAAGCAGTATTAAAAGAAGATTTGGAATTAAAACCAACCTCGTACATCACCTCTAAAATGGTTAAGTTTGGATCGACCATGTTCATCAGCATTGTTTTTGCTGCCTTAATTCTGTATGTATTAATAAAATCAACAAAATTTTTATCGTAATGATCATTTATTAATTCTGAAAGCGTTCGCTTTGGAATATTAATTTCTTCAGATAATAATCCAATAGTTATATTAGGATTCTTATACGATGCCGTTTCTGCAAGATGTTTTTCTAAACGATTAATTAATGTTTTATTCTCTAAAAGTGAAGTGTTACGTCGCTTTCGCGATTTTATCGAATTAGAAAGTTCGAGGTCTGCAGTATTAAACCTTTTAATCTTTGGTTGGTTAAATCCGCTAAAATACAGCAGATTAATGACTGCCAATATTAATATAAAAACAATTATTTCTAGTCTTAATAATTTTTGAAAAACCAAAATAGACCCTATTTGAATCCCATCTACCAATACTATCAAGGAGAATAATATTAAAGTCCATCTAAGCCATTTTACATTTAAACGTTCTAATTTTGAGTAATTATCCATAAGTACTTTTCTATACCTTTTTAGCTGCCAGAAACAAGCCAGAATATAACTAAGAATATGAACGGCATAGCCTATATATAAAATAATTTGCGGAATTCTTTCTTCTAAAAAAATGCAAATAATCAGTATTAAAATAAATGGAATAAAATGTATGGAATCTTTAAGTTTAAACTTAAAATCTGAGAAGGTAATATCTTTACTATACAGGTACAGCAACGGGCCATAAAGAAATAAATAAACACTATTAATCCTATTGAAAAAGTTGGCTTGTATATTACGACTGACTAAAAAAATGCCAGAAATTTGGAGCACCAATGCTGCAATTAATAATGCAAGGAAGAAATCGTTTCTGGATTTTGGTTTATTATAAGCCAATATAAACAATGCCAGTAAGCTACCTTGAAAAATGATTATTACTTGTACTATATTGGTAAATGAGTACATTTTTTAATTGCCTTTTAAAACCATAAAAGTGAAGTTACTTTATTATTAATTAATTCTTATTAGAATTTAGAATAAGCAAATATTCTATTTTAAAACCATTTAAACGTTCTGATTCACGTATACGAACCTTATTTATATAGGTTTTAAGAACAGTAAATAAGGTATACCATATAACGAAGACAGACACTCCCTGTTCCATAAGTTTTAAAAAGATACTAATAGTTAGTTATAATTTTCAGGCATCTTTCGCCTTTTAGAAACCTGTTCATAAATATAAGCCCAATGCAACAAATCAATTTCAGATAAGGGCTTACTTATAAACGTTAACCCTTTTGGAGCCCCTTTTTCTGTATACCCCATAGGTACAGTTATAGCAGGATATTCAGCCACTGCTGCATAACCAGCATGGTAATTATTTATAGATAAAAATCCGTTTAAATTATGTTTCCTCATGGGTTTATTAAAAAAACTTCTTCCATTGGTTTTTAGTGTATTTTTTATGTTTTTAAATTCATTATCGGTAGCATTATCTGCTATAATACCTTCAAATAGCTTCTGGCCATAAGGCATCCTACTTACAGAGTCCTTTTTATTGAAATTGACAATATCTTTAACAGATTTCACTACTATTTCATTACCACTGTAGTTTGAAAGGTATAGAGGCAGGTCCTTTTTCATATCTAAGTTTAACAACCTTAAAAAATCTGGCAAGTCCACTTTTTCTTCTTCAATCTCAATAATTATAGCACCTTTAGTTTTTAAATCAGAAATAGCTTGAACATATAATGGATCGTCTAACAATGTTTTAAATACTCCAAATCGTTTATGCTCCAGGGTTTCAATTACACCAAAACTCCCATAATAAAAACTTTTTCCCCATTTAGTATGAATGGATTTAGGATCTTTTTTATCAAAACCAAACATAGCATCTAATACAATAGCGTTATCTATTACAGTCTTAGTCATGGGTCCGGAAGTATCTAAAGTTGATGAAATTGGTACAATACCACTTCTGCTTATCAAACCTATTGTTGGTTTTAAACCGACTACAGAATTCTGACTTGATGGCGATAAAATAGAACCTGATGTTTCACTACCTACAGCTGCCACACAAAAATTAGCTGCCACAGCAACACCACTACCGGAACTTGAACCTCCGGTATCAATGCTTCTACGTCCATAAGGGTTAAGCGTTTGACCTCCAATAGCACTATAACCACTTGGGCAATCTCCACAGAAAAAATAGGCCCATTCACTTAGGTTGGCTTTTCCTAAAATTATGGCGCCTTGCTTTTTTAATTGGCTAACCACAAAAGCATCTTCTGTCATATTATTTTGTAACGCTACAGCTCCAGCGGTTGTTAACATTCCTGAAGCATTAATATTATCTTTTAACAAGATTGGCATTCCAAAAATGGGATGAGGCTCTACCTCAAAGTCTGTATTATCTGCCTTTATGGCCTCCTTAATTGCGCTTGGGTTTAATGAAATAACAGAATTGAGCGACAATTTATTTTCTCTGTCAAATTTTCTAATGCGATATAAATAGAATTTAGTTAATAACTCATAAGTTAGTCTCCCTTCAGAGATATGCTTTTGAAGTGCTGGAATATTTGCTTCTAGTATTAAGGGTTTTAAAGCATTATACTTTTCATCAGTAAAACCTTCAAGTGCTTTATTAAAACCGTTCCAAATTTCACTATTATTAATATACTTAGAATCTAAAACCTTAAACGTTCTGAAGTCTTTTACAGCAATCGTATCATTTACAACAGGTGCTTCTGTAGTAGAAACCTTTGAATTTGAATGTTTACAAGAAAGGACAAAAAGGAATAATAAAAAAATAGAAAACCTCATAATTAGTATTTTGAATAAAAATACATAATTAATTTGATGGCTTAGTTTCTTTCTTTAAAAGGAATGATTATTCCCTTTTCTAAATAATTTTTTAATCCATTTAAAAGCATAGCCCAACAAAATGAAGAATGTTTAAAATGGTCATTATCCTTTTGCCAATTTACATGACTAAATTTAACTAATGTTCCCCCATCCTTTTTTTCTAAATCGAACCCAAAAGATGTTGAATACCAATCGTCGTCAGATTTTGTCATTTTTAAGTAAAACGATTCATTATTTTCTACTTTTAACACCTTACAAAACCAGTTATAATCATCAGTAAAATTTAAATTATATGTTGCATTTAATTCTGGTTTCCCTGAAGACTTTAAAGTCCACCAATTATCTAGATGCTTAGGTTGAGATACGGCATCAAACACTTCTTTTGGTGAAGCTATTATTAGAAGATTATGGTAAATATTGTAACTCATCGCTTTATAAATCTACGAATAATTAACCATAAGGATTAAATTCCTGAATAAATTTATAAATGTGAACTTCAAAAAAATAAAAAACTATCACAAACCCGAAAATCATAAAGGTTATTTTTTTATTATAATCTTTACTTTTTAAACTTCTGATGCAATACCATAATATGAAACTAAATATTGGAATAAAAAAATATAATGGAAACGCAATATAATAAGTTAAATAATCAGGGATTAGAGGATTATCGATATTAAAATATGATTGTACAAAAGATATTGAATAACTTAAAATTCGTAAAGCAGAATATATCGCTGATACAATAATAAAAATTCGAAGGGTGCTCTTGTTATCTAAATCCAAGAATATTTATTTAAAAAAGGAATCTACAAATTCAAATTTATTAAATACTTGAAGGTCGTTAATACCTTCTCCAACACCAATATATTTTACGGGTATTTGAAACTGATCTGAAATACCAATAACCACACCGCCTTTTGCTGTTCCGTCTAATTTAGTAACAGCTAATGAGGTAACCTCTGTTGCAGCTGTAAACTGCTTAGCTTGTTCAAATGCGTTTTGCCCTGTTGAACCATCTAATACCAAAAGCACATCGTTAGGGGCATCTCCAACAACTTTTTGCATAACGCGCTTCACCTTAGTTAACTCGTTCATTAAGTTCACTTTATTATGTAAACGCCCAGCCGTATCAATAATAACCACATCAGCATTTTGCGTAACAGCACTTTGTAAGGTATCAAAAGCTACTGAAGCCGGATCACTACCCATAGTTTGCTTTACAATTGGTACATCCACTCTATCTGCCCAAACTTGCAATTGATCTATGGCGGCTGCTCTAAACGTATCTGCTGCACCCAAAACCACTTTCAAGCCTTGCTGTTTAAACTGATGTGCCAATTTGCCTATTGTTGTAGTTTTACCAACACCGTTTACGCCAACAACCATAATAACGTATGGTTCTTTACTTTGAGGCACCATAAATTCGGTTTCTTCACCAGAATTGGTTTCACTTAATAATCCTGCTATTTCTTCACGAAGAATTTTGTTAAGTTCATCGGTACCTAAATATTTATCTTTTGCAACACGTGCCTCTATTCGATCAATCACTTTTAACGTGGTATTTACACCAACATCAGAAGAAACTAAAACTTCCTCTAAATTATCTAAAACTTCATCATCAACTTTTGATTTCCCAGCTACAGCTTTACTCAATTTACCTAAAAAGCTAGATTTAGATTTTTCTAATCCTTTGTCTAATGTTTCTTTTTTTTCAGATGAAAATATTTTTTTAAAAAAACTCATTAATATTGTTTATTCGTTTATCGTTTATTTGTTTAGAAGTTGAAAACTTCTTTTTGCGTTAGGGATTGCAGCCCTTCGGCTTCGCTTAGGGTGAACCCAATATCCTTTTTAATATTTATTAATTAGCATTGGTTTTAGAGCAACAATTTAGCAAACTACCATGTCCTTTGTTCCCGCAATGCCATTTTAAAAAAGCTATAGCGCAAAGGCCAACCACTGCCCTAAGCTTGACCGAAGGGTTGTGGTAACGCTCAAATTATTATTGTCAATTTTCGCACCACATTTTTTTACTGTAATTATGGCAGTAAATTTACTAAAATTTAAACATAAAAAAACTGCTTCCGTAATTGAAAGCAGTTTATAATATTTTGTGTAATTAGCTTTTACTTTTTATTTAAAAAGTCGTTTACTAAATCTGGACTCATAATTGATTCTACAAACATGTAAGCTCCTGTTTTAGGTGACTTTACCATTTTTATAGCTTTTGTTAATCTTTTTGATCCTGTTTGTAACGATGCTACTGATTTTTTTGCCATGACCTATTGGGTTATTTGAAATTTTTCCTGCTTAAAATTTCTAAATTGTGTTATTTGAAATTTTGTTTCTTAAATTTCTAATTATTTAATTTCTTTATGAACTGTCATACGTTTAAGAATAGGATTAAACTTTTTAATCTCCATTCTATCTGGCGTATTCTTCTTATTCTTTGTAGTAATGTAACGAGACGTTCCTGGTTGTCCAGATTCTTTGTGCTCAGTACATTCTAATATTACTTGTATTCTATTGCCTTTCTTTGCCATGTCGTTTTACTTATTAAATACAGCTATTATTTATAAAACCCTTTAGATTTTGCTTCTTTAATTGCTGCAGAAATACCAATTTTATTAATAGTTTTTAAAGCAGACGTAGAAACTTTTAAAGTTACCCAATTATCTTCTTCTGGAATGTAGAAACGTTTCTTTACCAAATTCGCGTTAAACTTGCGTTTAGTTCTATTTAATGCATGAGACACATTGTTTCCAACCATTGCCTTCTTTCCTGTAAGTTCACAAACTCTTGACATTATTTATAACTTTAATTTTTTTTGTTGCTTAAAATCGAGGTGCAAATATACAAATTCTTTATATTATGACAACCTAATTTTTATCTATTTTTTAAAATTTCTTTTTGAAGCATTTCGAAAGCTTTATTTACGGCTTTATTTATAACTTTTACACGGTGGTTCCCCATATTAAATACTTCTGAAAAAACAGCCTTTTTTGTAGCAATAGCAATAAAAACGGTGCCCACTTCGGCATTAGAATCTCCTTTTTTTGGCCCTGCATTCCCTGTTGTTGCAATCGCATAGTCTGCATTAAACAATTGTAATGCATTTTTTGCCATAGACTCAGCAACTTGAGCACTTACAACAGAATATGCTTCAATAATATCTTCCGAAACGCCTAAAACATTTACTTTAGATTGTGTTGCATAAGTTACTAATCCGCCTTTAAAATATGCAGAAGCCCCTGCATTTGATGTAATTCGCTGTGCAATTTTTCCACCTGTACAACTTTCAGCTACCGCCAGAGTTTGATTCAAATTTTCTAATTGCTTACCTATAACAACTTCAATAGAATCATCATCATCTTCAAAACCAAAAAAATCATCTTCAATTAAAGGCAATAACTTTTCAATCTGGTTGTTTACTTCATTTTCAATGGCTACTCTATCAAATCCCTTTGCAGATAATCGTAATCTTACCTTACCTAAATTTGGCAAATATGCTAATTTTATATAGTTAGGCAATGCATCTTCCCAAGATTCAATTCTTGCAGCAAGCGAACTTTCTCCTACACCATAAACTAATAAGGTTTTATGTAATATAAATGGACAATTAAATGTGTCTTTTAATTTAGGAATAACCTCGTTTTCCATCAATGCCTTCATTTCAAAAGGAACACCTGGAAGCGAAACAAAAACTTTGCTATTCTTTTCAATCCACATTCCTGGAGCACTCCCTAATGTATTCATTAATGCTGTTGCTCTAGAAGGTATTAAAGCCTGATCTATATTAACCTGTGTAAGAGGTTTTTTTATATGCTTTTCCCAAAGTAGTTCTATATTTTTTAAAACTGAGGCATCACGAACTAATATATCATCAAAATATTGAGCAATAGTATTTTTGGTAATATCGTCTTTTGTTGGACCTAATCCTCCGGTTAAAATAATAATATCGGCTTGCGCTTCAGCTTCTTTCAAGGCTTTAAGAATATGATCTTTATCATCTTGAATAGAAGTAATTTGGTAAACCGAAACACCAATTTTATTAAGGGTCTTTGCTATAAACACCGAATTGGTATCGGTTACCTGACCTATAAGCAACTCATCGCCAATAGTGATTATTTCTGCTCGCATTACAAATTAAAATCGGTCTTGATTTCTGCTAATGCGTTATCAACGGCTGTTATAACTACATTTAATTGAGGTTTAATATCTAAATCTGTTTTAGTAAATTTCCCCCAATCCTGTACTTCAATTAAGATGTCGAGAACTCCTAATTCAAACAGGTCTATCGTAGGTTTCATTTTATGAGCCGCTTGATATGCTTCTTGATAGTTTACCTCAGCTACTGCCTTTTTTAGCCGTTCTGCATCAACCGAAACTTCTTCAACAAAGGTTTCTGCTAAGGTTTTAATAAAATCCTCATCGTTATCAGCTAATTCGCGTACTCTAAATAATTTGTAATGTTGCTCCATTTATTTTACTGTTATTGAAAACATTTCTTTGTCTTCTATAAATCCTTTTAGTTTGTCATTTGCAATAACTTTGCCAACTCCCGCTGGCGTGCCTGTAAATATAATATCTCCAATCTTTAAAGTAAAATATTTTGAGACATATTCTATTAATTCATCAATTTTCCACAACATATGGCTAGTATTCCCTTGTTGAACAATTACATCGTTTTTTTGCAAAGTAAAACTTATATGATTTACATCACTTAGGTCATCAACAGAGAGCCAATTACCTATAATGGCCGATCCGTCAAAGGCTTTCGCTTTTTCCCAAGGCAATCCTTTTGCTTTTAACTGGCTTTGTAAATCGCGTGCTGTAAAATCTATTCCTAATCCAATTTCTTTATAGTATTTATATGCAAATTTTTTATCAATATGTTTCCCTACTCTGTTTATTTTAACCAAAACTTCAACTTCATGATGCACATCATTTGAAAAATCTGGAATAAAAAAAGGTTGTTTTTTAAGAAGAATGGCCGTGTCTGGTTTAAGAAACACAACGGGATCTGTTGGCTTTTCGTTTTCTAGTTCTTTAATATGTTCGGTATAATTTCTTCCAATGCAAATTAGTTTCATATCTAGCCCAATTAGATTTTAAGGGAATCACCCCAGTTTATTATTGAAATTTCTAAGTTTTATGGCCGTAAGTATTTTTTTAGTATACAAAGGAAAATCGGCATTGAGTAACCAGCCAAAATATCCTGGTTCTTTTTCTAAAACTTCGGTTACCAACTTACCTTTATGCTTACCAAAAGAGAAGCATTCTACACCATCTTTATTATATGTAATAAACCCTGCAAAATCTGCAAATTTTTTGCGTGAACTAAATTCAGCTAAAAATTTGGTATCATTTTCCACTTCTTCATATTTAGCTATTTGAGCTTTCAACACCTCGTAAGTGGCATTAGTATCGGCCTCTGCACTATGAGCGCCATCCAGGTTTTTACCGCAATAAAACTTATACGCGGCGCTTAATGTACGCTGTTCCATTTTATGAAAAATGGTTTGCACATCTATAGATACCCGATTTTTCATATCAAAATCTACTTCAGCACGTAACATTTCTTCTGCTAAAAGCGGAATATCAAATCGGTTAGAATTAAACCCGCCTAAATCAGAATCTTTAATTAGGTTATAAATCTCTTTTGCTAATGTTTTAAACGTTGGCTTGTCGGCAACATCGGCATCAGAGATACCATGAATTTCTGTAACTTCTTTAGGGATAGGTATTTCTGGATTTACCAGCCAAGTTTTACTTTCTTCTTTGCCGTTAGGGTGCACTTTAAGCACTGAAATTTCCACAATACGATCTTTTGTAATATTTACTCCTGTAGTTTCTAAATCGAAAAAACAGATGGGTTTTGTTAGGTTTAGTTTCATTTATCAATAATAGTTTAATGATTCACAAGTACTTATATAATCTTTTTTATATTTATCCCAGTTGGTTTTATTAACTAAATCCTTATACGGAATATCATTACGCCTTGCCTGTATATAAAATTCACCATCTGGGTGAATTATTATTAAGTCGAAGTTTTTATATTTATCAGTAAACATCTTTTTTATTAAACTTCCATAATCATTGTACCATTTCACTTTCTTATACTCATTAGGATGCCCGTTATTATGTCCATAAAAATGCAAAATTAAAGCAACATCATCATACTTTTTATGTTTTCTTATGCATCTTTTATAATTGTTTATAAAACTAGTATGATTAAAAAAATGCTTATGCTTTTTTATTTTTCTAATTTTATCAAAATAAAGAGTATTCCCTCCACTTGGAAGCTTAACTATATTATTTAAGCTATCTCTATAAACAACTTCTGTCTTTTTTGGAAACTCATCTATAGATTTCAAAGTATCTAAATAATGTATAATTAATGTCTTAGTTGTATCAATTTCATGTTTTTTAGATAGGAGTTTAAAAAATTGATTCTTTGTAGTACTATTAAGTTTTCCAAAATAATGACTGAATCTCAGTTTTTGCAAAACAACAGTATCTGTTTTAAAACTTAAAGCATGATAAATTTTAGAATTGAATTTCTGAAAAAAAATTTGTTTTGAAACAATTTTATCATTTTCATCAGCATAAATTGTGTCTAGTTGGCTAAAAACGTTGAATGAATAAACAAAAAAAGCAAATACTATTATTTTTCTAAAAAATATTTTTTTTGACTTAATTTCAGGCATATTTTTTTTCTAAAGATGGTAAAGATACTAAAATACAAACCTGTAAAAAACAAAAAACCAACCTTAAATGGTTGGTTTTTATATTACATTTCTTTGCAAAAACTATATCTCTCTATTGCTATCCCAAGCTTCTAAATAATCTTTAACCGCTTTTACAAACTGTCCGCCAAGGGCTCCGTTTACAACACGGTGGTCGTAAGAATGCGACAAGAACATTTTATAGCGAATACCAATAAAATCACCTTCCGGAGTTTCAATTACAGCGGGCACTTTACGTATAGCGCCTAAAGCTAAAATACCTACTTGTGGCTGATTAATAATTGGTGTTCCCATAATACTTCCAAAAGTCCCTACATTAGTAACCGTATAAGTCCCGCCTTGGATATCATCTGGTTTTAACTGATTTAGTCTAGCCCTGTTTGCCAAATCGTTAACTTGTTTAGTCATTCCAACTAAATTAAGTTGATCTGCATTTTTTATAACCGGTACAATTAAATTACCATCGGGCAAAGCTGCAGCCATACCAAGATTAATGTTCTTCTTCTTTACTATGGAATCTCCCTGAATAGAAATGTTCATCATAGGGAAATCACGCAATGCCTTAGCAATGGCTTCCATAAAGATTGGCGTAAAAGTTAAATTTTCACCTTCCCGCTTCATAAAGTCAGCTTTAACTTTCTTTCTCCAGTTCCAAATTTTAGTAACATCGGCTTCAATAAAACTTTGAACATGTGCCGATGTTTGTACCGATTCTACCATATGATGCGCAATAAGTTTGCCCATTCTTGTCATTTCTATAATCTCATCCTCTCCGCTTGAAACTACGGGTGTTGGAGGCGTTTTTAGCTGAGTTTCAGGTTTTGCAGCGGGTTTTACTGTTTCAGTTACGTTTACTTCTTCTACCTTAGCAGAGCCTCTATTTTCTATATAATTTAAAATATCATTTTTGGTAACACGTCCGTCTTTACCAGAACCAATAATAGCATCTAACTCATTTTGGGAAACCCCCTCCTGCTTTGCAATATTTTTAACTAAAGGCGAATAAAAACGTGCATCGCTTGAGCTAACCGGAGCAACAGTTTCTTTGGCGACCGTTATAGTTTGTGTTACTTTTTCTATTACAGCCGATTCAGCTTCTTCAATTTCATCATTAGAAGACTGTACATCCGGAACATCTTCTCCTTCTGTTTCAATAACAGCAATTACTTGTCCAACTTGAACGACATCATCTACATCAAAACGTTTTTCAACTAAAACACCTTCAACTTCACTCGGTACTTCACTATCTACTTTGTCTGTAGCAATCTCTAAAACCGCTTCATCTAGCTCAATTGTATCTCCAACTTCTTTTAACCAAGAGGTTATTGTTGCCTCAGCAACACTTTCTCCCATTTTCGGTAACTTAAGTTCAAATTTTGCCATATCAATAATGTAATCCTTATTTTTTAATTTTAGTTTGCAAAATTAATAAAAAATCATTGCTTTTTTTAAATTATTCCTATTAAAATAATATTTATCAATGCCATTAGCTAACTATGCAAAGTTAAGGTCTTTGCCGTATTACTTCAAAAGAAATTGAATTTTGTTTTAAATGTTCCACAAAACATGCATTTGGATTTACTATAATGTTTCGATGTGCTAGTTTTACCAATGGAAAATCATCTATACTATCAGTCACTAAAACATCAATATGATTAACATTTAGATTAGATAAATAACTCATTACTTTATTCTTTTTAATAGCTTTACTATTTTCAAAAGATGCTTTAAAATTTGAATCGGGGAAATCGGTACCTAAGCAAACATGAAAAGAATTATTTTTAGCAATAATGTTAGCGTAACACGATGGAGCAGCTGTAGCCAGTATTTTAATATCAAAGCTCGAATCTTCTAACACATCGAATCCTCTTTGTTTTGCAGAAATAGTATTTACAAAATCGCTAAAATCTATATCTGTTCTATGTTTTATTACATTTAATACATAAAACTTCATTTTAGCATGTGTTAAAAGTAATCGAGAAGAAACTGCTATACATAATCTAAATAAGAGTAAAATATTAAACCCTTTAATAGACTTAAAAACCAGATACTTAATAAAGTGATGAAACGTATTTATACTAAATAGAGTTCCATCTAAATCAATTACTAAAACTTTTTTTTTCAAAATCTTTACCTTTATAATCTTTAGACCACGGAAATCTTACTAAAACATTTTTAAAAATGTAAAAATCGGGTTTAATAATTGAATTTTCAAGTGTCCAGGATATAACAGCTATTTTTATACTAGCCTGTGGAAATTGCTTTTGTAAACTGTTTTTTATTACAAACATAGTTCTACCTGTATCAATAGCATCATCTAAAATTAGAATATTTTTAATCGTTTTTTGAGAAGGAAGTTCAAAAGAATCCAGGTTTATATTCTTTTTCTTTAATTCTTCTAAGCTCAACTTTTTAATAGAGTTCTTTACTTTTCTAGATTCGTACAACCTTAACTTGTCTAGAACATTATAAGGCAATATTTTAAGTAAACTTCTAAAAATCAAGCTTTGTTTTATAAACTCTCCACGTCTTTGAATCCTTATTTGTTTATAGCAGACATTATTAAATTTCTCATCATTCTTAGTAACTTTACCAAGGTAGCCGCCTGCATTTAACACTTCAACAACAACATCTGGAATCTCATCAACTTTATCAGATAACTTGTTAAGCTTTTCAAAAAAGCCAATAGTATTTAATGTTATTACTTTCATACAATCAAATAAAAGCCAAGGTTAAGCTCTTTTTATCTTTTCACTCAATGTTCCTAGTTTATAAAATTCGAATAAATACAAGCTTATATACCCCTTGGATAAAACATATCTTATCACAGGCTTTAATATTACAAAAGGCATTAGTATTAGTTGTCTACAACTAGCACAACGATAATAAGCTTTTAATAGCCGTACATCTTCTATAAACTGCTTATCATAATTTATAAATCTAAGTATAGTAATTAAATTATCAACCGCTTTTTCTGTACTTAAAATATAACTATTATTATCTTCTAAAGCACCATTTAAAACAGCATTATTTATATGCAAAACTTTAATATTTCTTTTTTTTAATTCAAAACCAAACAGCGTGTCTTCATGTCCATATTGGGTTAATCTTTCATCAAACGGTATTTGCTGAAATGCTTTTCTTGTAATAACAAAATTGTTTGTCATAAAAGATGTATTAGGAGTTTTATTCCTAATTTCAAACGATTTACTTTCTCTATAAACACCGTATTTCCACCTTAGCAATTTATCACGTTTTGGAGGTGTTGTTTTATAAACTCTTCCTCCGCATATTACCTGAGCGCTATTAGTTTTTATAATATCAACATAGGTTTTTAAAAAAGATCTGGAAGCAATAATAACATCACAATCTAAAAAAAGAAGGTTTTCATATTTGGCATAATTTAGAAATTTATTACGTATTACTGATCTACCTACATTTTTGTCTAGCTCAATATACACTTCTTTAGCACATATACTTTTATTTACTTTTTTTATAGAATCTGTAGAACAATCGTCTATAAGAATTATTTCAGAAGCAACATTTAATTGAGACAGTTGTTTAGACAACGCTTTTACAAGCTCAGTTACATTAAAATTATAAATAGGAATACAAACTGAAATCATTATCCAATATTAAAAATCATGTTTTTTTTAAGTACTCCTTAAATAACGTTAGAACAGTTATAACTTCAAAGAGGTTTCAAACGGTATTCTATTTACAATGCTTCTGCCTAGAGTAACCTCATCGGCATACTCTAATTCATCTCCAACCGAAATACCGCGTGCAATAGTAGATGTTACAATGTTATACTCTTGAATTTGTTTATAAATGTAAAAGTTAGTTGTATCACCTTCCATAGTTGAGCTTAACGCAAAAACAAGTTCTTTTATTATACCTTGCTTAACTTTGGTTACCAACGATTCAATATTCAAATCATGTGGGCCTATTCCGTCCATAGGTGATATTTTACCTCCTAAAACATGGTACAGGCCTTTAAAAGAGCTTGTATTTTCAATAGCCATTACATCTCTAATATCTTCAACAACACAAATAATAGTGTTGTTCCTGTTTGGGTTTGAGCAAATTTCGCAAAGTTCAACATCACTTATATTATGACAAGATTTACAAAATTTTACATTATTTCGCATGGATAGCAAAGCTTCAGACAGGGCAACAGTTTGTTCTTTAGGTTGTCTTAGCATATGCAACACCAAACGCAATGCTGTACGCTTACCAATACCTGGCAATTGAGACATTTCGTTAACAGCACGTTCTAGCAATTTTGAAGAAAACTCCATGGTTGCGAATTTACTATTTAGACCTGAATTTCGCTAATTTTAATCAACACTTTTAAATAACGTGCTCTACATTTGGAAATTGGAGTTTAATATTTGTAATTTGAAAGCTTGAAAAAATATTTTTATGACTGCTATACAAATACTTTTACTAATTGCTGCATACTTTGGAGTCCTTATTTTAATATCATATTTAACAGGAAAAGATGATAGCAACGAGGTCTTTTTTAAGGCTAAAAAACAATCGCCATGGTACTTAGTAGCTTTTGGAATGATTGGTGCCTCGCTTTCTGGAGTCACTTTTATATCGGTTCCTGGAATGATTGGTGGCCAGCAATTTGCTTATATGCAAGGTGTTTTTGGTTTTTTTGTGGGTTATTTATTTATAATACTAATATTACTTCCGCTGTATTACAAACTAAATGTAACTTCAATTTACCAATACTTAGAGCAGCGTTTTGGCAAAGTAAGTTATAAAACCGGCGCATTTTTCTTCTTACTTTCCAGAGTTACCGGGGCTTCATTCAGATTATATCTCGTGGCTTTATCTATGCAATATATAGTTTTTGAAAAGCTTGGTGTTCCGTTTTGGTTAACTGTAGTGGTTTCTATTTTATTGATTTGGTTGTACACGAATAGAGGAGGCATAAAAACTATTATATGGACCGATACCTTACAAACTTTGGCCATGTTAGTATCTGTAGGTGTTGGTATTTATTTAATTAATCAAAAATTAGATTTTTCTTTGATTAGCATGCTAAAATCTGAATCATTTGCAGCTAAAAGTCAGATCTTCTTTTTTGATAACCCCAATGCTACTACGTATTTCTGGAAATACTTTATTGGTGGTATTTTTATCGCTATTGCTATGACTGGCTTAGATCAAGATATGATGCAAAAAAACTTAACCTGTAAGAATAAAAAAGAGGCGCAAAAAAACATGTTTACAATGGCTACTTTAGTTATTATTGTAAATTTTGCTTTCTTATCTCTTGGCGCTTTATTATTTATTTATGCTGATAAATTTAATTTACAAATACCAGTTGTAAACGATATAATAAGAACCGATTTGCTATTCCCAGAAATTGCCATGAATCAAGGTTTGGGAGGTGCTTTATCTATAACATTTCTTATTGGTTTAATTGCCGCTGCTTATAGCAGTGCAGATAGTGCTTTAACATCGTTAACCACTTCATTTTCTGTAGACTTTTTAAACATAGAAAAAAAGCCAAAAGAAGAGCAAAAACCACTTCGTAAAAAAGTGCATATTGGGGTTTCGGTTTTATTAATACTGGTGGTTATATTATTTAACAACCTGGAAGGTAATGTGGTAAGCAACTTATTTAAGTTTGCTACCTATACTTATGGACCTTTACTGGGTTTATTTGCCTTTGGTATTTTAACAAAACGTCAAATAAAAGACCAATACGCATGGGCTGTTGCTTTACTTTCTATTATATTAAGTCTAGCAATAACGTCTTTGCCAGAAAGTATATTAGGCGCTTATAAGTTTCATTGGGAAATTTTACCACTTAATGGAGTAATTACTTTTATAGGCTTAATATTGATTAGTAGAAAGCAAAACTAAAGAGCAAGCCTCCTCAAAATAAATATTGTTCGCTTTTAAAATATTATAGAGTTCCGGATTTTCTGTTCCTGGATTAAAAATTACCCGTCTGGGGTTTAAGGAAATGATATAATCATAAAAATCTTTTTGTCTTTTAGAATTAAGGTACAATGTTATGGTGTCTATATTTTTGTATTGCATTAATTCAGTATCTATACCAACACCAGCAACTTCTCCCTTTTTTAAACCAAAAGCTACAACATTATACCCCTGGTTAACAAGTTTTTGAATTACAAAATTCGAATATCTATTTGGTTTTAGAGAAGCACCAAGAACTAATGTTTTTTTGTTCATATGTTAAAAAGATGTTAATTCATGTCAAATATAGTAACAGAAATTAAATTTAGACGTCTACTTGATATTACAATTAATCAATCAAAAAACAATCCATTAAAATGAAAAACTTATTTTTTGTGTGTTTACTATTATTTTCAATAACTGTACAGGCACACATCACAGATCCTGAAAACAATGCCGACAAAACCGGTACGATCTCAGGAAAAGTATTAGACGCAAAGCTAAAACAACCCTTACCATATGTAAATGTTATTATAAAAAATAATGCTGGAGAAACTTTAACAGGTGGTATTACTTTAGACGATGGCTCTTTTGAAATTAAAAAAGTAGCCGAAGGTAATATTAAGGTAAGCATTCAATACATTGGATACAAAACAATTACAAAAGATGTTACAATAGGTAAAGGCAGTTATAAAGTAAACCTAGGCAATATTCTGTTAGAAGAAGAAGCCGAAGGTTTAGATGCTGTTACTGTAATTGCTGAAACCTCAACAATACAACAAAAAGTAGACAGAAAAGTTATTACCATTGGAAAAGATTTAGCTGCTTCGGGTAGTGCTTCAGAACTTATGATTGGTATCCCTTCTGTAAGTGTTGATGCTCAAACCGGAGACATAAGTTTACGTGGCAATCAAAATGTACGCGTTATGGTAGATGGGAAATTATCAAACATTCCTACGGCGCAATTACTAAAACAGATCCCTTCAACTGCCATAAAATCAGTTGAGTTAATCACCAATCCGTCAGCAAAATATAATCCAGAAGGCATGAGTGGGATTATAAACATTGTGCTTCATAAAAACACAATGATAGGTTTTAACGGTAATGTAAATATTGGTTTATCTCATGAAAAAGAAGCCAAATTTAATAGTGCTTTAAACATGAATTACCGTAACGGTAAGTTTAATTTATATGGTAGCTATAGTAACAATATTTCAAAAAACAGAAATCATGGAAATGTTGCCAGACCAGAAAACAACTCTGAACAGTTCTTTAAATTTTTAGATAAAAGACAATCTCATTTATATAAAGTTGGATTAGACTTTTATTTAGATGATAAAAACACTATGTCTTTTTTTACAACACAAAACACTTCTGATAGTAGCACAGAAGGAGCTACTGAAGCTTTGTTTTACAGTAATTCGGCATTTAATCAAAGCCAAATTTTTATAAATGAGAGCGATAACATGTCATCGCAATATAATTTTGATTATAAGCATGATTTTTCTGACGGGCATAATATAGAGTTGGAGGTTGACTACAACACTTTTGAAGATGATACCCCTGCAGATTTTAAATTTTTACTGGGTTCGAATGAAAATTACAAAGACTTTAACAATACAGAAAGAGAAAGTACTACAGTAAATTTAGATTATGTAAACCCATTATCTGAAACTACAAAACTAGAATTAGGCTTACAAGCACGACTATTTAATTCGGATATTGCATACTCGTCTACAGGGGAGACTTTAAATGATCAGGGTATTTTAAGACCAACACCAAGTACAGATTTTGATTATACAAGAGATATTTATTCTGCCTATGCTACATTTAGCAAGAAGTTAAAAAAATGGACCTATCAAATTGGTGTTCGTGCAGAAAACGTAAAAGAAGATGCTTTAGCTTTATCATCTGAAGCTATAAGTACTCAAACTTTTAAAAACGATTATTTTGAATTTTATCCTTCGGCTTTTATTACCTATTCCCCTTCAGAAAAAAATTCTTATCAATTTAGTTATAGCCGAAGAGTAGATAGACCAGGAATAGGACAGGTAAACCCCATTAAAGAATGGAGTACTCCATTAATTTCTTCTTTTGGAAATATTGATTTAAGACCTCAATTTACAAATTCAATCGAAGCTAACTATACAAGAACTCTAAACAACAGAAGAGGAACTGTAACAGGAGGCGTATTTTACAGAATAATTTCGGATGAAATTAACAGAGCATTATTTATAGACAGAACCGATGTAAATTCTGGTCGTATTATATTAACTCATGATAATTTTGATGATACCTCTGCATATGGCATAGAATTATCTTCAAATTACAGGCCAACTAAATGGTGGAGCATTAATGGAAGCTTTGATTTGTATTCGCAAACTCAAAAAGGGATAGCAGAAAGCTTAACAGCCCCGATTGAAACAGCAACTATTAATGACATTGAGACTAATATTGATGAAGTGGATAATGTGGCTTGGAATTTTAGAATGTTTAACAATTTTAAATTAACAAAAACAATTAGTTTAACAGCATTTGGTTTTTATAGAGGTAAAAATAAAACCTTACAATTTGACATGAAGCCTATGTATTTTATTAATCTTGGCTCTCGTGTAAGTTTTGCAAAAGGAAAAGGCTCATTTAGCTTAAACTTTAATGATGTTTTAAACACGATGAATTTTGCTTTTGAAGGTACAAAACCGTTTATACAAGAAGGTCAGTTTAATTGGGAAAGCCATACAGTACAAGCCAGTTTATCGTATCGTTTTGGTGGCGGAAAATACCGAGCCAAATCTCGTAAACGAAGAGATAATAATGAAAAATCTGGAGGCGGAGGTTTCCTGTAAATACAATTTAATGGCCTACATAATAGTTGATGGTTAGTGTTAATGTACGGCTATTGAATTAAGAAAACCCAAAAGATATATCTTTTGGGTTTTTGTTTGTTAAATTGTTAACACACCTAAAAAAACGTTAAAATTGTTAAAAAAACAATATTTAATGCAACAAAAACAAAAACCAAACGTTATGTAAGCATACAATCATACGAAAAAGTAATTATTTTAAGAGTTAGTCACCTTCATTTAACAAAATTTCGTCAATCAAAGATTCGTATAACTGTAAAACTCGAAATTTAAATTTCGAGTTTTTTTTGTTAAAAACTTAAAATATCTCCAAAAGATGTAATGAAATAAAAAAATATTCGTCAAAATATTAACACGAGCCATAATACATATTTTTTATTTGAATTAGTCATCAAAAAAAACATATAAGTTGCTAGGTGTATAAAAAACAGAAACTCGAAATTTAAAATTTCGAGTTTCTTATGTTAAAGATGTTAAAAAATATAATAATAATACTTTTTTAACGTCTTAATATATAGTTTGTATAGTATAGTCAATACAAATTAAGGTGGTTAATAGCTAGAGAGCCCAAAACGTGTTGTTTTGGGCTCTTTTTTATTATTATATATTATTAAAATCACCATTTTATTATAGCACTTCCCCAAGTAAAACCGCTTCCAAAAGCAGCCAGTACAATGTTATTTCCTGATTTAATTTTTCCTTCTTCCCATGCTTCAGTTAGTGCAATAATAACAGATGCTGCCGTAGTATTGCCATATTTTTGAATATTATTAAATACCTGATTGTCTTTTAGTGCAAACTTTTTCTGAATAAATTGAGCAATTCGTAAATTCGCTTGATGCGGAATAAGCATATCAATATCGTCTTTAGACATGTTGTTTTTTGCTAAACCTTCTATAATAACTTCACTAAATCTAACAACAGCATGCTTAAAAACAAAAGTGCCATCCATATATGGGAAATATGATAAATCCTCTTCCTTTGATTCTAATATTTGTGGCACCCAATGCTTAATACTAGGTGATTCTACAATAAGTTTATCTGCATATTTACCTTCACTATGCAAATGGGTAGACAGTATGCCTTTTGTTGTATCTTCTTCTCTGGTTAATACACAAGCACCTGCTCCATCTCCAAAAATAACAGTTACACCTCGACCTCTGGTGGTTTTATCTAAACCATTAGAATGATATTCGGCTCCAACTACCAGAATATTTTTATACATTCCTGTTTTTATAAATTGATCGGCAACAGATATAGCATATACAAAACCAGAACACTGATTTCTAATATCAATGGCTCCAACATTTTTTAACTCTAACAGGTCTTGAATTTGTACTCCACAACCAGGAAAATAATAATCGGGTGTCATAGTAGCAAAAACTACAAAATCAATATCATCTTTAGTTAATCCAGACCGTTCGATAGCAATTTTAGATGCTTTAGCCCCCATAATTGCCGAAGTATCATCGGTTCCTTCTTTAATCCACCTGCGCTCTTTTATACCGGTACGTTCTTGAATCCAAGCATCATTGGTGTCCATCATTTTGGATAAATCATCATTGGTTACCACATGTTCTGGGACATATTTACCTAAACCTATTATTTTTGAGTTGTACATATTTTTCAATTTAGAATAACCAAAGTACAAAATTTAATATTCAAATTACAATATTTAAAAATCCAAAACTCAAAAGATTTTCAAAGTACATTTTGGAATTTAGTTTTTAGAATTTGTTTTTTCAAAGAAAAAGTCGTGTCAGTTTGTCACTTTTATAGAATTGGCATTTTTGTTGACTAATACAGTTCAATTGAGATAAAATTAATTAATAAGATTTCCTTCTTTGAGGAAATGACAAAACAATTTATATTATGACAAAAGGAAATATTAATGTTTCGGTAGAGAATATCTTTCCTCTCATTAAAAAATTCTTGTACAGTGATCACGAAATCTTTTTACGTGAGTTAATTAGTAATGCTACAGATGCGACCTTAAAGTTAAAGCATTTAGCCAATGTTGGTGATGCAAAAGTAGCATATGGCAACCCACAGATTGAAGTTAAGATTGATAAGGAAGGTAAAAAGCTTCATATTGTTGATCAAGGTTTAGGGATGACTGCTGATGAAGTTGAAAAATATATTAATCAAGTAGCATTTTCTGGTGCTGAAGAGTTTTTAGATAAATATAAAGATTCCGCAAAGGATTCTGGAATTATTGGTCACTTTGGATTAGGTTTTTATTCGGCTTTTATGGTTGCTGAAAAAGTAGAGATCATTACAAAATCTTACAAAGATGAACCTGCAGCTCATTGGACTTGTGATGGTTCTCCTGAGTTTACCTTAGAATCATCTGATAAAACCGACAGAGGCACAGAAATCATTCTTCATATTGCTGAAGATTCTACTGAATTTTTAGAAGAAAGCAGGATTAGTGAATTATTGCTCAAGTATAATAAGTTTATGCCTATTCCAATTAAATTTGGAACTAAAGCAATAAACGATCCAGAGCACGAACCCAAAACTACAAAAGACAAAGATGGCAAAGAAACTACCGAGCCTCATAGACAAATTACGGTAGATAACATTATAAACAACCCAAATCCTGCATGGACAAAACAGCCTGCAGAATTAAAGAACGAGGATTATAGCGGGTTTTACAGAGAATTGTACCCAATGCAATTTGAAGAGCCATTATTTAATATCCATTTGAATGTAGATTATCCGTTTAATTTAACTGGGATTTTATATTTCCCAAAAATGACAAACGATTTAAATATTCAGAAAGATAAAATTCAATTGTATCAAAATCAAGTATTTGTAACTGATAATGTTGAAGGTATTGTACCAGAGTTTTTAACCATGTTACGTGGCGTTATTGATTCTCCGGATATCCCTTTAAATGTATCGCGTAGTTATTTACAAGCCGACGGTGCTGTTAAAAAAATATCTTCTTACATTACTAGAAAGGTAGCCGATAAATTAAAATCACTGTTCAATAATAACCGTGAAGATTTTGAAGCAAAATGGAATGACATTAAAATTGTTATTGAATATGGAATGCTTTCAGAAGAAAAGTTCTTCGATAAAGCTGATGCATTTGCACTATACCCATCAGTAGATGGCACCTATTATACTTATGAAGAACTAGTTAATAAAATAAAAGCTAATCAAACAGACAAGGATGATAAAATGGTTATCCTTTATGCGTCAAATAAAGATGAGCAACACAGTTATATTGAGGCTGCAAAAGCCAAAGGTTACGAAGTACTTTTATTAGATTCGCCAATAGTTTCTCATTTAATGCAAAAACTAGAAACTACAAAAGAAAAAATATCTTTTGCTCGCGTTGATGCAGACCATATTGATAAAATAATTCAAAAAGATGAAAACAAGATTTCTAAGTTGGATGAAGATCAAACTAAAGCTTTAGACGAATTATTAAAAGGTGTTATTCCTTCTGAAAAATTTATTGTACAATTAGAGCCTATGGATAGTGATGCGGCCCCTTTTATGATTACGCAACCAGAATTTATGCGTAGAATGAAAGAAATGCAAGCTACAGGAGGCGGAGGCGGTATGAATATGTTTGGAAGCATGCCGGAAATGTACAACTTAGTGGTAAATACCAACTCTGAATTGGTAGGCGAAATTTTAAGCACAAAAACGAAAAAGAAACAAGAGCGATTAATTAATCAAAGCTTAGACTTGGCTAGATTATCTCAAGGCTTACTAAAAGGTGAAGCGTTAACAAACTTTATTAAGCGAAGCTACGATATGATAAAGTAATTTTTTTATTCTAAAGCATAAATCACATTACAAAATCTAAAAACCACTTTGTATTTCTCAAAGTGGTTTTTTATTTTCGTGAGAAATTTATTGTAAGACAAAATTATTACATATCCATGTTTTACGTTTCAGGATTAAAATCATGCCAAGAACAAAACTATTAGCCTGTCTTTTAACTTTTATTATTTTTTCATGTGATAGCGATAAAGTTGAAATAGCAAAAGAAGAACCAAAGATTGACTTAGGCCAAGAAATTATCAGTATTGACATACCTGAAAATTTCATGAGAGAAGATCAAAATCTACACATAGTACTTTTTGATAGCTATGGAGAAATTTTAGACTCAAAACCTTCTTCAAACTTAAAAGAAACTTTAACGTTTTATACTAAAAATGAATTTTCTGATGAAACCCAATTTTCTTTAGCATTTATTTCTAGCAGTGACCATGACATTTTTGGATTAAATATTTATCATAACGTAACTATAAAATCATTAAATGGTAAAATTGAATTAAAGCCTAGAGGGTATTCAAAAAGTACCCCAAGCGTAAAGATTGATGCTCTAGATCTTGATAACAGTTTCGTTTTAAATGCTAAAGGTCATGGGTATTCTATGGTAAATATAAACAATAGGTTGTCTGGTCACTATACAGATGACTTTAATGAAAATTTAGGGCCAAATAATATTCTAATTAAATATTTTGATCCCCATAGTGTACTAAATAACAGTTACAAATGGTTATTAACAGATAATATATCTAGTTTACCCAAATTAGAAGTTAGCAGCTTTTCGCATGAGCATGTTGAATATCACCAACTCAGCACCAATAGACCTACTGAAGCACCTCTACTAGATTTCTTAGGGTTTGAAAATGAAACATTGTTCAATAAAATTTCTGGACACCAATTATACGGTACAGACATCCCACCCTTTGGTTTTGGAGGTAATCACTACTACTCTTTTCCTAATATTTTTTATAAAACAGCCTATTCTATTGCTTTTTCAGATTATTCGTTATTCAATATTGGGATACCACCAAGCTCTATAGAAGTACCAAGCCTGAATATCGATAGTAGTTATTTAGACGGGAAATTAACTTTTTCTGGTGTTGCAGGTTATGAAGTTGGAAGAATTATGCTTGATAATTATAATAATAGAATTAATATCCAGTTAATTTTTGACGGTACTTCTAATGAAGTTCTGATGCCAAAAATCCCTACCGGAATTTTACCAGATAACATAACTAGCATTATCAATAATGGTCAATTAAGATTGGTTCAGACCATAGCCGAAGATTATGCCTCTTTTTCTAGCTATGATGAATATCTTTTTAAGGTATTAAAAACCTCTACCCCTTTTTATATAATTCCCCAAAAAGAGAAAGAGTTTATAAACCGCAAGGCACTTCTCATATCTTACCGTCTGGCGAATATCCCTATTATGTTAGGTTTAGATAAGACAAAACCTTACTTTTTCAAAGAAAATATATAAAAGTATCAATCTGGTTAGATTCTCTAAAAGCTTACTTAAATTTGCTAAGCCTAGCTACGATATAATAAACTAAACCTTTATTAACATAAAGTTTGTTTAGTAACTGGTATATTTAAAAAGCCGCTTTATAAAGATAAAGTGTTTTTCTTACCAAGCACCTATTGACCAATTTATCTTACAAAACAACGATTTTATTACATTGCGTATACATTTTTTTGTATTTTTTAGTAATACTTGAATCAAGTGACTACAGATAATTATAGAACAGAAGAAATATTCCGGGGTCTTACTTTTTCAAATGAAGAAGTTAAGATTATCAATTCTGTATTTCATAAAGAAATTCATAAGAAAGGTACTGTATTACTAAAATTAGGAGATACAGTAGACGCTCAATACTATATTCAAAATGGCTGCTTACGATCATTTCATGTTGATTCTCAAGGAAAAGAATACACTGTGCAATTTGGGTTTAATGATTGGTGGATTAGTGATTATACTGCATTTTTCTCAAAATCAAAAGCTATAATGACAATAGAAGTTCTACAAGATGCCACATTGTATAAAATTTCTAAAGAAAATAAAGCGTTTTTATATGAAAGCATACCTAAAATAGAAACCTTTTTTAGAATAAAATTAGAACGTGCATTTGCTGCTTTCCAAAAACGTATCTTAGCGGGTTTATCGCTGTCTGCTACTGAAAGATACACCAATTTTATTAAAACTTTCCCTAGCGTTGAACAAAACCTAAAGAATTATCATATTGCATCATATTTAGGCATTACTACTGAAAGTTTAAGTAGAATTAGAAAAGGATTACTAAATAGTTAAAATTCTTACCATACATCAATTTTTTTTTGATTTATCATTATAACTTTGCCCAATAGCTGAGATTAACATATCTAAATTGTAAATCCCTAGGTTAATAGCAAAAATAAAGGCGCATATTCATATGCGCCTTTTATATTATGTTTAAACTTTTAAATCTATCTCGAATAATTGGGTGATTCTTTAGTAATAGTTACATCATGAGGATGGCTTTCGTTAATACCACTGGCAGTAATTTTAACAAACTGCCCGGTTTCTTTTAAAGTATCAATATCTTTAGCACCACAATACCCCATGCCTGCACGTAAACCACCGATAAACTGATGAATACTTTCATATAAATCGCCTTTATAAGGTACACGTCCTACAATACCTTCCGGTACTAACTTTTTAATATCGTCTTCTACATCTTGAAAATAACGGTCTTTACTACCTTGTTTCATAGCTTCAACAGACCCCATACCGCGATACGATTTAAATTTTCTTCCTTCGTAAATAATAGTTTCTCCAGGAGATTCTTTAGTTCCTGCTAAAAGCGATCCCAGCATAACGGTGTCTGCTCCAGCAGCAATAGCTTTTGGTATATCTCCGGTATAACGAATACCTCCATCAGCTATTACAGGAACACCAGTGCCTTTTATAGCTTCAGCAACTTCCAAAACTGCAGAAAACTGAGGAAAACCTACACCTGCTACTACACGTGTTGTACAAATAGACCCAGGACCAATCCCAACTTTCACTGCATCTGCTCCGGCTTTAACTAAATATTTAGCTGCAGCACCCGTAGCAATATTACCAACGATAACATCTAATTCTGAAAACTTCGCTTTTATCTCTTTTAAAACAGATACCACTCCTTTTGTATGCCCGTGTGCTGTATCAATAACCACTGCATCTACACCTGCATTTACTAAAGCTTCTGCTCTATCTATAGCATCGCCAGTAACACCAATAGCAGCAGCTACACGCAAACGACCGTATTGATCTTTATTAGCTATAGGTTTTTGAGTAACCTTTGTTATATCCCTAAAAGTTATTAAGCCCGATAGTTTAAAATTATCGTCTACAATAAGTAGTTTTTCTATTTTATGGCGCTGAAGAATTTTTTCTGCATCCTGTAATGAAGTTCCAACTGAAGATGTTACCAGATTTTCACTTGTCATTACCTCTGTTATTCGCCTTTTATTTTCATGCTCAAAACGTAAATCACGATTGGTTACAATGCCCTTTAAAATTCCATCTTCATCAACAATAGGAATCCCTCCAATACCATTCTCTGCCATAGATTGTTTTGCATCTGCAACTGTCGCTGTTAATGGTAAAGTAACAGGATCGATAATCATACCGCTTTCTGCTCGTTTCACTTTTCTAACCTTCATTGCTTGTGCCTCAACGGTCATGTTTTTGTGCAATACTCCAATACCACCTTCTTGTGCCATGGCTATGGCCATTTTGCTTTCTGTAACCGTATCCATTGCAGCTGAAATGATAGGCACATTAATAGTAATGTTACGAGTAAACTTTGTTTGAATATTAACCTCGCGAGGAAGCACTTCTGAAAAAGCTGGAACTAAAAGCACGTCGTCGTAGGTTAAACCTTCTCCTACTAATTTGTTTTGATGTGAAGTCATTATGCAATTACGTTATAATTGCGTGCAAATCTACGCATTTTTTCGCAAGGATTTGTTAAATCTGAGTGAAAAAATAATATACTAGATCCTCTCTGTCTAAAAAATGAAATAATAAATTCCCGGAGAAAACATACAACTTAAATATAAAATATATGGTAATTATTTATATCTGTTTGCGCAATACGCTCTAAGTTTATGAAAAGCATAATGATATCTTGTCTCAGCATTTGATAGATTACCTCTAAACCGAATGGCCTTAGGAACAACTAAACCATACAAAAACTTACCTTTAGCAATACGCTGCAATTTTTTTAAACTTTGTCTATCTATAGTTTTATAAATACTATCAATCCACAGAAATTGCTCTTTATGCAAAATAACTTCATCCCACAAAAGGGCTTTATTTCCTTTATAAACTTTATTAGATGTATATATTAAATTCAACTCTAAAAAGGCATTATTAAAAACCATTTCACTACCTGTATTGGCGTATTCTAAAATCTTTTTACTAGAAAATATTGAAAATGGAAAAGACTCCATTTTACGTAATTTAGTCGAAATATAATGTGCCATTTTAACCCAAACGATTTCATGGCCTTGTTTATTAAGCTCGCTATACATCCATTTATAAAAATCTCGACGCTCTTTTATTTTAATATATTCATGAGGCAGATTATTAATTAAATTGTAGCTGTTAGCTTTTTGCCAAATTAAAGTATTCTTTTGTCGGTCAGATTTTAACCAATCGGACGGAGAAAGGTTTTGCTTTTGTGTTGCTTTTTGATATGCTTTTAAGCTCTTCCATTCTTTGGCAGAAACCGAATTATTAAAAATAAAAAAGGTTAATATTAAAATCCATCTCATAACATTATAAATGTACGAGAAAATATATTTTAAGCTATCTTTTTTTGAATAATTGTTTCAGTACAATTAAAGCAGAAAGAGAAAAAGTAAGTGTCATTAAAATTCCAGAAAACACAACAACATACTTCATCCATAAGACTCCGGCCCAAAGCAGGTAAAGTCCTCCAAAAGTGAGTATAACTGATACAAATGGCTCAATAATTAAAAATAGTTTGAACTTGTTATTTAGTTTTGTTACAGCAACTAAAAGCCCTAGTAAAAAGAAAATAATTGACATTGATAATATATGGTTATGTACCAATGTGAGCATTTCTTTATCACTTTTTTTAAAGCGCATTACTTTAGCATTTTCATCATCTTCGTTTCCTAAATATTGGGTTTCAATACCATTTGGGTTAGCCGTTGATGTTTCTCCTACAAATAACAAACCTGTATAAAATCCAATACTTAGTACAATTACAAAAGCACCAATTAATAATTTAATTTCTTTAGGAAGTGTAAATATTAATCCGTTTATCTGCATTTATAATATGTTTTTTGAATGAAGCACTTTTAAAGATTGAAGTAAGTTATTCATAGCATTTGTCATGGACCGTACTGATATAGTTGCTCCAGAAATTGCAATAATATTATCAGCATACTTAAGTTCATCGTTTTGAGTTTTTCCAACAAACTGTTTTAACCAACGTTTACTACCAATTTCTCCTCCATAGTCTTCACGATAAATTAGCACTTTAGCTTTTATAACTACAAGCGATGTGTCTAGTAAAACCAAGTAGTCAAATTCAGCAGTTTTACTTGGTGCTTTAGCTAAATAGGCATAACCTAAAAATTTATTATTGCTTTCAATTTTAAATAAGTTATTCTCTTCAAATTTAGATGGCAAATCTTTTGTTATTTCTGAAGGAATCTTAACCGTGTTAAAATCAAAGTTCTCGACACCAAATACATTCTTAATTTCTTTATTTACCTTTTTTTGAATGTTTTTTGGCAAATTGAATGATAGCATGAAACACGCTAGAATTAATATGGCCCCTTTTACTTTTAATTTCATTTGGATATACTTATTTTTTATATAGCATTCTTAGAATAAACTTCAAAAAATGATTGAGTTTTAAAATACTGGTTTAATACTACAAAAGTATTGTTTTATTATTAATATAACTAACGTACCAAAACAGCATATATGCTGTTTTGGTACGTTAGGATAGTGATTTAATCCTACGACTGTACAAGGGCACATCCAATCCAGAAATGCTATTCAAAGCACAGTCAGTGGCGGGTATAGTACAAAACCTATTTTTAAAACCAAACACCTATACCAAAATTAAGCCTGTTTGGAACATCGCCACCAGATACTGCATTATCTCTAAACTGATAGTCGCCTTTCAGTACTACTCCTGGTGCAATATGATAACTTAAGCCTGTTGTAACATCAGTACGATTGTAAGCATCATTTCTTAATAACGTACCAGCTGTGTCGGCATGTGTATCGTATTGTTCATACCTTATAAAAGCAAATAAACGTTGTTGTTTTTCTTGAGAAAGCAAATTGTAAGCCCCTTCTAAATACCAGCCCTGAAGTGCGCTTCCTAAATCACGTCCTGTTAAATTGTTATAGGCTTCTGTATCACTCAAGCTGGCATGGATAAATTGACCTCGGGCAGTAAAACGTTGGTATGCATATCGTGCATCTAAACCTATCATAGAAATACCAATATTAGCACCATTAATCGCTTCAACGTTATCGGCCGCTTGTGTTTTTCCAAAATATCCGGCAAGTCCTAGACGTAACCCTGGAATACCATAATAATCAAACTTTGTTGAAAGTGTCGGACTGTCAACAGTTGATTTGATCGCTTTTTGGCGTCCGCCACGTAATCCGTTTGACCCTTTTAAAAAGCCGCTAACTCCTCCTTCACCATCAAAAGCAGTAGATTTAAAACCATTAAACACATAAGCTTGATAACCCAAAGATATTTCGTTAAACCTACCGGTAACACCAATACCTATTTCACGCCATGTGGTAGGTACTATAGCATTATCTATTGCCGGACGTTCTACTCCATTAAATGTAGTTGGCTCATGAAATTCATTAACAATTCCCATAGGTACCAACATTAAACCACCACGTAAGCTTACATTTGGAGCAATGGCATAATTTACAAAGGCTTGTTCTACAAAAATCTCTTCTACATGTTCAAGTTCCAATTCTGTTACAAACTGTGTTTTATCATTAAACTTATATCCAAAAAGTAATACTAAACGCTGTACATCCAATTCACCGTTGTTAGCTTCAGGCTGGTTATATGTTAGTTCGCCATAAGCCCCAACAGTAACGGCTTTACCATAGTTGCCAGAGAGCAAACGTTGTGCCGCATTTAATTGTTTTTGAGGATCGAAAGTAATTGAATCTTGTAGCGTTTGGGCACTAGTTAATGATACCAATAAGATTGAAAAAAGTAAGGTTAGTCTTTTCATTTTAAAATTTGTTTTTATTTAGACTTATTATAAATAATTGTTTGTTTGAAGCTGCAAATATAAAACAGATTATTACTTGTGCAAAGCTTATTTAGAATAAATTAAAATAATTTTTTAAACAAAAATACGACCTACTGAGTATCAGCACTATAAACATTAAATTAATGATAATTATTAAATATTTTTGATGCTTCGTTGTAAGCACTCTCAAAGCTCAATGCATTTAATACATTAGTTTTTTGTGAAGTGAAGTATGATAACAGTTTTTCGGTTGGCATGTTACCCGTAAGTTCGTCTTTAGCCATCGGGCAGCCTCCAAATCCTTGTATGGCACCATCAAAACGCATACATCCTGCTTTATAAGCTGCATCAACTTTTTCGAACCAGGAGGTTGGTGTGGTGTGCAGATGTGCTCCAAATTCTATATTTGAATACTGAGGTATTAAATTAGAAAATAAATAATCTATACTTTCAGGGTTAGATGTACCCACAGTATCGCTTAATGATAATATTTTAACTCCCATTTTATTTAAACGTTCGGTCCACTCCCCTACTATATTAACATTCCATGGGTCTCCATATGGGTTACCAAATCCCATTGAGATATATACCACGACTTCTTTGTTTGTTTTATAGGCTATGTTTAAAATATCATCTAAAATTAAAACCGACTCTGCAATAGTTTTATGTGTATTACGCATTTGAAAGTTTTCGGAAATTGAAAACGGATATCCTAAATAATCTATTTCTTTATGAATTGACGCATTATTGGCTCCTCTTTGATTAGCCACAATCGCTAATAATTTACTAGGGGTTCTACTTAAATCTAGCTGTGATAAAACTTCGGCGGTATCAACCATTTGCGGAATTGCTTTTGGTGATACAAAGCTTCCAAAATCAATAGTATCAAATCCAACACGTAACAACGATTGAATATATTGAACTTTACTCGCAGTTGGAATAAAATCTTTTATACCCTGCATCGCATCACGTGGACACTCAATTATTTTTACTTTACCAGGCATTTAACAAATAAAAAATGAGTGATAAAAATACTATTATTTTGTAAGGGATAGTAATTTAATTAGACTTAAATATTTATTAAACCAATAAGCTATTAAACTCATGAAAAAAATTACTTCTTTATTCTTTTTATTATTCTCTTTTTTTAGTTTTCACAATGTATTGGGACAAAGCATAGCTACGTATAATATTGAATTTGAAAGTTTATGGGAATCAATTGCCGATAACCCTACAACTGGACAAAGCACAATTGCCTTACCAGGAAATGCGCATTGGTCGGGTTTGGTTATTACTACGCATAAAACTGCTGGTACATTTTTAATGATGGGGGCTGCTGCCTCTCCAGGAATTGAGTCGGTGGCTGAAACTGGTGCTACAGCTACTTTCCAAACAGAAGTAAACAATAATGCTGATGCTAATCAGTTCATTAATGCTGGTGGTTTAGGTGCCGCTAAGGGGACTATAACCAGAAACGCAGTACAAGTAAGCGAAGATTTCCCATTGGTTAGCTTAGCTTCTATGATAGCTCCAAGCCCAGATTGGTTTATAGGTATTGATGGTTTAACACTAAGGTCTGGTAATAATGCCGTAAACAATGGCTGGAAAAATACGTTTACTGTAGACGTATTTCCTTATGATGCTGGCACTGAAGACGGAACTAGTTACTCTCTAAGCAATCCAGATACTAACCCAATAGGTGTGATAACTAATCGCACTAACACGACACCCTTTAACGCAAATAAAATTGGTACTGTAACATTTACTTATGTTAGTTCAACTTTAAGTAGTGATGATATTAAAACTTTAGAACATGCTAAAATTTATCCAAATCCTACTAAAGGAAAAATTACAATTTCAAATATTAAAAATATCGATTTAACATCGGCAAAAGTTTATAATGTTTTAGGGAAGTTAGTAAAAGATATTCCAGTAAAAAAAGGCCTGTCCAAATTAGAAATTGATTTGTCTGATTTAAATAAAGGAGTCTATCTTTTAAGTTTAAAATCTAACGATAAAAACACCACTAAAAAACTAGTAATTAACTGATTTTAAGTCGATTTTTTTAATCTAACCGATAAAATATAACGCTTAAACGTTTTTATTATTCATAATATTCAATTAAGCATACATTTAAACAAATGTTTGCCCCAAATGAATATTTTCACCTCAAGATTTAAATTTCTTTTTTTCTTAGTATGTTTTACTATCAGTAATATTCTGTATAGTCAAAATATTCCATCAGATTGTGGCACCGTAACAACTCCAGAGTCTATTAAATACATTCAAGCTATAAAACCTCAGCTAAAAGCTTTTGAACAAGAACTTTTAAATGCCAGATCTAACAAGGGTGATATTCCTGTAAAGGAAGTGAACTCAATTCCTATAAAAGCTCATATTATCAGAAACTCGAATGGAACTGGAGGACTTAGCATTTATGACCTTAATAAAGCTATTTCTAACCTTAATAAAATTTATCAAGATGCCCGAATGGAGTTTTTCTTGTGCGATGGTATAAATTATATTGATGATGATAAACTATGTCATTTAAATAAGAATGATGAAAGCACACTAACAGAAAAAAATAATGTTGCGGGGTTAATAAATATTTACTTTACAGATTTTATTAAAACTATTTCAAACGAAAGCATCTGTGGTTATAGTAATAATTCTGGCAGACAAGATACTATAGTTATGAAAAACGATTGTGTTACGAACGCTTCTTCTTTAGCACATGAAATGGGGCATTTTTTCTCATTGGTACATACTCATGGACCAAAAAATGACTCCTTAACTACCGAGTTAGTAGATGGAAGTAATTGTGATACCGATGGTGATGGTATTTGTGATACCCCAGCAGACCCCAAGCTCACAGATAAAAACGTAAATAATTTTTGTGAATATACTGGTACAGAAACTGATGCTCATGGGCAGGTATTTAATCCAGATACACAAAATATGATGTCGTATTCTAAAAAAGGATGCAGAACTCATTTTACGCCTCAACAGTTGGCGCGTATGTATGCCTTTTTCATGACAACTAAAAGCTATTTATCCTGTCCTTCGTTTAATGCTGATTTTAGTACAGATATTAGTCAAACTTGCGAAGAGCATTTAACAGTACAGTTTAAAAGTGATTGCAAAAACATAACCCAGTGGGAATGGGATATAGATTCCGATGGAATTATTGATTATACAGAGCAAAACCCAACACATATGTTCAATTCCGGGATTTATGATGTTACACTCAAAGTTTCTAATAAATCAAAATCTATAAGTAAAACCTATTCTAAATATATTAAAGTTGGCACACAATCTGGCATGCTAAACGAAAATTTTGATCGTTTTAAAATTGCAGGAGATAACGGTTGGACGGCTAATGACATATCAAAAAACGGATATAACTGGCGTTCAAATTTTGGAAAAACGTCTACCGAAAATACTGGGCCTAACAAGGATAGTTCCAATGAAACTTTAGGGAAATATATTTATGCAGAAGCCTCTGGGGCGAAACGTGGGGATGTTGCCGAATTTATTTCGCCTTGTTTTATAATTGAAAAAGAAAACTCCGAACTTGAATTTGCATATCATATGTTTGGAAATGATATTGGAGCACTACATATAGATTTAAAAACTGATACAGGTTACATTAACGATGTTATTCCTGCCATTATTGGAAGTCAGCAAAGTAGTCAGGATGATGCTTTTTTAAGAGCATCCATTGATTTGTCTGCTTATACGTATCAAACTATAAAGGTAAGATTTAGAGCTATTAGAGGTTCTGGGTGGGAAGGTGATATAGCCATTGATGATGTTTTTATAAAAACAATACACACGCCAATTACAGATGATTCTTATAAGATATATCCTAACCCTGTTAAAAACGATTTACTTTACATAAGAGCTAATGATTCGAAATTAGCTTCAACTTATATAATCTCTAATCTGGTGGGGCAAACATTTTTATCTGGTACTGTATCCAAACGGCCTATTAATGTAAGTAGTCTGCCTTCAGGAACTTATTTACTTATCTTAAATGATGGGCATTCCAGAATTCTAAAAAAAATACTCAAATAAAAAACTAGCACTCTTTTAAAATTGCTTTGTTAATAGACTTAATTAAACCTGGCCCTTCGTAAATAAAACCAGTATAAATTTGTATTAAATCGGCTCCGGCATTAATTTTTTCAAGAGCATCTTTGGCAGAATGCACGCCTCCTACACCAATAATAGGAAATGATTTATTACTGTTCTCAGAAAGATACTTAATGACTTGTGTACTCTTTTCCTTTATAGGTTGCCCACTTAAACCTCCATTTCCTATAGCTTCTAACTGTGCTTTAGTGGCTTTTAAACCACTTCTGTTTACAGAGGTATTACTTGCAATTACACCGTCTAATCGGGTATCGCTAACAAGCTGAATAATTTCATCAAGCTGATTTGTGTTTAAATCAGGTGCGATTTTTAAAAGAATGGGTTTCTGTTTTTCTAAAGTTTTATTAACACTTTGCACAGTACTAATTAACTCTTCCAAATAATCCTTATCATTTAACTTGGCATGGCTTCCCACATTTGGGCAACTTACATTTAACACAAAATAGTCAACATAAGGATGTAATGCATTAAAACATTCTAAATAATCCCTGGTATAATCTTCAGGCTTGGTTTGAGTGTTCTTTCCAATATTACCACCTATAATCAGTTTTCCTTTATTTTTTTTTAATTGACTAATAGCAGCTTCTAATCCTTCATTATTAAACCCCATTCGGTTAATAATCCCTTGGTCATCTTTTAACCTAAATAAACGTTTTTTTGGATTTCCAGCTTGTGCTCTAGGGGTTACTGTGCCTATTTCAATAAACCCAAATCCAAAGTTAGCTAACTCATTATATAACACGGCATTTTTATCAAAACCAGCCGCTAACCCAACTGGGTTCTTAAAAGTTATACCGAATAGTTTTCGTTCTAGCCGTACATCATTTACAGCATATAAGCTTCTAAATATTGAACTAAAACCAGGAATCTTAGAAACAAATTTTATTAACGAAAAAGTAAAATAATGAATCTTTTCTGGGTCGAATAAAAAAAATAAAGGGCGAAGTAATAATTTGTACATCTGTTTTATTTATGCAAAAATACTTCTAAATAAAAAATTGAGCAATTCAAAAGCTAAAAAACTTAGAAATTGTAACTTTAACCTTTAAAAGGTATTTAATTATTTCGCTCGTACTTAAAAAAAATTAATCAAAATATGATTTCAAAAGCACACATTATAAAACGTTTTATAAGCTACGTTACAATAGATACGGAATCTGATCCCAATTCAAACACCACACCAAGTACAGAGAAACAATGGGATTTAGCCAATAATTTGTATGAGGAGTTAAAAGCTATTGGCATGCAAGATGTTACTATTGATGACAACGCATACATAATGGCTACTTTACCAAGCAATGTAGACCATGATACACCAACCATTGGTTTTATAGCTCATTTTGATACCTCTCCTGATTTTACTGGTGCCAATGTAAATCCGCAAATTTTTGAAAATTATCACGGTGGAGATATTTTATTGAACAAAGAAGAAAGTATTGTTTTATCTCCAGATTATTTTGATGATTTGCGTCAATATATTGGGCAAACTTTAATTACTACAGATGGTACAACATTATTAGGAGCAGATGATAAAGCAGGTATTTGTGAAATCGTTTCAGCTATGGAATACTTAATTAATCATCCAGAAATTAAGCATGGAAAAATACGAGTGGGTTTTACACCAGATGAAGAAATTGGTCGTGGGGCGCACAAATTTGATGTTGATAAATTTAACGCAGACTGGGCTTACACTATGGATGGTAGCCAAATAGGAGAATTAGAATACGAAAACTTTAATGCGGCAGGGGCAAAAATAAAAATTAAAGGAAAAATAGTGCATCCCGGGTATGCTAAAGGTAAAATGGTAAATTCTATGTATATCGCTACCGAGTTTATAAATTCGTTACCAAGACTAGAAACACCAGAACATACAGAAGGTTATCAAGGCTTTTTTCACTTACACAATATAAATGGAAATGTTGATGAAACTGTTTTAGAATACATTATTCGCGATCACGACAAAGGTCATTTTGAAGCTAGAAAAGAAGTCATGTTTAAATTAGCAAACGAGCTTAATTCTCAATACGGAACCGAGGCTATAGCTGTTGAAATTGATGACCAATACTACAACATGAAAGAAAAGGTGGAGCCTGTAATGCATATTGTTGATATCGCTGAAGAAGCTATGAAACAACTGGGTATTGAACCTTTAATTAAAGCCATTCGTGGCGGTACAGACGGCTCGCAATTAAGCTATATGGGGTTACCATGCCCTAACATATTTGCTGGTGGACATAATTTTCATGGGCGCTACGAGTATGTTCCTGTAGAAAGCATGATAAAGGCTACCGAGGTTATTTGTAAAATTGCTGAGATAACGGCTCTAAAAAAATAACCTTTGTAACTGGATATATCAATCAGTAAAACAGGCTGATATACATAAAAAATTAAACATCTATTCAACCTAATAAATCCTCTAAAGCAGACTGCAAATGGTGTGCTTTAAATTGAAACCCTTTATCTTCAATTTTTTTAGAGCTTACACGCTGACTTCCAAACAATAAAACATGCATTTCTCCTAAAATAAGTTTCATAAAAAACTGTGGAATATTAGGCAAAAACAAAGGTTTATCCAATACTTTAGCTATGCTTTTTGTTAACTCTAAATTGCTAACCGGGTTTGGCGCTACACCGTTATAAACACCAATTAATTTATATTCTAAAACATATAAAAACAGATGCGCTAAGTCATTAATATGTATCCACGATTGCCATTGCTTACCATTACCAAAAGCTGCGCCTAGACCAAATTTCATGGGTTTTAGCATTTCAATTAATGCCCCTCCTTTGTTTGATAATACTAAACCAACTCTTATTTTAGACACGGCTATACTTAACTTTGAAAAGCCATCTACAGCTTGCTCCCATTTTTGCACTACACTGCTTAAAAAAGAAGCATCAAAATCAATAAAGGTTTCGTCGTAATAGTTTATTAAAGAATTTGGATAAACCCCAATAGCACTTGCTGATACTACTTGCTTAATAGTATGCGTTTCTCCCTTTAAGGCATTTATTAATAATTGAGTGCCTTCAATTCTGCTGGAAATAATCTCTCTTTTATAATCTATAGTCCATCGTTTTGAAACTGTTGCTCCAGCTAAATGAATAATAGCATCAACCTCGTCAAAACAAGCTTTATCTATATCTTGTGTTTTAGGGTTCCAATAAAAACCCTGATAATTTTTCTGGTTTTTAATTTTAGATTTATGAGTTGTTAGGTAGTTAACAAGCACATCTTTTTCATGACAGAGTTTAACAATCTCCTGCCCTACTAATCCTGTCGCTCCTGTTATTAAAACTCGCATAATTACTTTTTAACTCGATAATCGAGATTTGAATGCTCGAAATTTGCTTCGAAATTTTTAATGCTTTTTTCTTTATGAATACCTCACGAACTTTCTCGAGATAATTTATTAAAGTTACAAAATACAAGCTTTATTAGCTATACATTTATATTTGGTTTAACAGATTTAACGGGGTTTTAACTTTTATTGTTATAAACATGTAACCCTCATGATCTAAGCTAGATCTCCACTTGCATTACAAGCACCTAACATTTAACTCTGTTTTAATCGTTGAATGCTTCGTTGCTCGCAGCATTTAACTCAATATTTCATTTTCTGAAATCGTTGAATGCTTCGTTGCTCGCAGCATTTAACTCAATAATTCATTTTCTGAAATCGTTGAATGCCTCGTTGCTCGCAGCATTTAACTCAATAATTCATTTTCTGAAATCGTTGAATGCTTCGTTGCTCGCAGCATTTAACTCAATAATTCATTTTCTGAAATCGTTGAATGCTTCGTTGCTCGCAGCATTTAACTCAATAATTCATTTTCTGAAATCGTTGAATGCCTCGTTGCTCGCAGCATTTAACTCAATAATTCATTTTCTAAAACCGTTGAATGCTTCGTTGCTCGCAGCATTTAACTCAATAATTCATTTTCTAAAACCGTTGAATGCTTCGTTGCTCGCAGCATTTCACGTTTTCCTGGGGGTCCCGGTAACCGCTCTACCTTAAAACCCACAGTTTCCATGGCTCGTCTAACACTGCCCTTTGCAGAATACGTAATTAAAATACCTTTAGTTTGTAATGCATCGTACATTTTTTGAAATATCCTTTCTGTCCATAACTCTGGTTGTACCCGTGCGCCAAAAGCATCAAAATAGATGATATTATAGCAATCTTTATCTTTTATTTCTGAGAAGAATTTATTTTGCTTGGCTAGAGTAAAGTAAGGCGTTATTTTATGGGGGTCCTCCCAAGAAACATCATGCAACTTACTAAAAAGTGATGCCTTATTTTCGGCATTTAACTTTTTTGGATAGTTTAATTGGTTTATCTCATCCATTAAAACAGGATAGCCTTCAACACCAAAATAATTAACAGGAGCTTTTAATTTTTCAGCTTCAAGTAAAGTGATAAAGGCATTTAAACCTGTACCGAAACCGATTTCAAGAATTGAAATATTATGAGGGTTATCGACCGTACTTAAAGGGAAATCACTCTTTTTTTGTTGAGATTTTTTGCCTTGCTCTGAATGACAAAAATGATGGAATCCGTGTTTTATAAATACATGATAAGCTTCTTGTATAGCTCCATGCTTAGAATGGTACTGCTCATTCCAATCTGGTAAATGAATAGTTGAAGAACCATCAGCAGTTATTACAATTTCTCGCCTCAAACTATTCTTTTAATAATACACCATCAGCCTCAAACGAGTATGTTCTTTTGGGTTTGGTTATGCTTGCAATCTCTTCAGCCGTTTTGCCTTCATCCTCTGCGTAATGTCGTTGTTCATCAACCGAAACTTCTTTTACATAAGCCTTACCGTTTATTATAACTTCTTTTCCTCCAATATCTTTAGGCACAAAAAAACCATAATCTTTAAACTTTACCATAACTTCCTCTTCATTTCCCAAATTTAAAGTCATCCAACACCCTTTTGCTTGGCAAACTTTGTTAACCGTAGCTATCATTTTAGAGTTAATGCTATCGCCAACACGCATCGTTTTATAATGCGATGCCATAGAAGTGGCCTTAATAGCATCATCAGCAATTATAATTTTTCCAAAAGAACTATACGCTATTTTTTCGACTTCAATCGCTTTTTCCAACTGTTTCTCATCTTTCTTTTTGCAAGAATTTAACACGAATAGGCAAATAATTACTAAGGTTATTGACTTCATAATATGAATTTTTCAATTTTATACGATTTGTTACAAATATATCATTTTTAATACCGTTTTTAATTAAATTTGTAGCATTAAACAACTGAAATTATGGATACTTTAATCAAGGATATAGAAGTTATAAAAACAACAAATACAAAAATTCATAATGTAGATTTTGATAATCTAAAATTTGGCCATGTTTTTTCCGATCATATGTTAGAATGTGATTATAAAGATGGGAAATGGCAAACCCCAAAGGTTGTGCCATATGCTCCTATTTCTTTGGATCCTTCTTCAAAGATTTTTCATTACGGACAATCTGTTTTTGAAGGGATGAAGGCCTACAAAGATGAAAATGATAATGTATTGTTATTTCGCCCATTAGATAATTTTAAACGATTAAATATATCATCGAAACGACTTGCAATACCAGAACTTCCTGAAGCTTACTTTATGGAAGGTTTAAAAGCATTATTAAAAGTTGATAGCCATTGGATTCCCAAAAAAGACGGGAGTTCGCTTTATATAAGACCTTTTGTTTTTGCAACAGGAAAAGGGTTTCATGCATCACCGGCAGACGAATATAAATTTATAATTGCTACTGCACCATCAGGTGCATACTTTGCTGGAAAAGTAAACGTTTTAATTGAAGAAAAATACTCGCGTTCTGCTAACGGCGGTGTTGGTTTTGCTAAAGCTGGAGGTAATTATGCCGGTCAGTTTTACCCAACGCAACTGGCCATTGAAAAAGGGTATCAACAAGTTATCTGGACCGATGATAATACGCATGAGTACATTGAAGAAGCTGGTGCAATGAACATTTTTATTCGTATAAACGATACATTAATAACGGGCCCTACCAGTGACAGAATTTTAGATGGCATTACCAGAAAAAGTATTATTGAATTGGCAGAGGCTGAAGGTATTCCTGTAGAAGTTAGAAAAATCTCGGTTAGCGAAGTCGTTACTGCTGCTAAAAATGGAACTTTAAAAGAAATGTTTGGCGCAGGGACTGCTGCAGTAATTTCTCCAATAGCAGGTTTTGGTTATAAGGACGAAGATTTTGATTTACCTGAATTAGAAAACACCTATGCCAGCTCCTTAAAGAAACGCATTACAGATATTCAAACTAACAAATCTGAAGATCCTTTTGGATGGCGCTATAATGTTTAATGATCAAAAAAAATAAAAAAAGGAAGCCGTTTGGCTTCCTTTTTTATTTGTCTAATATCGCTTCAATGTTTGGTTTAAAATAATTTGGACCCTTTAATACTTTACCATCTTCACGATAAATAGGTTGTCCATCTTCACCTAATTTACTCATATTACTCCTTTGAATTTCGTTAAACACTTCTTCTATTTTATATTGCATACCATGCTCAATAATGGTACCACATAAAATATAAAGCATATCGCCTAATGCATCAGCAACTTCAACTAAATCATTATTATTAGCTGCCTCAAGGTATTCTTCATTTTCTTCTCGCATTAGTTTATAACGCAACATGTTTTTAGCTAAACCTAAGTCTGCTTTTGGAGTTTCTCTATGTCCTATTTTAAACGCCGTATGAAATGCTTTTACCGCTTCAATTTTATTTTTCATAATAAACTATTTTTCGTTTCCCTGAAGAAGGAATTCTTTAGTGTTTTCATTAAATTTGCATAAAAATAACTATATGTTTAGTAAAGGTCAAATCATTTTCGGAGTTTTATTTTTTATTGTCTTTGCTATCATTATCGGCTTTACTTACCGGAAAGATTTAAAACTACATAAACGCTTTTATAGTGGAAGTATTTGGGTTTTAATTGCCTTTATTTTATTTATACTATCTATAGTGGCTATTAAATTCTTTTTAAAGTAATCCTTATCTGATTTTTTTAAGACTTCTATTTTTTTTTTAAGTATTAGGGAAAAACGGTTTTTAACTGTTATATAAATAGATGTAAGATTTGACGCAACCAAATGCTAAATATTGCATCTAGAAAATAACTAGAGAAACCTGAATCATGAAAATACTTTTAATTATTGCTGCCCTTATCGTTGTGAACCTAATTCTTTTAGTTTTTAGCGTAAATAAAAAAACAGAGCCTTAATTAAAAAGCTCTGTCTTAAAAAACGGAATGATATAACACTTAATTTACTTCCGGTAAAAAGTTATAGTTTTTACTATAGTCTAGCATTTGCCCAGGAAATGTTTTTGGCTGTGTAACTTTTATGGCTGTAATATCTCCAGCTTCATTTTTTTCTGCAACTAAAACAGGGTTAACAAAACCACTGTAAGGAGCAGACGTAAACTGCTTATTTCTTTCTAAAACTTCAGCATGAACAGCCTGGTCTACTTTTACACCATAGCCCTCTACTAAAGCTTCAACTGCGGCATAATCTCCTTCAGATTTTATACGCTGAGTTTCACGTAATAATTGTCCGAATAAATCATGCAATTTATCATAATCAGTAATATTAAAATAAGTTTTTCCATCCCGGGTTACTTTTTCAATAACCTGGTCGGCTTTTCCTTTTTCAAAAGCCCAAGCCGAAACCCATTGCCTGTTTCGCATATGAGCTTCTTCAACGTCGTCGCCTAAATTTAAACGAATTAGTTGGGTCATCAAACCATTTCTAATATATCCATCGTAAGCAGCTTTCCCAACGGCTTTCCAATCCTTAACTAGGCCTAATTCTTGTAGTTTAGGGCTATATAGATAATATAATCCTACTAAGTCTGCACGTCCTTCTTCAAGCGTAGATGCATAGTTTTTTAGAGTTTCTTTAGTTTCTCCTACTCCTGGGTTTAATTGCCCTGAAGCATGTCCAATAACCTCATGTAGTGCCGTATGTAATTTATCAGCCAATTGTCCGTGTTCTTCTTCTAATTTCAATTCATCTTCATCATGTACAAATTCTTTTAAACGTCCGGAACTTCCCGCATTGTTATAAGCATTAATTATATTTCCTAAAGACACAGATTTACTTCCTACGGCAGCCCTAATCCAGTTAGCATTTGGTAAGTTTACACCAATTGGAGTACTTGGTGAGGCATCGCCAGCTTCTCCTGCTACATGAACAACTTTATAAGTTACACCAACTACATTTTTCTTTTTATGAGCGTCCATTAAAGGGGAATTGTCTTCAAACCATTGTGCATTATCTGACAGAACTTTCATTTTTTGAGACATATCAAAATCATTAATTTGTACGATATTCTCATAAGACCCTCTATACCCTAACGGATCGTTATACACTTCAATAAAACTATTAATATAATCTACATTTCCAGCAGTTGCTGCTGTCCATGCCACATTATAGTCATCCCAAGTTTGTAAATCTCCTGTTTTATAATATTCAATTAATAGACCAAGAGCATTACCTTGTGCTTCGTTTTCTGCCACTCCTTTAGCCAATTCTAACCACTTAATGATTTCATCTATAGCCGAACCGTATAATCCACCAGATTTATAAACACGTTCCTTTAACGCACCATTTTCTTTAACTAGCTGAGAGTTTAGCCCATACGATAATGGTTTTTCTGGGTTAGGAGATACTTTAGCTTTATAAAAACTTTCTACATCAGCATTGGTAACATTTGGTCCGTAAAAATTAACAGCAGAAAGCGCCACATTATCCACTCCTTTTGCTTGATTAACTTTTTTAGAATCTGCATCATTAAAAATAACATCAAAAGCTTCTCCTTCTAAATTTGCATTAGTTTCTGTTAATAATTCTTTTAAGTAGTCCGGAGAAAATTCAGGTTTTAATTTATCGTTTGAATAATGATGATGAATACCGTTACTAAACCAAACCCGCTTTAAATAAGTTTCAAAAGCGTTCCAATTCGCAGTTGTTTTATCGCCTTTATAGTTTGTATACACCTGTTCTAAAGCTTTTCTAATTTTAAGGTTATGCCGGTAATTTTGATCCCACATAATGTCTCTTCCTGCTAAGCCAGCTTGGGTTAAGTAGTATACAAGTTTTTGCTCTTTTAAAGTTAATTTATCCCAACCCGGAATTTGATAACGTAATATTTTAATATCGGCAAACTGCTCAACGTTATAATTAAATGCTGTCGACTCATTTTCTTTTATATTATCACTTTGCTTTTCAGGTTTATCATTACCACAGGATAATAAAAAGGTAGCTACTAAAGCCACACTCAATACTGTTTTTAATTTCATTTATTTTAATTTTAGTTAATCTGCAAAATCAAGCTATATAAATTCAAAATAATTAGTGATTATTTAAAATATGTTAGCTCAATTGTTAAATATTTAATTTTAGAGTAGCAAATGTAATAATTTATTAATCAAAGATTAAAATGATTATATTTGATTTTCAATATTTATTATAATTTTTATTTAAGATGAAAACACTAAAATATATTCTGTTTTTATTACTTATAGGTATTATTGGAGCGGCAATATATATTGCCGTACAGCCCAATGAATTTGAGGTTACCAGAACACGAACCATAAAAGCCCCTGCGGCTATTATTTACGATAATGTTATCGATTTTAAAAATTGGGAATCCTGGTCATCCTGGGTAGAAGCCGATCCTGATATGAAAATTACTTTAGCCAATCAAACCAAAGGTGTAAATGGATCGTATTCCTGGGAAGATAAAGATGGTATTGGTACTATGAAAACCACTGAGGCCTCTCCTAACAGGTCTATACAACAACGCATGCAATTTGCAGAATTCCCTCCATCTGATGTAAACTGGAAATTTACACCTAACAATGATGGTTCAACAGATGCCACATGGACCATTTCCGGGAAAGATTTACCATTTATTTTTAAAATGTTTTCTGTTTTAATGGGAGGTATGGAAAAACAAATTGGACCACATTATGAAAGAAGTCTTGAAAAGTTAGACAGTATTGTTGTTGCCGGTATGAAAAAATACAACGTTACGGTTAATGGTCCTACTAACCATAGTGGAGGTTATTATTTATACAATACAACATCATGTAAAATAAGCGATTTAAAAAGTAAAATGATTGAAATGCTACCTAAAGTTGGGGCCTATGCCACACAAAACAATATAACCATGGCTGGAGCGCCTTTTGTAGCTTATCATAAATGGGATGAAGAGAATAATGCGGTTATGTTTTCTTGTTGTGTTCCTACTACTGAAAAAATAATTACCACAGATCCTAATATATTAACAGGACAATTACAACCCTTTAAAGCGATTAAGACAACACTAAATGGTGATTATACCAATTTAAAAGAAGCCTGGGAAACAGCAACTCAATATATAAAAGATAATACTTTTGAAGAAGTACACGATTTACCTGCTCTTGAAGTCTATTTAACAGACCCCATGAGCAAACCAAATCCAGCAGATTGGATCACCGAAATTTACATTCCTATAAAAGAATAACGGCATACATGAAGCACATTTTATTGGTTTTTGTTGGTGGTGGTTTTGGTAGTGTACTACGCTTTTTAATTGGTAAATACTTAAATTCTACTACAACCGGAATACCTTATGGTACTTTTGCTGCAAACATTATAGGTAGTTTACTTATTGGAATTATTTTAGGACTTGCAGCTAAAAATGATTCGCTAACTCAAAGTCAAACGTTATTATTAGCTACAGGCTTTTGTGGTGGGTTTACTACCTTCTCTACTTTTGCTTATGAAAACCATGTGTTTTTAAAATCTGGCGATTTTACAAGTTTTGCTTTATATACTATTGCCAGTTTTGTAATTGGTTTTTTAGCTGTGTTTTTAGGGATGTTTTTGGTGAAATAAGGGTTGGGTTTTATTAGACTAAATCGACAACCAAAACCAACAGTATAGATTTATTTTAGTGCCATATTTATGTAAAGATATTAACGCATGAGAAAAATAATAACCTTAATAGTAATAATGGGATTTTTATGTAAATTATTTGGTCAAACTGAAAAAAAGAATTCTGATACTATAGTTAATCAGGAACTTCGATTGGAATACAATGTTATGAAAAACATCACATTAGAAAAAATGTAAGAAATATGAAAACTCTAAACACTACGAATTAATTGAGAACGGAATTTATCGAGATTTGAACGATGAAAATGAAGCAAAATACAGAATGACGATTTCTTACGAATTAGTATCCGATGAAACTAATAACCAATACCCTTTAGAAGATATTTTGGATAAATATTTAATGTATGTTTCAGATTTCTTAGAATCTAAAATGAACCAAACACAAATAAGTATATACTTGAATTGGGTGGTTATCTAGATAAAATGAAAGAGGCTAAAGCGATTATTGGAAAAAAGGTTTTCAATCGAGAATTTAAGGATGAAGATGGACAAATAAGAGTTGACCTAATAATTGAATAAAATTTGTACCGCGTATTATATTTTTCATGCTTCTGTCTTTCCTAATTAAAGAAAGCTTCCCTAATACTTTTGTTATCTTAGTTTCTTAATAGTTTCAATGCTTCTCAAAAGCCTTAACACCTGCTTCTATTCTTGTTTTTAAATAGTTTTTTCTTGGTACAATAGGACAAGAATATTTGTCATTATAGGCACAATATGGGTTATAGGCTTTATTAAAATCTATTAGCATCGTATCGCCTTCCGGAATTCTAGTATCAATATAGCGTCCGCCACCATAGCTTTCTAATCCGTTGGTTTCATCCAAGAAGGGCAGAAATAAATAATCTTCATAGCCTTCTTCTTTCATTAATTCTTTACCCTGATAAACATTTAATTGATATTGCTTTCCTTTAATTTTAAAATATAAAACGCCAAAAACACGCTCTTCTGACACTCGGCTTGTTGTTGTCTTCATATTAAACCATTTAGAATTTGGAGTTCTTTCTAATTTTGCAATCACTACATAAGTGGAATCGAACTTAAAAAAATCTAAGCCATCAAATTTTTTTCTATCCTTATCTTTTAAAGGCGATGTTGTAGCATCTTTATATTCGGCATTTATTTTACGTTGAAACTCGGTTTCTCCTTTTAAGGGTTGCTTTTTTTGAGCACAACTTGTAAAACAGATCACACAAAAACTTAGCACAAATAATAATTTCATTTTTTATAGAATTAGTTTTCAGATTTAATATTTATAAATTCAACTAACAAATTTTTAGGATACATGGTAAACTCAAATTGTTCAACAATCGCTTCTGGCTTTACCGCTAATTTAAAATTGAAATGTTTACAAAGTGTAGAAACCAGTACAACCATTTCGTTTATTGCCAAAAGCATTCCGGGGCAATAGCGAGGTCCTCCTCCAAATGCTTTTATAACTTGCGGCGAATGTTTTTTATGTATGGGGCATTCGCTAAGTATCCATCGCTCCGGTTCGAACGCATTAGCATTTGTAAAATACGTTTCACTAGTTTGGGCTACCTTATTTTGCAAAATCACTTTGGCCTTTTTGGGTATAAGTAACCCTTCTATTTCAATAGCTTCATTCGCTTCAAAGTACAACTGCGGTGTGGTTGGCTTTAATCGGATTGCTTCTTGTACTACTGCATTGGTATATTTTAATTCTGAAAGCTTTTCAAAAGCTGTAGGCGCCTCATCATTAAAATATACGGTATTCGCTTCTTTTCTAATTTTATTAACAACCTCGGGATGCTGTGATAAATAAAACAAAGTCCACGATATAGAGTTCGACGTTGTATCTTCTCCTGCCAAAAGCATAGTAAATATATTTCCATACACCTCTTCATCATTAAAAACATTATTTTCATTTGCTAATAAAAGGGCCTCTAAAAAGTTAGATGGCTTCGTTTTTAAGTCTGGATTATTTTTTTATTTTACTTTTTGATTCGTCAATAAACTCATAAATTATTTTTTTCAATTGCCTGTATTGATTTTTGTAAAACTTTATCTTTTTTACGCTTTATAAATCGCCAAATAGGTATTGGTGCAGTAATGCGTTCGTTTTATCATCGGAAAAATAACTTCCAGGTGTTTTTGGAAACTATGATCCCTATTATTTATTGTATCTAGTTTATGCCCAAATGCTATTTCGGTAGTAATATCAATGGTAAATAGCATAAATTCTTTTTGAACATCTACAGCTTTACCTGCTTTTGAAAATGTTTTGAATTTCTCAAGTAAGTTAATCGTTTTATCTAAAATAATAGGGTAATATGCCTTAACATGTTGCATGTTTAAAGCCTCTGCAATTGGTTTTCTATGTCGTTTCCAATGTTCAGCTTCAGCATTAAAAACCCCAGACACTCCCATTTCTTTTAAAATTTCATCAATTTTGGAAAAGCGCTTAAATGCTTCTGGTCGCAATCTTAAAATCGTATTATTTAGTGATGGCTTAGCCGAAACAATAAACACTTTCCCTACAAAATTTATTTTAAATAACTCACCACACTCCTCTACCCAACGCTCTAAAACCTGATGTTTATTATGGGTATTGAATTGAGGTAAATGCCCTAATAAGGCATGTCCTTTAGGTGATGATAAGTCTTTTATTGTAATTGGCTTTTTATGATCCATAAATAATTTAACCAAAAATAGAATCCCTTATAAAAATATTTTTTTAATTTTTTTCTATTTCAAAAATACAACTTAAGAATATTTTATTTAGCTTTGAGGCATCAAAAAAGAAAAAATGCGTAATAACGTCACAATTTATAGAAAGCAATGGACCTCTTGTTTAAAGACAAGATGTTGGGCTCATGATATATTGTGGTGATATAATTATAAGATATTACAATATTAAAAAGTCCGACTTCACAGTCGGACTTTTTATTTTTAGTCTATTAACGCCTTTTAACTAAAACCAAAAATTTGAAAACAGAAACTTGAACAATCAGAACTAATGAAAACACTATTTAACAATTATCTAAACACATTTAGCGGCCTTTCTAGAGAAGTTTGGTGGCTTGCTTTAATTACACTAATAAACAGGGCTGGTACCATGGTCATTCCGTTTTTGTCTTTATATCTTAAAGAAGACCTAAATTTTAGTGTAAGTGATGTAGGCTGGGTTATGAGTGCTTTTGGTTTAGGCTCTGTTATTGGGTCTTGGTTAGGTGGACGATTAACTGACAAAATTGGTTATTACAAAGTTATGGCTTTTAGCTTGTTTACTACTGGTATTTTATTTATTGTACTACAGTTTTTAACAACTTTTGCTTCGTTTTGTGTAGGCATCCTTTTTGTTATGCTGGTGGCCGATATGTTCCGTCCTGCTATGTTTGTTGCATTAAGTGCATACAGCAAACCAGAAAACAAAACGCGGTCTGTAACTTTAATTAGACTAGCTATAAATCTTGGTTTTTCAGCGGGTCCGGCTATCGGTGGATTTATAATAACAACTTTAAGTTATGGCGGCTTATTTTGGGTTGACGGTATCACATGTATCTTAGCGACTCTTGTGTTAATAAATGTATTAAATCCTAAAATGACAAAACCACTGGATGATATTGTGGTAAAAAACCCAAAGTCTGCTTACCATGATAAAGCTTTCTTAATATTTTTAGTAGCTATGATGCTTTTCGGGATTGTATTTTTACAGTACTTCTCAACAATGCCAATTTATTATAAAGATGCGCATCAGTTAACAGAACTCGAAATTGGTATTCTATTGGGCATGAATGGGTTTTTAATATTTGTTTTTGAAATGCCGCTCATAAAATGGTTAGAAAACACCACATTTACTAAAACAGGATTGATGCTTTTTGGGGGTATTTTAACAGGCCTAAGTTTTATTATTTTAAACCTTACTCCTGGACGTGGAGTACTGATAAATTGGTATGCTTTTAATGACATTTGGTGAAATGATAGCATTCCCCTTTTCAAATGCTTTTGCTATGGATAGAGCGAAAAAAGGAAACCAGGGAGAATATATGGCATTATATTCTATCTCGTTTTCTATAGCTCATATTTTTGGACATAATGCTGGTTTGCAAATGACAGATAGATTAGGTTTTGAAAATACCTGGTATATAATTACTTTATCTAGCATCCCTTTGTGTTTTTCTTCTATTCTTTTTAAGACAGTATTTAAACGCAAAAAAGAAGCTGAAAGAAAAGATTAGAAATGAAGAAGAAAAAGAAATTTTATGGATTTAAACCAAATAACCATACTGTCTCTTAGATGCTGTATAGGCAACTAAGTTCTATCAAACCCCGGGCTTGCATCTTATTGTTGATGCACTTCCCAGGGTATGCTAGATTTGAATGCCCTGATGGTAATAGTACATTCTCAATTCATCAAGTAGATGAATTAGTAAAACGACTAAAAGATAAAGACGTTATATTTACAAGTGATCCTAAAGATAAAATGTGGTTATGGCGAGAGGCGCATTTATACGATTTAGATGGCAACCACTTATACTTTACAAAGCTGGTAATAATAGAAAAAAACACCATGGCGAATACAATACATATGAAAAAAATACAGTATATATTAATTGCAATACTTCTGGTGAGTTGTAATTTTTCAGAAGAGAAAAAAGAAAAGATTAGTGCAAAACCTTCAATTGAAAAACAATTTCCAAAATTAGAATCTAATCGATATAATGTTGCTTTTTTAATAATGGAAGGTGTTTATAATACTGAACTTACTGCGCCTTTTGATATTTTTCAACACACCATTTTTAGAGATAGTATTAAAGCTATGAATGTATTTACCATAGCTAATACAGATAAAGCGATTACAACCTTTGAAGGGATGCGAATTATTCCAGATTATAATTACTTAAAAGATGCACTACCAAAAATAGATATTCTTGTTGTACCGAGTGCCGAACACCATTTAGATACCGATTTAGAAGACAAAGCGATGATAGAATTTGATAACGAGGCGAAGGTTGATAACGAGGGCGAAATTTGTTGTCTCACACTGTGATGGTGCTTTTGTACTTGCTAAAGCTGGATTGTTAGATCATGCTGTATCAACAACATTTCCCAGTGATATTGATGCCATGCGGAATATGTTTCCTGAACTCGATATTAGAAAAGATATCCTTTTTGTGCATGACGGAAAATATATAACCTCGGCCGGAGGTGCAAAAAGCTTTGAAGCTTCTTTGTATTTATGCGAATATTTATATGGAAAAAAAATAGCACAATCGCTAGCCAATGGGTTAGTTATTGATTGGGATTTAAACACTGTACCACATATAGTAATCTCCAAAAATTAACTTACTCAGCAGGTTTCATTTCTTTTTATACTAGTTCTTGTTTGAAATAGTATTACTTTACTACACGAGATAAAACAATTTACATTTTTATTTTGTCATTACAACTAACTGCTATTCTGCCACCTATATTATTAGTACTCTATACAGATGGCAAAAACGAACAGTTATCACTCTTATTTTAATAAAGTTTATCCCTCAGCTGTCTGAACTAACATTATCTGCTAATTGTACACAAACTTAATCCTCTTTTTCTTTCCTCCCGATGTTACTTCTACAGCACCTCATTGGGTTCACTTTTACTTTGCTTACGGTATATTACACTTACAAACTTTATCGAAATCGTCGTTTTTAAGAATATCTATCACTTTAGCGTATACTCTGAAAACATTTCTAAACGTATCTTATCATTTTTTATTAACCTTAATAATCTGCCTTTCTTGACTTACTAATGTTTTACCATTAAGAACAGCTTCTATCTGGTATTTAACCTTATCGTCTCCTGTAAAATCTTTATTAGGTGTGTAGGTCGCTTTTCCATCTTCCGATATGATTAGTGTTCCATTCTTAGGGTCTTCTATATTCTCTATGGAAAAACTGGAATAGTAATCTTTAAAATAATTTTCGTCAAAAATATCTAGCACTATAGGGGTGTTGGCATATGTTATGTTATTTTTTTTATTGGAAGCCAATACATGTATATAAACATTGGCCTTTTCCGTTCTTTGAATAGTATTCGATCCCTCTTTTTTAAAAATTGTTACTTCGTACCTTAAAGAATCGATCCCAATAAAGTTAAAGTTGGGTCTGTAGCTTATCGATCCATCCGTTTTTAGCACTGCGATTCCGTTTACCGGCGAACGTTTTATTCTAGATGTGTAGTCCTCACCATATTCCCCAATCAAATAATCATTATTCAATACTTTCAATCTTGCTAAATTATTTTGAAATATTTTATAACTGTCGCTTGATGCTTCACCGTAAGGCTCACCGCCGTCGAGAATCATTTGGTGTTTAGGTTTACCTGGTGCAAAATAGGAACGCATCCTGTTTACCTGCCCATTGGTAAACATATACATACACTGATCTGATGTATAATCCATATAATTCATTGTCATATCAATTGACTTACAACTGATTTGAGGATATTTCGGGCAGTTATAATATTCTTTAAAGGCTTTTGGTGTATCCAATACATAATCTCCATTTTTACAACCGTTTGTTCCCCAAATATGCCTTAACCCCAAATAATGACCTACTTCGTGTGCCAATGTTCTTCCCATAGCTGCACCTTTCTCTACATTTTTCTTTGCAAAAGCCCTATAAGCTAACACAATACCCTCCTTATTGCGGTTATCTCCAGGAAAAGTTGCACTCCCCAGGTAATCTACGTTGCTAATTACCCAAACATTTAGATATTTAAGCGGGTTAACAGGGTCGTGTCCTCCTAATGCTGTGGATTTCATTTTTTTAATCGATAATGTTTTTTTAATGGATGTTCGGGTAATACCTGCCAAAGTAAACCGAATATCGGTGTCTCCGGCCACATCCTCAACGAATGTCGAGCTTTCTGGTAATTCTGAATCGTAAGACGTTTCAAACCCATCGTTTAAAACCTTTATTTGGTGCTTGATTCGGTCTTTTGGCATGGCTTTATTTTCTTTATCATTTTTAAAAAGGACGTGTATATAAACAGGAACGTTTATTCTGCCCAAACCATCATTAATACGATCAATCTGGATCGTATCGTGTACTAAATTTGATGGTATATCATCGGCTTTTTCACCTTTATTTGTTTTTGAATCTCCTGAAGCAGACAACGCTTTTGTTCTATTTACCACGTTTATAGTCTGTTTCTCAGAAAGGTACTTACGTATATTATATTCAATATCGTACAATCTTTTTTCCAATGCAGGATCGTCTTCCAATGCCTCTACTAAACCTTCTTCATAACCACATCGCTTTATGTCTTCACCCAAAGACTTTGCGCTCAGAGAGGCATTGTCTATGTCTGCTCGTGTTGGAAGATAAAAATCACTCATATCTATTTTTACAGCTTCCTCATTTTTACTTATTGATACATCTGAATTAATTTCATTCATTTCATTTTGGCAGGCTATTATGGTCAAGACCAATAATGCCAGGGGTACTAGGCTAAGTTTTGATTTTTTCATTTTATTAAAATTTTGTACTCACCAAGAGCCGGTTATAAGCAACAAATAATCTGGAGCATTATAAGCATTTGGTAGAGTTTTGTTATATTATTCCTACAATATATTATAATGTAGGAATTTAAACAAATTATATGTCGTAAAATCGACAATCAGACGAACAGACAAACTGCTTTTAGAAAAGCATCAATGTTTGTTATAAGTCATCATTTGTGCTTACAGTAAAGTATTTAGTAAGTTTCGAACTATCAATGAATTTATAGGTTTCCGGAGTGCTTCGGGAAAACGGAAACATATTTTTATACTATGTTAAGATTGGCACCGCCTACTTAAGCGCTAATGTTATTCTTTAAGAGTTATGGGTAATTATTTATAAGAAGTCTCGGGTTTCCTTTTTTGTTGGTATCCCTTTTAATCCTAATTACTAAAAAATAGGCTTTATTTCTTTTTGCTTTACTACACGAGATAAAACAATTTGGGTTTTTGTTTCGCCATAACTAATAAGCTGGTCTATAAATACCTCTAAGTGTTTTTGATTTTTTAAGACTACTTCCATAACTATATTTTCATCACCTGTGATTCGATAACAATTTATAACCTCATCATAGGCTTTTACTTTTTCTAAAAACGGCTTTAGTTTACCCATAAAAGCTCTTAAAGTAATGATAGCTTTAAATTGATATCCCAAATCAAAAGGAGAAACCATGGCTTTATAATCTTCAATAACCCCAATATCTTCCATTTTTTTTATTCGTTCAGAAACTGCCGGAGAACTAATCCCAACCTGCCTTCCAATTTCTGCATTAGATTGCCTTGCATTTTGTTGTAAACACTTTAAAATCTTCTTATTTAGGTTATCAATACTCATTTAAAGAAATCTAACTATAAAACATTAATATTTAAAGCAAATATACATATTAACTTTAAAATCAAAAGACTAATATGAATTCTTGTGAGTAATTTTGATAAAATTGCTTAAGAAAAAGAAACATGTTTGCTAATACCCCACAAAACCTATCGGAATTACCGGTTTATAAAAAAGCTCTGGATATTTTTGACTTATCTCAGAACATATCCAGCTACTTAAATCAAGATTTATCTGCTTTAAAAGAAGACGGATCTGAAGATATAAACATCTATTTCTCAGGAGATATTGTTCAACAATCGGTCTCTTTAGTTCCAGAAATTGTAAATGTAGAGTTAGAACGCTATTCAGACAGAAAGCATAAGCATATTGCAACACTAAAGCGTATTACAAACATGCTGTATAAAAACGCTTACCGTTTAGAACGATCTAACAGTAACGGAAAAGATTTTTTGCCAATTTTGCGTAAGGAGTTAAAAAAGTTTAAAAAACTTCAGCGTAATTGGCTGTTAACACTTTAATTGTTTTTATATTTTTTCAAACTTTTCTCCGCATCCTTCTATACAAGGATACCAAAGGATTAGTTGATTATTAGAATTAATATCAAAATAGATTTTAGCAACACTATTCTCACAGTTATTAGGTTTTATTTCTCCATCATGATTAGTGTCTGTTTCATGGCTACTAATAAATTTAAAAGTTCCTGATTGTTGTGCTCCAACTTCTGATGATGTATAACAGAGTTCTCCATTGATTATAACTGTACCATTGTTAAAAAACTCAATCACTCTATCGCTTTCGGTAGGCTGAAAAGTACCACTTCCGTCTCCTGGGTCTATAAGTGTTTCAATAATTTTCCATTTTCCTAATAGCACCTCGTTTTCAATTAATATTTTGTTATCATGCGACGAGCAGCTAACTAAAAACAAAGTAAGTACAATTAATATAACCTTTTTCATGTGTTTGTATTTATTAGTCTTTAATAATAACATATAACATCCATAATAATCATTCTGACTTGTGTCAAAATTTCAGTTATGAATGTTTCATTTTAAAAAATTAAGTATGGTATACTATTTAGATGCAAAACGGATAAATGGTTGCGCAAAAAATTAAAGCTTTATCGTAATAATTTTCTTTTAAATGTAATCAAGAATTCTATATTTACAAAAAAAAGAGTAATTATGGCAAACCAATTAATAAAAGACAATGCTTTAAGAAGTAAACACGCCTTAATTGCGTTTGCAGTTCTTGCTGGTATTGATGCGCTATCTATTGGATTAAATTTTTATCAAAATTCAGTTTTAAAAGCCTATGAGCAAGGGGACTATTCTGATGAGTTTATTACCAACCTAGATTATGCCACTATGTTTTTAGGGGTACTGCAATTTATATGCATTATTACTGTAATTGTATTATTTATTAAATGGTTTAGAAGAGCTTATGGAAATTTAATTCGCTTAGAAATAGGCATGGATTATAGTGAAAACGGTGCCGTTTGGGGATACTTTATTCCTTTTGTCAACTGGGTAAGACCAATAAAAACAATGAAAGAAATCTATATAAAAACTCAAAAAGCAATTAAAGAGTATGATTCTACATTAGTTTTAGATAAAAACCAAAATTTTATTGCAATCTGGTGGTTAATATATATTGCAAATAATTTTGTTGGCAATTTCGCATCAAAAGCTATGAATAGAGCATCAACTATTGATGAGTTTATTGATGCTAACAATATTTATATAATATCAGATTTAATAGATATTTTATCTATAGCATTAGCCGTAATTGTTATTCAAAAAGTAACAAAACTTGAATTATCACTTAAAAGAGTAGATAAGTCTTTGTCATTAATTGACCAAATTGGTACCGAATAAATACTTTATTGAGAATACTGATTTCTTTGGATAGGACATACAATATTAGCCTCAATAAGATAATACTTTTCAGATTTGATAATGTTAATTAACCAATCTAAATGATTTTCAGACTTCCTTCTAAATTTGTAGTTTAAAGTAGTTTTCATATCTAATGTATTTGGGTTCTTTAATATGAAATTACTTTTTGAATTTTAAATTGTACTATTTCTTAAAATATTTTAGTTCAATGGTTTACATACGTCCACAACCCGTATTTTTTTGTAAAAAAACACGATAAAACAACCAAAATACAATTACCATTCATCTGATTTTTAGGCAATTAGTACGTTTTAACACAAAATAAAAAGGTTACATATTACGCCTATACTGACCTCCTACTTCAAATAATGACGTCGTGATTTCTCCCAGAGAACATACTTTACAAACATCCATTAGAGCTTCAAAAATGTTTTCATTATTAATAGCCTTCATTTGAAGTTCTTTTAATACCATCTTTGTATCATTTGCTTTATGAAGATTTTCTAATGTTTTAATTTGAAACTGCTTTTCTTCTTCAGTAGCCCGAATAACTTCAGCAGGAATAACGGTTGGTGAGCCTTTTGAGCTTAAGAAGGTATTCACTCCAATAATTGGAAATTGCCCGTTATGTTTTAAAGTTTCATAATACAAGCTTTCTTCTTGAATTTTAGAACGCTGATACATGGTTTCCATAGCTCCAAGAACACCGCCTCGTTCTGTAATTCTATCAAATTCCATGAGTACAGCTTCTTCAACTAAATCAGTCAATTCCTCAATAATAAAAGATCCTTGAATTGGGTTTTCATTTTTGTTTAAGCCTAATTCTTTATTGATGATTAATTGAATTGCCATGGCACGACGAACGGACTCCTCTGTTGGGGTTGTAATCGCTTCATCATAAGCATTAGTATGCAATGAATTACAATTATCGTAAATTGCATATAGGGCTTGAAGTGTTGTACGAATATCATTAAAATCAATTTCTTGAGCATGTAAACTACGTCCAGAGGTTTGAATATGGTACTTAAGCATTTGCGCTCTGGCATTCGCTCCATATTTATGCTTCATGGCTTTGGCCCAAATTTTTCTTGCAACACGACCAATAACGGCATACTCCGGATCTATTCCGTTAGAGAAAAAGAAAGACAAGTTTGGTCCAAATTTATTAATATCCATTCCGCGGCTTAAATAATATTCCACGTAAGTGAAACCATTAGATAAGGTTAATGCTAATTGCGTAATTGGATTAGCTCCTGCTTCGGCGATATGATAACCAGAAATAGAAACCGAATAGAAATTGCGCACATTATTTTCAATAAAATACTCCTGTACATCTCCCATTAAACGCAGTGCAAATTCTGTTGAAAAAATACATGTATTTTGCGCCTGGTCTTCCTTTAAAATATCTGCTTGAACTGTACCACGAACCTGAGCTATAGTTCTGGTTTTAATATCTTGGTAAACAGTTTCTGGCAATACTTGATCTCCTGTAACACCAAGTAGCATTAATCCTAAACCATCATTACCTTCTGGTAATTTGCCATAGTATTTTGGACGTTCTTTATCTTTATAAAGTTTTGCTATTTTAGCTTCAACATCGCTTTCTAAACCATTTTCTTTAATGTAAATTTCGCATTGTTGATCTATGGCAGCATTCATAAAAAAACCTAATAACATTGGTGCAGGACCATTGATAGTCATACTTACAGAAGTCATAACATTTGCTAAATCAAAACCTGAATAAAGTTTTTTAGCATCATCTAAACAACAAATAGAAACTCCTGCATTTCCAATTTTACCATAAATATCCGGACGATGATCCGGATCGTTTCCATATAATGTTACACTATCAAAAGCTGTAGATAAGCGTTTTGCCGGTAACCCAGCACTTACATAATGAAAACGCCTGTTGGTTCTTTCTGGTCCGCCCTCTCCAGCAAACATACGAGCTGGATCTTCGCCTGTTCTTTTAAAGGGATACAACCCCGAAGTATAAGGGAATTCACCTGGAACATTCTCCTGTAAATTCCATCTTAAAACATCTCCCCAAGCTTCATACTTTGGTAAAGCTACTTTAGGAATTTGTAGATGTGACAGGGACTCGGTATGTGTTTCAATATTAATGTCCTTATTTCTTACTTTAAAAGTATAGATAGGGGCTTTATATTTACTTACTTTCTTACCCCAACCCGTAATCATTTCCCAGTTGTAAGGGTCAAGGTTTAATTTTACTCGGTCGAATTCTCCAATTAATAACTTTACAAAATCTTTGTTCTCGACTGAGCACAAACTCACAAACTCACTATCAATTCCTGCTTTATCCAATTTTAGAGATGCTCCAGTTACAGACTCTAAAGTTTTATAAATCCCATAAAGTTTTTGAGCCACCTCAACCTGTTCTTTAGCTTTCTTATCGTAAGCACGATTGTTTTCTGCTATTTCAGATAAGTAACGTGTTCTATTAGGCGGAATCACAAAAATCTTCTCACTCATTTCTTTAGAAATTTCGAAAGTAGATTTTAAATCGGCATCTGCTTTTTCTACCAGCTTATCCATAATCGCTTTGTAAAGCGTATTCATTCCAGGATCGTTAAATTGAGAAGCAATCGTTCCGTAAACTGGCAATTCGTCTTGTGGTATATCCCAAAGATTATTGTTACGCATGTACTGCTTTTTTACATCTCGTAAAGCGTCTAAAGCACCTCGTTTATCAAACTTATTGATAGCCACCAAATCAGCAAAATCAAGCATATCAATTTTTTCTAACTGAGTAGCAGCACCAAACTCTGGTGTCATGACATATAATGATACATCAGAGTGTTCTATGATTTCTGTATCAGATTGACCAATCCCTGAAGTTTCCAAAATTATCAAATCATATGCCGCAGCTTTTAAAACCTCAACTGCTTCATTTACGTATTTAGATAAAGCCAAATTTGATTGACGTGTTGCTAAACTTCGCATATATACTCTAGGGGAGTTGATAGCATTCATACGAATACGATCTCCAAGCAAAGCGCCTCCTGTTTTTCGTTTTGAAGGGTCTACAGAAACTAAACCAACCGTTTTTTCGGGAAAGTCTATTAAAAAACGACGCACCAACTCATCGACTAAAGACGACTTTCCTGCGCCTCCTGTTCCTGTTATACCAAGAACAGGGGTTTTAGAATTTTTATTTTTAGTATGTATTTTTTCTAAAGTCTCTTTCGCTACTTCAGGAAAATTTTCAGCAGAAGAAATAACACGTGCAATCGCTTTAGGGTTTTTCTTCGATAACTCATCAACACTAACGCTTAATTTGTCTCCTATTGCAAAGTCAGACTGTTCAACCAAATCGTTAATCATACCTTGTAAGCCCATGTCGCGGCCATCGTCAGGGGAATAAATACGATCTATGCCATAGTCCATCAACTCCTTAATTTCAGTTGGAAGAATTACACCTCCACCGCCTCCAAAAATTTTAATATGCGCTGCACCTCGTTCATTTAACAAATCACGCATATACTTAAAATATTCATTATGCCCTCCTTGATACGAAGTTAAACAAATGGCATTTGCATCTTCTTGAATCGCTGTATTTACAACCTCTTCAACACTTCTATCATGTCCTAAATGAATCACCTCCACGCCTGTAGCTTGAATAATACGACGCATAATATTTATTGAGGCATCATGGCCATCAAACAGTGATGCTGCTGTAACGATTCTTACTTTATACTTTGGCTTATATGGTGTTGCTTGTATCATTCTTAAAGAAACTTGAATTTTGTGATACAAATTTACGGAATATTCAAAAAAACACGCTATTTATATTTAATTATCTAAAATTTAAAACCATCAGTATTCATAGATATCCCATAAAGATATCATCAAAAATGTGACTTTATTTTTTTTATCGTGTCACAAAATCAGTGGAAAAAATATAACCATTAACTAAATTTTAATTTTTATGAAAACAAATTTATTTTTTTGCCTAAGCTTTATTTTAGGCATCGGATTTACTCAGGCTCAAAACTTACCTGATAATCCAGAACCTGGAAAATGCTACGTTAAATGTATTACAAAAGACGAATTTAAGGATGTTGAAGAAACTATAGAGGTTTATCCGGCATACAACAAATTAACTGTTGTTCCTGCTACTTACAAAACTGTTGAAGAAACCGTTTTAGTTAAAGAAGCTACTAAAAAGTTTGTTTATGTTCCTGCTGTTTATGAAACTGTTGATGTTTCTTATATCAAAAAAGAAGGAAGAACAGATTTAAGTATTAATCCTGCTACTTTTGGATCTAGCTCAAAAACTTTTGAAACCTATCCTAAAACTTCAGGGTGGGAGTATAAAGAAACTGCCTGTGATTCTCCTAACAAAGAAGATTGTGTTGTGGCTTGTTTTGTTGAATATCCAGCTCAATTTAGAGATGTAAGTTTTACTACATTAGCTAATGATGCTACAACAAATAATGTTCCTGTATCAGAGATTCCAACTACATACAAAAAGCGTGTTATTAAAACACCTGCCAGAATGGATCAAATAGATATTCCTGCAGAATACAAAACCATTAAGCGTCAAGTTGTAGCAACTCCAGCCTCTACAAGAAGTGTTAGAGTGCCTGCGAAAATGCAAACAGTAACTAGAACGGTTTTAGCTAAAAAAGGTGGTATTACTACATGGGAAGAAGTAGATTGCGGCTTATTAGACGCTAACGTTTTACCAATATTTTACGAACTGGCAAGCGCACGTATTACTCCAGCTTCAAAGAAAATTATTGATGAAACTTTATTACCATTACTTAAAAGTAAACCCGTAAGTATTGAGTTAATGTCTCATACTGATTCTAGAGGTAATGACGATTACAACATGTCTTTATCTCAGCAACGTGCTAACTCTGTAGTTAACTATTTAGTATCTAAAGGAATCTCAAGAAGCCGCTTAACAGCTAGGGGTTATGGAGAAACCAGATTAGTAAACCGTTGTTCTAATGGTGTTGAGTGTGCTGAATCTGAGCACCAGAAAAACAGACGTACAGAATTTAGAGTATTAGGAAACTAAATGAGGGATTTAATTATTAAAAGGCACCTTTCTCTTAAGGTGCCTTTTTTGTTATTATATATTGAGGGTAATTAACAACCGCTTTTTCAATTTGAATACCATAAGTATCTCTAAAGCCAGACGCCATTAAATCGAAATATTTATAGTGTATTTGCCAGTCGTGAAGCTTAGTGTCTATATGCTTACCATTAATTACAATTGGGGTTTCTAAAAGTGCTGCCAATTGATATTTTATTTGGCTAAGTGTAACATTATCAGCTTGAATATCAGAATCTCCTATTAAAAAAGCTTGTGAATCTGTTCCCCAATCTATTTGCCAGGTATCCCAAAACATGGGCTCTTTTAAATTAAAAACTAAGGCTTCCCCTTCTGTTTCAGAATTAAATTGATTTAATTTTAAAGCTTCTAAAATGGTGTTAGGCATATTTTTATAAGCTTCACTTTTAAACTTAAAACTCATTTTATAAGACTTATTTAAAGCAGAAGGTATTTTTATCTGATCTTTAAAAACATGAAATGAATAAGCTAAAATGTCTTGTAATGTTCCTTGTAATTCTAAATGTGTGCGCTTTTTAATGGCTTGAATCTTGGCAACCTCATCTGTTTGTATTCTTGTGTATTGAAAATCCTTTTTAGGCATTTCCTCTTTAGAAACAACAGGCCTTTTATACGATGATTGAGATTTAAACATTTCATTTACAGTTATCGTCTTTCTATTTTCTCTTAAAAACTTTTTAATATGATAGGCCTTAAACTCTGCCGGGTGACCTTTCCAAAGCTTTTCTCCTTTGGCATTAAATAAGATACCATAAGGTAAGCTTTGTATATTGTTTTCACGAAAGGTTTCTCCCTGATAATCTATAGCAACAGCCAAATCTATTTTATGTTTCTTCATAAAACGTTTAACTGTTTCTGGGTTTTCTTGTGATAACGACAGAATATAAAAATTATCTGGATGTTGTTTTTGTAACGTTTCTAACTGCTTAGATACATGGATGCATGGCATGCACCAAGTCGCCCAAAAATCAACAAAATAAAGCGCATTTTCATCTTGGGTAGCTATATAGGAATCTTGAATTTTTTCGGAAACCCGTATTTGTCCTAAAAAAATTAAAGGATATAAAAAGCATAATAAATAAATCGAGAGTTTTTTAATTTGCATCTATTTAATTCTTAATCATTTACTAAACATATAACAATTATTATGCTAAAATAGTATTTATACCAGGTATTATTAAAAATACTTTGTGTTTTGATAAGTTAAAGCTCAAAAATAGCGCCTTCTTTAGCAAAATGAAATCCTAAATTTTGAATACTATCTTTTAATTTGTGGTTATCTTTTAATGTAGGATTGGTATGATTAAAATGAATAAAGTGAATTTTATTCTTAGTTTTTACAGACTCATTTTCAAATAGCGTTGTAGTTTCGGTAGTAAACGGATGTGGTATTTTACTCATATCCCTATCCAATTCGCCATCTCTAAAAAAAGAAGCATCTAAAAACGCATAGTCTACCTTTTTAACCTCTTCAATAATATCTCGCTTCCAAACATGCCATTTATCAATATCCGGAATAAATAAAGCTGATTTATTTTGCCCTCTAATTTTATACCCCACAGTTTCAGAATATTCATCGCGATGAGGCACTAAAAATGGTATGACTTTTAATTTTGAATTTAATACCACCGTAGAATCATTGTTAAGAGGTTTTAAATCAATATTGTTCAACCCTACTAACTGGCTCCATGGTCCATTCTGCTCTAAAAAGGTTTTCATTTTGGGCATGGCATATACCGGGATACTATTTCCGCCTAAAGCTTCCCGTCCCAAATACATCAACCCTGTATAATGTCCAATATGGGCATGGGTTAAAAACACACCATCTATTACCTTATTATTATCTAAATGATTTTCTTTAAGTAACCGGGTTTGTTCAGAAATGTCTGGTGTGGCATCAAATAACCATTTTTTTTGGTCTTGTACATCAACCAAACCTAAGCACGAAATTAATTTCTTTGGTTCTTTCCCTTTGTAAAATGCTTCGCAACAAACTTTATTACAATTAATTTGGGGGAACCCAGCATCTTGGGCAATGCCCAAAACTGTTATATATTGGGTTGGCCTTTTTGTTAGTTCAACGTCTTTGTCCTTCTTATTATCTTGACAATTAAATAGTATAGTGCAAAATATTAGGCATAGTATTTGAAATAATTTCATTTGTAAAAATATATCTTTGTTAAATATATAAAACATAAATTATGATTCGTAAAGTTTTAGCAGTCTTCTTAATATTTAATCTTACTGCTTGCGCAGAGTTACATGAAATAGCAAAGCAATTACCACAAAGCGGGGGTATAGGAAATGCCGAAATAGCATCTGGATTACGACAAGCTTTAGATTTTGGTATAGACAAACAAGTTACTAAATTGACGCAAACCGATGGTTTTTTTAAGAATGAATTGGTTAAAATATTATTACCTGAAGAATTGCATAAAGTAGATAAAGCCCTTAGAGATATTGGCTTAAGTAAATTAGCTGATGAAGGTTTAAAAGTATTAAACAGGGCCGCTGAAGACGCTGTAAAAGAAGCTACCCCTATTTTTGTTGATGCTGTTAAAGGCATTACATTTGCCGATGCTAAAAATATTTTGCTAGGCAATAATGATGCCGCTACACAGTATTTAACAAGTAAAACACAAGCTGCTTTATACGATAAATTTAATCCTGTTATAAAAAACTCGTTTGCCAAAGTTGGTGCCGATGAGATTTGGACTAACTTAATAAACAAATACAATAGTATCCCTTTTACTAATAATGTAAATCCAGATTTAACTGATTATGTTACTGGTGAGGCTTTAAAAGGCGTTTATACCATGATTGCCGTTGAAGAAAAAGAAATACGCACCAAACTATCGTCTAGAACAACAGATTTGTTAAAGAAGGTTTTTGCTTTACAGGATTAGAAGTTTTTGTTATACTCTAGTTAAGAAGCACACTGAAAAATGGTAAATCATATTAAAATACTTTCTTTGATCTTACTCATTTCAGCAATCTTTGGTTGTCAAAATGTGGAACGAAAACCATTAAAAAAAAACGAAAAAAATTTTGGCCTTTTCCAAAACGAAGATGATAGTATTTCAGTAGAATTAAAATTGAGCGAATTTAATAGCTGGAATGAATTACTCAAACGAACTGAACAAATTGTTTGTAATGATAGTCTTCCCAAAATCACCATTGAAAATGACAACTTAACAAAAAGAGTTTACTTACGCAATCCATGTTGGGAAGGGTTTGCTTGCCTTTTAATAAAGCAAAAGAATGTTATTCAAATCCATAACGATACGATTAACAAAGCTGATAAGGTATTTTATCCATTGGACAGTTTAGCTCAAGTATTAAAAAGAGATATAGAAAACGACGGAAAAAATCCAGGGTTAAGTGACAATCCCGAAAAGTTGTTGATTCACATATCCTATGACAAAAATGGGCTTAAAAAGTTACCAAACACATTAAACCGTTTGACAAAAGCGTTTGAGCAAGCAACTGACAGGAAGGACTTAAAAGTATGGCTGAATGAGAAAATTAACATTTATCCCCCACCGCCACCGCCAAAGAAAAATATAATTAATTGAATAAAGCACAGACCATGCAAGCCGTATATAATTCATTATGGCGGATTTTCCTAATCGGAAAACCCTCGTTGGTTTTCCCGCAACGAAATCATACACAAAAACATTGTAGTACATTTAAGAAAAACTTTATAAAAAGTTGTAATAACTATTAATTTTTATAATTTTTGAATTAATATAAAACTTATGCCAAAAGAGAATAAAACTCAAGAATCTATAGTTCAAAATCAATTAGAAGCTTATAAACAAAGAGATTTAAATAAATTTTTATCTTTTTATTCGAATGATATTAAGATATACAATTTTAATGAAATAACACCATTTATAGATGGATTAGAAAGTTTAAAAACTGTTTATTCTGAAGTGTTTAGTAATTCCCCAGAACTTAATGCTTCAATCAAAAATAGAATTGTATTCGACAATAAGGTTATTGACGAGGAAGAAGTCACAGGAAGAAAAGGAATTGAATACATAAAAGTAGTTGTTATTTATGAAGTTCAATCTAACCTAATTAATAAAGTGACTTTTATAAGAAAGGAATAAAACGTATTACAACAAAGTTGTATAACCACAATTACGGCGAATTTGACTAAGTACTTAAGTTGACACAAATGAAAAAAGTTATTACTTTAATTATTTTTAGTTTATGCTTTATTGGTTGCAATAACGCTGAAAAAAGAATAGCCTATAAAGCTACCCAAGAAAATGGAATTGAATGCGCAGAGGGTGGTTGTCAAGGAACTTACGAAGGTGCTGAGTTTATAAAAGGATCAGATATAGCTCACCAATTCTCTAAATAAAATGTCTTATGCCGTAGGTAACAAACTAAAAGCATTATATCATTCTAAAGAATATAGAAAAGTAGATTTTTCAAAAATCAGCATGACTACTCAAGGAATGGGTTCTGGGCATGTTATTTATAAGTTATATATTCCTTTTATCGCTGTTAAAGAAAAATGTGATGCATATACATCTTTTGACCATGTAGGTGGATGGAATCATAGTCCAGCTCTTTCAAAGAGAAAATTACAGTTAGAAAAAGCACTAATGAAAGGGCATAAGTTAAATATTAGTGACTTAAAAACTACTCCAGAAGGGCTACAAGAATATTGGATTCAATGGAAAAATAAAACGGTTCAGTTTGATTGCAAATAATACTGCCTATAATTTTATAAGAAACGAAATGGTTGTGTTCTAAAATAAAAGCTAATCATTCCATCTTCTTATATAACCCATCAAAAGCTACAGTAACATCTTTATTGTTTGTAATGGTTTCCCAATACTGTCGTACCGAACCATCATCGTTTAAAGTCCAGGTAACCCGATGGTAAAAAAGGTTTCCATCCTTATTCTTAGCTTCATCGGTTTTTAAAATCATTTTATTGTCAACTCTATTACCTTTTAAATGTAAGCTTCCGCCATTGTTATCAATCCAAATTTGTTCCCATTGTTTGGTTTTGGCATTATAAAAATTATTGCTCGTGCCTGTAAAGTTTCCCTTGGCACTTGTCCAGTTTTCACGCAGAATACAATTGTCTTGAATTTTATCAATCTTATTGGTTCCTGCCACGGTACCATCTGGATTAGTTACCGTCCAGTTTCCAATCCAAAAATCAAATTCAGCATGCTTTTCGGTACAGCAACCACAATTGTTATTTTGTGAAAAACCAGAAATAGCAAAAAGTAAAATAAATACCGTATTGATTAAAGCTTTCATATAAACTATAGTTTAGTTAGTGTTTTAAAGTTATTAAATACGCTTTAAACACAAATCTATATTAACAAAACATTACAATAATTGTATCGGTATTAATGCATTAAAAAAAATAGTGGTATGCTTCTTTTTATTTTTAAATAAAAAATGTATCTTTAATAGCTTGGTTTTCAAACTGTAAAATGAACAGAATTGATCTTATAAAAAACAATCAAACAAAACTTAACGAGCGCTATAAGGAACTTGTTGAGCAAGCTTATAATTTTCGACAGACAGATTCTGCTTTAAGTGATATTTCTGAATACAGAGCCATAAAACTTCTAAACAAACTTAACAGGTTAAAATATTTATCTAGAGAACTAAGTCAGCCCTCTGTATAAGTTTAGCATTTTTTTAACTTTTTAATTACATCTAAAAGACTGAAATACACGTACTTTATATATAAAAAGAACGTTATGAGTCCGCATTTCTGTAGAGTGGGAAAAATTAAACCCAACTTAAGTAAATTAATTAGTTTAAAAGAGTTAGAAAATAAAATTGCAAATTTTGTAGATGATGCTACTAAAGTGCATTATTCTGAAGATTTAAACGGAGCGTTTTAAAATACGCAAAGGCTTTTATAAGTCTTGATCCGTACCAGGAAAACATTTCTCCATCAACCAACGCAATGGTAGCATTGGGGTAAAATACCTGTAATTCTTTTTTATGAGTATTTTTAAAAGGAAATGGTTCGCTTGATAATAAAACCACGTCTACACTTTTATCAGCAGCTACATTAATCAGTTCAACTTCCGGATAACGGTTTTTGGCTTTATAAACGTTGTCAAACTTATTTAACTCCAGTATATAATTAACAAAGGTATTATTTGCTGCGACCATCCATGGAGTTTTCCAAATAAAATAAACTGTTTTTAAGCCAGGTTTTTCTTTAATAAAGTTCGCAAAGTCATCAAGCTTATTTTTAATTTCATTTACAATTTTTATAGCTTCTTCTTTTTGGTTAAAAAGTATTCCGTATTGATTAACTAATTCCAGACTGTCTTCAATAGTAAAAATATCAGATATATGAACATTACAAATTTGCTCGCAAGCTTCAACAATTTCTTTGGTGTTTTCCTCTTTATTACAAAGAATAATGTCTGGTTTTAAACTTGCTATTCTATCAATATGAATTTGTTTCGTTCCTCCTACTATTTGCTTTTCTTTTTTTAAATGCATAGGATGTACACAAAACTTGGTAATGCCTACAATATTATCCTCCAATCCTAAGTCCACTAGCAATTCGGTTTGACTTGGTACTAACGATACGATACGCTTAGGAGTTTCTTTTAAAAGAAGGGGCCTGTTTAATTGGTCTTTGAATTTATTTGTCATTGCGAAGAAAATTTATAATTTTCTGTGGCTATCTCACAATAATTTGCAGAGATTCTCATGTCGTTTTCTCATTTCTACAGGCTCAAATGCAACGTTTCAAGAATGCCAATTCAATTCAACAGCCATTTGCTTTTGTAGTTCTTCAGCTTTCAAAGCTGCAGCTTCTGCAAAATCTTTTTCTTTTGAAGCGTAAATTATGCCTCGTGATGAATTAATAAGTAATCCAATTTGTGAATTCATACCATATTTACAAACCTCTTGCAGGTTTCCTCCCTGAGCGCCAACGCCAGGAACTAACAAGAAGCTTTCCGGAATAATTTGTCTGATATCTGCTAAAAATTCGGCCTTGGTAGCACCTACAACATACATTAAGTTTTTTGAATTCTCCCAGGTTTTTGAGGTTTCCAAAACGTGTTTGTATAACTCTTTTCCATCTATCGTCTTAGTTTGAAAATCGAATGCGCCTTGATTAGACGTTAATGCTAAAAGTATAGTGTGCTTATCTTTGAACGCTAAAAAAGGCTCAACAGAATCTTTTCCCATATAAGGGGCAACGGTAACAGAATCGAACTCCAGATCTTCTAAAAATGCTTTAGCATACATGGTACTTGTATTGCCAATATCACCACGTTTTGCATCTGCAATGGTAAAAATCTCTGGATGAGTTTTATTTAAATACCGGATCGTTCTTTCTAAAGACTTCCAACCTTTTATGCCATAAGCTTCGTAAAATGCCGTATTGGGTTTATAGGCCACACATAAATGCTGTGTAGCATCAATAATAGCTTTATTGAATGCAAATATGGGGTCTTCTTCTTGTAAAAGATGGGATGGGATTTTATTTAAATCGACATCTAATCCTATACATAGAAAGGATTTCTTTTTTTTGACCTCTTGAACTAGTTGATTTGTTGTCATCTAAAATTGAAATATTAATGTTCCTTTTATATTTTCTTCATCTACAAAGCCTCTATATCTTGAATCTAACGAATTATCTCTATTATCTCCCATAAAAAAGTATTTTCCTTTTGGCATTACAATCGGACCAAAATTGTATTCGTCCCAACCCAAAATACCGTTAAATAAATCTTTTGATAAATTATCTGTATTGTTGTTTAAAGAACGTTTCATTTTAATTGGAAGTTTTTCAGCAAAATCTTCGTCAAGGAATACAAAAACTGAGTCCTTTACTTTATAGGTTTCATAAAAATAAAAGGATTCGTCTTCACTAAATTCATTTTTTATATGAGTTTCAAAAAAAGTCTTATCAACTAAATATCTATATCTTAAATTTAAATGCTCATCAATATTTACATCATTTACAAAAATGATCCCATTTTTACATTCAAGTTTATCATTTGGTAGTGCAATTAATCTTTTAACAATTGTATAACCTCTTAAACTATCTGAAAATTTGAAATATGCAAAATCAAGAGCCTTAGGCTTCACTAAATTTGATCCAATAAAACGCGAACCTAATTTTAAATTCGGTTCATTTGATGTAGAAGGAATATTAAAAAAACTTAAAACTCCAAAAAGCTTTAAAAGCACAAATAAAATTGCAATGCTAATTAATATATTTCTACCTATTCTCTTCATAAAAAAGCCTCTTTAAAAGAGGCGGTCTATTTTTAAATTACATCATCATTAGCTTTTAACTTTTCGGTATTTTCAGCTAACATTAATTCGTCTATTATTTTTTGAATATCTCCATTTACAATATTACTTAAATCGTAAAGCGTTAAACCAATTCTATGGTCAGTCACACGCCCTTGCGGATAGTTATAGGTTCTAATTTTTGCACTTCTGTCTCCAGAACTTACCATACTACCGCGTTTTGCCGCGTCTTCTTCCTGCTTTTTAGCCAATTCTAAATCGTATAACCTGGAGCGTAATACTTTAAAGGCCTTTTCTTTATTTTTATGCTGCGATTTTTGATCTTGACATTGCGCCACCAAGCCTGTTGGAATATGCGTTAATCGTACAGCAGAATATGTCGTGTTTACCGACTGCCCCCCCGGACCTGAAGAACAGAAAAAATCGATACGTACATCTTTTGGATTAATTTCTATATCAAACTCCTCTGCTTCCGGAAAAACCATACAGGTAGCAGCACTTGTGTGTACACGTCCTTGGGTTTCTGTTTGTGGCACACGCTGCACACGGTGTACTCCTGCCTCAAACTTTAAGGTACCATAAACATCTTCACCAGAAACTTCAAACTGAATTTCTTTAAAGCCTCCATTAGTGCCTTCACTAAAATCTACTGTACTTACTTTCCAGCCCTTGCTTTCACAGTATTTTGTGTACATTCTAAACAAATCTCCTGCAAAAATACTGGCCTCATCACCACCGGTTCCTGCTCGTAATTCTACCACCGCATTTTTAGAATCTTCAGGATCTTTAGGTATTAAAAGCATTCTAATTTCTTCTTCTAACTTAGGAATCCCTTCTTTTGCTTCATCATATTGCATTTTAGCCATTTCTACCATTTCATCATCGCTCCCATCTGCTATAATAGATTCTGCTTCAGTTAAATTATTGGTAAGCTCTATATATTGATCTCGCTTATCCATAAGAATTCGCAAGTCTTTGTATTCCCTGTTAAGTTCAACATATCGTTTTTGATCGGTAATTATATCGGGTTGAATAATTAAATCGCTAACCTCATCAAAACGCTGTTTTACTATTTGTAATTTCTCTAACATCTACCTTTTTTATTGGTAGCCAAAAATACGATAATTTATGAATTTTTAGCACTATCCTACTACTCTTATAAATGAATTGTTAGAATATTTTTATACCAAATGCGTTATTTAAGTAGTTATGCAGCAATTATTTTCAATATTCATTTTCTACAGGCCATTAATTTTATGGTCTTTTCTAATTAATACATTACTCTCTTTTTTAAAATATGAAATGGTTCCAATAATCATTGTAAAACTATTATTGGTTGGTTTCTTATGGTATTTTTTAAATGAAACAAATGCAAAAAGAAAATTGATTTTTTATAAAAATCTGGGTATCTCTACTTTTAAACTATTCGCTTTTTTGTATATTATTGACTTAGTTTTTAGTATTCCTTTTCTTTTAATTTTGGGAGAATTTATATGATTTTAGAAATAGATAATATTGAGCTTTATTTTAAAGAAAAGCGCATATTATATGGTATCTATCTCAAAGCAGAAACTGGTAAAGTTACAGGAATTTTAGGAAGTAACGGAAGTGGCAAAAGCTGTTTGTTAAATATTATTTTTGGAAATTTAAGACCTAAGTATAAACTCATACGGATAGACAATAAGCCTATAACAAAACCTTTATTTCAAACTAAATTAGCTACTTATTTGCCTCAGCATAACTTTATCCCAAAGGGGTTAAAATTAAAAATGGTTTTTGACCTTTTTAAGGTCTCCTGGAGTGATTTTATAAATGATTTTGATGCTTTTAGTATTTATATGAATTCTAAATTTAATACGTTATCCGGGGGCGAACGCCGTTTAATAGAAACCTATATTATTCTAAAAAGAGATAGTAACATTGTTTTATTAGACGAGCCTTTCTCACACCTGGCACCTTTACATATTGAAAAAATAAAAGCTATAATTTCTGAGGAAAAACAAAATAAAGCAATCCTTATAACTGATCATATGTATCGGCAAATTGTAGATGTTTCTGACGCTATCTATTTTTTAAAAGGAGGCCATTCAAAACGTATTAATGATTTAAAAGCGCTTGAAGATTATAAATACCTAAGTATGGGTTCAATAAATTAAAAATCTACTGCAAAACCAATCCCTAAAAATTGTTTCCATTGTATTTTAGCTCCGGCTTCATCAAATTCGCCTTCTACTTCTGAAGGTTTAGTAGTTTTTACATCGTCATCATACTTTAAATGCGATCCTAATGTTGCTCTAATAAAGCTATTCACTTTAAAATCGAAATCTACTCTCCAATCCATATCAACATTGCCAAAGTTATTAATATAATCGGTATATAAATTAACCTGGTGCTTCATTGTTACGTTTTCTGCGACTTTCATAAGGTAACTGTTAGTCAATAAAATACCTACTTCTTGTCTAACCCGTTCTCCTTCTGTAATGATATTTCCATCTTCATCTAAAACTGCTGGTGTAACACCAAACGAACCTGCATTCGCCAAATCTTCATCTAAAACAAATGTAGCCTTTAAAGTTATTGGAGAGAAATAAAAAGACAATTCTTCTATATCTTTTCCGTACTCCATTCCTCCTCCAAAAAACAAATATCCGGGAGCCATAAACCTAGAGATTGGATTATCTTTATTCGGATATTTATATCCGTTAGCTAACTGTGTTTTGAAATTAAGCTTAGCAGAATAAAACCAGTTTGATGATTCATCTGGTTTATATCCTATATTGGAATTTAATTCTAATAAATCATCTGTTTTTCTAACTTCTCTTCCCTCTTGTTTATTTATACCATAACGTGTAGCTATGTTATTGTTCCAAAAAAAGTATTTGTCTTTGTAATTTGCTTCTGATCTAATACCTATTAATCCGGAGATAGAGTTACTACCACCAGCATTCCAATTAACAAAAGCAACTTCGCTTAAATCTACTGTTGCCTTATTTTTCTGTTTCCATTGGGGTTTTATTTCAGTGGGTTCATTTTTTGGAGGGTCAAAATTTATGAATAATGAATCTGGTTGAGCCAATAAGCATTGAACACTCAAACAAATCAAAACAAAAAACGTTTTTTTCATGATTGGTTGGATATAATTAAAATATGTTTTTTATCAAAAACCATTCCAATTTAACAAAAAAGATTAAGAATTAATAATTAAACACACCGTACTCAGATTTTATTGTAAGCTTTTTAGTTTTAGAGGGCTCTACTCTACCTATTATTTTTGCATCAACATGAAACGATTTTGATATAGAAATAATATCTTCTGCAACCTCCGGACTTACATACAACTCCATTCTATGCCCGCAATTAAACACCTGATACATTTCTTTCCAGTCTGTTTTACTTTGGTTTTGTATTAATTTAAACAGTGGAGGAATTGGAAACATATTATCCTTTACAATATGAAATTCATCTACAAAATGAAGAATTTTAGTTTGCGCACCACCAGAGCAATGTACCATTCCATGGACATGTTCTGCGTTATATTTTGATAAAATTGATTTTATAATTGGCGCATACGTTCGTGTTGGAGAAAGCACTAATTTACCTGCATCAATTGGTGAACCTTCAACAGCATCTGTTAATTTCACTCCGCCAGAATACACTAAATCTTCTGGCACTGAAGCATCAAAACTTTCTGGATATTTTTCTGCTAAATATTTATGGAATACATCGTGTCTGGCAGAAGTTAACCCATTACTTCCCATACCCCCATTGTATGCTGCCTCGTAAGTCGCTTGCCCAAAACTTTCTAACCCTACAATAACATCACCTGCTTTAATATTAGCATTATCAATAACATCACTACGTTTCATTCTAGCGGTTACTGTAGAATCAACAATAATGGTTCGTACCAAATCTCCAACATCAGCAGTTTCGCCACCGGTTGAATGGATGGTGACACCAAAAGATTTTAAATCTTCAAGCAGTTCTTCTGTTCCATTAATAATAGCTGATAGTACTTCGCCTGGGATCAAATTTTTATTACGCCCGATAGTCGATGACAACATGATATTATCTGTAGCACCAACGCATAACAAATCATCAATATTCATAATTAAAGCATCTTGGGCAATACCTTTCCAAACCGAAACATCACCAGTTTCTTTCCAATACATATAGGCCAAAGATGATTTTGTTCCTGCACCATCGGCATGCATAATCAAACAATATGCATCATCGTTTGTTAAATAGTCTGGTACTATTTTACAAAATGCTTTAGGAAATAACCCTTTATCAATATTTTTAATCGCATTGTGTACATCTTCTTTAGATGCTGAAACACCGCGTTGTGCGTATCGTTTTGAAACTTCTTGACTCATCATGTTGTATTGTGGTGCAAAGGTAATTTTTTGAATGAAAAAACCCCGCATATTAAAGCGGGATTTTTTCATTATATATTATCGTGTAAACAAAAGTTCTCTATACTTTGTTAATGGCCAGATCTCGTCATCAACAAGCAGTTCTAACTTATCACAGTGGTAACGAATATCTTCAAACAAAGGTTTAACATTATAGCAGTACGCATGTGCTTTCTTTTCTGCATCTTCAATAGCATTTGCTAACTTTCTTTCGTTAGTCATTTTTGTAACATTAGCATTAATCCCTTCGATATGATTTGATATCTCTTCAATTAAATTAATTTGTTCTTTAGAAACTGTTTTAAAGTTTTTATCAAAAATTTCTTTTAGACCTTTAACATTTTCTATCAAAACATTTTGATATTTTACAGCTGTAGGCACTATATGATTTCGCGCAACATCCCCTAAAACGCGGCCTTCTATTTGAATATGCATGATATATGCTTCAATTTCAATTTCGTAACGCGCTTCTGCTTCGGTTTTACTCATCACATGCATTTCTTCAAACAATGCAATTGTTTTTTCAGACATTCTTGCCTTTAAAGCTTCCGGAGTCGTTTTATTATTACTCAAGCCTCTCTTTTTAGCTTCTTTCTCCCAAGCTTCACCGTAACCATTCCCTTCAAACAAAATACGTTTAGAAGATTTAATATACTCTCTTAAAACATTAAAAACCGCTTCATCTTTCTTTAAATCTTTTTTGTCAATTAACTTATCAACTTCAACTTTAAAATCTTTTAATTGTTTTGCTACTATAGTATTTAAAACCGTCATAGGGTTGCCGCAATTCGCTGTAGAACCCACGGCTCTAAATTCAAATTTATTTCCTGTAAATGCAAAAGGCGATGTTCTGTTTCTATCAGTATTGTCTAATAAAACATCAGGTATTTTTCCAACAACATTTAGCTTTAACTCTGTTTTTTCCTGAGGTGATAATTTTCCTTTGGTTACGCCTTCTAACTCTTCTAAAACCTTGGTTAATTGTTCACCAATAAATACCGAAATAATAGCCGGTGGTGCTTCATTCGCTCCCAGTCTGTGATCGTTACTTGCAGATGCGATAGCAGCTCTTAACAAGGCTTCATGTTCATTTACTGCTTTTATAGTATTAATAAAAAAGGTTAAAAATTGCAGGTTACTCATTGGTGTTTTTCCAGGAGCCAGTAAATTTACGCCTGTATCGGTAGATAGCGACCAATTATTATGCTTCCCCGAACCATTAATTCCTGCAAAAGGCTTTTCGTGCATGAGCACTTTAAAATCATGCTTTGAGGCAATACGTTCAATGATGTCCATTAAAAGCGAGTTATGATCTACCGCCAAATTAGCTTCTTCAAATATTGGAGCCAGTTCAAACTGATTAGGCGCTACTTCATTGTGCCTGGTTTTAACAGGAATCCCTAAAAGCATACATTCGGTTTCCAGCTCACGCATAAAGCTTAAGGCTCGTGCTGGAATAGAACCAAAGTAATGATCATCAAGCTGCTGACCTTTTGCCGATGAGTGCCCTAATAACGTCCTCCCTGTTAATGTAATATCTGGTCTACTGGCAGCCAAAGCCTTATCTACTAAAAAGTATTCTTGCTCCCAGCCTAAAGACGAGGTTACTTTTTTTACATTCTTATCAAAATATTTACAAACTGCAGTAGCAGCATCATCAACAGCATGTAAGGCTCTCAATAAAGGAGTTTTATAGTCTAAGGCCTCACCAGTATAAGCCACAAAAATTGTAGGAATGCAAAGCGTGGTTCCGTATATAAATGCAGGAGATGTCGGGTCCCAAGCTGTATAACCACGGGCTTCAAAAGTGTTTCTGATACCACCACTTGGAAAGCTTGAGGCGTCTGGTTCTTGTTGAACCAACTGGCTCCCACCAAATTTTTCGATAGACAGTCCGTTTTCAACAGTTTCAAAAAAAGCATCGTGCTTTTCTGCGGTAGCTCCCGTTAAGGGCTGAAACCAATGCGTATAATGTGTTACCCCCTTAGATAGTGCCCAGTCTTTCATAGAAGAAGATACTTGATCGGCTATTGTTCTATCAATTTTTTTACCATGTTCAATAGCATTCATCACGCCTAAAAAAGCATCTTTAGTTAAATATTGACGCATGGTGTTTTCGTTAAACACATTTTTACCAAACAAATCAGAGCGTCGTTCTTTTTCTTCTACAGGAACCGGTTTACTGTCGAGTGATTTTTTAATAGCATGAAATCTTAAGGTGGACATCTTTTAATCAATTAAAAATTATACCACAAAAATACCTTTATACGGGTTTAAAAAAAATATTTTGGTAATTAGGTTATTAACAATTTTAGAGTTTAACCTTATAAATTTAACATAAAAACAATTTTACCCACCAAAAATTAGGGGGTAAACAAAAATTACTATACTTGTTAATAAATTACCCCTAAAAAATTAAACGTAATATATAAATAACATATATTTGTGCCATTCTTTATTAAATACTGTAAAAAATAAAAAACAATGGCAAAATCTAAACTTGAGTATATCTGGCTTGACGGACACGAACCAACTCAAAACATGAGAAGTAAAACTAAGGTTGAAGATGATTTTAGTGGTAAATTAGAAGATTGTCCTATTTGGTCTTTTGATGGAAGTTCAACTGAACAAGCATCTGGAGGTGCTTCAGATTGTTTATTAAAACCTGTTGCTATATATCCAGACCCTACTAGAAAAAATGGCTACTTAATAATGTCTGAAGTATTAAGTGCTGATGGAACTCCACATCCTTCTAACGCAAGAGCAAGAATTGATGATAATGACAATGATTTCTGGTTTGGTTTTGAACAAGAATACTTTTTAATGGATGCGAAGACAGATTTACCTTTAGGATTCCCTCGTGGAGGATTTCCTGGACCACAAGGTAAGTATTACTGCTCGGTAGGAGGCCGTTACACCTGGGGTAGAGATTTTGTTGAAGAACATGCCGATTTATGTATAGAGGCAGGCTTAAACTTTGAAGGTATTAACCAGGAAGTTGCACCAGGTCAGTGGGAATTTCAATTATTTGCTAAAGGTGCTAAAAAAGCAGGTGACGAAATATGGGTTGCTCGCTACTTATTAGACAGGTTAACTGAAAAATATGGTTATTATATAGAATACCACCCTAAACCTGTAAAAGGAGACTGGAATGGTTCTGGTATGCACGCCAACTTCTCTAACACGACTTTAAGAACTTGTGGTTCTCAAGAAATATACGAGAAAATATGTGAAGCATTCAGACCCGTTACTGATGAGCATATTGATGTATATGGAGCGTTTAATGACGAACGTTTAACAGGACTTCATGAAACAGCTCACGTTTCCGATTTCTCTTATGGTATTTCTGATAGAGGTGCATCAATCAGAATTCCAATTATAACAGTTGAAAAAGGCTGGAAAGGCTGGTTAGAAGACAGACGTCCTGCATCAAATGGTGATCCATATAAAATTGCAGGTAGAATTATAGAAACTGTTAAATCTGCTAAAATTTAATTTTAGTCAATTAACATTTTGTTCATAAAAAAGCACTTTCATTTTTTGAAAGTGCTTTTTTAGTTTTTAAAATTTACCCGAAGTAAATACTAAAACCATAAAAACTCCATAAGCAAAAACCAAAAAGAACCCTTTTCCTTTGCTTATTTGTAATTTCTTTGGAATAAATATCATTGGCAATAAAACAAAAGCAAACCCTAGCATCCAATATATTTGACTGGCTAATATTTCAGGGCTATTATCAGGAATTGGAATGGGTTTAATTATAGCTGTTAAGCCTAAAACAGAACCAATATTAAAAATATTTGAGCCTATTAAATTACCTAAAGATAAGGCCTTTTCTTGTTTTGCTGCAGCAATAACAGATGCTGCTAACTCTGGCACACTTGTTCCTATGGCAATTAAAGACACCCCTATAACTGCTTCGCTAACACCAACAGCTTTAGCTATTTCTGTAGCACCTTCAACCAACCATTTACTACCAAAATACAATGCTGATGCGCCAATAACTAACCAGATAAAAATTTTAAAGTTAGACACTATAGCCAAACTTTCATCAACCTCATCAACATTGGTATCTTTTTTTGCACTTCGTATTAATAGTAATAAAAACAAAATTAACCCCAAAAACAAAGTAACACCTTCTATTGTTGTTATAGTACTGTCGTTTTTAAGAAAAGCAAATAATGCAAAAGAAAACAACATCATTACGGGCCAGTTGAGCTTGTAAAATGATTTATCAACCGAAATAGCTCCTACTATAGCCGTAACTCCTAATACCAAGCCAATATTGGCAATATTAGATCCTACAACATTAGTTATTGCAATTGCCGGCGAACCAGACAAGGCAGCTTGTAAACTCACCAATAGCTCCGGAGCAGATGTAGCAAACGAAACCACAGTCATACCAATAATCATTTTAGAAATACTAAACTTAAATGATAAAGCTACTGATGACCGCACCAAAAACTCACCACCTACTACCAGCAATATAAAACCTAGTATAACCCAAAGTAAACTCATAAAAAATATTTTTTGCGAAGATAAATGAAAGTTAGAAGTTAAAAGTTAGAAGTTAGAAGTTTTTGTGAAGCATAATTGAACAATACCCGGTACTAAAAAAAACTTGAAAACTTAAAATTTAGTTAAATAACTATTGTTTTAGTTGTATAACTACAAAAATAGTTATACGTTTGTAACGCGTTGTGAGCTCCGGTTAAAAGCCTTTTTGTGAAAGTCGCGTAAAAAAGGTGGTAACGTAAAGCCCAACCCCTTGTAATGAACAACTTGGGCTGAACGATTTGTACTGAGCGCAATCGAAGTAAATAGAAGTATTGTGGTTACACCATAAAACAATTAATAGATTAATAAGATTTTCGCCTTCATTTCGATAAGCTCAATGCCAGGTGCGGAAATAAATAAAAAAGAGATTCAATGCAAAAGTTAACCAACAAAGAGGAAGAAATCATGCATATTTTATGGAAGCTTGAAAAAGCTTTTGTAAAAGATGTGCTTAACGAAATAACTCAAGACAAGCCACATTACAATACACTTTCTACCATTATACGAAACTTAGAAGACAAAGGTTATGTAAGTTATAATGCTTATGGTAAAACACACCAATACTACCCTATAGTTACAAAAGAAGCCTATAGAAAACGGTTTATGACCGCTGCCATTGATAATTATTTTAACAACTCTTATAAAAATATGGTTTCGTTTTTCGCTAAAGAAGAAAAAATAAGTGTTGATGAGTTAAAAGAGATTATTGCATTAATTGAAAAACAAAAATAATTATGGAATATTTGCTTAAAACCAGTGCTGTTATTGTCGTTTTTTACCTGTGCTATAAATTATTTTTACAACGTGACACCTTTTTTCAGTCTAATCGTTGGTTTTTATTAATTGGTCTAATTACTGCTTTTTTACTTCCTTTTGTTGTCATTCCAATTTATATTGAACGTACTCCTATATTGCTGGACGCCTACGTATTTAACGATGTAACTTCACTAAACGCAAAACCAGAGCAATCTGTTACTTTCTTACAATTATTTTATGCTGGATATCTTTTAGGAGTAGTATTCTTTTCAATTCGGTTTTTAATTCAGCTCTTCTCACTAGCTAAAATGATATTTCTAAATGATAGTGAAAAACCAGATCAGCATACCTATATAAAAACAAATAGTGAAATTTCTCCTTTTTCTTTTTTTAACTGGATTGTTTATAACCCAAACCTATTTAGCAAAAACGAATTAGAACAAATTATCACACACGAAAAAGTACATGCCCGCCAATATCATTCAATAGATATTTTACTAACGCAGCTATCATGTATCGTACTATGGTTTAATCCCTTTGTTTGGTTTTATAATAAAGATTTAAAACAAAATTTAGAATTTATAGCCGACCAAAATGCTCAAAATAAGTCAGGCTGTAAAAAGAGCTACCAATACACCTTATTAAAAACAAGTATGCCAACTCATCAATTGGCTTTAACCAATAATTTTTATAATTCATTAATCAAAAAACGAATCGTTATGTTACACAAATCAAAATCAAAAAAAATTAATCTGCTTAAGTATGTATTAGTTATTCCTATACTTGTTCTTTTTCTCATGAGCTTTAATACAAAAGAAATATATATAGAAAAAGAAAATCCTGAAACCAACGCCATTTCTTTAACTGAAGAAAACATAGACAATAGCATAACATATTTAAATAAAACCTCAAGCATTAAAAAAAATAATACTGATAGCGAATTAAATCAAATAAAAAAACATTTAGAAGAATCTGATGTTTCATTAACACTAAGCAAGCTTAAAAGAAGTAGTAAAAATGGAACAGTTAAATTAACCCCAAATGTTGAAAAAGGGCGAAATAAAACTTCAGCAACTTGGAAAAATAAAGAAAAGCCAATACCAAATATTGAAGTTGGCGAAATTCAAAATGGAAAAATAGTAAATAGAAGTGTTGGGAGCTTAGTAACAAAAAAAACAATTAGCACTAATACAAAAATAACTAACAATACTATCAAAACTAATAGAGATGAAATAGTTATAATAACTAAAAATTTTACTGAAACAGACTTTAAAAAACTTGCTAATAATTTAAAGGTAAAAGGTATTACTGCTAAGTTTAAAGGGATTAAAAGAAACGACAAAAATGAAATTACTGCTATTAAAATAGATATAAGTTCAAAAAAGTCAAGTGCCAATTACAGCATAAGTTCAGATGAAGCTATTAAACCTGTAAAAATTTCTTTTGATGAAGACGGAGAATCTATTTCAATAGGAAGCGGTAGCCCAAAGCGTATCTATAGTGCTAATTCCTATTACATAAAGTCTAAAGACGGTAAACATAAAATTAGTAAATCTGGAAAAGGCAATAATGTATTTGTTCTTTCAAGTGATGATGAAGATTATAAAATCATATATGAAGATAGTATTCATTTTAAAAATCATGGCAAAAAAGGAAAATATCGTAATGTAACAATAAGTAAAAGTGTAGAAACAATTATAGATGATGATGAAAATATTGAGGTTATTGTTGAAAATGACAGTAATACAGAAGAAGATGTAATCATTTTAAAAAATGCTAATGCCCAAACTAATTATAAGGTAAAAGCACTAGGCAAAGGCAAGAACAGTAAAATAATTATTAGTGATGATCATGGGACAGAGCCATTATATCTGTTAGATGGAAAAGAAATTAAAAAAGATAAAATTGAAATTGATACTGAAAACATCAAAAGTATTAATGTAATAAAAGGGGATGCTGCTATAAAAAAATATGGTAAAAAGGGTAAAGATGGCGTTATAGAAATTATCACAAAAAAGAAAAACTAAAGCTTTTAAAATAGCATTTTTAAGACACTCATTAAATGAGTGTCTTTTTTTATGTTTTAAATTAAAAAAAGATGAAATAGCAAAAAACCTTCATTTTTTTAATAAAAATGCCCTTGGGTTTTAAAATTTGTTCCAAAAAACGCCTACAATTATTACAAAGTAAAACATTTACTTAAGTTTTAAATTACAATACAAAACTTAAACAAAGAGAGTCACTAAAATATTATAATTAAAATCATCTTTTTAATTACAAATCTCTATTCAATTTTATTAATTTATCTAAAAACATTTGGTGAGAATATCTGCAAATACATATATTCAAAAAACATTGATAAAGTTAAACCAATTACTAATCTTTTAAAACCTAAAATTATGATGACACTTGCTAAATTAATAATCGATTTTATCTTCGTTATTTTTTCGATTATTTAAATTCAAAAAAATGTAAAGCTTAGTTCTAGAATAAGTTTTACTATTTTTACCTAAAAGCAAGAGCTGTAATAATGAAAAAGAAAGTATTTAAATTTTTAGCAAAGGTTAATAAAGTGGTCTTACCTAGTTATTCTAAAAAACAATTAGACTTAACTCAAGCTACAAAACTACAAATGGCAGTTATAGGCTGGAGATGGTTTGTTACAAAAAATGCTTTGGATTAGTTTTTATAATCTCTAAGGCGTGGTAGCCTTATATATAACTGCATTAGACCGAGAAGACATTATATATTTGCAATCTGCTTCTAAAAAAGCTGATTCACCTTTAGCAATATTTAACTTATTATTATCAGTAACAATTTCTGCTTCCCCTTCAATAACTATTAAAATTTGAGCTGTTTTTGAACAAGACTGATAAGTTTCAGATGGTTTTAAATCTATTTTACTAAGCTCAAAATCTGGTGCTGGAGTTTTATAAATCCTTTCAATACCATCCTCTTGTAGGTTTCCTTTCATAACACGGGGTATGGTGTCCTCAAAAACAACATGCTTTAATAACTCTGGAACATCAATATGTTTTGGTGTTAAACCACCACGTAAAACATTATCGGAATTAGCCATAAGCTCCATATTCTGACCTTCAAGATAAGCATGAGGAATACCTGCATCTTGAAAAACAGCCTCCCCCTTATTAGCCTTAACAATATTGAAAAAGTAAATAGAATAAATGCCTTTATCTAAAACATTTTTATCTGTTGATGAATCTACGGCTTTAGCCGCCCAATAATCTGGACTAGATTTATCCAGCTTCCCTTTTAAGTACAATGGCATTATACGATTTACCAAAGGTGCCAGCGTCTGGTTTGTTTTATCAACAGATTGCTCCATAACTCTTTTATATAAACCAAAATAGCCCGTTTCATTAAAAACAGACAACAAATCGGTAAACTCAGGAGTATTTCTCAATCTTTCTACTAGTTTATCTTTAGATAAAAACCCATGTAACAACCAAAACTCACTAAGCGCCACCATAATTTCTGGTTTATGGTTATCATCTTTATAATTTCTATGTGGCGCCGTTAAAGGTATTCCTAATTCATTTTCGTGTTTAAAGCCTTTTTCGGCTTCTATTTTAGTTGGATGTACTTGAATAGACAACATGTCGTGTACATCCAATACTTTAAACAAAAAGGGAAGTCTACCAAAATTCTTTACAACATCATCGCCTAAACTTTCAGAGCTATGAGACGCTAAATAGCTATCTAAATTTTGATTACCATCAGGTGTCGATATTACAGAAGGTGCATTTACGTGCGCACCTAACCAATATTCTGCACATTTATCATTGTTGCTCTCAATACCCAATAATTCAGGGATAAATTTGGTTCCACCCCATGCATAATTTTGAATTTTTCCTTTAAGAGCAAATAATTTAGACATCTTTTATAGTTATTGATTAGTGCTCTGCAAATTTAAAACTAAACATAACAAAAGCTAAAAAAAAAAAGAAAAACCTTAATACAAATTATCAAACACTTAATAGTCTTGTTTTTAATAATCAATTATTAATCATGCAGCCCTTTATTTTTCAAATATTCTATTAATTCTTTAGGGCGATCTGTTTGAATTACATTGGCTCCCCGCTCTATAATCCATCCCCAATGCGCATCTGGGTTACCTAAAGCTTTATCATCTGTATGCCCAGCGCATAATTCATCCCATAAGGTATTGACCCAAACTGAAATATTTTCTTTTTCCATCAATGCAATGGCATCTATTACTGGAGAATCTTCCTTATCGTAAATCACCTCAAATGCTATTGGGTTATATTCATCAATAAATCCTTTAGCATAAACATCTGGTGCTTCAGAAGTTTCTCCATAAATATTATAGTTTATTGGCCACACCATAGGCATATAGTGAATACTATCCATCAGCTTTCCATGCTTTTCCCGCATGATATGCAATGGATCATTTCCTTTAAAAATGGCTTGATGTATTGTTCCTGTCTCTTTTAAAATAGCATAGCTTTCCGGGAGATTATTCCACGCTTTATCTAAATTAAGTAGCACAGGTTTGTCTTTTACAAAATTCATTACCTCCTTTAATGTTGGTACTTTATGCTTGGTTGGCATGCCTGCCCCATTTTTAAGCACAAGTCTTTTAATGGAATCTAATACTATTTCAGTTATTTTACCACTACCAGTTGTCGTTCTGTCTAAAGATTTATCATGCATTACAATTAAATAATTGTCCTTTGTTTTTCTAACATCAATTTCAACAATATCGACCCCCATAGCTATTGCCCTTTTTATAGCATCAATAGAGTTTTCCGGAGCATTACGCCAATCGCCTCTATGTGCTACTGCAAGCACTTTATTTTTTGAAGGGTTCTTAAGTTGTTTTAGTATGGATTTACTGGTTTTTGTTTCCGGTATCTCTATAACGGTTTCTTTAAGAGTGGTCTCTTTTTTACAAGACACCAATAATAAAACTATAAGAGATAATAAGATTACTTTCTTCATTTTAATATGTTTTTTAGTTTACAGAATACATAAAGCTTTTATTTACAAATTCCGTATTTTTTTAAATTCTCTTCAAGACTTCCTCCTGAGTAATAACACCCATTGATTCCAACTTTCTCAGCAGCTCTAATATTATCTAAAGAATCGTCTATAAATAATGTTTCTTTACTCATTAATTGATGCGCTTTTAAAACAAATTTAAATGCAGCTAAATCTGGTTTTCTAATTTTTATTTCATGCGAATAATACGCCTTTTCAAATAAACTATTAAAAGAAAAATTATTTTCTTTATTTACATGATTTAAAAACTTCTTTTGATGGATACTGTTTGTATTACTTAACAGATATAGTTTATATTCTTTTTTTAAGCTCATAAGCAGTTCAATGCTTCTTTTAGGAATATTTAATATCATAGCATTCCAAGCTTCTTTAATTTCTATAGTGGATGGGCTCATACTAGACTTCCTTTTTAATTTTTCAACAAACGCTTCTTCTGACACTTTTCCTATTTCAAAATCATAAAAAAAAGAATCTGTATAATGGTGCCCTGTACTATTTACAATATTGGTTATTCCTAATCGCTCAAACTCATTAATCGTTTTTGAGACATTAAGGTTCATTAAGACCCCACCTAAATCAAAAACAACATTTTTAATATTACACATTTTTTATTTTTTTAAGTTTTTTTCCAGGCAAATAATGCTAATACAAAAGACAGGATTGCTGCCCCTATCCAAAAGATACTTATGGTATCAAAATTATAAAGGGTTTCTCCATTTACTATGGTTTTATTGTTTTCTATAAGATAGCCACTGGCTATATCTTGCACCCCTGCTGCCAGATAACTCATTACGCCAACCACACCTAAGGCTGCTCCTGATGCTTTTTTAGAAGCGATATCTACAGCCATCAAGCCTCCTAAATAACAGATTAAGGCTCCTATGGCTAAACCAAATAACACCATACTAGTTGCATCTAACCACCATATATCCTTTGGTCCTAATAAAAAAAGAGATAAAGCCGTAGCATTCATTATCCCAAAAATAAGTGCTGGCATATTTCGATGCCCTTTAAAGAATTTATCAGACACAAAACCTGATGATGCTGTTCCTAAAATACCACAAACAGCACTTATAGCTACTAAGCTATTGGCTTGTGTAAGCGTATATCCTTTTGCTGCTTCAAAATAATAAGGGCCCCAGCTATTTACGGCATATCTTGATATGTACATAAAAGCACTCGCAAAAGCTAATAGCCACACATAAGGATTTTTTAATACGCCTTTTTGTTCGTTCCATGTAGAAATCTTCTTTTTTGTAAAATCTTCATTTACTGGAGCTAGCCCTTTACTTTCTGGTGTATCGTGAAAAAATATGGATATCATTAATGCTCCCAGAACTCCTACTAAGGCAGCAGCTCTAAACCCCCATTGCCAGCCAAAATAAGAGGCTACCACAGCAGTTAACACATAGGTTATGGCTTCACCAATATTATGGCTGGTACTCCAAAACCCATAAAAACTACCACGTTCTTTATCTTTGTACCAGCGCGAAAGTGAAACAACGCTTGATGGTGCTCCCATAGATTGCACCCAACCATTAATCCCCCAGCAAACAGCAAAAAATATAAAGACACTTGTAAACCCCATAATCAAGTTGGCTAAAGCAGATATTAAAAGACCAATAGCCATAAAACGCCTTATATTGCTATGGTCTGCTAAAAACCCATTGGTGAGTTTGCCCAAGGCATAAGTAAAAAACAAAGCAGATCCTACAATTCCTAATTCTGATTCTGTTAACAAACCACTATCTACAATAGGCTTCTTAACGACGTTTAAACTTAAGCGACATACATAATACAATCCATATCCCAGGGTTGCCGATATAAACACTTGCCATTTTAAACTTTTATATTTCTTTTCCTGCTTCTCAATAGTATCTAATAGAGGCTGAGGCACCGATTTTTTAAAATAATTTATCATAGATTTATATTTTGTATAACTTATTTCTACAAAAAACAAGCGCAGCTACTCAACTGCGCTTATCAAACTAATTCAACCATATATAAAAAAAACAATTCTTAATTATGAAGCCCTTTACTTCTTAAATAGTTTAAGAGCAATTGAGGTCTATCGGTTTGAATGATATCTACGTTATTATTTATATACCAATCATATACCGAAGGATTTATGGCTGCTTTCTCGTCATCATGCCCACCATTGTGTTGCGGCCAAAGGGAGTTTACCCAAACACTAGTACCTTGTGCTCTTAATTTTTTGAAGCTTTTTATCCCTTGAAGAGTATCGTATTTTGCTGTAAACTCAATAGCTTCTGGGGCATCCTGTGCCATATAGGCATCTACTATTTCTTTTGCTCCAGCTTTGTGTAATCTTACTACAGGCATAAAAAGCACCTTGTCTAAATAGTGTCCAAATTCCTGTTCTACTTCTGATTTACTTATTGCGCCTTTAATTATTACCTGGTCTTGAGTTTGTGTTTCTTCAATAATTTTATAACACGCATCAAAAATATCGTAGCTCTTATCTAAGTTGACCAATATCTTATCTTTAGTAACTAACAATGCTTCTTTAAGAGTTGGTATCGTATGTTGTGTTGCAACTCCTAAACCATCTTTTAATCGCAATGTTTTTAAAGAATCTAATGTCCAATCTTTAACATAACCTGTTCCTGTTGTGGTTCTATCAACAGTTTTATCATGAATGATAACTAGTTGATTATCTTTTGTTTTTCTAACATCAATTTCTACCATATCAACCCCCATATCAATGCAATTCTGAATAGCTTGTAATGAGTTTTCTGGTGCATGGCGCCAATCGGCTCTATGCGCAACAACAATTACTTCTTTATTCTTTGAATCTTTAAAATTATTTATCTTCTCTTGAATAGAAGATACTCTGAATGGTATTTGCTCATTTTCTTCCTTTATTGGAGACCTATTATTACAAGATATAGATATTACGAGTAAAGCAATTATGTATAATTTTGACTTCATTATAAATTGATGTTTTGGTTTTATATGCATTGAAGTTTAAACTGAAAGCTAATAATCATTGTGATTATTAATGAATAGGAAGAAATTTTCTCCCTATTCATTTTCAAACTAAACTAAAAAAAGCAAACTATTGTTTTTAAATAGCTTTTGATTTAGTATCCTGAATTTTGAGTTAATGCTGGATCTGTATCAAGTTGACTTTGTGGAATCGGTAAAATAAGATTATCGGTATCTATAGTTACATTTATACTATTAGCTGTAAACCATGCATTCATGGTTTGAATTGCTTTACCTGTTCTTTTTAAATCAAACCAACGATGTCCTTCTCCTATAAACTCGAGCCTTCTTTCCATTTCTATGGCATCTCTTAATTCGCCCTGTGACGTAGCGGTGGTATTTGCTAATCCCGCTCTGTTTCTTACCATATTAAGATACTGCGCTGCATTTGCGCCTCCAGATTCATTCAATGCCTCGGCATATTTTAACAAGACATCTGCATATCTAATCACAATATGATCAGAACCTCCATCATTTGCACCGGTTGCAGACACTTCGTATTTCAAAGAAAAATAGAATGGGTTAGCTGCCGCATCTAATCCAACATAATCATCTTTACGGGTATCTCCAGATTCATACAATGCTACAAACTCTGCTGAAGGTAAATTATGCCCTTTTGCATTTGCAGTAGTTCCTGAAGGCCTGAATTGTGAGGCTGCTGATTCTCCTTCATTATTACCATCAACACCACTGGCATACTGAACTTCAAACAAAGTTTCTGAATTCCCTTCATTTGCTATTCCAAAGATTTGAGACGTAGAAGGCATTAAACTATAAATATTTGAATTTACAACAGCTGCAAGATTAGTAACTGCATCACTATAATTACCCATATTCATCTGTACATCTGCTAATAAAGCCTGAGCAGCTCCTTTTGCTGGTCGACCAGAAGATTTGGTAGTTGGCAAGTTTTGTATGGCTCCATTTAAGTCTGATATAATTTGCATATAGACTTCAGATGCCGGTGTACGCACTTGTCCGAAAAAATCTGATGGGTTGGTTGTTTCTTCTACGACTAACGGCACATCGCCATATAATCGTACCAGGTTAAAATATAATAAGCCTCGTAGAAACTTCATTTCACCTATTCGAATATTCTTTAAGTTACTATCCTCAAACGTTATATCGTCAATTCGATTAAGAACAATATTAACTCTTTGTATACCTTCAAAGGACTCTCTCCAAATGTCTCCCACCAAATCATTCCCTGCATTGGTTGAAAAATCATCTAATTGACCAAAGCGACCACCATCGTTTGCTGCAATTTCCTCAAAAGTATCTTCTCCCGGTATTTCGCCTACGCCAATTAAATCCAGCCCGTAAAGCCCACCTGTTTGAAGCTGAGCATAGGCTCCTGTTATAGCACTTTCTATTTCAGATTCATTAGAATAAAAGTTATTTGCTGCTTTTTCAGTTATTGGAGCCAGGTCTAACTTCTCTGAACAAGACCCTAAAACCAATAACACTAAAGCTATAGTTATAATATTAAATTTGATATTCATTTTTAGTATTTTTTAATTAATTAAAACTTGATATCCATTCCTATGGCTATAAATCGAGTCAGTGGACTTGAAGAATTAATATAACCTCGGGATAACGATTGCCTTTCATTTGATCTTGTATCTACTCCATCAGGATTATATCCCCTGAATTTTGTGATATTAAATATGTTATTTCCTGTGAAGTACAATCTTAAATTGTCTATATTTAATTTTTCGATTATTTCATTTGGTAAAGTATACCCTAATTGTAGACTTCTTAATCTAAAGTAATCACCATCAAGCACGGAAAGGTTTGATTTTCTTGTTAATCTTCCGGCAGACGAAAAACTTGAAAAATCAGGTCTTCTAAAAAATCCATCCGGGTTACGATCATTATAATAATTATCAAAATAATATTGAGATGGGACAAAGAAACCTTCTCCGCTCTCGGTACGATTAATTATGTTATCGGAAACTTTTCTACCTTCAACCCCGGTGAATTGTGCAGATAAATCAAAGCCCTTATAGGTCATTGTAAACCCAAAACCATAAGTGAAATCCGGATTGAAATCTCCCTGCATAGCTCTGTCATCAGATGTGATTTTACCATCTCCATTGGTGTCTTGTACAATGTAATCACCTACTTCGGTACCAGATAGTGGTGTTACCGGATCATTATCAATTTCCGACTGCGACTTGTAAACTCCTGTAACATTATAATTGTAAAACTGAGCTACCGGATAACCAACTTTGGTAATAAAATCTACGCCACTTCCAAATATTATTTGATCTTGTCCATTACCAAGTGCTAGTATTTTATTCTTATAAGATGATATGTTAGCATTAAAGCCTAATTTCAAATCACCAATATTAAAGTTCCTTCCTTTTAATTCAAACTCGATTCCTTTGTTTTCTAACTCACCAATATTTTGCAAAGATTCAGAAAAGCCTGATTGTTGTGGTACCGGAACATCAAGTAATAAATCGGTTGTTTTTGAAATGTAATATTCTGCAGTAAATAATAATTTGTTTTGTAAAAACCCTAAGTCTAAACCAAAATTTAAAGCAGAATTAGTTTCCCATGACAAATCAGCATTTGGCGATGTCCTAGTGTATACCCCGGAAGTTAAACTTCCGTTTAAAACATAATTGTCAGCAGAAACCAATGCAACAGACCCAAAATCCCCAATTTGATTATTTCCTGTTTGCCCAAAACTTGCTCTAAGTTTAGCATAATTAACTATTTTATCATCAGGAAAAAAAGATTCGTTACTCAAAACCCAGCCAGCAGATGCAGAAACAAAACTTCCGTATTTTGTATTAGCTCCAAAACGCGATGAGCCATCTCTTCTTATAGAAGCAGACAAAGTATATTTGTTATTAAAATCATATTGCAAGCGGGAAAAGAATGATTCTAATGCCCATTTACTACTTCTAGAAGTAGCAGTAATAGATGTTGCTCCACTAACGTTTCTTAAATTATCATCTGCAAAATCTCTACTTTCCAGATCTGTTTGATTTCTAAATTCTTGTTGATAACTGTAACCTAATAATACATCAAATGTATGCGACTTGATTTTTTTCTTATAGCTTAAGAGGTTTTCAATAATAAAATTTTCTCGTTTTGTATCATATTTTGCAGCCTGTGTAAGGTTATTGGCTACCGGTGTTCTATAATTTCCAAAAGTTGAAGGTGCAAAAAATTCTTCGACACTAGTGTTGTAGTCTCCTCCAAAGGATGTTTTTAATTTAAGAGCTTCTATGAGCTCAACCTCTACAAATGCATTTCCGAACAATCTAAAAGCCTTTTTAGTAAAATCAGACAATAACACATGTGCTATGGTATTTTCTGAAATTGGCCCATCCCAGTTCTGATTGTTATCATCTATTTGATGAGCAATAGCTAAACTCCCATCAGGGTTGTATATTGGATAGTATGGCTGCATTAACGTAATTGTAAAAGCAGGATCGGCTTGTCTGCCTCTTCCTAAAAGGGTTTGCGACCAAGCACGTTCTCCTGTTGGATTTGCATCAGACATAGAGATATTTGTATTAATACCAAACTTAATGCGATCGCTAATTTGTGAATTGAATCTGATATTATTAGTATATCTTTTATAGTCAGACCCTATAATAATATTATCTTGATCCAGGTGTCCGAATGAAATAGAATAGTCACTTTTTTCATTTCCACCACTTAGGTTTAAGTAATGGTTTTGTTGCATGGCGTCTCTAAAAATAGCATTAGCCCAATTTGTGTTGGTTAAACCCGGAGTACCATTAATATAATCTTGAAGAAATGGCTGAATTCTACTTCGCTTACCACCGCCATTAGCATCTCTGGTTGCATTGTCATCGGTAATACTTCGCCCAGGCCCTCCAGAAATATAACCAAAGTTACGAGCATCTAAGTCAAATAATGCGGTATCATATGCATCCGTCACTTTAAATTTATCAATGCGTTGTTGAAAACCAACATAACCGTTATAACTCACCTTAAGTTTGCCTTTACTTCCTTTTTTAGTTGTAATCAATATAACACCGTTTGATGCTCTAGAGCCATAGATTGCAGCCGAAGCAGCATCCTTTAATATGCTGATAGCCTCAATATCATTCGTGTTTACCGAACTCAATGAGGAGCCTTCACTTAATGGATTTCCATCAACTACAATTAATGGATTTGTCCCAGCTGTTAAAGTACTAAGACCTCTAATTTGAATTACAGAATTATCTCCGGGATTTTTACTATTGCCTAATACCTGAACACCAGAAATTGTACCGGATAGCGCCTGCTCAAAATTTGCAGAAGAATAATTGTTTAGTGTTTTATTGTTTACCTTAGATACAGATCCATTAAATTTTTCTTTAGTGCTAGTGCCATAACCCACTACAACAACTTCTGCTAACTTTCCGGCATCTTCTTGCAAAGCAACGGTAATAGTATCTTGATTATTAACTGATATTTCTTGAGATAAAAAACCAATATAAGATACCACTAAAACAGCATTTCCATCACTTACATTTAATGAAAATTTTCCATCAAAATCTGTTTGGGTGCCATTAGTGGTTCCCTTTTCAAGAATATTGGCTCCTGGTAATGGTTGACCAGAAGCATCTGTTATTGCTCCCGAGATTTTGTGTTGTTGCAAACCAAAAGCAACAGAATCTTTAGGTTTTTCCTGTATTAAAATAGCATTGTTATCGGTTACTACAATATTTAAATTACCCTGAGACAAGGTTCTATTTAATAATGTATTGGTTTTTAAGGTCCCCTTCTTTAAATGAACCTTAGGAAAGTCTTTAAATATTCCTTCTTCATAAAAAAACTTATAATCGGTTTGTTCCATTATTAGGTCAAATACCTCATCAACAGTTAATACCTTATCTTCTTTAATCTTAATTTTTGAATTTTGCGAAATGACATTATTAGGTGCTAAGGCAAAAACCATGGTGCAGCATAAGAAAATGAAAGTTCTCATTATAATCATTAAGAGCCGTTTTCTATATTGAAAACAAGCATTAGTTAATTTAATTTCCATAAATTTGTTTGTTATTTGTTAGTTAAACACTATTTAATTAATAGATAATGATCCAAGGGGATAGAGTTTTATACTTTTGCCGGTTAAACTTTATCCTCCTTTTTTTGTAATTGTTTTTTTATTTCATAGGCAATCCGTTATATTTTATTATACGATTAATTTTACCTTTTTACACAAGGTTTTTCATTCTTACGAGATAAGTTTATCAAGTAAAAAAGACATGGTCTATTTTAATATTATCGTTTTTCCTTCAATTGTATAGTCTGTTATCGTACTAGACTTCATAATTGATAAAATTTCTTCAATACTTTGGTTTTTCCCTAAAACACCTTTAAATTTTAGCGTCTCTAAACTTTTATCTAAAAAGATTACATCAACGTCGTACCATCTAGAAATAACTCGCATAATATTTTTTAAGGATTTCCCTTTAAAACTAAAAACTCCATTTTTCCATGAAATCTCTTCTTCAACATCAACCACAGTTACTTTAATACGATTGCTTTCCAGATTTAAATCAGACTGCTGGCTTGGAATTAAGTTTTGTTTAGAAATACCATTATCTACAACAACTTTTCCTTCAACTAGAGTGGTATAAATGTTTGCTTCGTCTTTGTAAGCTTTAATATTAAACTCTGTTCCTAATACTTCAACTTCTTGAGATTTGTTAATTACTTTGAATTTAGATCCTTTATGTGCTGAACTTGGAGACACATCAAAATAAGCCTCTCCATAAACAAGCTCAACTTCTCGGGGTTTACCTTCTATAAAACTTTCTGGATATTTAAGCTGAGATTCAGAGTTTAACCAAACTCGTGTCCCGTCAGATAAAACAATATAATATTCTCCCCCTCTTGGGATCGTTAAATAATGATATACTATTTCTGTTGGCTTTTGCTTACTGGCTTCATAAACTATTTCCTCGCCATTACTATTAGCATTTTTTCCTCGATATGTATTGCCCTTTTCCAATACAACAACAGAGCCATCTCCTAAGGTTAATGTTGCTTTATCTGTACCAGGCACAATAGTTTTAGTATCTACAATTGTTATAGGTGTGTCTTCATCATTATTATCAAAAAAATGATCTCTAAAAAAATAACTTGTTGTAAGAACGCCTGCAAAAACTGCTGCCGCTGCGTATTTAATAATATTGCGTCGCATTGCTAGTTTACGTGTCTTATTTTGATCATTTTTTATTTGTTGAAGTAAGTTTCCTTTAATCTTATTAACATCGGGGTTAGACATGGCTAAAGTAATTTTGTAATACGTTTTAACATAATCTTCAAAAACCATTTGATTTTCAGGAACTTGAATCCATTCTGATAAGATATTTAAATCGCGTGAATTCGCTTCCTGAATCAGGTATTTTATAATTGCTTTTTCTATGATTTTAAAATCCATTTGTAGACCATGATTTATAGAAAGACAAAGCTCATTTTTAAAACCCTAACTTTTTTATTCTTTTTTTTTTATCTTTTTTAATTACCTTCATCACCTAATTTAGCTACGAATTACTTTTTATTTGAATTGAAATTATGCCTTATAAAAATCAAAATGATTTAATTAAAGCTATAAAACAAGGTGAAGAACGTGCTTTTGTTTATGCATTAGAAGCCTATAACAAACCTCTTTTTGCTTATGCGCTTTCGCTAACTAATGACGAGGCTATGGCACAGGATATACTTCAAAATGTGTTTTTAAAAACATGGGAGCAGCGAAAAAAAATCACTATTAAAAAATCAGTACTTAATTATTTGTTTAAGTCTGTATACCATGAATTTATTAATCAGTATAAAAAAAACAAATCGCATTTGTTATTAGAACAAAAGTATTATGAGGCACTAGAAAAAGTAGCAACTGATGAGGATGATAGTTTTTTTAAAAAAGCCATTGAGCGTATAACGGCAGAAATACAAAACTTACCCCCTAAATGTAAAGAAGTATTTTTATTAAGCAGAAAGGAAGGCTTAACGAACGTGGAGATAGCCAATTATTTAAACATTTCGATCAAATCTGTTGAAGCGCATATCACTAAAGCTTTTTCTATGATAAGAAAAAGAATTGGCGATAAAATTGGAGGTTTTTTGTTTTTACTTTTTAGAAAACAAAAAAGCAAGCTTAAATTATAGCTTGCTTTAGTTTTGTGACCATGGCAGGATTCAAACCTGCAACCTCTTGAGCCGTAATCAAGTGCGCTATTCAGTTGCGCCACATGGCCATTTTTGTGGGTGCAAATATAGTATTTTTATTAAAACTCTACCAAATATTTATTTCAAATTTCAAATTCATTACTTTTGACTATGTCAAAGGAATTACTACAACAAAAATTTAGCCCCCTCTTAGATGATTCTCTCATTGATGAAATCTATACATTAGGTGTTTTTAAAACCTTCGAAAAGCACGATATTATTATAGATATAAATCAAACATTAAAGTATATCCCACTGTTATTAAGCGGTAGTATTAAAATTCTAAGAGAGGATAATCATGGAAACGACTTGCTCATTTATTTTTTAGAATCTGGCGAAACCTGTACCATGTCACTCACTTGCTGTATGGGAACATCAAAAAGTAAAGTTAGAGCTGTTGCCGAAAAAGATTCCAGTTTAGTTATGATTCCAGTTTCAGTAATGCAAAAATGGTTTCATAATAATGAGAGTTGGAGAAATTTTATTTTAGAAAGCTATCAAACACGTTTTAACGAAATGCTTGAAACTATTGATAATCTTGCCTTTATGAAAATGGATGAACGCTTATACAAGTATTTAATAAATAAAACAAAATTAAACGAATCTAATGTTATAATTGTAAAACATCAAGATATCGCCGAAGATTTACATACGTCTCGTGTTGTTATTTCCCGTTTGTTAAAACAATTAGAAAACAGCAAGAAAATTAAGTTAAGTAGAAACAAAATTGAAGTTTTATAAATCTATAGGTAACATTTATTACAAAAATAAGCTAAGTATAAATATATCTTTGCACTTTTAAATCACTTTTATGGAATATATCTTAAACCCCTGGCCTTGGTATATAACAGGTCCATTAATCGCCATAGTTATGGCATTATTGCTCTATTTTGGGAAAACCTTCGGCATGTCATCAAATCTAAGAACCATGTGTGCCATAGGTGGAGGTGGTAAATTTTCAGATTTTTTTAAGTTCAATTGGAAGGAACAAGTTTGGAATTTAATTGTAGTATTAGGTGCCATCATTGGTGGTTTTATTGCCACGCATTACCTATCAAACGATGCGGTTACCAATCTAAATCCAAAAACAGTTTCAGAATTACAACACATGGGGTTTAAAGAAGCCGGAGCAACATTAGTGCCTAACGAAATATTTGATTTAGAAACTATAACCCTAAAAAGTTTACTATTATTAATCATTGGAGGTTTACTTGTTGGTTTTGGTACAAGATATGCCGGTGGCTGTACTTCTGGCCATGCTATTACAGGGCTAAGCAGTTTACAAAAACCATCATTAATAGCCGTTATTGGCTTTTTTATTGGCGGATTAATTATGACCAACCTTCTTTTACCTTTAATTTTTAATTCATGAAATATTTAAAATTTTTACTCGTAGGTCTCTTTTTTGGTATCGTTTTAGTTAAATCAGAAGCCGTGTCCTGGTATCGTATTTATGAAATGTTTCGTTTTCAGTCATTTCATATGTATGGCATTATTGGAACAGCCATAGCTACAGGTATTTTATTTTTACAGATTTCAAAAAAAGGATATATAAAAAGTATCAAAGGAGCAGATATTTTTGTTCCTAAAAAAGAAAACGGCCTTACCAGATATATTATTGGAGGCATTATTTTTGGTTTTGGCTGGGCACTTATTGGAGCATGTCCGGGGCCTATGTATATCTTATTGGGTACTGGTGTTGTAAGTATGCTTATTGTAATAGCTGCCGCTTTATTAGGAACATTTATTTATGGTATTTTAAAGGACAAACTACCACACTAAATGGATGCTACACAACTCTTAGGGTACGTTGGCGCTTTAATCGTTGGATTGGTTTTAGGCCTTATAGGTGGTGGAGGTTCGATTCTTACCGTTCCATTATTGGTTTACTTACTAGGTTACAACCCAGTTATTGCCACAGCATATTCACTATTTGTTGTGGGAACCACATCTATGGTAGGTACCTTCCAAAAATATAAGAAAGGACTCGTTGATTTTAAAACTGGACTGGCATTTTCTTTTCCTTCATTTATAGCGGTTTACTTATCGCGTAGGTATTTAGTTCCGGGAATTCCTGATACACTTTTAAGCTTTAGTGACTTTACTTTAACAAAAGAAATGGGCATTATGGTATTTTTTGCCATTATTATGCTTTTGGCTTCTGTTTCTATGATTAAAACAAAAAATGAAGCAAACGAGATTTTAGAAAAGCAAGCCTATTATAAAACATTTATTCAAGGACTAATAATTGGTACAATTACAGGAATAATAGGTGCCGGTGGTGGGTTTTTATATGTTCCTGCGCTTGTTTTATGGGCTAATATTCCAATGAAAAAAGCAGTAGGAACCTCTTTAATTATAGTCACTATTAATTCCCTAATTGGGTTTACTGGTGATATGCAAACCATTAAAATAGAATGGGTGTTTCTGCTTATATTTACTTTAATTTCAATTTTAGGAATTATAATAGGCGTATTTCTTTCAAAATTTATAAGTGGTAAAAAGCTTAAAAAAAGCTTTGGTTTTTTTACATTAATCATGGCTATATACATAATCTATAAGGAAACGAATTAGTATAATGTGACAAAAGTCACAAACCAAATCATTTAGGTTTCCTATTTTTGGATGAATTATATACATGAAATATTTTCCGCTACTGCGGGTTTGAAAATAAATTTTTAAAATGAAGATAGAACAAATTTATACAGGTTGTTTAGCTCAGGGAGCATATTACATAGAGTCCAATGGCGAGGTAGCTATTATTGATCCATTACGCGAAACACAGCAATATGTAGATAAAGCAAATGAAGAAAATGCAAAAATCAAATATATTTTTGAAACCCATTTTCATGCTGACTTTGTTTCGGGGCATGTCGATTTAGCAAAAAAAACAGGAGCTACAATTGTTTTTGGACCTAGTGCTGAAACCAGTTATGATGCCTATATTGCAAAAGACCAGGAAGAATTCAAACTAGGTCGCATAACCATTAAGGTATTACACACCCCCGGACACACCCTGGAATCTGCTACCTTTCTTTTGATTGATGAAAAAGGTAAAGATTATGCCATTTTTTCGGGAGACACCTTGTTTTTAGGTGATGTTGGACGACCAGATTTAGCTATTAAATCTGATTTAAGCAAAGAAGATTTGGCAGGTATGTTATATGATTCGTTACGCCACAAAATTATGCCACTAGCTGATGATGTTATTGTATATCCGGCACATGGAGCAGGTTCGGCCTGCGGAAAAAATTTAAGCAAAGAAACAGTAGGGGTCTTGGGCGAACAAAAACAAAGTAATTATGCCTTAAGAGCAGACATGACAAAGGAAGAGTTTGTAGAAGAGGTTTTAGATGGTATTGCACCACCTCCTCAATACTTTGCAAAAAACGCTATGATGAATAAATTGGGCTATGATGATTTTGAAACTGTACTTAAAAAAGGGGATGTTGCTTTAAATCCTGAAGCGTTTGAAGCTCTTGCAAACCAGGAAGATGCTTTAGTTCTTGATGTTAGAAATGAAAAGGATTTTGTAAAAGGTCATATTCCTAACTCCATATTTATTGGTATTCATGGTGGATTTGCGCCATGGGTAGGTGCTTTAATTACCGATTTAAAACAGCCCATTTTATTAATAGCCCCAGAAGGCAAAGAAAAAGAAACTGTAACACGCTTGTCTCGTGTTGGTTACGACAATACATTAGGCTATTTAAAAGGGGGTATTGATACCTGGAAAAATGCCGGAAAAGATATTGAGTCTATTGAATCTATAACTGCTGAAGAGTTTGCTCATAGATTTAAAAGGAATACTGTAGAAACACTAGATGTTAGAAAGGATGGGGAATATAAATCTGAGCATTTAGAAGGTGAAAATGTACATCATTTTGCACTAGATTATATTAACAATAACATGAGTTCTATTGATCATAAAAAAACATACTACTTGCATTGTGCCGGTGGTTACAGGTCGGTTATAGCAGCTTCTATATTAAAAGCCCGAGGCTTTGATGTAATAGATGTTGCCGGTGGCTTTGGAGCACTTAAAAAGACTGATTTACCAATGACAAACTTTGTATGTCCATCTACCCTATAATTATGCATACTACATTAAAAATACAAAACTTAAAATGCGGAGGTTGTGCTAACACTATTGTTAACAAATTAAATGAACTAAAGCACATTTCGGAGATTAGTGTTGATAACACTAATGATTCAGTATCTTTTAATTATTCTATTCCAGAAGATATTAAACATGTTAAAGCCTTATTGATTAAACTTGGTTATCCTATTGTTGGTAAAAAAAATGCTTTAACAACAAAAGCCAAATCTTTTGTTAGTTGTGCCATAGGAAGAATGGGGAAATAGTATAATAAAAAAGCTCTGATTAAAATCAGAGCTTTTTTATTATACTATTTCGGCGCTTAGGCCAGCTTCAAGAAGCATGGAACAACGCGGTTTTAAATCGTCGTACAAACCCGTTTTAACTGTACACTTCCCGTTGTGATGTACAATAATAGAACACTGCTCAGCCTGTTCTGCTGTATGCTCACAGGCATATATAAGTGTTTCTATAACATGATCGAAGGTATTAACATCATCATTATATAATACAATTTCATTTTGAGTAATTACTTCTTCTTTTAAAAGTAATGCTTCTAATGCTTTTTCTCGAGTACTCATAGGCTTATAATCTTGGGGATTAATTACAGTACTAATTTAAAAATTTTAGCGACACCCAATTGTTTCTTTCTAACTTTTCTTCAAATTTTAACAAATGTTTTTCACATTCAGCTTTAATTACTGGAATATCATCATTATAAAATCCACTTAAAAACAGCATGCCTTTTTTATTTAAGCAAGCGGCATATGTTTTCAAATCTTGTAGCAAAATATTTCTGTTAATATTTGCTATAATAATGTCGTAGGCTTTGTTTTTTAAAACTGAGGCATCCCCTTCTATAACTGTGATTTGTTTACAATCATTACGTGTTACGTTTTCAATACTATTAAGATAACACCAATTATCATAATCAACCGCATCTATAGGTTTAGCCCCTTTAAGCTCTGCCAGAATTGCTAAAACACCAGTTCCGCATCCCATATCTAAAACCGATTTGTCGGTAAAATCATTATTCAAAATGTGTTGAATCATCATGTGCGTTGTTTCATGATGCCCCGTACCAAAACTCATTTTTGGCTCTATAATAATATCGTATTGTGTTTCAAATTTATCATGAAATGGCGCACGAACTGCACAAATATCATCAACTATAATAGGATTAAAATTCTTTTCCCATTCCGCATTCCAATTCGTTTGTTCAATCTCTTCAAATGAATAAGTGATTTCAAATTCATCAGAATTAAGAATTTGAATACCATCCAGTATCGTTTTGTTCCACTCTTCCTTTTGAATATAAGCGGTAACACCGTTATGCGCTTCTACAAAACTCTCGAAACCTGCATAACCAAGTTCGGCAATGAGAATTTCAATCCCGGGTTGAGGGGGTGACACTTTAAATTCGTAACCTAAATAAATGATGCTAGACATAGTCCTTTTTTTCGACCACAAAGATAAGAGTAAATAGACTTAGAGCAAACCTAAAAGGTTTTATTAAGAAAAAAGCCCAAAAGTTTCGAAAGCATTTTCGAAGTAACTAAATTTTGGTTATCGAGCAAATACTACAACAACTCCTTTTCAATAGCTATTTTAATAATCCCCACACTGTTCTTTGCACCCAATTTACTCATAATATTCATACGATGTGTTTCAACAGTTTTTGGACTAATAAATAGTTTTTCTGAAATTTGCTGTGTTGTTAATTCTTCTGAAATAGCAATTAACACCTCTTGCTCTCTTCGAGTTAATTTTGGCCGTAAACCATTATCTGTAATTTTTTTTGGAGACTGACTTATCAACCGTTTATGGATGTCTTTTTGCAAATAGACCTCACCAGACAGCACCGTTTTTAATGCTTCTAATAATTCTAACTTATCGGTGTTTTTTAACAAATACCCATGCACACCATGCTTTAGCATACGCTTTACAAAGGACATATCTTCAAAATTAGTTAATGCAATTATTTTTAAACCTGTGTGCTTTCTTAATAACAGCTTAGCTAAATCAATACCATTCACATCGGGTAAATTAATATCTAACAATAACACATCTGGGAGATCTCTAACTATATTTTCCAAAGTTTCATTCGCATCTTTATAAGTCCCTACAATACGAAGCTCTGGAACAGAATCCAGCATAGACACAATGCCTTTTAATACCAAAACATGGTCGTCTGTTATTGCTATTTTAGTTGTCATTTAATTTCTCTGTATCAATTTCTATGGTATATGATGTTCCTTCCTGGTTTGACAGAACATCCCTTGTTGCCTGTAAATAATCTAATCGCGACTGGACATTACTTAAACCTATGCCCTTACTTTTTATATTATCTGTATCGAATCCTTTTCCGTTATCTTCAACAGTTAATTGAATGGTATTTTCACGATTACTAATCTGTACATTAATTTCTGAAGCTTCTGCATGTTTTATACTATTGGTAACGAGTTCCTGTATTATTCTAAACAAATTTGCTTCAGCTTTTTTAGGTATTGAAACAGGATCACCAATGTGTTGAAATAAAATTTGAGGTTCATGTACCTCATCCATATTATGGCAATACTCCTGAGTTGCTTCTATAATATTGAAATTCTCAATAGAAGGTGGTATTAGATTATGAGAAATAGCACGAACTTGCTTGCAAGAATCATCAATCATAGTAATGGCTTCTTTTATCACTTTGTTATTCATTTCTATTAGTGATGACAACTTATATTTTATAGCAGATAGATCACCATTAACACCATCGTGTAATTCTTTAGCTATTCTAAGACGTTCTTTCTCCTCGCCTTCTATTAATGATTCCAGGGTTTTTATTTGAAACTCCCGCTTTAAGGTTAAAATTTCCTGATCTTTTCGTTTTTGTCTTTGATTATATAAGAACATGAGCAATACAGAAACTAATGCTAAAAAAACAACAGTTCCCAACATATAATTATTTTGAGTATTCTTTTTTTGCAATTCTAACTGTTGAGTAAGTATTTCTTTATCCTTTTTTTCTGTTTGAAATTTAATTTCCAGGGCATTAATGTTTTTAATATTTTTTTCTTCAAGAATACTATCTCTAAATTTTGAATGGCTTTTATAACTTGTTAAGGCTTTTTCTGATTTATTTTGAAAAACATATATATCACTCATAGCCAAATACACTTCAGATATGAGTGCTTTGTTTTTAATTTTCTTCGCTAGTTTTAATGCGCCACTAAAATGTTGATTAGACAAACGCTCTTTTCCCTGTTTCCCATATAGTATTCCTAACTCCATATGGGTTTCTACCAATTCATCTTCATCATTCATTCGCTCTCTAATCTTAAGTGCTTTTTTTAATAATTCTTCTGCCTTTTTTAATTGATTTTTATTTTCGTAAACTACACCTAAATTATTATAATTTCTGGCAAGCTCCTTTTGGTTCTCATTTTCAATATTTATTTTCAAAGATTGATTAAAATAATCTAAAGCTTTGTCATACTTTTCCATTTTCAAATAATTCCCACCTATATTATTTAAAATGGTTCCTAGTGCATACTTTATATTTTCATTATCTGTTTTCTCTGATAAGTCAACCGCTTCTAACTGATATTGAATACTTTTTTCAAAATTTTCAATGATATAATAAACATTAGCCAGGTTGAGAAGTTTTATAAATTTCCCATATTCGTTTGAAGTTTCTTCATCATAAGTAATACCTTCAAAATAAATTTTTATTGCTTTTTCATAGTTCTCTTCATACTTATAAAGCATTCCTAATGATGAATATATTGCAGACTTATTTAGTCCTTTAGAATCAAATATTTTATATGATGTGTTATAATAATAGCGTGCCGAGTCATATCTATTTGTGAAAAGAAATGCATTTCCTATATATAAATTGGCCTTGGCCTCAACTTTATCATAATGAATTTTTCTTGATTTAATCAAAGCTTTTTTACCATAAACTAAAGAGCTATCTATATTTTCGTATAAATAATAATACGATAAATCATTCAAAATTTGTGCTATGATTGTATCAGCCTGCTTCTTATTTAATTCTAATTTTAAGCTATCAATTATTTTATTCGTTTGAGCGAACAAACTATTTGTTATAAAAAACAAAGCAACTAGAATGTGAACTGTTTTCTTCAAAATATTCTTTTGGATATTTAAATGTATGAAAATATTAGTGAATTACTTTTTAAGTAATTTGCCAGAGCCAATAACCTTGTTGTTATCTTTAATCCGGTAAAAGTAAACGCCTTGTTTAAATATATTCATATTTACCTGTGTTTTTGAAAATTTTATACTTCTTAAAACTTTCACTCTATTTCCCAAAAGATCAAAAATTTCTAGTTTTAAATTTTCAAAATTATACCCTAAACTATTTTCAAATGCTATTGTAAAAGTATCACTTACCGGGTTTGGATATACTTTAATTTTGTTTTTTGAAGCCACATTATTTTCAATATTTAAGGTTACAGCACATTTCCCTTCATTTCTTCCATTAAAAATACTTAGTATCTCTTCTTGAGATAAAGCGCGATTATATACACTAACCTCATCTACTTCTCCATGAAAAAAATTACTATAATCATATTGCGCATTGGTTGGGTTGTGGTATTGTGCTCCAATAGTTAATGGTAACCCTGACGAACTTTCCGGTACATTTGCAAATGAGGTCCACCCAAAATCAAAACCATCAGCATAAACCACATGTTGATTCCCTTGGCGCACATAAGCATAATGATGCCATTGTGAATCTTCATAGGCCGGCCCATTAACAATACTATTATTACCATTAGTATCTTCAAATAAAAATTCTGTTAGATCATTTTCAAAGCGCATTGCAAATACTGCGGGCTCATCTAAAGGGACATAACCAGCACCTTTGCAAATAACGGTTTGAGACCTATTAGCATAACCTATTCTACGCACCCATAATTCCAGAGTCATATCTCCGGTTATATCTAAATCTTCACTATGGGGTACCACTACCACATCATCTACTCCGTTAAATAAAAAGGCTTTATTTACTACACCAGAAACATAAGATATGCCACCTAAAGGTGTACCATGATTCGCGCCTACTGAATCGTTTGCATTATCTTCTGCTGCCCACCAACTTATTAAATTATTTGGTGGTGCTATGCAATTTGAATTTTGTGGCTCTAGAGCGTTTATACCTTTATTAATAAATCCTTCCGACACTTTAAGTGCATTTACCATATATTCTTGTATAGCTACTTCGCCTACTGTTGAAATAACAGAAATAGCTCCAGAATCAAAACGACCTCCTCCGTTATCTATACTTGATCGTTTTATTTTGGTTTGTGAAAAAGAAAACTGGTACATTATAATTATTAAAACAAACCCTAATTTCTTCATTATTATTATTTTTTATATACTACAAAATTGAAACTCATATCTGTTAAAGTTTCTGAAGTATTATAAGTTCTTATATCTATATATTGTTGAGATTTCGATGTTCTAACAAACCCAATATCTTGATGTAAAGTTGCCATAACCAAATAATCTATATGGCTAGACGGCGCATTATTGAAGGTTATTCTATAATGCCCTGTACTAATTTTACTGGTTTGATAACCTGCAGAAGAGGCATTTGCTTTACTACCGTTACTCCCTATAATTAAACCATAGATATAGGCTTTCATGTCGGCATCTCCTGAATCTGCTGCATGTACTTCTTCAACATCTAAATCGCCATTTATGGTAGTATTCCCATTTTTCAACACCACCATAGCATCACTTCTATTAGAATTACCAGTTCCATTGCCAACTACAAACAAGCGTGTTTCTGCTACATAACTCCCTGTTCCATTAGTAATTGCTAATTCTGTATTATATAAACCCACTGTAGTTTGCGCATAAGCTTCGGCTGTGGTTCCTAATCCCATTACCGATGAAATATTTCCCGAGGCTATACATCCTTCTCCCATTGCTATTGATGACAACCCTGTAGCTTCTGTATAAAACCCTAATGCCGTTGCGAACTCTCCTGTAGTTTTAGAACCATAGCCTGTTGTTGTTGAAAAATCTCCTAAAGCTTCTGTATTAGTTCCCATAGCCATGGTATTATTGCCAGATGCTTTGGTATTTGATCCAAAAGCTGTTGAATTAAATCCGATTGCTTCTGTTTCGTACCCTAAAGCCATACTATAATCGTTGGCGGCATGTGTAGCATATCCTATAGCTGTTGAATTAACACCAGAAGCATGCGTATTTATTCCTAATGCTGTTGAAAAATCTCCTGTGGCTCCATGGGTGTCATTACCTCCTATATCGTTGTAACTTAAGTCTAAAGCATGATCTCCTATATTTCCATAATTATTGGGGTCGCTTCCTAATAAACGATATCCAGTATTACCGCCTTCGGTAATCTTTTCTAGCTGACTTACTCCTGAAAACTCGGTTTTTAATGCCCATTCTGGATTTCCAGAAGTGTCTGTAGTTAAAACTTTATTGGCATCATTAATACCTCCTGTAGCTATTACAGCCGCTTTTTCAGCATATAAGGCATAAGGTACATTTTTAAAGGCTGTAGTCCCTAAATCTGTAATGCCTTTACCTATATTAACACTTACTTTTAAGTATTGCTCTTTAGACCAATCTATACTTTTAAAATCTCCGGAAGTAGCGGTTCCTTCTCCTATGTTAACGAATATTAATCCATTATCATCAGTTGTTGGCGCATGGCTTTCGGTATACACATCTGTAGTGGCTGCTTCAATAATGGTAAAGTATAATGCTATCTGCTGGTTTTTCACAGGTGCATCATCGTCAGAAATAATCGCTTTATAATTTATACCTTGCTGTGCTAAACAAATACTGGTACACAACAAAAACAATAGTAATAGCTTTTTCATATTTACAATTAATTATCTGTTTCTCCATCAATTTCATCGTTTTTACACACTACATTTCTGGTAACTGTTCTAACATTTCCAGCAATATCTTCAAACTTAAATTCCACTTTATAATTCCCCGGATTTGATGTTTTAAATGTGGTATAAATTCTTGTAATGGATTTATTACCCTGTGTTTCTGATGTTTCTTCGTAGTAGTCTACTTTTTCATTTAATGCATTGTAAACCGTTGCTGCTCCCGATACTATTTGGTACTCATCTGTTGCAGTGGCTTCTATAACCAAAACACTCGGATCTGTAAAGAACTCCCCTCCTTCATTAGGGCTTAGCACTAATACATTTGGAGCTACGCGATCATCGTCTGGCAATGGTGAAGGTGTTGGACACCCCGTACCAATAATTACTGCTGCAAAAACACCAAAAAGTGTTGGTAATACTGAATTTTTAAATAGTTTTTTCATGATTTTAATTTTTGATTAACATCTGATTTAATTTGAAATATGTGATTATTGATATGGCTAGTAAACAAATAGCAATACCCTGAGAATGTGATAACAGGCCTTCTATTATTTGACCTCGGGTGTCCCCTCTTAATAATTCAATGCCATATCTACTTATTCCATAGAACCCTAAATAGAACAAGAATAATTGTCCGTTAAATTTTTTATTCTTTTTAAAAATGAATAGAAGAACAAGGAATATTGCGAGTATTGAAGCCTCATATAATTGGGTTGGATGAACAGAAACACTATGGGTTAATGGAAATGTAACTCCAAAGCTAGAGTTTGTAGGTATTCCATAACAGCAACCTGCAAAAAAACAACCTAGCCTCCCAATGATTTGAATAATTACTGTTGAAACTGCTAAAACATCCAACATTGACAATATGGGTATGTTAAGCCTTTTAAAATACCACATTGCTGTTGGTATTATAAAAACAAATGACCCGTAAAACACAAAACCGCTGGAAAACGTATTTAAAACAGCCTCTGGGTTATTAATGTAAAATAGTGGTTTTTCTAAATACAAAAACACTTTACCACCAATGTATCCCGCTATAAAAAGGAGGTAAATAAAATTATTAGAGATCGTAATCTTTAACTCTTTTTTTGCAACTCGCTTTGCATAAAATGCTGCTAATACCGATCCTAAAACAATACAGAATGCATAGGTTGCTATTGAAATTTTAAAACCAAAAAAATCTATATTAAAAAGTTCTGGATGCATATACTATAGCCTTGAAATTAACATTGGCAAGTTACTTTCAGTCTACAACAAAAAACTAAGGGCATTCCTCGATTTATAAAAAATCAGGGAATACCCTTAGCGAATAAAATGTATGTAATTTAGCCTAACTTAATAAGCCATATATTTAAAATGCATTTACAATAGCAAAAAAGTCTTCAGCTTTTAACGAAGCGCCTCCAATGAGCCCTCCATCTACATCTGGTTTAGAGAAAATCTCTTCTGCATTTGCTGGTTTTACACTGCCCCCATAAAGAATAGAAACAGAATCTGCTACCGCGTTTCCGTATTTATCACTTAATGTTTTTCTAATAAATGCATGCATATCTTGTGCTTGTTCTGGGCTGGCCGTTTCACCAGTACCAATAGCCCAAACAGGCTCATAAGCTAAAACAATGCTTTTATATGCTGATGCTTCTAAATGAAACAATGCATTTTTAATTTGACTTTCAACTACGTTTTCCTCGTTTCCAGATTTTCTATCGGCTAGCTCTTCTCCAAAACAGAAGATGATGCTCATATCGTTTGCCAAAGCTGTGTCTACTTTTTTAGCTAGCAATTCATCTGTTTCATTAAAATACTCACGACGCTCACTATGGCCTAAAATTACAGTTTCAACACCTACACTTTTAAGCATGTTTGCACTAACCTCTCCTGTATAAGCACCATTTTCAGCAAAGTGCATATTTTGAGCTACAACTTCAATATCTGTTTTACCTAACGCTTCAAAAGCATGGTATAGATTAGTGAAGGTTGGTGCTACCATTACCTCTGCTCCAGATGTTTTTGTTTGCTTTTTTAAGTCGGCCAGTAATGATTCCGTTTGTGATAAATCATTATTCATTTTCCAGTTTCCAGCAACGATTTGTTTTCTCATAATATTTGGTCTTAAAACTTTCTTTTGAAAGCCTTTATTTGTAGTTATTTATTGCTGCAAAAATACTATTTTTTTAGCGCGTTTACCAACTTATTATCGTCTGCTTCAACAGCTTTAAACAATTCTATATTTCCTTCCTTATTTATTATCATATATCTAGGAATCCAGCTTATTTTTACAAAATCTCCAAAGGCACTTTTTTTACCAGATTGAATATAATAGTGCTCTCCTGCTACCTGATATCTTTTAATACCCCTTTTCCAAGGACCTTCTCCTCTATCTAATGAGAAAAACAGATAAACAACATCATTATATTCTTTTTGTAATGCCTTTACTTTTGGCATACCTTTTATGCAATCGCTACACCATGATGCCCAGATATCGATAACAATTGTTTTACCTTTATGCTTTTCTAAAATGGATTTTAAGCTAACCTCACTTCCGCTTAAAGTCGTGAATACATCATTTAATGCTTCTTCCGAAAATTGGGTTGGGACTTCTGTATTGCAGCTAAAAATACTAAGCAATAAAAGTAAAAGGTATTTTATTTTTTTCATGTTTACTGTAATTTCGCCTTAGGATCTAACCAAACATAGATTAAGTCGACAAAAATATTGATAATTACAAACATTGTAGCTATCACTATCACCGATCCCATAATTACAGGCAAATCTAAGGTGTTTAAAGCATTAACAATTTCTTTACCAATACCATTCCATCCAAAAATATACTCCACAAAAACAGCGCCAGCAAGCATTGAAGCAAACCAGCCTGAAATTGCTGTAACCACAGGGTTTAATGCATTTTTTACAGCGTGCTTTTTTATAATTTGAAATTCGCTTAAACCCTTTGCCCTTGCAGTACGAATATAGTCTTGATTAAAAACTTCCAGTAAACTATTGCGCATTAATTGAATAACTACTGCTAACGGACGAATACCTAATACAATAGCTGGCAATATTAAGTTTTTCCATTTAATATGCATAGATTCTCCAAAATCATCCAGTTCATAAAGGCTGCCTGTCATCTCTAAATTAGTAAATTCATGTAGTATATAACCAAAAAACCAGGCAAATAAAATGGCACTAAAAAAGGACGGTACACTCATTCCTAAAGTACTAAATATCTGGATGGTTTTATCCAACCATTTATCTTTATACAAAGCAGAAACAATACCTAAAAGAATGCCTAAAATTATAGCGATTACGATGGCAGACACTGCTAAAACAAAAGTATTTGGTAAAGTATCGGCTAGTACTTCACTTACTTTCTTACCTTGTTTTGTAAACGATTCTCTTAAATACGGAAGCTTTAAAACAGTGGTGGTATTGCCTATTGAAAATAATTTAGTTGCTGAATATTTGTTAGTTTTCAAAAACGTATAATCTTCATCATTATTTGAATGAAATGAAATAGGCAGTAAGTCGTTTAAATAATAAAGATACTGTGTACTTACAGGTTTATCGAACCCGTATTTTTGTTTTACAAGTGCTAATTGCTCACTATCTTCATTTTGTCCCAACATCATTTGTGCAGGGTCTCCAGGAAGCACGTTAAATAAAAAGAAAATAACGGTTATTACCCCAAATAATGTGAGTAATGCGTAACTGGTTTTATTTAAAAGATAGCTTAGCAGGTGTTAGGTGTTAGGTGTTAGGTAAACATAAATACGCTTATTCGTTCTTTAATTTAACATTAATGATTCCCGTATAAATTATATTATTTTGAGTACTCAACTGTCTTATTTGAATGCTGTCTTTTACAACATTGACACTTTCAATTCTCATCGTATCCAGGGCTTCAACCTCTTCTTTTGTTGAAGGCTTGTCGTCAATAAAATAGGCTATAACTTCTTTAACTGTTTTAGGTTCCGGTTTACGTTCAACTTTAGGTAATTCTAAATCATCAATATCATTCCAATGCAATTTCTGTTTAACGGTACCTGCATCCAACTCTAATATTCCCGGGTTAGAACGCACTACAGTTTTAAGTGCCTTTTCGTCGCATAAATACCAATCGAAATTTAAATTATAGGCCTTATTGATTCTTTGTTTTGCCTCTTCACCAGAGGCTGTTAAACCAATGACTTTGTATCCATTTTTGATAGCAAGATCTGTAGTAGATTTTAACTGCTCAGCACCTTCCCGCTCTATTTTCTCTAAACTATACGATACAATTACTATGAGGTTGTTTTCATTTAAAAATTGTTGAGTTAAATCTTCATCATCTGATTCTATTGAAAAATCTACAACAGGTGGTGAATATCCTTCCTTAATCACTTTAGTCTCTACGCTTACATACTCGCCTTCAACATTAGGGTAACTCCCATTTGTAACAATTTCTTGTTCTTCACCATTAACATTAAATGTCCAGGTAAATTCTTGTATTGCTTTAGGGGCATTCTCAGGAATAATCATGCCTTCGGTAATATTATTTCCAATTTTATAAGCTCTAAAATCGATTGCCGGTAAGTGCATCAACACATGATATCCGAACCATAAGCTTATAATAAAGCTTAGCAATGCTAAAACTGTTGTTGGTAACTTTGAGAAAATAGGATTGATATACTTTACCCCTATAAAGAGAATGACAATGAGAACTAAAAGTACAACATCTTTCCAAAAAGATTCCCATGGTTTTAATTTTAAAAAATCTCCAAAACACCCACAATCTTTTACTTTTTCAAAATAAGCGGCATAAAACGTTAAAAAAGTAAAAAATATAATCATCAGTAATAAACTCCAAACGGTAAACTTGGGTTTATAACCAATCAATAGGAACACCCCCAAAACCACTTCAAACACTACTACAAAAACAGAAATGAGCAATGCATAAGGTTCTAAAAAGGGAATGTTTAAAACATCTGTACTGAAATATTCCTGAAGTTTATATGAAAACCCTAATGGATCGTTAAGCTTTATAAACCCTGAGAATATAAATAATACGCCAACTAAACCTCTAGATATATTTACCAATAGTTTCATTCTTTTTCTTCTTTTAAATGAATCAGTGCAAAAACCGCATAATTAATCATATCCTGGTAATTGGCATCTATCCCTTCACTTACCAACGTTTTTCCAGCATTATCTTCAATTTGCTTAACACGTAATAATTTTTGCAAGATTAAGTCGGTTAAACTACTTACTCTCATATCACGCCATGCCTCACCATAGTCATGATTTTTATCTTCCATCAGCTTTTTGGTAATAGCAACTTGCTCTGTGTACAATGTTGTAGCTTTTTCAGTAGACATATCTGGCTGCTCAACCACACCTTTTTCTAACTGAATAAGTGCCATAACGCAGTAATTTATAATACCAATAAACTCGCTTACTTCACCCTCATCAACCTTTCTTACAGCATTTTGTTGAAGTCCTCTTATACGCTGTGCTTTAATAAAAATTTGATCTGTAAGTGATGGTAATCTTAAAATTCTCCAGGCACTACCATAATCACTCATTTTTTTTATAAACAAACTTTTACAGTCATCTATTACCGCATCATATTGTTTTGAAGTATCTTGCATAAATAAAATTCAATTTTGCGTAAATTTCGCATAAATAATTAGAAAGTTCAAGGTTTCTGGTTTAAAGTTTTAAACTTAGTACAAACACCTTGTAAAACAGTACAAATGACAATAAACTGTAAAGGACAACTCATTGATTTATCATCACCAAGAGTCATGGGGATCATAAATATTACTCCAGATTCTTTTTATGACGGAGGCTCATATAAAAATGAAAAAGACATTTTAAATCAAGTAGAAAAAATGCTGAATGAAGGTGCGACCTTTATTGATGTTGGGGCCTATAGCTCACGACCTAACGCAGATCATGTTAGTGAGGCTGATGAATTAGAAAGCATATTACCTGTTATTAATCTGATCCTAAAAGCATTCCCAAACACATTACTGTCTATTGATACCTTTAGAAGTTCAGTTGCAAAATTGTGTATTGATGCCGGAGCTTGTATGATTAATGATATTTCTGCCGGGAATTTAGATGATAACATGTTGCAAACTATAGCTAACTTAAAAGTGCCGTATATTATGATGCATATGCGCGGCACACCAAAAAACATGCAGCAATTAACGGGTTATGATGATATAATAAAAGACCTAATAAAGTATTTTTCTGAAAAAATATCTGTTGCTAAACAATTAGGGATTATAGATTTAATTATTGATCCTGGTTTTGGTTTTGCAAAAACTTTAGAACAAAATTTTGAGGTTTTAAATCAATTAGAATTATTTAAAATGTTAGACAAGCCTATTCTTGCTGGAATTTCCAGAAAATCTATGATTTATAAAGCATTAGGAACATCTGCTAAAGAGGCACTAAACGGAACTACAGTTTTAAATACAGTGGCTATACAAAAGGGGGCATCTATTTTGCGTGTACACGACGTTAAAGCAGCTATGGAATGTATTAAATTGACCAGACTGTTAGAAGTTAGAAGTTAGAAGTTAGAAGTTAGAAGTTAGAAGTTATGAAACATACTTTTTTATTGACGATGATACTCTTTATCTTTTCCTGTGGAAAAGATAAAGTGATTTTACTTCCTGAGATAAGCCATTCTGAAATCTCAGAAATTAATGACGTCTCTCCTGCCTATTTATTTTATGATGAAACTAAATCAGATGGCGTAGAACTTAACAGAAAAAATTTAATTAGCACAACTAATTGGTTGGTTAATGTAGATAAACGACTTACCTTAAAACAAGTAATTCCACATATTAAATTTCTTCAGGAGAAAAAGAAAAATTCCAGTCATAAAAATAAAAACGCTAAAAACTATTTTACTTGTAATGATACGAGCAAAAAAAATTTAGGGTTTATTGAATTTACGGATGTGGTTTATGAAATTGATATTGACAATGCCATATTTCCCGATTTGAATTCTAGACCTGAGGTAGCTCATATATACTTTAAGTCGTTTGAAAAAATTGAAACCGATATTATGCTTTATGAGCATGGAGAAAAAATTATTTTAAATTTTACTGACTTAATTAAATACCTTGATAACACCAATGATACTGTCATTAAATTATCATTCAATTCAAATGTATCATTCCAAGATTATATCACAGTAAAGTCTAAAATCTTGTCAAAAGTATCAGATAACTTACGTCTTTTCAATCATGAACTAATCAATAATTAACCCTTTTTTCTTAAATTTACCGAAACCCACTGCCTTTGGAAATTTTTAAAGATATTTTAAACCTTTCAGTTGTCGATATCATCGATGTTATTCTGGTCGCGCTACTACTCTACTACATTTACAAACTTATAAAAGGCACCGTAGCCATTAATATTTTTATTGGTATCATTATCATTTACTTAGTTTGGAGATTAACTGATTTTCTAGAAATGGAACTCCTAACTGGTATTTTTGGTGGATTTATGAAAGTGGGAATTATAGCGTTGATTGTGGTTTTTCAACCCGAAATTCGTAAATTTTTACTGATGGTTGGATCGACAAACTTTAGCAGGCGACGCAAGTTTTTACAACAATTTAAATTTATAAAAAATGAAACAGGTGACGAAACCAATGTAGATGCTATTGTTTCTGCCTGTGTTAAAATGGGTGCTTCAAAAACGGGGGCTTTAATTGTTTTTGAGCGAAATAACAATCTTGATTTTTTATCATCATCTGGGGACGAAATGAATATTAAAGTAACACAACCCATTATAGAAAGTATTTTCTTTAAAAACAGTCCCTTACACGATGGTGCCATAGTAGTAAGTAATAATATTGTAAAAGCAACACGTGTTATTCTTCCTGTTAATAATGAAAAAAACATACCGCAACGTTTCGGGTTGCGCCATAGAGCTGCTATTGGGGTAACCGAAAAAACAGATGCACTGGCCATAGCTGTTAGTGAAGAAACCGGACATATTTCATATTTTAAAGATGGCGAATTTGTTGTGTTTGAAAACACCAGTCAACTTAACGACATAATTAAAAAAGATTTAGCATAGGTGACCTGTAAAAACTGTAATCATTCTTTAACTGAAAATGCACACTTTTGTTTAAGTTGTGGTGAAAAAACTACTTTTAAACGCTTAACAGTTACATCGATATTATCTACATTTTTTAGTTTATTAATTGATATTGACAATAAAATATACAAAACTTATATAGACCTTTTTAAAACACCTGAAATTGTTATTGATGCCTATATTAAAGGGTTTAGAAAACAATATGTTAATGTAATCTCATATGTAGGATTAACATTAACCCTTATTGGTCTTCAATTTTTTATACTTAAAAGATATTTTCCTGAGTTACTGGTAATAGAAAATATGCCCTCAAGTAACCTTAAGGGGTTAGATATAATGAATGATATTATTAGTAAAGTGTTTGACTATTATGGCGCTTTAACTGTAATAAGTATTCCTATTTATGCTATGGTTTCCAGATTGCTTTTCTCAGATAGTGAAAAGTATAATTTTGCAGAACATATCATTATTAACGCCTATACTTTAGCCCAAATTTTTATCACTTTTTTCTTTTTTACCTTAATTAGTATTCCTTTTAAAGTAAATTATCAAAGCCTATCTTTTTTAACAATCCCTCTTTCGGCCATATATTCCTATTGGTTTTTTAAGCGGTTATTTACCGAATTAAATACAATTAATATAATAATAAGAGTAATTGCATTTTTAATTTTCACAACAATAGCTGTTGTTGTATTAGGTTTTTTTATAGCCTTTCTTTATGGGATATATATGGGTTATATTGGACAAATGGAAATTCCCTCTAAAACAATTAATTAATGACTTGTAAAAACTGTAATACGTCTTTGTCAACAGAAAGCGACTACTGCCATGTTTGTGGCGGAAAAGTAATAAGAAACAGGCTTACACTTAAAAACTTATTTGAGCACATTAGTGAAACGTTTTTTAATTATGACAATAAACTACTAAGAACCTTTTTAACGCTTTTTAAAAAACCAGGGGATGTTATTAGTGGGTACATAAATGGTACGCGTAAAAAATACGTTAACGTTATCAGTTATTTTGCACTGGCCATTACACTGGCTGGGTTACAAGTTTTTGTCATTCAAAAGTTTCAAACCGATGTACCATTTTATGACACAACTACAGAAATAGGCCAAAAACAGCAAGCCTTATTTGATAAAATATTTAAGTTTACCAGTGATTATCAATCATTAATCATGATGCTATATATACCGTTCTATGCATTACTTGCTCGAATTGTATTTTTAAAAAACAACAAGCTAAATTACACCGAGTTACTTGTTGTATTTTTATATGCCCAGGCCCAAATGTCTATTTCAATAGGCATAATAACCATTATCGTTGTTCCATTAAACATTGTTTCCTTTGCTACAATGGGCTTTATTATAATGCCATTACAAATATTATACTTTACATATTGTTTAAAGCAAGTTTATGGTTTAAACAATACTCAAACCTTAATAAAAACTTTAATTTTTATAGGTATTTTAGGTTTTATCATGCTACTAATCATTATAGCTGGGATAGTATTTGCTGCAAAATCCGGAATGTTTAATGAAATGATTGAGGCTCAAAAAGCGGCAACAGAAGCAGCCAAATAGGTTGTAAAGTTAAGCCACTTCCTCCTTTAAAAACTGTACTTCGTATAAGTTTTTATAGTAGCCATTGTCTTTTTTAAGTAGTTCGCTATGCGTGCCTTGCTCAACAATTTCGCCAGCATCCATTACTATAATTTTATCAGCCTTTTTTATGGTTGCTAACCGGTGGGCTATAACTATAGAGGTGCGTCCTTTGGTTATCTTATCCGTGGCATTTTGAATAAGCTGTTCTGAATACGAATCGACAGACGATGTTGCTTCGTCTAATACCAAAATGCTAGGATTGGTTACATAAGCTCTTAAAAAAGAAATGAGTTGACGTTGGCCTGAAGACAACATCACACCACGCTCTTTCACATTATATTGATACCCATTTGGCAGACTCATTATAAAATCATGAATCCCAATAGCTTTTGCCGCTTGGTGCACCTGTGCTTCGGTAATTTCTGGGTGATTAAGTGTAATATTGTTTAAAATAGTATCGGCAAATAAAAACACATCCTGTAAAACTACAGCTATTTGTGTTCGCAAAGATTCTAAAGTAACTTCTTTAACATCGATACCATCTATACAAATAGCTCCTTTATTTATTTCGTAAAATCGATTTAATAAGTTAATGATGGTAGATTTTCCAGCACCTGTTGCACCAACTATTGCTATTGTTTCGCCTGCTTTTACATTAAAGGAGATACCTTTTAAAACGTCTTCGTCTTCTACATAACTAAAATGAACATTTTTAAAGGCAATATCACCCTTAAAATGCTTAGCAATGTGTGTGCCGGTATCGTCAATCTGCGATGTAGTATCTATCACTTTAAACACTCTGGTAGCAGCGACCATACCCATTTGTAATGTATTAAACTTATCGGCTATTTGCCTGAGGGGTCTAAATAACATGGGAATAAACATAATAAAAGCCACTAAAGTCCCTTGAGTAACACTACCCTCAAGCACTACATTTAATCCTCCATACCAAGCCACTAAACCAACAGTTATAGAGCTTGATAAATCTGCAAGCGGAAAAAATATTGAATTATACCAAACTGTTTTTAACCACCCCTTTTTATGACGTTCGTTTATAGTTTTAAAGCTTTTGTATTCGGTGATTTCGCGAGTAAAAAGCTGCAGTATTTTCATGCCTGTTAAACGTTCTTGTACAAACGAATTTAAATTAGAGACTTCATTTCTTACTTCCTCAAAAGCTTTTTTCATGTATTTCTGAAAAATACGGGTGGCATACAATAACAATGGCAACATAAAAAAAACGATCAAGCTCAACTTTAAATTCGTATAAACCATAAAACCAAATACTACTGCCATGGTAAGTAAGTCTCTAAAAATCATGAACAAACCTTGACCAAAAATATCGGCAATACGTTCCATATCGGTTACTGCTCGTGTTATCAGGACGCCAACCGAAGAGTTGTCGTAATACTTCATTTTAAAACGGAGCAAATGATTGAAAAGCTTTACCCGAACATCCATTACCAAATTTTGTCCTAACCAAGATGCATAAAAGATAAATGTTAATTGAAATACGGTTTGTAATATCAACACTCCTAACATAATGGTTATATAAAACAGAAATTTATCAGGGCTTTCACCGGCAATACTATCATCAATAGCAAATTGCGTTAATTTAGGTGTAGCCGCTCCAAAAACTGCCAATAATACTACCAATAGTATCAATCCGAAAAAAACAATCTTATACGGCTTTATATATTGAAAAAGACGCGTAAACAGTTTAACGTCAAAAATATTTTCTTTCTTTTTACTCATTTATAATTTTATATCGTCTGGATATTCAATTTTAGTTAAATATAAAGCATGAGCTGGTACAGAAAATCCGGCTTCACTTCTATCTTTAGATTTAATAATCTGATGTAAATCTTCAACTTTTACTTTACCCAAACCAATGTTGATCATAGTTCCTACAACAGCTCGCACCATGTTTCTCAAAAATCTATCGGCTTTAATTGTAAAATGTAACTCATTATTCTTTACAACCCATTCTGCCTTCATAATATTACAATGATACGTTTTTACATCGGTATTCGTTTTTGAAAAGCATTGAAAATCTTTATAATCAAATAAAATTTTTGAAGCGTCTTTCATTTTTTCAACGTCCAAAGTTTGCTTCACATAAAATGTATTATTAAACGTAAATACATTTTTTTCTAAGTTTATTCTATATAAATAAGTTCTGCTTAAAGCATTAAAACGCGCATGAGCATCATTTTTTACTTTAAACATATTATGAATCGCAATATCTTTTGGCAAAAACGAATTTAGCTTAAAAATTATGTTTGTAGTATTCAATTCATCATTAAAATCAAAATGAGCAAACATTTGCGATGCATGTACACCAGTATCGGTACGTCCAGCTCCCATTATAGAAACAGGCGTTTTCAGCAAAGTAGATAATGCTTTTTCTATAAGCTCCTGAACAGATACGGCTGTAGGCTGGTTTTGCCAACCATGATATGCACTACCATTATAAGAAAGTTCTATAAAATACCTCAACCTACTCTAATACATTTGTGAACCAGCAAAGATAGACAGATTTGTTATCCTAACGAAAACAGTTCTCTTAATTATATATTAAAAGATTATTCTTAACGTTACCCTATCGAGATTAGCTTGAAGTTTTTTATCAACACAGTAAAGACTATATTTTTTAAAACATCCTTGAGGAGAAAGAAAAATAGATACCATTTAAAAAGTCTTTTGTTTTAAAACTCTAATATTTTAGAAATCAGCATCTTATATTCTTGAATATCCTTTTCAAATTTCTTCTGCACAGCAATCCATAATACAACTCCTATCACAAGTATTATCGCTCCTAATATGAACAACAAGAAAGGATTACTGCTTACTCCAAAGAACGTAGCCATTAGAAAAGCTAAACCTAAAAACATATGCGTAAATATTAGCAATCTCCATAAAAAATATTGAGTAAAAGAGATTTCTATTTCGGTTTCGTTCTCAGTATTTGTTTTTAAAATCTTTCCATTTAAAATGACTTTGTTTATAAACATGAGGTAAAATGCATATAGCCCTCGTTTACGTATTTTAAATGTTACTGAATTGTTTTTATCATGATTCATATTAAAAACAAACCCTTTAGCAGAACCAAGTGAAGCGTCTAGTTTCTTAATAATGTCCTGAGGACTACTCTTTACTTTTAAATGCCATGCTTTCATATTATCACTTTAAAGGTTAGATAAAGTAACGGTAAAGTTATGTTTAATCAACTTACCATTTGTTAACGAAGTTAGCTAATCTTTCTGATAAAATCAATAAAATTTCTATTTCAAAATTTATAGTAGAATAATATTAATAACTTTACAAAGTAATGTACTTACCAACAAAAACAGTTAGATATAAATGACAAAAATCCTATTACTTTCTGATACGCATGGCTATATTGATACCGACATTTTAAAATATGTGAAACAAGTTGATGAAGTGTGGCATGCCGGCGATATAGGTGATTTAAAAGTAACTGACGCCATAAAGAATTTAAAACCATTACGCGGTGTTTTTGGTAATATTGACGATGCTCAAATTAGGCTGGAATTCCCAGAGCACAACCGTTTTATGTGTGAAGGTGTAGATGTTTGGATAACTCACATTGGTGGTTACCCAAAAGCTTATAATATTAGAGTTAAAGACGAAATAAAACAAAACCCTCCAAAACTTTTTATTTGTGGGCATTCGCATATTTTAAAAGTTATGCCTGATAAAAAACTGAATTTATTACATATGAATCCCGGTGCTGTTGGCAAGCATGGTTTTCATAAAACACGTACCATGCTTCGCTTTACAATTGATGCCTGTAAAATTGATAATTTAGAAGTTATTGAATTTAAAAAAAGGTAGTATTATAAAAGAGAAAGCCTTTGTAACTAAACACACAAAGGCCTTCATTTAATTTAAAGCTAATTCAAACACTAAAATATGTTATTCTCTTTAAATTAAAGCAATCAAAAAAACTACTGTTGTATCCATGTTTTAACTTTCTCAGAGTCGGTTCCACCGGTAATTGCTGTCCAATTAACTCGGTTGGTTTCTCTTTCTGAAGGCGGATATGTTATTCTATTAAAATCGGTTACTAAGCCGGAAGCTGATAACGGCACATTAGGTGTTGCATTTCCTGTTCTTCTCTGTAATGTCCAGGCCTCAATAGGTTGATGAATTAGCGATATCCAACTTTGCTTATAAATTTGGCTTAAGGCATCAGAAACATTAGCACTATATGCTACTTCAGGGTTTGTTAGCATTCCTGCTAATTCTACAGCTGTAGGGGCGTCTGCTGATGGTTTATTAACATCCCAAATTGAATTAAAGGCATGATTATACCAAAAATTTACTGATGCAGTAATGCCTTCATTATAAAAAGTTTCTGCCATAGCTTGGTCTGCCGCTATACCTGCTAAACCTCTGTTATATATTTCGGCCTTTAAAAAACTTATCTGAGTACCCGTAATTAAAAATTGAGGTATAGAATGATCTTGAACATAATACACGTTAAAAGATGCAAAATTTGACCTATCAGTACTCCAGTCGTCCAATCTTTTTCTTAAATGAGGATCGCCGGTTACTGTTGCTGTAGACCCGTCTGGGTTTTGAGGATAGGGTACCCATTCATCATCTTCATTTGGCTCGAATATAATGCTACATCTTAAATCATATATATCAGACCCATCTACAGCATTAGAGCTTGACATAGACTCCCACATAGTTGATCCCATACGCATATACGAATTCCCGTTATAGAATCCTTGTCTATCATTCTCTAGTCCGGTTATACTTGCAGGGTCTAAAGACACGTGCTCTTCTGAAGCTAATAAAGGGGCTCCTAAAGCAGCTGTAATTGCTGTAGAGGCAAAAGTAGCATCTTTATCTACCATAACCATAGCATAATTTAATCGTACAGAATTGGCAAACTTGATCCACATAGCTACATCATTTCCTAAAAGTGTATCTGAACTTCCTAAAGACACCTGAGTCCCGCTGGTTGACAAATTATCAATCGCCCAGGTTAAATTGTTAATAGCATCAGTCATGATAGATTGTTGACTTTCGTATACAGGTCTAAAACCTTCTGGTGTTAAAAAGCCTTTTCCTGCTTCAGAGTATGGCATATCACCATATAGCATCGTATTCGACAAGGTTTTATATGCTATAATAATTTTAGCCATAGCTTCTATATTCTTATAATTATCAGGAGTATCTTCCTGTGTTATCAAGTCTATTAAATCATGATAATTTGCTAAAGCTCTATAATAGTTCTCCCAAGCATGAGTTGTTTTATCATCCAAACGAAAACCTGAAGCGCTGTACATCGCTGCCTGTTGGTTCCATTGGTACAACCAGGCAACAGGTAATCTATATCTAGTTTCCTCTTTTTTAAGAGATTTTACTAAACCATTAAATAAACCCGGGATGGTAGCTTCATTAAGTTTAGCTTCAAAATTGTCATTGATATTACCAAAATCATCATCACACGAGTTAAATGATAAAAGGCTTATAAAAAGGAGTATTAAAAACAACCCCTTATTTGTGTTTTTTATATAATTACTTTTCATCTTATTTTTTTTAAATTAAAGTCCCACTTTTATATTAAAGCCTATAGATCGTATACTTGGAAAGGCAGACCATTGTAATCCTTGACCATTACCCGTACCATTTATACCTTCTGGATTAAGTTTTTGTGGTAGCGTAGTGTAAACATAAAAGAGATTTCTGCCCACTAAAGAGATAGACAAATCTTGGAACATATTAGTTTTTTCTAATATGCTTTTTGGCAAGCTATAAGTAAGTGATAGCTCTCTCAATTTCACCCAGGAATTTTCAAAAACGGATAAGCTTCTAGGTCTATTTAAATGTGACCAACCTGCATAAGTAACACCATAATAATTTGCCGGACTAATTACTCTGTCGTTAATTCTACCATCATCGACATTATAACCCTCCATAATAATTCCTACGTCGGCAGAGGAGCCGTCAGGAAAAGTATATGGTAAACCAGCGCCATCTTGTCTGGCAGCTGCAGTTTCTAAAGATAAACCACTACCCTGGGCAACGGCATGGTCTACAGAATATATATCGCCTCCTAATTTAAAATCCATTAAAGCAGATAAACGGAAGTTTTTATATCTAAAAATATTTCCTATACCTCCAGTTAATTTAGGAGCTGCATTTCCAATTTTTTGCACATCAGAAGACACTACATATTGTGTTCCAACAACTACGGTAGGGTCATTTCTATCGTAAATATTCACAACCTGTTTTCTTCCTTGATCATCTAACTCGAAATCGGTTCCATAAATAGTACCGTAGTTTTCGCCCGGTGATGCTTTCATAAAAGCTCCTAAGCTTCCAAAAACAGTAGCAATTTCCTGCTCTTCAACACCTTCTGCCAAAGCAACAACTTTATTCGTGTTTTTTGCACCATTAAAAGACGCATTCCATGAGAAGTTCTCATTACTAATAATGTTAGCATTAATAATAAATTCAAACCCTTTATTAGTTAGCTCTCCAGAATTAAAGGTAACTTTTCTAGCACCAGAAGCTAACGATACTGCAGAAGTTAATATTTGGTTTTCAGATTTAATATCATAATAAGTAAAATCAACATTTAATTTATTATTAAAAAATCCAAGAGACAGACCTATTTCTTTAGATTCAGATGTTTGAAATGTTAAATCATTAGGTGGTATTTCATCTGGTCTTGTAATGGCAGTAACACCACCAAAAGAATTCGCATCATACGTATTATCTAGCTGATAAGGTTCGGCAGCATTAGCACTTTTACCCCAGGTCAGTCTTAGCTGTCCATAATTAAGAATATCTTCAAAATTACCTAAATCTAAGGCCTCTGTAAATATAAACGATGTGTTTACAGAAGGATAAAATGTTGAGTTATTATTTTTAGGTAAGGTAGATGTATAATCTTGTCTTCCTGTAGCCTCTAAAAATAAATAATCTTTATATGATAAATTCAACAAGCCAATATAAGCATGAGATTTCACGTCATATCTGGTTTCAGAAGACAGGTCTCTTATAGCTCCTTGGTTGGTCAAATCTACATGATTATCTAAGGAATAAATATTGGGCACTTTAAAATCATTTCTGTTTATTCCTTTTACTCCGGCTAAATTTGTTGAATAACTATTAAGCCCCAATGTTAAACTAGCATTAAAACCATCTGTCAAGACATTTTCTTTATGAAAGGTAGCCATAACATCGGTATTAAAGGTCTTGCTTTTGCTTGTTGTTTTTTCAAAACGCCCTCCCCTTAATCCATCATCTCTGTGGGTATTATGTGTTTTTTCAAAACGAGTTCCAATTAAATCTACAGACGTTCTAACAAAAGCATCTAACCAAGGGGTAATTTCTGCATTTAACTTAATAGTAGACAGAAACTCATCACGCCATAATCGTTCATTATTTTCGTATACCGCCCAAAATAGATCTCTACTATATTCTGCATGAGGGTAGGCGCCCCCAAAATTGACTCTATAACCATCATACAAATCTTCACCAAAGTATAAATCCTTCTCTAAGCCTTGGTATTCTCTAGACATCCCATAGATATTAAACTTAGTCCATGAATTATTATTTCCAATTTCAGGAGTATTCAACCTAAAGTTATTATTATATCCGGCATTAATATCGGCACTTAAAACTTTAGAAATATTTACATGAGATCCTAACGAGAAATTAGTGCTTTTAGATGTTGTATTTTCTACAATAGCTTCGCCCTCTCTATGAGTGAAACCTAAACGTATACTACCCAAATCATTAGCTGAAGAAAATGATAGATTATGAGCAGTTTCAACACCTTGCTTAAACATGTATTCCCGGTTATTTGGTTGCGGCGAATACGACCTGGTTTCTCCATCCCACCATAGTGCTTGAGTACCATCTAATCTAGGTCCCCATGATGAGCCAGCACCAAACCAACTATAAATATCCCAGGTGTTATACCCACCAGGTATAGGACCATGAGATGAATCTATACCAGATGATCCAGGATACGGATTACCACTCCATGCCTGAGGATATAAAATGGATGGAAAAGGTTGTCCATCAGCGGTTGTTGGTAATTGTGGATTGGCACTCCATAAAGAGGCTCTAAAACCTCCACCAAATTCATTTTGCACTTCGGTAAATCTGTAGGTGTCAGAAAAATTACTGGACACACTGTATCGAACTCCTATTCCTGGTCTTTCTCCACCTTTCTTTGAGGTAATCAATACCACACCGTTAGCTCCACGTGCACCGTACAATGCAGCGGCATTAGGACCTTTTAAAACGGTTATATCTTCCACCGTGCTCATATCCAGATAACTTAAATAATTACCCCAATCCTGATACGAATCTTGTTTTTCGTCTACATTCCCTTGCTCCAATTCACTATTGTCTACTATAGCACCATCAATAACAATTAGTGGTGTATTTCTACCAAACAAACTATTATTACCACGTATAACGATACGCGATGAAGCATTCCCTATACCATTAGCTGTCGATATATTTAATCCTGCTACTTTACCTTGTAATCCCTGAGCTATATCTACAGGCTCTGCTATCGTAACATCTGCAGCCCTTATGGTCTGTGCAGCATAACCTATAGACTTTTTTTGTCTTTTTATTCCAAGTGCTGTAGTTATAACCACCTCTTCCAGAGCTTCTGTATCTTCTTGCAATACTATATTTAATTGAGTTTCTTGATTAACAGGGATCTCTTTGGTTTTAAAGCCTACATAAGAAACAACCAGAATAGCATTTTCATTTTTGGTTGTTAAAGAAAATTTTCCATCAAAATCTGTTTGTGCACCATTTATTGTTCCCTTTTCAAGTATATTGGCTCCAGGCAAAGGCACCCCCTTACTATCGGTAACGGTTCCATTTACTTGAACTCCTTGGTATACAGCTCGCAGCGTAACGTCTTTTTTCTCTTTAACAACAATGGTATTCTTATCTGTAAACTCAATCTTAACATTGCCTACAGAAAGACTTTTTTCAAGTAATTTATTTGCATTGATTATGCCTCTTTCAAGTTGTACATCAGGAAAGTATTTAAACAATCCTTCTCGATAAATAAATTTGTAATCCGTTTGATTACTAATCATTTCAAAAATCTCATCTACAGTTACCTTTTCATCTGTAGTAACAAAAATTTTAACATTTTGAGAAAGTACCTTTGGAGTTCCTCCAAATACTAATACGCACCAAAAGAAAATGAATGCTCTCATAATTGTAATAAAGAACTGTCTTCTGAATAGAAAACAGACATTAGTTAATTTAATTTCCATAAATTTGCATTGTGTTAGTTAGTTAAACATTTAATTAATTAATCGTACTTAAGGAGGGGAAACTATATGCGGTCAGATGTTTATATTATTTCCCTCTTTTTTTTTATTTTAATATTATTTTTTTATTTTCTATTTCATAAGCATTTATATTATTTGAGTTTTTAATCAATAACAGGATATCTTCTAAGTTTTGGTATTTACTTAATTCTCCCACAAACCTCATATCTTCAAGTGATTTATTTTGAAATTCCACATCCACATCATACCATCTTGATAACACTTTCATAATTTCTTTTAAAGGTTTGCCTTGAAAAATGAAATCTCCTTTAATCCAGGCAATCTCCACATTTACATTAACCTCAGCAATCTCAATATTATGCTTTTCTACATTTAACATGGATTGCTCACTAGGCTTTAAGATTTGCTTTTCTGTTGAAGTATTAATAGACACTTTTCCTTCAACCAATGTTGTATAAATATAGGTATCATCAATATTGGCTTTAATATTAAACTTTGTCCCTAAAACCTCTATTTCTTGAGCATTATTTAATACTTTAAATACTGAACCATTATGTTTTACACTAGGTGATACTTCAAAATAAGCTTCCCCGTAAACTAATTCTACCAAGCGTGGTTGCTCATCAATAAAAGTAACCGGGTATTTTAATTGTGATTCTGAATTTAACCAAACTTTAGTTCCGTCAGATAATTCAATAAAAAACTCTCCTCCTCTTGGAATAGTTAAATAATTGTATTCTATGTCTTTTGGTTTTTCTTTTAAAGCATTATAAACAATTTTATCACCAGTAGATTTAATATTTTTGGATTGATACGTTGTTCCTTTTTTTAGAATAATTTCAGAACCATCTTCTAAAGTTAAAGTAGCTTTATTAGTTCCGTATTCTATATTATTTACATTAGCAGGAGTGGTTTTTAGAGTATCATCATCAAACGTATTGAATAAAACTCCAAAAGAAATTATTAAAGCTACAGAAGCAGCTGCAGCATATTTTGCCCAAACAGGAATTAGCCTTTTAGCCGGTTTTTCTTGGCTTTCTATCTGCTTTAACACCTTTTTATATGAAAAGTCAATCTCATGCTTTAATGTAGCTAAATTTAAATCATGATAATCTCTAACATAGTCTTCGAAGAGTTTTTGATTTTCTGGGTTATTCAACAAGTCTCGAAGCTTTTTCAATTCTTTTTCCGATATAGTCCCGGCAAAAAGTTTGACAATAAGTGTTTCCATACTACTTTATTAATATTGTCCCATAGAATACTTAACGATTATTCATGAATGAGGCATTTTATACTATTGCGTCAAACTTTTTAAAAACCCTTAAAGAACATTTATTATTTTTTTTTTAATCTTTGTATATATATATAAATAACCCTTATTAACGCTATCAAAATAAAATTTGAATAATTTAGAAGAAATCGCATTAGTAAAATCTTTAAAAGAAGGTGACCAATCTGCATTTAAATTATTCTTCGAAAAATACTATGACCGCCTTGTTGCATATATCAATACGTTTGCTCACGATAAAATAAAGTCGGAAGATATTGCCCAACAAGCATTCATAAATTTTTGGGAGGATAGGGATAAAATTGACATTTCTAGGTCACCAAGGGGATATTTGTTTACTACGGCTTACCATAGATATATAGATAGTGTAAAAAAAGAAAAAAGGAATCAACAATTTTTAAACGAGCTATATAAACGTGCATTGAATAGTCGAATTGAAGAAGATGAAGAGTTTTTAAAAAAACGAATTAAAAAATTAAAGTCTGTTTTAAATACACTTCCTCCAAAATGTAAAGAAATTATCCATTTAAACAAAGTGGAAGGAACCAAATATAAAGATATTGCAGACAAAATGGGTATATCAATTAAAACGGTAGAATCACAAATGCGTATTGCTTTTAATAAAATAAGGCAAGCTTTTAAAGACGATGAATCCTTTTAATTACATGGCATACATTATTTAATCCAAAATAAAAATACTAAAAAGCCCAAAATTTTCATTTTGGGCTTTTTCGCACTAATACTACTAAGATGTTAGGTTTATCGTAATCGATCTACAGATTTTACAAGATCTTCATCCTTCTTGATGGCCTTATTGGCTAATGCCAAAAACACGATAGAAACAATAGGAAGAAACATCCCAATACCTTTCTCAGAAACCGCCGTTTCTCCAGATATGTTTAGAGATTGATATACAAAAAATCCTAGTAAAAAAAAGTTTAATATGATATTAAGGCGCCCCAACATAAATTGAGACTTCCTGTTTTTGTATCTAAATATTGTTACAATTGAAAAAAATGCTGAAGTTAAAAATCCTGCAAACACATAATTAATATCGTCTGCATATACTTTTAAATCATCAGAAGTAATCCATAATTCAAACACATAAATTAATCCTGCTGATACTCCTGCAGCAATTAAAAGATATATTGTTTGTATACGTTGTAACATAAGCTTTATAAAACTAGACAGCAAAAATAATAGTTTCTTTTATAAAATAAGCCCTAAAAATTAAAATAAAGTTGTATAATTGCAGTAATGATTCTCAACAACCACTATTGCAGGTTGTTAATTCTTCAAAATAAAAAAATCATTTTCAGAATAAAATCAAAAATTATATTCAAAAAACATATATTCAATTAAACATCAATGTTTGAAATTTCACAATTAAAGGAAAAAAAACTCTCTGACTTACAAGAGATTGCAAAACAGTTAAAGGTCCCAAAATACCGCTCATTAAAAAAATTAGATTTAGTATATCAAATACTTGACCAGCAAGCTGCCGACCCCAAAAAAGTTACAGCAGTAATTGAACCTAAAAAGGACACTGAAACTCCCAAAGAAAAAAAATCTGAACCTAGAAAACCCAGGCAACGTGTGCAAAAACCTGTTAAGAACACCCCGGAAAAACAGGAAGCTAAGCCACAAGATGCAAAACCTCAGGAATCTAATAAAGCTCCTGAAGTAAAAACAGCAGAGGAGGATAGCCAAGAAAAGAAGGAAGAAAGAAAACAGGCTCACAAACCAAACCCTAGGCCTTCTAATGATAATCAACAAAAGTCTCATCAAAAAAGAGACAACAATCAGCAACATAAAAATCAGCACAGAAACCAAAAAAACGGCAATGTAGATAAAGGTAATAAAGATAGTAGAAACCGCTATCGTGAACCAGATTTCGAGTTCGATGCCATTATTGAAAGTGAGGGTGTTTTAGACATCATGCAAGATGGTTATGGTTTTTTACGTTCATCAGATTATAATTATTTATCATCGCCAGATGATATTTATGTCTCGCAATCTCAAATACGCCTATTTGGTTTAAAAAAGGGAGATACTGTTTTGGGCCATGTAAGACCTCCTAAAGAAGGAGAAAAATACTTTCCTTTAATAAAAGTAAGTAAAATTAATGGTCAAGATCCTAATGTAGTTAGAGATCGTGTTGCATTCGAGCACTTAACCCCATTATTTCCTCAAGAAAAATTCAATATAGCAGATCGTCAAAGTACTATTTCTACTCGAATTATGGATTTGTTTGCTCCTATTGGTAAGGGGCAACGTGGTATGATAGTTTCACAACCAAAAACGGGTAAAACGATGCTGCTAAAAGATGTAGCTAATGCTATTGCTGCAAATCATCCCGAAGTTTATCAAATGATTTTATTAATTGATGAACGTCCGGAAGAGGTAACCGATATGCAACGTAATGTTCGTGGAGAAGTGGTAGCATCTACTTTTGATAAGGAAGCACATGAGCATGTGAGAATTGCAGATATTGTTCTTGAAAAAGCAAAACGATTGGTAGAATGCGGACATGATGTTGTTATTCTTTTAGACTCTATTACCCGCTTGGCAAGAGCTTATAACACGGTACAACCAGCTTCAGGAAAAATTCTTTCTGGTGGTGTTGATGCTAATGCCCTTCATAAACCCAAACGCTTTTTTGGAGCTGCACGTAATATTGAAAATGGCGGCTCTTTAACAATCATTGCTACGGCTTTAACAGAAACAGGTTCAAAAATGGACGAAGTGATCTTCGAAGAATTTAAAGGAACCGGTAATATGGAGTTACAATTAGACAGAAAAATTTCTAACCGTAGAATTTTCCCTGCAATTGATTTAACATCTTCAAGTACGCGTCGTGATGACATCCTGTTAGATGATAACACCATACAACGTATGTGGGTAATGCGCAAATATCTTGCAGATATGAACCCTGTTGAAGCTATGGAGTTTATTAACGAACGTTTTAAACAAACCAGAAACAACGAAGAGTTTTTAATCTCAATGAATGGATAATTTCTCCTGAACTTAGGTTTAAGGAAATTATATAACTAACTCAAACTAAAAAAAGGTCTTAGCAAATATAGTTAAGGCCTTTTTTATGTTTATTTTTTTTTGGCGTTACCTTTGCCCCTTTCGACTTACCCCAGCTATACGCTCAGCGCAGGTTGCTCAAGGTGGCAGGTCGCGCTTTACGTTGCAATCTTTTTAAATGCTATTAAGAAGGAGGTACTACTGTGGCAATCTACCACCTTTTAGTTCTACCAAGGTTAGCACCACTTTTGTTTAAAAAAGGATTTCCTCTGCAATCGCTAACGCAAATACACAGCAAAATTTAACCTATAAAAAAAGCTTCTCAATGTTTTGAGAAGCTTTTAAATATTTTAAAACTTTAAATCTTATTAAAGAGAAGCTATATGTTTTGCTAAACCAGATTTTAAGTTAGCCGCTTTATTAGCATGTATTACATTTTTCTTAGCTAATCTATCAATCATTGAAGCTACAGATGGAAACATGTTCTCAGCATCCTTTTTCTTCGTTAACTCACGTAATTTTTTAATAGCATTACGCGTTGTTTTATGCTGATACTTATTAATTAAGCGTTTAGCTTCATTACTTCTAATTCTCTTTAATGCTGACTTATGATTTGCCATTTTACTTTTTTCTATTATTAAAATATTGTAGCCCGTAGGGGAATCGAACCCCTCTTACCAGGATGAAAACCTGGCGTCCTAGCCGATAGACGAACGGGCCATTTGTTTTAAGCGTGCAAATAAATTATAAAATTTAAACTTGCAATACTTTTCAAATAACTTACAATGTCTCCATTGCGGATGCAAAAATACAACTATTTTTAAATGTTGCAAGCACTATATAATTTTTTTTTAAAAAAAATTATATTAGTACGCTTTTGCAAACAATACTCTACGTTTAGAAGGATTTCCACTATACACACAAACGCCTTCTTCATCTTTAGAATCTAACGGAATACATCTAATAGTTGCTTTTGTTAGTGCTTTAATTTTATCTTCCGTTTCAGCTGTTCCATCCCAATGTGCTGAAATGAAACCTGTTTTAGTTTCTAAAGCTGTTTTAAACGCTTCAAAGGTATCAACTTTTGTAATATGATTATTCCTAAAATCTAAAGCTTTATTATATAAAGCATCTTGAATCTCTGTCATTAACCCTTCTACGGTTTCTGTTAAATTATCTAACCCTATTGTTTCCTTAGTTAAAGTATCTCTTCTTGCTAACTCAACTGTTCCATTTTCTAAATCCCTAGCACCAATTGCAATACGCAAAGGTACGCCTTGTAATTCGTGCTGAGCAAATTTAGCTCCAGGTCTGTGGGTTGTTCTCTTATCAAACTTAACAGTAATACCTTTTCCTCTTAAATCGCTCATAATGCCATTAACCACACTGGTAATTGCTTCTAGCTGCTCATCACTTTTATATATTGGTACAATAACTACTTGATTTGGTGCTAAACTTGGAGGTAAAACAAGCCCATAATCATCGCTATGTGTCATAATTAAGGCTCCCATTAATCGTGTTGATACGCCCCATGAAGTAGCCCAAACATAATCTTGCTTACCTTCTCTATTTGCAAACTTTACATCAAAGGCTTTAGCAAAATTCTGTCCTAAAAAATGTGAGGTTCCTGCTTGTAACGCTTTCCCATCCTGCATTAAAGCTTCAATACAATAGGTTTCTTCGGCTCCCGCAAAACGTTCACTTTCTGTTTTAACACCCTGTACAACAGGAATCGCCATGAAGTTTTCAACAAAATCAGCATACACCTGATTCATTTGTCGCGTTTCTTCAATCGCTTCAGCTTTAGTTTCATGTGCCGTATGTCCTTCTTGCCATAAAAATTCTGCAGTACGTAAAAATAACCGCGTACGCATTTCCCAACGCACTACATTTGCCCACTGGTTTACTAATATTGGTAAATCTCTATAGGATTGAATCCAACCTCGATACGTATTCCATATAATCGCCTCAGAAGTTGGCCTAACAATGAGCTCTTCTTCCAGTTTTGCTTCAGGGTCTACTCTTAACTTACCTGCTTTATCCGGATCGTTTTGCAATCTGTAATGTGTTACAATAGCACATTCTTTTGCAAAACCTTCAGCATTCTTTTCTTCGGCTTCAAACAAACTTTTTGGCACAAATAGAGGAAAATAAGCATTTTGATGCCCGGTTTCTTTAAACATTCTATCCAATTCTGCCTGCATTTTCTCCCAAATGGCATAACCATAAGGTTTAATTACCATACAACCTCTAACAGCCGAATTCTCCGCTAAATCAGCTTTAACAACAAGTTCGTTATACCATTTTGAGTAATCATCTGCTCTACTTGTAAGTTTTTTGCTCATATTATTGTTTTGGCACAAATATTGTGACTATGTTAAATAAAAAAATAGTTCAGCAAAACTAACTATTTTTGTTATGTTCAACAATAAAATTCTGGAGATATGCAATTTAATAACTACTTAAAAAGAAAAATGCCACTTTTAGCATTACTTAGTTTGCTATTTGGTTTAGCATCATGTGGCTCTTATCAATATGTAGGAGTTGACAATGATGGTATTTATGGTACCTCAGAAAAACCTGTACAACAAGAAGAAGCGGTTGTCGCTACTACTAATAATAATTCACAAAACGATTATTATACAAACTATTTTAAAACAAAAGCTTTAGAATATGATAATTTGTCTGATGATGCCATATTTACGGATATTGATTCTTATGTTGGAAATAACTATGTTGAAAATGACTCTATAAACAATGACTATCAAGGCTATGCTGGCTGGGGGCAAGATAATAACCAAGTTACCATTAACTATATAGACAATGGCTGGAATAACTGGGGTTGGAACCTAGGATTTGGATGGGGCTGGAATAGATGGAATCGTTGGGGATGGAATAATTGGGGTTGGAACAACTGGGGATATTATGATGCTTTTTGGTGCCCGCCTTATTATGGAGGCTACTACAACAGTTGGGCTTTTTACAATCCGTTTAGATATAGATCCTATAGATATTATGGTTACCCCTATTACAGAAATAATTATTATGGAAACAACCGGTATTACCGCTCTGGAATAGCTTATAATGCTAGCAGACGTGGCAGTGTGGCAAGACGTGCAAATAGCGGTATAAACTCTACAAATTCAAGATATTACGCTTCAAGAAGGGGCAATGCAACAACTTCAACTATAAATAGAAACCGTACAACAAATTCTCGTGTTGGCACCAATGTTGTTAGAAGACGATCTTCTGTATCTCCTTCTGCAAACTCAACAACAAGGTCCACTTCCCCTGCTGTAAGAAGAAATAGGTCTACATATAACAGACCTTCAAGCAATTACAATTCTGGAACTAGCAGAAGAAGTTCTAGTTCTTCTTCAGTAAGAAGGTCCTCATCTAGTAGTAGAAGCTCCAGTTCTTCTTCTAGTGTAAGATCATCTTCAAGCAGAAGTTCTAGTGGAAGCAGTAGAAGTTCAGGTAGTTCTTCAAGAGGAAGACGCGGATAAAATCTAAAAAAAAATAAAACGTTTTATATATGAAAAAGTTAAGTTTACTATTCATAGGTATCCTATCTATGTCTACTATGTACGCTCAGGATATAACAGATGCCTTACGCTATTCACAAGATAACATACAGGGAACTGCCCGGTTTAGAGCTTTAAGCGGTGCTTTTGGGGCCCTTGGAGGAGATATGAGTGCCGTTAGCTTAAATCCTGCCGGCTCTGCAGTTTTTAGTAGTAGTCATGCCTCATTTACCTTATCCAATCTAGAAACTACTAACGATACCCAATATTTTAATGGTAGTGGAAGTAAAAATGATTCTAATTTTGATATAAACCAAGGTGGAGCAGCATTCGTTTTTGCTAGCAGGGATGAGTCTCCATGGAGAAAATTTACAATAGCCATTGCTTACGATAAAACTAATGATTTTGATAACAACTGGTTTGCATTTGGAACAAATACCAACAATCAGTCTATAGATCTTTATTTTTTAAACTATGCAGATGGGTTAAGGTTAGACGAAATATCTGCCTTAGATGGAGAATCGCTAACAGATGCTTATGCAGATATAGGTAACCTATATGGCTTTGCACACCAGCAAGCCTTTTTAGGGTTTGAATCTTTTATTTTAGAACCAGATGATATAAACAATGATGCTAATACAGCATATTCTTCAAATTTAGCAAATGGCAATTTTAATCATGATTATACCTATACTTCTACTGGTTATAATGGTAAAATCACTTTTAACATGGCTGCCCAGTATGAAGATAATTTATATCTAGGACTAAACTTAAACTCTCATTTCATTGATTATCAAAGATCTACATTACTATTTGAAGACAATACAAACGCAGGGTCAATTATAAACGATATAGAGTTTGAAAATAATTTATCTACAACAGGAAACGGTTTCTCTTTTCAATTAGGTGGTATTTTAAAACTAAGTCCAGAGTTTAGAGTTGGATTAACTTACGATTCCCCAACCTGGTATACCATTGAAGAAGAAACCTCGCAATATTTAGCCACTGTAAGAGATGATGCCGGTACCAATGTAACTCAAGTCGTAAATCCTCAGATAATTAACATTTACCCACAATACAAATTACAAACACCATCAAAAGTTACAGGAAGTCTTGCTTATGTTTTTGGAAAACAAGGTTTAATTAGTTTCGATTACTCTCGTAAAGATTACAGTAGTACAAAATTTAAACCTGAAAATGATTATACCAATGTAAATAACAATATTAGTAATATGCTTACAGATGCCTCTACTTATAGACTAGGTGGTGAGTATAAACACAAACAATTTAGTTTTAGAGGTGGCTATCGTTTTGAAGAAAGCCCTTATAAGAATGGTGTAACAGTAGGCGATTTAACAGGCTATTCTTTTGGGATTGGTTATAACTTTGGAAATACAAAACTAGACATTACTTACGACCAATCTAACAGAACATCTGAAACACCTCTTTATAATGCTGGTTTAACAGATGCAGCACTTATTGATAGAACAAATTCTAATGTAACCTTATCGTTAAGTTTCAATATTTAAAAAAAATATAACTTTTTTTAAAAAGCTTGAATACAAAATATTCAGGCTTTTTCTTTAAATGTAATTTCATTAATAAAAAACAGACAAACCCATAGTAATTAATTGTTTGTTAATACAAAACATAACAAAAGCGTTTTGTTTATCTTTGCAAACTTAAAATAAGTTTTTTTTAGCTGATGAAAATTGAAAATAAAATAGAAAATTTTGAATCCTTAGGAGACGACCATATTGGAACTTCATCAAATACACCATTACGTAATGATGCTTTTAAACTGTCCAATGAAGAAAAAATAGACATTATTAAAGACGATGTACGCCACATCATGGAAACCCTTGGCCTTGATTTAAGTGACGATAGTTTAAGTGGTACGCCAAATCGTGTTGCAAAAATGTTTGTTAAAGAAATTTTTGGAGGCTTAAACCCTAAGAAAAAGCCAAGTGCATCTACTTTTGAAAACAAGTATAAATATGGTGAAATGTTGGTTGAAAAAAACATTACAGTTTATTCAACTTGCGAACATCATTTGTTACCAATTGTTGGAAAGGCACATATTGCATATATTTCGAACGGAACGGTAGTTGGGTTATCAAAAATGAATCGTATAGTTGATTATTTTGCAAAACGCCCTCAAGTTCAAGAACGCTTAACGATCCAAGTTGTAAAAGAATTACAAGAGGTTTTAAACACTAAAGATGTTGCTTGTGTTATTGATGCAAAACATTTATGCGTAAACTCAAGAGGTATTAGAGATATTGAAAGCAGTACTGTAACTTCAGAATTTGGAGGCAAATTTAAAGAAGAGGCTACTCGCAGAGAGTTTTTAGATTATATCAAGTTAGACACTAAATTTTAATGATGTTAGATGTTTAGTCGTAAAGCTGCAACGCTGTCTCTAAATGATCAGCTTAACAAATAAACAATAAACAGCTTAACTACATATTATGCATGTATATTCTTTTGAAAAATTAGAAGTCTGGAATGAATCTATCAAACTTGATACAACTATTTATAACTGTACAAAAAAGCTCCCAACTGGAGAAAAGTTTGGGTTAATCTCTCAAATGAGACGGTGCTCTGTTTCTATATCATCAAATATAGCTGAAGGCACAGCTCGATTAACAAACAAAGATAAAGCTCATTTTATGACTATAGCTTATAGTTCTGCTCTAGAGCTTTTGAATCAAGTTGTAATTTCAAAAGAATTAAAATTTATTTCAAAAGAAAACTATAAAAATATTAGATTTGAAGTTGAATCAATAACTAATAAAATTAACGCATTACGAAATCATTTCTTGAAAACGTAACGTAATCAACAAACAACTAAACAATAACAGTAATGCAGCTTTTCAACAATCAACAGATAAAACTATACAACACACTTACTGGTAAAAAGGAAACATTCACTCCCATAAATGATGGTTATGTAGGCATGTATGTTTGTGGGCCAACAGTATATAGTAATGTACATTTGGGAAACGTTAGAACCTTTATGTCTTTTGATATGGTTTTTCGTTACCTGAAGCATTTGGGTTATAAAGTACGCTATGTACGTAATATTACAGATGCGGGACATCTTGAAAATGATGCTGATGCAGGAGAAGATAAAATCACAAAAAAAGCACGTTTAGAACAAATTGAACCTATGGAAGTTGTTCAACGTTATACCGTTGATTTTCATAATATATTAAATACGTTAAACTTTTTACCTCCAAGTATTGAACCTACCGCTACGGGTCATATCATTGAGCAAATTGAGCTGATTGAAAAGATTATAGATAATGGTTTTGCCTATGAAGTAAAAGGATCTGTTTATTTTGATGTACACAAGTATAACGAAACTAACGATTATGGTATTTTAAGTAAACGTAAACTTGAGGGTTTAATTCATAATACGCGAGAACTTGACGGGCAAAGTGATAAAAAAAATCCGCAAGATTTTGCACTTTGGAAAAAAGCCGAACCTCAGCACATTATGCGTTGGCCTTCTCCCTGGAGTGATGGTTTCCCGGGTTGGCATTTAGAGTGTACTGCCATGAGTACTAAATATTTAGGCGAACAATTTGATATACATGGAGGTGGAATGGATTTAAAATTTCCGCATCACGAATGCGAAATTGCTCAAAACGAAGCTGCAAAAGGAAAATCACCGGTAAAATATTGGATGCATGCCAATATGCTGGAAATGAATGGTCAGCGTATGTCTAAATCAACAGGCAATACTATCAATCCAGATGAGCTTTTATCTGGAAATAATACCATTTTTAGCAAAGCTTACGCACCAAGTGTTATCCGCTTTTTTTAATGCACAATCCTCTTACCGAAGCATTTTAGATTTAACTGATGCCGGGTTACTAGCAAGCGAAAAAGGGTTTTACAGATTAATGGATGCTGTAAACCTTATGGAAAGCTTACAAGCTTCAGACACCTCTTCAATAGATATAAAGGCATGGAAACAGAAATGTTATGATGCTATGAATGATGATTTTAATTCACCCATTTTAATAGCTCATTTATTTGAAGCTGCAAAATATATCAATCAAATTAAAGACGGTACAGAGCGTTTAAATCAAAACGATTTAAAAATGCTGACAGATACTATAAATGCTTTTGTTTTTGACGTTTTAGGCTTAGAAAATGTAACAAAAAAAGATTCCGGAACCGATAAACTTTCAGGAGCAGTTGATGTGTTAATTAAGTTAAGACAGGAAGCCAGAGCGAATAAAGATTTTGCTTTATCTGACAAAATTCGTGATGAATTAGCATTAGTTGGCATTCAACTAAAAGATGGTAAAGACGGCACTACGTTCTCGGTTAATTAGTTCACCGTTTAGTTGTTTGTTGTTAAGCTGTTTGATTTTTTTCGACTTAACAACCAAACACCTCTGTAAATTAGTTAGGTGTTAATCGTAAGTCGTTAAGCTGATTTCAACTTAACAGCTAAACACCTTGCAAATACCATATTATGAAACTACTCATAGCACCGTTTTTATTTTTAATAAAAGTGTATCAAACTTTGATATCGCCATTAACACCGGCAACTTGCAGATACACCCCCAGTTGTTCTCATTACTCAAAAGAGGCGTTACAAAAACACGGTCTTTTTAAAGGAGGCTGGCTGGCCATAAAACGCATTTTTAGCTGCCATCCATGGGGCGGTTCGGGATACGACCCTGTTCCGGATAAAGAAAGAAACAACTAATACTGCTACCCATTAACGAACTTGTTGTTTCTTTTATAAAGTTACAATTTACCAATGCTTTAATTACTTGCATCTTAATACCCAACAGATGTTTCTAAGAGGGCCCATAAACCGTTACTAAGACTACTTTCCTTTTTTAATTCTGAAAGATTTTTAGAATCTTTTTTTAAGAAAGCCAACACTAATTTATTCGTCTCCTCATTTTTTGATATAGAACTTTCTATGGCAGACACTAATTTATTTAATTCTGTATCACGCCCTAGCTTTTTAAGTGCTAAAAGCCTAAATAATTCATTTAAGCTACTATCAGCTGTTGCTGTATTTGTATAATTAATTACATCCTCCAACAGGGTATTTCGTTTACTATCTTTTTTAAGTTTTTCAAAACATATAGCTAATAAATAATCTTGAAGCCTGTTATCTGCATTATAAGGTCTTCCTACTCCTAAATGCTCTGGCCATTCTTTTGAATCATTTAAAAGCTTTATAGCCTTGGTATATTTTTTTTCCTGAATATATTGATGGGCTAAAAACACATGGGCATCAAAATAAATGTTTCTGCTTAGCATTGCCAATTCTGAAGGTAAAACGGTAGTGCTTTTTAATACTTTTAAGCTTTGGTGATATTTTTTCACCTCAACTAATGCCTTTGCATATAACAATTCAATATTATAATTATTTGGAAATTTCTTAAACGCTACTTTACTATTTATATAAGCTTCATTATATTCATTATTCTTTAAATAGAATTGAATAAGCTCACTCCATGTTTTCCAATTATTATTTTTTAACTCTATAGCTTTTTTAAGTCTTGAAGTCTGAAAGTATAATTTTCGTCATCTAAATAAGTTGCTCGAAACCTGTAAAAACATCAGAGTCAGGCGCATTAAAACAATCCTTTAAGAGTTCTTTTCCTTTATCAATTAATCCAACACTTATATAGTTTTGGGCTAAATAGAATTTTAATTTCCAATGCGATTTTTCTTGGATAGCCCATTCTAATACAGAGATCGTTTCTCTTCTATAAGGTAAAACAAAGTTTGGAGACATTGCAAGAGCTGCTTCTAATAGTGCTTTACTATCCTTTTTATTTTCATCCTTTAACAAATAAGCCAGCCACAACTTTATTTTTACATCCTGCTTAAAGTCTTTTAATATACTAATTGCTTCATCGTTTTGTCCTAGTTTTTCATATTGTATAGCCAGCTCTAGCACGGTCTCAATAGGAAATTCATTATTTAAACTTAACTTGTAGCTTTCATCATTAGCAAACAAATAATGTTCATATTGAGCAAAATGATTCAAAGGGTCTATTTCTAAAACGGTTGTTACTTGCTCTCTAAAAGTTTTAGTTACTTTTTGCTTTCTGGCTATTACCATTAATACTTTTCTAGCATTTAGGTTGTAAGTAATAAAACTTAATGCTTTTAAAGCATATTCCTTTGCTCTATTGTAGTTGTTTAATCTGAGGTATATTTCTGCCATTTGCGCATAAGACACCGATCGATATTCTATGGATCGAGCTGGCCCAACCTAAAGATTCTAATGCATTAGTATAGTCTTGCTTTGCACGATAAATAATTCCTGCTTTATAATTGGCTTCCGGATGGTAAGTATCCATTTTTAAAACAGTATTAGCATAGTTTAAAGCTTGCTTGTAATTGGTTTTTCTATATTCTAATGCTGCCAATTTAGCTAAGGCTTCTTGGTGTGATGGATCAATATTAATAAGTGCAGACAAGTTTTCAAAAGCTTTATCATATGCTCTATACTTCATGGCTTCCCAACCCTTAGTATATAACTTTTGTGTGTTTGAAATATGTAAACCAGTATCGGAATAAAACGGTCTTTTTATTAAAGAAGCTTGAGAGTTTGATGTATATTTTAATATATTATCACCAATTACAACTTTAATCATATCGGTAGGTTTGGATGCTATACTTTTAGAATAAGTATCAACCGGGTTCATATTTAGCATTTCATGGATTACTTCTTCTCCATTAACAAACACACGAATCACTTCATTTAAATTTTGAAGTGCATGTATTCCAATATAGGATTCAGTTTCTAAATGCTGTACGTTTAATACGCCATACTCTGAAGCGTCAACCATTCCATTAATATCCTTAAAAGGAAACCAAATCTCACGCCACCTGTCCATAACATGCGGTTCAAAATCAGCCTGGGTTATAGGGTTTTTATCCTTTTCAGGAAAGTATTGATTAAATAGTCGTCCTGCCTGAAATTCAATGTATTGCCCATCTGTATCGGTAAGTAAATCTTCCCACACGCCTCCAGATCGCGATAAAGCCCACAACCAAAGCTTTTGACCCGGCATTTCTTCATAAGGTGACCAATGACCAAATCCAAAATCGATATCATGATAATAACCTCCAAAAAAAATCTTTATAATCACCTACTATATGATAGGATTTATGAGGCCCGAAATTGTTGTTTTTATAATGAGATAATGCGTTGCCCTGCTTATCAGTAGGCCAAAGCTTTGCATTTCCACCATGTTCAAGGTATGCATTCCCCGGGATAAAAAAATTCTAAATCATTTTTAGCAACAGCCGCAGCAGTCATCCAATTGTAGTAAGATTGATTTAACGGTGTTGGATTATACCATGATGCTTTTGTTTCAAAATAAGCTTTGTCCTTTTGTAAATTAATCTCTACGCGCCATTCTGTTCTGGAAGGTAAATCCATAGTACCAACAATACAACTAACACTCCCATCTTTATTTTCTTTAATCGTATAATCTACAGGTGTTGCTGTAGCTGGGGTATGCCCTATAATTCCAAAATTAAACTCAATGCCTCCAGATGTCCATGGGCCTCGCATGGCAATATTTCTAAACTTAAGGACATCGTTTTTATATATAAATTCTTCGCCAGTAGTTTTTTCTATAGCGCCCCAAATTTTTCCACCTACCTCTGGCAATACCCACAACTTAATATAGTCATTTTCTAAAGTAACTACTTTCCACTCTTTATTTTTAGCTGTATACTCATAGCCTTCAAACTTATAATAAGGATATATTTTAGGGTTTTCCTTAAGTATTGGTAAGGGGTTAGGCTCATCAAATGTATATGTTTTAATTATTTTTGTTTCCTCACTAATTGTTGCGGTTTGGGCATGTATTAAATTCAAAAAGAATAAGCAACATAAGCCTAAAAAGAACAAAGTATTTTTTTGATGATATGGTTTCATTTTTAATATAATTAATCAGAACTGGATAGACTATGTTCTATAGCTTGTAAAAAATCGTCATTATTAGCTACTAAAATCACTTTTTTGTTACCGACTTTAATACCTTTCATATCCTTAGCATCATTAGGTGCATAAAATCCGCTTTCTTTAATTGAAACTGGTAAAAATTCTCCTTTACCATTACCTTCCAATAACAAACCAACACTCGCATCATTACGCGGTGTTTCAATTTCGGCTGGATATAAGTTTCCAGAAATTAACAAATCTTTATATCCATCTGAATTATAATCATTAATAAGAATACTATTAATTGAAGATACTTGTGCCAAATTTGGTAATGGCTTAATATTAAAACTACCGTTACCTTCATTTTCAATATATGCAGAAGCAAAAGTTTTAGCCTTTAAATTTAATGCCGTATTTAATGCAGTTCCATAAATATTCTGCAAATTAGAATCCCCAAACGACTCGTATGTTTGAAATTTTTCACTTAACGAAGGTATTTGTTGGGTTGAACAACTTTTTCCTCTAACTGGAAAAGAAACACCATGCTCGTAATAACTTAGCACGATATCTAAACTGCCATTATCATCAAAATCATAACTATGAACTTCAAAAGGTTCCTTAGATGAGGCTTTATATTTATAGTTTAATCCCAGGTTTCCTACAATGATGTCTTGATCGCCATCATTGTCTATGTCTGATGTTTCAACAGTATAGTACCACCCTTCACTCTCTTCTAAACCACTCAAAATTTGTTTTTCAAACCTCCCGCTTTCAGATTGCGTAAAAATAGTTACAGGCATCCATTCGCCTACCACCACCAGATCATCTAATCCATCTTTATTATAATCTAGCCAGCTAGCAGAAGTAACCATACCTAAACTATTAAAGTCAGGAGCTTTTTCACTTGACACATCTACATATTTGCCGCCTTTATTTTCTAATAAATGACTATTTGCGGCGTGCGGATATTTTTTTGGAACTAAGCGCCCTCCAATAAACAAATCTATGTCACCATCATTATCAAAATCATTTGGTATTACACATGAGCCGCTTGTTAAATATTCAGGCAATGCATCAGGTTTTTTAGTAAATTTACCTGTACCGTTATTTATATAAAGTCTGTCTTGTAAAGCCTTATCATTTTCATTGAATTCATTTCCCCCACTAACAACAAATAAGTCTAAATCTTTATCTCCATCTACATCTAGTAATTCAACACCCATATCTTCGCTGGCTTTATCCTGAGTCCATCCGCCTTTTTCAACCTCATCAAAAGTGCCTTTGCTGTTCTGAATAAATAATCTTCCGGAAATTCCTGCAGCGCCTCCTAAAAAGAAATCTTCCTTACCATCACCATTAACATCACCTACTGCTAGTGAAGGTCCAAACTGGGACATTTTATGTGGTAATAGTATTTCATATGCATAATCATCATGTACATTCTCAATATGCCTTATATTATTTAATTCTAAAGACTTTGTAATATCCTTAAATACTATTCCCTTATTAGATCTTGAAGCCATATGATTACTCTTATTAGATGAAGAAATAACATGGACTTGATTAGTCTTTAAATCATGAAGCGTGGTTTGACTACCGTCTTGCCAATGAATGACTGCCTTATCTATTTTCTCTGCTTCTCCAACTCCAAAGTGAACAATGTTTTCACTTTTTGACATATACCCTCTGGCATTGGATATTTGATTTACTTGCCAAACCTTACCTGCTTTATATAGTGTGATTTTTGTACCATAAATGATTTGATCTTCTTTTTTATTTATTTTAAACCTTAAATAATTACCTATACCGTTTTCTATGGCATGGTTTTTATACAGTAAGGCATTATCGTCAATATTATTAATAACCAAATCTAAATCGCCATCTAAATCAAAATCTGCGTATGCTGCCCCATTAGAGAGTGTTGGGGTTTCCAGCCCCCAGTCTTTTATTTTATTGGTGAACGTAAGGTCACCGTTATTTTTATAAATGTAATTCGACAATTTATCTGTAGGTGCCAAGTTTGCAAAATCCATAACATTAATCATTCTTGCCGGATTCATTCTTTTTTGCTGAGCTACTAATTTAATACTGTCTATCTTTTTTTCGTAAGTTACTACCAAATCACTATTGCGGTTATTACTTTTTACACCGTTAGTAATTAAAAGGTCCTTATACCCATCATTATCAAAATCTGCAAATAAAGGTGCCCAACTCCAATCTGTATTAGTTACCCCTCCTAATTGCCCTAATTCGCTAAAAGTACCATTACCATTATTTCTTTGAAGTGTGTTGAACATATACTGATAATGACCGCCATTATTTACAATTTCCCAAAATTGTTCTGGCTGCATGCCTCCCATGTTTGTTTTAATTCGCTTATGGTCTTCGGCCATCATATCTACAACTACAACATCCAGGTTTCCATCATTATCGTAATCAGCAATATCACTGCCCATACTAAAATTAGAAATATGCTTTGTAGAATTATGAATAACATCTTTAAAAGTTCCATCTTTTTGGTTGATATATATATGGTCTGCAACATCAAAATCGTTGGTTACATAAATATCTCCCCATCCATCATTATTCAAATCGGAAGTTGTAGCAGAAAGCCCAAAACCAAAATTCCTGATGTTTGCTTTTATAGTGTAATCTTCAAATTTACCATTCCCCATGTTTTTGTATAGCCTGTCACTAAACAAAATATCAGAAAATTGAGAGATATTAAGCTTGTTCCCTATTCCGGGGATACTTGGGGGTTGATTTACAATATAAACATCGATTAAACCATCTTTATCATAATCGAAAAAAGTAGCTTGTATAGAAAAGCCCTTATCATTTAACCCAAATGCTGCTGCTTGTTCTGTAAATGTAAGATCTCCATTATTGATGTATAATTGATTGGCACTTTTTTCATTCTCTAAATACACAAAACGGCAAACATATATATCTTGGTCGCCATCATTATCTATATCGACGAATGTTACCCCTGTTGACCATTTATTATCTGTAGTAATACCAGCCTTTTGAGAAATGTCTTTAAATTTAAAATCTCCTTGATTCAAAAAAAGCCTGTCTTTAACCTGATTTCCAGTAAAAAAAACATCTTGCAATCCATCTTGATTAATATCTCCAACAGCAACACCTCCTCCAGATATAAATGCAGAGTTTATCATATGGTTATTCTCTCTGGTTTGTATAACTGTATTTTCAAATATTAAATTTGAGTAATTAGCAGGAATAGCAGAAAACATACTATCGCTTTTCAGCCCTTCAATTGATTTGTCTTTACAACCAATATTAAAGTATAAAAGCATTATTAAACTAAGGATTATAAATTTGTGTTTCTTGATCATAACAACTTAAAGATTATCCGTAAAAGAACTATTAGGTATATATAAAAATAAAAAGAGTTGTTTAAACGAATTTAAACAACTCTTTTAGATTCAAAAAAAACTAAAAATTAGGTCCTCCAGTATCCCACCAAAGTCTTGTTCCAATTTCATCTGGTCCACCTAAAAAACTAGTAGCTTCTGCTACTGCTGCAGCATTATCTGCACGTTGTCCAGGAGTAAACACTTGTCTTCTTAAGAAACCATCGGCAGGAATTATTCCCCACTCCGAGCTACTGTCATTTCTATAATTAAACGGTAATTTCGGATAATCAGTTCTACGGTGATCTACCCAGGCTTCAATGGAATTGGTATATCCATTAATCCACTTTTGGGTGATAATCTTCTCTAATTTTATTTCATTAGATGCCGCATCATCCCAAGCAACAGTATTTGTTATACGGTTTACAAAATCATTAACTGCACCTGTTTCTTTAGGATCATCATAATCGATTGGTAAGCTCGTATCGTCAGCCAAATAAGCAGCTGCTCCTCCTGCTCCCCAATCTGCAAATGATAAATTCACTCCTGCTTCATAATGCTCTTGTGCCGTACCAGTTCCTGCCCAGCCTCTTAAAGCTGCTTCAGCCAAAATAAATTGCACCTCGGCTGCTGTGAAAAAACGTCTGTTAGTAACCTTTTTAAAATCTGAACTAATATTAGAATAAGTCAATCGATCTCCTTTTGCTACTAATTCTGCACCGTTTCTAATCCCTTTGTAAGGATGTCCTGGGTGGTCTGGATACAGAGTATTATCTGTAGCAGGATCAAAGAATTTAGCAATTCTAGGATCGTCGTAACCTATCAGAATAGACTCCATGGAAGCACTCATTCTTGTATCTCCCCAACCAAAGCTAATAGTTACTGGTGGAAAAACATCTCCGTATAAAGAAATCATGAAATTATCATCATTGGTTTCTATCAATCCTCCCGGATCACTTATTGCCTTTTCACCTTGAGCTTTTGCTAATACAGGATCTACCTTAGAAAGACGCATAGCCAATCTTAAGCGCATACTATTAATTAATTTAATCCACTTAGGTATATTTCCTTCATAACTCGCATCAAACTTAGCCAATGCACTATGATCTAAGTTTGCATTAAAAACAGCTTGTACTTCATCTAATTGCGTAAAAAAGGCATTGTAAAGATCTGGTTCTGAATCATATCCAGCATCTGGCTGTCCAAATTCAGTAAAAATAACTGGTCCATGGTAAGCCGTTAATCTAGACATGCCTAAAATACGAATCAATTTAGCCCATTCTACAAAAACAGGAACATCAAGGTTTTCGTTTTCAATTTTCAACTCAACCAGATTAGAAGCTGACATTATTTCACGATAAATTCTGTCCCAATAGGTATTCCATCTTATAAAATAAGTAGTGTTATTAATCCCTCCAACAAAAGGTGTTGGTGTCGCTAGGTGCCTTACCCACGAATCGTGAGATAGATTATGTTCAATTTGATGTCCGAATAAATTCTTTAACATAGGAGGAAAAAACGACCCTACATTGTTAAAATCCTGTTTCAACGATTCATCAGTAATTTGAGTTGGATCTTGATTCAAGTTTTCAAAATCTCCTGTACATCCTGCACTTAATAAAAGTGTTACTATACATAAATATATTATTTTTTTCATGTCTTACTTTTTAAAATGTTAAACTTAAGTTTAGACCATAAGTCCTAGATGATGGTAAATTGTAGTTATCAATCCCAGCATCATTTATACCGGTTGCGATTGATATTTCAGGATCATATGGTGCATCTTTATAAAAGAAGAAAAGATTATTACCAATAAATGATAATGATGCATTTTTAAGCCAATCATATTTGTCAACATTTATATTATATGAAAGCGACAGTTGAGCTAATCTTATGCTTGTTCTATCATACAAATGTGCTTCATCAATACCATTTCTACCACCTACAGCATCATAATACGTAAAAGGATCAATTTGTGTAACTGCAGAGCCATTTTGAACACCGTTTATAATTTCAAACCCTCTGTCTCTTGCAACTGCCGATCGTTCAGATACGCCATAACCATCTAATAATGCTTCTGTTTGACTAGCAGTAACGCCTCCAAACTTTCCATTAATCTGGAAACCTAAACTAAAGTCCTTATAGTTCAAGGTATTACTCCATCCTACTATATAATCTGGCTCAGCATTACCTAGTAACTCTCTTGTTGCTGTTTTTATAGGTCTTCCACTAGTATCATCCAAAATAATACGTCCCTGGCTATCTCTTTGGAATTTAAAACCATAAATATCACTAATCGATCCGCCTTCAACTAATCTAATTCTTATACCTTCAGCTCCACCTTGCCCTGTATTAAGAGCACTAGCGTCTAACTCAACAATTTCATTTTTATTATTAGAATAATTAATTGCTGTAGACCAAGAAAAATCATCATTTACTATTGGCTTACCAGAAAGTGTGATCTCTACCCCTTTATTAGTAATTTCTCCTGCATTTACGAATCGTCTATCGTATAATTGAGACTCATTTGTAAGCTCAATAAATTGATCCTGGCTATTTATGTTATAATATGTAAAATCAATTCCTAATCGATTTGCAAAAAATCTCCAATCAAAACCAAACTCAGTAGTACTAATAATCTCTTGCTTAGCATTTAAAAATGGTTCAATTTTATTAATATTAATTGATTTGTCTCCATTTATAGTATTTGCCTTAGAAATTTTATTAAAAGGCACCTCGTTACCTACATTAGCGTAAGATGCTCTAATCTTAGCAAAACTAATATAATCTGGCATTTCAAACATCTCACTTAAAAGTGCTGTGATACCAACTGAGGGGTAAAAATAGGAGTCGTTACCAGTAAGTGCTAGTGTAGAAGCCCAATCATTTCTTCCTGCAACATCTATAAATAACATTTCTTTATAACCAATGGTTGCATTAGCAAATAGCGATTGCTTTTCAATACGACTTCCTAATGTAGATTCTATCTGAACAGGCGGTCCTAATAGATTATCAAAAGTAAACTCATTGGCATAGAACAATTGATTTTGAGCTGCTGGTGGATTAAGCCTGATACCATCTCTAAAAGTAGTTTGTTGGTATGTTCCACCGGCTACAGCATTTACTGAAAACTCTCCAAACTTTTTGTTATAACTTAAAATAGCATCAAAATACTCACTGGTATCATCGTACTTTTCATATAGCCAGTTTCCGTTAGCAGCAACCGTTGTTGTATTACCTCCAGCCTGTCTTTGTGTATTAAACTCTTTTACAGCATAATCATAATTCCCTCTTAATTGAAGTTTTAATTGTTCATTAATATCATACTCTAAATTTAAACTAGCAATAACCCTGCTCGTTTGATCTTGTTGGCTTTCTTTATTTATAATCCAGTAAGGATTAGATTGTAAGTGATCTGCTCCACCAATTGCAGAATCCCAATTCATAACATCTATAGCTCTAGTTTCATCAAACAAACTATAATTTGTTCTATAGGTTGCAAAGTCCTTATCTCTTGGGAACCAATATAATCCTGTTAGCGGGTTATTGTAATACCCCGCTCTTAAACGGTTACTTGTTTTCTCTTGAGCTAAAATAATATTAGATGTAATTTTAACCTTGTCGTTAAATAGCTTTGTAGATTGCTTAAATGTTAAATTGTTCTTGCCGTAATCATTTTGAGGAGTAACCCCAGTAGCTTTTGTGTTGGCATAAGAAAAATAAGCTTGTGTTTTAGCATTTCCACCACTTACAGAAACCGAGTTAAAGTAATTTGTACCTGTTTCAAAAAAATCTTCTACAAACTTATTGTTATAGTTTCCTGAGGTATAAGACCAGCTCTCTTTGGCACCACCTTCACTACCATATCGGTATTGTAATTCTGGAGTTTCAATAATATTCTCGAAAGTAACACCCGATTTAAATTGAACCGTAGCTACACCTTCTTTTCCGCTCTTTGTTGTTATTAATACAACACCGTTCGCTCCTTGGCTACCATATAATATAGCTGCATTGGCTCCTCTTAAGATACTCATACTTTCTATATCATCTGGGTTTAATTGAGATAATCCATCTCCTTGATCAACCCCATTCCATAATCCAGGTTGATTTCCTCTATTGTTAACCATTGGAATACCATCGATTACAAATAAAGGTGAACTATCTCCACTTAAAGATTTACTACCTCTAATTTGAATTTTAGTAGAGCCCCCCGGTCCAGAACTACTTTTTCTAATTTCTACACCTGCAGCTTTTCCGTTCATACTATTTACAAAGTTAACGTCTCTAGTATTAGTTAAATCATCACCTTTAACTGTTTGCTGCGCATAGGTTAGTGTTTTTTCCTGCCTTTTAATACCTAATGCGGTTACTACAACCTCGTCTAATTGACTTGCATCCTCCGTCATAGTTATGTTAACAGTGTTTGAGTCTCCTACAGTAATGGTTTGTGTTTTAAACCCTATATAAGAAAACTCTAAAACGTCTCCTTTATTAGCTTGAATACTGTACTCTCCATCAAAATTTGACTGTGTCCCTGAAGACGTTCCTTGAATGATAATATTCACACCTGCAAGCGGAACACCTCCGGCATCTACTACTGTTCCTTTTATCTCATTCTGAAGGGCATCTTTTATAATAGCCTCAATTTCCTTATCTAAGTTTTCATTTTTAATTAAATCTTCAATAACCTTAATCACCGATTCATCATTCTTAGGAAATAATACGATTTGATTCTTTAAAAGCCTATAATCTATATCGGTTCCTTTAAATAAACTAACCAGAACTAAATCTAATTCTTCATTAGTTGCATTTAACGAAACTTTTTTAGACACGTCAACTAAACTGTTGTTATAAAAGAAGTTGAAGTTGGTTAAAGATTCAATTTCTGAAAAAACAGTTTTAAGTTCAGCGTTCTCTACATTAATAGTTACATTCTGCCCATTGGCTTCAACTGCAAACAGTTTTGCCATAGAAACAAAAAGCAAGAGGGTGTAAATTTTCATAATCCGTAAAAGATTTTTTTGCGACAAAAATTTAGTGTCATTTTTTTTCATAATTTTGCTTGGTTTAATTTGTTATTACTCTACTAGGGTAATAATTTTAATCATAAAAGGGAATGTGGCAGCATTCTCTTTTTTTTTATGCAGGTATAGATTAAAATATTTTTATTCTAGTATAATTTTTCCGTTTTTGATGGAGTACTTAATTGGGGAAGAAATAGTTAATAGTTTAAGCACCTCATCAATACTTAGGTTGTCAAATGTTCCTGTATACTCATAGTTTAGTAGTTTTTGTGAATTAATATTAATTTTAACGTTATATTTTCTTTCTAAATCAACAACAACTTCTTGCAGTGATGTTTTCTTAAATATCAGCTTACCTTCTTTCCAAGCTACAACCTCTAAAGATTTCACTTCTTCAATTTCTAACTTGTTCTCTTTTTTATAAAAAACAGCTTTTTGAGAAGGTGCCAATACAATTGGTGTTTCTTTATCTTTAATTAATTCCACCTTACCGGTTACCAATGTTGTTTCAACTTTTTTATCTTTCTCGTAAGACCTCACATTAAAAGAAGTTCCTAAAACCTTTATTTTAATACTATTGGTATTAACTATAAAAGGCTTTTTTACATTTCTTTTAATATCAAAAAAAGCTTCGCCTATAAGTGTAACTTCTCTAATATTATCATTAAACTCTTTTGGGTATATTAATTCACTCTCTGCATTTAAAACAATTTTAGAACCGTCAGGAAGATAGATTTCTTTTTTATCGCCTCTATGCGCTACAAGATTAATTTCTTCAGAGACTTCAGTGTTACCTTATTTTGAGGAGTGTCTTGAATAATGGTATTGTTAGACTGATTATTTGCATTCCATAAAAACAAAAACAAAACGAATACAGAGGCAGCTACATACATGTATTTGTCTAACTTCTTTTTTTAATGGCGTTTTTGAATCTTTCAAAAAAGAAATCATTATTACTATTGGGTACATCCTTAAATGTAGAAGCAATATATTCTGCTTTGAGGATATTAAATATTTTATGGTTTTCAGGACTTTTTCTTATCCATTCTATCGTTTTTCTTTTCTCGATAGAATCCAAATCGTTTTTTAAATATCTTAATAATTGCTTTTTATTCATTATAAAAAATCGGACAGTTATATATATGACGTATTTATTAAATGGTATCCCCTTAGTTAAAAATGCTTTTTTTATAAAAAGATTTATAAAAAGGGGAGAAATTCGCGAAGTGATACTCGTAAATGCTTTAGTGCTTTTGTTATATGCGTCTCAATAGTTTTTGTTGAAATATCCATTTTTTTAGAAATCTCTTTATGGTTAAGACCTTCAATACGACTCTTTACGAATACGTCTTTACATTTTGGAGGCAATAAGTCTATTGATTTTAAAACGGCTTCATACAATTCTTTTTCAATAAGAAGTGATGCGGTATCATCTGAAAAAGCTGTATGGTTTATTGAAGCTTCTAATTGATTTAAATTATTTTCAATATTTAGCAACTGCTTTTTTGTTCTTAGATAGTCTAAACATGCATTTCTAGGTAATTTTATATAAATACCCATTTATGTTAGATTGGATATTTTTTTTAGACCATACTTTAATAAATACATTTTGAATTATTTCCTCAGCATCTTCTTTACTTGTAATATATTGTGAAGCTATATATAATAATTTTGAGCGGTATAACTTAAATAATATTTCAAAAGCAGCAACATTGCCTTCATTTATTAAACTAATAAATTCTTCATTATTAATACTGGCTACTTTATTCATTCAAGAATTAAATTATTACTTAGTTAAGGTTAGAGTTTCAACAATTAGGAACTCCAAATCTAAATAAATTTTATTAATTAATTGACAAATATCTAATATTAACACTATAAATAATGCAAAGAAACATATAAATCAATGCGAAAATTTACGCAATTAAACAAATTAGCGACTAATTACACAAACCCATAAAACTCTAAAAACCAAACTTAATCTGTTGTACATTTTAGTAAATTGCTATAAATTCGAGCGAATTTTACGACTAAAACAAGTGAGATTTGTATTTCGATAAACGCCATAAACTGCCTGCTAAGAATAAGGCATTTTAGTTTTAATGCGTTTCGATACCATTTTTTATATCAAAAATCTCTCGAACAGACAAAAAATTAGTATTTATAAACAAAATGTTTAACGGATAAAATTACGCTTTTGGAATGCTCTTTAAAATTTCCAATACAAATTTCCAGTATTTTTGAGCTGAAGAAATTTGAGCCCGCTCGTCTGGCGAGTGCGCCCCTTTTATGTTTGGTCCAAAACTAATCATATCCATATCCGGGTAATTAGTTCCTAGAATACCACATTCCAATCCTGCATGGCAAGCTGCAACATGTGGTTTTTCTCCGTTTAAATCTTCATATAATTTGGTCATCACTTTTAAAATAGCAGAATCCATATTAGGTGTCCATCCTGGATAATCTGCAGAAAATTCAACCTCACAACCTGTTAGCTCAAAAGTAGCGCGAAGTGTATTTGCCAAATCCATTTTTGAGCTTTCAACCGAACTGCGTGTTAAACATGAAATTTTAATATTACCATCTTTAACAATAACTCGGGCTATATTATTTGATGTTTCTACTAGACCCGGAATATCGGCGCTCATTCTATAAACCCCGTTTAATGCAGCATACAACGCTCTGGTTAATCCTTCTTGTACACCCAAATCCATTATTTTTTTTTGGAGTTTCAGTTTTAGAAATTGTAATTTCTAAATCAGGCTCCATGGTTTTAAGCTCTCTTTTAATAGTATTGGCTTGTTGGTTTATTTCTAACAAAAAAGCATCTTCATGTATGGCGTCAATAGCTACAATAGCTTTACTTTCTCGTGGAATTGCATTACGCAGACTACCACCATCAATTTCAGAAATTCGCAAGCCAAAATTTTCAAAACCATCAAATAACAGACGATTTAAAATTTTATTAGAATTCCCCAAACCTTCATGAATTTGCATTCCGGAATGTCCGCCTTGTAAGCCTTTTACAGTAATTATGTAGCCTATTTTAAATTCAGGTGCATCCTCTTCATTATAATTTCTAGTTGCCGTAACATCAACGCCTCCTGCACAACCCACTCCTATTTCGTCATCCTCTTCTGTATCTAAATTCAGCAATATTCCGCCTTCAAGTAAGCCACCTTTTAAACCCATAGCTCCCGTCATTCCTGTTTCTTCATCAATAGTAAATAAGGCTTCAATAGCTGGATGTGGTATATCAACGCTTTCTAAAATTGCCATTATTGTAGCAACCCCTAAGCCATTATCGGCACCTAAAGTGGTTCCTTTTGCCTTCACCCAATCACCCTCGACAAACATATCAATACCTTGAGTATCAAAATCAAAAACGGTATCATTATTTTTTTGATGTACCATATCTAAATGCGATTGCATCACTATGGTAACACGATCTTCCATTCCAGCAGTTGCCGGTTTTTTTATAATAACATTTCCTACTTCATCCTCAATAGTTTCTAACCCCAGAGCCTTGCCAAAATCTTTCATAAAGGCAATAACACGCTCCTCTTTTTTAGAGGCACGGGGTATCGCATTTAAATCTGCAAATTTATTCCAAAGTTGTTGGGGCTGAAGCTGTCTTATTTCTGAGTTCATTATTATTATTTTAAGTTGGGCAAAGGTAAGAAAAATGCACAGATTTTAACAGCTGGTTTTTATTACTTCTTAATGTTTATTCTAAAGTAGAATTTGCTGAATGCTAAGCACTAAAATAACCTCTTTTTTTACTATCTCTAACTTTAAAAGAAAACTAATGATTGAATATTAAAAACTAATTTGGTGAGATACAGAAATAAGCTCTGCACAAGAAAGATATGACGAAAAGCAAGGAGAGCGTTTAATAGGCAAACAACAGCCATTGGGCACAAATTTTTATTACTTTTGAAAGATGCTTAAGAATAAGAAAACGAGTATTGCACTTTTACTGATACCACAATATATAATAGTTAAGGGGTTGGCCTATTATCCTGAATATGTAGAACGCTATTATAGTAATGGGTTGTACCCGTTTATTTCTAAAATTTTCAGATATGTATTGGGGTGGCTACCATTTTCGTTTGGCGACTTAATTTATACTTTTGCCATCATTTATGCGGTTAGATGGTTGTATAAAAACAGAAAGCGGCTACGAAAAGATACTAAACAATGGTTTATTGATGTATTTGCTGTTATATCACTTTTTTATTTTGCTTTTCATTTGCTTTGGGGTTTAAATTATTACAGGCTTCCGCTTCATAAAAACCTCAATTTAAATCGTGATTATACAACAGAACAGCTAGTTTCTGTGACCGAAAAGCTAATTGAAAAATCGAATGCCTATCATTTAAAAATAACAAATAATGATACTGTAAAAGTTACTATTCCGTATAGCAAATCGGAGGTTTTTCAAATTACCCAAAATGGGTACAGCAATTTAAAACAACTATTTCCGCTTTTAGAATACAAACCAAAGAGTGTTAAAAAATCTTTATTTAGTTACCCGCTAACGTATATGGGCTTTAGTGGATATCTGAATCCATTAACTAACGAGGCGCAGGTTGATGCCATTATTCCTATTTATAAATGCCCTACAACAACAGCACACGAAATAGCACATCAATTAGGTTATGCTGCTGAGAATGAAGCCAATTTTATTGGGTGTTTAGCAAGTATAAAAAATGATGATATTTACTTTAAATATACTGGTTACACATTTGGATTGCGCTTTTGTTTAAATGAAATATATAGACGCGATGAAGCTTTATACGAAACCATTGTAGAAACTGTAAATAAAGGCATTTTAAAAAACTATAAAGAAGTGCGGGATTTTTGGGAAACACACCAAAATCCGGCTGAGCCTTTTTTTAAAAGCTTTTACAGCAACTTTTTAAAAGCCAATAGCCAAGAAAAAGGGATGGAAAGTTACAGTTATGTTGTAGCCTTGCTGGTTAACTATTTTAATGATGTGCCTTTATAATAAAATGTTAAAAAACAGTTAACTCACTACAACTACTTAGGTAATTTATATCTTTAGAAAGATAATTTTTTAACTAACCAAATAATGATAAAAAAGCGCTTTTTAGTCTTGACATTTTTGTGCAGTTTTTCTTTTTATGCACAAGATTATTTTCCAAAAAATGATGGTGTAAAAACAAAAAACACAAATTATATTGCATTTATAAATGCCAAAATTTTTGTTACTCCAACACAGGTTATTAATAAAGGTACATTACTTATTCGTGATGGCAAAGTGGTAACCTCAGGAGCTTCGGTTAATATTCCTAAAAACACTGTGGTTATTGATGCTTCCGGTAAAAGTATTTACCCTTCTTTTATAGATATCTATTCTGGCTTTGGTATAGAAAAACCCAAACGTGCATCAAGTAATGCCAGAACAGCTCAGTACGATGCCAGCAGGACAGGGTTTTATTGGAATGACCACATTATGCCAGAGCACAAAGCCATTAATTCGTTCAAGTACGACTCTAAGCTGGCTAAAACTTATATTGATGCTGGTTTTGGAGTTGTTAATACTCACATTCAAGATGGTATTGTAAGAGGCCAAGGGGCTTTAGTTGCACTAAATGAAAAGGCAGGTAACGAAACCAGAGTTATAGATGCCGGTTCTGGTCAGTACTTATCCTTTAGAAAGAGTGTAAGCTCAAGACAAGCCTATCCTAGTTCTATTATGGGAAGTATGGCGTTATTGCGCCAGCTTTATTTGGATGCCAATTGGTATGCAAAAGGACAGAGTAAAACCAAAGATTTTTCAATAGAGGCTTTAAACCGCAACAAAAGTTTAGTTCAAATTTTTGATGCAGGCAGTAGAGCTAATATTTTAAGAGCCGACAATGTTGGCGATGCATATGGTGTGCAGTATGTTATGCTTGGTGGTGGCGATGAGTATGAGCGCATAAACGATATAAAAGCCACGCATGCCTCGTTAATTATTCCTATTAACTTCCCTGAAGCTTTTGATGTAGAAAACGCTTTTTTAGCATCTACGTTATCGTTAGCCGATTTGAGAGCATGGAATCAAAAGCCTGCTAATCCAAAAATCTTGGCCGATAATAATGTTAATTTTGCTTTAACCACTCACCGCTTAAAATCCCCTAAAGAATTCAAATCAAAACTTATAAAAGCTATTAAATATGGGCTTTCTAAAGAAAAAGCATTAGAAGCTTTAACTACGGTTCCTGCACAATTATTAGGAAAATCGAATATACTGGGCACATTAAAAGATGGGCGTTTTGCTAATTTTTTAATTACTTCTGGTGATGTTTTTGACAAAAAAACAATACTCTTCGAAAACTGGGTTCAAGGCCATCAAAATGTCTTAAAAAGCATGAATACCAAAGACATTAATGGTGATTACGACTTTTCTATAAATGGTCTTGCTTATAAAATGTCAATAGGTGGTGAACCAGGTAAGTTAAAAACGAAAATCACTTCAAATGCAAAAGTACGCGGCTCAAAAATAGCATATAAAGATGACTGGGTAAATATTGCATTTACAACTATCGACTCAACAAAACAGGAGTTTATAAGAATTGCTGCTCATGTTGA
>CBDDAJ010000025.1:0-4963 GCA_965224845.1 Wocania sp.
TCCCATTACAAACATAGGTGCATCGGCTGATGGTGCAGATATTGCTACTTTTTTAGCACCGGCTGTAATGTGAGCCTGTGCTTTATCTAAGGTTGTAAAAATACCTGTACAATCTAAAACAACTTCTGCTCCAACCTCATCCCATTTTAAATCCTCAGGGTTACGCTCGGCAGTTACTCTTATTACATTTCCATTTACTACTAAATTTCCATCTTTAGTATCTATTGTTCCTTCAAATTGTCCGTGAACTGAATCATATTTTAATAAATACGCTAAATGATCTACGTCTAACAAATCGTTAATTCCTACTACTTCAATATTAGGTCTAGAAGCTGCTACTCTAAAAGCTATTCTTCCTATTCTACCAAATCCGTTAATTCCTACTTTTAATTTTGACATAATTTTAATTATAAATGTTTAAGTGCTCATAATGTCTGAGACACGCAATAATTCTAAATTTATTTTTGTTTTTCCTTTAATGGCATTATCCAGAGGCGTTAATTCTATTTTATTATTTAATAAGCCCACCATATAATTAGTTTTACTTTCTAGTAAAGATTCTACGGCCTTAACTCCCATTCTACTTGCTAAAACACGATCAAAACACGAAGGCGCTCCACCACGTTGCATATGACCTAAAACCGAAACCCTAACATCGTAACCCTCCATATTTTCATCAACATAGTCTTTAAGTTCAAAAATATTTTTTCCGATTTTATCCCCTTCAGCTACAATAACAATACTTGAGGTTTTTCCAGATTTTCTACTTTTATTTAAAGATTCAACTAATCTGTCTAAACCTAAATCTTCTTCTGGTATTAAAATTTCTTCAGCACCACCAGCAATTCCTGTATTCAATGCAATGTGACCAACATCTCTACCCATTACTTCAATAAAGAATAGTCTATTATGCGAACTGGCTGTATCACGTATTTTATCAATAGCATCTACAACGGTATTAAGTGCTGTATCAAAGCCCAAAGTATGAGATGTACCAAAAATATCATTATCTATAGTTCCTGGTATTCCCATTACTGGAAAGTCAAATTCTTGATTAAAAATAAGTGCTCCGGTAAACGATCCATCGCCTCCTATAACAACTAAACCACCAACATTTGCTTCTATTAATTTATTATAGGCTTGTTGTCTACCTGCTTTAGTTCTAAACGCTTTGGAACGTGCCGATTTTAATATTGTGCCTCCTTTATTTATAATACCTTTTACACTTCTGGCGTCCATAGGTTTAAAATCACCCTCCATTAAACCTTCATACCCACGGTATACACCAACACATTCTATATTATGATATGCACAGGTTCTAACTACAGATCGTATAGCCGCATTCATTCCCGGCGAATCTCCACCTGATGTTAAAACACCTATTTTTTTTATTTTATTTGGCATTAATTTTATAATTATGAAGTAAAATTAGTAAACTAATATTATAAATTTATAACATATGTCATATTTTAACGATAGTTGTTAAACTATAACGTTTTAGTTAATAAAAAAAATGATTTCGTAAAAAAATATGCAACAAAAAGTTGAAAAAATTGCTAATTATTCTTTTTTGAAGATGATTTATGAGTTATAAAATCTGGTGAAGCATGGTCATCGTCCTTTTCAGAATCCTTAGACAATTCTTCCTCTTGCTTAGGTTTCTTTTTAAACAAACTCTGAATTAATTCTTTAAAAGTATCAAAATCTACATTGTATGATAAACCAACGCCCTGAGTATACCCTATCTTTTCTCCAAAATTGCGAATACTATTTTCTCTATTAAATACTTTAGCGGTTAATGTCCCTTCTTCATTTAATAAAAAGTTTATTTCTACATCGCCGGCTATTACTGTTTCGGTTGCACCGCCAACAGGAACTCCCAGTTTACCATTAAATAAAACCTTATCACTAATTTTTGTTTGAATGGTTGCACTTACCCTATCATCGGTTTTATAATCCGGCCGGTTTTCTCCAACCTCATAATTAAAGCCAAAATCAAATTTTCCGTTTTCACTTGAAAAAATACCATTTACTATACCATTGAGTCTTTCGGCAATGGTTCCAGAAAAGTTAAGATCGTTTAAACCTCGTGAAAAGGAGCCGGTAGATAATAAATATAAAGCCTGGTTTTGCCTGTCGTCTGTAGATTCTAACCTATATTGCAACTCTGATTTAACTGTGGAGTTCACTGTAGGGAATTCAAATTCAAACTGTGGCTCAGGTTGCTCTAACTCCCCAGTTAAACTTATTTTTAATTCTACGGGGATACTTCTATTTATAGGGTTATCTAATAATGGAGATGGGTTAGCACTAGTACTATACGTAGCTACCATATCTATTCTGGCCTTTAAAGGTTCTCCTTCCCATGCCAGAGTTCCTCCTGGTTCTACAATAAATTGTTTTTGTACCAAACCGCCGAAAGCAAAGTTATAAACCCCTTCGAAAACCGAGAAATCGCCCCACATATTAAATTTTCCATTGGTATTAATTTCTACCAAAAGCCCCCCTATACCTCGTCCTTTTAATGTATGTCCAGTATTTTTATCTATAATTATTTCAACTTCAGCATCCTCAGTAATATCTAAATCAAAATCTAATTCCAGCCCTTTTACATCCTCAAAAGCTATATCTATACCTTGCTCTCTGGCTAGTTTTTCTTCTTTTGTAATAAAATGAATAAATGAATTATCTCCAAAAGATTCTGCATCACTAAGTGGTATTTTAAAAACGGTTCCACTTTTGGTTTCTCCAATAACATTAATAACCAATTCGTCTGTTGGTCCTTTTATACTGGCCGTACCACCAATAAAACCTGTACCATAATATAGTGCTTCTTCTGTTTCTTTAGTGTCTAAAACTAATAGCCTATTAGTATCTATTCTTAAATCTAATCCCCATTTAGAAAGGTTTACATGACTTAATGCCCCACTTAATTGTCCAGATGAATTAAACTTGGTATCTGTTAACCGAACGTTTTTAAATATAAAACTTTGTTTATTTAATTCAACCTTAGCATTATCATTAAAGCTATAATCTACATTTAAATAAGGAATACCAAAACCCGCATTATTTAAAGTAAGTGGCTTGTTCTTTGTAGTCTTTATGTCTGGTCTCTTAAGATTTCCAACAACTTGAGCTTCACCTGTAATAAGTCCTCTAATATCACTTAAAACCCCATCCAGTAGTGGATTTAATGGTTCTAAATTAAACGCATTGAATGTTAAATCCACATCAATATTTGATTTTTTCCCCACGACACTTATATCTCCAATTGCGCTAAATGATTTTGAATAATCATTTTTAATAACAGCATTAACATTATAATTTGATAAATCTTCATTACCTGTTATAGTAGCATCAAAAGCGCCTAAAGGAAAGTTATTAATTTTAAAGTTGTCGATTATTACCGATGAATTAGGTAAATAACTCCCATTTTGTTGTAAAATATCTAATTTGCCATTCACATTTCCTGCCAATGACAAACTATCTATATCTGGGGTTATTTTAGCTAAATCTACATTTTTAAAATTCAGCTTCAGATCTTTTTGAGTAGAGTCCTTTATAAAGCCAGAAAGCTTTATCTCTTCGGTTTCATGATTAACCTTAAACCTGTCTATGCTAAATGTTGTAAGTTTCTTATCGAACGATATTTTATTAAATCTATCTTTGTCTTCATTAATAAACCATTTACTGTTTTTAACCGTTACATCAGATTTTTTAAACCCAATCACCGATTCATTTTCTTCATTAATGGTATGATAAAAACTTAAATTAAATACATCGTTGTTTTTTTTACCTCCTTTAAACTCCGATCGCATAAACAAGGTATCATTAACCGTTACATTAATTAAGTTAAATTTTGATACATTGTAATATTTGGTATTTATACTGTCTACCTCTACATAGGTGTTAAATAACGGGTTATTATTATCTACTTGCAGCTCTATATTATTGGCAAAATGGTCTAATAGTTTAATTTTAGGCGACTTAAATGTAAGCTTAAACGCTTCTTCTTCACTTTCAACTCTCCCACGAACAAAAGTATTTTTTCCTAATTGAATATCTGGATAAAACACTTCAACTATTTTATTATATATTTTAAAATTAAAATCGATGCTCTGGTTTGCTGTTACTTTATGCGGAATATAATTGGTGTAAATATGCCCCAACGAATTTTCAAAAAGCTTCTTTATATCTTTAAATACAAACTTCCCTTCAAGGCTACCTTGAATAATATCTGGCGAATTTATTTCTATAAACCTTATATCATTATCGAATCTTGATTTTATTGCAAACTCATCAAAATAGTAAGTATCCTTTTGGTTTTTATATGATGTATTTTGAAACAGCACCCTACCATAAGCATCATCATAACTGTTAGCATTCATATTCATTCTTACCTTACTTTTAAAGATCGAAATGCTATCGTTCTTTACAAAGTTTAGCGCATTTAAATTGGCATAATCTACATGAGCTGTAAAATCGTATTTTTTTATGCTTCCAGAAAAATCTACAAGTCCATTAAAATTTAATTGTAAATTTTTATCATTAGCAATTAAATTACCATCAAATATTTTGTTCTTAACATTTCCTGCTACTTTAATTTTCTTATAATCATAGTTGTTATAAGTTATATCAAAAACATCACCTTCTACCTGAGTGTCTATAGTTTCAGCAATAAAACCTGTACCGTTTACATTTAAATTAAATGAAGTATTACCAACTTTGGGATCTTCAATTAAAGTTCCCAGATCAAATGCTTCAAAAATAATATTGCCTTTGTAAGATGAATTATCGATATCATTAATCTTAGTTATTTCGAGTTTAGAATCTACAAAACCTAAATCTGTATCAATCTCAATATCTGCATGTATTGTTGAGGCTGTTATTTGCGATTGGCCAATAATTCTAAACTTACCTAATCTATCGAACGAAGAAGGGATAGCCTCTCCTAAAACATTTG